>NZ_FORU01000001.1:0-186135 GCF_900114085.1 Myroides guanonis | reverse complement strand
TCTGTTACATACGTGAATTTAGCTCCATCATAATACACGTTTCCACCAACATAACTATTGTGAATAGTCTTAAACAACTCGTTTTTAACGTCCGTATTATTAATGATATCTTCAAAATTCTGAATAACACTAGCAGGAATATCGATTGTAACACCAGTACCAGCAATTGGATTACCAGCTGCGTCTATTTCAGCTTCATTGAAATAAGTATAAGTACCATCCGC
Source organism: Myroides guanonis (assembly GCF_900114085.1). Taxonomy (GTDB): domain Bacteria; phylum Bacteroidota; class Bacteroidia; order Flavobacteriales; family Flavobacteriaceae; genus Flavobacterium; species Flavobacterium guanonis. The sequence continues at coordinate 185,911 of NZ_FORU01000001.1, read as the reverse complement.
ATTATTAACCAACTTAGTTACTCTTTCATGAGCAGCAACTAAAGCGCCTAAATCAATAACATGAGGAATTCCCTTAGAATCTGTATACGTTAAAACTTTAGTTTCTTTATTGTAAACCAAACTAGTATGGTTCAATGTCAATGGAGTAGATTTTCCATTTCCGTCTAAATATGTAATTCTATTTTCCTTGGAATCATATGTGATTGCACCAATATTTAAATCGATAACGGTATCAATTCCGTCCTCGTCCTTATAGGTTAAAATATTTGTAACCTCATTGTACTTTAAACCAGTTAGCGTTTCGTTGGCCTTAACAATCTCTTTAAAAGTGATGTTCTTTACAACATTGTTCTCATCAACATAAGTAAATTTATCCCCGTCATAACTAACATTCCCACCAACTTTAGTATTAGTCAAATGAGTAATCAATTGATTCAACACTTCAGTGTTTGAAATGATATCTTCAAAGTTGTTAATCACATCAGATGGAACATCGATAGTTACTTTATCTCCAAGTTCATTCGTATAGGTATACGTTCCATCGTTATTGTTAACTAATTTTGTAATCGTTTCATTCGCTTTAACGATATCTTTGAAGTTAATTACGTGTGAATTACCTGATTCGTCAATATAAGTAAACTTGACACCATCATAATATACATTTCCACCAACGTAAGTATCACCTAAAACTTCAATTAGCTCATTTAGTACGTCCTTATTATTGACAATAGTTTCAAAGTTATTGATCACGTTATCCGTTGCATCGATGATTACAGTAGCACCAGTTTCGTTAGTGTAAGTGTAAGTTCCGTTTGGATTCTTTACCAATATTGTAGGAATATTGATTAGGTCTAATGGTATATCAACTGTTTTTCCATCAGTATCAGTTAGAACCAGTTTATCTCCCTGAACGGTTAACGACGTGTTTTTCGTATTAGAATCAAGCTTTGAAAATGCATCTGCATCCAAAATGCGCATCCATTTATTCTCGTACCAATAGTAATACCCAGGTGTAATATCCGCAATCGTATTAGTGTTCCACACTAATAAACTAGTAATATTACCGTGGGTAATAGTTGTTTTGTCAGTTGAACTTTTTAAAGCAATTTGAGGAATAAGAATTCCTTTGTCTTTTGCAACCACTTCTAATTGAGAAGACTTATTTGGATTGGTAGTACCAATTCCTACTTGTGAGTAAGCACCCAAAGCCCCCATTAAAAAAGCAACCGTAAGTAATCTTTTTTTCATGTTTCCCTTTTTTTTAAACTTCTATTTATATTTATACTTCGAAATATTCTAGACAAAAACTCAACATATTGTCAATTCGAAGACAACCTTAGTCAGTATTCTCAAAAGCATCATTGCAAATAAGAATCCCGCAAAATTGTTCTAAAAAAAAAGTAAAAGGCGGTCAATTTCTTGGGAAGGTTGTCTTTCTAACAATTTGAAAGATTTGCAAACAACCATATATCAATATATTATAATCGTTCACTTAACATTTTCTCATAATCTTAGGGAAAAGAAAAAAAAGAAAATATATCCCCAAAAAAAAGTCCCAGAACGATGAAATGACAAGAAATTATAACAACACATTCGGAAACATTCTACCTAAGAGTTACCAAAACGATAATGGGATATGATTGTCAAATTGAAAAGAAAAATCACTAATCAATCTAAAGAACGAATACAAGCCCAATTAAAAGAGGAGGCTATAGCATTCCAAAATAAAAATGACAATAAGGGTATAAAGGAAGAGCAAATACAGTTAATTATATCTGCTTGGAGGAACACCGTAATTCTCTTTAAAAGCACGGTAAAATGTAGTGTTTGAATTAAACCCAGACTCATATGCAATAGATTCTATAGAATCATTAGTCTCTCTTCTATTCAATAGTAATTGACTAGCATATTCACATCTTTTTTTATTCACATACTTAGCAAAGCTAGTTTGTAGACCTATAGAAAACACTTGACTGAGTTCATACTTTGAAATTCTGAGATGGGTAGATAGTTTTTCTAAATTTAAATCAAGATCTAGATATACCTCAATTTCCATTTCATCGAGATCTATAATAGTCTTTTCGAGTTCACTATCTCCTATTCTAGACTTATGATACTTATCTAATTGATCATCAAGGTGTTTTTTCTCATCTCTACTTTCCTTTTCATCGATATACCTATAAAACCACATTCTATTAATTGACAGAACTAGAACAAGAATCAATAGATGCACAAAAAAATTAATATTTAAAACAACAATAGTATGTTGATTAATATTTTCGAAAAAATTGATGAAATACAAAATAGAAACAACAATCATTATTAAAGAGGAAATAGCGATCAATTGTTTAAAGCGCAGGTCTTCAATATTATTTCCCTTTTTAAAAAGAATTGCAAATCCCCAAACCCCATAAGACATCAGTAAAAACGCAAAAAAAACATATAAAGCTTGCTTAAAAGCTGTATAATACAATATAGTCCATTCCTGGTTACTCTTCAAAACAAAGAAAAACGTCCAAAATAGAACAGCGGGGATAAAGCTCAAAACAACATTCCTAACCTTAGTAGGCTTATTTTGAGACAAACACACTGCATGCCAATAGAAAGGCATATACAACAAGTTAAAAAGTGCCGCCTCGCCAATAAACAAATCGTTTAATAAAATATATCGACTGAAAATTATATAGAGAACATGAAGTAGAACAAAAAATAGAAACCACCATAAAGCACTATCTAATTTATGCTTATAAGCTATTTTTTCATGCCAGTAACCGCCAAACAATATGGATAAAACAACACCGAATAGAACAAAGAAAGAAAGTATTTCACCAATATTCATTTTAAGAATCTCATTTTCGAATAGTCAATTGATACTCTGAATTAAATTAAAGAAAAACCTTAAACGAGCTTCAGTAGCAAAATGAGGTGAACTTAATTCCATTAGACCTCTACAGCATCAATAACTATATAATTAGGGTGCAAATAACCGACCTTATTGCGAAACAGCCACAAACAAGACTATCAGGATTCGTGAATTTGTATATGTAGGTAGTCTAAAACTACCTGTATATTTACTTTTTATCGCTCTCCTCTTCCAAATACGCAATAAAAGCAGAAGGAGCTAAATTAGTGATTTCTTTAAACACAGCTGTAAACTTACTATGAGAAGAGAACCCTAAAAATTCAGCTAGATAACTAATCTTATACGTTCTAAACACTGGATCATTCTCTAGCTTTTCTATTCCATATTTAACACGTAATTCATTCAAATAACTATTAAAGTCTTTTCCTATATTTTGATTTAAAACATAAGAAAGATACCTTGTATTTGTGTCGCAAAAAGCAGCTAATGAAGACAATGAAATATTGGGTTTTAAAAACTCTAGCTCCTCCTCAAATCTCTTTAGATGTTCAAGTATTTTTAACTCCGCTTCTAAAGAAAGAACACGTTTTTTTTCAAAACCACTTTGAGGCTTCTGTTCATTTTGCTCCTCCACTCTCCTATTATCTAGCTTAGGATTATCAATAAGAACCTTAAATTTTTTATAATCTCTATTCTTCTTAATTCGAATCCAAAGAACAAAGGCTGTTAAAAGCAAAACCAAAATTATTACTCCACCGAGATATACTCGTGCGAGTACTTCCGATTTCTTATGTTCTTCTTTATTTATATTAAATGCATCTTGAATAGCTGAGCTTCTAAGGTTTCTATCAATAGTCTTAAGTGAATCAAAACTATTTAAATACACGTTATATAACTCCCAATTTTCATTTCTTTTATACAAATCCGTAATCTGCTTGCAAATTGCAATCTCTAAATTTAAGTGTTTACACGATCTAGCACGTATTTCCGCAAGCTCAAAATAATTTAAAGCTAAGGTGTCGTTTTTTGTTTCTACAAAAACCTCTCCCAGCCCCATATAAATAAAACCGCTTAAAGAACCTTCCGAATACCCTAAATCATTCAAGATATCCAAACCCTTCAAAAACGATTTTTCAGCCTGGTCATACAGTTTTAATCCTAAATAGGCACGACCAGATAACTCTGCGGCATAAGTTTTTTGATATAAGAGATTGGGTGACTCAACCAGTTCGTCCAAAAGTTTATTATAATTCGAAACATGTTCTAAAACATCCTTATATTTCTCTTTCAATAAAGCATAATATGCCAACTCTTGTTCAATTAATGCGATTTGCAATTTTTTAGAGCTAGAATTTGATACTTTACTATTTACTTCTAAAGCTTTATTTATATAGTCTCGCCCCTCTTCAAGAAGGCCTATATTTCGATATTGAGAAGACAAAAACACACAAATGCGAGCTTGCCAACTATAATTATTCTCTTTGACAGCAAAATAATATGCCTCTCTAGCATGTTTAATAGAAGCAACCTGATTGTTTTTAGATTGATAGATATTCGCACTTAGCATTAAAGCTTGTAACTTTAACAGTCCTGATTCCGAAGATTGGTACAAAGAGTCCGCTACAACTAGAGCTTCATCAGAATTTAATCCTAAAATTTTATTTGCTGTTTTATAATAAATACTGTCAAATGTAGAAGTTGAATTTGTTTGAGCCTGAATATGATGAACTGAAAGTAGACTAACTAATAATAAAAATATAATTTTCATTCTAATGTTCCTAATTACACAAGACGCAAAAATACATCTTTATTACAAACATTAAGATAATATTTTACGAAAAATACTAATATTCTACAATATTCTCAATATGAGCTATTCATTTAAAAAAATAACACAAAAATCATATATTTTAACACTTAACCATGACAAAAAACAACATAAATCTAATTATCAGTGTTTTATATATTTTAAAATATTGATAATTATTACAAAAACTAACGAAATTCGTGATAAGAGATTAAATCAAACAAGAGAAAACACCTCTAATCAGATAATATTAATATAGTAGATAATCAAAAAATTACAATATATGAACACTTATTACCAACTAGCATTTACTCAATTAGATATTTTTGATAAATACTTTTATGAACAGTTATCTCAATCAGAAGTACGCTAATGGTAAATTGTGTAAAAAAAGAAATTCAGAAGAAAAAGAACAATCAATTAATACAAAATTGCTTATCGACAAAGAAAGATAAATATAATGAAATAATGTCCATATCGACAAACCGCTTCGCAACTGAAAAACAACATACAACTACCTAGATAAACTAAAAGAGAATTACATTTAACAAAGTATGTCCAAAATGAGAGATTACTTTATTGATAGATTTATAAAAATTATGCGATATATTCAATATTATAATATTGATATAATACAAATTGATTTAAATGTAACGAGTCCGATAAAATACCGAACTCATTATAATATAAACATTGTTTAACTACATCTCACTTTTTGAATTAATCCAAATTGAGAAGGTGATATTATCTAAGGTTTTCTCCCGGTTACTAATCGATATAAAACTGCGATTATCGCTAAAACCAATAAAATATGGATGAAACTACCTACAGCTGCTCCAAATCCAAAATAACCGACAGCCCATAATATAACAAGTATTACAGCTATTAACCAAACTAAATCTCTCATAATGTTTCCTTTTAATAGTTAATAACAATAAATTTAATAAAAAAAAGTCAAACTAACAGATAATTAATCAAATTTAATGTTAATAAACTACATAACACCTACAATACTTTAAGTTTAATTAGTACCACAACGAGTTTTAAACATTTATAAATTTTAGTTATAGTCTATAAACGAAGTAATTAAAAAGAATTATTTATCCTTATCATCAATCTCCATTTTTAATAAGATTTTTGCCATATCGCTATCTGCAAATGCTAGATTTCCGGCTACAAAAACACCTTTTTCATTAGTGATTTTATTTGTGATACCATAAACCGTTGCTTCGTCATCAGGATTAGTCATGCCTTCATATCTATAAATTTCACTAATTACATAATTAGAAGCTTCACTTAAAATATGATTATCTTCTATATTATAATCAATTGTATAGCCTTTTTCTTTTAATTCCCTCAGAGCTTTTTCTACCGTAGAATAATGATACATCTTTTTCATACTATATATTTTTATTTACAATTTACCAAAAAAATCTCATTTCGTATAAATTGATACTATAAAACTTAATTGTTTATTTTTATAAAAATTGTTTATAAAAACTCACCTATGCCCAAGACCTTTGCAGATAAAGTAATTGATTTCAATAGTAGCTTAAACTATAATGGCGATTTACCAGAAGGTTTCAAAGTTATGAACCCATATCTTGACAATCCTGAAACCATGGATGTAATGCAGCAATTTTACAATAAATACTATTCAGATTTTAAACAGCGTAAATTTATTATAGGAATAAATCCAAGTCGAAACGGAGCAGGAATAACAGGAATTCTATTCACAGACACCAAACGATTAGAAAGTGTATGCGGTATAAAAACAAAAACAATAAATTTCTTATTTCTATATTGTTAGAAAAGTACCTGAAACTGTTTTAAAAAGGAATTTCACCCGTATATTTAATTGAATTAATAAAAACAACTATTATGAACAACAAACAAATTTTACTAGTAGTTATAGCCGTTATAGTATTAGGGATGCTAATTGCATTTTCCTATCTATTCACAAATGTGTTTTTTAAGGAAAATAGTTCCCTGAAATCAAATTCAATACATGGATTTAAAGTAACAGCATTAGATGGTTCTGAGATAGATTTCTCAGACTTTAAAGGAAAGAAGATACTTGTAGTCAATACAGCATCAAAATGCGGGCTAACACCGCAATACGAAGGTTTGGAAAAATTGTATCAGAAATACCAAGATAAATTAGTTGTAGTTGGATTTCCTAGTAATGATTTTCTTTTCCAAGAACCTGGAGGCAATAAAGAAATTGAAGAATTCTGCAAACTAAACTATGGAGTATCATTCCCTATGGCTGCAAAAATTGAAGTTAAAGGAAACAACCAAGCTCCAATTTACCAATGGCTTACCAATAAAAACTTAAACGGTAAAGAAAGCTCAGCAGTAACGTGGAATTTTCAAAAGTACATATTAGATGAAAACGGACAATTAATTAAACACTTTTCACCAAAAACAGATCCCGAAGATCCGGAGATTTTAAAATTAATTGAGTCTACAAATCCCTAATTTTCTATTGTTATAAAAAAGCACTCTGTTTGAATCAAACCCATTAAAAAACCCTAAATATGCAAGACTATTTTTTGCATATTTAGGGTTTTCTTGTTCTTTAATAAGTCCAATCGCTAGTATTTCACTATCCCAACCTCTATTCTAGGCGAGTGATCTCGTCGAAGACTAGTTACCTAATAAACTATTTAAAAAAAGCTAAAACAGCTTCTTTAATTCTAGCTCTATCATCATCCGATAAATTAGAACCAGAAGGTAAGCACAAACCACAGTTAAATAAATCTTCCGCAACGGTAGTACCGTAAAAAGGAGATTCAGAGAAAACAGGTTGCAAGTGCATAGGTTTCCAAAGCGGACGCGATTCGATGTTTTCTTCAAGAAGAGCCAAACGCAAATCTTCTCTGCTTTTTCCAGCCACTTTTTCATCAATTGTAATACAGCTCAACCAATGGTTAGAGAAGAAATCCGATGAAGGTTCTACGAAAACAGTAACTCCTTCGATATCTCTAAACAAGTCTTGATAGAATTGGTTGTTCGATCTTCGAGCAGTAACACGATCGTTTAACACTTCCATTTGTCCACGACCGATACCCGCACAAATATTACTCATGCGGTAGTTATAACCAATTTGAGAATGTTGATAATGCGGAGCTTCATCACGCGCTTGTGTAGATAAAAATACCGTTTGGTCTTTCTGTTCTTTAGAAGAACACACAAGAGCACCACCACCAGAAGTAGTTATGATTTTGTTTCCATTAAAACTAAGCGCAGCCATAGCACCAAACGTACCACAAGCCTGTCCTTTATAAGAACTACCCAGACCTTCCGCAGCATCCTCTAGAACAGGAATATTATATTTTTTGGCAACCGCCATAATCTCATCCATTTTAGCTGGCATCCCATATAGATGAACTGGGATAATTGCTTTAGGTTCTTTACCCGTCGCAATCATTCTACTTCTAATAGCATCTTCTAATGATTTTGGACACATGTTCCAAGTATCAGATTCACTATCCACAAAAACAGGAATCGCTCCTAAATACGCAATAGGATTCGCAGAAGCAGAAAACGTCATGGTTTGACAAATCACTTCATCACCCGGTTTAACCCCAAGATTAATCAATCCTAGGTGTAAAGCAGCAGTACCAGAACTCAAAGCAGCCACATGAATATCTTGACTCAAGTATGCCTCTAAATCAGCCTCTAAACCATTCACGTTAGGTCCAAGCGGAGCCACCCAGTTTTGTTCAAAAGCTTCGTTTACATATTTTTGCTCATTACCTCCCATATGAGGTGAGGATAACCATATTTTATCGTTCATTTTTAAATTCTTTATTTAATTTTTGAGGATGCTGTCTTGTATCAAATAGTGTGATGATACTAATTTGCTTAGAAGTAAAACGATAATAGATGGTTGTTTTATTTGTTACAACACACTTTCTTAATCCTTTTTTCACCTTTGATTCAGGAAAAATTTCAGGCTGATTTTTAATAACATTTATAGAAAGATCTAACTTTTCAATAAATTCGTTTTTTACTTTTACAGACCATTTTTCAATCAAGTAATCAAAAAGTTTATTCAACTTCTTTTCGGCTGTATTAGAAAGAATAACTTTTCTGTTCATTTAGCGATGTTTTTGCATAAACAACTCATAATCGGTTATCTCACCTCTATCTATTTCTAAAGAAGCTTTTTCTATTTCTTTTATTTGCTCAACAGATAATTCCTCCAAAAAATCATGCGTCTTTTCTGTACTAAATATTTTTTTTATAGATGCAATTATTTTAGGGTTTTCTGTCTCTAAAAGCATTTTTGCTAACGCTATTTTATCCGCTTGAATATCCATTTTTTTCTCTATTAAGCCAAAAGCAATTATAAACCAAAATTACAAAATTTATTTAAAAAAAATTAACTATAAACTGTTTTCTATGCCGTTGTTCTATTGTTTATTTAACTCATTACCTCCCATATGCGGAGACGATAATCCTATTTTTGATTTCATAAAGTTGTGTTTTAAGTAGTACAAAGCTTACATGTCTTTATGACCTATATAATGGAAAAAAATTTGATTTCGCTTTTTCCTTTGATAACTCATCATATATTTTTTGATCTACTATATATTTCCATACTGAAAATTGTTTGAAATCTTTTGAAAACCCAGATTTAAAACGAAATAATGAATCATCGTCATGTCCTCCTACTCCTCCTCCTAAATGTAAACTCTCTGCTTTTGTAGTATTTCCAAATAACCGAGCTTCATCAAGTATTAATTTCATAGGAGTATCTCTTATATAATCTTCTGTGGTTCCAGCAAGGTGGTACTGTATAATCTTGTCAGTAATAGTAAAAATTGCTCCAGCAATTACTTTATCTTCTTTAATAGCTACTAACAACTTTGAAGTAAAATCATCATTATTTAGAAAATTATAAAAATATTCTTTTGAAAAATAATAGCTAGAAGCAGCACTTACACGATCCATTGTTTCGTAATAAATTTCTATAAAAGCATCTACCTCTTCCTTATTAGAAGCCTCACGAACCATAATATCCTTTCTTCTTAATTGACTCAAATCAGATTTCAAAGATTTTCTATATTCTTTTCGTTGTACTTCAGCAAACTGATTTAAATCAATCGATACTGTCTTATTTAAATCTACTATTTCACCTAAAGTTTCTATAATGCTTTCTTGATCAATTAGTGGATGTAATCTAGAAAATACGGAAACGATATTTTGTTCTTTGCAGAAATCTATAAAACTATTTTTAAAAAACACTATTAATTCCGTTTCATCATAATTTTCCTCAAAATTATAAATCGGTCCCGCATAACCATAAACAGAAGTTATATCAAAATAGTCAGTTCCATCTATCGGTCTAATCACAATAGGTAGAGCTATAAAACTTTCTTGAAACGAAAAAACCAGTAGTTTTGAATCAAATAATGTATCAATTTTATGAAAATAGGCAGTGTGATGAAAATCATAAGTGCTCGACTTATTTACAATTTCAGTCCATTTCTCAGAACTGTTTTCAATAATCTCAAATTTAAACATCTTTCATAGTTTTAAGCACATTAGTTATTTTACTATTCATCCTAATTGAAGAATCAAATTGTAAAAATTCAATATTACTTACTTTTGGAACTCCGGTTATTTTAGCTATAAAAAGCAAATTGCATTTATAGTCTAAAACTTTTAAGTCATGCACTATTATACTTGAATCGTTAATAATAGTCCCAAGTTTTGTATTATCCAAGAATACTCCTTTAAAACCGTTCAAATCATAATCTAAATATAAGTTCACAATATCTAATGGAGTACTTTTCTTCAAAAAATACCAATGACTAATAATTGAAGGAGTTAACCCAATCTTTCTATACCAGTTTTTAGCCTTAAAATTAGATTCTAAAACATCTAACTCAATATTAACAAAATCTTCATTAACTATAAAAGCACTATTCAAAACTTCCTTGAGAACATTAGTTCCGTTACCATTACCACGTATGGACTCATCTAAAAAAATATTGTTTAAAAACAATGTATTTGAAAATGCTTTTAAATGTATAAAACCATGTATATCATTATCCGAGAAAATACCGAAAACATAATGATCTTTGTCACTTAGAATAGTTCTAAAATAATTTTTGAAATCATCGTCAAAATAGATTAATCTTCCATAAAACTCTGTTTCTATAAAAATCTCCTTATGCATCGTAATTATTTCAAATAAATAATTATCATCACTTAATCTTTTAATTGAGAGTTCTTTCTTCATCTAAATCTTGCATTATTGATCTCGGGTCTACTACAATATCTTCCGATTTAAAGACCTTTTTCACAGTTAAAAAAATTAATTGTAAATCGAAAAGAAAAGATATATTATTAACATATTCTATATCATAAGCTAATCTATCATTCCAATTCAAAGTATTTCGACCTTTCACTTGCGCCCAACCTGTAATACCTGGTCTAACAGTATGCCTGATCTTTTCTTCATCTCTGTAGTAATCCAAATATTTTACTAACAATGGTCTTGGTCCGATCAAAGACATATCTCCTTTTAACACGTTTATCAATTGCGGAATTTCATCCAAAGAAGTTTTACGAACAAAAGCACCAATCGGAGTCAAACGATCTGCATCTGACAACAAAGATCCATCAGCACCTTTCTTATCATTCATTGTTTTGAATTTTATGATACTAAAAATCCGTTCATTCTTTCCAGGTCTTCTTTGAAAGAAAAAAGGTTTCCCTTGATTTGCAAAAAACAGACCAATAGTAACAAATATGAATATAGGACTCAAGACCAATAATCCAAAAAATGCAGCTAAAAAATCCAACACTCTTTTAAATAAATTTTTATACATTTTGATTTTCTATTACTCTTACAAATTCTTTAGTCAGTATACTTTTATCAAAAACAGTTTCTGCCAAATTTCTTGAATTTTCACCCATCACTTTTATCAATTCAACATTATTCTTCAAGTGTAGAATTTCATCTACCAATTCTTGTGGTTTATTAGGGTTTACATAAAAACCACATTGATAGTTCTCTACCAAATCTTTAGTCCATCCTGCTGAATTTACGATTATAGGTTTACCAGCAGATAAAGAATCAAAAAGTTTATTAGGAGAATTAGTGTACAAAATCGGTAAATCCTTAAAACTTACAATAGAAACATCCGCTAAATTTACAATCTCAGAAGTCTCCTTCATAGAGTATTTTCCAAGAAATTTCACATTCGTTAATCCGTGTTTAATACACTCTTTTATCAATTTAGATTCCGTTGATCCGCCTCCCACAAAAAGAAATTCAAAACTTTCGTCATTCTTGAGTAATTTAGCTGACTCAATTATAGATTCTGCTCCATTGGCAATACCTAATGATCCAAAATGGATAACTTTAAAAGAATCCTTTTTAAGACCTAGTCTATCTGATAAACTAATATCTTTTTCGCGAGGCCAAAACTCATCTTTCTTAGCCATATTTGGAATCATAGAAGTCTTATCCTTTGAGATATACTTTAAAACCCCATCTAGCATGCCAGGAGAAAGCGCAATAACATGTTTAGCATTTTTGTAAATCGTTTTTTCAAACCAACGAGTTGGTTTAACAATCAAAGGACTTTTAAACGCTCCCATTTGAATTGGAACTTCTGGCCATAAATCTCTAACTTCAAAAACATATGGAATTTTTTTAAACCATTTCAACATTAAGGCAGGAAACCCAATAGTTAATGGTGTTGAAGTAGCTATCACCAAATCAACATCTTTCATCCTCATAGCTATTTGAGTGGATTTAAACATGAAATTTAAAAAAGCTTTTAATCTTTGAAAAACACTCATGTTTTGATTGTATTCCTCTTTGATATAAATAATTCTAATTCCATCAATAGTAATCTCCTTAACAGGTTCAATAAATTTAGAAGAGGAAGTTAACATCGTAACTTGATGTCCATTTTTTATTAACTCCTGAGCAATCCAATAAGAGCGTGTTCCCCCAGGTTCATTAGGAGTTATGAAATATTGATGAATGTATAAGATGTTCATTAATTATATATTTTCTAATATTTTTTTTGCATCAATTGGATCTTTTAACCAGAATTCAGAATCTTTTAAATGATTAAAAATATCTGGGGGCATTCTTTCTTTATAAAATTTTGCGGGATTACCAAAAACAATTGAATTTGGAGGAACATCTTTATTAACAAATGACATTGCTCCAATAACAGAACCGTCTCCAATTGTAACCCCTTGTTTTATAATAGATCCTGCAGCTATCCATACATCATTACCTATATTTGTTTTTTTATTAGCAATTGCTTTATTACTAAGAAATGTTGATGTTGAATGCCACCAAAAAGGATGCTCCATACCTCCTATTTGCACACCAGGAGCAATTGAACAATAGTTTCCTATATTAGTGTTATTCATAACAATATTACATGCTAAATAACAATACTTACCAATACATGTATTTGAAATTTTATTGTTATTTGAAACTCTAGTAGAATAATGAATTCTATTCTTTTTTATATAATTTAAAGGAATTCTTAAAATATATAATATTAGAAAATAGTATTTTCTCATTTTATAATTTCTTTATATATCTGTTTATATTTTAAAGCAATTTCACTCCACGTAAAATTATTAAAATCAATCTCTCTAATTGATTCATATTTTTTTGAAACTAATTTTTCTAATTGATTTGAAATATTCTCTATACTTTTAGAATCTACACTTTCTCCTACTTCAAAATCAAACATACCGTCGACACCCTGATTTTTAGTAAATAAAATAGACTTACCTTGACTTAATGCTTCGATAAATACTAAACCAAAAGTCTCCATATGTGAAATCATTGTAAAATAATTGCTGTTCATGAAAATTTTATGTAATTCAGTTTTATCATAAACCTCACCATAATACTTAATCCACTTATTTGCTTCAATTACTTTTAAAACTTTAAAATGATTTACTCCTTGACCACCCACCACATTCAATCTAATTGCAAGATTATGTTTTTCTTTAAAAGATTTTAACCCTTTAATTAAATTCTCAATATTTTTATTTTTGTCAAACCTTCCAATAAATAAAAAAGTATATTCACTTTGGTTATTTTTATAAGGTTGAATATTCTTAATCCAAAAATCATCTATCCCATTATTCAACACAATAATTTTAGAAACAATTTCAGAATATATACATTTAATAGGATTTAAATCTAAAAAACTTTTTTTATTTGATTCACTTATAAAGATAATTTTGTTAGCATTTTTAAGAATATCTATTCCAAGCGCCGTTAATTCTTTTCTTCTCTTAAAATAAAAATTGATATCTGTGTTTCTAACAGCAACTATATAAGGAATATTAAAATTTTTAAATAATTTATATGCTACTGCGCCATCACTAAATAAAGTAGTCGCGTGTACTAATTCAATTTGTTTAACATCAATTTGCTTGATTAAGCACTTATATAAATTCAATATTTTCCATGGAAAAATTATCTTATGTAAAATATTAATTTTTTCAGAATAAACAAAAGATGAATTATTGCAATTAAATTCAAAATGATTTTTACCAATCTTATTATTATCCCTTAATGGAATGTAAACTTTCTGCTCAAAACCTAAGAGATCTAAATTAGTATATAGTTGCTTATGAACCTTTGTTAGATTATAATCATTAGTAATATGTAAAATCATTATAAATAAATCGAATTAAATTGTGATTCAAGAAAAGAATTCTTGATATTATTTTGATGAATTTTTAAACTATTTTGAAAAATTGGATATAAAGATTTATCCATATAAATTAGTTTATACCATCCATCAGATATTTTCCAGCCTGTACTTTTTCCATTATTTTCAAAAGTTCCATCTACATTATCTGATATATTGTGCGGTTTTAAAATTTTTATTTTAAGTGTATTAATTAAATAACTGAAATTAAATTCTGTCCAATTCCTATTTTTTAGTTCTTTAGATTTAAGCAAATATAATACCACATGATTACCATGTGACACATCTTGTATAAGAGTGCTATAGTTTTTAATGTTTTTTAAAGCCTTACAAAACTTCTCTGGATAAGAACTACTCCATACATAAAATTTTTGTCCATTTTCTTCCTTTAACTGCAAAGCTTTTTCTAACTGATTATCAAATATATTTATAAAAGTCATGTAGTCTTTACTATTTTTAGAATCGAATTTATTCAAATATAAAGCCACGATAGCCCAATTTGCTCCAATGTGTAATCGTTGGTGGAATAGCAATGAATAATCACCATACTGTTTAAAACTTTTATCTTTCCATTTACTAAAAGAATTTATCAATCCACTACATATAGATGATTGATATTGAATGAAAATATTATTTTCCGAAATAATATCTAAAAACTCACCAATGTATCTAAAAAAATAACCTTCAGAAATTAAATGCTCCCGTCCATTTACTATTGCATTTTGATTATTCTTTGACACATTCATTTTCCATTTATTTTTATTGTAATTATTTACACTACTACTATCTATAAGAATTGGCTTTATTATCTCAAGATTATTATATAAATATAATATATCACCCGATTTTAGGTACATGTTATTATTTGCATTTATAAAATAACCTAATGTCATAAAATTATATGCATTGTTACTTTTAGACATTTCTTTAAATTTATCTAAATTAAAATTTAAAGAATTATTTAGATTTGAATCAAAAGTATTTTTATTTTGTGAATAAATAGATAGACTTACGAATAAAAAAAACACTTTCAAAATATGATTGGATTCATTCAAAAACTTTATCTTCATTAATTTCATAATACTTAATTAAATTTTTCAATTGGATATCATTACCGTTTTTACCCAGATTCTCAACACTCAATTTAAATATAGCTTTTTTGTCATAAATAGGAATTAGATTTGAAAAATAATTTGTTTTAATTGTTTTAGTACCTGACAATTGAGCCATTATATTTAACCAAACATCATCAGCATAAAAGCTTAATTTTTTAAATACTTCTTTATTTAATACTTCTTCATTAAACATTTCTTTTTTATATAATGTACCACCTCCGCTCGTATGAAAAATTTTAAAAGACGGACCAAATTTTCCATAATTTTTTTCCCATAAAGTATAACTTTCTAATTTATTATTTTTATTTTTTGTTACTGTGTGTGCTCTGTGGCAACAAATTGTATTAGGGTGTTTTTTATGTGTTTTTAATAAGTCAGATATAATATTTGAAGGATAATAAATATCATCATCAAGTGTTATAATTACATCTTTTGGAAATTTTTGAAAAGCATAATAGTACTTTTTATGTGACCTAATATCTTCATCCAAAAATACAATTTCAAGAACATTGCTTTCCACGTATTTTGTTAAACTTCTTGGTAGATCTTCCATTTCATTAGGAAACTGTCCTTTAGAAAGCCATAGAATAATTTTATTTGGTAATGATTTTTGTTTTAATATACACTCAATAACCAACCAAATTTTTGGTATCCTTTGCGGAAAGGATGTAATAGAAACAATTATCTCTAATCCATCGTTTTTAGGCAAAATAATTTCCTTTTTCTTCATTTGAAGATAAATTGGTAATATTATATTACAAATACTTCGTGTAAGATATCTTAAAAAGGATTGTTGTCTGTTTTTTTTTCTCAATGAAGAGTAGTAATGATCAAAAAAATCTATCATAATTTCAAATAAAATATAAAAATACTTATTAGTACATAAATTAAAAAATACACAGTTAAAACCTTTTTCTTATAAGAACTACTCAATTTATTATAAATAAATATAAAGTAAATATACATTATTGGATAAACAGGCAATAAACGTCTAAATTCAGGTGAAGAACTGGAAGTAGCAAATAAAAAAACAAGAGAAATTATAACAAACACTCCTAATAAAGAATTTGTTTGTTTTAAAAATTTTCTTTTATAAAAATTTAACAAAATTATTATATCAATATAAATCCAAAATATTGTTGAAAAAATCAAAGGAAATAATAATAATTGATTATCTCGAATAGTATTTACAAAAATAGCCTGAGTAGCAGGTAAAGGTGTAATTTGAGATAGAAATATAAAAGCAAATGGTCTGACTATTACTGGTAGGTTATAGACTGTTTTTGCAAATCCACTTCCTTCTTTTAGAACTTGGTCATGGTAATCTGAATAACCCTCGGCTTTACGCTCAATTTCGCCTAAATCAATCAAGCTACTACTAGAAAACACTACAGCAATACCAATAAGCAATATTAGAACAGTTAATATCTTTTTTTGTGTTTTATTCTTTTTCCTTAATATAAATTTATAAAAAAAAGTCAGAATAAATATTAAAGAAAATATTCCATTAACTATTCTAAACTGAAATATTAAAAAACAAATTAAAATTAATACTATTAAATTAAATATACTATTTTTCTTCGTCAATATAATAAATGCTAGTAAATATAAAAATACAATATGTATATCACGAATTAATATTGCAGAAAAAACAAAAAAATGAGATAATAATGCAAAAATAAATATATAATTAAATAATATTACCACATCTATTTCGCGCAATAACCTCTTAGCTAAAATATAAGTGTATACTATTACAGAAGAGTTTAGAAAAACAATATGTATTTTATGTAGAAAAGATGTAGGGTAACCACCTAATATATTTGAAAATAAATTGAAAAAATAAACTAAATATCCATAACCAAATGAAAACCTATATTCAAATAAATAAGAATCTAAACCAGCTTTAGCATTATTAAGATCATAAGCTAAGCCAAAAAACTTAGTACTATCTAAAGCATAAAAAAAGTCTGTTCTAAAATCTACTATATAGACATAATCAGTTACAAACGCATATAAATAATAAATCAGGAAAATGAATGAGAATAATGAAACATCATCTTTAGACCTTCCATTTAATCTATTTATCAAAAATAATCCCATCATAAAAAATAAAACAGTGAAACCTAAAACTGCTAAATTTTCAGTAAACAATGATATTAATGTTGATATAAAAATTAATATTAACTGAAATAATATTTTATGTTTTATTAAAAAAGTATGTATCACCATTTTAAAAGTAAATATCTAATTGCTTTTTAATCTTTTGCTTAAATAATCCAGGGCTAGCGCTGCTAGAAATATATTCTTTATTAAAAGTTTTTAATTTATCTGAAATCTCAAATACTAAAAGCTCCGAATGGCTTTTATAGGCAATTAATAAAGCGTGCATCCTAGCAGATAACACCTTTCTTGACCTTTGAAAAAGTTTAGAAAGTTTTTCCAAATCTGTAATATCGTGAACTACAATTTTTCGATCATTAAATAATCCTTTTTCTTTTAAATGCTCAAGAAAACAAATATTTTCGTTATAATCTGTTGATGTAGTAGAAAACAAATGAATTTCCTCATCTTCTTTTAATTCATTCTGAAGTATTTTAATCCATTTATAATAGTATTCTTCCTTATTTATTTTTTCTTTATTAAAGTTCGAATCAAACTCACTGTAGCAATATATACTCAAAGAGAAAAATTCCTTAACAGTTTTAGTAGAATCTATTAGTTCATAATCATAAAAAGCAACGTCAGGTAGAATCTCGGAAATTATGTTAAAATCATTTAATAAAGCTCTGCTACTATAAATATCTCTACAAATAACTTTTGATGCTTTATTCAGAGATTTTTTATAAAAATATCTCTCTAAAAAATTAAATTTATTATTACAACCAATACCTAAAAAAATAATTTTATTTTTATATTTTTTTGAAAAAAAAGTCCACAAAAAAATACTATAAGAAAATGAATGTGGGTAATAACTATTAGATGAATTAAATAATTGACCTCCACCTATTATTACATAATCATATTCATTTTTACATTTTCTTTTAATATGTGAAATATTTAAAAGAATCCATTTAATTATTCCAGCAACTACAAATAATATGTTAGTAACTCTTTTTTGCGTTTCAACCCTTTCATTAACAATATAATTTTCTTTTGGTAATGCTTCTTTAATACTACTTGGCTTAGTCAAAAAACTCCATTCAATTTCATAGTATTTCTCTTTAAAATATTTATTTAAAGCTACTCTTATTGCTTGATCCCCTAAATTATTTCTAATATATCCCTGATTAATTATTAATATTTTCTTACACATATTTTTTAATAAAAATGTTAATTAAATGTTTGTTAACAATAAAGAAAATAATAGCTGAAAGTGTAATCAAGAAGATTATAAAAATATTGTTATCAAAACTTATTATAAATGAAATAATAACAATTATTACTGTAGTTAACATAATTATTTTTTTCAAGTTCACTAAAAAAAAGTATTTTCTATTTAAATATAAATATCTGTAATAAAATAATACAAAAAAACTTACTATAGATCCTAATGCGCATGCTAATACCCCAAGATATTTTATAAATAACAACACAAATAATACATTAATAACACCACCTATTAAACTTGATTTTAAAATTTCTTTTGTACTTAACTCTCTCATTAAATAAACACCCAAATAACTAGATAATGAAGAAAATACAACTCCTACAAAGAGGAACATCATTGCTTCATATGCTTTAATATAATCAGAGGCAACTGTAAATAAAACCATGAATTTAGATAATGTAATAAAAAGTAAAGCTAATGAAAATTGAAAATTAATGTATTTATCAAACATTCTACCTTCATTAATCAAATTAGAATTATCCTTCTCAAGGAGCTTTTCATCTTGAAAGGCTAAAATAAATATTGAATTAATGAGAATTAATATTATTGGATATTTAGATGATATAGCGTAGATTCCATTATCATCAATACTTAAAAAAGCAAGTATTAAAAATTTATCAGATGAATTAATAAGCCACCAACTCAAGGAATTTGGTACCAAAGGAATTGAATATTTTAATAAATTATTAATAAGATTCTTATCAAAAGATTTCAAATTAAAATCACCAATAACATTTGTTCTAAAAACTAATATTAATATACATATCATATTAGAGAAAATTAGAGACAAAAAAAGAGAAATTAACCCAAAATTAAAAAACTTTAATAATATAATATTTACAATTAAAATTATTGAAGCATTAAGTAATCCAATTATAGTAAATAATTTATTATTTCCTAATGCTCTTGCTAGTTTTTGGAAAAAGGGAAATAATATTGAAGTAACTAAACAAATTGAAAAGTAATAAAAATATTCATATTCTACAAATATATTTATTATAAAGAAAACTATTTCAAACAATAAAATTGATAAAAATAATAAAATAATAGAATTAGATACAATTTCTCTAATTTTAATAGTTTCTTTTTCTAATCTTATAAATTTATAAATACTTTCAGATAGTTGAAATGAGACTATTGGACTTAATAAAAGAATTAATGTCATAAGTAAATCATAAGTTCCCAAATCACTTTTATTTAAATAAAATGTCAAAAAAGGAACCAAAAGAAAAGAAACAGCTTTTGAACCGATAGTTCCAAAAGAATATATTAGGGTGTTTTTTAATAATTTGGAATTAGTCATTCGCTTTTAAACATTATAAATATTTTTAATAAAATCTAGCATTAGTGTTATTTTATTAGTTAAAAAACAACATCTATTACTATTGTTTGTTATTATTTAACTAAAGTCTACTATCTACTAATTCCCTATCTAAACAAGCTTTTGTATCAAATACAACTGCGTTGGGTTTCATCAATTGTTTCAAATCCAATTTTAAAAATTGTTTATGAGCAACTGCAACAATAACAGCTTCATATTGTTTAGAAGGTTCCTCATTAAGTATATCAATATTATACTCTGCAGCAACTTCTAATGAATCTGCCCATGGATCATATACATCAACTTCAACACCGTATTTTCTAAGTTCTTTATAGATATCCGCTACTTTAGTATTACGAACATCTGGACAATTTTCTTTAAATGTAACCCCCATTATTAGAACATTTGCTCCCTTGATATGATGATCTTTTTCTATCATCAATTGAACCGTTTTCGACGCAACAAATGAAGCCATTCTATCATTAACTCTACGTCCTGATAAGATTACCTCTGGGTGATATCCTAGTTGACTTGCTTTGTGTGCTAAATAATAAGGATCTACAGATATACAATGTCCCCCTACTAAACCTGGTTTGTATTTTAAAAAATTGAATTTAGTACCTGCCGCATCTAAAACATCATTAGTATCTATTCCTACTCTATCAAATATCAATGCCAATTCATTCACAAACGAAATATTCACATCACGTTGTGCATTTTCAATAGCTTTAGAGGCTTCTGCTACTTTTAGAGACGGTGCTAAATGCGTTCCCGCCTTGATAATAGTCTTATATAAATTATCTATTTCAATAGCTTTCTCTGGTGTAGAACCAGAAGTCACTTTTACAATCGTAGTTAAGGTGTTCACCTTATCTCCTGGGTTTATACGCTCTGGTGAATAACCCACATAGAAATCCTCATTGAATTTTAAACCTGAAAATTGCTCCAATAGAGGAACACATACTTCCTCCGTACAGCCAGGAAAAACAGTAGACTCATATATTACGATATCCTCCACTTTCAAAATTTTACCCAACATGCTAGATGCTGACCTCAATGGTCGTAAATCTGGTGCGTTAAATTCATCAATTGGCGTTGGAACAGTAACAATATAAACATTCGCTGTTTTTAGAACCTCTAAATCATATGAGGCTTGATATCCTAAACTAAAAGAATTTTCTTTAGCTATTTTTAAAGATTTGTTCAATTGCTCTAAATCAGCTTCTAAAGTATGATCTTCACCTATATTCAATTCGGCGACTCTTACTTCATTGATGTCAAACCCTATAACAGGAAAATGTTTTGAAAATTCAATAGCCAATGGTAAGCCTACATACCCTTGCCCGATTACTGCGATTTTATACTGTTTATTCATCTACTTTATTAATTATAAACTTCCTTTACCAATTGAATACACTTCAAATCCAATTTCTTCTAATTGCTTTCTATCTAAAATATTACGTCCATCAAAAACAAAAGCTGGCTTTTGCATTTTGTCATAAATTCTCTGCCAGTCATAGGTTTTGAACTCATCCCATTCTGTTAGAACAGCAATACCATGTGCATTTTCTAATGTGGTATACGGGTCTTGGTGAACGGTTAAATGCTTTCGGTTTGCTCCACTGCTACGTGTATTTAGATAATCTAAATCAGTCAGCATTTGTTGTTCCGTTACCTTTGGATCAAACACATGTATCTGGGCTTCTTCTTCCATTAAATCATTCGCTACATAAATAGCCGCAGATTCTCTGGTATCGTTAGTGTCTTTTTTAAATGCCCAACCTAAAAATGCTATTTTCTTATCGTTAACCGTGTTAAACAAAGTGGTTATGATACGTTCTGCAAAACGACGCTTTTGAAAGTCATTCATGATAATTACCTGCTCCCAATAGTCAGCAACTTCATCTAGACCGTAAGTTTTAGCAATATAAACTAAATTCAAAATGTCTTTTTGAAAACAAGAACCTCCAAACCCTACAGAAGCTTTTAGAAATTTAGAGCCAATTCTACTGTCGGTTCCAATAGCCCTAGCAACTTCATTTACATCTGCTCCAGAAGCTTCACAAAGCTCCGAAATTGCATTGATAGATGATACGCGCTGTGCTAAGAATGCATTAGCTGTAAGCTTAGAAAGTTCAGACGACCATACATTCGTTCGTAAGATACGTTCTTGAGGTACCCAAGCGCCGTAAACTGATGCTAACGCCTCTATAGCTTCTCTTCCTGCATCGCTTTCTTCTCCTCCAATCAAAACTCGGTCTGGATTCATCAAATCTTGTATAGCCGTACCTTCTGCTAAAAACTCAGGGTTCGACAATATTTGATAACTTACTCCATTGCCTGTTTGATCCAGAATGCGTTTAATTGCTTGAGCTGTACGCACTGGTAGTGTTGATTTCTCAACTACTATTTTATCCGTTTTTGCCACACGTGCAATTTGTCTTGCGCATAGCTCTATATATTTTAAGTCAGCTGCCATACCCTTACCCTTTCCATAAGTCTTAGTTGGGGTATTAACCGATATAAATATCATATCAGCTTCATCTATGGCTTTGTCTACATTGGTGTCAAAAAACAAATTGCGTCCTCTTGCTTCTGCTACTACTTCATCTAAACCAGGTTCGTAGATAGGCAATTTGGATAAATCAGCATTATTCCAAGCCGCGATACGCGCCTCGTTAATATCGACTACTGTTACATGTATTTGTGGATTTTTCTGCGCAATAACCGCCATAGTAGGTCCTCCTACATAACCAGCTCCAATGCAACAGATTCTCTCTATTTTTTTCATTATATAATAATGGTTAAGCTTTTCTATTTATTAATGTGCATTTTTATCGCACATACATTTTTATTGTTTTTAAAAATCGAATAACAAAAGTACTCGTTATAATTAATTTAACAATCTATTTCTAACTGAATTTTATGTTATCCTTTTGTTACCAATGACAAAGGAACTCCTATCAATTCTCCAACTATATCATATACAGATTTAGACTTAAAAGTCTTATCTAAAGACAAAAAGCTCAATCCTATTTTGGTTTCCTCATAACTTTTTCTACATCCAATCTTTTCATTGCAAAGTTTGAATTTAAAAGCCCCATTTTCTCTTACTTCTAATCTATCGTAAGTAGCACCTATCAACAACATTAAATCATAATTCGTCCACTCATTAAATCCTACTATAGTATACTGATTCCCTACATCTCCTTTCGCTAAAACCACACAAATAGCCTCTAAATAATCTTCTAGGGCTATCCAATCTCGTAATACCATAGCATCACAGGGTACTCCAAAACTTGTTTTATTTTCTAAAGATTTTATAAAACTAAAAATCCAATGACTCGGTTGCATATCTTTAGAAAGTATATTAGTGGTCTCAATTCCTATTCGATTAGTATAGTTCTCCAAAAATAACACATTAACTTCCTCTGCATCTTCTGTTATTCCACTAACTTCATCCTCAAACACCCAATCGGTTTCTATTTCTACATACAATGGCTCTAAACGAGTTGATTGAACTATTTCTAGCATTGCTCCACCTAATAAACTTTTTTGGTCATGAAGCGCTGATTTATACTCTATTGAATTGTCTTTATACTTAGACACTAAGTGCAAAACCGTATCCCAAGAATAGACTCTCCAAGCATCAATAAAATCTTTCTTATTAGAAATTTTCAACAAATGAATTCTAGTCTTTAAATCATCTTCAACTTCGTTCAAAACACTCGATTCAGTCACCCAAATTTCTATATCAGAATACTGATTTAAAAGTTGAATCACCAATGTTTTTCCAACAAAGTGTGTTTCTCCAATAATAAGAATGTGCTGAAATGACCGAATTGGCTTCACTATTAATCTATTTTGCTTTTGAAATTGATATCTCTTTGCCTGCTTCTTTACTTGCAACTTCTTTTCTTAGTGCACTGCTTGAAAATCTATGGTCGCGACGGTTATAATACAACTCAATCCCTTTGCTTTCGCAATAAGCTCTACCCGTAAAGTTTTTGTCTTTATATTCGTCTCCTAAAATTCGAACGTCAATTTTAAAAGAGCGCAATACGTCTTCTAAATCTTGTTCTGTAGCATAAGGAACAATTTCATCTACAAATTTACATCCCTTCAACTGTATATAACGTTCTACTACTGTCTGAGTAGGTCTGTTTTTCTCTGGCCTGTCCAATGTTGGATCGGTTTGTAAACCAACTATCAAATAGTCACACTCTCGCTTTGCTTCTTCCAACATTTTTATATGTCCTGCGTGCAATAAGTCAAATGCACTAAATGTAATTCCTATTTTCATAATTTTTAATAGCTAAGAAGCAAATCGCAAGGAGATAAAAAGCATCCCCAATTAATTAACCTCTGGTTCGTTAATAACGAATAACAAAAGTACTCGTTTATTTTAATTATGCAATTTTTCTAGTTGTTGGTTTTTAGTTATTGGTTGCTGTTTTTTCTAATTAGATTATCTAACATCTAACTACTAGCCACTGTTAACTAAAATTCAAAATCTAGTTTACAGTTGAACTGCTATTCCAATATTAGCAATCAAATAACTTCCTGTTGCGGATTTACCGTTGAATTTTGCAGATCCACCGTGATATCCATAATCTTGTTTGAAATTCGTCACATAAACCAAATCTAAATGAACTCTAACAGCATCACTAATTTTATAATTTGGTAATATCCCAACTTGAAAGGCTCCCATCATGTCTGTTCCCGATTTCAACTCACTCCTTCCAATCGACAATCCCGCTCCTGAGTGTAAATACAATTCAAATCGTTGTTCTTTCTGTTTGGCAATCGCTCCCACAACATCAAACATTACTTCAGCCACAAATTTGTGTTGCAACGACCCCATACTAACATCTTCTTTGTTCTCGAATTTATTATAAGCATAGGTTCCTCTAACTCCCCACAAATCATTTAACTCATAAATAGCTCCACAATAAAGACTACCTACACCCGCATAATTCTTCACCTCTACTCCTTCTCTTGGTTCTGATGGAAAATTAACTCCCACACCAAACTCAAATCTAGTTCTATCTAGAAAAGATTTCTTATTGTCTTGTGCTTGCGTATTTAAAACAAATAATCCCGTTAGTAAAGCAATGAGAATTATCGATTTTTTCATGTTTATTTAGTTGTTGGTGGTTGTTGGTCGTTGGTCGTTAGTGGTTGCTAGGTATTTGAAAGTCTATCATCTAGTATCTAACATCGAAAAACTAACAACTAATCATCTGTAAAAGAGATGCCGCTTCTTTGTCCAACACAAATTCCACATTGGAAAGTTGTTGTAAATAAGTAGCTGGAACTTCTGCCGAAATAGGATTCTGAAGTGCTTGTTGAATGATAGATGCTTTCTTTTGAGACCAAGCCAATAGTAAAATTTCTTTAGCCTGTGCAATTGTACTCACACCCATAGTAATAGCATGTGTGGGTACATTCTCCAAACCGTTGAAATCATCCACAGCTACTTCTCTAGTAAGACTGTTTAAAGTAACCAAACGAGTCGTTGATTCAAAAGTAGAACCAGGTTCATTGAAGCCAATATGTCCAGTAAGTCCGATTCCCAAAAGCTGTAAGTCCAAACCTCCTAGAGACGCAATGCGTTGTTCATAGGTATCGCAAAATCCAGCAATACCATCGATTGGAAGCATACCATTAGGAATATGAATGTTTTTTGAAGGAATATCGATATGATTGAATAAGTGCGTATGCATAAACGTCACATAGCTATTAGCATCTGTGGACTGCATAGGAAAGTATTCATCTAAATTAAAAGTGATAACATTTTGGAAAGATAAGCCCTCTTCTCGGTGTAGGCGCACTAGTTCTTTATAAACAAGAATGGGAGTATTTCCCGTTGCTAGTCCAAGAACTGCATGCTGTCCCAAGCTTTGTTTATGCGTAATAATTGCAGCAATGCGTTGCGCTACGTAAATTGATGCACTAATTTGATTTTCGTACACCGAAACTGATATGTTTTCTATACTAGTTTCTGTTTTAAAATTTGTCATGTATTCTTAATACCAAAGACCATTCCATCAGGGGCTAAATCTGATTCTTTTTAAAAAGGTGGAACGCTTTATTTTCCGTTAATAAATACTTGGGTTTGTTTTGTTTCAAAAGATTTCTCTAATGAGCGCCAAATATATGACTCTTCATCGAGAGTACAAAAAATAACTGTTTTTGTTTTAAGAAAATCGCATTTTGTGGTTGTTTATTTTGTTACAAGGTTATACTGTTATGATGTTATACAGAATCTCCTACTCCATCACTTATTAACTACATCGCAAATCGCTTTTTGATGTATTCATAATAATCTCCTTTTAACCCTTCAACATTGAATTTCACTTCTTCTTTGGTAACCCATTCGTTTGTTATAGCAATTTCTTCTAAACAAGCTATTTTCAAACTCGTACGCTTCTCAACTGCCTTTACAAATTCAGTTGCCTCTGTTAAAGACTCGTGCGTACCATTATCCAACCACGCAAAACCTCGACTCATCGTTTCTAACTTAAGCTCGTTTTGCTCTAAATAGGATTGATTAATAGATGTTATTTCTAATTCTCCTCTATTTGAAGGGGTTACTTTTTTTGCTAATTGAACTACTGAATTGGGATAAAAATACAATCCTATTACCGCATAATTAGACTTGGGTTCTTTTGGTTTTTCAACGATACTCAAAACATTCCCACTTTCGTCAAACTCCGCTACTCCATAGCGTTCTGGGTCTTCCACATAATATCCAAAAATAACTGCCTTGCTTTCTTTTTCAACTGTTTCAATGGAATTTTTTAGCATCTTTTTTAACCCTGCTCCATAAAAGATATTATCGCCTAAAACCAAACAAACATCGTCTTCACCAATAAACTCTTCTCCTATTATAAAAGCTTGTGCCAATCCATCTGGACTAGGTTGCTCAGCATAACTCAAAGAAATTCCCAACTGACTCCCATCTCCAAACAACTTTTTAAAGTTAGGTAAATCATGTGGAGTCGAAATAATCAATATCTCTCGAATTCCAGCCAACATCAAAACTGACATGGGATAATATATCATTGGCTTATCATAGATAGGCAATAACTGTTTTGAAACAGCTAGCGTTAAGGGATGTAGTCGAGTACCCGAACCACCTGCTAATATTATTCCTTTCATTTTTTTAATTTTTTTGTTGATTTGGTGATTTTTGTTGTTACAAGGTTATATTGTGATAAAGTGATGTTGTGATAAGGTTACATAAAACTCCATCACTCCTTAACTACATCACTTCCTATCTCCATCACTTCCTATCTCCATCACCTTCTAGTCATTCTTTCTATTCAAGCTCTCTATTAATCTAGAAAGCATATTCCTAATATATTTAATTTGTTCAAACAAAATGACTTCATCATCCATAAATTTCAACCGAACTCCTAATTCTAATTGAGTTTCTAATTCACTTAAAGATCCTAAAGAAATATACAAAAATCGCATCCATTCTAGATTACTTTTCCTACCTGCTCCTTCGGCAATGTTTGACGGAACAGATATAGCTGAACGCTTTATTTGACTAGTCAGTCCATACAGTTCTTCTTTTGGAAAGTTTTTTACTATCAAATAAACCTTCTCAACTAAGTCCATGCTTTCCTGCCAGACATTTAAATCTCTATGCGATTGTATTTTCATGAGTATTTGTTTTTTTAACTGTTATAAGGTTATGATGTGATAAGGTTATAAGATTACTTATAACTCAATCACTTCTTAACTACATCACTTCTTAACTACATCACCTTATAACAACCTACCTATATTGCTCTTCGTAATACTTTTGATAATCACCACTCGTAACATTATTTAACCACTCTTGATTGTCCATATACCAAGCGATGGTTTTAGCCAAACCTTGTTCAAAGGTTACAGAAGGACTCCATCCCAAATCTTTGTTTATCTTGGTTGCATCGATAGCATAACGCAAATCGTGCCCTGGTCTATCTTTTACAAATGTTATTAGTTTTTCAGATGTACCATCTATTCTTCCTAACACTCCATCCATTTGTTTGCAAAGCTCCTTGACTAAATCAATGTTTTTCCATTCATTAAATCCACCAATATTATAGGTCTCAGCATTTTCTCCCTTATGAAAAACATCATCAATAGCCCTCGCGTGATCTAAAACATAAAGCCAATCACGTGTAAACTTCCCATCACCATAAATAGGTAGTGGTTTATTATTGATAATATTGTGAATACAAAGCGGAATTAATTTCTCTGGAAAATGGTTGGGACCATAATTATTAGAGCAATTACTAATAACGTAAGGCATACCATATGTTTCTCCATAAGCGCGAACGAAATGATCTGAACTCGCTTTAGAAGCAGAGTATGGAGAATTTGGTGCATAAGCAGTATCCTCATAAAAGAAACCTGTTTCACCCAAAGAACCATATACTTCATCTGTGCTTACATGATAGAAGCGTTTACCGTCAAAACTTCCTTGCCACAAACCTTTAAAAGCCTGTAGAAGATTTACTGTTCCCAATACATTCGTTCGTACAAAAGCCAACGGGTCTGTTATAGACCGATCTACATGTGATTCTGCTGCTAAATGAATAACCGCATCAAAACGATATTCTTGAAACAGATTTACAATGAATTGTTCGTCTGTTATATCTCCTTTTATAAAAGTATAATTTGTGCTTTTTTCGATATCCTTCAAATTCGCTAAATTACCAGCATACGTAAGCGCATCTAAATTATAAATGTGATAGTTAGGATAATTTAAAACGAATTGTCTTACAACATGAGAACCTATAAAACCAGCTCCGCCTGTAATTAATATCTTTTTACTCAGACTCATATTTATAAAGTTTTTTTACTAACTACCATAACTTTTTCTAATTGTTACAAGGTTACGATGTTATAAGGTTACGCAGAGCTACATCACTTCCTAACTTCATCACTTCTTAACTCCATCACTTTATAACATATCTACTTATTACTTTAAAAAAACTCCACAAAAATCCAATACCACTTTGTCGTTTGAAATTTCTAAATCTTTAAACTCATTATGAGCTACTAAAAATACAACAATATCTGCTTTTTCAACAGCAACCTTATAATCTGTCAATTTAAACACCTTATGATCGTGTACATTCGGTTCTACTATATACATATCTGCATCACCTGAATCTTGTAATACGCGTTCAACGATATGAATCGCCGGTGATTCTCTTAAATCGTCAATATTCGGTTTGAATGCCAATCCCATCAATGCGATGGATGGCTGACATCCAAACTTTAATTCGAATTCCAAACGGGCTGTTTTTACTTTTTCTGCACACCAAAATGGTTTGTAGTTATTCGTTGTACGAGCCTGAGCAATCATGCGTGATTCCATCGGGAATTCCGATGTAATGAAATAAGGATCCACAGCAATACAATGTCCGCCTACTCCACAACCTGGTTGTAATATATTCACTCTTGGGTGTTTGTTTGCCAATGCTATCAACTCCCATACATTAATCCCTGCCTTATCACAAATCACAGAAAGTTCATTGGCAAATGCAATCTGTACATCTCGAGATGAGTTCTCTGTCAATTTACACATCTCTGCTGTACGAGCATTGGTTCTATGAAGCGTACCGTTTACAAACTGGCTGTAGAATGCGATTGCTTTTTCTGTAGATGCTTCATTCACTCCTCCGATTACTCGATCATTGTGAACTAATTCATACATCACATTTCCAGGCAATACACGCTCTGGACAATAAGCTAAAAAGATTTTACCAGCTAATTCTGGGCGTTCTGTGAAAATATACTCCATCATTTTCTCCGTGGTTCCAACAGGAGAAGTAGATTCTATAATATATAAATCTCCTTCTTTTAAAAGAGGTAAAATTGCTGTTGTAGCTGCCTTTACATAAGAAATATCAGGTTCGTGATGTCCCCCCTTAAAAGGAGTTGGTACCACCACCAAATACGTGTCTGCTATAATTGGCTTCGTATCTGCCTTTAAAAACCCTTTAGAAACCGCTTCAGCAACAGCTTTATCTAATTCTGGTTCAACTATATGTATTTTACCTGCGTTTATGGTATCTACTACATGCTGTGAAATATCCACTCCATGCACCGATATACCATTTTGTGCTATTAATGCCGATGTTGGCAATCCTATGTATCCTAATCCTATGGTAACTACGCTCATTTTTTATTTTATTTTTTTTTGCTAACTGCTTTTTTGCCAATCGCTAATCGCAAAAATGCTTAATTACAATTTTACTATAAATTCCACTATTCTCTCACATGCCTTTCCATCTCCGTAAGGATTGTGCAGAGCAGTCATGGTTTGGTATCTCAAATTATCTGTTAACAAAGAATTCGCTTCACTGATAATTAATTCTTTATTAGTTCCAACAAGAATCACAGTACCTGCTTCTACCGCTTCTGGTCTCTCGGTGGTTTCTCTCATAACCAATACGGGTTTACCCAAACTTGGTGCTTCTTCTTGAACTCCTCCAGAATCGGTTATAATCAAATATGATTGATTCATCAACCAAACAAATGCAGGATATGCCAATGGGTCAATTAATTTTATATTATTTATATCAGACAACAATTCATATACTGGCTTCTTAACGTTCGGATTCAAGTGAACTGGATATATAATTTGAGTATCCTTATTTTGCAATGCGATCTCCTTTAGTGCTTCACAAATTCTGATAAATCCATCTCCATGATTCTCTCGGCGATGTCCTGTGACCAAAATCAATTTAGCTGTTGGGTCTACCAATGCTTTCAGTTTTTCTATTTCTGCATTTTCTAGATTTTCAACGCGTTTTGAACTATCCATCAAAGCATCGATTACTGTGTTTCCTGTCACCAAAATACTTTTAGGATCAATATTTTCTTTGAGTAAGTTTTGTTCAGATGCTGTAGTTGGAGCAAAGTGATAATCTGCTATACGCCCCGTAATTTGTCTATTGATTTCCTCAGGAAAAGGAGCTCTTTTATTATGTGTACGCAACCCAGCCTCTACATGGCAAATCTGTGCACCGGAATAAAAACCAGCAATACTAGCTGCCATAGTAGTTGTTGTATCACCGTGAACATATACATAATCAGGTTGAAAATCCTCCAATACTTCTTTTAACTCTAAAATGATATCTCCCGTCAACGAATATAAATTCTGATTGGGTTTCATTAAATTCAAATCGTATTCTGGAACAATGTCAAAAAACTCCAATACTTGATCTAACATTTCTCGGTGCTGTGCTGTTACACATACACGAGTTTCAAATTTATCATTATGCTTTTTAAACTCTTGAACCAATGGAGCCATTTTAATAGCTTCTGGACGGGTTCCAAATACAATTAAATTCTTCTTCATATTTATTTATCACTATATCTTCTAGATAGCTATTCAATAAACATACAGTTTAAACCACTGTTTCTTTATGGCTTTTCTAGTAAGAATAGCAAAAGTAACCTTTTTATTTAGCTTTTTGCTAATCGCTAACTGCTAACTGCTAATCGCTTTTTTGCTAATCGCTAATCGCTAACCGCTTTTCTGCTAATCGCTAATCGCTAACCGCTTTTCTGCTAATCGCTAACTGCTAACCGCAAATCGCTTTCTGCTAACTGCTAATCGCTTTTTTGCTAATCGCTAATCGCTAACCGCTTTTCTGCTAACTGCTAACTGCTAATCGTTAATTGCTAATTGCTAATCGCAAATCGTTAATCGCTAATCGTTAAATGCTAACTGCTAATCGCGAAAATGCAGGGCCGAACGTTAAGTTTTAGTCTAGTAGACTAAAATAGAGATGGAGCCAGCAGGCGCGTCGGGTTATGAAACAAAAACGCAAAAACACAAAAACGCAAAAACGCAAAAATGCTAAAAATCAAATAACTCTAAAATCTCCTTTAATGCGTTCTAAAACTTTAGAAGGAACTCCCTGTTCTTGGGCAGTTTTACTCCAAAAGTCAATTGCTTCATTACTCCTTTTTATATAACCCTGAGCTTCTTTGATAGTAAACGCATCTGCAATCGTCATAATATCCTCTAAAGATATATCTGATCGCTTTCCGTTGATAGAAAGTGCTTGTGAAACTCTTAAATAATTAATTAAAGGATTTAGAGAATAGGTAACATCGTAAAGAGGACTAAGATTCCAAGAATCATTATCTGAATCATAAACAAAACTATGGTTTTTAAGATGATCATCCGTATTACAAAAAACAACATTAAAAACCATACGTGCAAAAAGTTCTTCAACCTGACTATGCGGTATCTTTAGATAAATCGCCAAATTAAAAAGATTCTCATATGTTGATACATCCGCAGATTTAAAGTCCCATCCAGTAAGTCCAGTTGCTGTTAAAATATGTTTTTTCTCTCCATTTATTCGATCAAACCTTGTAGTTGCAAAATGCTTTCCTTCGATCAAAAATGACTTCATCATAGTTAAACCTAAACTTGTAGCTGTAAGATAATAGCAATACTCAATAACTTCTCTGCTATATGGAACATCTCCTATATCTAACTTAACTAAATAGTGATTATAATCATTTGAAAAATTCAAATCACCCGGTATAATCTCTTTTGTCTGTTTGTTTTCTGAAATTAATATTTTAGGACGCGCTCCCCCAGCAGAAGATCCAATCTTAAAAACATTTAGTAAAGATTCTTCATTCAAATCCCTTCCTCTACTTTCTCCTTTGAGATTCAAAACCTTTTTAACAACATCAACTATCTCATTAATATCAATGGAAGAGTTCTTTGGAATTTCTTTAGCTGGACTATATTCAAGAGCCCCCATACCTCTATTTGAAACATATGCCAACTGTTCTAAAACAGTGACTCCTTTTTGCCTTCCTTTACTTAGTTCCAGCCATTCTCTAAATATAATATTACCAAACATATCAGGCAAAGAATCAGCAAAAACAGGTGGAATAGATCGAAATGTTTCTCCCGAAAATTTTTTAAAAACCTGAACCTGAGTAGTTCTTTTAATTACATTCGGGATAGGAAAAATATTTGTAAATCTATTGCTTTTCAAAAAATCAGGATTGTATTGAAAAAAGGAGATTTCATCCTTTTCATCATATCCTAATGTACCTATTTCCTGTCCAAAAACAGACACTTTTATAAGATTGTTCTTTGCCATAATCAATAAAATGAACCAAAATCTTTAAATTGAACCCGTTGCTCTTCTATAAAATCTGAGAATACAGAAAGTAAATCAAAATATTGAAGTATTAGTAATAGTGTATCAATATTGAAGTTTTTCCCATTCTCTACCTTGTGAATAGTCAACCGAGTTAAGTTGAGTTTCTCTGCTAATTCTTGTTGTGTCATAGAACGAGAATTTCGCATAGCTTTCACAAGTTCTCCAATTTTACTCCTTACATCACTAGGTTTTTGTAAGGACAAAAACATATCTTCCATTGTCAATTTTTGTATATTATACTATACAAATATACCTATTTACTTTAGATTGTAAATTATAATATACTTTTATTTGACTTTTTTGCTAATCGTTAACTGCTAATCGCTAATCGTTAACCGCTTTTCTACTAATCGTTAAATGCTAATTGCTAATTGCTAATCGCAAACTGCTAACTGCTAATCGTTAACTGCTAATCGTTAACTGCTAATCGTTAACTGCTAATTGCTAATCGCTAATCGTTAATCGCAAATCGTTAATCGCTTTTTTTGCTAAAATGCAAAAAGCAATCTCACTCCTTCATATCAATTTTAATCCTTTTACTTAAAGCTAGAATTTGATTGGTAACTTTTTCAACTTGTTCTCTTAAATAATTATATACATCTAAAATTAGATAATCTAAATCAAAAGACAATATCAAAAAACTAACAACCTCTATTCCGGAACTATATGCCTGATTTAAAAATCTTAATTTATCTTTATCTGTAGTTCGTGACATCCCCTCAGCTATATTTGCAGCAATACTCATTGTCGCTCGTCTCAGTTGTGAAATAACCCCATATTTTTCATCACTTGGAAAATCCGCCGTGGCTAGGTAAATATCTTTGACAAATAGTCTCGCATTTTGCCACACTTGTAGCTTTTCAAAATAAAATTGATGCATATATTTTAGGTTTGGGTTGTTCTAATTTAATCATTTTTTGTTAATTGCTAACTGCTAATCGCAAACCGCTAACTGCTAACTGCTAATCGCTAACCGCTTTTGTGCTAATCGCAAACCGCTAACTGCTAACTGCTAATCGTTAAATGCTAACCGCAAATCGTTAAATGCTAATCGCTTTTTTGCTAATTGCAAACCGCTAACCGCTAACCGCTAATCGCTAACTGCAAACCGTTAACTGCTAATCGCAAAAACGCGAAACTGCAAAAAAGCAGGGCCGATCGTTAAGTTTTAGTCTAGTAGACTAAAATAGAGACGGATCCAGCAGGTGCGTCGGGTTAAGAAACAAAAAAAAGGAACCTCATTACAAGGTTCCCTAATTAAAATCAAATCTCAAAAACAACATTTCTGTTCACTGTTTTCCGATCACTTATCACTTTCTAAATATCTTCTTCTACAGTTATCTGGCTCACAGCGGAAAGCACTCCTCCTGCAACCATCAAATAACCCGCCACGCTAATAATGGCTGTTGGCAACGCAATGGGAGCTGCAATAACCGCTCCTCCTACTGCTGCTAAGGTTATTCCAATGGTTCGAATGGTTTTAAAAAACTTGGGGGTTGGGGCTTTTACCCGACTTACGATTTTCTTCATATTTTTTCGTTTTTTATATAGCGGATAAATTCTTCTTCCGCTGGTTTTACAATTAATTCTACCTCGCCTTTTTCTAATAATGGAAATACAAGCTTCTTTACCTTTTCAAAAGCTACTCGCGACCTACTTCCCCATCCTTCAGCTAAAAACTGACTTACAGGTGCTATACACCCTTTTAACTCACGTTGCGCATTGTTCGCAGGATGAAACAAGATCAAACTGCGATTCGGCACTTTTTCTATATGTAAATGATCTTTAAACCGATCGCTGTATCGCTTTGTCATAGTATAGCGTCCTTCTGGAATGCAGGAAATCTGACATTGATTATAAACCCATGGTAGTTCAAGTGTTAAACAGACCGTCTGATCGTTAATCCTCAATATACCATGGGTAGCTTCTTTGAGGTAAAGCCGGTGTAGCTCTATTTCAATCGGCATTATACCTGATCGACTTTTACTATGGACGCAGCGTTAAATCCTCCGTTGTTCAACATATAATTTACACCGTTCACCTCTTGGTAAAACTCTATCCCCAATACCGTAATTACAGGATTTGTACTGTTAGCTGCTAAACTCGCGATAAGCTCTAAATCGACTATTTCCGTTTGATCCCATGGTAAAATTGTAGAGCGGTCTAATTTCAACTCATACACCTGAGTGTCAAAATCAATACTCGCCGATCCTGCTACAATGCGGAAGTGTGTAGTTCCATTGGGTACCCCAACATGCTCTTGAGGTACAAATGGAGCAAAAGTTATTTTTGATTCTCCTGTTGTACGATCCCATTGAATGTCGTAATTATTAAAAAAGCTCTTTTTTAAATTTGCCTTTACATTGAAATCGAACCCTTCCATCAAATTCATCACACCCCCTGTAACCAATCGATCTCCGCGATTATTCACAGCATCTGTTTTTACCACACTCATCAATACTTTTACAAAACGGCTTGTCAACTTACTATCAGATATCCCCATAGTAACAGGGCGAAAAGCACGGCGTATTAAACTACCTATTTTTCCAGAATGTCCGAATTCTTGCGCGTTTTCTCTTGTTCGTTTAAACGCAGGGTCTGAATGGAAACGCTTGGCATCTATACCTCCTTTTTCACGAGCCATATACCCGTCCTTAGATTTGTAAAAAGTAATATCTCCAATAGTACCTTTCAATTTGATAATTCCCTTTTGATTTGCCATGTTCTTAATTTTTTAAATGAAACAATTTGAAATCGATAATTAGCGTTGCAACGTCTTTCGATTACAGGTCAAATTTGCGGGTTTTCATCACTGAATTTAGAACACAGAATACCAACTGTCCTCATATGTCTTCATACGTCCTATGTAACACCATTTACTGATATTCAAACTGTTAAAAACAGGCTCGCTATAAATCACATGCGTAAGTCTACTATATTAGAGAAAAAAATAATTATTATGTTACTTCATTTAAATCGCATTTGTATTTACGCTAAAGACATCGCTATTATTACCGGCAAGAGCTATAGACAAGCTTGTAGAATCCACAAAACGATTCGTGATTACCATCATAAAAAATCGGGGCAATATTTAAGTATTAAAGAATTTTGCGATTATACGGGGATACCTCAAGAAGTGATTGAAGAAAAATTAAAATAGATTTTTTTGCTAATCGCTAATTGCTAATCGCTGATCGCTAACTGCGAACTGCTGACCGCTAATTGCTAATCGCTGATCGCTAACTGCTAACTGCTGATCGCTAACTGCTAACTGCTAACTGCTGACCGCTAATTGCTAACTGCTAACTGCTGACCGCTAATTGCTAATCGCTGACTGCTAATCGCTAATCGCTGACTGCTAATCGATAATCGTTAACTGCTAATCGCTGATCGCTAACTGCTAACTGCTAATTGCTAATTGCTAATCGCTGACTGCAAACTGCTAATCGCTGATCGCTAACTGCTAATCGCTGATCGTTAGCTGCTAATCGCTGATTGCTAATTGCTAATTGCTAATCGCTGACTGCAAACTGCTAATCGCTAATCGCAAAAACGCAGGGCCGAGCGTTAAGTTTTAGTCTAGTAGACTAAAATAGAGACGGAGCCAGCAGGCGCATTGGATTAAGAAACAAAAATGCAAAAACGCAAAAATTCACCTAGCATACACTATTTTCATCGGATGTAATTTTTTGTTATTAACATATACTTTACCGAATTGACTTCTACTGTTAAAAAACAATAATTGAGCTATAACCAATGTAATTCCCTCCGTTTGAATAGGACGTGTTTGAAAACTGCGTTCTTCCTGAGTCTGTTTGTTTTTTAAAAGTGTCCATTGAATCGTTTCCACAATGCAACCCGATACATTGCCCTTTGGAATATGAAGCATTATCAAATGTAAATCCACACTCTCACAGTCTTTGGGGTATCTCAAATCGTAAAGAGTTTCTAAACTTGATAAATACACTTTTAAACCAATTTTTAGATCTCCAGAAACGTTTAAATCAGATATGAAATATTTTGAAAAAGGCGAATTAACATTAAACTCAAAACCACTTAATCCCGACAAATTTGCACTAAACAAATCCCCTATCTCTCTCTTTTGATTTTCCTTTGATTTTAAGATTTTATAACACCCTGCTTGTAGTCGAACTGGCATTTTAGAATCATAATTCATTCCTAACCAAGGTTTTAATTTCGTCCTAACAATAGCAGCTTGTTTGCTACAAATCCCAAAGAGATTTGCATTTTCTAATGTGCGCTTTGGTACAATGTCAACTTTTGATCGTTGCTGTACTACTTGTTTTCCATTCATAACTCGAAAAACTAAATTGCCAACTACTCCACGAATTAATCCTCTTGAATCTTGCATTGCCATACTGTTTACCTTTAAAATTAGCCAGCAATATAAAAATCCATTATCTCGGTTGTTAGCCCTCCCCTTTTTTAACACTTCTGGTATCAAATAGTGATACTCCTACATGCCAGCCATTTGACAGGCATCTGACTTCTAGTAAAAATCGCTTACATACCGCTAGCACTTCGAACACATATGGCTGACATTACGCTCGGATGTAGAGGGAGACTAGGGGTTGACAAGAGGGAGCTGTGAATAAAAGAGTACTTAAGTAGAGCTTCTAATTATTCATAATTCATAAAAAATCTTTCACAAAAAAAGGATTTTAACACACCCGCCCCAAGGTCTGCCCCAATTTTTTACAAAAAATTAATTTTAATTAGCTGAATTATTAAAATCATTAAATCATGAATTACGTACAACATTTAAATCAGTTTCTCGCAAAAGTGGAAAAAACTGATAAGGTTCAACCTACACACATTAGCTTATATCTCGCTTTGTTTCAACTCTGGAATCAAAACCGATTTCAAAACCCTGTCACTGCTTCACGATCTGAATTGATGCGAGTTAGTAAAATCAGTTCTTATACCACTTACTACAAATGTATACACGATTTGAGTTCCTTAGATTGGATTGTATATACTCCATCTAACAGCATCTACAGAGGAAGTTGCTTTCATTTAAAACCTTTTAGAACAATACCATTAAATAATACTTCTGCTGATACTGGTGGTGGTACACCTCCTGATACTGGAAGCGGATTGGAGATGGTATCATTTAGTAAAACAGATAAAAACATTTTAAACACTATAAATAATAAACCTAATCAAAATAAAAAAAATTATGAAGAACAATTCTAAAATCAGTTTTGAACAAACCTATGTCATCGATGAAAAAGCAAAAACCTACTATCTACCGCGTTGTTATCAATATTTAGAACAAAAAGGCAAAGAATTGTATGGACCCGCTTTTAAAATTAATAGCGAACAAATATCGTCTATTCAAAAAATTCTCACCTATGCCATTCAAGATGAAAACAGTAGCAATAAACTGGGCATGAGCTTAAAAAAAGGTTTATTTATAAACGGCCCTGAAGGATCTGGAAAATCCGCTATCATGCACTTGCTCAAACCCTTTTTTGGAAAACGTTTTTCATTTGAATCTAAATCTTGTAAAACAATCTCATTTGAATATGCTCGGAAAGGTTTTGAGGCACTCCATCCTTATCTACATCAATCTGGAAAATATACCAGACCAAGAATATACTGCTTTGATGACTTCGGCACAGAGTCTATCCAAAAACACTTTGGAAATGAATGCGATGTAATGAAAGAAATAATGTGCGTTCAATATGAAGAGTTTATCGAAAAGGGCCATATCTCGCATATCGTTTCAGAATTAACACCGAGTGAAATCGAAAAAAAATATGGTACCAAAATGCGTAATCAACTTAGAACCATGTACAATCTTATTAATTTTTAATATAAGTGAATCATTCTCTAAACAATTTTAATAACCTTCAAAATCAAATAATGAAACACGAATCAATTAATTTCCACGAACAACTTTTACAAAAAATTGAAGTGTTCCAAGCAGAATTACCAAATTCAATACACTTGATTAAAAAAACATTTGACATGGTGAAAAAAGAAGTATCAGCCATGAATGAATGGCAAAACAATCACAATTTTATTGATGAGGAAGAAGAAATCCATTTTTTAAAAACTATACGTCCCTCCATAATTTCTCAATTCTTGTATTATCAATCTTTGTATAATTGGGAGTCTAAAGCTCCTTTAACCGATGCCGAACTCGCTGTTTACTACAATGAAAAACACGTAGATGTGAAAACTAAATTAGAAAAACTCAGCTATGTTAAAACCTATATCAAATCAGAAGAAAACAAACTTTTCTCCATCCATAATAAAACCAATGGTCAGACCTGCGTATCGGAATCCGATAGAAAAAATTGGCGTCCATGTTTACAACATTGCATTCCATTAGCTGAATATATGAGTTATGAATTACAACTAGACTATTTGAAAATAAAATATTCTATGTATAAAAAGCCAATCGATTCACATAAAACAAAAATACCTTGGAATAGAAATCTAGTTGACTTTTCTGAAATTCTATTCGGGTTATATCATCTCGGAGTTTTTGGAGATATGTCCCTTAAAGAAATTGCCATTAAATTGGAGTCTATATTTGATGTAGAAATAAGTCAGGATCTCGTTAAAAGATGGCGAGATATAGCTAAAAGAAAACAAGAACCAGCAAGATTCCTTAATGAACTTGCAGAGGTTCTTAAACGGCAAATTTTAAACTCATAACTCTATTCAAAACATCAAATTCCTAAACAAATTAGGCTTGCGTTTCAAACGCAAGTCCTATTTTATAAGAAGCTAAATAGCGAATTTGCTTTTTTGTTAATCGCTAACTGCTAATCGCTAACCGCGAAAATGCAAAAAAACTACAAATTCAATAGGTCCGTACGCTTATTTATACCAAGGGTTTCAAATATAATTTTTAGATGATATTTCACCGTATTTTCCGACACAAACAATTGAGCTCCTATCTCCTTATTGGTTTTTCCTTGCTTTACCAAATCAATAATTTCCAATTGACGCTCTGTTAAATTGTAATTCTTACCATCTATTTTATTCGCATTTACTTCTCCTAATTCAAAAGAAACCTTATCTAACTCGTTTTGAATTTCCTTATTTTTCTCTTGAATAACAATACGCTTTTTCTTACCTGAGTTATAGAGAAAATACAGTATCCCCAACCCCAATAAAGAAATGCTACTGAAAATAATAAAATAGAACTGATTCTTCTTACTCCTACTCTTCTCTACTGATGTTAGTAATTCTTTTTCAACTTGATGTAGCTTACCACTTTTGTTTGTATTGTCGTAAAAAGTGTTTAACTCATTTATTTTATGCTGCGTTCGCAAAGCATTTTCGGTATCTCCTATTCTGCTATAAAAAGTAGAGATATCCATATACATTCCTATAATATATACATCTATATTATATTTCTCTGCGTAATAAAGTCCCTTTTCAAAATTCTCAATAGACTTGTCATATCGATTTAACCTTCTATTTAGGTCTATCTTCTTTCTGTAAATTAAAGGAAGGTGCATCGGATTATCCTTATGTAATATAACAAGTGCTTCGTCTAAATATTTTTCTGCTTCTTCATATTTTTCCGCTTTTGTAGCCATGGACCCTAATACCGATAAATAGAGCGCATGTGTATAAGGAGGTAGAAAATCCAGATTCGTTCCTGAGAGTCTTTTGAGAATCTCTTTTACATTATCAAACTGCTGTTGATCATAGTACAAAAACAATTTCTCTACATCTATACGAACTCTAATTTTTTGCTCATCATGACTCTTTAACCCATATTTCAATGCCAGCTCTAAATTAGCTAGTGCCTCCGTATAATTAAAAATTCTTTTATAAGTTGTATACTTCATAAAATAGGCATTATACAGATCCATCGGTTTTGATTTATCATCTAGTATAATGGTTTCTAATAATCGTATTGATTCCTCATGTTGATTAGAATTATTGAACTCACCTATTTGATCATTCAACGTTTTATATGGATCGACCTGTGCAACGACCCCAGTCGTTATAAAAAAGACAAGAAAATAAATAAACAAGCGAGACAATGAAACCTATTTTTATATTTGAAACTTTACGAAAATTCTTTTATAAAAGAAAAAGTCCGCAAATGTAATTCTTTTAATGTAACACTCAAAATGAGATTTATATCAAATTAACACTTTGTATACTTCCAAACATTTAAAGTTCATGTCAACCTCTTGTATTCAAATCTCTATTTCCAAAATGACCTTATATTGCTTTACACAAATCTAAAGAAACCC
Source organism: Myroides guanonis (assembly GCF_900114085.1). Taxonomy (GTDB): domain Bacteria; phylum Bacteroidota; class Bacteroidia; order Flavobacteriales; family Flavobacteriaceae; genus Flavobacterium; species Flavobacterium guanonis. Next base: position 144,226 of record NZ_FORU01000001.1, on the reverse strand, counting down.
CATAAACACCAATCAACTAATACACAAGAAGATAAATACAGCTCACTCTATAGAGTAGTCCGAAAAAACAGTCTCTCACCTTCACAACTACCCCTATACTACCCTCTTGTTTTTCACTTTTTGTTAGAACTATACTGATATTTGCAATCGCAATAAGTACTAAAAAAACAACCTAATAGGTCATTATTACTTTCTATTACTGTTTTAATTATGAAAAATTAATAAAACAAACTTTTGGAGTATTAAAAACAAACAGTGCCAAATTCAATCAAATGCTTCAGTATCTAGCAAACGAAAGCATTTTAGAGAATATATAAAACGTTCATATATATTAAAGCGATAACGGAAAAATTATCGCTATTAACAATCGTGATAAAATAAGAAAAACCAACATAATTATAAATTATGTTATCATCGTTATCAGTGGTCTATTAGTAATGTGTGGCCACTGAAACGTTGATTGTGAAAAATACGCTTCTATATAAGTATATAGAATATCTGAAAACTCTTAAAGGCTATAAGTGTGAGTTTGTTTTTTCGAATTGTTGGAACGTGAATTCTGGATGTAGTTCCATCCTGTCATTGCGTGCTTGACTCGCAATCTAATTACAACGTTCTACTTTATGCAAAACCGTAAAAATGCTAGTCGCTAACCGCTAATCGAAAAATGCCACACGAGCATAGCGAACTGACGAAGTAAACCGTAGAAATGCAGAAAGACAAAAACATAAAATTGTCCATTTCGCGATTTCCAAAGCAAAAATAAAATATCTCAAAAAAAAGTTAAAATATTTATATCTCTATTTCAAAAACATTTCATCATATTTGTAGTATTATTAAAAAGCAATAGTTTTATTTTAAAATCAGCAATAAATTGCAAAATAAACACAAAAAACTAAGATAAAACTAAAAAACACTAAACAACATTATTTAAAAACATATAAAAACATATAAAAACATATAAAATAATTTAAGAATCACACTAATTAGAATCATTATGATGTTTAACTATTATAGTCTAATTACACTATTACCTTTAAGTAATCTAGAGAAAACCACCATTTGCGTATTAATTGTAACCATACTCTCATTCTTATTTAATTTATTGAATTCTATTAATAAGAAAAGAAGGAAATCTAGAATGCAGAGGGACCTCATATACATAACAGAATACAAATGGAATGATTTGATAAATATTTTGACTTTTAAGAATCATATTCATCATTCTGATATTCAAAAAACCTTACAGATAGATTTTAAAAAATTTGATTCCAAATATAAAAATATACTGTACCAGGAGCTTTATAGAATTAAAAACTACTATGACATAAATCCTCACAACTGGAAAACATTAGTTAATATGATCTTCGAAGAAGGAAAAGAAACTTCAATAAAAAAAGTTTCTTACTAAAACCTCTTAACAATAAATTGAAAACAGAAAGTATTATTAAAAATAACCACTAATGACAAAATTATTAAAATCTAACAATCAAGCGTTTAAATAATGTCCACCTAATGTCCACCCCTTAATTTGATAAAAATTAAACTAAAAATGTACATTCGCCACACTATTTAAAACCACATATTGCGAATAAGATTTTCGCTTCATTGTGAAAAATTACGAAACATGAATATAACTATTGCAAATAATCTGAATATAACAACCAAATGAACTATTTCCTTTTCCTATCAATATTATCCCCACTTAGTGGTCTTGAAAAATTAACTCTGTGTGCTATACTAGTAATTACCACAATCTTATTGTTAGATCTTGTGAGAAGGAATGTAAAGAAAAACAGAGACTCTAAAATGCTTAAAAACTTCTTATTCGTAAAGAATAACAAGTGGAATGATGTCGTTGATTTACTTACAAGTCCAAACAACATTGGAGCTTCAGATATACATAATAAACTGCAAATAGATATTTCGAAATTTGATTCTAGACACAGAGAACTTTTATACTATGAATTGACAAAAGTGAATCAAAACGAGAATGTCAACTCATTGAATTTAAAAATGTTCGTAAATACATTGTATAACAAGATCCCTAACCAAGAGTAATAACGTTCACAAACAATTTAAAATGATTCTACCGTTATTTAAGTATAACTGAGTCATTTCAAAATTAGAATAATTTCTTTTTTTAAGTGATGAAGCGAATAGCGAATGTTGATGGAAGAAACGAAAGTACTGGTTCGTTTATTCTGGAGTTTGCTGTTCTGCCGATTCGTTTTTCACCTTACTAACACTGGGTAATACCAAGACAAGGTAATGACAGAATCCACTTAAACTTGACAACCATTATGCCCCATTATTATTTACAGCTATATCTAAACACAGTATTTTTTTTAGAAAATGACTATTTATTTTTAATCTCGATATCCTCTTTATTAGCACTTATAGGATATCTAATTTTTAAAATAAATGAGAAGAAAAAATATTCAAGGATGATTAGCGATTATTTGCTGATAAAATTTGCTAAACGCACACAGCTTATAGGACTAATGACTGCGGAGAATGGTATAGTGGTTTCGGATATTAAAAATTCGCTTTGTATAGATATCACAAAGTTTGATTCGGAATATAGAGATATTCTTTATCAGGATTTTTTAAAAATAAAAAAAGAGTATGACGTTAACCCAAGAAATTGGGATTTGTTTATTAAACTTCTTTACCTCAACTCAAAAAATAAGATTTAATAAAATATTTTCAATAACCTAGCTTTAGTTGTTATTGAAAAAAAGAGAAACACTTTGTGGCTAAAAGTGTGGTTTTGTTTTGTTGAAAGAACTGGATGGACAATCCAGTTCTTTTACTTTTTGGCTTTTCGTGTTTTCGCTAGTAGTGAAGATACTATAGCCACTAACAACACAAGCGTAGATAACTGTAAAAGTAATAACCCGAAAGCAAAAGATAATTATCCTTTTAAACGGCTCCTATAACATACATATTTTCCATTGTAGGAGATTCACTTCCACCCTCTTTTTCTAATGTAATAGCAAAATTCTGTGCTCTTTCTATAATTGAAAGCGGTGTTACGCTATCTGAATTTTCAGTATATAACCCTGCACTTATTGGTTTACCATCCACTATAGCCCAAAGCTGATATTGCATTCCTTTTGAGACTTTAGGTAAATTCTCTGCATTTAAATAAACTTCTTTTGTCTTTTCGTTCCAAAAAACCATAGCCTTTGACCCAGTGTGTTCTGCTACTCCATTTAAAGTAATTGCTTTGATGTCGGGATTGGAAAGCATGTCCCATTTTTCTTCCGCTTTTTGTAAAGCCACACTCTGCAATTTCATGTTTATTTGTAACTTTTCAATTTCGTTCTCCTTCTTATTTTGTTTTTTCATCCAAAAAACATTTCCTCCAAAACTCACTAAAAATAAAAACGAAGCTGCTATTGTATAATTCTTCCAATTATTTGATAAAAAAGTATTTAATGTAGATTCCTCAATTATATTATCATCTAAATCTGTCGTTTCTGATTTCCCTTTTTCATTTAAAACTAGGTTTTCAGAATTTACTCCTTCATTTATCTTGTCCCAAATCTTAGCTTTCAATTCTGTTGGAGGTGTTATTGCTTGTGCAGTTGCTAACTTTTCAAAAATTAGTTGTGATTCCTCAAAAGCTTTTTTCACTTCCGCATTGTTCTTCATAACGCACTCAAGTATCCCTGCCTCTTCCTGAGAAGCAAGACCAAGAATATAAGATTCTATGATTCCTGACGATATGTATTCTTTAGTATTCAATTTATTTATATTCTTTTAATAAATCCTCTAATTTTAATAAAGCATTTCTAATTTTTGTTTTCACCGTTCCTAAAGGTAATTCTAATTTTTCTGAAATTTCTATGTGTGTATATCCCTCATAGTAAGCAAGTTTTATAAGCTCTAACTTATCTGTTTCTAATCCTTCCAATAATTTACTGAACCCAATATAATCAGTAGTATTCGAAACGGAAAACACCTTGGAGTTATATACGAAATCTGGAACAGTCTGATTTTTTAATTCATTCTGAAAACCTTTTGACTTAAGATAGTCGATGGCTGTATTTCTAGCAATATTGATAATCCAAGTATAAAACCTGCCTTTGCTAGCATCATATTGAGAAATAGAATTCCAAATTTTCACAAAGACATCCTGAATTATTTCTTCAGTATACTCTTTTGACAAAACAATACGCAAAACAACACCATATAATGCACTAGAATAGTGATCATATAGATAATTAAATGCCACCTCGTTCTTTTCTTTTAATAAAACGATAAGCTCTTCTTCTGAATATATTGTTTTAATAGGACTTAGATATTTTTATAACAAAACAAAAATAATCAATTATTAGTTTCAAAATGAAATCCATTAAAACTTTTATTTCGTAAATGATTTTATGTTAAATACTAAATTTTATATATCATGAGACTTTTTTATAAAATACTCTGGGGTTTAATTCTAATAATAAGTTCATGCAATACTATTGCACAATCTCAAAATTTCAAAACTAAAAATCCTTATTATTCTCGAATTGACACTAAGATTCTTGATGTTCCAAATTCGGAATGGAAGAAAATATTGAATAGAGAGCTTTATCAGGTGGCAAGGCAAGCTGCCACAGAAACTGCATTCGTAGGTAAATATTATGAATTTGATGAAAAGGGCACCTATTACTGCGCCGTTTGTGGAAATCCACTCTTTTTATCTACTGCCAAGTTTGAAACCACTTGTGGTTGGCCTTCTTTTTATAAGCCATTGAGAAAAAACAGCGTTACCTACAAGGAAGATAATTCCTATAATATGATACGTATCGAAGTACTTTGTGGAAGATGCAATTCTCATCTAGGCCATATTTTTGATGATGGTCCAGAACCTACTGGAAAAAGATTTTGTATGAATTCCATCTCTTTAGACTTTGAACCTCTTCAAAACAAAACATGACATAATCTCACTAATAGTAACCACCAATCATCTAATCATAATAAAAATAGCACAATCTGTATAGACAACCCATTTAATGAGTTAATAAATATTTTAAAATTAAGTTAACAAAACAAATCCAAAAACAGATCCTTCTCGTAAATAAGAATTGTAACTAACCTTTTAATCAATTAAAAAATTAAACTAATGAGAAAAAATCTAAAAATCGTTGCATTTACAATGATGTCATTAACATTAGCATGCAGCGCAGATGCAGTAGCACAAAAAATGAAAGAAAAAACAGTTATGGTAGGTGGTGCAGCAATGTATCCTTCTAAAAACATCATAGAGAATGCTGTTAATTCAAAAGACCACACAACACTAGTTGCAGCCGTAAAAGCAGCAGGATTAGTGGAAACCTTACAAAGCAAAGGTCCTTTTACCGTTTTTGCACCAACAGACCAAGCTTTTGCAAAATTGCCAAAAGGGACTGTTGAATCACTTGTTAAACCTGAGAACAAAAAAATGCTTACCAAAATTCTAACGTATCACGTTATTCCTGGAAAATATAGTTCAAAGCAATTATGGGAGGCTGTTAGAGCAGGAAATGGTACTGCAAAAATGAAAACAGTGGAAGGTGAAGACCTTGTTTTTTGGATTGAAGGAAAAGATTTATTTGTAAAAGATATAAAAGGTAATAGCTCAAAGATAACCATTGCAGACGTTAACCAGTCCAATGGTGTAATACATGTAGTTGACAATGTATTAATGCCATAACAGTGCTATCATAAAAACCTAAAACAAACTATTATGAAAAATTCAATTATTAATGTGTCCAACGATCGCGCAAGCTTGGATACAAGCAGACGAAATTTCCTAAAAATCAGTGGTGCGGGATTGGCACTAATTGGTCTAACATTAGTTGGTTGTGAGGATGACGATACAACAATCATAGACAATAAAGTATTTGATCTTGGTTCCGGTGATGTTGGAATTCTGAATTATGCGTATGCTTTAGAACAACTAGAAGCTGACTTTTACACTAAAGTGGTAAATAATTTTTATTCTGGAATTTCTAGTAAAGAAAAAGAACTCTTCACTGATTTGTATCACCATGAAGTAATTCATAGAGATTTCTTTAAAGCAGCGATAAGCGGAGCTACATCTTCAATCCTCCCTACTCTAGAGTTTCATTATCCAAATGTAGATTTCAATAATAGAAATTCTGTTCTAGCAACCGCAAAAGCATTAGAAGATACTGGTGTGGCTGCTTATAATGGAGCTGGAAAATACATTACTAATCCAGATTATTTAGTAATTGCTGGAAAAATAGTTTCTGTTGAAGCAAGACATGCTTCTGCGATAAGAGATTTAATTAATCCAGGCTCGGGAGATTTTTCTGGTGATGATGTAATCGATGCAAACGGTTTAGATCTAGCCAAAGAGCCAAAAGATATTGTTATGGTAGCTTCTGGTTTTATAAAAACACCTTTTACCTGGAAAGAACAGGGAATTCAATAATTATTCATTTTTAAATCTATTATTATGAACATTCTTAAATTATTAGATAAGCTTTCCAATGATAAATTTTTCAGCACAGAAGCTTCAAGATTAGATGCGATAAAAAACATGGCAAATTTCAGCTCAAATGTTGCCATAGCAGCAGTTCCTCTGGGATTTGGTGCTTTAATATCTTCTTCTGCTAAAGCAGAAAATAGCTCTGATCTCAAAATTACATCAACTACATTATTTGATGATAAACTGATAGAGGCCTTACAACTCGCTTTAACATTAGAGTATTTGGAAGATGAATATTATAGAATTGGATTGGATACTTCAGGATTAATCTCATCCTCTGATAGAACTGTTTTCATGCAAATATCAAAACATGAAACTGCCCATGTTGCGTTTTTAAAATCGGCCTTAAATTCTTTAGGGGAAACACCTGTTCCTAAACCAACTTTTGATTTTACAGTGAGTGGAAATTTTAGCCCGTTTACTGATTACAATCAATTTCTTGTTCTTGCACAAGCATTTGAGGATACTGGTGTAAGAGCTTATAAAGGACAAGCTGGAAACGTTATGGGGAATAAACAAATTTTACAGGCTGCTCTTCAAATTCATTCTGTTGAAGCTAGACATGCATCTCAAGTGAGAAGAATGCGAGCTAATAAAGGTTGGATAGAATTAAATCATGGTGGAAATATGCCTGAAGCTACTTATCCCGTTTATGCAGGAGAAGAGAATGTAAATCAAGCCGGTTTTAATACAGCTACTGCTTTTGGTCCTGAAGCTGGGTCTGCGGCTTATGATGAAATTCTAAGTGGAAGCGATGCCGCAACTATTGCTGGCTTATTTATTGTTTAATTTATCAAAAAGGGAGATATCTAAACAAGATTCTCCCTTTTTAATATACTTTATTGCAGACTACTTCATTAAAATAGTATCTAAAAATATCTCTTATCATTTTTGCAGTTTCATGATTGGCTAAATCGTGATAAGCGATTGATCTGTTATTATTTAATATTTGCTGCGCCTATTGAATACACTTCGAATCCAATTTGTTCTAATTGCTTTCTGTCTAAAATATTACGTCCATCGAAAACAAAAGCTGGTTTTTGCATTTTGTTATAAATTCTCTGCCAGTCATAGGTTTTGAACTCATCCCATTCTGTTAAGACAGCAATACCATGTGCATTTTCTAATGCGGTATACGGGTCTTGGTGAACGGTTAAATGCTTTCGGTTTGCTTCACTGCTACGCGTATTTAGATAGTCTAAATCTGTTAGCATTTGTTGTTCCGTTACTTTAGGGTCAAACACGTGTATCTGGGCTTCTTCTTCCATTAAATCATTTGCTACATAAATAGCCGCAGATTCTCTGGTATCATTGGTATCTTTTTTAAACGCCCATCCCAAAAACGCAATCTTTTTATCGTTAACCGTGTTAAACAAAGTGGTTACGATACGCTCTGCAAAACGACGCTTTTGAAAGTCATTCATTATAATCACCTGCTCCCAATAATCCGCAACTTCATCTAGACCGTAGGTTTTAGCAATATAAACCAAATTAAAAATGTCTTTTTGGAAACAAGAACCTCCAAATCCTACAGAAGCTTTTAGAAATTTAGAACCGATACGGCTATCCATACCAATAGCTTTCGCTACTTCATTTACATCTGCTCCAGAAGCTTCACAAAGCTCCGAAATAGCATTGATGGATGATACGCGCTGTGCTAAGAATGCATTAGCTGTAAGCTTAGAAAGTTCAGACGACCATACATTCGTGCGTAAGATACGCTCTTGAGGAACCCAAGCGCCGTAAACTGATGCTAACGCTTCTATAGCTTCTCTTCCCGTATCGCTTTCTTCTCCTCCTATCAAAACTCTATCTGGGTTCATCAAATCTTGTATAGCCGTACCTTCTGCTAAAAACTCAGGGTTCGACAAAATTTGATAACTAACTCCATTACCCGTTTGATCTAGAATTCGTTTTATTGCTTGAGCTGTACGCACCGGTAGCGTTGATTTCTCAACTACTATTTTATCCGTTTTTGCCACACGCGCAATTTGTCTTGCGCATAGCTCTATATATTTTAAGTCAGCTGCCATTCCCTTGCCCTTTCCATAAGTTTTAGTCGGGGTATTAACCGATATAAATATCATATCAGCTTCGTCTATGGCTTTGTCTACATTGGTGTCGAAAAACAGATTGCGTCCTCTTGCTTCTGCTACCACAGTATCTAAGCCAGGTTCGTAGATAGGCAATTTGGATAAATCAGCGTTATTCCAAGCCGCTATTCGCTCCTCATTAATATCGACTACTGTTACTTGTATTTGTGGATTTTTTTGAGCTATAACTGCCATAGTAGGTCCACCTACATAGCCAGCTCCAATGCAACATATTTTTTTAATTTGCGTCATGAGCAAATGCTTTTTATTTTGAGATTTCGAAAGTAAGCTTTATTAAGAGAAATAGCGAACAATGACTAAAAATTATACCTTCATTAGGATATGATTTTTAAATGTATTCTTATCTCCTATTATTGCAAATACTTCAAACTTATTTTAAACTTTTGATCTTACCAGTATTCTCTTTATTCGCGACTTCTTTGCGGAGTGAACTGCTTGAAAAACGATGATCGCGACGGTTGTAATAAAGCTCTATACCTTTACCTTCACAATAAGCTCTACCCGTAAAGTTCTTGTCTTTATATTCATCACCTATGATTCGTACGTCAATTTTAAATGAACGTAGTATGTCTTCTAAATCTTGCTCCGTAGCATAAGGAACAATCTCATCCACGAACTTACAGCCTTTTAATTGTATATAACGTTCAACAACTGTTTGAGTTGGGTGATTTTTATCTGGTCTATCAATTGTCGGGTCTGTTTGCAATCCCACGATTAAATAATCGCACTGACGCTTAGCCTCTTCTAACATTTTTATATGTCCTGCGTGCAATAAATCAAATGCACTAAAAGTAATTCCTATTTTCATTTTTGTTAATTCGTTAATTTGGTTATTCGCTAATTTGGTTATTCGCTAATTCGTATATATAGCTATAATCGCATCCTATTTTAGCCTCTTATTAAAAGGATTACAAAACTATTATTTAACGCTGGTCTCCATCATTAACGATTTTATATTGCTTCGTCTAACTTATTTTTTAATGAATTCAATTGATTTGTTATTTTCTCCAACATCTCTCGCAACTTTGTATATTGATCTTCTTCTAGAAAATCTAATTCCCTTGCTAAAATCAGATAGTTTAAAACTTCTATTGCAGAACTAAACCCTATATTAATAAAACGAGATTTATCTTTATTAGTGTTTCTTGACATTCCTTCAGCAATATTAACACCGATTCCAACCGCTGCTCTGCGAATTTGAGACACTAATCCAAACTTCTCTTCATTTGGAAAGTCGGCAGTTGCAGTATATCTCTCTATTGCAAAGGACTTTGAATGCTTCCAAACATCTAATTTTTCAAAATAAAAAACTCTCATCAATATAATTATAAGTTATTTTTATTCACAAATATACGAATTCACAAATCAACAGATTTACAAATAAACAAAATCACATTCCCTCATAAACAATCAACCCAACTTCCAAATGTTCAACTTGGGTAGTTAGATAAACCTTTCTATCTAAAAGTTCACTTGCTTTCTGGCTTAGTTGATCCATGTAGTCTGTATTTAGATTTTTTCCAACTACTACAACTTCAATTGGTCCTGCGGATTTACCCTCTGCGTAATTACCTGTTATAGCGATTTGCTCTACAGCTCCCATACGGCTTACGACCTTTTCAACGATCTCGTCTAATCCAACGTATTTTCTAACAATATCTTGTAATGAACCAAAAAGAGGATGGTGTATATTGGCTTTATATCTCACCCGATTTTGTACTTGTTCTTTTTCCAAATAACCTGCTTCAGACAAATTATTTAGCTCTTTACGTATGGCATTGGTCGATTCGTTGAACTCTGTGGCTAAACCCCTTAAATGCCCTTGATTACCTGCATGAATGAAGAATTTCACGAGTAATTTTAAACGGGTTTTAGAGGTAATTATAGAATCTAACATCTCTTTGTGGCTGTGTTTGTGTTTTGTATAACAAAAGTACTCGTTTTATTTAATTCAGCAAACTTATTTAGAATGCTGGGATGTGGTAATATTTGACCCTGTATTTCTGCGGTTTCGTGTTTCACCAAATCATCGAATTCACGCATTCACGAATCAACAAATCATCGCATTCACAAATCAACAGATCCCCTTACCTACCTCCCAAACTTAAACCACTCATTCAATGGATGTTTTTTTCCTGTGAGCCAATTTGATACCATTTCCATTCCTGTAACCGAAAATGTGATTCCATTACCCCCAAAACCAAGAACAAAATAGCTATTCTTAAAATCTTTATGACTACCGATATAGGGTAAACCATCCTTTGTTTCACCAAATGTTCCTGCCCAAGCAAAGTCTAAATAAAAAGGAATATTGGGTATTAACTTTTCAAATGTTTTCTGCAACTTCTTCTCTTTTTGACCTATTAGCTCATCTCGCTTTTCAGGATTTCTAAATTCTTCATCTTCTCCACCTATCAAAAACCTTCCATCATCCGTTGTACGGATATAAATATAAGGGTCGGCTGTGTTCCAAATCAGAATATCATTAAACTCTTTGCTAAGTGTTGGGTTTACTTCTGACACAATTGCATAAGTACTTATAAGATCAACAAATTTCTCTTTAATCATAGTAGTACTTTCGTATCCAACACAATACACAATTTTATTAGCTTTGATTTTTGACCCTATACTTGTAGTAACCTCAGAAGATCTACTCGTATTAGTAACCTCAACTAATTCTGTTCTATCAAACACTTTTAATCCTCTTCTTACATTGAATTCTAGTATCTCATGCACCATCATAAATGCATCCACACTTGCTCCTTGTTTAGATAAAATACCTCCTTGAGTATTCTTTAGCTGAAACTTCTTTTCAATCTCGTCTGCCTCCATCCATTTCACCTCAAAGCCCGCTTTTTTTCTTGCTTCGAATTCTTCTTTCAACTGGCTTACATCCTTTTTAAGTGCTGCAAAGTAGAGAGATTCCTTTTTCTTAAAACCTGCTTTTGATTTTATTTGCTTACAAATATCTTGCAACTGATCAATCGATTTAGAACAAGCTTTATAGCTCGCTATTGCCCCCTTTTCTCCAATCATATCTATGAGTTTGTATAAAGGTGTATCGATTTCATATTGCAACATAGATGTAGTAGCAGAAGAACTTCCATTAGCTATCTCTCGTTTATCGATTAGAACAGTATTAAATCCATCTTCCATACATTGGTGTGCAATAAGACTACCTGTTATACCTCCACCCACAACAAGCACATCACAATTGATGTGTTCCCTAAGAGAAGGATAGCTATTGATAATACCATTTTTAACCAACCAGAATGGTTCATTTGATTTTAAATCCATAAGAGCATTTATTAATAGTAAATTGAGCAATTTGCTCATCTATTGGAACTAATTGAGCAATTTGCTCATTAAACATTTAATTCTCCTTTTCGTCTACTCATGGACATAGCATGTACATAAGGACTTTGCTTGGGATAGGTACATAACATACCAACATCAATTTTATCGACTAGTTGTTGAAGCTTTGCAATTGCTTCATTATTATGTGGTTTCTCTTTAGTCATAACTTTTTGTTTATATATTAAATATACCAAACAATTAAGTTAAACAACTGAAATTCAATATTAAATTTTGGATTCGAGCGGTTTTGCATTTTTGAGATTATCAGACAGAATGTCAATAAACAGTCTTGTGGACTGTTTTAATGAATAGACCAACAGGTACGGGTGGCGCTTAGCGATTCGAGAATAGCGAATAAACAAATTTACGCATCAACAAATCCACGAATAAACAAATTCACTCATCAACAAATCAACAAATTAAAGTTTCAACACTTGCGCTCTACAATAAATAATACTATTTTAGCACTCACATGAAAAAAATTACACCAAATATTTCTATGAACTACAGGCGACTTCTCTTCGTATTCGCCTCTGCTCTTTTGGTGTTACTTACATCGTGTCCAATTAAAAGCAATTTAAAGACGTTAATAGATATTCCTTTAAATTCAGATGTTGGTTTACTTCAAGGTAGTAAAGTATCTTCCTTAACCCCATCAGAGGTATGTGCTCAAATTGGAGATATAGATATTCATTCTTCCCAAAAAACTTCTTTGGACATTAATGATATTCTCCCTGCTCTTTTTGCAACTATTACGTTATTATTTCTTTTTAATTTTGGCGGTTTAAGTAGAAACACCAGGCATCCACTTTATACAAATAGTGGAAAAATCAGGTATTCAATTCCTCTTTTCTTGGAATACCGAAAACTTCTTATTCATCAAGGTTCTATCCTTTAATCTATTTAGTCATTTCTGACCTATAGATACAATTCCCCCCCTATTTTAAATTAAAAACGTAGGTCTCCTTTGCGACCTCTAAATTGTATTATAATATGATTAAACATATTATGGCAACTGCATTGCTGTGGCTTGCCCTAGTTGAGACTTGTTCTATATATGCTCAACAACAAACAGAAAAACACACATTGGGTAATCTATGGCCCAAGGTTGAAGATAATTATCCAGGTATTCGTTCAAAAATGGCTGCAATCGATGCTTCAAAACTCAATGAAAAAGCTGTAAAAAGTGCTAGGTTACCACAGATAAAAGCACAGCTACAAAACACCTATGGTTCATATGAAGGGAGCTCAGGAGCCTTCTTCTCTCAACCGGGTATGTTTAACGTAAATGGTTCAACATTTGCCCTAGAAGGAAGTTCTGCGGCAACTAATAGCTTTGGATCAGCCACTATTGAATTGGAGTTGTTTTCCTTTGGAAAACTCCATAAACAAAACGAAGCTGCCGAGATGCTTTACAACAAAGCAATCAGTGAAAAAGACGCTTATCTTCTAAATTTAAAGAAAATACTTTCAACGCGATATATTGCCCTTTTGTATAATGAAACCAAGTTAAATTGGACTGAAAAGAATGTAGAGCGTCTTGATCTTATACGCAAAATAACTAGTGGGCTTTCTGCTTCAGGTTTGCGACCTGCCGCGGATAGTTTACTTGCTTCATCCTCTTATATGCAGGTGTTAGGTGATTTCGACAAATGGGAGGGTTTTAAAAACGCTTCGATTATCAAGTTGTTGGAATTGTACGGTGAGGAAATATTTGATTACACATCCTCTATCGATCGATTTAACAATCCTCCAATCTATAATTTGTATCAAAGAGACACTGTAAGTTTATTACATCCCATTCTAGAATCATTAGACAATCAATCTGAATATTACTCTCTAAGTGGTAAAGTACTTAAAAGGGAGTCATTACCGTCTATAAATTTAATGGGAGGTTATGCCTACAGGGGAACGGGGATTAACCCAGACGGAACTGTTTCAAACGCGTGGAAAGATGGTTTTGGCAACACAACTAATAATTATCTTGTCGGAATCGGAATCACTTGGAACATTACGAATCTGCGTACCAACAACTTAAAAGGAGAAGCACTTATTAAAGAGGCAGAAAGTGCAAAGCTCTTACACACTCAATACAAACAAGCTATGCAAGCTGATTTATCAGCATCACAGGCTAAGATTCTGCACCAATACGAACAACTTCAAAAAGCAAATCAAGCAGTAAATCAGGCACAAAATGCTTATGAGATGTATTTGGCACGTTACAAAAGTGGTTTAATCACTTTAAGCGAACTATTGCAAATACAACTATTACTGGAACAAGCGGAAAGTAGTCATATTGAAGCTTCTCTTGATTATTGGACGTTGCTTGCTTACGAAGCAGAACTAACTGCAGATTTCGATTTTTTGTTTAACAATCTTTAATAACAGCTATGAATCTAATAAGATTTGCGTTAAGAAAACCAATTGCGATTATGGTTTTAGTACTCGCTATTGTTTTCTTTTCCTATAATACCGTAAAAAAAATAAATGTAGATATATTTCCAGAAGTGGAATTACCTGCAATGTACATAGCCATGCCTTATGGAGGACTATCTCCTGCTTATATGGATGGGTTTATGGCAAACGAATTTCAAAAAGTACTTTTATTCGTTAGTGGCGTAAAAAACATTGACTTTAAAAGTGTTCAAGGTTTAACATTGATGAAATTAACCTTTTATCCTGGAACTAACATGGCACAAGCTGCCGGAGAGGTCTCAACTTCAGTTTCCAGGGCAATGGGGTTTCTTCCTTCAGGTTCCGTACCGCCAATGGTAGTTCGATTTGATGGTAGTTCGCTACCAATAGGTCAACTGGTATTTGAAAGTGACCAGCGTTCGGTTAATGAGTTGCAAACACTTGCCATTACTAGAGTTAGACCCATGTTTGTGGAAATACCCGGCATTACTTCTCCTGCTCCATTTGGTGGTAATATACGCTCAATTGTAGTGAATATTGACCCAGAGGCAATGCAGGCAAACGGATTGAGTCCTGAGGAAATAACCATTGCTATTACTAAAAGCAGTCTTCCCTCTCCCGCTGGAAATATTCGAATAGGAGATGAAAATCTAATGGCTCCTCTTAATTCCATGGTAAAAGGACCTGATGAATTATTAAAAACTCCTATTAAAACAAATGACAACAGAACAATTTATGTAGGTGATGTAGCAAGAGTGGAAGATGGAGCTGATCAAACAGTTGGATATGCCCTTATTAATGGGAAGAGATCTGTGTATTTACCAATAATTAAAAAAGCAGATGCCTCTACCTTAGACGCTGTAGAAAATTTAAAGGCTTCCATCCCATTGATAAAAAGTCAGTTGCCAGAAGATGTAAAAGTTAGTTATGAATTTGACCAGTCGACCTATATAGAAAGTTCCTTATCAAACCTTATTCATGAAGGTATTCTAGGTGCTATTTTTACTGGATTGGTTATATTTTTATTTCTTGGAGATACTCGTGGGGCTATAATTGTAGTATTTACTATACCTATCGCTCTTTTATCAGCCGTTACTGTTCTATATCTTTTTGGTCAGACCATCAATATAATGACCTTGAGTGGTCTTGCCTTGTCTATTGGAATTTTGGTCGATGAAGCCACAGTGACAATAGAAAATATACATCAGCACATGGAATTGAAAAAACCCAAACAACGCGCAATTATAGATGCTTTAATTGAGATTTCAATTCCAAAATTGCTTATTTTATTGTGTATTCTGGCTGTTCTTACTCCTGCTTTTATTATGTCAGGAATTCCAAAAGATATGTTTATGCCTTTATCTATGGCAGTTGCGTTTGCCATGATAGCTTCCTTTTTAGCTTCACAAACTTTTGTTCCAATATTGGCAAACTGGATGATGAAAGAAAAACACAATGAGAAAATAAACACTCCTAGGAAAAGAGCATTCTTTGAGAAATTCAGAGTAAACTACTCGTTTAAAATGCGTAAATGGTCTACAAAAGCGTTACCTCTTTTTGCTGTATACTTACTTGTTGCAGGAATGATATCTGCAATCCTATTGACTGTTGTGGGTACAGATGTAATGCCTGTTTCTAATAACGGAGATTTTCAACTGCGCATACAAGCACCACAAGGAAGCAGAATTGAGAAAACAGAACAATTCGTTAGAAACATTACTGAAGATATTAAAGCAGCTCTTCCCGAGAATGGTCTAAATATCACCTCTGCATTTGTGGGAACTCACCCAGCAGGTTCTCCTATTAATCCTATTTTTCTCTTTACGAGTTCATCACACGAAGCTGTTTTACAGGTTTCTGTTAACCAAGAAGTATTTAAAGGGTCAATAGAAGATTTTAAGGAAGAAATTCGAAACACAATTAGCAAAAACTATCCAGAAATCGTGTTCAATTTTGAACCCATGGAACTTACAGAAAAGATTATGAGTCAAGGTGCAATGACTCCTATCGAAGTTAAAGTGAGTGCTAATCAGATAAAAAGCGCATTTGAACATGCCTCTAAAATAGAAGAAAAGCTTAAAGAGGTTCCCTTCTTACGCGATGTTCGCATTGCGGAATCAATTGCATATCCGAACTTAGAAATCGAAGTCGATCGCGATTTAGCAGGTCAATTCGGGTTAACTATGCAAGACATTAGTCGAAGCCTTGTAACGGCAACATCTTCTACTCGATTTACGGATAAAAATTTGTGGATTGATCCAAAGTCTGGATTGGTTTTTCAAGTGCAAGTTCAGATTCCAGAACAACTTATGCAATCAGAAGAAAAATTGCGTTCACTTCCATTGAAAAAAGGGAGTATGCGTCCTGTTTTAGAGGATGTAGCAAGCATACGCAGAGTTTTAGCACCTGCACAAGTAAACCGCAAAGGTCCTAACCGATATGTAACCGTAGTTGCGAATGTATATGGTAAAGATTTAGGTACAGCATCTAGAGCTGTTAAACAAGCTATTGAGGAAGTTGGAGAAGCACCTCGTGGAACTACCGTATGGACAGAAGGTACTCTACAGTTATTAGATGACACTTTAGAAAGTCTTTTAACGGGACTAGGTGTGGCCATTATCGTAATATTTTTAATGCTGGCTGCTTATTATCAATCTTTTAAAGTTCCTCTTGTAATTCTATCTGTATTACCAGCTGTTATTGCGGGAAGTTTATCCTTGCTGTTCTTAACTGGAAGTACTCTTAACCTCCAATCGTATATGGGGATTATAATGTCACTTGGAGTATCTGTATCCAACGCTGTGTTGTTGGTAAATCAGGCCGAATATTATCGCAAACAATTAGCACTTAAACCTGCCAATGCCGCACGATTGGCAGCTTCATCCCGATTGAGACCAGTGTTGATGACCGCTGCTGCTATGTTTGCAGGAATGTTACCCATGGCAATAGGTTTAGGAGATGGTGCGGAACAAATAGCTCCATTGGGAAGAGCTGTTATTGGTGGTTTAATCGCATCCACTGTAACTATCTTACTCTTAGTTCCCCATTTCTTTTCTTCACTAATGTCTAGGTCGACAATCATTAGCCCGTCGTTAGATCCAGATGATAAGGATAGTAAATATTACGCGGAACAATCTGAAAAACAAACGATATAACAAACACTAAAATGAGAATCACAATGTATAAAAGCATTCTAATAAATAAAAAATCAACTATAGCATTGGCTGTAGTATGTTCACTAATGTTGGCTTTCACTTCTTGTTCTAAGAAAGAAAAGGAGATAGTTGCACAACAAAAAGAAGAGACAAAAACAACAAATCAATATCCTACAGCTTCCATACAGTTCATCAATCCGGAATACAGCATATCAATTCCAGCGGAATTGAAACCTTATGAACAAGTAGCAATCTATGCAAAAGTCAATGGATTTGTAAAACAGCTATTCGTCGATAGAGGCGACCATGTTCGAAAAGGACAACTACTAGCTATATTAGAAGCTCCAGAAATGGAACAACAGTATTTATCTAGCAAATCCTCTGAGCAAAAAATTTACAGTGATTACCTATATTCAAAACAAGCCTATGATAGACTTCTAGAAGCTTCTAAAACCAATGGAGCCGTAGCAGACATTGAGCTTGAAAGAGCAAAAAGCGTGATGGAAAGCGCGAAATCTGCACATGACGCATCCAAAGCAGGAACGGCACATTCATCACAACTTCAACAATATTTGCGAATTACTGCCCCTTTTGATGGTGTTATTACTCAAAAAAATGTTTCTGTAGGTGCTTTAGCTGGAACTGGTTCTAATACCCCTTTACTAATGATGGCACAAGGAGCAAAACTAAGACTAACGGTTTCTCTTCCAGAAAAACACGCTTCCTCAGTGAGTAAGACTTTACCAGCGACATTTACCGTAAGCTCTCAACCGAATAAAACATATAATGCAACGCTTTCTCGTACCTCAGGTTTACTTAATAAAGACGACCGTTCTTTAACTCTAGAGTTCGATGTTGACAATCTATCAGCGGAGTTACAAGGTGGAGATTACGCACAAGTGAATCTCAAATTGCAGCGCAAGGCTCCTTCTTATTGGGTCGACAGTAAAAGTATTTTGCGAACACAATCTGGCATTTTTGTCTTGACATTAAAAAATGATGAAATAAAACGTATTAAAGTAAATGAAGGAATACGAATGGAATCATTAACTGAAGTATTTGGGGATTTTTCTTCAGAAGACAATGTACTATTAAAACCATCAGAAGAAATCAAAGAAGGTCCAATTAATCTATAAATATCCGAATATGACAATTAATTTAAATAAGAGAATTATGATTACACACTTTATATTGATTTTGGGAAGTCTTATTTTCACGGCTTGTAACGATAACAAACAAAATCAACAATCTACGCAATCAGAAATACTAGAAAGTACAGCACCCCGCATAAAAAAAGACAATAACAATTTGGCTTTTAAAGATAAAAACGGGAAAACTATAACTCTGAATTCTCTAAAGGGAAAAGTAGTATTTATAAATTTCTGGGCTACATGGTGTCCGCCTTGTATACATGAAATGCCTTCTATAAATGAGCTAAAGAAGACTTTTCAAGATAATGATAAAATAGAGTTTCTTTTAGTAGATGTCGATAACAAAATAGAAAAGTCGAATGCTTTTATGGAAAAGAAAAATTACGATTTACCAGTATATGTTCCTACAAGTGCTATTCCTTCTGAATATCTAGGAAATTCAATTCCAACAACAGTTATACTTGACAAAAATGGCAAAATAGTTACTCGAATAGAAGGTGGTAGAGACTATTCTAGTCCAGATATAATCAAACTACTGAACGATTTGACAGAAAGTAAATAACTGAAAATTCAAAAATTGTTTTATATATCGATTAGGGCTTGAAACTTCTTGGTTCAAGATAAGTTTGGAGGAGTTTTAAAATTCTATTCGAAACACTTCTTTATCAACAAGTTCAAATAGAAAAAAGGCTGTTTCATTTAAAATGAAACAGCCTTTTTAATTATTATATATACTAATAGCTTTTTCTAGCTATTTCAAAAATTATGCAATAGGTTTATTAGTACTAATAGCAATTCTATTCCACGCATTAATAGTTGCCACCGCCATAATTATTTGAGCAATATATTGACCATCAAATAACTTTTCAGCCATTTCATAAGTTTCATCACTCAAACCATTCTTACTTATCAGTGTCACCTCTTCTGTTATAGCCAAAACAACTCTTTCTTCTTCAGTAAACAATTCTGTTTCTCTCCAAGCGTTTAACAAAAATAATCTTTGAGGAGTTTCTCCTTGCTTGAGCGCATCTGTTGTATGCATATTGATGCAAAAAGCACAACCATTTATTTGAGAAGCTCGTATTTTAATTAGCTCAAGATGTGTTTTCGAAAGTTCAGAATTATGTAAATATGATTCCAGAATAAACATAGCTTGATAAGCTTTAGGTTCCATTTTTTCAATATCGATTCGTTTTTTCATTTTACTTTATTTTTTAGTTTACTATTCTTCTCCGCTTATTTAAAAAACTTGTAAGTTTCCTTTTTTTAATTCGTCTATAGTAAATGTACGAGTTTCTGATTGATGTTTTATTGAGAAATATGTGTTTCCGAATTTCTGCGATTTTGCGTTTCTGCGGTATCGTATTTCTGAAGTATCGTATTTTTGCGGTTTTGTATTTTTGCGGTTTCGTATTTCTGCAGTTTCGTGTTTCAACGAATTCACGCATTTACAAATTCACGAATAACCGAATCAACAAATTCACGAATCAACAAATAACCGAATCAACAGATTTGCCTCTTTTCCCCTTCTCTATCCTTTTTTAAGAATCTTATTCCATTTAATAAAACCAGAAACTGCAACAATAAATAGAAATGCACTCAACAAAGCGTATAAATACAAGTCTTTGTGAATCAATAAAGGAATAGAAATAATATTGCTGATATTAAGTAAAATCCAATTTTCTAATTTACGTTTTGCCATCAACCACATACCTGCCCATGCAAAAGCACTGACTAAAGAATCCCAAATTGGGACATCTGAATCGGTGTAATGAGTTAGAAAAAACCAAAACATTGCAAAAGTAGAACCAACGATACCTATTACAATTATCCTTTCTTTAAAAGTCGTAGTAGATATTTTGACCTCTTCTTTTTGCTTGCCATACTTCCAATATAGCCATCCATAGATACTCATAATCAAATAATAAAGATTTAGAGTAAATTCAGCATATAGCTTAGCCACAATCATAACATAAAGAGTTAATGAAACTCCGGCTATTCCAAAAAGATAATTGGTTGATTTATTTCTTGAAGCAAGTACCACTTGAATCATTGAAAAACAAACACCAAGCCATTCAACCCAAGTAGTTTGTTGTAAAATTTCCTGCATCATAATAACTTAAATAAAGTAAATGATGAGATGATAAGTTTAAAATCCCTACGCTAGCATTATCTAGATCAGGTGTGGAAAAATTTCCAGGGTATCATCTCAGCCACTTTACAGTAGCACCCCCTTAATGGTTCAAAGTTGATGTTTTTTTTTAATACTAAAAACTTAATGATGCTCTTATTTTTTAGAACCTTATAAAACCTAGTTTGCTCTACTTTTAAATACTTTCAGCAAAATTGTATAGTTCTTTTATTTTAATAATTTTATCCTCTGATTTTTAAAAGAAAACGTCTTTTAATCTCAATAGACTTATGGAAAAAGAATTAATCCCACTCGATTACATATCGAAATTTGGTGAATGAGGTAAAAGAAAAATTAATACTTAAAATGCTTTCTTACTCAAAACACCTATTCGTTTTAGCTTATCCTCTACATCGTTAGACCACGGTAATCCAATACTTATCCTTATACAATTTTGGAATTGCTTTTGAACCGTAAACATTCTACCCGGAGCAATACTTATTCCTTCCTTAATACACAAATCGTATAGCTTTATTGTATTGACCTTTTCATCAAACTCAATCCATAATGATAGCCCGCCTTCTGGTCGAGTTACTTTAGTGTTTTGGGGAAACTCATTGATTATTATATCTAGTATTTTTTGATAGTTTGCAAAAAGCTTTCTTCTTAGTTCTCGCAAGTGTTTTTCATATTTTCCAGATTTAATAAAGCTAGCGACAGCTTCTTGAAGAAGAGGGGGGGATGATATAGAATGTATCAATTTTAGTTCTATAATTTTGTCTTGATATTTCCCTGCACTTACCCAACCTACTCTATAGCCTGGAGCTATTGTTTTAGATATTGAACTACACCATAATACATTTCCAGTAGTATCAAAGGCCTTACAGCAAGTGGGTCTTTTTCCATTGAAGTTTAAGTCTCCATAAACATCATCTTCAATTAAGGGAATATTGTGTTGGGCGAGTAATTCCACTACTATCTTTTTGTGCTCTGTAGGCATACAGCTTCCCAATGGCGTATTATAATTGGAGATTAAAAGGCAAATATCAATTTCATTTAGAACTTCTCTTAGAGCATCAATCTTCACTCCAGTTACTGGATCTGTTGGTAGTTCTAAGACTTTAAATCCTAAATCTATTGCTAATTGAAAGATACCAGGATAACAAGGACTTTCTATAGCAACTGTATCACCAGGTCTACCCAACGCTAACAAACAGAGAGAGATTGCATTAATACTTCCATTTGTTGTAACGATATCTTCTTCAGTCAGATTACCACCCCATGTAGATGAACGCGATGCGATCATTCTTCTTAGATTTACACTTCCTTGAACAGACTCATAATCCACTCCCCCATTATTCAATGTCTTTATCGCAAGACCTATTTCTTTTTTCATTTGATTTGTCGGTAAGAACTCCCCATACAGAGCGTTGATCGAAAAAAGAGTTAGATTCTTACTCCCAATATTAGAATATACTTTATTGATAATGTCTTTCGGCACATCACTATCCGCAAGTAGCATTGGATTACTTGCTTTCGGAAGTGGATAGTCTGAATAGTTAGCACTACTTACAAAGTAACCAGATTGAGGGACAGAAATTACTAAAGACTCCGATTCGAGTTCAATATAAACCCTTTTGGCTGTATTCATACTTATATCGTATTCATCACAGAGACCGCGAATAGAGGGCAATCGATCTCCCTTCTTTAAAACTCCATTTCTAATTTGATTGGCCAACTTTTGGGCAACATTCAAATAAATATATTTATGCTTCATAATAAAACTGTATCCATATAAATATACAAAACTGCGACTGTAATTATATATATAAAGTACCTAATTTTGAAAAAAATAAAAGAAGTATGAATACCACAACAATTTCTTCTAGTCAAGCTTCAAATGGCTGGTTAAACGGTTTAATAGGTGTATTGTTATTCAGTGGCTCTATGCCAGCTACAAAAGTTGCTGTATTGAGCTTAGATCCCATTTTTGTAACGGTAGTACGCGCTTTAATAGCTGCTATATTGGCTGCTTCATTTTTGATTATTTACAAAGTAAAAATTCCAAATAAAATTCAGACTCAGTCTATTCTTATAGTATCTGTGGGTGCGGTTATAGGTTTCCCTCTTTTATCTGCAATTGCCTTACAACATATGTCTGCTGCGAGATCTCTGGTGTTTTTAGGTACATTACCTTTGAGTACGGCTATTTTCGCTGTAATTAGAGGTAAAGAGAAACCAAAACCCGTTTTTTGGTTGTTCGCCTTGTTGGGTAGCTCTTTAGTTGTTGGCTTTGCTTTAATGCAAAATAGTCAAAGCTCGTTAGAAGGCGACTTACTAATGATTGCCGCTATCATTTTATGTGGGTTGGCTTATGCAGAAGGTGCAAAACTTACAAAGACTCTTGGTGGAAGTCAAGTTATTTCTTGGGCGATTATTTTCGCTACGCCGATAGTTATACCTCTGTTCTACTTTTATTTTCCAAGTAGTGTTGAGACAATAACAATAGATGCATGGACTAGTTTATTCTATTTAGGAACAATGAGTATGTTTACTGGTTTTATATTTTGGTATAGAGGTTTGGCTCAAGGTGGTATTGCTTCAGTTGGACAATTACAACTCTTGCAACCTTTCTTTGGTTTAGTATTAGCCGCTTTTTTATTGAATGAATACGTATCTACTCAAATGGTTTTTGTTACTATGGGGGTTGTACTATGCGTGGCAGCTAGTAAAAAGTTTGCATAAATATTTTGTGAAAGGTTAAATGCTTTATCGCATATTAAACTCAATAAAAAAGCCGACTTCAAATTGAAGTCGGCTTTTTACTTTATATAATCTTCAAATTAATTCTTTATTCCAATAGTCTCAACTATCTCTATAATTACAAATTCAATTATCTATCGAGAAGTATTCATAAAAGACTGTAAATCTGAATCAAAGGTAGTTTCCTGCATTAATTCAAGTGCTTTATTTCTCATAATAACAAATTCCTTCTCGGTAAAATCTTCTGGAAAATGTTCTTTAAAAAAATTGCCAATTACTCCAAAAACACCATTTATCTCTTCCTGACTCACTTCTTTTACTAAGCTAAAACGACCTCTTAGTACTCCTCCCGCTACATAAGAACCAATTTCTATTAAGGTTTCAACATTCAAAGGTTTAACCTCACTTTTCTTTAATAATAGATAATCTAAATGTTGTATAATCAGCTGTTGTATTTCCATGATGCTATTTTTTAATCTTGATTGGCAAATATACATATTTTAAGCCTTAGCTATAGATTCTAATTAGAAACCAAGCTTATTATAACTCCCTAAAACCGCTCTCTTTCTTAAGGTTTTCCTCATCATCACATAGTTCAAATTCACTTAAACACATTGATTCTTAAATATTTAAAACTAAGGTTAGCTGCTAAATAATACTGTTTTAACTTCTGTTTTAGAATTAAAACCCTTAATTTTAAGGGTATTACTATCTAACAATTCTAAAAAACTTAAACTATGAAAACTTCTAGATTATCAAAAACGCTTTTAAAAGCATTGAACGACCAACTCACTTTAGAAGCTAATTCTGCCCAAGCCTACCTCATGTTAGCATGCTGGGCAGATGATGCCATGCTTGGAGGAGTTAAAAACTTTTTAATGAAACACTCGCAAGAAGAACGTGTTCATATGGGTAAAATTATGGAATACATTCAGGAACGCGGTGGCAAGGTTACTATTGAAGCATTGGACAAACCTGGGCCAGAACCAAAAGACATTCTAAACTGTTTTGAAATGGTATTGCAACAAGAAATTACCAACACAGAAGCCATTTATAAAATTGTCAACCTAAGCATGGAGGAAAAAGATTGGGCGACATGGAACTTCTTACAGTGGTTAGTTAATGAACAACGCGAAGAAGAAAAACTAGCGTTGGAATTACTCGACCGAGTGAAACTAGCTGGAGGTAAAGGAATGACCGATACAGCTCGATTTGAATTTAATAAATCAATGGCAACAACTTCTCAGGAATTTCCTGTTGCTGATGATATTAACCCTTTTGAATGAATAGAAACAAAAAGTCCTACTATAAAAATTTTATAACTTTTATAGTAGGACTTTTTCTTGTTTTTCTATTTCTATTTTATCGCTTCTAAAGCCTTAAAATACAAGTCTTCATACAATGGTACTATTTTCTCAATACTAAAGTTCTTAGATACCTCTTTAGCCCCTTCTTTAAACTTAGCAAGTGTTTCTTTGTCACGAAGAATCTTTAAAGCATTTTCAACCATATCATCGATGTCTCCTACATTGCTCAAATAACCAGAAACACCTTCTACATTCACTTCTGGCAATCCACCTGTATTACTTGAAATTACCGGTACTGAACTCGACATCGCCTCTAAAGCTGCTAATCCAAAGCTTTCTGTTTCAGATGGCAATAAAAACAAATCGGAATAGGAGAGAATTGGATCTATCTCATTGCTATTACCAAAGAATATTATCTTATCGTAGATTCCTAAATCCAATGCTTGTTGTTCTGCTCTTTCTTTCTCTGGTCCATCTCCAACCAACATAAGTTTAGCAGGAATCTCTCTTTGAATTCCATAAAAAACAGAAATAACATCTTGAATACGCTTTACTTTTCTAAAGTTACTAATGTGAGTTATAATCATTTCCTCTGGTTTTGCCATAACAATTCTACGGCACTGAGAAATGTCAAAATCTACATTCTTTTGTTCTATAAAGTTTGGAATCACATGTATTTCCTTCTTTGTATCAAACAATTCGTAGGTTGATTGTTTTAAATTTTCTGAAACTGAAGTAACAAAATCAGAATGATTTATACTAAAACTTACAGCTGTTTTATAAAAAGGGTGATTTCCAACTAGCGTTATATCCGTACCGTGTAATGTTGTTACCATTGGTAATTGGATTCCTTGCTCTGCCAACATTTGCTTTGCCATATAACCTGCATAAGCATGAGGAATAGCATAATGGACATGTAGTAATTCAATTCCATAAAGTTTTACCATGTCCACCAATTTGCTAGATAACGCTAACTCATAGGGTTGAAAATGAAACAATGGATATTCTGGAACGTTTACTTCATGGTAAAATATATTGGGATTCAATAATGCTAATCGAACGGGTTGACTATACGTTATAAAATGCACTTCATGATTTCGTTTAGCGAGTTCTAATCCTAATTCAGTTGCTACAACTCCACTTCCTCCAAAAGTAGGGTAACACACAATGGCTATTTTCATAAATAATCTTAACTTCTATTTTCAGTTTTAAAAATACAATATATCCACTAGAACATATGCTTTTTACATCTTTTTAATTTTGCATTTTGATGTATACATCTCAACACTTCTGTCTTTCAAGAGTACAGTCTTACTTTTCTAAAATAGACTCATAAATCAAGCGTTGTATATTCTCTCTAACATTCGCTTTTGAAAGTTTGTTTTCATTGCTATTGGGAAAGCTTCTATTTGAAAGAAATACATAAACTAACTCCTCTTCCGGATCAGCCCAGGCCATAGTTCCCGTAAAACCAGTATGTCCAAAACTACTTGAAGAAGCACATCCACAACTTGGTCCTGCATTTCCTTTCAATTGTTGCTTATCAAAACCAATCCCCCTGCGATTACCATCTTTGCAAAACACACAATCATTAAACGTATCAAATGTTTCTTCATTAAAGAACTGGTCCTCACCATATACTCCTTTGTTCAAAAATAACTGCATCATCTTTGTTACATCCAAAGCATTTGAAAATAATCCTGCATGTCCTGCGACTCCTCCTTCCATTGCAGCAGTCATATCATGAACATAACCTTGCACACGTGTATATCGGAAATAATTGTCATCTTCTGTTGGTAATATCTGAGAACTATCAAACTTCTGAAGTGGTAAATACCCCAAACTGCTGGCTCCTATTTTCTTGTAAAAATTCTTTGAGACCAATTGGTCTAAACTACTTTTATATGATTTCTCAATCACTCCTTTTAGGGCTATAAACCCTAAATCACTATACTTATATTCTTTCTTTGCTCCTAGCTTACTAGATGCTATCTCTTTTAATATCTCCTTGTTATAGTTTTTCTTTATAAATAAATGTTCAGAAACCTGCGTCGGAAAATCTGCACTATAAATATACGAATACCATTCTTTTGAAGGTTTTTGAACTGAGTCTAAGGTCGGTTTATAAAAAGCTATCCAAGGATGTAAACGAGCTTGATGGGTTAACACATCCAACAAAGACAAGTTCTTTTTATCTGTTCCTTTAAATTCGGGTATCAAATCTCCCATTTTACTATTCAATCGCAATTTATCGTCTTCTACCATCTTCATTACCATAGGAGTCGTTGCAAGTATTTTCGTAAGTGAAGCTAAATCAAAAAGATCAGTATCCTTTACAGCAATATCTTTTTCATAGGTATGAAATCCATATGATTTTTGATAGACTACATTTCCATGTCTAGCTACTACCAACTGTATTCCTGGTGTATATTGACGCTGAATTGCATCATTTGCAATAGAATCAATTTTCACAAAGTAAAGCGGATCCAGTCCTTCGTTTCTCAAACTTGAAAACCCCAATCGCTTTAGTTTCTTTGTTTTTAAACCATCGTTAACTTTAAATTCTTTATTAATTGTAACTGGCAATTTCCCTTTTGCTTCCAAAGTCCCGAAAATAATTTGTGCAACAGCGTTTTGAGCAAAATCATTATTCTGATAAGCTTGTAATACTACATCTATATTATCAAAATCATAAATTCCAGAGAGTGCATAAGCTTTAGCAAACGAAACTAAAATGAGTTTATTTTGCTCGGCTAACTTTGTTATCGCATCAATTTCTAAGGCTTGGAAATCATGATTTCTCCAAGGATTATCTACTTTATGATAGCCAATAATAACTTTTGAAAAATCTTTTGCCTTCTCTATGTCATCTATTGTTATTTCAGTTACATCTGTATATTTTCTAAGCATTTCTAAAAAATGACTACCGCTATCGTCTCCTAACTTCAAATAAGCGATAGATTCCTTTTCCAAATTTTTTATCGGAAGTATGTGATGTCCATTTTTTAAAAGAGTAATTGCTTCGTTGTATAATTTCTCATTTAAATCATCGTAAGAACTATCGTTTAAATCTTGTACTAAATTCGTCTTATCGACTGGTGTAAAACTCGTTAAGCCCGTTTTGTATTTATACTTCAATATTTTTTTTACAGAGTAGGCCAAACGGTCTTCTGTTATATCTTGATTAGCATAGGCTTCTTTTATCTTCGCAACAGCATTCGGTACGTTTTCAGAGAATAACAATAAATCATTACCTGCTTTAAAAGCTGCAAGGTCTACTTCTCCAGGTTGTAGGTAGTTTGCTGCGGCTTTCATATTCAAAGCATCTGTAAAAATCAAACCTTCAAATTTCATTTCCTCTCTTAGCAACTTAGTAACTACATTATAAGACAGAGAAGTAGGTATGTTTTTATCAGGTTCAATAGCTGGTAAACTTAAATGTGCAACCATCACGCTAGAAAGCCCTTCTTCTATTAATTTTTTATAAGGATACAACTCCACTCTATTTAAGCGATCTCTCGAAAAGTCAATAACAGGAAGACTGTAATGAGAATCCGTTGATGTATCTCCATGCCCAGGAAAATGTTTAGCAGTTGCGAATACATTTTGACTCTGATATCCTTTCATAAAAGCCAATGCACGTTCCGTAACAATTTCACGTGTTTCACCAAAAGAACGCACCCCTATAATCGGATTTTTAGGATTGATATTTATATCTACCACCGGACCAAAATTAAACTGCATGCCCAACCTCTTTGCTTGCTTTGCCATACTTACTCCCACCTGCTCTATTAAATCTAGATTTTGAACAGCTCCAAGTGTCATATTATAGGGAAAGCGATACGTAGAATCTAAACGCATACTAAGTCCCCATTCTCCATCGATACCGATCAACATAGGAATTCGAGCAAGAGATTGCAATCGATTGGTCATAGTAGCTTGTCTTTGAGGACCTCCTTGAAAAAAGATTAATCCTCCTACATGTTGTTCTTGTACCAATTTCTCTAAACCTTGTATATGAGCTTCGTTGAGATTAGAATAGGCAGCAACCATAAACAATTGGCCAATACGCTCATCCAAACTCATTGATTGATAAACGTTATTCACCCATTTATTAGCTTCGGTATCAACCTTCTTTTGTCCCCAAATACTCGCAGAAACGAATAGTAATACTAGAGATAAGTTTTTCATTGCAGTTTACTTTTAAAACATAAAATCACCGTACAAACGAATGTGCGGTGATTTTAGTATTCATTTTTATATTTGGCTATTTTTATTTGAAGAATCTACCGTGCCAGCTGTCCATAGCTGGTACTTCCCAAAACTCTTTAAATTCACCAACATCATTAACTAAATTATTAAAAACAATTGTTTCGGCAGATACAGACTTTTCTTTCGCCATTTTCTTGAAATCAGCTAAGTTTTTATAAGCTATAAAGGCTCCTGTTCTAAAAGTAACATTCATCTTATCCATTAAATCAACTCCGAATTGTTTTTCCAATTCTTGGATTACACCAACAGATGCATCAATTGAACATCCAGATGAAGGATGAACTTCTTGATCTACTGCTAATATGATAAAACGATTGTATTTAATGATAAAAGAAGACTGTAAAGGTGTAGCATGAGCTGCCCAATCTTTAGTGAACTCCATCAACATTTTCTCTGCAACTGCAACCTCTTCATTAGAGAGTTTTCTATTCGATTGATAAATCCAAATCCTTGCGTGATCTGGCATTTCTTCAAATGGTATATACATAATTTTATAAGTCTTCTGCGCTAGCAATTAATTCTGCGATATCCATAACTTTTACGTCTTGCTCACGTTCTTTGAACTTCACTCCGTCCGTTAGCATTGTGTTACAGAATGGACATCCAGCAGCAATGATTTCAGGTTGTGTTTCTAAAGCGTCTTCTGTACGCTCTACGTTTACATCCTTATTTCCTTTTTCTGGTTCTTTAAACATTTGTGCTCCACCAGCTCCACAACATAATCCATTAGCTTTTGAACGCTTCATTTCAACCAATGCAGCATCTAATTTTTCTATTAGCTCTCTAGGTGCTTCATAAACTTGGTTGGCTCTTCCTAAATAACATGGGTCATGAAAGGTAATTCGCTTTCCTTTATATTGTCCACCTTCAATAGTTAAGCGTCCGTCGTCTAACAACGACTTTAAGAATTGTGTGTGATGTACTACTTCATACTTTCCTCCTAATTCAGGGTATTCATTTTTAATAGTATTGAAACAGTGAGGACATGCCGTTACGATTTTCTTAACTTCGTAAGCATTCATTACCTCAATATTCATCATCGCTTGCATTTGGAACAAAAACTCGTTACCCGCTCTTTTCGCAGGATCTCCAGTGCAGCTCTCTTCTGTTCCAAGAACAGCAAAAGAAACTTTACACTTGTTTAATATCTTTACAAATGCTTTTGTAATCTTCTTTGCACGATCATCAAAACTTCCTGAACAACCAACCCAAAATAAAACTTCTGGTTGCTCTCCTCTTGCCATCATTTCTGCCATTGTTGGCACTACTAAATTCTCTGACATACTTTTATATATTGAAATAGAAATATAAAATCTATTCTTCTTAATTTATTAATTTTCGTCTTTCCAGTTTAAGCGATCCATTTGGTTATACTGCCAAGGAGCACCATTGTTTTCGATATTTGCCATCATATTATTTAATTCTATTGGAGCAGCACTTTGTTCCATAACTAAATACTGACGCATATCCATAATTATAGATAATGGACTAATTCCTATTGGACATTCTTCAACACATGCATTACACGTGTTACAAGCCCATAATTCTTCTGGTGTTATATAATCGTTTAATAAGGTTTTTCCGTCTGCAACGAATTCTCCGTTATTTGCATCCATAATAGCACTTACATCCTCTAAACGATCACGAGTAGACATCATAATCTTTCTAGGAGATAATAGTTTTCCTGTTTGATTTGCCGGACAAGAAGAAGTACATCTTCCACATTCAGTACATGAATACGCATTCAAGAGCTGAACCCAATTTAGGTCCATAACATCTTGTGCTCCAAATTTACCAGGTTCACCTGCATCTTCAGCTGGTGCTGCAAAAGGGTCTGCATTAGGATCCATCATCAACTTCACTTCTTTAGTTACAGAAGCTAGATTATCAAACTGTCCTTGAGGATTTAAATTTTCAAAATAGGTATTAGGAAAAGCCAAGAAGATGTGTAGATGTTTTGAATAATAAAGATAATTCATAAACAACATTACCCCTATGATATGTCCCCACCAACAAACACGCTCAACAATCGCCACAACCTCAGGTTGCATACCGTTAAACAATCCTGCTATATAGCTAGACACTGGAAATGATCCAACCTGTGTATAATGTCCGTATCCTATTGATTGTAAATAATAGTCAGCTGCGTTCATCAACAAAAAGAAGCACATTAAAACGGTTTCAATGTAGATGATTGTATTCGCATCTTTTTTTGGCCAACCTTCCATTTCTTTCTGGTTAAAACGCTTTAAACGAATAACGTTTCTTCTAATCCAGAACCCCACTACTCCAACAATCACTAACGCTGCTAGTATTTCAAAAATACCAATTAAAACATTGTAGAAGCCTCCTAGGAAAGAAAGTACTCTGTGTGTACCAAATAATCCATCGATAACTATCTCAAGCATTTCAATATTGATAACAACAAATCCAACATATACAAATATATGTAGAATACCAGCTACTGGTCTTTTAACCATTTTAGATTGCCCAAGTGCAACCATTGCCATATTTTTCCATCTATCGGAAGAACGATCAGATCGATTGATATCGCGTCCTTGTTTAATATTTCGTATTAATTTTTTTACGTTTCTCGCAAAAAAACCAAAACCTACAACAAGGAGAATTAAAAATAAAACATTAGCTAAATACTGCATAGTCAAGAAATTGAATCAATATAAATTAAGCTTACAGCTATTAATTAGTAATTGTATCTGCCTTAACAGGCTCTACATAAGGAGTTCCCTTTTTTCCAAAAACTGAAAAATGTATATAACGTTTAGGGTTTTCTTTTAAATCGTGTAACAGTTGTTCTAACTCTTTAGAAGCATTTTCTAAGTTATTATACAATTGTTCATCTTTCATCAGCTTACCGATAGAACCATCACCATTTTCAACGCCTGCTAATAGTTTATCAATATTAGTAGAAGCATTGTCTAATTTCGCGAAAGTTTTATTGATTTCTAAGTTGGATAATGAATCTGACAACTGAACAAAGTTTTCACTCATTACAGTCAAGTTATTCATTGTTTTATCTAATTTAGGTTTATTAGTCGCAAGCAAACCATTTACGCTTGCCATTGTACTACTTAAATCCTTCATAGTTGCTTTAAGATCTGCTTGTGTTGATTCATCCAAAATTGAATTGATTGAAACAATCATCTTATTTGCATTATCTAATACTTCTTGTAGTTTT
The DNA here is from genome assembly GCF_900114085.1 of Myroides guanonis. Lineage (GTDB taxonomy): Bacteria > Bacteroidota > Bacteroidia > Flavobacteriales > Flavobacteriaceae > Flavobacterium > Flavobacterium guanonis. The sequence goes on along the minus strand of NZ_FORU01000001.1, from coordinate 111,872 downwards.
TTCTGTAAAGGATCTAGTTGATCTCCAATTCCGTCAATCAAACCAACTTTTACACCTGACTTTAAAAAATCTCCAGAATCAGCATAATTGGTATCACCAAAATCAGGTTCTATTGCAATATCCTTTCCTCCTATAAAACCAGATGAGTAGATAAAAGCTGTACTGTTTTTAGAGATCTGAATAGGATTTGTCATGAACAATTCAACTAACAATTTTCCAGTATCTTTCTTTATTTCAATCTTGGATACTTTACCAACAACTAATCCGTTGATTGTAACATTTGATGAAGTGGTTACTCCCTCTACATTGTCATACTCTACATAGTATCTAATACTCTTGTCAAAAATGTTATTGCCTTTCAAAAAACCATATCCCCAAACAAACAATGCAATAGATGCTAAGACTAATAAAGCCGTTTTAATTTCTCTTGATATTTTCAAAATCATCGAATTTTATGAAGCAAAAATAAACTTTTATATAGAATCCTCCTAGTTTATTTCAAGGCTTCTTGAAGTGAGATCTTTTTACCATCCTTAAACGGCACTATAAATGATGAATTATACCCTTTATCTTTCGCTTCACCTAACAATTGTTTTGCAATTTCATAATCCTGAGTTTCAGAATAAAAGTACTTTTTCAGTTTCCCTTCATCTTCCATACTAACATCTTTCAATCCATTAAAGTTTTTAGGTTTTAATTCTAAAACACGGGTACTTGCGGATATTTGAATTTTAAAAACAACACCCGATTTTGTGACAGAATTTGAAACTGGAGTACTATTAGTAACTTTCTCTTCTTCCTTTGCTACTGATTTCGATGGAGTACTAGCACTAGACTTAGACGTTCCATAATAGTTGTTTTTATAACTGATAATACCTTGTGCAATAGATTCTGCTAATTCCTTTTGTCCTTTTGCCGAACTTAAGTATGCTCCCTCTTCTTTATTAGACACAAATCCTAACTCAATTAATATACTAGGCATAAAAGCTCCATGTAAAACCCAGAAAGGACCTTGTTTTACACCGCGATTCTTACGTTTTAAAACATTTGTAAATCCATTCTGAACTTTCCCTGCCAAATCAATACTTTGACCGATATAATCCTCCTGCATTAATGTTAACCCAATTAATGATTCTGGCGAAGACGGATCGAATCCCGCATATTTCGTTTTGTAGTCATCTTCTAATATAATGGCAGCATTCTCTTTCTTAGCTACTTCCAAATTCGATTTGTTCTTACTCAAACCCATAACAAAGGTCTCTGTACCTGAAGCATCATTAGACGCCACTCCATTACAGTGAATAGAAATAAACACATTCCCTTTGGATTCATTTGCAATCACAGAACGCTCTTTAACAGCTACAAACACGTCCGTTTTACGGGTATATAAAACATCAATATCTGAATGCTTCTCCAAGATTTCTCCAACTTTTAAAGCTACCTGTAGAACAATATCCTTTTCAACATTCCCGTTGTGATTAGTACCAAAATCTTTCCCACCATGTCCTGGGTCCAAAACAACTTTAAAATTATTCTTAGACTGTGCTAATAAAGAAAAACTTGAAAAATATAAAAGTAGAAGAATGAAACAATTTCCTTTGCTGAAATTCATATAAAAGATATTTATAATTATGTTTTTAAATTTGATAAAACTACACTTTTAGAAAAAATATATGTAAGTTTGACACGGCAAAAAACGAGCCATATTTTACAAAAATAGCACTTATACACTTGCGTACAAAAAAAAAACATATCGTTTTAATTATATTGCTTCTCACTTGGTTGATTCCTAATGCGTATGCACAAGAATTTGAGAAAAATAAAAACGTCCCAATACTTTTAAATCCTAAGGATTCCACTAAAGTTGTCACTAATATTCCTACAGACACTATTAAAAAACCTACAGCAAAAGTAGATAGCTTACCTAAAAAGAAGCCAATGTTGGAAGGTATCGTATATAGACAGGCGAAAGATTATGAGAAACTAGACCAAAAGAAAAAGGAATTAACGCTTTACAATGAAGCAGAAATTAAATATCTTGATTTTGAAATAAAGGCGGGTAAAATCATCTTCAATTATGAGAAAAACGAGATTTATGCCGGTAGAATAAAAGATAGTTTAGGAAAACTTACTCAGAGCCCAGTCTTTACACAAGGGCAACAAATTGTAGAACCTGATTCAATTCGCTACAATACAAAAACCCAAAAAGCAATTGTTTGGAATTCTAAAACAAGTCAAGGAGAGTTTCGTATTAAAGCAGAAATGACAAAGAAGGAAAATGACTCCGTCTACTTCATGGAAAACGTTATTTTCACAACTGCAAAAGATATTGAAGATCCTGAATATTATTTTAAGACTAGAAAAGTAAAGTTTGTCCCTAATAAAAAAGTAGTGACCGGTGTAACTAACATGGTTATCGCAGATGTTCCTACTCCTATCGGATTACCTTTTGCTTTTTTTCCTATGGCTGAAAATGCCGAATCAGGTTTTATCATCCCCACCATGGGAGATACGCGTCAACAAGGATATTATATGCAGAACGGTGGTTATTATTTTGCAATAAGTGACCGATTAGACCTTACTCTTTTAGGGGATTATTACACTAACGGTAGTTATGCTCTTAGAGCGGAAAGCAATTATGCAAAACGCTATAAATACAACGGTAGATTCAATGCTCGTTTCGAGAACAATATTTTCAGTGAGCTAGGCTTGCCTGATTACCAAAGAAACTCAAACTACAACATTCAGTGGTCTCATACCCAAGACCCTAAGTCAAACCCCAACTCTCGATTCTCTGCATCGGTTAACATGGGTAGTAGTCAATATTTTAGACAAACAAACAACACCTATAATGTTGGAGCTTCATTAAACAACCAGATGAACTCCTCTATTAGTTACTCGAAGACTTTTCAATCGGTACCTCAGGTTAATATGTCTTTAACCGCTACTCACTCTCAGTCTACCAACACTGGAGACATCAACATGACCCTACCTACACTTCAAGCTAGTGTGGATCGTATTTTTCCATTTGCATCAGAGAGTGGTCCGAAAAAAGGATTGATTAAAAACTTGAATTTATCCTACAATATAAGAGGAGAAAACAGAGCACGAACTAAAGAAGAATACTTTTTCAAAAAAGAAATGTTCGATAGTTTAAACACTGGATTTCAACACAGTATCCCTCTTTCTACAAACTTTAAGCTTTTCAAACACTTTAGTGTTACTGCCGGTGGTAACTACAATGAAGTATGGTATTTCAACACCATTAAGAAAGAATACAATGTAGACAAAGGAAAAGTAGTTGACACTAGAGTAAATGGTTTTGACAGCTTTAGAACTTATAATTTAAGTGCAAGTATTGGTACAACTGTGTATGGTACTTTCAATTTTGACAAGAATGCAAAACTTCAAGCTATTAGACATGTAATGCGTCCTAATGTAAGTTATTCTTACACTCCTAGTTTTGACAGGTACTTTGACACCTATGCTATTGATGCTTCTGGTAGAACTTTTGAAGAGTACACTCGTTTCCAAGGTGGTTTATTTGGTGCTCCTGGACAGAATTATTCCAACATAATGAGCTTCGGTCTTAGCAATAGCTTTGAAGCAAAAATGAGAGACGACAAAAGTGAAACAGGAGATCCTAAAAAAGTAATGCTATTAAACAGCTTTAACCTGTCATCTAGCTATAATATCTCTGCAGACTCATTGAAATTGGCTCCACTTAGACTTAGTGCAGGAACTGCTATTTTTAACAACAAAATGCAGGTTAATTTCGGTGCAACTCTAGATCCATACGCTATTGATAATTCTGGTAGAAGAATAGACCGTTTTAACATAGACAACGGAGGTAGCTTACTTAGAATGACGAGTGCCAACCTTACTCTTAACTGGTCTCTGAATAGTCAAGATGCTGTTTTTGGTGGCACAGACAGTTCTAATAAGAATAACGTTCAAAATGGTGGTCGTGCAGATGATTTATTTGGACAATCAGGGAGACTTGGAGAAAATAGAGATCAAGAAGAGGAAGAAGAAGAAGAAAAACCTTTTACCGGGTTTTACAATGCGAAACTTCCCTGGGATTTAACCTTTGCTTATTCCCTTACCTATTCCAACAATAATCGCAATAGTGATATAACCAACAATTCCGTAATGGTCTCAGGTAATATCGATATTTCACCAAAATGGAAAGTCGGAATATCTACAGGTTATGATTTTGTAAATAAAGGAGTTACCTTTACACAGCTTCGCTTTGAAAGGGATTTAATGAGTTGGAGGATGGACTTTAACTGGGTTCCAATTGGAGACTATACTAGCTGGGGCTTCTTCATCGGTATTAAGTCATCTATGCTAAGTGACATCAAGTGGGAAAAACGAAATTCACCAGACAAACGTTACCGTGATTAAAACTATATATACTATGAAAAAAATTATAAATTCGTCAAAAGCACCAAGCCCAATCGGACCTTATAACCATGCTGTTCAAGTGGGTGACTTACTATTTATATCAGGACAAATTCCCTTTGATCAAGCTACTGAAACTTTGATTGATTCAGGAATTGCCGATGAGACTAAACAAGTAATGGAAAACCTAAAGGCTATTTTAAGTGAAGTAGGAATGACTTTTGAGAATGCAGTAAAAGCTACCATCTTCATCAGAGATATGGAGCAATTCAGTATTATAAATGAAGTATATGGTAGCTATTTCAAACAAGAAACAGCACCTGCACGCGAATGTGTACAGGTGTCGAAACTACCAAGAAATGTTAACGTTGAGATTTCTATGATCGCTTCGAAATAGCATCTAACAATAATTGTGCACTCGCTTCATTTGTCGCGAGTGGCACATTATGAACATCACAAACCCTCAACAACATATTGATATCTGGTTCATGTGGGTGTTTACCTAAAGGGTCTTTGAAAAACAAAACCATTTTTGTTTTACCTTCCGCTACCCTTCCTGCTATTTGCGCATCTCCACCTAAAGGTCCCGAAAGCATTCTTCGCACTTTAAAACCAAGCTCCTCCATCAATTTACCTGTAGTTCCCGTTGCTATTAAATCAATACCTTCTCTTTGTAATTGTTTACTGTTTGATTGAATAAATCCCATCATTTCAGCTTTCTTGTCGTCGTGTGCTATTATAGCTATTTCCATCTTTATCTTTTTCTATGAAACTCAATTAATCCATCTAATGGCTTTTGATAAAAGACACCAGACTTAAGACCATTAGCAGTTAATTTGTCTTTAAAACACCCTTGCAAAAGGTAAGCTACTGAGCCTATAAAATGAACAGGTGCACTAGTATATTCAGGATGTTGCTTAATATAATAATCAATAAAAAACTGTATTTGGTCTTCAATAAGATTTACAAAATATGGATGTTCTTTATTTGCTATTAAGAAAGGAAGAAACGAAGCTAGATAAGCATTCGGATTTTCCATTTTATAGAAATGATTTTTTATTACATCTGCATCTAAATCGTATTTCTGTTCAAAAAGATTTCGCAATTCTAAAGGCATACTCTTTAAGTAATATCCCTTTATCATTAATCTTCCAAAAGCACTGCCACTGCAATCATCCATAGCAATATAACCCAATGACTGTACTCGTTGATGTACTTCATTTCCATCATAATAACTGCAATTCGATCCCGTTCCATTAATACAAACTATCGCTTCTTCCCCAGGAGCACTAGTTGCATATACAGCTGCATAGGTATCTTCCATTACATGCAATTCTTGCAGATTTGAAAAATAGCCTTTAAAAAAATTAATTACCACATTCTTCGCACGAGGAGTTCCACAACCCGAACCATAAAAATATAGCTCTGTTACCAACTCCTTATTACTTCTAACTTCAACTAATTGATTTACTCTATGCTCAAACTCATCAACCGTAATGACTTCTGGATTTAACCCTAAACTACTTACAGAGATTTGAGTTGTTTCATTAGAATCATAAATAATCCAATCAGCCTTGGTGGAACCACTGTCTACTATTATCCTCATAATTATGCTTGTAGTCTCTCCATTTTCACTGCTAAATCAATCAACTTAGCTGCATATCCATATTCATTATCATACCACCCAATAATTTTAAAGAAAGTACTATTCAATGCTATTCCTGCCTTATAATCAATAATACAAGTATGAGTATCTGAGACGAAATCTTGAGATACCACATCGTCTTTTGTGACTTCCAAAATACCCTTCATAGAACCCTCTGCCGCTTCTTGAAATGCTTGCATAATTTCTTCATAAGTAGTCTCTGTTGCCAAACGCACCGTTAAATCTACTACAGATACATCTACCGTAGGTACACGCATAGCCATTCCAGTTAACTTTCCTTTCATTTCTGGTATTACTTTCCCAACAGCCTTAGCTGCACCAGTGCTTGCAGGTATAATATTATTTAATGCTGAACGTCCTGCTCTATAATCTTTTTTAGACGGCCCATCTACTACATATTGAGAAGCAGTTGCTGCATGAATAGTCGTCATAAGCCCCTCTACAACAGTAAACTTATCATTCAACACCTTTACCATAGGAGCTAAACAATTTGTGGTACATGAAGCATTTGACACAATTGTATCAGTAACTTTTAATTTATCATCGTTAACCCCCATTACAAACATGGGAGCATCTGCAGATGGGGCTGATATTATGACTTTTTTCGCTCCTGCATCTATATGCGCTTTTGCCTTATCCAAAGTCGTAAAAACACCCGTGCAGTCTGCCACAATTTCTGCATTAACTTCATTCCATTTTAATTTAGTTGGATCCATTTCCGAAGTAACTCGAATAACTTGATTACCTACTACTAAATTTCCATTTTCTACACGAACTTCTTCTTTAAACCTTCCGTGCACAGAATCGTATTTTAATAAATAAGCCAAGTGCTCCACTTCCATCAAGTCGTTGACACCAACTACCTCAATATCATTTCTTAAGAATGATTCTCTTAGAATCAATCTTCCTATTCTTCCAAATCCGTTAATCCCTACTTTTACTTTCATAGTTTATTTTTTTTCCTCTAGAGGTGTTTGATTTTCTTTTAATTATTTCAAAGCTTATATAGATATCATATCAGAAATACGCAACAAGTCCCAGTCTATGCCTGAGTTTCCTTTAACTGCTTTATCTAATGGTGTCAAAACCACTTGATCATTTATCAATCCTACCATGAAATTACTTTTCCCTTCTAACAAGCTCTCTACTGCTTTTACTCCAAATCTACTTGCTAAAACTCTATCAAAACAGGAAGGAGCACCTCCTCTTTGCATATGTCCCAAAACAGACACTCGAACATCATATTCAGGTAAGTTTTTCTCCACATAGTCCGCTAATTCGAAAACATTTTTACCCAATTTCTCTCCTTCTGCAACAATTACTATACTAGACGACTTACCGGAAGCTTTGCTTTTCTTTAAAGTTTCTACTAGTCTTTCCATTCCAAGATTCTCTTCTGGTATAATGATTTCTTCTGCTCCACATCCGATACCTGAGTTTAAAGCTATATGCCCTGCATCTCTTCCCATAACTTCCACAAAAAACAAGCGTTTATGAGAACTCGCAGTGTCGCGTATTTTGTCTACTGCTTCCATTACTGTATTTAAAGCTGTATCAAATCCTATGGTATGTGTTGTTCCGTTTATATCGTTATCAATAGTACCAGGAATGGTAATAACAGGAAAATTAAATTCTTGATTAAAAGTCATACCTCCTTTAAAACTACCATCTCCACCAATAATAATTAACGCATCTATATCTGCATCAACTAGATTTCGATAAGCACTTTGACGTCCTTCTACAGTTCTAAAAGCATCTGAACGAGCTGACTTTAAAAAAGTTCCTCCTCTATTTATTATGTAATTTACGTCTCGAGCACCTAAAGGCTCAAAGTCACCTTCGACCAATCCTTGAAAGCCTCTGAATACACCTATACATTCTACTTTATAAAAACAACAAGCACGCACTACAGCACGAATAGCTGCATTCATACCAGGAGAATCACCACCTGAAGTTAATACGGCGATTTTCTGTATTTGATTTTTCATATAATTTACTTTCTAGTAAATCTAATGAAATCAAAAAAGGTTTACAAGATTTGTGAGGATAAAAAAGTCGTTTAATCAAGAAGTTCTATAGGGTATGCCCCTTCTGACTGTCCTTCTTTCCTACTTTCATAAAAGCGAATAAAATCAGCATTATAGTCAGAATCTGGAAGCTCATTAGTATTGCTAGGATTTTTTTTCTTAGCCTCTTCAATAGCTGCTTTATTCAAAATTTTTCTAATAAGTTCTTTAAAAGTATCAAAATCTACTTCATATGACAATCCTAAACCTTGGGTATACCCAATGCCCTCTCCAATATAGTTTATATCATTTTCTCTATTGAAAACACGGGCATTTAAATTTCCATCTTCGTTTAATCTAAGAAGCACTTCAACATCCCCAACAATAACAGACTCTTCAGCTCCACCAACAGGCACACCTAACTTTCCATTAACTTTAATTCTGTCATTAACCTGAGTAGAGAAAGTTACTCCAACCCTACCTTCTGTTTGAGTATATGGATTTCTATCTGCCTGAGCATAATTCAATCCTATTCTAACCTTATCATCTTCATCTGAAAAGATATCGTCAAAAATACTACTAGCACGCTCAAATAAGCTTCCTGCTAAAGCCGTAGATGAATTATCAGAAGAAAAGAATGTTCCTGTAGCCAACAAAGCCATTGCTTGTCTTTCACGGGTATCCTTGTCACTTAATTTGTATTCTATTTCTGAACGGATAACAGAACTAACATTTGGAAAGTTTATTTCAAAATCCACCTCTGGATTACTTAAACTTCCGTTTAACAAAATCGAAACATCCGTAGGTATTTTTCGATTTACCACTGAATTATCAATAATAATACTTGGGTTTGCCTCTGTGTGATATAAAGCTTGCAAATCTAAAATAGCATTCATTGGATTACCATCCCAACGAATGGTTCCATATCGTTTTACTTCAAACTTCTTATCAATTAATCCTCCATATTTAAAATTATACTCTCCTTCATATGCTTGAAAATCTCCCCACATATTAAACTTACCCATTGTATTGATTTCCATGGTAATAAATCCGGCTCCTCTACCTTTCATAGCATGTCCTGACTCTCTATCTAAAATAATTTCTATTTCAGCATCTGGTGTTAGAATGAATTCAAAATCTAACTCAATTCCGCTATTTCTATATTGATAAATATCAAAACTTCCTGTTTTTAATCTATTCGCTTTCTCTTCTGCAGTAAGGAAATGAATAAATGAACTATCTCCTACACCTTTCGCTTCGTTCAAGGGTATCTTTATTGAAGTATTCTTGTTTGAAGTAGCCTGAATATCGATAGAAAGCAATTCAACAGGTCCAGACAAAGATGCTGTTCCATTAATAAAGGCTGTTCCGTAATACAAACTTCCCTCTTCATATGTTGTATCTAAAGCCAACAGATTGGATGATTGAAGTTTTAAATCTAAATTCCAATCATCAAATTTCTTATGGGCTATCGTTCCATTTATAGTTCCATTGGTCTTATATTTTGAATCTATTAATTTCACATTGCGCAAGATAAACTGATTCTGAGTTAAATCTACAGGTGCTTCTTCCTCAAAATTATAATCTACTCCAGTAAACTTAGATTTCATACCTGCTTTACTTAGATATAGACGCCCATTTATGTCTGGTTTTTGAGGAGTGCCCAAAATACTAATCTTACCATTTGTGGTTCCGCGAACATTACTAACTATTGAACTCAATAAAGGCCCTATTGTCTTTAGATCAAAATCTTTAAAACCAGATTCTAAATTCAAATAGCTATTCTTATTAATAATATTTACTTCTCCATTTAGATAAAAAAGCTCTTTATTTTCTTGAACAATATTAGAATCTACTTTAAAATTTCTCAAACGCTCATCTCCTGTTACATCAAACTTCAAATCTCCTAAGAAAACGTCATTTATAGCCAATGAATCAATATAAACATTAGAATCGGGATGATATACTTCTCCTTTTTGTTCAAAGTGAATACCACCATTTATGTTACCAGCAAAACTAATATTTCTAATATCTGGTGTGATTTTATTAAGGTCAACATTGTCGAAAATCAATTCCAAATCCTTATAATCTTTCCCTTTTATATCTCCGTTTAACTCTACAGATTGATCGTTGTGAGACAATACAATCCTGTCAATATTGAAATCATTTAATTTCTTATTAAAAACTACTTTATTGTCCTTCTCCTCCTTCTCATTTAAATACCAAAGAAAATTCTTAAACATTATCTCCGATTTCTTTATTCCAACTACTGAGTTATTATCCTCGTTAATCGTGTGGTAAACGTTCAAATCATAACTATCCTTAGCTGTATCACCTCCTTTAAACTCTGCACGCACAAACAAAGTGTCATTATGAGTTACATTTATTAAATCAAAGTCAGATAATTTATATTTTTTAAACTTCAAACTATCTACTGACAGATACGTATTATAAAGTGGATTCTGATTATTTACGTTCAAAACAATATTATCAAAAGACATGCTGCCCAGTGAAACTTTTGGAGAAGTAAAATTTAACTTGAAATCACCTCTATCTCCGTAAATATTCCCTTTCACTTTAGTGTTTTCACTTAAAGTTAATTTTGGAAAGAAAATTTCTATTAATTGATTACTAACACTAACATCAAAATCAACAAATTGATCCTTCTCCACAACAAACGGAGAATAATTTGTATAAAGACTTCCCAATGCATTTTCAATAAGCTTTGGCATTTGCTCTAGCTTATACCTTCCAACTATAACCCCATCAATAGTTTTTTCCGACTTGACAGTTACTGTTTTAACCTTTTCGTCTCCCATTTCGGCTAAAATAGAAAGTTCACTAAAGTTATATCTGTCCTTACTATTTAAATAAGATGCCTCTTCTATTTTAAACTCTCCAATTAAATCATCTAATGTATTCCCTGAAGCTTTTAAACGTAACATCCCTTTAAAAACAGACAAAGTATCATTCACCAAGTTCAAAGCATGTAAATCAGCATGATTAATCATCGCTTCAAAATCATACTCTTTGACATCCAAGCTCCAATCAATAACCCCATTAAAGTCCAAGTCCAAATTTGGGTCTTTACTACTTAAATATCCTTTATAATAAGGCATTTTCATAAAGCCGTCTAGAGTGATATCCTTATAATTATATCCTTTAAAAACAAAAGATTTCACCTCGCCTTCTAAAGAAGTATTTAAATGTTTTTGATCAAACCCTGTTCCATCAAGATTAATATTTAGACTAACTACTCCAAAAGATTCATCTTCTAAAACAGTTCCTAAATCAAACTCATTTAGCACAACATTTCCTCTATAAACAGCCTTTTCAATCTGATCTATCCCCTCCATTAAAAAATCCGCATCCATTGTTCCGATGGATGTAAGCATAGACACTTTAGCGTTTAAATCACGTTTAGTCAATCCAACTACCCCATTTAAAGAAATTCCGCCTAGCTTTGAAAGCTTAGGAGGTAATTTCTCACCTAAAACTCTAGGTAGTAAATGAGCTAAGTCATCATATGAGGTGTTTAATCTACTTAAATTGGCATCCATGCTAAAATCTCTCTTCTTATCGAAAAGATTCTTAAATTGGAAAAAACCTATAATCTCAGAATAATTTTCATCAACAAGCTTTACATTAGACAACATAAAGTCATTCATATATCCCGTAAGATCCGTTTTTAAGAACAGCTTATGGTTTTTAGTAAACTCTGGGTAAAAACAATTTAAATCGGAAGTATTGATAGAGGATTTTAAGATTTTCAAATCCCACCTTACTTTGTTAGTAAAGTCACGCATATCGTTCCCTGAGAAACTAAATTTCAAATCGCCTTCTAATTTAGATTTATCAGTCTCCAACAACATATTTTTAATAATAATGTTAGTTTTTGTAAGACTAAAATCCCCCTTCAGATCCTCTAGTTTTAATCCTCTATGATCTAATAATTGTACTGTATTTACTTTTGCGTATATATCTGGTCCTTTTACCAAAAAGTCATCTAGAACTCCGTTCAATTCCTTAAAGTCAACTGATATCGGAGTTTCGTTATTATCATCAGAAACTCTAAAATGACCATTCTTAACCTCTATTCTCTTAATTCCTAGACGAAAAGAACCATCACCAGGTTTCCCATTATCAAGGGCATTAATGAAAAGATTTAAGTTACTATTACTCTCTCCTTTGTAAGTATGGATATTGAAATACAAATCATCTGCAATGGCATTTCCAAAAAACAAACGAACTTCTAATAACTCATTCAAGTCCAATAAATTCGTTTTCAAACTCCCTATACGAATGAATTTCTCATCGTGATTATCCGTTACAGAGACATTTTTAAGACTAACTCTACCAAAAATAGTAATATCAACACGCTCTATATAAATCTGAGTACCAAATTGATTATTCAGTTTCCCCATTAGATTCTGCGCTATTTTTGTCTGTACTATAGGCAATGCCAAAGTCATTGCTATTACACATAATAACAACACGATGCCCAGAAGTAAGCGAAAAACTATTTTATTAAATTTTTTGATATTGTTTTAAGTTTTAAATTTGCCTTTTCCAATGTCTTTTCAAACTGCGGAAAATAGAACAACAAATGTAAATAAAATTCCAAAGATATTCGACTGAATAAACGCTGTTTAATATCCTTTACCCCCTAATAAAATGAGTACAAAACCTATCTACATACTCGCCATAGAAAGTTCTTGCGACGACACAGCTGCAGCAGTATTAAAAAACGACCAAGTTCTTTCAAATATCGTAGCTCAACAAGCTGTGCACGAACAATATGGAGGCGTTGTTCCTGAACTTGCATCAAGGGCACACCAACAAAATATTGTACCAGTGGTAGATGTTGCACTTAAAAAAGCAGGCGTAAAAAAAGAAGAACTTAGCGCTATCGCATTTACACAAGGACCAGGATTAATGGGTTCTCTTCTTGTAGGAGGTTCTTTTTCTAAATCAATGGCCATGGCATTGAAGATTCCTTTAATTGCTGTCAACCATATGCATGCACATATATTAGCTCATTTTATTGAAGAAGGAACACCAAAACCAACTTTTCCCTTTTTAGCTTTAACCATCTCTGGAGGGCATACACAAATAGTTCAAGTAAATAGCTTTTTTGACTTAAAAATATTAGGAGAAACCACAGACGATGCAGTTGGAGAGGCATTTGACAAGAGTGCTAAAACATTAGGGTTTCCTTACCCAGGTGGTCCATTAATTGACAAATATGCCCAAAATGGCAATCCAAAAGCTTTTCCTTTTACAAAACCAAAAGTAGAGGGGCTTAACTTTAGTTTTAGTGGTCTAAAAACTCAAATTCTCTATTTTATTCAGAAAAACCAAGCTATAAATCCAAACTTTGTTGAAGAAAACAAAGAGGATATATGTGCTTCTATTCAATATACTATTATCCAGATTCTCTTAGACAAACTAAAATTAGCTGTTGCTGAAACAGGTATTAAACAGATAGCCATCGGAGGTGGAGTATCTGCTAATTCAGGTATTCGAAATGCCCTGTTACAAGCTGAGAAAAATTGGGGATGGACAGCATTTATTCCTAAATTTGAATATACAACTGACAATGCAGCCATGATTGGTATTGTTGGCTATTACAATTTTCTAGAATCTCACTTTAGCAATTCATCCGTAGTATCAAAAGCAAGAATCGAATTTTAAATAAAAACCTATGCAACTTTTCTATTCACCTCTCCTAAACAAAGAAGATACGAACTATACTTTCGATAAAGAAGAAAGCAACCATATAGTTAAAGTTTTACGCAAGAAAAACGGAGACAACCTAATGGTTACCAATGGAAAAGGCTACCTATTTAACACAGTCATAAATACAGATAACGACAGAAAATGTAGCGTCACTGTTGTGGAATATGATTTTAAAGAACCCGAGAATTTCCATATTCATTTAGCGGTTGCTCCCACAAAAATGAACGAGCGATTTGAATGGTTTTTAGAAAAAGCTACTGAAATTGGAATACATGAAATCACCCCTATAATCTGTGACCACTCAGAAAGAAAACAAATAAAACTTGAACGATTTGAAAAAATCGTACAGGCCGCAATGAAACAATCACTTCATAGATATATGCCTATCCTACATGACGCAATATCTTTCAAAGCATTTATTCAACAAGAGAACAACAGTCATAAATACATTGCTCATTGCGAAGAAACTGAAAAAACACTTTTAAAGAATGCTATCCCAAAAGGAGCTTCTTACACTCTATTAATTGGTCCTGAAGGAGATTTTTCAAGTAGCGAAATTGATAGTGCCCTAAAAGCTAACTTCAAACCTGTTTCCCTTGGAAACACAAGGCTTAGAACAGAAACTGCTGCTGTAGTCGCTACGCATAGTTTTGTTTTTTGCAATGAAGAATAAATCATTTTCTCTTGAATTTAAATAACTATATTTGAAATAAAATTGCAATGACCAACGCAAAAGAAATTTCAAAAGGCATCGTTAAAGCTGTTATAACCTTATGTTTAATAGCCGCTGGCTTGTATTTGATCTATCAAATAACAGACATCTTTCTATATATTGCTTTTGCCTTAATTCTTTCGCTAATAGGCTCACCAATTATGCGATTCTTTAAGAAAAAACTAAGATTCAATAAGATAGCTTCTGTATTGTCTACTATGTTTATATTTCTTCTAGCTATATCTGGATTTATTTTCATGTTTATCCCCTTATTTACTACACAAGCAGAAAATTTAGCGGTTCTGAATACACATCAATTACAAGATAGCTTTAACAACCTCCTTCTACAACTTGATACTTTTTTAGACTCAAAAGGATTCAGTTTAGACAAAATATTAGACGCATCCGAAATAAGCTCTAAATTCAACATTAGCTTCTTACCCAATCTTTTAAACACCATAATAGGAACACTTAGCGGTCTTGGTATTGGAATAGCTTCCATATTTTTCATAACATTTTTCTTTTTAAAAGACCAAGCTGTTCTAAAATATCAATTTAAAAAACTGTTACCAAAGCCCCACTCCAATCAAATATTAAACTCTATACAGAAAATCAACAATCTACTATCTAGATACTTTGTAGGCCTAATTCTACAAATGACTATTATTTTCATATTGAGCTTAATTGTTTTTCTATCATTCGGAGTAAAAGGAGCCTTAATGATTGCTTTTCTATGCGCTATTTTAAATATCATCCCCTACATAGGCCCATTAATAGGAAACATTCTAGGCGTTCTATTTACCATGATGAGCTTTATATCAGAAGACTTTACTACAGTTGTGATACCTAAAGCAATTTCTGTGATGATAGCCATGTTTGTGATACAAATCATAGATAACAGCATCAACCAACCTGTAATTTTTTCAAACAGCGTCAAATCACATCCGCTTGAAATTTTTATAGTAGTACTGGCTAGTGGTATGTTTACCGGTATCTTTGGAATGATCGCAGCAATCCCTATCTATACATGCATAAAAGTGATAGGTAAAGAGTTTTTACCGAATAATAAAGTTGTACAAATACTTACAAAAAATTTATAATTGGACAATCAACTAGTAAAACCAGAAGTTCAAGATTTCATAAACACATCATTGAATAAAGACATTAACTCTTTATCTCTTCAGAAAAATCCTTTTCCTGATATTGTGTACTCAAAAATCGTTCAACAAATTGACTCTAAACAGCGTTGCAAAACAAAGTTACCCACTTGGTATTCGGGAAAAAACTTATTATTTCCTCCAAAAATATCTATAGAACAAACATCTTCAGAAGCTTGCGCATCTTACAAAGCATCCTTAATCAAAGGAGAAACCCTCATTGATTTAACAGGAGGTTTTGGAATTGATGCCTATTATTTCTCAAAGCATATCAAAGCAGTAACACACTGTGAAATGCAAAAAGAACTCAGCGAAACTGTAAAGCACAATTACGAACAGCTCGGAGCAAAAAACATAAAGTGTCACTATGGAGATAGCTTAGAATACTTACAACACAAGAACACTAAATGGGACTACATCTATCTAGATCCAGCGAGGAGAAACGATTCAAAAGAAAAGGTTTTTTTATTAAAAGACTGTACTCCAAACGCTCCTGAACTACTTGATGAATACTTTAAATACACAGACTCAATACTCATAAAAACAGCACCTTTACTAGATATAACATCTGGAATATCCGAATTGCATTCTGTAAAAGAAATACATGTAGTTGCACTAAACAATGAGGTAAAGGAATTGTTGTGGATTTTAGAAAAAGACTGGAAGGATTCACCTGATATTATAGCTGTAAACATCCATCAAGAGAAAACAGATTCAATTCGAATTCCATTAGACAATGAAGAATATGCTAGTTTTTCTTCCCCACTCGAATACTTATACGAACCCAATGCAGCTCTTATGAAAACCGGACAGTTTGATTTCATTGGAAATCATTTTAATCTATACAAGCTACACCCCCATTCTCAACTGTACACCTCAGAGGTTTTAAAGCCTTTTACCGGAAGAAGCTTCAAAATCGAAGCCAATATACCTTTCAACAATAAAAGCACGAAAGAACACCTTAAAAACTACAAAGGACACATAACAACTCGCAACTTTCCAATGAAGGTAGAAGAGATCCGTAAAAAATGGAAAGTCAAAGACGCAGAGAACAATTATCTTTTCTTTACAACTGATTCTAAAAACAATAAAATAATGCTATTTTGCAGCAAAATAAACTAAGTATGAAACACCTTATCACCTTCCTAGTTTTCGCATTCGTTAGTGCAACATACGCTCAAAACACTAACTGTGAATTAGATTTTGAAATAAGCAACGACAGTGTTCAACTGAAAAGATTCAAAGAACATTTAGTATATGAAATGGATATGGGCAAAAAGACAGAAAGCTTATTTTTTAGCCTTTTAAAATCTGGTGGCATTCCATTATTGGAAGTACAATATTTATTAAAAGGCCCAGATTTCATTCCCATACAGTGTTTTAACTCAAAAAGCTTAATAAGCATTAAACTACTAAACGGAAATGTAGTCTCCTTGAGACACGTAAACGAAGACACGTGTAGTACTTTTGTTTATGACGCGCCCGAAAAAAACAACATCAGAATACTTAATTCTTATTTCAGAATAGCTGAAACTGACTTCAACAAGCTTCAAGAATCCCCCGTTAGTCTTGTTCAAATACGTTTTTCAACGGAGCAAAAAACGTTCACAATAATGAATGAATTGAATTCTAGTATAATTAAAGAAACCTACAAACCCGCAACATATTTTAAAGAAAGCATTCCTTGCTTATTATAATAACAAATAGAGAATGTGTTTCAATACATCTATTTAACCTTCTTAGAAGCTAACTCCCTTTCTCAGAAAGAAAGTCGAGAACAAACTATGAAAAAAGCCGTTTCACGAAGTTGTGAAACGGCTTTCTCTTTTTCGACAAATACTATTCATTTTCTAGTATTTCTCGATAAAATCCTATATTTTTTTTAATCTCTTCATTTAACTCAGGTTCCTTAATATCTTTAAAATCAAAAAGTACCTGTTCTAAAATCTTTGCAAAGATATAACGACATTGAGGTTTACTATCAGCAGGGACCACGTACCACGGTCGGTCCTTTGTAGCCGTTTTATTGATAGCTAGTTCATAAAAGTGCTGATATTGCTCCCATTTCGCCCTTTCTTTTAAATCTCCTACAGAGAACTTCCAATTGTGTTTTCCTTTATTCAGGCGTCTCAACAATCGTCTTTTCTGTTCATCTTTACTCAAATGCAGAAAGAACTTAAAGAGTATAATTCCGTTGTTTTGAATATGCTCTTCAAAAGCATTGATCTCAGCATATCTTTTCTCCCAAAACTTTTCTGTAATATCATCCACCGATTCAATACGAGGAAGGTTTTCATTTAATATAATTTCAGGATGAACTCTAGAAACCAACACATTTTCATAGTGCGTCCTATTAAAAACCGAGAACTTTCCCCGTTCTGGTAATGCTATATAATGCCTCCAAAGATAATCGTGTTCTAACTCTGTGGATGTAGGTGTCTTGAAACTTTGAACCACCACTCCTCTAGCATTGAACTCCTTAAACACCTCTCTAATTAAACTGTCTTTACCCGCAGTATCCATACCTTGAATACAAATTAAAGCACTGTACTTATTGTGGGCATACATCGTATCTTGAAAGGCACTTAATTTCTCACAAACTTTCATGAGTTTTTTGATTGCTTTTTCATCTGAAAGATCTAAATCGCTAGTTGTTGCCATTTTTTGAAGTGAAATAGGCCCAGTAACTGTATATTTTTCAATGGATTCCATAATCATAGTTTTAATCAAAAATTACCGCTTTTAATCTAAAATAAAAAACTATTTTTAAACATTAATCAATCCTTTAAAAAATGAAACAACTGACTTTAGAACTATTCCTACAGTTTTTCGGAATCAGTGCTGCTTCTGGAATAATATACAACAACGATTATTTACAGATTATTTCAGACGATGCAAACATATTGTACACCTATGATATCAAAAAAGAAAGTCTATCTAAAAACAGTTTACTATCAGACTTAAGCCTTCAGGAAAACGTTGCTAAGACAATTAAGAAAGACTTTGAAGCAATCACAACTGATGGAGAGCACTACTTTTTATTTGGTTCAGGCTCTACCTCTAATAGAAAGGAATTAATAGAGTTAGATGTAAAAACAAAAGAATTAATTGCTAAACACGATTTGGAAATCCTATATGAGTCTATGAAGAGCTTTGCTCAAATTGGCGACGAAGACTTTAATATAGAAGGGGTAGTTGTTGATGGTGAAACATGGTACTTTTTTAATAGAGGAAATGGTCCTGCATCTGCAAACGGTATTTTTACCGTGACGGCGAAAAACCTATTAGAAGATTTCAATATTGTTTACAACCCTATCGAGCTTCCTAAAATAGAGGGCCATCAAACAAGCTTTACTGATGCAATCTTAGTAGACAACAAACTCTATTTTCTTGCTACAGCGGAAAAAACAAACTCAACTTATCACGATGGTGAAATTGCAGGTTCTATTATTGGTCGAATAAACCCCAAGAAGATGAAGTTGGAAAAAACAAGACAAATTAGTCAAACTAACAAATTTGAAGGTTTAAGTCTTTATAAAAAAGAGGGAAAGAACCTTGCTTTTCTTTTATGCGAAGACCCAGACAATCCAGAAACCAAAACCACTTCTATCTACAAGCTAAGTTTTAAAAACTAACAAAATAAAAAAAGGCACTAACAAATTGTTAGTGCCTTTTTTTATTGTATTAGTCCAAACAAAATTTTACATCAGTATAGAATTAAGCTATTTACTATGTAATTCCATATTTCCATACTTAAAATACAACATACATGGTTTGTTAAATAAGTATCTATCCTTGACTTGGAATCAATCAACCTATTTTCATTTAATTCTTTTTCGAAATCAATTTTCTAATAGAAACCAAATGGCCAAAAAGAACAATTGAAACAATAAAAGTAGGCAACCAACTAAAAGGATAATTTAAAATCGCAATATTCGGTTGTTCGAAAGCCATACTTTGTAATGGTAATGGCTCGGAAAGAAAAGCATGAATAATAATATTAATCAGAAGGACTAAACGATATAACTCCTTCTGTTTTCTCCATGTTTATATTGAAATAATAAAAAAAATACCCCTAGTTAAACATAACAACAAGGTTTAAAACATTCTAGAATCTCTCAAAAATAAGTAAACATCAGCTTTAAATCATTATTTTTTCTTAAATTTAAGAAGGTTATTAAATTTTATATACCTTTGTAGTTGTCTAAACAACCATTGTTATGAACACCAATTTAAGTACACAAGAAATCTATACTTTGTTAACAGGACGTTTGAGCATGACCTTAAACAGAACCTTATTGCAACAATTTAAAGCTAATAATATTCCACTCACTCGAGAACAGTGGTCTATACTTGCAGTGCTATGGAAAGAAGATGGTTGCTCTCAACAAACCTTAGCTACAGAAACTCACCGAGACAAACCAAGTGTTACAAGACTCTTAGATAAAATGGAAAAAGATAATCTAATCGTTCGAAAAGCACATGAAAACGATAGAAGACTCAATCTAATCTATCTAACAGAAAAAGGTAAGTCTTATGAAAAAGATGCGTTTAGAATAGTTAATGAAATTGAATTAATTGCCACAAAAGGATTAACTGATTTTCAAATACAAAATTTAAAAGATGCAGTTCGAACCATCATGTCTAACATAGAAAACCGATGAATATGAAAAAACACCTACTATTTCAAAGCGTATTGGTTCTCTTTACGGTCCAAACGCTAAAAGCACAAATACCAATTACAAAGGATTTGGAAAAAGCTATAGAAAAAGCATGGAACAAGAGTAGCAAGCTTAAAAACCAACACTACGAGTTAGAGAAATTAGAAAATCAACGTAAAGGGGTTTTAAACAAATACCTACCTCATGTTAGCGCAACGGTAGCTTATGCCTATTTAGACAATGATTTAACCATAGATGTTCCAACAAAAACAACTCCTATTTTAGGAATAGATTTTTTTGAAGGAGAAACAACCTTTAGCAATAGAGCACAAGTATTTCATGCAGGTTTAAACGCATCTATGCCTCTTTTCACAGGGATGCAAATACCAAATGGCGCAAAGGCAGTTGAACAAAAAAAACAAGGAACTGCCTATCTATTAGAAGTTGAAAAAGATCAATTAATCAAAGAAGTTATCAACTCATTCGATCAAATTACTTTACTCAACGAAGCAGAAAAACTAATTGCAGACAGTGAAAAACGCTTAGAAAAAGAAACCATTAGAGTAGAAAAAGCAATTTCACTTGGATTAGCCATTCCTTATGACCGAGACAAAATAAAGTATGCAGCTTTAGAGCTGCACTCAAAAACGATAGAGATTAAAGGAAAACGAAAACTATTGTATCAAAAGATTCAATACTTAACCGATTTAAGCATTGAAGAAATAGAAAACACCAAATACAACCTAGAACCATATTTACTATCAGACAGTTCATTGAGCATAGAAAACAAACACGAACTCAAAGCATTAGAATCCTTTAAGTCAGCACAAAATTACCTGCTCAAGAAAGAAAAGGGAAGCTACTTCCCTACTCTAGGTGCATTTGCAAGCGTTTCACATAGTAGTTTATTCGACTTCGAAAGCAATACCACTTTAGGCGTAGGTCCGATTAACAAAGATGTTAGTTTAAAAGTCAATGAACTTACATTAAGTCCTAATTGGATGGTAGGTCTAGCATTAAAATGGGATATTTTTAGTGGCTTTGAACGCAAACACAAAGTAGAAGAAGCAAAAATAAACATAGCACAGATGGACAACACCATCAAAGACACTAGAGAAAAGCTAGGCCTTTTATTACAACAGCAGTACTCTAATTACGAAGTAGCAACAGAAAAGATTGCCATAGCAGAACAACTTCAAAAAGTATCAGAAAACAATCTAAAAATGGCCATTAAACAATATCAAGAAGGAATGATATCCATATCAGAAAGACTTGAGGCGGAAAACGAAACCTTTAAAGCAAACCTGAATAAAGTAAGTTCCCTTATCGATCAACGATTAGCAGCAATAGAAACAGTAATAACCACCGGAGAGATCAATCAATACCTAACCACCAACGATTAAGAGTTACGCTATGAAAAAAACACTAACAATAATCGCTTTAGCGGCACTAGTAAGTAGCTGTAAAAAAGAAACAAACAACCTTGTACAAGGAAAAATAGAGAGAGATCAAATATCAGTAGTGAGCAAACTGCCAGGTAGAATTTTGGAAATCTATGTACAAGAAGGTAACCAAGTAAAAAAAGGAGATACCCTGGCGTTGATTGATATTCCAGAAGTAGAAGCAAAAAAAGAACAAGCAGCAGGAGCGGTAAAATCAGCCAAAGCACAATATGAAATGGCAGCTAAAGGAGCAACTGCAAATCAGTTAAAACAATTGGAGGCAAAGAAAAAAGCTTTAAATGAGCAATTTCAATTCGCTAAAAAATCATTGCAAAGAATTGAAACTATGGTTAAAGACTCCTTAGTTCCACAACAAACGTATGATGAAGTATTTGCAAAATATCAAGGAGCCCAATCTCAACTAATCGCTGTAGAAGCTGAAATAGCCGATGTTAAAAATGGAGTTCGCGTAGAACAACAAGTAATGGCATTAGGACAACAAGATCGTGCCATGGGAGCGCTTTTAGAAACTGAGATAGCCGAAAATGAACGCTATATATTAGCTCCTCAAGATATGACCATAGAAACTATCACGTTGAAAAAAGGAGAATTGGCATTACCAGGCTACACACTTTTTAATGGATACTTATTAGACAGTGTTTATTTCCGTTTCACGCTACCAGAAGGTCAATTAAGCAAAGTTAAAAAGGATCAAGAAGTCAGTATTGAAATCCCTTACAACAACACTAAGATTACGGGAATCATTACTCAAGTGAAAGAATTAGGAGCTTATGCAAAAATCGCTACTGCTTATCCAGATTACGACATAGAACAATCTCTATTCGAAATCAAAATCAAACCAAAAAATGTGCAAGAAGCACAAGATTTGTTTACCAAAGCAACCGTAACTACAGCTTTTGAATTATGAAAGAATTTCTATCATTATTAAAACGTGAGTTTCGCCTATTTTGGGGAAACGACGTGTTGCGTATTCTATTTATAGGAGCCCCTCTTATGTATGGTATTCTCTTGGGATATGTATATGGAAAAGGAAAGGTTACAGACTTACCTATTATAGTAGTAGATGAAGACCGCAGCGAGATGAGTTCTAAAGCTATTCAAATGTTTGAAGACAATGAAGTCATTAAGATAGCGGACCTCCGATACGACCAAATAGGATTAAGTGCAGCAGCAATTGAACAAGATGCAGCTTGTATTGTTATTATACCGAAGGGGTTTGAAAAAGACATCTTAACTAAAAAGTATCCAGAAGTAACCACAATTGTAAATACTGCTAATGTATTAACTGCCAATTATGCTTCTGGTGCTTTGCAGTTGTGTCTAGGAACTCTAAAAGTAGGCGTACAATTAGAAACTCTTCGAAAACAAGGAACACCTGAAGCTGTTGTAATGTCTCAATACGAACCTTTCAAAACAACTTTTATAAAGAAAAACAACCGCTCCACCAACTATATGTATTTTCTATGGCCTGGTGTATTAGCGACGGTTTTACAACAAGTTCTACTATTGGGGTTAGCACTTTCCTTTGCATCAGAATTCGAAAAAGGAACTTTTGGAGAACTTATTCGCAGAGCACCATCTATAACAAAAATGTTAGCAGTAAAGATAATCCCGTACTTGTTAATGAGTTTTGGAGTATGGTTTATTTATTGGCTTTTTACCATTTGGTTTAAAGTTCCTTTTTACGAAAACCTAGGAGCCTTAACTTTTGTTGCGGGAATATTTGTAATCTCGGTCTGTTTCATTGGAGTGTTGGTAAGCGTGCTTATACCAAACCAACTAAAAGCAACCGAAGTCTTAATGGTTATAGCTACACCAAGTTTTATACTCAGCGGATTTACATGGCCATTAAGTCAAATGCCAATATGGGTACAAAGAATAGCTGATGTTATTCCTCTAACCCACTTTTTAAAGTCATTTAGAATATTGATTATAGAAGAAGGGCAATTGTCTCAAACAGCTAGTTACAATTGGAATATGGTAATTATAGGAGTAGTATGTGCAATTTTAAGCTATATAGCTCTATATTACAAAAAGCGAAAGTATTTAAAAGAAAACCCACAAGAATAAAAACATTTGATATCCCTACTCAGAACAAGAGGACGAGATAGAGAACCATAGAAAAAGCCGTTTCACAAAGATGTGAAACGGCTTTTTCATATATAAATTAAAAAACTTCTATTTCTCAATCTCAGAAAGATTCTCTACTTTTTTGTAAGCCATAAAGCCTTTAATATCTTCAAAATGTTCTTTCACTCGTTTGTTACCAAACTCAAACACTTTCTCAGCTAATCCATCTAAGAAATCACGGTCGTGAGAAACCAAGATAACAGTTCCCTCAAAATCATTCAAAGCTGCTTTAATCACATCTTTGGTTTTCATATCCAAGTGGTTGGTAGGCTCATCCAATATCAAAAGATTCACAGGTTCTAACAACAATTTAATCATTGCTAAACGCGTTTTCTCTCCTCCAGACAACACCTTTACTTTCTTATGTATATCATCTCCAGAGAACATGAATGCTCCTAATATATTTTTAATTTGTGTACGAATATCTCCTTCTGCAACACGATCAATCGTTTCAAAAACTGTTAGATCTCCGTCTAGTAAAGAAGCTTGATTTTGAGCAAAGTATCCGATCTGTGCATTGTGTCCTATTTCCAATTTCCCTTCATAGTCAATTTCATTCATGATCGCTTTAATCATCGTAGACTTACCCTCACCGTTCTTCCCAACAAAAGCCACTTTCTGACCGCGTTCTATCACAAGATTAGCATCTTTGAAAACTACATGTTCATCATATGCTTTAGACAATCCTTCTACAACAACAGGATATTGACCCGAACGAGCAGCAGC
This sequence comes from Myroides guanonis, assembly GCF_900114085.1. GTDB lineage: Bacteria > Bacteroidota > Bacteroidia > Flavobacteriales > Flavobacteriaceae > Flavobacterium > Flavobacterium guanonis. The sequence goes on along the minus strand of NZ_FORU01000001.1, from coordinate 87,208 downwards.
AGGAAATCGCAAACGCAAAGCCGAGTTATCGATTTCATCTACCTCTATTATATCCAATTTCTCTAGCATTTTAACCCTAGATTGAACAGAAAGCGTTTTGGAATAAGTTCCTTTAAATCGTTCAATAAATTCAGTGGTCTCAGCAATCATCTTTTGTTGCTCTTCATAAGCTTTCATCTGATGCGCTCTACGATCTTGACGTAACACTAAATAATCAGAATACTTAGCTTTATAGTCATAGATTTTCCCCATAGTAACCTCAATCGTTCTATTGGTAATAGCATCAACAAATGCACGGTCATGGGAAATCACCATAACTGCTTTCGCTGAAGTCATTAAAAACTCTTCCAACCATTGAATACTTTCAATATCCATATGGTTAGTAGGCTCATCCAATAAAATCAAATCTGGTTTTTGAAGTAATATTTTAGCCAATTCAATGCGCATTCTCCATCCCCCACTAAACTCTGAGGTTGGACGACCGAAATCCTCTCTAGTAAAACCTAATCCTTTCAGAATTTTCTCCACCTCAGCTTCATAATTAACCTCTTCAATAGAATAGAACTTCTCGCTCAATTCAGAAACGCGTTCAATCAGCTTCATATAAGCATCACTTTCATAGTCTGTGCGCACAGTCAACTCCTCATTGATGGCATCAATTTCAGCTTTCATATTAAAAACACTAGCAAAAGCCTTAGAAGTTTCCTCCATAACAGTCGCATTGTCTTCAGTTAGCAAATGCTGTGGTAAATAAGCTATAACCGCCTCCTTAGGAGCCGCAATACTTCCTGTAGATGGTTTATTGACTCCTGCTACAATTTTTAATAAAGTAGATTTCCCTGCACCGTTCTTACCCATTAAGGCAATTTTGTCATTCTCATTTATAGAAAAGTTCACACCACTAAACAAAGTAGTACCCCCAAATTGAACTGAAATATCATTAACTGTAATCATGTGATAAGTATTATTCTTAGTCTGCAAATATACTATTTGTAGTAAAATGAACTCTATAATTAATTTAGAATTCAAATTTAAATAAACACTTATCTAACTAGGGTAAAAACAGAAGTTACACTTTGATATAATCTCCTTAAATGCCTGTAAAAAAAAGAATGGAAAAACAAACGTCTTTCCATTCTTTTAAACAAAACAAAACCACACTTTAGCCACAAAGTGTTTTATCTTAAAATAGTTATTTAAAAAAACTACTTCTATATTCTTATTTTTTGTGTCTTAATAAATCTAACACTGTTTTATAGTTTGTAGTATTTATGTCCTTAACACTTTTCACTACCAACAACTCATGATAAATTAAATCCCTATATCTAGCATCAAAATTAGAAAGATCCATTTGTAACTTATTACTAACATACAATCCATCTAGCTCCTTATCATCAGTTAAAATCTTAACCAATACATCCCATTTTTCATTTTTTAATTCTAGATACTTTCTAAGCATCTTAGAATTCTTTTTTGTTTTGACAATTTTAAGTAGAAAATCCACTAATAACGAAATTAATGCTATTACTATTAGTAATAAAGCTATTTTTTCCCAGAAACTCAAAGGGGATAAAAAATTAAGAAATAACTTCATAATTCAGCATTGAAAGATTATATAAAAAACAATTTGTTAAAATAATTAAATCATCCGTCATAAGTTTTTATATTTAGCTAAAGAATTTCGTTTTACTTCAATAAAAACATAAAAACAAACACAATTAATCAATATACCTTTAATAAATATACATTAAAACACGTATTTAAATTAAATTTCAACAAATATAACAAAGTAACATTCAATTCTCCTAAATTAATTCGCATTTTTATATATTTTTCTCCTTTTTTTATGTTCTGAAAAATACATATATTTATAATATATTAATATACATATAATTACAATATAGTTGTTTTTATAAAAAATTCACAATACGCACCATTTTAAACACAAACAGTTAAAAACATCGAATATAATAATCAGTTTCAAATAAAATATTTATTATAAAACTTTTACTCTTACTTAAAATTTTAACAATGATATTTTCTTTATTAAACAATTGACAAAGCTTCTAAAATACAGGTATACACATACTCTAAATCTTCTTTAGAAATACTATAAGGTGGAACTAGATATACAATGTTTCCCAAGGGCCTCATCAAAATACCACGTTCTAAGAAGAATGGATATAATTGTTTATGGATATCACTAAAATAAGACGTTTCATCACTTATATTCCATTCCATTGCGAAAATAGTGCCACATTGGCGAACAGATTTCACTTTCGGATGATTTTCTAATTTCTCAACAAACATTTTATGTTGCTCTACAATCCTTTCTATATTTGATTGTGTTTCTTTATTTAACAACAAATCCAAACTCGCCAATGAAGCCGCGCAAGCCAAAGGATTAGCTGTAAAAGAATGACCGTGAAATAGTGCTTTCGTAGTATCATTATCATAAAAAGCTTGATAAACCTCATCCTTACAAGTCGTTATTCCCAAGGGCATAGTCCCTCCAGTTAATCCTTTAGAAAAACACATAATATCTGGTTTTACAGATAGTTGATTTGCAGCAAATAAAGTTCCTGTACGTCCAAAACCTACGAATATCTCATCTTGAATTAAAAGAACCTCCTTCGATTTAAAATAGCTCATCAATTCAGAAAGACAGTCCGCTTCATGCATCAACATTCCTGCTGCTCCTTGAACTAAGGGTTCGTATACAAAGCATGCGATATCATCAATATATTGATTTAGATAGCTTTTAGTTACTTCTAAATTATCTACAGTAGGAGCATCTATAAACAGTACGTCAAACAATAATTCTCCAAATGGCTTTGTCCAAATTCCTCTTCCACTAATAGACATCGCACCGAAAGTATCTCCGTGATACGCATTCTTAAATGCAACAATTTGTTGCTTTTTCACCCCTTTATTGTAGTAATATTGCACAGCCATTTTTAGAGCGACTTCAATAGCTGTTGATCCGTTATCAGTATAAAATACTTTAGCTTGATTTCTTGGTAATAAAGAAAGCAAACGCTCCGATAATTCAATTGCTGGTTTATGTGTAAAACCAGCAAAAATAACTTGCTCCAATTCCAATAACTGTTCACTAACTTTTTTAGCTATATAAGGATGAGCATGTCCATGAAGCGTCACCCACCAAGAGGAAACAGCATCAATATATCTTTTTCCGTTTGCGTCATATAAATAAACCCCTTTTCCCTTTACAATAGGCACTATACTCTCTGCCCCCTTCATTTGTGTATAAGGATGCCAATTAACTTTATAGTCTCTTTCTCTTAATTCTTCTTGTAGTGTTCTCATTATATGTTTTTTAAATAACCATTCTCTTCTATTAACTCATCGATATATATATAATTCATGTCTTGAGGTAAAGCTCCTTTTATCGCTCTAACTGTATATGGATTAAACTCTCCATTAAACACCACGCTATAAATAGATATACCTCTTAACTCAAGAGCCTTAATTGACAATAAACTATGATTGATCACTCCCAGATAATCCCGAATAACCAATATCACCTCTAGTTGTAAATGAACTATTAAATCAATCATGTATTCTTTATCATTTAATGGTACGAACAATCCTCCTGCTCCTTCTACAATTAAATTATTATCGATTTGAGGCATTTCAAAATCATTGAGTTTAATTTCAATTCCTTCCACAGCTGCGGCTTCATGTGGAGAAGCAGCCCTTTGAAAAGCATAACGCTCTTTATGAATTCTAAAGATATTATTAGTCCACCGGTAGACTTTCATACTGTCTGTATCCTCTAAATCTCCTGCTTGAATAGGTTTCCAATAATCCGCCTTAAACTTAGACACCAATATTGATGACACTACGGTCTTACCCACACCCGTTCCTACTCCTGTTACAAATAATTTCATATTAATCCCTCTTTTCTATGTTCTAACATTAGTTTCAATAGTACATCTATTTCATTTTTGTTGTTATGTGCGTGTAAGCAAATACGGAAACGCTCACTTCCTAGTGAAACAGTGGGTGCTTTAATTAAAACACATTTAACTCTTGCTCCTTTAATTTTATCCAAAAGAATGGTTATCTCTTGCAAATACTCTAAATCTATAATTTGAATAGCACTTGAAGTACAAGGAAAAAAAGAAGAAAAACATTTTTGATAATAAGCGATTACATCAGATAAGCAGTTCATTCGAAAATCATTATTTTCTAAATAAGAATAAGAATACCTAATGCTCAAAGCCATTGAAGAGGGAGGAGCCGTACTATATATAAAAGAAGAACCAAAATTGATTAGCATCTCCTTTAAAACCGCGCTACCTAGAATCGCTGCACCATGAACTCCCATAGCTTTACCATATGTAACAGTGGTTGCAAAAACAGCATTTTGTAAATTATATTCATTTAGCACCCCTAAACCGTAAACACCTATAGCATGAGCTTCATCAACAATCAAATATGCATTATATCGATCACATAAAATGACCAGCTCTTTTAATGGAGCAAAATCCCCATCCATAGAATACAAACTTTCTACAACTACAAATACTTCTCCCTTAGCTTTATTAAGCTTTTTTTCTAAATCATATAAATCATTGTGTTTAAACTTCCATTTTTTTGCCATAGATAACTGACATCCATCATGTATTGATCGATGTACAAATTCATCAACAATTACAGTAGATCGATACGTGGGAATACAACCTAAAAGAGCCAAATTAGCATCATAGCCAGATCCAAATAACAAAGCTGCTTCAACCTGATGTTTATCAGCAATAAACTTCTCTGTTTCTTCCATTACTGAAGTATTTCCACTAATTAGACGAGAACCTGTACTACTTGTCAGACTATCTAGCTTTTCTTTCAATTCTTCAAAAAGCCCTTTTTGAAAATCATTATCCCTACTCAACCCCAGATAATCGTTTGAATAAAAATCTATTCCCTCTGTTTCTGTTAAACTCAACTTTCTAAAAGAATCATTCTTCAATCTTTCTTCCAATCGTCTAGTCAAACTTAATGGTGTTCTATTCATGCTGTACAATCTCTCCTTTTATAGATTCTATCCACTCATCAAAAAGCATTTCTTCCATTTTTATAATTTCATAAGCGTGTTCATTCCAATCCTTCAAATAAGAATCTAATTGAGAAATCATTTCTTCCAAATGACCTTGTTCTTCTATAATAATAGACTTCACCATAATCTTTGATTCATTAGCATCTAGAACCTCTTGATAAATTGGATATAAAACATCTGCTCTCAACTCAATAGCATAGGTTACTAATAAGTAAGCAGCATAACGTAATTCTCTCCCTTCCAATCCCAGGACTGTTTTAAGATAACGACCACACAAAACGTCTAGTTTTTTAAGGTATTGTTGAGTAGAAACTGGTGCAATCAAAGTATTCCATTCATAAGTTTCAGGAAAAGGTATCGGCAGTTTTTTTAATTGCTTTTTAAGGTAATAAGCGTGTCTGTGTTCTTCAGCTGCATGTTTTAACTGAAGATAAGAAACTGCATAAGTATCCTCAGAAGCGGATATTTTTCGAGCACCTGCGTTTTCAAGAAACGAGAGGGAGTTTAACCATTTTGCGTGTAGTTCATGTGTTTTCACTAAGGTTGTTAGTAATTGTTGCATAGTTCAATAATTTTATGGCAAACCTATACCTAGTTAACTTATGGTCCGGATACCAGTTTTAAGATAATTAGTAGTCCGGAATTTTAACTTTCTCGCATTTTTTGTTTTTCGAGACTTGGGTTAGATTATAATTTGAGTAATTGAAAATATTTATTTGGAACTGGAACTAGTGAGCAGTGAACGAAACTTCAATAATGTAAATATTAAACTGCAAGATGCTAATCATAAAACTTTTACATCTAACTTTCAAGCTCCAATATTCACACTCCATCAAAATCGATTGGCAAGAATGCAAAACCGCACTTAATAAACCTCTAGTTTATGCCATACGTATCAGCAACCTAACATGCAATCGCTATATATCCGATTTGTCTTCTAGTAAAATTCGATCACACACCGCTAGCGCTACGGCTACAACTGACTGACATTACGCTTTAGAGTAAAAGGAGACTAGGAGTTGACTGGAGGGATCCATGGAATATCAAGTTTTTTATTAACAACAGATTATTACTTACCTAAAGGTAACTACTTTCTTTTGTATAGTAAGATTTTGTAATTTTGTAATAGTAATTTAAATATTGATTACACAAGTAGATCAAATCAATAAATTCTGAAATTATATTATTTCATCTAAAAAAATACTTTTAAGAATATGAAAAAACCAATAGCCTATTCCGTTCTTGAACTCGCAATTGTTTCTCAAAACAGTACCTTTAAAGAGACCTTAAATAATTCGTTAGCATTAGCAAAAGTGGCAGAAGAGACCAATTATACTAGATATTGGTTTGCAGAACATCACAATTCTGATTCAGTTGGTAGTAGTGCAACTTCGGTTCTTATAGGATATGTAGCTGAAAATACTAATACAATTCGAGTTGGGTCTGGAGGGATTATGCTTCCTAACCATTCCCCATTAATTATTGCAGAACAATTTGGAACTCTTGCACAACTTTACCCTAACCGAATTGATTTAGGATTAGGTAGAGCTCCTGGAACAGACCAACTAACCGCACAAGCTATTCGCTCTGACTTTATGCAAGCAGCGCATTCCTTCCCTGCTGAAGTAACTAAAATTGAAAACTATTTTTCTAAGGAAAACAGCACTTCTAAAGTTCGTGTAGCTATAGCCGAGGGTGTTGATGTTCCTATCTACATATTAGGTTCTAGTACAGATAGCGCTCATTTAGCTTCTCAGAAAGGTTTACCTTATGCGTTTGCTAGTCACTTCGCCTCTACTCATTTAATGAATGCTTTACATATTTATCACAATAATTTCCAACCTTCTGAACATTTACAAACTCCGTATGTTATAGCTGGTGTAAATGTGATAGTAGCAGATACAGACCAAGAAGCTCAAAACCTTTTCACTTCTTTAATTAGAATGTTTTATGGTTTATTAACGGGAAACACAGGTCGACTTCATCCACCTACAGAATACGATGATGAGTTACAAAGTGTTTTTAATCATCCACAAGTACACCAAATGCTTAAATATTCTTTTGTGGGTAGCAAAGCAACAGTTCGTAAGCAAATAGAAGCATTTTTAGAAGAAACCCAAGTTGATGAATTAATTGTTGTTTCAACGATGTATAATTTGGAGGACCGATTGAAATCTACTAGATTATTTGCTGAATTAATGGACGACATCAACGACACTAATCAATAGAGAGATGGATTCGAAAAAAGCATATTGTGAGTGTATTAATACCATAAAACCAGTTCGAGATGCATTGGATGTTATCAATGGTAAATGGAAACTTCCTATTATTATATCCATCACTGTTGGCAATGATCGCTTCACGGATATTCAAGATAGCATTGGCGGAATATCCCCTAAAGTTCTAGCTAAAGAACTGAAAGATTTAGAACAACACAAACTGATTAAAAGACAGGTGATTGAAGATTACCCTGTTCGAATTTCTTATAGTTTAGAACCGTATGCTGCTACATTAACCCCAATTATCCAAGCTTTAAAGGAATGGGGAATTAATCATAGGGAAAAATTATTACCTTCAAAGTAACGGGATTTTATTTTTGCATTTTAGTAGCTATAAAAAACATCTTATTATCTTTATTGGGTAGTAAGGTGTTTTTATTATTAACACCCTTTTTTAAATAAATTATAACGGCAAGGATGAGAAATAAAATTACTGTAGCCACAGTGTTTTTAGCAGGAATAATAGTAGTGTCATGCAAACCGAAAATCACTGAGGAAAATTCTAATCGGACTGAAATTACCCTAAATGAAAATGTTGCGAAAATTTCTAAACCAATTCCATACACAGAAGCAAAGCATTACTTTGTAAAAAACACTTATATCAACAATCAAATCGAAGAACTGAAAATTACAAATTCAGAAGAATTCTACCGTATATTCGGAATGGCAACCGTAATGGGTAAAGATGGAATGCCTACTCCTATTGATTTTTCTAAACAATATGTCTTAGCAGTAATTGATTTACCAACAGAATTTTCTATAACGCTGAAATTAAATACTCTAAAGCAAGAAAACGATTCAATCATTGTCGATTATCAATTAGAAGAAGGGGAAAAACAATCTTATACATCACAATCCTCGTTAGTAATTCTGGTTAATCAAGAATTTAAAGGAGAACCTAATTTTCAGAGAAAACAAAACACAAAACTCTCTCATTTAAAAAGTTAATATGGGGGTTTTATTTAATGCTCGACAAAATTATGAATTTATTATATATAACTCTCTACTTCATCTTTTTCCTTATCTTCAAATTGGCCTAAAAAGACCAATTTGAAGATATTGGCCTTTTTAGACCAATTTGAAGTTATTGGCTTTTTTAGACCAATTATATTTTGTAGTTTCGTTTAAAAGAAATCATTATGATAGCAGTAGTAACAGGTGATATTATCCATTCCAGAAAAGTGAATCCAGAAATATGGCTACCAAAACTTAAAGACTTTTTCGAAAAAAATATTGATGATGCATTGTCTTGGGAAATATACAGAGGCGATAGTTTTCAATTTGAAATAGAAGTAGAAGAAGCTTTAGAAATGGTTTTATGTATAAAATCTCTAATCAAGTCAAATCAATTGATAGATGTTAGAATGTCTATAGGAATTGGTGCTAAAAACTTCCAGGGCGACAATATAAAAGAATCATACGGTACGGCATTCATCAACTCAGGAGAGAGTTTTGAATCGCTTAAAATTTATACACTAAACATAAAAAGTCCCTTTGAAGATTTTGATACTTATTTCAATACTCTTTTAAAATTAGTTAGCTTTATATCTGACAATTGGAAACCAGTTACTTCCGAGACTATACATTTATCTTTAACCAATAGAAACTTACTTCAAAAAGAAATTGCTGAAAAATTAAACAAAGATGCTACAACTGTAAACAAGGCCCTTAAAAGAGGTGCATATGAAGAGATGCTTGAAGTAATAAACCTATATAAGCAAAAAATTAAATTATGCTTGAATTAATACTAAAAATTGGAATAGCTCATTTATTGGGAGACTTTGTTTTTCAATCAAACAAAATGGTATCAGACATTTCTAATCGAAAGTTCAAGTCTATATATCTTTATTTGCATATTCTAATTCACTTTGTATTAATTCTTCTATTTACTTCATTTGAGGCTAAATATGTTTTTCCAGCTATTGTTTTATCCTTGTCTCACCTAGCTATTGATTCGCTGACAAAAATTGGACTGTCAAATAAGATAAATTCGGTTTATAACTTTATAATAGACCAAGTATTACACATCTGTGCAATCGCCCTCTTTGTTAATCATTTCGAACCATTTACGATAGAATTTAGACAAATTTTCAATAATGAAATCTATCTATTCATAATGGCAATTATCCTAATTACTTCTGTCTCGTCTATTGTAATCAAGAAAACAATGGATACTTTCAACTATCCAATCCCAAACAATGGATTAAGAAATGCAGGTAAATATATCGGTATGCTTGAAAGGTTATTCATATTTGCTTTTGTTACAATGTCTTTTTGGGAAGGAATAGGTTTTTTATTAGCAGCTAAATCAATTTTCAGATTCGGCGATTTAAAAGAAAATAAAGAGATAAAACTAACTGAATATATTTTAATAGGAACCTTGTTAAGTTTCGGTATTGCAATAACAATTGGTTTAGCCTACAAATATTTCAAACCTTTTATAGAGATCTAATCACTTAAAAGCAATATCTATCATTCTCACTTCCTGAATTTTTACAATTACAACAATCGCATAATGAGTAGCTTGCAACTCACAAATTCTATAAAATCATGCAAGAAAATTCAAAAAAACTAAAAGTTTTTCTAACATTACTATTAGCTACAAACCTTATATTTATGGGGTTTATAGCATATCTATTGTGGTATAATCACACCGATATAATACAGTTCGAAAGAATAGATATCAAAGGTAAAAATGGCGAAAACAGAATTGTAATTTCAAATGAAAGCCACATTCCCTCTCCTATTGTCAATGGAAAAGAATACAAAAGAAAAATGACTCCAGCAGGTCTAATCTTCTATGATAAAAATGGAAGTGAACGAGGTGGACTGGTTTTCTCTGATCAGGATAATACAAATTTAAATGTCATTGCTTTCGATTATCAAAATGCCGATGCCATTGGGATTTATTCACAAGACAATGCACTTACTGATGATTTCAAAGCAGGTCTAACCATAAATGACAAGGATCTTTCAGGCAAGCCAGGTTATAACATCAACAGAATTAATCTAGTTACAGAAAACGGCAATGCTTCTTTGGTAATGAAAGACGCAAATGAAATACCAAGACTTATTTTAAAAGTGGATAGTTTAGGAACTCCCTCCATTGAAATGTTCAATAAAGATGGACTAGTAACATGGAGGCCTCCAATAAAACAGCTAATCCCCTAGATTCAAAACTATATCCCCTGTTATAAAATGAGTAATATAGAAATCTTTAAAACTAATGTTCAAACTGACAATGAAGCAGAAAAGATATTAAAATCACTATTAAAGTTGTATACATCATATACTATGAATTTTGATCTTGAAGACAAAGAAAATATTTTAAGAGTCCTTTCTTTACGACTAGATATAGAAACTGATTCTATAATAAGTCACTTAAATACACTAGGATATAATTGCGACTTAATTAACCATTCATGAAATTTTAACAATTTTATCGCTTTGAAATAAATATGACAAACTCTTTTTAAGTAACTTTAAACATCCGTAAAAAGAATATAACAAACAGTATTAAAGCACCTTACTAATTGGAAGTACATTATTAACCTTCAAAAACAACAAATATGAGCTCTAATCGTTTATTTCAATTCTCTATAAATAGAGAAGAAAAAGCAATTCACATATTACGCGAATTTGAAGCCAGTCTCGAATTAGTCTGGCAAGCTTGGACCACTGCAACACTATTAGATCAATGGTGGGCTCCTTTACCTTATAAAAACAATACAAAGTTACTAGACTTCAGAAAAGGCGGTGTTTGGCATTATGCAATGATTGGACCTAACAATGAAACACATTGGGCTAAGTTTGATTATGAAGACATACAAGTAAACAAAAGTTTTTCTGGATCAGATGCTTTTTGTGATCAAGATGGAAACGTCAATACAGATTTTCCAAGAATTCACTGGAATTGTATTTTTAGTCAAAAAGAAGATAAGACTACAGTTAACATAACCATTACATCTGGTTCAATTGAAACACTTGATAAATTACTTGAAATGGGATTTCGACAAGGATTCACTATGGGGTTAGATAATCTAGATAAACTACTAATTCAACTCAAAAGTAGAACTTAAACTATTGCCAAGAAATAGTTTAAGTTATTGTATTATATAACTTATAGACAGATATAAGGGTGTTCTTATATTTTACACCCCCACTTTTATTTTCAACTTATCTGGTATAGAAACATTTAGTAAGAATCATTATGAATGAAGGAGATAACAATATAATATTTTTTGAAAAAGATATAAATCACAAGAAGCGATTAGAATATAGATTTCCTCCTTCTGAGACCTTGAGGTTATTCATTAAAGAATATATGATTTTAGAATGTAATAACAGTATGATTCTAGAAACTTTACCTAGTACTTCCTTTTCTTTAAATTACATTTTAAAGGGAAGTATACATCTAACTCACGATGATGGAACTATAATTAACCTCCCTAAAACGGTCTCTTTTGGCATAACTAGAAGGTTTTTACATTTCACTTTTTCTGATTTCGTTACTCTATTTGTTGTGATTTTCAATCCCGGTTTTGCCTCATCTATAACCGAAAAACCATTAAATGAGTTTTTTGAAAGATTTATACCTATGAATGAGTTTTTCGATCGCAAAACTAATACAACCATTCTTCAACAACTCCAAAATAAGCAATCTCATAAAGACATGATTGCTATAATAGAACGCTTTTTAATTGGTAAAATAGTTTTAAAAGAACGTGATACTATTATTTATGATTCAATTTTAAAAATAAAAGAAGAGAAAGGATTGATTTCAATCAAAAATATGGTTAGCGAATTACCAATTAGTAGAGATACTTTCGAAAAAAGATTCAGACACCAAGTCGGAACTTCTCCTAAAAAATATGCAAGTATTGTAAGATTTAGAAACATATTTAAAAAATCTTTTGAAAATAAAAACTTAACAGAAATAGCACTAAACGCAGGTTATTATGATCAATCTCATTTTATAAAAGATTTTAAAGCTTCTACTGGTAAACTCCCTTCGGATTATCTATAACCAGTATGTTATCAATATTTCAAAAGTTATTAATAATCATCCTCTAGAGTAAAAAAAGAATGAATACATAGGGTTAAAGCCTCGTTTTATTTACTTTAGTAATTCCTATAACAACATTCCATAATGGATATTAATTTAATTGTCACCACTCTTATCGCTGGAGGATTGCTTTTATTATCATTCTTAAAATTGAGTAATGTCATAGCAGTAAACAAAAAAGCAAATATATATTTTGGTGTCTTTGTTTTTCTCTGGGCTACCTTTTGGCTAGACGAAATGATATTACCTCAAGATTACAATCCATTTAAATTTTATATACTTGCTCTAAGATTTATACAATTTTTAGTACCTCTTACATTTTTTTTAAGCGTACAATTCTATACAAATCCAAATTTCAGTTACTCCTTAAAAGATATTAGATTTCTCATTCTCCCACTTTTATTTCTAATACTACTTTCTCTCAATAAATATATTCAAGAAGACGTATTTAATGTAATCTACCTTTCACTTATACTTAGTAACTCCCTTTTCTACACAGTATTATCTTATATTAAAATACAAAAACATCAAAAAAACATAGAACTTTTTTCTTCTGACATTGAATCCAGAGATCTCAGATGGTTAAAATATATTATCTATTCCTTTCTAGCTTCTGCTTTGCTTATAATATTCTATAATATAATAGCAACAGCTGAGCGTTTAAATATTTATATCAACCTATGCTTTTTAATCATTGTTTATTTAGTTTCATTTTACTCTATTAGACAAAAAGAAATTTACCCAAAAGGTCTAAATATTAATGAAACTTTAGATGATAATAGTTTTGTAAGTACCTCCGATGATACTGAAAGAATAAAGAGAATGAGCGATATTGAGCTCAACAAAATAATGGAAGATTTATTGAAACTGATGGATGATGAGAAACCTTATTTAGATAGTGAACTCAACCTATTAAGACTCTCAGAAAGATTATCTATATCTAGTCATCAACTCTCCTATGTACTAAATGAAGGTTTTGGAGAAAACTTCTTTTATTTTATCAATAAGTATAGAGTTCAAAAAGCAAAAGAGCTACTTATTGACCCTAAATATGACCATTTAAGCATGATTGCAATCGGTTACGATGCTGGCTTTAATTCAAAAACATCTTTTAATACTACTTTTAAAAAAATGACTCTATCTACTCCAACAGAATATAAAAAAAAATGTTCCAAGTCATAAACAAGAACACATAAAACACTATATACAAACACATTACAAAGCAAAATAATTAAGTTGTTCTAAACTATAAATTGGAGCATATACATACACATGAGCCTCTAAATTTGCTGTTTAATTATATTTAAAATGGAAAATATATTTGCAGTTATAACAGGATCTAGTCAGGGATTAGGTAAATCATTTGCACTAGAATTGGCTAGTAAAAAAAGGAATCTAATATTGATTAGCTTACCAAATGAAGGTCTAGAAAATCTCTCTGAAAAGTTAGAGAAACAATTTAAAATAAAAGTACTATATCGCGAAACGGATTTATGTGATAGAAATAATGTATTGGAAGTATCAAGTTGGATTAATGAAAACTTCAAAGTTAATCTACTCATAAATAATGCAGGTATTGGTGGTACTTTAAAATTTGAAGAAGCCTCTTCCTCTTACATTGAAAAAATCATTCAACTAAATGTTTTAGCCACTGCACTTCTAACCCATCAATTATTATTTAACCTTAAACAGCAAGAACAATCCTACATTTTAAATGTGTCTAGTTTAGCCGCTTTCTCACCTATTGGATACAAAACCGTATATCCAGCTTCTAAAGCATTTATTCATTCCTTTTCACGTGGATTATGCCAAGAATTAAAAGGAACGAATGTGTTTGTTAGTGTAGTAAATCCAGGTCCCATGAGAACTAATGAAGATATAACAAGGCGCATTAAAGAACAAGGTTTTTTTGGTAATATCACTTCTTTAGATCCAAATAAAGTTGCTTCATATTGTATCCGCCAACTAGAAAAGCGAGATAGCGTTATTATGGTAAATCATGTAAGTTGCATATTTTTATGGTTATTGCCAATATGGATAAAGCTACCTATTCTGACGAATAAAATTAAAAAAGAACTAAATATTGCAAGATGAAAAATATATTCATGACTGGAATCACTGGTCTATTAGGCACTAATCTGGCAAATAAACTACTTGAACAAGGTTATCATGTCACAGCCCTTGCTCGAAACCCAGAAAAATATACTGGCAAGTATACCAATCAACTTAACCTAGTATCTATGCATTTAGAGGATGATTATGATTTCTATTTAAACAAAATAGATATTGTAATACATATTGCAGCGGAAACTAGAACCAATCTATTGACCTATGCTGCTTATGAAAAGGTAAATTATGAAGCAACCATTAGATTATTTGAGAAATCAATAAAACATAACATTCTAAAATTTGTTTTCATAAGCACGGCAAATACTATTGGATATGGTAATCTAGAATTTTTAGGTACCGAAACACAAAAAATAAAAGAACCCTTTGATAAACTCTATTATGCACAGAGCAAACTAAAAGCAGAAGAATATTTGTTATCACACCAAACTAAGATTGGGGTTACCATCCTAAACCCGACTTTTATGATTGGTCCTTACGACAGCAAACCCAGTTCTGGAAAAATTATATTAATGGGCATGAACAAACGCTGGGTATTCTATCCTCCAGGTGGTAAGAACTTCGTTGCTGTTAATGACGTTGTTGATGCAATTTTCAAAAGCTTCAATGCTAAATCAAAAAGAGAAAAATATCTTATTGCAGGAGAAAATCTATCATATAAAGCATTTTTCAAAAAACTGAATCACAATACAAAACAGCGAACTGTCTTAATACCCATCCCTAAAATTTTACTGTTGTCTTTAGGAGTATTCGGTAATTTCCTGAGATTCTGTAAAATTAAAACTAGCTTACACTTAGTCAATATGAAAACCCTCTGCATTAAAAACTATTATAGTAACCATAAATCAATTAATGATCTAAATGTCCAATATAGTCCATTAGATAATGCTATTACAGAAAGTGTTAATTATTTCAGAGAGAGACAAATGATATAGTGATAATACAATAAAAACATAATGCATAGCTAATCTGCTTTTCAAAAAATAGAAAGTCTATTTTATACACTACTTTTGTACTGTATAAAAATCAACATGAAGAATACGAAAAATTATAAGCGCTCAAAAACCTTTTTTAAAAGAAGCCTGTTACTAATCGCGATTCTAAGTGTTTTAAGCATACTCTATATGTTTCATCCACAATTTGGTAAAAGACCCTCAGGTAAAAGATTAGAACGCATCAAGCAATCACCGCAATTTAGAGAAGGGAAATTTAAAAATACCAACCATACTCCACAAATAACACAGAATTTTAGTATCGCTTTATATGAGTTTTTCTTTAAAAAATCAGAAGAAAGCAAACCCAACCATGACATTCCTTCGATTGAATTGAATTGGGATAAATTGATAAACAAAGACAATTGCTTAATTTGGTTCGGTCACTCTTCCTATTTCATCAGATTAAACGGTAAGAACATCTTAGTAGACCCTGTATTCAGTGGTAGCATTTCTCCACTTCCAGGAAGTGGAAAAGCTTTTAAAGGTACTGAAGTAACTACCGCAGAAGCTCTTCCAAATATTGACTATCTTTTTCTTTCCCATGATCATTACGATCATATGGACTACAAAACATTAAAAACCTTGCAACCTAAAGTGGGAAAAATTATAGTTGGATTAGGAGTAGGATCTCATTTAGAATATTGGGGATATTCCACAAATCAAATTATAGAAAAGGATTGGTGGGACACTATTGATTTAGAAGGTGGTTTTAAAGTTACGGTAACTCCAGCAAGACATTTTTCTGGACGAAGCATTTGGTCTGCCAATACGCTTTGGGCCTCCTATGTCTTAGAAACTCCCTCCCTAAAGCTTTATCTAGGTGGAGACAGTGGTTATGACACTCATTTTAAAGAAATAGGTGATAAGTTAGGTCCATTCGACATTGCAATTCTCGAAAATGGCCAGTACAATCTAAGTTGGAAACACATTCATATGATGCCTGAAGAGGTTGTTCAAGCAACCAAAGATTTAAACGCTAAAATTTTATTTCCGGTCCATTCATCAAAATTTGTTTTGGCGAATCACTCTTGGTATGAGCCTTTAGAAAGAGTAAGTAATGAAGCCGTTAAACAAAATCAAGCACTAATTACTCCCTTAATTGGAGAGATAGTAGATTTAAAAAGTATGAATTCACATTCCACCTATTGGTGGAGATAAACTACAAGGGTTTCTAAAAGTTCTAAACACTACTTATATCAATAAATTAAATCCCTTTCTATAATGAATTATCATATTGAACCTTACACCGAAAAAGATCGTGCAGACCTACTCATCGTTTGGGAAAAATCGGTATTAGCAACTCATACCTTCTTAAAACCACAGGATTTTGAAGAAATACGCAACTTTCTTTATTCTATGGATTTTTCTCAATTCGAAGTGCACTGTTTATGGGATTCTAAATCTTTAATTGGTTTTATTGGTATTGATGGGGCTAAAATAGAAATGTTGTTTTTACATCCTGATTATATTGGTCAAGGATTGGGGAAACGACTACTCCAATTCGCGTGTAGTTCCTTGAATGCAACTTGCGTTGATGTAAATGAACAAAATAAAAATGCTTATGAATTCTATCTAAATTTTGGTTTTAAAACTTTTGAGCGAACCGAGAAAGATGATTTAGGTAAAGACTATCCGATCTTGAGAATGAAGCTTTAATTATCTCATATAGTCTCTTTTGGGATTTTAAAAATGGTGTAAATAAGTCTATAAAATAAAAAAGCTACCCCTTTAGGAGTAGCTTTAAGTTTCAAATATTGACTAAAATATTACACTGAAACACTAAAAGAATCTTGATTATATTTAAGTAATCTGTACTCAGAAAACGTTCTACAAACACAATCTCTTTTAATTCATCATTATAATTAGAAAGCGGGTATTGTAAATCTCCCCGCTTTCAATAGTTTTAATTTAAATTATCTATTAATTTGAACCCAACCCGTACGAATCTTATTATGTGATAATACTACATAATAATAAGTTCCATCAGGTAGTCCATTGCCATTCTTATCTTGCCCAACCCATTGATTGGTATATCCAAATCCATAAGAATAAACCTCAGCACCGTATCGGTTATAGATTTTTAAGTCTTGTACTGAATGAGAGCTTAAGTCAAATTGGTCGTTAACCCCATCTCCGTTTGGAGAAATTCCTTTTTGAATTGGACAATCTTCGTATCTAATAGAGAAACTACTTTCATCCACACACAAACCATCTTCTGAGCTAGCATAAACATAAATTGTTTGAGTAGTTCCAACGACAGTACCTGGAATTAGTCTAACACCATCTCCATTAGGACCACCTGATTTAGTATAATAACTATTGTTTTCTGAAAGTGGGTTTAATACATACAAAATACAATCCCTAACTGCATCTTCAAAGATGTCTGCTTTAACATCTCCCGTGATAGAAACATTAAAGAAAACCTCCTCATAACAACCTTCATCACCATTTCGTTGTAGGATGTAAATAGTGTGTTCACCTGGAACATCCAATACATCTCCCGCTTTATATTCGACCCCTTTAGCTGCGGATTCAGTATAATAATACTGGTTTTCCTCTAAGGTAGGTAAGGTATAACTAGCACATATTACAACGTCTTCTGGTTTATTAGGAACTTCTCCTTTCGAAACTTTAATAATTAACTCAAAAATCTCAAAACAATCAGTCCGCAAATCATCTATACGTATGAATATGCTAATTCCTCCTTGATCAGTATCATAAGCATATTTAGGATCAATAAAGTTATCACTTCCTTGTTCTGCTTCTGCTAAATCTAGATAATAAGTGGTTTTATAATCTTCTCTATTTACGTTTATGAACATTTCATCTTCTTGATCATCAAGGTTCAAAACAATTGGTACTAGTGAGTTCAGACACAAATCAATATGATTTGGTTTCTTAACTACCACTGAAATAGGAGGGAAAATTTCAATTATTTTTTCTCCAATAACCGAACAATTGATTTCAGGATACTCACCCACAACTTTGTAAACTCCAGATTCACAAGCTTCATAATTAGGTTCTGTTGCTCCAGGAATAACCTCACCATCTTTATACCAAGTGATATTTACATTCTCCTCACCAAGGCCAGACTTAATCGTAACGCATTCTCCACCACATAAAGCATTTCCATTCTCTACTAATAAATCTGCACCTAAATCTAAATCACCTAAATCGAAACTACCTGCATTAAAAAACACAGCAGAAGAGTGAGACTGAGTAGTACAAAAGTCCATTACAGCTAGTTTAATATGGTATTTACGCCCAGGAACTACATAATACTTATCAGATTCCATAGCTTTAGTCATTCCTACAAAATCAATAGGAGATTCTGATGGTTCATCTATACCATTCTCATAATGTTTCCAATAATACTCAGGGTTAACACTTCCACAAGTAACACCAGATTTGTCTGCATCTCTAATGGTATTCAATGCAATTGGGATATCGGTTCCTTTAATTTTTGCTAAATTAATTCCCTCTCCTGTTGTTGTGTCAATTAACCAAGCTGCAAATAAAGCTCCAACTCCACAATCATAGGTACACCCTTTAACATAACTGTTAGATGTAAACAAATACTCAAACTTAATAGAATCTTTAATTGGGATAAAATCAAACTCTAATTGAGTCACCCTTTTACTTTCAGTAGGTCCACCTCCAGCAGCATTAATAGCGTCGTTGATATCCTTATCACCTGTCCATCTGTAAGGGTTCTTCCCTCTATCAGCATATGCCCCATTAAAAGGGCCGGAAACAAATTTTACCTCACTAGTAGACAATACAATTCCTTCTTTAAATGGAAACTCTGTATTATTTTGATTAAAATATCCTAAAGTATTTATAGAAGTGGTAGCAGGACTACCGTCTCCAACTTGATAAGTTACATTTGAAACCAAGTCACAATTAGACTTAACGAAAACATCTTTTACTAATTCTTCTGCAGTATAATCTTCTCCATGAGGACTTACATATAAATAATCTGGAGAAGTAATACACAAATTAAATATATGATCAATATCTGGTGTATATACATTATCATTGATTCCTAATCTTATATAATATTTTTGACCCGAAATTAAATTTTTAAACGCTTTAAAATTAGAGGTCGAACTAAGCGTAAAACATTCTAGCGCAGTATTCGTTATAGAAGTACAAGGCTGATCATAAATAGCTCCATAAATTGTAGTTACTGTAGTCCCAGATAAATTTATCCAATCTAAAATTTTCAACGCATGTGTATCTCTATTTGCTGTAAACTCAAACCATACATCTTTCTTTAAAAATGTATTACAAGATGGAGAATCGATAGTTTTTTCATTAGCCATTTTAATAAATGATCCTGAAACTGTTTCTAAACACTCCTTACCATCATTCACAGGAATAGTAAATGCTCCTGAACAAATATCATTACCATCAACCTTAGTACCAAAAATAACCTTAGTAGACCAATCACTGTTTGATTTACCATCTGTACACTTAGCTCTCACAAAAATCGTATAAGCCTTTCCTCCAGTAAAACCAGTTAAAGTCGTTTTTGGAGTTCCTGTTACAGTAGTTGTTTGGATTGGCGTAGCAGTTTCATCTTGTCCATAATCCACTACAAGAACTTCCCATGAAGTAATTCCTCCATCTTGTTGCCATTCTAAATCAATAGTAGTCGCTGTTTGACCAGTTATTTTCACATAATATGGCTCTGGACATGTATCTACTTTTTTCAAGGTGATTTTATCTAAATATACATATGTAGTACCAACCGATTTTACATGCCATGCTAAATTAATATCCCCAGAAACACCATTGAAAAACGTAACTTCTTCTTCGTAGTTCCCATTTTTATATACTTTCGTTGGAAGTACTGTAGTCGTGAATTTCGTAGTATCAATACCTTGAGAAGACATCAACACTTCAAATTCATTATTATAAGATGCAGAACTTCTATAGTGATATTTTAAAACATACATACCTGGATCCATCTTAATGGTAGGAGAAACCAACCAATCATCATGCGTCTGTCCAGTGGTTCCATAGAAATACATAGCTTGATCTCCTTCATAAACACCAGAAGCTATATCATATGTTCTCCAAATATTATTTCCCGTAGGAGAAGTAGCATCGGCATTTCCATCGATAATGGTCCAACAACGGTATGTCTTTTCTAATTTATCAAAATTCTCATAATATGGAATTGTATAAATATCACAACCTGTTATAAATTTAATAGGTCCTTGCCATATACTATAAGTTCCATTCCCACAATTTGTGCGAACATAAAATTCATACTCTGTGTTAGGAGTAAAAGGATTTCCTTTTCCATCTATGGTTACAATTGTTTCTTTTGTAGTAGAAGCTGTACCAGAACCTATCGGTGATGCTTTACCCGCTTCTTGAATATAGTATTCCCAAGCTGTTGCTCCAAAAGCATCATCCCAAAATAAAGTCACTTTTTTAGCTTCAATATCTTTTACACCCATACTTGTAGGAAGTGGTTCAGGGCATCCTGTAACTTCCTCTATCGAAACATTATCTATGTACAAATAAGTATATTGACTTGAAGAGGTAACTTGCCATGCTAAACTTACATCTGCATTTACACCATCAATAAATAAATATTCTTCCTTCCATTCCGTGCTAGGATCATACTTCTTCTTAGGAACAATAACTTGCGTATAATTAGCTGTGCTATTGGTACCTGTAGTAGACATTAAAACAGCAAACTCATAATCATAGCTCGTTGTAGAAGTTGTTCTATAATTATATTTTAAACGGTATTTTTTACCAGCTTCAAACTTGATTCTCGGTGTCATCAACCAATCGTTATGAGGACGTTTATCTTCTTCCTTTTGAGATCCATAAAAATGGGCACTATGAGATCCTTCAAACCTTGTAGTTGAAGTTGTCCAAATATTTGAGGTAGTAGACATTCCTGCATCTGCATTTTCATCAATAACAGACCAACAGTCTAAAGTAACAGATCCTGTATTAAAGCCTTCCCAGAATGGTGTGTCGAATACCCCACAAGCGGTTTTAAACAAATAAGGCCCTGACCATTCACTTTGTTCTTCGAGACTACAAATGGTTCTGACATAATATTCATATACAGTTGTATGTGTTAACACATTTCCATTACTGTCTTGAGTAATTTTTACTTCTTTATTTTTTGTAGGGGTACCATTTCCTGTTGGTACAGCCCCACCGGCTTTTACTACATAATACTCCCAGTCTGAACCGAAATTATCCTTCCAGAAAATAGTTGCTTCTGTTTCTTTCTCATCTTTAACGTCTAAATCGATTGGCTCCGGACAACTAACTTCTTCTACAAAAACGTTATCAACATATAAAGTAGTATAATTAGCATTAGAAGTAACATGCCAACCAATATTTACCTTTCCGCCAACACCAGAAATGAATTCCTTTTTCTCAATATAATTTGAACCTGGAGCATATTTTTTCCTTGCAACGACTGTCGTAGTGAATTTGTCAAGATCTATACCCGCTTTAGACAACATTACTTCATGTTCATACTCATATGTATCGGATGAACTTGTTGAAGTTTTGTAATGATACCTTATACGATATATTTTAGTTGCATCAAAATTAAATGTAGGAGATATCAACCAATCGTTATGAGGTTTTTTAGTTACATCTGACTGTGAGCCATAATAATACATCGATTGATCGCCTTCATAAGAACCAGTTGTTTGATAAGCTCTCCATCTATTACTACTTGTAGCAGATTCAGTAGCATCATTATTTCCATCAACGATAGTCCAACAGCTTAAAGTTTCAGAATCCGTATTAAATCCTTCCCAGAATGGAAGATTAAACTCGTCACACAAGGTTCTAAATGTAATTGGCCCTATCCATCCACTAGTTTTACCTGGTCCACAAGTAGAACGCAAATAAAATTCATATTCAGTGTTTGGTTTTAGATTACCTCCCCCTAAATCATTATGTTTTTTAACTGTTATTTCTTTTTTATTTGCTAAACTCCCACTACCTACTGGAAGAGTTCCACCAGCTTCTTGAACATAATATTCCCATTGACTATTTTTATCATCTTCCCAAGTAAACGTAGCCTCATCCTTTTTTACTTCTTTAGTAATCACATCATCTTCAGGTCCGATACAATCCATTTTCTCGATACTTACATCATCTATATAAACATAGGTAGTTCCTTTTGACATCACATGCCATGCTATATTAGCATCACCTGTTATCCCAGTTATATAAACAGTTCTCTTTTCATAATTATCTGTTTTATAAACGGTCTTAGGTTCTAAAACCGTTGTGAACTTTTTAGTGTCTATTCCATCTGTAGACAGCACTACCTCAAACTCGATATTATAAGTAGTTGAGCTACTTGTTTTAAAATAATAGGTTAATCTGTATACAAAAGAACTGTTCATTTGCACTGTTGGTGACACCAACCAGTCATCATGATTAGTAGAAGTACTAGTTCCATAAAAATACATACTATAACTTCCTTGATTTGCAGCATAAGTTGAATTATATAGTCTCCATTTATTAGTTCCTGATGATATCCCATCTCCATTATTATCTAATATATTCCAACAATCTAGTGTAGGTGAATTTGTTTCAAAGGTTTCAGTAAATGGAGTTATTAATGCCTTACAAGTAGTTCTAAAAACAAATGGTCCTATCCAATCACTAAAACCACCATTAGCACACTTAGCACGAACATAGTACTCATACTCAGTATTGTCACTTAATGGAGTTCCATCTTGTTTTTTATCTACTATAACTTCTTTTACAGTTGTAGGAGTTCCAGCACTTATAGGTTCTCCGTCATCTTTCTCTTGGATGGAATATTCCCATGAAGAATTCTTATTGTCTTGCCATATTATAGTAGCTCTATCTGATTTTATATCTTTAGAAGATAAATCAAATGCTTCCGTACAATTTACTTCTTCTAGCGATATATTATCCAAATAGAGATATGTACCACTCTTAACTGTGTTTACCAACCAAGCGATATTAATTTCCCCTTCAATTCCAGTCATGAAATAACGCTCTTCATCCCAATCACTGCTACTGTGTCCTTTCTTAGATATTAACGTAGTAGTAAAATCACTAACTCCAACGCCTGAATTAGAAAGTTTGACTTCAAAATCATTTTTATAAGATGTTGATGTCTTATAGTGATACTTTAATCGATATGTTTTGGTAGAATCGACTTTAAATGTCGGAGAAATTAACCAATCATCGTGTTTTGGAGAAGTTGAATTACCATAAAAATACATGGAATGAGTACCATCTTTAAATGAAGTTGATGTTCTCCAAATATTATTAGAGGTGGTTTCGTCCTTATTATTATCTATTATAGTCCAACAATATATTGTACTAGAAGTAGTGTCAAAACCTTCTAAAAATGGAAGATTTAACAATACACAAGGTGTTCTAAACTGATATGGTCCAGTCCAATAACTTTTATCTGTAGGACTGCATACAGTTCTATACCAAACAAAATAGCTTTGATTAGGAACTAGGCCTTTAAAACTATAAGTAAGTGCATTATTTACACTTATAATAGTTGACGAACCACTAGGGCTATTGTCAGTCGTATTAATAAAAAGCTCATAGTTGTTGTCAAGATATCCATTAGGTCCAACCCAAGTAACATCTGCACTATCAGTATTAATAGCCCCAGCCTTCATGTCTTTGGGAGAAGAGCATGAAATAGTTTCAATCTCTACATTATCAATTGCCGCTGCAGGTGGATAAAAGCTATTAAAATCATTTGCCCATTGAAAAACAATCTTTATCTTTTTTCCAGCATAAATACTAACATCAGTCACTAAAAATTCCGTTTTCCAAGTAGCTTGTTTAAGTGAAGGCCCTTTTAATAGTTTCCCTTTAGTTGTATTCATTTTAGTACCAGCCGTTGGGGTAAAACTTTCGTCTACTATCCAGACTTCAAGATAATCATATAAATAGCTTGCTGTCCCCTCTCCTTCCCCTTTCCAATCATAAGTCAAACTAACATCTGATGTACTAACTGGAATAGAAATAGCTTTACTTACCGCAAAAGAAACTGAAGTAGTTAATGAATAACTATTAGAAATGCCTTTATCATCAGAAACATACATGGATTTAGTTCCTCCATTTTTGGTAGCTGTTCCAATAAACCAACCATTTTGGACACTATTAATAAAAGTCCAATTTGTGGTAGCACCTTCAAAATCATCGGAAAAAAGAGAACTTCCAGCAGCTGCTACATTAATGCTTTCATTATTTTCAAACGCATAATAAGGTTGTAAAAATAATCCTGGTGCAAAACTTTTCTGCAACCAATTCGAGTTATATTCTCGATATTCAATCGATGATGGTATTGCATAGCCATTATGAATTATCAATAGCAATAATACAATCATAAATTTGTTAAAATACAAAGTAAAGTTCCTCATACTATAGTCTTATTTCATTGAGTTAATACTCAAATATAACAAATTCAAAACTTTTTATACTGTTAATTTTAACTTATTCGTAAAATCATACTTTTAAATAATTAACAATTAAACAGCTATTAAAAAAACAACTATAGAATAATACCTATAAAACTGAGTAGACACACAAAGTCTCAAACAAAAAGATATGCTTAACAAAAACAACAATTAAACATATAAAAATTACTTAAAATATAAATTCACATGTTCTTTTTCACAATTTACCATCATAGAATACCCATCGTTATCCACAAAAAAACGATATAATAACCAAATATTAGGTTCAGAAACCCTATATTTCATATTTATTTAAAATTAAAAAACATTCATAAAATACATAATTAAAATCAATAAATTAACACAAGTAAATATTCAGGTTATTAAACAGACTAGACAAACATAAACTACACAATACTAGTGTGGTCTATAAATAAATAATTCAACAACAAAGTATCATTCTAATTCAAAATGCAATCCGTTAAAATTCATACACAATATTGAAAAAGGATATACATAGTTCTCTTACACAAACTAAAAATATGTAATCATGACCATTTAAACGAATCTTTGATAGAACCTATTTCATCTCCTCTATTTGCTATTGATAATTACTATTACAAAAGTAATATGAGAGGAAGTTATAGAAAGAAATTCTTAAAAGATATGCTTCTCGATACTCCCGAGGCAAATCGGATTCTCTCGGAATTTTATGGAGGTATTTATCTATTTGAAGATGGGAAGTTGGATAAAACAGTTTATGACTTAATGGAAATATGGAGCATTAAACAGACTCTATAGTTAGTTTAATGCTCCATAAATTAAAATTCTCATATAAATACATCGTTTATTACCCTTCCATACTCTTTTATTATTCAGTAAATCATAATAAAAAAACACCCTCAACCTCCAAAGATAATTTTTGCTTATCTGACCAAACACTTACTTGAACTTCGCCTATATGCTTCCTTTTTAAGAAAAACATACACAATCTAGATTGACCTATTCCACCTCCTATACTCTGTGGTAATAATTCTTCTAATATCATTCTATGATACATAAATTGAGATCTTTCTTCACATTTTCGCTCTTTTAATTGTTGTTCCATCACGTGTTTGTTTACTCGAATCCCCATAGAGGATAGCTCTACTGCCTCCTGTAATTCAGAATGCCATACTATAATATCTCCGTTCAATCCAATGTATCCATCTTCGTTTAGAGTACTCCAATCATCATAATCAGGTGCTCTCCCATCATGAGGTTCTCCAGAAGACAATTTATTACCTATTCCAATTAAAAATATAGCTCCATATTCTTTAGCTGCTTCATGCTCTCGTTGTTTTGGTGTTATGTTTGGATACCTCATCAAAAGCTCTTCTGAATGAATATAGGTAATGCTTTTAGGAAGGCTCGGTGTTATCTCTTGATATTTTACATGAACTGCTTTCTCCGTTTCTAACATAGCGTCATATATTCTCCCCACTGTTTCTTTTAAATAAGACAACGTGCGCTGCTTAGGATTCATTCTTACTTCCCAATCCCATTGGTCAACATAGATAGAATGTAAATGAGAATAATCTTCATCTGGCCTAAGTGCTTTCATATCTGTCAAAATCCCTATTCCTTCTTCTATCTCGAAATCTTTTAATCTAATCCTTTTCCATTTCGCCAAGGAATGAACCACTACTGCTCTTTTGTCTTGAAGCGCTTTCACAGGAAAGGAAACAGCTCGTTCAACACCGCTTAAATCATCATTAATTCCTGTTTCATCTAATACTACCAAAGGTGAAGACACCTTGTGTAACTTTAATTTTTCTGATAGCGAACTTGTAAAACTCTCTTTTACAAACGCTATCGCTTCTTCCGTTTTTAGTAAATCTTTACCCATCATCGACCGTTTTTATATTTTTAGTAAAAAGTAATAGAAACAAAAAAGCCTCTCGAATTCGAGAGGCTTTACAAAATCTTATATATAATTTTAGTGCAATAGTCTCCCGCTTCGAATAGAATTATTCAAATTATTATTAGCTGAGAAATTATTACTGCGTAGTATCATACTTTTGTTTCTTGTTATACAATATTAGAAAATATATTTCCAAGTACAAAACATCTAATCAAACATTTAGCAAAATATTAAGTCCAATGCTATTTTTCAATGAGTCTATTTTATAAGTTTATTTCCTAAATACTCTCTAACTTCTTGCTCCCATTCTTCCTTTAAAACACTCATTACAATGGAGCTTCTTCTTTTCCCTTCCACTGTATAGCCATTACTCCTTAACACTCCTTCTTCCACACAG
Organism: Myroides guanonis; assembly: GCF_900114085.1. Lineage (GTDB taxonomy): Bacteria > Bacteroidota > Bacteroidia > Flavobacteriales > Flavobacteriaceae > Flavobacterium > Flavobacterium guanonis. The sequence goes on along the minus strand of NZ_FORU01000001.1, from coordinate 59,904 downwards.
CCTAAGCTTTTTAACGCGTTTAGACTTCTTTGATTATTGCTATCTAAACGAAACTCTAATCGTTCAAAATTCATTTCATCAAAGATAAATTCCATCAAGAGGTATTTACAGTTTTTATTTAAACCTGTTCCTTGAAACTCCTTTCCATACCAAGTATATCCTAAAGAAGTATTATCGCTATTTAAATCGACATCATATAACCGGGTGCAACCTGCATAAGACTCTTTTACCTTATCATATATGATAAAGGAATAGGACTTTCCATTTTTACGAGACTCTATTGCATCTTCTATATAGCGTTTCATATTTTCTGCCCCCCCTGCTTGTTGCAAAGAATACTTCCACAATTCAGGTTCATGTAATGCAAAATCCAATAAATATTGGTAGTGATTTATTTCTAAGGGAATCAACTTACACGAATCGTTTTCCAATTCATAATATTCTTTAAAATCGAAAATTGTTTTCATAAGCTACATCAGTTTTTCAGTTTAGGTGTGTTTTATTTATTAAAGTTTTCAAACATGACCACCTGCTTTTTCTAATAACAATACAATCTCCAGGAATCCCCTAATTCGAGCATGAGACAAAGCAGTGACTCCTTTTGAATCTGGAATATTTACATCTACTCCCCCCTCAATCAAGCTTTTTACTATTTTAATGTGAATAGGACCTCCATCGCTTAGTACCACTGCTTCCATAATTGCTGTCCATCCCAATCGATTTACATGATCGATTGGAAAATCTGGAGTATTTACTAACAATCGAACCATTTCGAGATGCCCCTTTTCTGCTGCTGGTATTAAAGCGGTTCCTCCATATCTATTAAAAACGTTATAGTCAGCTCCGTGTTTTAATGCTTCTTTTACTATTTCTAAGTTCCCATCTGCTCCAGCATATAAAAATGGACTATTTAAAATTTTATCCTGTGCATTGACATTTGCTCCTGCTTTCATCAAAAGCAATGCGATCTCATTCCTTTTTAAATAAGTTGCAAACAATAGAGGAGTTTGTCCTTCCGCGTTCGTTTGCTCTAAATCAATCCCTAATGAAAGCAAACGTCCCACCTCCTTTATATCGTTTAAATCTATTGCATTAAAAATACTCTGTTCACTCATACGTTGTTCTATTTCCAGATTATTATTTTGTGAAGATTGACAGTTTGTAAAAACAAACGTACTCATAATCAACGTTATCATCCACCTCATTTCTTGAATCCTTCTCATCTTTATATCTTCTTTTAAAACTACACTAATTCTTGTAACTCAATTAACTCTTCTATTTGATATAGAGGCTTATTTATCTCTTTACTTTCCTTTTGAACTTTTGAAAACCAACAACTATCAATTCCTACTTGCATTGCTCCTTCAACATCTGCTTCCCAACTATCTCCTATAAAAAGAACCTCCCTAGACTTATAATTACTCTTTTTTAAGCAATGAATAAAAAACCTCCTATCTGGTTTCTCAAAGCCGATAACATCCGAGACAAATAATTTATTAAAATAGCCATATAATCCAGATAGTTTAAGTCGTGAGGTTTGCATATCTAAAATACCATTTGATGCGGCAAACAGCTTGTATTTCAAACTTAAGTAATGTAATATTTCCTCTGCTCCATCTATTAAAACAGCTGTCTTGGCTAAACTTTCTTGAAATTTTTTATTAAATAAAGAAGGATCTACTTTTTCAACAAAAGAATTACACAATGTTTCAAAACGCATTTGCAAAACTTGTTCTACCTTTATCTCTCCTAACTTTTGCCTATCCCAAAGTGCTTTATCTACTTTATGAAAATATTCATATAATTCGGATGAATATTTTATTCCAATGCTTTTACAACTCTCTTCTAAAGCTTTTTGACTACATTTTTTAAAATCCAGTAGAGTATCATCTATATCAATAAATACAGCTTTGTATTGCTTTTTATCCATTTTAATTATTATAACATGTAATGGTTGTATCTAATACTTTCATTATTAAACTCAATATACTAAATTATAAAACACAAGATAATACAACTAAGCACTATTGCAAGCATGCATATTAAAACTCTGTTTCACCAATATAGTTCAAAAACAAAACAATAAAAAAAATAGTGTTTTTTTATTGCAATTTACTATCTATGATATTTTCAAAAAAAAAACAACTATTATGGGTTGAAAATCAACAATAAAAAGACAGCAAAAAGCATTAAGTGCATAACCCCTAAAACAGGAGTCGTTCTCTTTCCTAGAAATGACAATAAGCTTAAAATAAAAGTAATAAAAAACAGTGCCATTTCGGTGTTTGACATACCAAACAATACTGTTTTACCAGTTATTAACCCAGCGATTAACACCGCAGGAACTGTTAATCCAACTGTAGAAACAAATGCTCCGTGGCATAAATTAACAGCTCGTTGTAATTCATTGTTCATAGCAGCCTTTATTGCTGTAATCGATTCAGGTGTAAATACAATAATTGCTATTAATACCCCCCCCAGTTGAAGAGGTAAATTTGACACTTCAATTCCATAATTAACAACAGTTGCCATAGGACTTGACAATATAATAATAGGCAAAATGCAAGCTAATAAAACCAACGTTCGAACGATTGTTTCTTTATCTAAACCCGCTTTGGGGGTAGATAATTTTATAGGTGAATCTGTATTTACATCAGCTCTTTTAAATAAAATCTCCATTGCTCCCAAACACGGTTGTACATACATATAACTGTATTCTTTCATTTGGAATTTTAAAAAAACAGCATACACAACAGCAATAGCTCCCGAGATAAACATAGCCTGAAAATTGGTAAAAGCCCCCTCGCCTGCTCCTATTATAAAGTTCGGTAGTATCATTGAAATTCCACCTAATAAGAATATCATCGACAAATATGATAATGCTCCTGGTGCATTGTATTCTTGCTCTCCATATTTTAAACCACCCGATAAGAGACAAATCCCCATCACTAAATTCATAATAATCATCATAACAGAGAAGATAGAGTCTTTTCCAATTGTCGGAAATTCTCCTGGACCTAATAAAACTGCAGTTATTAGAATTACTTCTATACAAACAATCGAAAGGGTTAATATTAAAGTCCCGTATGGTTCACCAAGTTTGTTAGCTAAAGCATCTGCTTCTTTGACAACTCCAAACGAAGCGCCAACAATAGTGATTAGCAATAATAAAAAAACTAAGCCTCCGATTAGTGGAGTGAGACCACTACCTAATACATTATTTTTAAAAATACTGATAACTCCAACAGCCACCCAGATTAATAATAGTCGAATTATAGTTTTAGTATTCAAAATTTCTTTTAAGGTAGTTCCTGTAGTTAAAGCCATCGTTCAATAAATTAAGATGATTATTTTCTATACACCACAATTGCAATATCTACTCTTACTAAATAAAAAAGAGTTTCAAAAGTGATTTGTACAATTTGTGATGCAAAATTACCCCTTTGAAACTCTAATAAAATTATCATAAGATAAGTAATTCTCTAAATCTCTTTTCTGATTCTACTTAGACTAACTGGAGTAATTCCTAAGTAAGAGGCTATATATTTTAACGACACGCGTTTTATTAAACTTGGACAATGTGTTAGTATTTCTTCATATCGTAGTCTTGCAGAAAGTAATTCCCGTGAAATCATTCGAGTTTCTAACTTTAAAAGTTCTCTTTCCGCTAACTTTCTTCCCCAATTGGCTACCTCTATATTTTTTTCAAACAATAGCTGTAATTGATCTATAGAAATTTCATAGAGAATACCAGCCTCCAACAACTCTATATTCTCATAGCTTTTTTTATTTTCAACATAACTTTTCATAGACAAAACAGCGCTCCCTTCCTCTCCAAACCAAAATGTAATCTCTCCATCTTGGTGGTCAGAATATGCGCGAACAATTCCCTTTTTAATTAAGTATATATGTTTCTCTAGACGATTTGCTTTCATCAAAAGTGTACCTTTCTCAAAATGCTTTTCTTCCATCAAATTCATTAGTTGGTCCTGTGCATCTTTTGATATAGGAAAAATGTCCGTTATAATATCTATCATTAAAATTTTTTAACTTTATTGTTTTGGTTAATTTATCAACGGTCTTTATTTCTCTGCCAACTCTTTCACTATTTTTAGACCTTTTGGAAAATGTTCATCAAAATAATCCTTGTGTTCCTCTGTCAGATCTACCTCAGCAATTAATTTCGTACCATTCTTTGTTTCTTTTAGAGAATACCTTTCAAAGGAACCACTCCACTTTTCTACTTCATCAGTCAATGGCTGTTCTTTAAAATCCATAACCTCTCCCTCATGTTGAAAAATTAAATCCTTAGGGTAAATCATATAATGTACGTTAGAAAACATTCCTGAACCGTTAGGATTCAAAAAAAGAATCTTACTCCCTATCTCTAATTTTCCTTCATAGTATGAACCAGGACAAAAAACGGATGTCCATTCTTTGTAATTATCCAAATCAAACAAAGCACTCCAAACACGTTCCGCATTAGCATTAATATCAATAGTATAAATTCTAGGTTTAATTCCGTAGCAATAATTTTTAAGAATAAACATAAAACCATCCCATCCCATCTGGTAATTTTCTGGTGCAAAATCAGGTCCAGCATCTACAAAACTTTCAATACCAGAATGAGTTAAAGTCACCAAAGTTCCGTTTTCTTGTTCATCTAAAGTCCAAGTAACTGTACTTTCTCCTTTACTATGTTCTGGATGTGTCCATGTATGTGAAAACTTTTTATTAGGTACTATTTCTTTTATAACACATTTATGATGAAAAAGTCTCGCATCCCCTGGTTCATAAAAATTAAACTCCGCCCCCTCTTTGAGTTCAAAATCAGGTATATCAAAATACCATTCTTTCATTTTATCCTTTTGAGTCAAAGCTTGCCAAATTTTTTCAGCACTCGCATTGATTTTAATAGATGAAGTAATCATAATTATCAATTTTAGTTGGTTAGTTAAATCCGACATATAAAGAACAAAACAAATACATAACTCTTAATATTAGTCACTATACACAACTACATTTTAATTGTTCTGATATGCACTTTCAAATATACTACAATCAAAAAAAGTAACATCTACATACATATCTAATTCATACTTTCATTTAAAAGTTTTAACTAATTTTGCACCTAAAGTTGACAAGGAGCTATTACACTTCGTCAAAAATAATTGTGAAAAATAATAATGACCAATACATCAAACAAAATGATAAAAATAGGAATCGTAGGCTATGGAAATCTAGGAAAAGGAGTTGAAATGGCAATTTCTCAAAATACAGACATGGAATTGACGGCTGTCTTTACGCGTCGCTCTCCTGAATCTATTAATTCTAAGGCTACAGTTTATAACCTCTCTGAAATTGAAAATTTTAAGGGTCTTATAGATGTGATGATATTATGTGGTGGTTCTTCAAAAGACCTACCAGAACAAGTGATTCAAATTTCAAAGCATTTCCACACAGTAGATAGTTTTGACACACATGCAAAGATTCCTGCTTATTTTGATGAAGTAAACCGTTCAAGTACTGAAAATAAAACTTTGAGTTTAATTTCAACTGGCTGGGATCCTGGATTATTTTCTATGGCCAGACTTTTAGGTCAATGTGTCTTACCTCAGGGAGAGGATTATACTTTTTGGGGGAAAGGATTAAGTCAAGGCCATTCAGATGCTGTTAGACGAGTAGTTGGAGTTAAAAATGGCGTTCAATATACTATTCCATTAGAAGATGCATTAGAGCAAGTTCGTTCTGGTTCTAATCCTAAATTAGAAACTGCAGAAAAACACCAACGAATTTGTTATATAGTAGCAGAAGAAGGAGCTGACATTGTCGAAATTGAAACTACTATCAAAACGATGCCTCATTACTTTGCAGAATATCAAACTACAGTTCACTTTATTTCAGAAGAAGAACTTCTTAAAAATCACTCTAAAATGCCACATGGAGGGATTGTATTTCGTTCAGGCACATCAGCTAGTGGTTCAAAACAAAAAATTGAATTCAGTCTAGAACTAGAAAGTAATCCGGAATTCACTTCTAGTGTATTAGTAGCTTATGCTCGAGCTATTTCAAAAATGTCGAAGGAAGGTCAAATTGGTGCAAAAACTGTTTTTGACATTCCATTAGGATATCTATCTCCTAAGTCAGCAGAAGAATTAAGAGCTACTTTATTGTAATCATATTCTTATTTATATAAAAAACGACCTTAAACTCCATGTTTAAGGTCGTTTTTTATTTTAAGAAATACTATCTAAAAGCAACCATAAGTTCCTAAACTGATAAAAACTTATTTAAACCATTGCTTTCTTTACAGCCGGAATAACTTTATCTCCAAACAATTCGATAGACTTCATTATTGTACTATGACTAGGAGCTCCCAAATCCATATGCATCATCCATCTTGTTAATCCAAACATTTCTTGATGATACAAAATCTTATCTACAACTTCAGTCGCATCACCAATAAATAAGGCACCTTCCTTACCTCTACCTCCTTCAAATTGTTCATGGGTATACGGTTGCCAGCCCCTAGATGCTCCAATATGATCCATTTGTTGTTTATACAAAGGAAAATAATCATTAGACAATACTTTTCCATCTACTCCCAGCAGCCCATGGGAATGAGTACCTATTTGCATCTTGCTTAAGTCGTGACCTGCCTTTATATATTCTTCTTTATATAAATCAAAATAAGGTTTATACTGAGCTGGCATTCCTCCAATTATAGCAAATATTAAAGGCAAACCTAATGTGGCAGCACGAATAACAGAAGCAGGTGTCCCTCCAGCCGCAATCCAAACGTCTAAAGGCATTTCAGGCTGTGGATAAACTTCTTGGTCTACAAAAGAAGCACGATGCTTACCATTCCAACTAAACGACTCTTTCGTATTTACCAACTTTAATAAAAGTTCTAACTTTTCTGTAAAAAGCTCTTCATAATCTTCTAATGAAAATCCAAATAAAGGAAAAGATTCAATAAAACTCCCTCTCCCCACAGTTATTTCAGACCTTCCTTCTGATAATAAACCAATTGAAGAAAATGATTGAAATATACGTACCGGATCGCTGGAACTTAAAACACTAACCGCACTAGTCAATTTAATTTGTTTAGTTACGGATGCAGCTGCTGCTAATAAAATTTCTGGAACTGAAATAACATAATCTGGTCTATGATGTTCACCAATACCGAAAACATCAACTCCCACTTCATCCATCAATTTGATTTCTTCTAGTAACTCTTTCATCCTTTTTCCAGATGACTGATAGTTTCTATTTGCTTCATCCCAACGTAAATCACCGAACATGCTTATTCCTAATTCCATAACTGTATCTTTTTTAATTATATATTAAAATTACAATATAAATTTCAGGAGCACACTTAATCTATATTAAGAAAGACCGTCTGTATGTTATTACATTATTTAACATCTAAAATAAAAACACGTTGTTTTTTAATCCTTTAAGTTGTTTCACTAATTATAATACCCAACAAAGGAAATCAAAAAGAATTCATCATAACAAAAAGTAAAACTTCAAAAATGGAATTTCTAGCAGAATGAATATTATACTAGTCACTTTTGATTTTCTACTAGGACAAGAAAAAATAGATGAAAGTTCCTTCGAAAGACTATAACAAGATGTAAAGCCCCAAAACTGTAAAGAGAATAACTTGCATCCACTTAATTATTAAACTAAAAACTCTGTTATTGCTTAAAACATCTGTAAATCTAGCTGCAACTCCACAAATTATAGAAAAAACAATAAGAGTTAGAACTGTGAATATCAATCCTAATATAAAAATTTGCTCTTTTACATTACCAGCTTGTTCACTAATAAATCCAGGAAATAAAGCTAAGAAAAATAGCATTACCTTAGGATTCAAAACGTTCATCAACAGTCCTTTCCACATAAAACTTCCAAATGAACTAGAGGTAATTTCAACCTCATTAAGTTTAATTTTCGTTTCTGATGTATAGGCACTATAAGCCAACCACAATAAATAGACTCCTCCCAATATCTTGATTCCTTTATATATCCAATCAGAACTTACAATTAAAGCAGATACCCCAAATGCAAATAATGATAGATGAAAAACAAGACCACCTACCTGTCCTAAAGCTACTGCAAAACCTAATTTACGTCCTCTTGTGATACTTTGAGAAATAACAAAAATTAAATCAGGTCCTGGAGTTAATATAAGCAAGAGACAAGTAGCAAAAAATGCATATAATACCTCTGTGCTCATATTTATTTACTTCTCACTAATAACGCTTTATTGATATCTTTAATCAAACTTGGTCCTTCATAAATAAATCCAGTATAGAGCTGAATTAAGCTTGCTCCTGCTTCTAGTTTTTCTAGAGCATCTTCAACAGTGTGAATTCCACCAACTCCAATTACAGGAAAAGCATTATTACTTTTCTGTGTTAAAAATCGAATAACCTCTGTACTTCTCTTTGTTAATGGCTTTCCACTTAAACCTCCCATTTCTACTTGCTCAGGTGATTTCAAGTTTTCTCTACTGATAGTAGTATTGGTAGCAATCACACCCGCAATTTTAGTTTCTTCAACTATCTCAATTATATCCATTAATTGATCATCTGTCAAATCAGGAGCTATTTTTAGTAAAATCGGTTTAGGGTTTAACTTTGCTTTATTCTTACTCTGCAAAGCATTCAAAAGATCTTTCAAAGGTTCTTTATCCTGTAAAGCTCTTAGATTCGGTGTGTTTGGAGAACTTACATTGACCACAAAATAATCCACAAAATCAAATAAGATTTCAAAACAAATTTCATAGTCCGAAATAGCTTCTTCATTAGGAGTAACTTTGTTTTTACCTATATTACCTCCAATAAGAGTTCCCTTATTCTTTTTTAAACGTTCTACTGCTTGTTCTACTCCTCCGTTATTAAACCCCATTCTATTGATAATACCTTGATCATCTTTCAACCTAAACAAACGCTTTTTAGGATTTCCTTCTTGTGGTTTTGGAGTAACAGTTCCTATCTCTATAAAACCAAATCCAAAATTTTCTAACTCTTCATATAGATTAGCATCTTTATCCAAACCAGCTGCTAATCCAACTGGATTTTTAAATTTCAATCCAAAGACTTCTCGCTCTAATCTACTATCAACAACTTGACACTGACTACGGATTAATGATGAAATTCCAGGTATCTTATTTATAAACTTCAATGATGAAAATGTAAAGTGATGAACATCTTCAGGATCAAACTTAAAAAACAACGGTTTTATGAGACTTTTATACATGAAATAAGGTTTCTTTATTTTGCGCAAAAATACTAAATCTTAATCGATTTTCTTTCTTTTAGTAGAAAACAAAGTGGTTTTTGAATAAATAAATAACCTAAATTTCACAATAACTACATCCACAATCCTTCAATAACAAACAACACGTTTCGTTGAGTTATAAAAAACAAATAAAACACTACACGTCAGAAACTTACATCCAAAAATAGCATGTCCTATTTTTTGCAAACACCGGTATAAAAATGTATTTTTAAAAAATAACCAAACAAAAAATTATATTTTATGGCAACAATTAGTCCGTATTTAAACTTTAATGGAAACTGCGAAGAAGCTTTCCTATTTTATCAATCTGTTTTTGGTGGTGAATTTACTTTTATGGGGAGATTTAAAGATATGCCTTCTGAAGAAACTCTAACTGAAGAGCAGGGTAATAAAATAATGCATGTTAGTTTACCCATTAATGGAGAAATCCATTTAATGGGAAGTGATACTATGGAGAAAAGTGAAACACCTGTTTGTAGTAATATTTCCATTTCAATAAATGCAGCCTCTGAAGAAGAAGCTCACAATCTTTTCAATGGACTTTCAAAAGGAGGGAAAATAACAATGCCATTACAAAAAACATTTTGGGGAGCTTTATTTGGAATGTTTACTGACACATTCGGAACCAACTGGATGGTTAATTATGATTACGAACAAAAAGCTTAAAACACTTTATTTATAACAAGACAAAGAAGTTTTTTTTTGTAGAAAACCATAATATTCAAAAACGACATTACTATTCAAATTGCGTATATTTGACTATTAATGTCGTTTTTATGATTTTACATATAAAGAATATGGTTTGCCCTCGTTGTAAGATGGTAGTTGAAGAACAACTAAATATCTTAGGACATAACGATATACAAGTACGATTAGGAGAGGTTACCTTTCCGAATGAATTAACTAATACCGAAATAGGAATCATAGATAAGAAACTAATTGAATTTGGTTTCGAGCTATTGGATAACAAACGTTACCAATTGGTTTCAAAAACAAAAAACATTCTCATCCATTTGGTTCAAAATGAGAATTCCTTCTTAAAACTAACTTTATCTGATTACTTAACAAAAAGAACACAAGTTGACTACAATCAATTGAGTCAATTATTCAGTCAAATTGAACACACTACCCTAGAACAATATTATATAAACCTAAAAATTGAACGTGTAAAAGAGCTGTTAGTTTATGATGAACTTACAATCAAAGAAATCTCTTTTATGTTAAACTACAGTAGTGTAGCACACTTAAGCAAACAATTTAAAAAAGTAACAGGATTAACTCCTACTCATTTCAAAACGCTAGGAAACCAAAAGAGAAAACTTATTGACACCCTTTAACATAAGTATTTATTTGTTTTTTGCTTCAAAATAGCGCTCCGTAACAAAATCAATATCTTTTATAGATTTTCTTCCCCAATCAATGCGTTTTTCGATTAACTCCTCGTCTTTCAATTTCCAATCAACAGATGAGTTTCGTAAGCGAGTAGTCAAATTTTGTATAGTAATAGCAGCAGATACTGAAATATTCAAACTCTCTGTAAAACCTACCATTGGTATTTTTATAAATGCATCCGCTTGCTCCATAATATCTTCCGACAAGCCTGATTTTTCGGTTCCAAAAAAAATAGCAGCAGGTTCCGTAATATCAAAATCTTCAAGATAATTTGCTTTTACGTGCGGCGTAGTAGCGACTATTCTATATCCTTTAGACCTCAAATCATCTATACAATTCTGATTGCTATTATAACGATGAATATCCACCCATTTCTCTGCTCCTAATGCAATTTCCTTATCTATCTTTTTTCCAAACTTTTGTTCTATAACACATAAGTCTTGTACTCCAAACACTTCACAACTCCTCATAACAGCACTAGTGTTGTGTAATTGATACACATCTTCCATCACCACAGTAAAGTGCTTTGTACGATTGTTTAAAATCTCTAAAAACCGTTGCTTCCTACTTTCTGTCAAAAAGCCCTCTACGTACTCTAAATATCCAATATCGCTAAATAGCTTTTTCAAATTATTCATCTTATATTTAAGTTTTAAGAATCGACAAAGTTAACAATATTATGGAAAAGCAATTAGTAGTATTATCTGGAGCTGGAATGAGTGCCGAAAGTGGCATAAAAACCTTCAGAGATACCGATGGATTATGGGAAGGACACGATGTAATGGAGGTTGCTTCTCCAGAAGGGTGGCATAAAAACAAAGAATTGGTTTTAGATTTCTATAATCAAAGAAGACGACAATTATTGACAGTTACTCCCAACGAAGGACATCTCATTATAGCTGAATTGCAAAACCATTTTAAAGTTCATATCATAACACAAAATGTCGATGATTTACATGAACGGGCAGGAAGCAGAGAAGTCCTTCATTTACATGGCGAATTGTTGAAAGTACGAAGTGAACAAGATGAGAATTTAATACAAAATTGGAGACAGGATCTAAAAAGCACTGACCTTAACGAATTAGGTCATACCCTAAGGCCTCATATCGTTTGGTTTGGGGAAATGGTTCCTGAACTAGAAAGAGCTATCCCTATCGTTGAAAAAGCAGATATTATAATCATAATTGGAACTTCTCTACAGGTTTATCCAGCAGCATCCTTAATTGATTATGCCAAAAGCAATGCTATCATCTATTATATAGATCCAAAACCTGCAAGCACTAGTTCCTTTAGTAAGCATATTAAATCTATATCATTGGGAGCAAGTGATGGTATGAAAAAAATTTACACAGAGTTAGTTGAGCAAGAAGATAGTATTTAACACCTAACAGTGTAGTTAAAAATCATAATTATATAAATCTCAATAACAAGCTCTACTTGTTTTTTATAATCTTGTACTAATACACAACTTTGAAGACACTATCCTAGAAATATTCCAATCTTATATTTAGACAACTAAAAAGCTCAAAAGGAGTTCAATATTCAAGATTGAACGTATACTTTTTTTTGGGGTGTATCTATAGTGCATCTATAGTGTATCTATACTCCATCTATAGAATCGCCCTTTTTTATAGATGGAGTATAGATAGGATATAGATAGATTTTAGATAAATCAATACGCAAACACATTTCTGTTACGTTATAACAAAAGAAGTAAATACAATCACATATTGAAATTTGATTTAAAAAACAGGGGATTTTAAGTGATCATTAATGGAGTACCAAACACTAGCACTCCTCTTTTCATAAAGATACTCCTATCTAAAAATGGATAACAAAGTATTTTATCCGACAGCAAAGAATTCGATTAATTCAAATAAAAAAAGCTATTTCATTAATTTTGAAATAGCCTTTAATAATATATTATTTTATTTTTTAAGTTAGAATTTCATACTCAAAGCGATTTTTCCTATTTCAATGTCTTAACTCCTTTTATAAAAATCCAACGCATTAATATTTTCTCGCCATCTTTAGTCTGAACCACTTTAAATTGAGGAGCTAAAAACACTGCTATACCAGCACTTATTATTGGCAACCATATCCATGATAATTCTGTAAATTTACCAAGTAAAAAACGAGTAATTAAAAATATCGTAGCAAAACTAATGAACATATAAACAGAACTTTTTGTTTGAGCCTTCATGTTTTTTTAATTTATTTCAGTTTGAAACTTAGCTTTTTTACTTCCTTCATACATTTCATACTTCACAAATCTAGTTTCCAACTTACCATTAAACAATTTTATCCTTTTAGAAGGTTTCAGTCCAACAAATTTCAAAGCTTCTAGGTTTGCCGTTATAAACCACGCTTCCGTTCCTGGATAACCTTGTTTTAATGTATCGCCAATTTCTCTATAAAAACGCTCCATTTGAATATCCAAACGCTCTCCATATGGTGGATTAAACACCATATGCAATGGACCTTCTGTTTCTTTCTGAGTATCGAAAAAGCTTGTGTTTTCAATCTTAATATACTCTTCTAAATTTGCATTCTTAACATTATCCTTAGCTTTCATTACAGCGGAAGGAGCCTTGTCATATCCTTTAATAGTATAGTGAAATTCACGTATCTTCTTCATTAATGACTCTTCTATTTTTTCGAACAAATCAGCATCCCAATCTTTCCATTTCTCAAAAGCAAACTCTTTTCTATTAATGTTAGCAGGAATATTACAAGCAATCATAGCAGCTTCTATCAATAATGTTCCACTACCACACATCGGATCCATAAAATCTGTCCTTCCATCCCAACCTGACATTAATAACATTCCTGCTGCTAATACTTCATTAATAGGTGCAATGTTTGTTGCGGTTCTATATCCTCTATGATGAAGAGAATTCCCAGAAGAATCTAAAGACACAGAGCACATATCTTTTTGGATATGTACATTAATACGTAGATCTGGGAAATCTTTATCTATACTCGGACGTTGACCACCATTATTTCTAAATTGATCAACGATTGCATCTTTCGCTTTTAATGCTACAAATTGTGAGTGATTAAACAAATCAGAGTGTACTGTTGCGTCTATCACAAAAGTTTGATTTACACCAATATATTCAGACCAATCAATACTTTGAATACCTCTATATAAATTAGCTTCATTATAAACAGCAAATTCACTAATAGGTTTCAAAATCTTTAAAGCAGTTCTCAAAGCTATATTCGCCTTATACATAAAACCTTTATCCCCTTCAAAGCTAACCATACGAACACCTTGCCTAACATGGGTCGCTCCTAATAGTTGTAGCTCTTTTGCTAGTGTTTCTTCAAATCCAAAAAAGGTTTTGGCGATCATCTTAAAATTATCCATAGGTAGTTGTGATTGGGTATTATTTGTACAAATTAATCGACAAAAATAAAGTAAATTTGTAGGCTATAAAAGTATTATAAAGAAAACAATGCAAAAAGAAAATTCAAGTTGGTATGCCTCGTGGTTTGACACTAGTTATTACCACACCTTATACAAAGATCGTGATTATGAAGAAGCTCAACTTTTAATAGATAATCTCTCTGAATACCTTAATTTACCTGAGGATGCTAAAATTTTAGACTTAGCTTGTGGAAGAGGAAGACACGCAGTTTACTTATCTTCTTTAGGTTATGATGTTACCGGAGTAGACCTTTCTCCAAATAGCATACAATATGCCAAAACAAAAGAGAAAGAGACATTACACTTCCAGATTCATGATATGAGGGAGCCTATGGATCAAAAATACGACGCTATCTTTAATCTTTTTACAAGTTTTGGATACTTCTCTGATCCTAATGACAATACCAAAACTCTAAAAGCAATCCAAGAGAGCTTAAACGAAACAGGTTTTGCAGTTATAGATTTCATGAATGTTGATAAAGTTATTGCCAACCTAGTAGCTGAAGAAGTGAAAACGGTAGATGGTATTGACTTTTATATGAAAAGACGATATGAAAGCGGTTTTATCATTAAAGATATTTCTTTTTTAGCCGATGGCAAGCAACACCAATACACAGAACATGTAAGAGCTTTACGTTTGGAGGATTTTGAAAAAATGATGGAGGAAAATGATATTTATCTATTAGATGTTTTTGGCGATTATAAATTGCACAAATTCCATAAAGGGGAATCAGACAGACTCATTATGATATTTAAATAAAATAAAATGATATACGCACTACCATTACTTTCGGTTGTAATAGGCTATCTTATTGCTATATTCATAGAACCGAAAAACCCACGAAATCTAAAGTTGCTTTTAGCCTTTAGCGGTTCATTTTTACTAACCATAACGGTGACTCATTTATTACCAGATGTCTATCAATTTGAAGCTCTTCAAGGAGCCCATGATCAAATAGGTGATAGCCATCAACATGTACATAACAAATCAAATATCGGATTCTTTATCATGGCAGGAATTGTCTTTCAAATCATCTTAGAATACTTTTCTAAAGGTGCAGAACATGGACATGTACATTCCCATGGAAAAATGAATAAAATACCATGGTTGCTATTCTTTAGTTTATGCTTACATGCTTTTCTAGAAGGAATGCCAATTAGTCAACACTCGGACTTAGCCTTTGGCATAGCAATACACCATCTTCCAATAGCCGTTATATTAACTTCTTTTTTTATCAATGCGGAAATGAATAAGAAATGGATTTTCTTTTTCATGATTGCTTTTGCATTTATGACTCCATTGGGTACTCTTTTATCTGACAATATAGGATTTCTAAAAAATTATTACACAGAAATATCAGCCATTGTTGTAGGGATACTGTTTCATATTTCTTCAACTATCATATTTGAAAGTAGTGAAGGTCATCGTTTTAATTTAGCCAAATTGATTTCTATAATCATCGGGGTGGTATTGGCGTATTTTGTTTAGGCTTTTTTTTCGAAGTAAAATTATAACAATAAAAAAGGCTGTCGTGTGACAGCCTTTTTTGATTATATAGATAAAATAACATTCCTGCTATTTCTCAACCGTCTTATACACTTTCAATGCTTCTTTTAAAATTTGAGCTGAACGAATCAAATCTTCTTTTTTAAGAACATAAGCCATACGAGCTTCATTCAATCCAACACCAGGTGTAGAATAAAATCCTGCTGCAGGCGCAATCATTACAGTTTCTCCATTAAAATCATAAGATTCTAACAACCACTTAGCAAAATCATCAGCATTTTTTACTGGGAATTTAGCAACGCAATAAAAAGAACCATTAGGCATACTAACTTCTAATCCTTCTATCTCTCTTAATGCTGCAATAAAAACATCACGTCTTTCCTTATACTCTTCAATAACCTCATCAAAATAACTTTGAGGAGTATCTAATGCTGCTTCAGAAGCAATTTGAGCAAATGTAGGAGGGCTTAAACGAGCCTGTGCAAATTTCATTGCTGCTGTCATAAAAGCTTTGTTTTTAGAAACTACACATCCAATACGAGCACCACACATACTGTAACGTTTAGAAACAGAATCTACCATAATAGCATACTCAGCTAATTTAGGCATACTCATCACAGAGATATGTTTATATCCATCATAAGCAAATTCGCGATAAACTTCATCAGCAATTAAGAATAAATCATGCTTAATAACTAAATCAGCTAATTGATTCATTTCTTCTTCTGAATACAAATACCCTGTTGGATTACCTGGATTACAAATTAAAATTGCTTTTGTTTTAGAAGTGATTTGTTTTTCAAAATCAGCAATTTTGGGAAGTGCAAAACCTTCTTCCAAAGTAGACATTACAGGAACAATATTTACTCCATTAGCAATAGAGAATCCATTGTAATTAGCGTAAAAAGGTTCTGGAATAATAACCTCATCTCCTGGATCCAAAGTACTACCCAAAGCAAACATTAGGGCTTCTGAACCTCCAGTAGTAATGATAATATCCTCTACATTTACATCTAATTGATGTTTTTGATAATATGTCGCAAGTTTTTTTCTATAACTCTCAAAACCGGCAGAATGACTATATTCTAACACTGTGATATCCGCATCTTTGACTGCTTGTAAAGCTACCTCAGGTGTTTTTATATCTGGTTGACCGATATTTAAATGATAAACGTGATTTCCTTTCTTTTTTGCAATATCTGCATAAGGAACCAATTTTCTAATAGGTGATTCGGGCATGTTTTGCCCTTTTAAAGAGATTTTTGGCATAGTTGTACATTTATTTCCATACAAAATTGAACCACTTTATAGAACGTATGGGGTTCTTTAAAAGTCATTGCAAATGTAAAGTTTTTTGCACATAAAAAAACAAATATATTCAATACCAAATAATAAGTTAAATATGCAAGAAAAGAGGTCAATTTCCCTATTTTTGTTGGAATTATTAAATCTCAAACAACACTCTACTCATGGACAAAAAAATAATCGCCTTCTTTTCATCTTCAAGATTGATGGCCGTTCTTTTTATTGTGTATGCTGCTGCTCTAGCAATAGGTACCTTTATCGAAGACAGATATAATACAGACACTGCTCGAATTTTAATCTACAATGCAAAATGGTTTGAAGCCATAATGTTCTTTTTTGTTCTAAATTTCATTGGAAACATAAAGAAATATTCCCTTCATAAAAAAGAAAAGTGGGCTACACTTCTGTTGCACTTGTCTTTTATATTAATTATGATTGGCGCCTTTACAACTCGATATATCAGTTTTGAAGGAATGATGCCTATTAGAGAAGGTGAAAGTTCTAGCCATATCTTTTCAGATCGTACATACCTAACAGTTATGGCAGATGGAGAATATGAGGGCGAAATGAGACGTCGAACGTTCGAATCTTCAAAACTGATGTCAGCTGCAACTGACAATCATTTTAAAATGAAGAAAGAATTTAACGGAATTCCCTTCGAAGTGGAGTATAAAGAATTCATTATGGGAGCTACAGAAGCAGTTGTAGAAGACCCAAATGGAGTATACTTTTTGAAACTTGTTGAATCCTCTGACGGGGAGCGACATGAACATCACCTTGAGGAAGGTAAGGTTTCAAATATCCACAACATACTGTACGCTTTCAATAAACCTACTGAAGGAGCTATCAACATCTATAAAGAAGGTGATAACTTTAAAATAGAAACACCTTTTGACGGCTCTTACATGGTCATGGCCACTCAATCAACAGGAAATGTTATAAAGGATAGTTTGCAAAGTTTAAACTTTCGCGCTTTATACAATCTTGGAGTAACACAATTTGTATTACCAGAATTACCTTCAAAAGGTAGAATTGACATCGTTTCAAATGGTGACTACAAAGATAAGATGACAGAAGATGCTTTAGTAGTTACTGTACGTTCTCAAGGTAAAGAAGAAGAGCTTATTCTAAAAGGAAAAGCTGGTCGTATGGGAACTCCTCAATCAATTACTATTGGTGGTTTAGATTTCACTTTGATGTTTGGAAGTAAAGTTTATGAAACTCCTTTCCAAGTGCGTCTTAATAAATTTATTGCTGAAAAATATCCTGGTACAGAAAAAAGCTATGCTGCTTTTGAAAGTCAGGTTACGGTTCTTGATCCTGATGGAGACTTTGATGCGCGAATCTATATGAATAACGTATTAGACCACAAGGGCTATAGATTCTTTCAAGCACAATTTGACGAAGATGAAAAAGGAACTATTCTTTCCGTAAATCACGATTTTTGGGGAACTTGGATAACCTATATTGGATACACCTTCCTATATATTGGTATGTTAGCAATATTATTTGACAGAAATACAAGATTTGAAGATTTGAGAAGAAAATTGAATAAAATAAAAGAGAAAAAAGCGAGTATGCTTACAGCCTTACTTCTATTCTTCTCATTAGGTACGTTTGCACAGCACAACCAACATAATATGCCAACCGTACAGCAGGTAGATTCCTTAATACAGTTGAGTAAAATTACTCCAGAACACGCAAGTCGATTTGGAGAACTGGTTATTCAGGATGGTGTTGGAAGGATGAAACCAATCAATACTTTCTCTTCTGAGTTATTGAGAAAAGTATACAAATCAGACCACTATAAAGATTTGAATTCAGACCAAGCCTTTTTATCGATGGCTCAATTTCCAAATCTTTGGTACCAAGTACCTATCATCCTTCTTAAAAGAGGAAATGACAGTTTAAGATCTACAATTGGTTTACCAAAAGATGCAAGTTATGCTGCTGTAGTAGATTTCTTTGACGAAAAAGGAAACTATAAAATCGGTCCAGTATTAGATGATGCAAATCATGCTGCTATTAAAAACCAATTTCAAAAAGATTTCATTGATGTTGATTCTAAAGTCAATTTAATGCTATCTGCTTTAAGTGGTCGAATACTTACGATCTTTCCTATTCCCAACCATGAAAATGACAAATGGGTATCTTATGCAGAATTGAATGAAGCTGGAATTACAGGTATTGATTCTACTTATACCAAAAACATACTTCCATTATACATGACTTCCTTACTAAAAGGAATTGAATCTAAAGATTTTAAAAGTGCTGATGAATTTTTAGAATCTATACATGGGTATCAGAAAAAATATGGTAGTGATGTAATGCCTAGTGAAAACCGCGTTAAGTCTGAAATCCTTTACAATAAATACAATATTTTCAAGACTTTGTATAGCTATTATATGTTGATTGCTTTAGTCATGTTTGTTTCTGTAATTATTCAGATTCTTAAACCTGCTAAATGGATTCATAAAGTAATCAAAGTATGTTCTGCTTTAGTAGTTACACTCTTTATCATTCACACTCTAGGATTAGCAGTTCGTTGGTATGTTTCAGGACATGCTCCTTGGAGTGACGCATACGAATCTGTAATTTACGTTGCATGGGCTACTACCCTATTCGGATTGTATTTTGGTAGAAAATCATTCTTAACCATTGCTTCAACAGCATTTGTTTGTGGTATGATTCTTTGGGGAGCACATCAAAACTGGATGGACCCATCAATTGCTAATTTACAACCAGTTCTAAACTCATATTGGCTAATTATACACGTTGCTGTAATTGTTGCTTCTTACGGTCCGTTTACCTTGGGTATGATTTTAGGTGTTGTTGCTTTAATTCTTATGTTGTTCACGAATGACAAGAACCGTAAGATAATGGATTTAAATATCAAAGAAATTACCTATATCAACGAAATGGCTTTAACTGTAGGTTTAGTATTACTTACTATTGGTAACTTTCTAGGAGGTCAATGGGCAAATGAGAGCTGGGGACGTTATTGGGGATGGGACCCTAAAGAGACTTGGGCTTTAGTGAGTATTATGGTATATGCTTTTGTTATCCACGCTCGTTTTGTTCCTGCTTTTAGAGGTACATGGGTTTATAATCTTATGAGTATAATTGCATTCTATGCAATTATGATGACTTATTTCGGTGTAAACTTCTACTTAACAGGACTACACTCTTATGCACAAGGAGATAAAGTTGTAACTCCTTCTGTAATTTACTATTCAGTTGCTTTTGTTATTATTCTAGGAACACTTTCCTATTTCAAATACAAGAAGTATTTAAAAAAATAAGGAACTATTCCTTCACAAAAAAGCCGGCTTAAAAGCCGGCTTTTTTACTTTTTATATTTACTGATATTTCAATCAACTAATCACTATTCTCTAAATCAAAATTGCCTATCGAAGTAATTAACACCTAATTTAATCAATGCCTTTATATATACTCCCCCCGATATTTCAATTCGATATATCATCAGGAAAAATCTTATGAGGGTTTAAGATTCCCTTCGTATCAAAAACATTTTTAATCTTTTTCATCAGTTCTAACTCAATCGGCTGAAATGCTAAGTTCATATAGTTTTTTTGAACCCATCCTATTCCATGTTCTCCCGAAATAGTTCCCTTAAGCGAAACAGTTAATTCAAAAATTTCACGAATCCCATTGGGAACATCTTTTTCCCATTGCTCATCTGTCAATCCTTCTTTTATTATATTTATATGTAGATTCCCATCTCCAGCATGACCATAACAAACCGTTTTAAATCCGTATTTAGACCCAATTTGCTTAACTCCTACCAATAATTTTGGCAACTCATATCTTGGAACAACAGTATCTTCTTCCTTAAAAACAGAATTCGACTTTACCGCTTCTGCTACACTTCTACGCAATCTCCATAGAACTTCTTTCTGATCAGCTGATTCAGCAAATAAAATATCATCTATTTTAAAACCTTCTACCAATTCAGCTATTTTCTCCGCTTCTTCAATCAATATCTCTAGGTAATTACCATCAAGTTCAATCAACAATAACGCCTCAATCCCATCTTTTATATTTACACCATCAACCTGCATAAAACGCATAGCCCAATCTATAGCTTCTCGTTCCATAAACTCCAAAGCACTTGGTATAATTCCAGCTTTAAAAATAGTAGAAACAACCTCAGCAGCTTCACCCATTTTATAAAATGGAATAAGCATTAAAACATCGTGATTGTTCTTTGGAATTAAACGTAGTACTATCTGGGTTACAATACCTAAAGTTCCTTCACTTCCAATAATCAATTGTGTTAAATTATAACCTGTTGCATTTTTTAATGTATCTGAACCAGTCCAAATAATTTGTCCATCAGCTAAAACAACTTCTAAATTCAACACATAATCCTTGGTAACACCATATTTGACTGCGCGTGCTCCTCCTGCATTCTCCGCTATATTTCCTCCTATAAAACAACTTCCTCTACTCGCAGGATCAACAGGATAAAACAATCCCTTTTCTAACACCTGATCTTGCAATACTTGAGTGACCACACCTGGTTGTGTTCGAACTTGTAAATTATTTTCATCTATCTCAATAATCTTATTCATTCTTTCCAAAGACAATGCTATTCCAGTACATACATTCAATACTCCTCCACTCAAACCAGTTCTAGCTCCTACAGCAACGACGGCTATGCTGTTTTTATACGCATAACTCATAATCTTAGAAACTTCCAAAGTGGTCCTTGGCTTTAAAACTACAGCAGGAGGAAATACCAAATCTTCTGTTTGATCTTTCCCATATTCATAAAGTAATTCATTATCTGTCCACACATTTTCTTTACCTAGTAGATCTACTAAATCCGCAATATGTTCAAGTGTTATTTTTGAAAAAACTGATTCCATAGATAATAGACTTATTCTTTTGTAAAAGTTACTTTTTTCATATCTGGTAAAAAATAAGCAATGACCCCTATAAGAGGTAAGAAGGAACAAACGGTATATATATATTCAATTGAAGTTTGGTCTGCCCATAAACCTAAAACCGCAGAACCTACTCCTCCCATTCCAAATGCGAAACCATAGAACAAGCCCGATACCATTCCTATCTTTTTTGGAAGTAATTCTTGAGCATAAACCAAGATAGACGGAAAAGCAGAAGCCAATATAAACCCTATAATAACTACGAGTATTGCTGTCCAAGTTAAATCAGCATAAGGTAACAACAAAGTAAATGGTGCTACACCCAAAACAGAAAACCAGATAATATATTTCCTTCCCAAACGATCACCATAAAAGCCACCAATAAGAGTACCTAAAGCAACCGCCAATAGAAAGTAAAATAAATACACCTGTGCTTGCACTTCAGAAATTCCAAACTTATCCATAGTATAAAATTGAAAATAACTAGTAATACTTGCTACATAAAAATATTTGGAAAAAATAAGTAATAAAAGAATTACAATTGACATAGATATTTTAGTTTGACTTAAATTAGGAATCGCAATCGGTTTTTTCTGTTGTAATTTTCTAGAAATCAAAACACCCTTATACCAACTCCCAATGTAATATAAAACTAATTGAGCTAATAAAACCACAAAAACGAACCATAATAAATGTTGTTGTCCAGATGGTAAAACAATCCATGCAACCAATAAAGGAGCCATTGCAGTACCCGCATTTCCTCCAATTTGAAATATTGACTGAGCTAAACTTCGTTTTCCTCCAGATGCCATGAAGGCCACTCGAGATGATTCAGGATGAAAAATAGAAGATCCAATACCTACTAAAGTTACTGACACTAAAACCCAATAATAATCCTTAGCATATGCTAATGCCAAAATTCCAAAAAGAGTAAAAAACATACCAACTATTTGAGAATATGGCTTTGGATTCTTATCTGTGTATGCTCCTACAATCGGTTGTAATAGGGATGAAGAAATTTGAAAACAAAGAGTGATCATTCCAATTTGAGCAAAATTCAAATTATAATTTTCTTTCAGCATGGGATATACCGCTGGTATAAGAGCTTGTAGTAAATCATTGAATAAATGGGCTACACTAATCGCTAATAATATTGGATAAACAGTGAGGTTTCCTCTTGTTTGAAGAGCGGTTTTCTTAAAAAAAGAATGGTGTGATTTAGAATTTTTAAACATGCTTATAATCTATAAATACAAAATTAGCTAAATTAAACCGAACACATGTTCTAGTTATTACTTCAATTGATTTTTATTTGCAACATATTTTGCTAATTTTACTTTATAAAGCACAACACTCGTGGACAATATCAATAGAAAGTCGGCACTGAAAGAAAACGAAGGAGTAGTTCCGCCTAATAGCACGAATGCGTCAGCAATTGCAGCTATACAAAAGAAAAGATTGCAAAAACAAACTGCGGAAGAATTAATTTCTAGAATCACTAAGGGTGATGCAGTTGCGCTAAGTCAAGGTATTACCTTAGTAGAAAGTTTAAATCCCGAACACCATAATAAAGCAAATCAAATTATCCAAGGTTGCCTACCATTTGCCAATAAATCCATTCGAATTGGTATCACTGGAGTTCCAGGAGTTGGTAAAAGTACATTTATAGAAGCCTTTGGTAGTCTATTAACATCTCTAGGTAATAAAGTTGCAGTCTTGGCGATTGACCCTAGCAGTAGTATTACAAAAGGAAGTATTTTAGGTGATAAAACCAGAATGGAAGAGTTAGTCAAAAACCCCAATGCTTATATACGTCCTTCTGCATCAGGAAATAGTCTAGGCGGGGTTGCACGAAAAACCAGAGAATCTATAATTCTCTGTGAAGCATGTGGTTACAATATTATTTTAGTAGAAACTGTTGGGGTTGGGCAAAGTGAAACAGCTGTTCACAGTATGGTTGATTTTTTTCTTCTCTTAAACCTTGCTGGTGCAGGCGATGAATTACAAGGTATTAAAAGAGGAATTATGGAGATGGCAGATGCCGTTGTAATTAATAAAGCAGATGGTGAAAATATTAAAAAAGCACAACTTGCACGTTTAGAATATGTAAGGGCTTTACATTTATTTCCAAAAAAAGATTCTGGATGGCCCCCAGAAGTAAGAACTTCAAGTGCTCTTGAACAGACAGGTATTCTAAAAATATGGGAGATGATTCAAGAATATATTATACTTACAAAAGAAAATAATTTTTTCCAAAATAACAGACAAGAACAAAACCAGTTTTGGATGATGGAAACCATTCAGGAAGAAGTATTAATGCATTTCTATAATGCTCCAGCAATAGCTGAGGCTATTGAGAAAAATAAAAAAGCGGTTCAAAAAAATGAGATATCTCCATTTGCCGCAGCTCAATTAGTTCTAAAAACCTATTTTAAATAAAAAAGAGACAATTAGATTTTCTAATTGTCTCTTTTTTATTTATTTAAAAGAAAAATTAATCTTCTTCTCCATCTTCTTCAACATAGCGTTCCATCTCACGATCGTAAAATACTCCTGCTTGTTCAATTAAAGATTCCATTTCTGCTTCAATTTCTGTAGATTCAGATTCTTCAATACTTTCTAAAAACTCGATCTCTTCTGATTCCAAATTGATTATAAATCGAGGAAAATCTAAATGAATAATAAAGATATCTTCTGGATGGTCTGTATTATCAGCTAAAACAAATTTTGGTAATTCCATATTGTATAAGTTTAATGATTATTACGTATCAATTTCTCGGTAAGTTTATGAAAGCGAAGATAAGAAAAAATTGCAGCAGCAGAAAGCCCAGCTAATAAACCATACCAAATTCCTACAGCTCCTAAATCTGTATATAAACCTAAATAAATCGAAGTAGGAAATCCAATTACCCAATAAGACACAAATGTAATCATCATAGGTATATTTACATCTTGAAGCCCTCTCAATGCCCCCAATGTCACTACTTGAATACCATCAGATATTTGAAAAATAGCAGCTACTAATAACAATTGTCCAGCAACTGCGATAACTTCTCTATTTAATTCTGCATTTACAATATCATTATTATCTAAAAACAACATGGGAATATACTCGTGAAAAACAACAAATCCAATAGCAAACACTGTATATATTAAAATGGTCATCAATAAAATAGAACGAGCAACTATTTTTAGCTTCTTATAATCTCCAAGTCCTCTTTGATTCCCAACACGAATCATCGCAGCAACACTTAATCCACTAGCAAACATAAAAGTCATGGAAGCTAAACTCAATGCAATTTGATTAGCCGCCTGGGAAACAGTACCTATCATCCCCGACAACCAAACTGCTCCAACGAATAATGCTACCTCAAAAAAACTGGTTAATCCAGATGGAATTCCAATTCTTGTAATCTTTTGGAGCATTTCTTTTTTAAGTTCTTTGAAACTTATTTGAGTCAAAAATGGTTTAAACAAATCTTTAGAAGTTAAAGCAAAATGCATATAGACTAACATAAGAACACGTGAAATCAAAGTTCCATAAGCTGCCCCAATCATTCCCATTTCGGGGAAAATCCACACACCATAAATCAATAAATAATTACAAACAACATTCGTTATATTGGCTATCAGAGTAGCATACATTGCATTTTTTGTTTGGGACTTCCCATCTGCAAACTGCTTATATGCTTGATACATTACCATAGGAATCAATGAAAGCGCAACAATATCCAAGAAAGGTTTTGC
This sequence comes from Myroides guanonis, assembly GCF_900114085.1. Taxonomy (GTDB): domain Bacteria; phylum Bacteroidota; class Bacteroidia; order Flavobacteriales; family Flavobacteriaceae; genus Flavobacterium; species Flavobacterium guanonis. The sequence continues at coordinate 34,298 of NZ_FORU01000001.1, read as the reverse complement.
TAACGCAGTAACCTCCTCTGGTTGCCCCATATACATCAATAATGGTTTACAAAAAAAGATAATTGAAAATAAAAAAACTCCAACTATAGTACATAAAAACAACCCATTAACAAATATTCTTCTTCCTTCTTCATGATCATTAGAAGAATCACTATGAGCAACTAACGGTGTTAAAGCTGTTGAAAATCCAATACCTAAAGAGATCGCTATAAACACAAAACTATTCGCTAATGATGCAGCCGCCAATTCCGTTGCTCCTATTTTTCCAACCATAATGTTATCAATAACTCCAACAACAGTATGCCCCAACATAGCCAAAATAATTGGGTAAGCCAGCTGAATATTATATCTAAACTCTTTAAAATAAATGGATAAGTTCATTTTCTAAATTTTTGGCAAAGATAGCCACTTGGTAACAATCTCCATTATTAAATAAAACTTAATTATTACACTTTGAAAAAGAGACTATTATCTAACTCCTTTTCAAGGTACAATTCCTTACCTCATGTTGTCGTCTCTCTATATATCTACTTCTTTATTATAGATTGGCTTATTATTTGCATTATAATTCGAAACAAATTTAGCACTATGATTAAAGTAAAAAAGAATGTTCTCTTAACATTAATAGGAATTGCAATTTTAGCGACGAGTACTACTTTTGCACAGAAGAAAGAATACTATCCAAAAGGATTTAGAGTAGGTTTTGGTATTAATGGTGGACTACCAACTAATAATGATTTTGATGGAGCATTAGGCGTAGATGCACGTTTACAATATGATATAACTCGAAAAACTTCTCTTACAGCGACTACTGGTTTCACACACTTGTTTAGTAGTGAAGGAGATTTAGGTTTAATACCAGCAAAACTCGGATTCAAATCATTTTTTAATAGAAACTTGTACTTCCAAGGAGAGTTGGGGGCTGGTTTTGGTACTCATAAAGGGATGGGAAACACTTTCATTTGGTCACCTTCAATCGGTTTTGCAAATAAATTTATTGATATTAGCATGCAATATCAACGTTTTAATGATTATAACACTGACCAATTGGGAATCCGCATTGCATATGGCTTTAGTTTAAAAAATAAAAAAGCAAAAAAATAACAATTCCTATAAATAAAGATCCCCAATCAACTATTGCACTTTGTAAATTGATTGGGTTTTTTAATTCTAATCGATTTACAATCTGATTAGTACTAACTTTTTCTGCAACAAGTTGTAGTAAAACATTTAGTTCACTGTTCAATTCCCACATACAACATTGAACTTTTAAAGTAAAACAAGATCTTAACAAGTTACCTCCAATATTCTTTCATCCACCTCCTTTCTTGTATAGAATCTTCTTACCTACATACGGAGCATTTTTTAACAATAAAATAAGTATCTCAGCCTACTTAAAAAGTATCACCTAATCAATTAGACTTTAAAAGGTGTATATTTGCACGGTAAATAGTTTAAAGAATGGGAATCGTGTGAAATTCACGAGCTGTCGCGCAACTGTAATTTTTTTCTTAAAAGACTTCATTGTTTAGTTATGAAAAGGAGAAAAAAGTCAGGATACCAAACTTTAACCTCTTGCAATGCAAGCATGACACACTTTCGCGATTGAAGTAAGGTCAATGGATTTCATTACTATATACCTATAAGTATAGTGGCAAATTTAACCCATGCACCAATCAACCGACTGTAAATTCATGCAACTTTAAATGAATAAACAATTTTAAATGTATGATAGATCAAACGATGAACCGAGAACAGTTAATTGAAAAAAGAATCAAAGATTCAGAGACTCACGTTTTTAAAGCAGTGTTTCCTGGCACAACTAACCACCATAATACAATGTTTGGAGGTTCAGTGCTATATATAATGGATGAGATAGCGTTTATGACCGCAACGCGATTCAGCCGTAAAACTATAGTAACTGTTAGCAGTGATAAGATCGACTTCAAATATCCAATACCTGCGGGAACTTTAGTAGAACTAATTGGAACAGTGATTAGAGTAGGTAAAACCAGTTTAGACGTTCAAGTTGATGTTTTTATTGAAAGCATGTACAGAGACGGAAGAGACAAAGCTATTAGTGGAACATTTACTTTAGTCGCTATAAATGAAAATAAAAGACCTGTCCCTGTTTTAGATGAGATAGCAAATAATTAAAAAAAGGGTATCTCTTCCGAGATACCCTTTTTTAATATAAGATTTACTATAATCATCAATTAAGCTTCTTTAGACTTAATTTCTTCTTTAATTTTAACTTCTAGTTCATCCATCAATTCTGGATTATCCTTAATCAAACCTTTCACTGCATCACGCCCTTGACCCAACTTCGTTTCACCATAACTGAACCATGACCCGCTTTTCTTGATAATATTAAATTCAACAGCTAAATCAAGTACCTCTCCTACTTTCGAGATTCCTTCTCCGTACATAATATCAAACTCAGCTGTTCTAAAAGGAGGAGCAACTTTATTTTTTACAATCTTTACCTTAGTTCTATTCCCCATAACATTCTCTCCATCTTTAATCTGAGTAGAACGTCGAATATCCAAACGAACTGAGGCATAGAACTTCAATGCATTACCACCAGTTGTTGTTTCTGGATTTCCAAACATAACTCCAATCTTCTCACGCAATTGATTAATAAAAAACACAGTACAATTTGTTTTACTAATTGTACCAGTAAGTTTTCTAAGTGCCTGTGACATTAAACGAGCATGTAATCCCATTTTGGAATCTCCCATCTCACCTTCAATCTCACTTTTAGGAGTTAAAGCAGCAACAGAGTCAACTACAACTAAATCAATTGCACCAGAACGAATCAAGTTCTCCGCAATCTCCAAAGCTTGTTCACCATTATCTGGTTGAGATATAATAAGTTCATCAATATTAACACCTAACTTTTCAGCATAAAATCTATCAAAAGCATGTTCTGCATCGATAAACGCAGCAATACCACCTGTTTTTTGAACCTCTGCAATAGCATGTAAGGTCAAAGTCGTTTTTCCAGAAGATTCAGGTCCATAAATTTCAATAATTCTGCCTCGTGGATAACCTCCTACACCTAGAGCTAAATCAATTCCAAGAGAACCAGAAGAAATAGCTTCAACTTCCTCTACTGCCTTATCTCCTAATTTCATAACGGTTCCCTTACCGTATGTTTTATCTAATTTGTCTAAAGTAAGCTGTAACGCTTTTAACTTTGCTTCTTTATCTGCACTCATTAAAACTATATTTAAGTGTAAAAATAGTACTTTATTTTTAAGAATCAAATCTGAAAACTTCCCTTCAAATTTCTCATCTTCCAATACTATAAATAAGTTCTAAATTAACTTCCTTCAAATATCTCGGGAGTAAATAAACTGAATTGCGGTGACTTACAATATTGTAGCAGCAAACTACACCAATTCTGATTATCGATTTTCACTTATTCTCGTTAGTTTTTAAACAAAAGACTCTGTAGATTTATTTTTCAAGTTAGCAATAAAGGCAGACGGAGACATTCCAACAACTTTTTTAAATGTGATAGAAAAACCACTATGTGAAGTAAAACCACATTGACTAGCCAAATAACTAATTTTATATTGCAAATAAACAGGGTTTATTTTTAAACAGTCTACAATATAAGAAACACGCAATTCATTTATATAAGTTGAAAAATCTTTTCCTCTATGTTTTTTAATTACATATGCGATATACTTCTCATTTATTCCAGAAATATTTGCCAACTGATTTAAACTAACATCTTTCTTTAAAAAAAACTTCTCCTCTTCATAGTTTATCAAGACAGTCAAAATTGCACTTTCTTTTTCCTTTGACATATAAACCTTATTTCTAATAATTAAATCATTAGAAGAATCTTCTCGAACTATCTCTGGTAAAACAAAAGACTCTAATTCATATTCATCGATATCTTTTTCCAAATTCTTAAAAACTAAAATTAATATATATAAAAGCGATAAGATCGCTAAAGCAATAATCAAATACTCATTATTAACAAGACTAATCCAACTCGAATAATTTATAGAAATAGATTGCGTCGTTGTAAAGAAATTCCAATGCAAATCAATGCTATTGATTCTTGAATGAATGTTCACCCAAATAATTCTAAAATAATTCTCATACATTAAGGAATCCACAGTCACTATTCTCTTAACAAAAAAGACAACCTTATCTACACCTAAAACAAATACTGTTTTTCCAATAAAAAAATCCAACAATACCATGACAATAAGTATTTTATTATATTTAAAATCTTCTAAGAAGAATCACTAAACCTATATGTATATCGATACATTTAATATTATTTAGACAATAGAAATTTAAAAAAGACACATTATTATTCTAATAAAGAGATGTAAAATTAGAGCATTCATCTTCTTAACCTCAAATACAGGGGTGGACAAAGGGGTGGACATCTTATTTACGTTAGTATATTTGATGTTTAAACACCAGCTATTTTTATTTATTCTAATTTTTTAATAAATAAAAACCTTTTTTGTTTCCATACTTATACACACTAATCAATACCATTGACTACATTATTTGTAAATCTAACTTAGATTCTAAATGGAAAAACCACGAACTTTGAATATTGTTAAAATCAATTTCTTACAATAAAACAATCATCCTCTATGTAAATTATATATGAAAACGTATATTTGCATTTAGAACTCTTCCATTTAGAGTTTGGAATTTTATCGAATAATTATCCACAAATTTAGTTTATAGCATGCAACTGTATAACACTTTAAGCGCGGAAGAAAGAGCTGAACTTATTGCTTCGGCAGGTGAAAACCGCCTAACCTTATCTTTCTACGCATACGCCAAAATCAAAAATCCACAACAATTTAGAGACGAATTATTTTTAGCATGGAACCCTTTAGATGCTTTAGGTAGAACCTATGTAGCAGAAGAAGGAATTAATGCTCAAATGTCTGTTCCTGCCTCAAATTTCGAAGCCTTTAGAGCTACTTTAGAAGAATATGACTTTATGAAAGGCATACGTTTAAATGTAGCCGTAGAGCAAGATGATTTATCCTTTCTGAAACTAACAGTTAAAGTTCGAAAAAAAATTGTTGCTGATGGTCTTGATGACAATACTTTCGATGTTACGAATAAAGGAATTCATTTAAAAGCGAAAGAATTTAATGAGCTTTTAGAAGACCCAAATACTATAGTTGTAGATTTTAGAAATCATTATGAAAGTGAAATTGGACATTTTGTTGGAGCTATAACTCCAGATGTAGATACTTTTAGAGAATCACTTCCTATTATCAATGAAAAACTACAACAACATAAAGAAGATAAAAACTTACTAATGTATTGTACAGGAGGTATTCGTTGTGAAAAAGCTTCTGCCTATTTTAAGCATCATGGCTTTAAAAACGTATATCAATTAGAAGGAGGAATTATTGAGTATACAAGACAAATAAAATCAGAAGGACTAGAAAGCAAGTTTATTGGAAAAAACTTTGTATTCGACCACAGACTTGGAGAACGTATAACAGATGATATAATCGCCCAATGCCACCAATGTGGGGCACCTTGTGACACACACGTAAATTGTGCTAATGAAGCTTGTCATTTATTGTTTATTCAATGTGATGATTGTGCGGAAAAAATGCATAATTGTTGTTCTGAATCATGCGTTGACATTATTCAACTACCAGAAGAAGAACAAAAACAATTAAGAAAAGGTATTCAAAAAGGTAATCTTATATTTAAAAAAGGTAAATCCGACGCTTTAAAGTTCAAAGCAGAACGCAATGTATTTGAAGAGATTAAACCCGTAAAAATTAGCACTGTTACCAAAATCAGAAAAAAGAGAATTGAAAAAAAACTTGCGATTGGAAAAGTTGAACACTTTTTCACAAAAGCTAACGTTGGACAATTTATAATTCAAAATAACGAATTAAATATAGGAGACACTGTTCTTATTACAGGACCTACAACTGGGGAAGAGCGTCTCACTGTTAACTCTATGATGGTTAACGGTAAAGAAACTAACGTTTCTAAACAGAATGATAAAATGACAATGCAACTTTCATTTAGAGTGCGCAAGGGAGATTTGATTTTCAAAGTCGTATAATAAACTTCTACTTACCTAAAACAATGCTTGTAGCCTTTATGTTACAAGCATTGTTTTTTTTAAATCTCATTTGTACATTTGAATATGTTATAATCCGCAATATGGAAAAGCATCTATTCTTAACATTTAAAAATATTATTTCAATATATTATGAAAAAAATATACTATTTAAAAAGCTGTGACACTTGTAAAAAAATAATGAATCAAATTCCAAACATTGAACAATTTGAATTACAAGAAATAAAATCAAATCCGATCAATATAAACCAACTAGAAGCATTAAGGAAACACACAGACAGCTACGAAAGTTTATTTAATAAGAGAGCTCAATTGTATAAATTAAGAGGGCTTAAGGATCAGCAGCTCCAAGAAGAAGATTTTAAAAATTTAATTTTAGAACATTACACCTTTTTGAGTCGTCCAGTAATTTTAATAGGGGAATTAGCTTTCATAGGAAATAGTAAGAAAACAGTAGAAGAAATGCTCTTAGCTATATAGTCTATGTCTTGCTAGATATACTATCAACCAAAAATATAATAGAAACTAATACATTTAGCATCAATATTGACATTAAAATTATATATATATAAAACTATTTTGAACTAACACTTCTACTAAGAAAACACACAATAATAGGCAAGTCTATTTAATTTGTCTTAGGTATTCTAAAACAGAATATACAAATCCCATATAACATTAAGTAAATTGAAGTTATTATACTACTACTCCCTTATTTCAAGGGAGTTTTTCTATATTTGTAACTTTATTTATCCGTGTATGATACATTCTATGACAGGTTTCGGGAAAGCTTTTACGCAACTACCGACAAAAAAAATCACAGTTGAAGTTAAATCTCTAAACAGTAAAAGTTTAGATTTAAACGTTCGCCTTCCTTTGACCTATAGAGAAAAAGAGCTACCACTTAGAAACACTATTGCTCAGGCTTTAGAACGTGGTAAGGTTGACTTCTCAATATACGTTGAAGTGACTGCAGAGGAAACTTCTAGTAAGATTAACGCTCCAATCGTACACTCTTACATTAAACAAATGCAAGATATCATTCCAAATGCCGATGCTACTGAATTAATGAAAATGGCTGTTCGTATGCCTGATGCATTAAAGGTAGAACGAATTGAACTGGATGAAAACGAATGGGAAAAAATAGAATTAGTTATACAACAAGCTCTAGACAACATACAGTCCTTTAGAAGAAGCGAAGGGAAATCACTTGAAGATGATTTTAGATTTCGCATTCAAAACATTCGTGATTTTATGGATAAAGCCATTTCTCTTGATAAAGAACGTATAGATGGAGTTAAAGAACGTCTTAGAAGCAATCTTTTAGAAATGAAGGTGAATGTGGATGAAAATAGATTCGAACAAGAAGTAATCTATTATCTTGAGAAAATGGATATAACAGAAGAAAAAGTTCGTTTATCAAACCACTTAAACTATTTTTTAGAGACTCTTTCTGGTACTGAAGCAAATGGAAGAAAACTAGGGTTTATTACTCAAGAAATGGGACGTGAGATAAACACAATGGGTTCTAAATCAAACCATGCTGAAATGCAAAAATTTGTTGTTCAAATGAAAGATGAACTTGAAAAAATAAAAGAACAAGTACTAAACGTATTATAATACAAGGCATATTAAAATATTATGAAAAAAGGGAAGTTAATCGTTTTTTCTGCACCATCAGGCTCTGGTAAAACAACAATAGTTCGTCACCTATTGGCGCAAAAAGATTTAAATCTTGAGTTCTCTATATCTGCAACCTCCAGAAGTCCTAGAGGAGAAGAAATAAACGGTAAAGATTACTATTTCATATCACTCGAAGATTTCAAGCAACATATTAAATCAGAAGACTTTCTCGAATGGGAAGAAGTTTATAGAGATAATTTTTATGGAACCTTAAAATCCGAAGTTGAACGAATTTGGGCAGAAGGTAAAAACGTAATTTTCGATATTGATGTTGCCGGTGGTCTTAGAATAAAGAAAAAATTTCCAGAGGAAACTTTGGCCGTTTTTGTAAAACCACCAAGTATAGATGAATTAAAAATTCGCTTAAAAAAACGTTCTACAGAAACTGAAGACAAAATCAACATGCGTATTGCTAAAGCCTCTGTAGAATTAGCTACTGCTCCACAATTTGATGTTATTATAAAAAATTATGACCTAGATACGGCTAAAGAAGAAGCCTATCAATTAGTAAAGAAATTTACCGAATAATCTATTTAACTATGAAAATCGGTTTGTATTTTGGAACTTTTAATCCAATCCACATTGGACATTTAGTTATAGCTAATCACATTACACAATATACCGATGTAGATGAAGTTTGGATGATTGTTACTCCTCATAGCCCTTTAAAGAAAAAGAGAGGCCTTCTAGAAGACTATCATCGACTACATATGGTGCATTTAGCTACCGAAGCATACGATCGATTAAAAGCCTCAGATATTGAATTTAGCCTACCGCAGCCAAATTACACAATTGACACTATGGCTTATTTACATGAAAAACACCCGAATCATGAATTTTCTTTGATTATGGGCGAAGATAATTTAGATTCCTTTCATAAGTGGAAGAATTACGAGCTGTTGTTGGAACGATATTCTTTAATTGTATATCCTCGTGTATATAAAGAGAAATCAACTCATAATACATCTCTACTAAAACATTCTAGTGTACATTTTGTAAGAAACGCTCCAATAATGGAAATTTCTTCAACCTTTATTCGAGAAGCAATAAAAGAAAACAAAGATATCCGTCCTTTAATAGATTCTAAAGTTTGGGGATATATAAACCACAATCTGTTTTACAAAAAATAGATTAGTAATAAAAAAAGCTGTTATAAATATTTATAACAGCTTTTTTTATATCTCTAGCAAATAATTTTATTGATTTATAATTATCTTCTCGGTATGCGTTTTGCCATCTACATTAAATACCAACAAATAGACTCCATTTGTTAGAGAATTAACATCAATGCTATTTTCACCTTGATACAGTTGCTCAACATAAACTCTTTTCCCCATTATATTAAATAACTCAACAGTTATTGGGTTTACATTATCAGTACTCACTTTAATAATTCCATCTACAACAGGATTTGGATATACTCTTAATTTTGATTCAACCTCAAATTCACCGATCGATAAATTCCCCCCTTCACCTATTCCTACAGCATACCAAGCATTTTTAACTTCATTATACTCAGCAGAATCCAATCCATAAAAATCTTCTGCGAATTGTAGTGACCCATCATAAGCATCCAAAAAACCAGAATTATAATTCAAATAATCCATCATATTGTGATAAGCAATTTTTTCTGCTTTAGCTCTACCTATACCATTAACAACATAATCATTATTTAAATCATTAGTACCTGACCCACCTTCAACTAATAAGTAAAACCAATAGTTTTGTACACTACTATTAATATGAACTCCTCCATTATCATAACCAATATTGGCCGTATCAACCCAATACTTTCCTTTATAGGTATTAGGATATCCCTTAACCTTAGGATCTTGCATACTTCTCATAAAATCATTAGCCCCCTTCAAGATGATACCTTCACCTATAAGCCAATTTGAATCTGTTCCTATCGCATAATTCTCAATAGATGTCCCAAAAATATCAGCAAAAGATTCATTTAATGCTCCTGATTCTCCTTGATACTTTAATCCATCCGAACCATTGTTATTCATTACTAAATGAGTATATTCATGACCTGCCACATCAATTCCAACTACAGGATCGTAATTCACACCATCCCCTGTACCAAAAGCCATAAAATTAAAAGGGAATGGCATTGCTACGGCATTATTCGGAAAACCGCCACTAGGACCTATCAAAGCATCTATAAAGTCATCTCCTGGATTGTAATAACTAGTGATTTTACTGTTTTGTCCATCAAAACTCAACCTATTAAAAGTATCCTTATAATAATCATACGTTTTTTCCATCCCCCAATGAGCATCTATAGCAGCATTTAATGAAAAGTGCGTTGTAGAACTAACAATATCTGCCTTATTTAAAAACAGTATTTCTTTTTTTACTTTATCATAACTAATGGCTACATCCTTCGCATCAAAAGTCTCTATATTCCTTGAATTATCACGTAATCTATAACCTCCACTAAATTGCTCAACGGCAATACTTTGATTTCCATAATAATATGTTGTTCCAGTACCTTTAACATCAGCATTAGCTATTAGACTTACCGAATTCAATATATCACCAGTTTTTGCATCTACCCAAACATTCTTCATGAAGAAAGGTTTGAAGGAATCAATTCTAAACTCATAAGCAAGTATTTCTTTGACTTCCTCACCTTCAATTTTAGAATAAACAACTAATTGGGGAGTATATATATTTACACTCTCCACAATATTAAAAGCGTTCTTCGCATAATCAATAGCCTCTTCAGCAGTAATTGAAGCTACAATATCGATACTTAAATCAGCCCCAACTTGTCCATTGATACTCAAAACAGTTCCACCTTTCGAATGAACCATTATTACTTTTCCACTAAGAGGTAACCCTTTATAATATTGTTGATATTTAATATGACTAATATCATTATTGTCAACACTTTCACTAATCTTAACAAAGCCACTCTTGTCAGATAAATTAAACCAATTTAAAAGCTCCTTCTCAACATCCTTACTTTGAACTTTAAAAGATTTAAAAGAAGAAGAAAAAGAACCCTGCATAGTAGTTCTCTCTATTTTAGGCCACTTTCCATCTTTACCATACTGTAATCCCCGATAAATATTATCATTGCCAGCATCAATAGTACCCATCGTAATAAAACTAAGCATTACAATTGGCAAAGCATTTTTATATTTATGAGTTGTGAGTTTGTAATTATTAAACATTATATATTGTTTATTTTAAGTTAATAGTTATCCAAATATAACCAAAAAAAACAGAATGCCCTTTAAAACATAGCGAATAGATGTTTTATAACTAACAAAATAGATTAAATAAAAAAAGCTCTAAAATAAAATTCAGAGCTTTTTTACGTTATCATCTTTACCGTTATTATTTTTTCTCAAAATCTACTTTAGTAATTAAAGTCTTATGATTCTTTTTCTCTAAATGAATTGTTTCCTCACCTTTTCCATTTTCATAGCTTATATCATATACAAACACATACTCAGTATTTTTACTATCATCTGTTTTTACCTTCGAAGCCTCCCAATTAAGCAAAGTAAAACTCTTAATTGCCCCTAATTCATCATTTCTTTCTTTTATCTTTTTTTGAAAATCTGAAACAGAGTTTTGATCAAAATAATCATTACTTAATAGTTTTGGAATTGAATCATATGCTTGATTCATCACATGATAATAATACCAACCTGTTACTTTTTCACCAGCAATTTTATCACCAGCTTTATGACTCTTCTTATTTGAATCACATGATATCATCCCAATACCAATCATTAAGAACACCAATAGCTTTTTCATATTATATTATTTTAGTTAAACATTTCCTACACTATAATTTATTATTATAATATTTTCATACAAATACATTTAAAACTACAACAATCTAATAGAATAGACAAGCAAATAGTAAAAATATTCTTAAAATAATTTTAAATAAAACACAAAATAAATAAGAAGTAATAACTACAACTTTCTTTTTGAATAATAATATGTGTATGCCCAAGTAAGTGTAAAAGTTGGTATAACATCTAATCCTGGTGATATCTCTTCAATAAAATTCACAATTGCCCCAACTTTACCAACATTTCCCTTATACATTTTAACAAGAATAAAAGAAGATATTGGAGCCCAAACAAAATCAATACTTTCTCCTAAGCCAGGAACTATAAATGAAACCAAACCAACTAAATCCATAAAAAGCCCCAAAAAAAGCATTTTATATTTATTCTTATCTTCATTTTCCATAATAACTAAAATTTAATATTATTTTATTTTGGAACTATAAACTTTTTGAAACTTTTCAATTTTTGGTTTAATAACAGCATTACAATAAGGTTGATTTCCATTTAAATTAAAATAATTCTTATGATAATCCTCTGCAATATAAAACTTCGTCGATGGTGATAATTGAGTAACAATTGGATTCCTATAAACTTTTTCCTCTGTCAAAACATTTATATACTCTTCAGCCATTTCTTGCTGCTTTTCATCTACATAAAATATCTCACTTCGATATTGAGTACCAATGTCGTTACCTTGTTTATTTAGACTAGTAGGATCATGTGTTGCAAAAAATATCTCTAGCAAAGCATAATAACTAATCTCTTGTTCATCATAAGTAATTTCAACAACCTCCGCATGTTCAGTTGTCCCAGTACAAACCTGTTCATATGTTGGATTCTCAACAATCCCACCCATATATCCCGGTAAAACCTCTTTCACTCCTTTCAATTGATTAAAAATTGCCTCAGTACACCAAAAGCATCCTCCTGCAAATATGGCTTTTTTAAACTTCATTGCTTCATTCATATCTTAATAGTAATTAATGTAATTAAATGTATATAAAATAAATGACATAGTCTCGATGTAGACAATTAAAATAGACATACTATTTCCTTAAAGTTGAAAAATAGTGTTACTTTGTAGAAATTTCTTAAACCATGATTAAAGCCAAAAATATCCTTAAATATTATGACAACTTACAAGTGTTAAAAGGAGTCGATATTCATATTAAGAAAAAAGAAATTGTTTCTATTGTAGGTGCTTCAGGTGCTGGAAAAACAACTCTATTACAAATTTTAGGCACTTTAGACAAACCCTCACATCCTAATGATAGTAATTTATTCATTAATGACCAAAACATCCTAAAATTAAACGATAAGGAACTCTCTAAATTCAGAAATTTGAACTTAGGTTTCATTTTTCAATTTCATCAATTATTGCCGGAATTTACAGCATTAGAAAACGTATGTTTACCGGCTTTTATTGCAGGAAAAGGTAAGGCTGAAACAGAAATAGAAGCTAAAAAACTACTAAGCTATCTAGGCTTATCCCATAGAGAAAAGCACTTTCCCTCAGAATTATCTGGAGGAGAACAACAAAGAGTTGCTGTGGCAAGAGCATTGATAAATAAACCTGAAGTTATATTTGCCGATGAACCATCTGGAAATCTAGATACACATGCTGCGGAAAACCTACATAAACTATTTTTCAAACTTCGAGATGAATTAGGGCAAACTTTCGTAATCGTCACACATAATGAAGAATTAGCAAATATGGCTGACAGAAAATTAGTAATGGTTGATGGATTAATTCAATATAGTTCAAATGAATAATAAGGAATTAAAAGAATTTTTAGATGAAAAAAGTCTCTTATACAATCATCCAGATTTTATTTTAAATGACCCTATTCAAATACCTCATCTATACACTGAAAAACAAGACATCGAAATTGCAGGTTTTCTTAGTGCAACTATTGCATGGGGCAATAGAACAATGATTATTAAGAATGCGAAGAGGATGATGGACCTTATGGGAAACTCACCACATGATTTCATATTAAATCACAAAGAACATCACCTAGACTCTTTAAGTACATTTGTCCATCGAACATTCAACGGAGAAGATTTTAAAGGTTTTATAATTGGATTGAATCATATCTATCAACACCACAACGGTCTTGAAAATGTTTTCACTAATTCTAACATCACTCTACAAGAAAGAATCTCCGACTTTAAAAAGATATTCTTCGAAGTCGATCAATTAACAAGAACACATAAACACATTTCAGATCCACGAAAAGGTTCAGCCGCAAAGCGCATTAATATGTTTCTAAGATGGATGGTACGAAACGATCAAAGAGGAGTGGATTTTGGATTATGGAAAAATATTTCTCCTTCCGAATTAAGCTGCCCATTAGATGTACATTCAGGTAATGTAGCTCGAAAATTAGGTATATTAAATAGAAAACAAAATGACGCTAAAGCGCTTGCCGAATTAGACGAAGCGCTACGTTCTTTTGATTCAACAGACCCTACAAAATATGATTTTGCACTCTTTGGATTAGGAGCAATAGAGAAATTTTAAATATTATCTAAAGATTGATACTCTAACGGTATATTTTCATTATATATAGCCTTAACAATACCGTCTGATAGACCTATTTTAGGAACGATGATATGCTTTGCTCCACTCCACTTCATTGCATTTACATAAATTCTTAATGCAGGAATAATTACATCGGCACGATCTGGATTCAAACCTAAAGTAGATATACGCATATCATAACTCATAGACTTCAATTTATTAAATTGAGTAGTTAAATATAAATATCCCAATGGTTTATCTTGTGGTTTGCGTGACATCTTAAATATCTTATTGATATTTCCACCAGACCCCACCATAACCACATCATCCAATTCTTTCACTTGATCTTTTAACCATTTTTCAATTTCATTCCATACTGAATCTGGCACCATATTATTAATAAGACGAACAGTACCGTTCTTAAAGGATTTCGAAGTTAATTGCTTCCCTTGTGAAAACAAAGTAAATTCAGTACTACCCCCACCAACATCTACATAAATCAAATTCCTTTCTGCTTTAATAAATTGTTTCAAATCAGACGACGCAATTATGCTAGCTTCTTTCTTGCCATCAATAATAGCAATCTTTATACCTGTCTGCTTTTCTATTAAATCCACAATCTCTTGTCCGTTAAATGCTTCTCTCATCGCAGAAGTCGCACAGGCCATAAAGCGTTCAACTCGATTTACACGCATTAGCAACTTAAAAGCTTGCATAGCTTCTAGCATACGTAGCTTATTCTCCTCAGAAATTTCACCTACAGTGAAAGCGTCTTGCCCTAATCGAATAGGCACCCTTACTAAAGAACTTTTACTAAACAAGGTTTCTTTACCTTCCTCTTCAATAATATTCATCAAAAGCAATCTCATAGCATTTGAGCCAATATCAATCGCTGCATATTTCTTTATTTTCAACATTTACTGATTAAGTTTATTCTTGAAATAATTATAGATTTCCTTCTGAGATTGAAAGTCAACACCATTTACCTCGCGATAAAAATTTCTCAAATCTTCAGTATGATATCTTGCTTTTATATTGCCTTTCCATCCTATTTCAAAAGTTTCCATTAACTCATTTTTAATATCCTCATCATATATAGGACAAGTAACTTCAACCCTTTCGTCTAAATTCCTTGTCATAAAATCGGCTGAAGAAATAAACACATCTGGTTTACCTCCGTTACTAAATATATATATGCGTGAGTGTTCTAAAAATCGATCTACTACACTAATTGCTTCAATATTCTCACTCATACCTGGAACTCCAGGTATCAAACTGCATATTCCCCTAATAATCAACTGTATCTTAACTCCAGCGTTACTTGCCTCATAAAGCCTGTCAATTAATTTGATATCTGACAAACTATTCATCTTTAGTCTAATAAAACTAGGGATACCCAACTTTGCGTTTTTTATCTCTCTCTCTATTAATTTATTAAACTTAGAGCGCGTATAATGCGGAGAAACCAATAAATGTTTGTAACGATGAACTCGATAATTAACCTCTAAAAAATCAAAAACTTTAGTAACGTCTTTTAAAATCTTAGAATGACTTGTCATCAATGTAACATCGGTATAAACTTTTGAAGTACTTTCATTAAAGTTCCCAGTTGATATAAACCCATATCTTTTAACTTTCTTTCCTTCTAATCGCTCAATTACACAAATTTTACTGTGAACCTTTAATCCTCTAACACCAAAAATCAATTGGATTCCTTCAGACTGCATTAATTCCGAATAATAAATATTACTGGCTTCATCGAACCTAGCCTGCAATTCAATCTGAACAACTACTTTCTTATCATTCTTTGCAGCATTAATTAGAGAGCTTATAATCTGAGAATTCTTAGCTAATCTATACAGAGTAATCTTAATAGAAACTACTTTAGGATCTAAAGCTGCTTCTCTTAAGAAACGCACCAAATAAGAAAAGGATTGAAAAGGTGTATAAATCATAAAATCCTTTTTGTTAATCTGCTCTAATATAGAGCCTTCAAAACTCAAACCTGGAACAGGTAAAGGAATATTTTTAGGATAAATCAAATCAAACCGTTCTAAAGCAGGGAAACTCATATAATCTCGTCTATTATGATATCTTCCTCCTGGGATAATACTATCAATAGCTTCGATCTCCACCCTGTCAATAAAAAACTGAAGCATGTCCGCATCCATACTTTCATCATAAACGAAACGCACAATTTCTCCCTCCCTTCTATCTCTAACTCCACTAGATATCTTTTCAACAAAAGATTTATGCAAATCAGTATCAAAATCAAGTTCTGAATCACGAGTTACTTTAATCATGTGTGCCGTTATACTTTCGTATTCGAAAATCGAAAATATAGAACCTAAATTATAACGAATCACATCATCCAATAAAATGATGTATTTCTTCCCATCATTAGATGGGAGTTCAACAAATCTATTAATTGTTTTAGGTATCTCTATTAGTGCATATCGGACATCTTTCTCATTAGTATCTTTGTGAGTTGTCCCCATAACTAACTTTACAGCTAAATATCCCAACGCATCTCGCAACATTGGAAATTCAGAAAGATCATTTAATATAATTGTAATTAAATCGGGACTAACAACGTGTAGGAAAAAATCTTTTACAAAAATTTGTTGATCTTGATTAATCTCTGTTTCGTTTAAAATATAAATTCCCTCCTTTTCAAGTTCTTTTTCAATCCCTTCTAAAATTCTAAAACTTTCATTCTGTAATCTAATAACAATATCCGTAATTTCTTTTAACAAATCACGAGCCGTTATACCACTCTCTAACTTTTTCCCTCCTTCTCCATTAAAATTCATTCTGCGAATAGCAGCATACCGCACTCTAAAAAACTCATCTAAATTATTTGAAAAAATCCCTAAAAAACGCAGTCGTTCCAAAAGTGGAACAGTAGTATCCGCTGCCTCCTGTAATACACGTTCGTTAAAAGCTAACCAACTTTTTTCTCGGTCAGTATACCTATATTTAACATTAGTTGCTATCATATTTTAAAATCACGCGGATATAATTCCTTTACAATTCGTCCTTTTTTAATATTCCTCCAATCCTCCTCATCAAATTTCATTATTATGACACCAGAAGTTGGAACACTTTCAATCGTGCGGTCTCCAAATTTATTAACAAAATTCGTTATTGCATCATTATGTCCAAAAAGAATTAAACTCTGATGAGAAATTTCGCATTTTCTTATAGTCTTCTCAAGCATTGCTAGGTCAAAAGTATAAAGATCTTTCTTTACAATAATACTATCTAATGAAACATTCATATTCTGACAAAAAATCACAGCCGTGTTATAAGCTCTAGTAGCAACACTAGTCCAAACAATAAAACTTTTTGGTAAAAAAGGCTTTAATGCTTCAGAAACTAAATGAGCATCATTTATTCCTCTTACTGACAATGGACGCGCAACATCGTTCAATGTGGTTTCCCATGAAGATTTTGCATGGCGAATTAGAATCAAATTTATCATAGCATTAAATTTTTTATTGATTTATTGATTTTTTACCATCTTTTAAAACATAATATTATCAATTAATTTTCAATTTCCCTCATTTTTTACAAATAAATTATTTTTAAACTCCTAAATAAAACCCTTACTTTTGACATCAAAATCAAAACTCATAAAATGAAAAAATTTTCAATTGAATTTAAGTGGGCTGCATTAGCAACTTTAGTAGCTTTAATTTGGATGTTTTTGGAAAAATACCTCGGATATCACGATGAAAAAATTAGATTTCAAATCGGATTTTCCCTCCTATTTAATTTACCTTTAATAGCCATATACTATTTAGCACTTAAAGAAAAGAAAAAAGATTTTTACAACGGTATTACTACTTGGAGACAAGTGTTTTTCACAGGAATAGTACTCTGTATAATGATAAGTTTGTTTTACCCAATTATACAGTATATTACTTTTATGCAAGTATCCCCAAATTTCATAAACCACTTAATAAATGAGGTAGTAGAGCGTGGCGGAATGACTTTAGAGGACGCACAAGCCAATATTTCGTTTGATGTTTATTTAAGACAAGGCGTATCAGGCAACCTCTCTACAGGAGTTGTCACTTCAGCTATTTTGGCTTATTTTTTGCAGACTAAACAAAGCTCTCAAGATGAGAAAACGCCTATTAAACCTATGAAAAAGAAATACCAAGGTAAAAACAAAGTAAAATAATTAAAACCTAATTAAACCTGCATATATTATGGATATCAGAAATATACCGCTAATTAAAAATATAGAAAGTGATAATTTCTTCTTACTTGCTGGACCTTGTGCCATTGAAAATGAGGAAATGGCTTTTAGAATAGCAGAAAGACTTGTAGAAATCACTGACTCACTTAAAATACCTTTTGTATTCAAAGGATCTTTTAAAAAAGCAAATCGTTCAAGAATTGATAGCTTTACAGGAATTGGTGATGAAAATGCATTAAAAATATTAGAAAAAGTAGGAAAAGAATTTAAAGTTCCTACAGTAACAGATATACATGAAAGTAGCGATGCAGCAATGGCAGCAGCTTATGTTGATGTTTTGCAAATCCCTGCCTTCCTAGTACGTCAAACAGATTTAGTAGTTGCAGCTGCAGAAACTGGCAAAACTGTAAACTTAAAAAAAGGTCAATTCATGAGTCCAGAAAGTATGAAACATGCCGTACAAAAAGTTTTAGACTGTAATAATAAAAATGTTATGGTGACAGATAGAGGTACTATGTTTGGTTATCAAGATATGATTGTTGACTATAGAGGAATTCCCACCATGCAACAGTTCGCAACTACAGTTTTAGACATTACTCATTCTTTACAGCAACCAAACCAAGCATCTGGAGTTACTGGTGGTCGACCAGACTTGATTGAGACAGTAGCAAAAGCAGGTATTGCTGTCGGAGTTGACGGAATTTTTATTGAAACTCATTTTGACCCAGCAAACGCAAAAAGCGATGGAGCTAATATGCTACACTTAGATTACTTCGAAGACTTAATGAAAAAACTAGTTGCAATTAGACAAACAATACGACAGTTTTAATAGACAAGCTATTTTTCTTTTTAAATTACTATTTTCATTTCCAAACACTTATATAGCAAAGGAAAATTATTAATAAAAATATTTTAAAAAAGACTTTTATATTCAAAAAACAGCTTTATATTTGCACCGTTGAACAAACAAATAGGCGATATCGCTTATGGGGGGATACTCAAGCGGCCAACGAGGACGGACTGTAAATCCGTTGGGAAACCTTCGCAGGTTCGAATCCTGCTCCCCCCACAAAACAGTTCTATTTAATAGAACTGTTTTTTTTTGAATTGAAATAGCACAAAACAATTTTAATATTTATTTAATCATTTCTTGTTTTTATAAAAATTAATATTACATTTGCACTTCCTGATTCAGGAAAGAAGCTAAACGCTTATGGGGGGATACTCAAGCGGCCAACGAGGACGGACTGTAAATCCGTTGGGAAACCTTCGCAGGTTCGAATCCTGCTCCCCCCACAAAACAGCTCTTTTTAAGAGCTGTTTTTTTTTGCCCACTATCTTCTGAAATCAAGCTATTTATTTTTATCTCAAAAAACACGTAAGCCTTGTACTTTTTCATTATTTTAGCAATAAATATATTCACGTTATGAGAACAAATATTTCTTTTCTATTATTAGCTTTTGCTTTATTTACAAGTCAATTATCTTTCTCTCAATCTCCTTTACATATTGGAGTAAAAGCAGGAGCCAACTTTACAGATATCTCAACATCTTTATCTGATTATAGCACTAAATCAGCAACAGGATTTGTTGGAGGAGCAACAGTACGTTTAGATATTAAAAAAGCTTACCTACAAGCCGATTTAATGTATGCTGAAAAAAACACTAAATTTGAATCTACATCATTAGGTGGAGACAACACTAAATGGAAGAACTTAGAAGTTCCATTGGTATTTGGTTATAAATTAATAGACCTTTCTGTTTTTAATCTTAGAGCTTATGCTGGAGGTGTATATACAAAAATCATAACAGACAAAGTATCTACTGACCAAATATCTGGTGTTTTTGATGATTTTGACAAAAACAACCTAGGATATCGAGTAGGACTAGGTGTAGATGTTCTAAAATTCAGCTTAGATGTTTCATATGATAGCGGTTTCAAAAACATCAGCAACAACTATAAAACAAAACCAAATTCCATTACCGCGACATTAGGTTTTTTCATACTATAAAAAAAACAAGAAATTTTAATACTTAAATAAGGCTACATTTTGAAAATGTAGCCTTATTTAAGTATTAACAAAGAAACCATATCAAACACTAATCTCTGTCTCTTTTTTAATTTTTTATAGACAGCATTGCTAATATAAAAATTTCAGTACTTTTGTCCTTATGCAGAAATCAGTAAACATATTAAACCGTAAAGCTAAATTCAACTACGATATACTTGAAAAGTTTACCGCAGGAATAGTATTAGCAGGAAGTGAAATAAAATCAATACGTTTAGGTAAAGCTAGTATTGCTGAAAGTTTTTGTGAATTTCAAGGAATGGAATTATATGCTATCAATACGCACATTGAAGAATATGCGTATAGCAAGCATTTTAATCACAAACCAAAAACAGAACGCAAGTTATTACTAAATAAAAAAGAATTAAAGAGTCTTCATAAAAGCATTCAAAACAAAGGATTAACAATCATTCCTCTGCGTCTTTTTACAAATGAAAAAGGGTTAGCAAAATTAGACATAGCCCTATGCAAAGGTAAAAAAGATTACGATAAAAGAGACTCCATAAAAGATAGAGACACAAAAAGAGATCTAGATAGACTAAAAAAAACATATTAAAAAAGGCGCTAAATTTAGCGCCTTTTTTTAATTTCTATCTTCCAACATAGGAACAAACCTAAAGTCCCCAAACTCATGTTTCTCAAATTGCGTTTCATTCTTTCTAATTAACAAAGTCATGATTTGTTGCTCCTCCCCTACAGGAATAACCAACCTACCACCAATTTTTAATTGAGCCATTAAAGGCTGTGGGATAAATGGCGCACCAGCAGTAACAATAATTGAATCAAATGGCGCAAAATTAGGCAACCCCTTATAACCATCTCCAAAAGTCAGATGTCTTGCACGAATACCTAATTTAGGAAGTAATACAGATGTTTTTTTGTACAACTCATTTTGTCTTTCAACACTAAAAACTCGAGCTCCCATCCCATATAACACAGCTGTCTGATACCCACTTCCCGTACCAATTTCCAATACTTTATCATCGCGCTTCACCTCTAGTAACTGAGATTGAAACGCAACGGTATAAGGTTGCGAAATAGTTTGTCCTGCCCCTATAGGGAAAGCCGTGTCTTGATATGCAAAATTTTCAAAACTCGAATCTAGAAAAAGGTGTCTGGGAATAGTTTTTATTGCTTGAAGCACATTTTTATCAGTAATTCCCTTTTTCATTAAAACTTCAACTAATTGATTTCTTAGTCCTTGATGTTTGGCTAAATCTCTCACTCCAACAAAAATTATTTGGTGTAAAATTACATAATATTTAAGTATAAAAACACCTTGAAAAACCAGTTATAATGTAGCATGAGGAAAGTTTAGACCTTAAATCTTATGCAGTAAGCAAATAAGTTTTATTTTTGCTATCAAATAATATTTTTTATGCTGAAAGTAGGTGTTTTAGGCGCAGGGCATTTAGGTAAAATTCACTTACGCCTTTTGAACCAGTCCACGAAATATGTATTAGTTGGTTTTTATGACCCTAATCAAGATAATGCAAATAAAGTTTCTGAAGAATTTGGATATCGTTCTTTTAGTTCCATTGAGGAATTAATAAAAGAAGTAGATGTGGTAGATATTGTTACACCTACACTTTCCCATTTTGATTGTGCCAAATTGGCAATAAAAGCGGGTAAACATGTTTTTTTAGAAAAACCAATAACAAATACCGTTGCTGAAGCAGAAGAACTTATAGCACTTACTAAGACTCATGGAGTAAAAGGTCAGGTTGGACATGTAGAACGTTTCAATCCGGCATTTCAAGCAGTTAGTACTATGATTGAAAACCCAATGTTCATAGAAACACATAGATTAGCTGAATTCAATCCGAGAGGAACAGACGTTCCGGTTGTATTAGATTTAATGATTCACGATCTAGACGCTATTCTGAGTGTGGTTAAATCTCCTGTAAAAAAAGTAAATGCTAGTGGAGTTGCTATTTTAAGTGAATCTCCAGATATCGCAAATGCACGTATAGAATTTGAAAATGGCTGTGTAGCAAATGTTACAGCAAGTAGAATATCAATGAAAAATATGCGAAAATCTCGTTTCTTTCAACGAGATGCGTATATATCAGTAGATTACTTAGAAAAAGTCTGTGAGGTTGTAAAAATGAAAGAAGCACCTGAGATTCCTGGTGATTTTGATTTAATTTTTCAAAATGCAGAAGGTGTGAAAAAGCAAATTTATTATAACAATCCAAGTGTACTTCCTAACAATGCTATTTTAGAAGAATTAGAAACATTTGCTGATGCAATAAACAACAACTCAACACCGGTAGTAACATTAGAAGATGGGACAGCAGCATTGAGATTGGCTTATCAAATAATTGATGCTTTTCAAAAATAACACAAGAAATTAAATAAATATAAAAAGAAGAATTATGAAAAATATAGCTGTAATTGGAGCAGGTACGATGGGGAATGGAATCGCTCATACATTTGCACAAAAAGGTTTTACGGTATTTTTAATTGATATTTCAGAAAAATCAATTGAAAGAGGAATGGCAACGATCATTAGTAATTTAGATCGAATGATTTCTAAAGGAACCATAACTGAAGCAGACAAAAAAGCAACGATAGAAAACATCATTACGTATACGGACGTAAAAGACGGTGTTATAAATGCAGATTTGGTAGTAGAAGCAGCAACTGAAAATATCAACCTAAAACTTAATATCTTTAAAGAATTAAGTGAAATTTGTTCTGAAGACACCATATTAGCATCCAATACTTCTTCCATTTCAATTACACAAATAGCTTCAGTAGTTAAGAATCCTAGTAGAGTGATTGGAATGCACTTCATGAACCCAGTTCCTATTATGAAATTGGTTGAAATAATCCGTGGTTACAATACTTCAGACGAAGTAACTAAAACCATCATGGAATTGTCTAAAACATTAGGTAAGACACCAACAGAAGTAAATGACTACCCAGGTTTTGTAGCAAATAGAATCTTAATGCCAATGATTAATGAATCTATTGAAACACTATACAATGGAGTTGCGGGAGTAGATGAAATAGATACAGTAATGAAATTAGGAATGGCTCATCCTATGGGACCTTTACAATTAGCTGATTTCATAGGATTAGATGTATGTCTTTCTATTCTAAACGTTATGTACGACGGGTTTAAAAACCCTAAGTATGCACCGTGTCCTCTATTAGTAAATATGGTTATGGCAGGAAAACTAGGAGTAAAATCTGGTGAAGGTTTCTATGACTATAGTGAAAGTAAAAAAGCAGAAAAAGTCGCAAAAATGTTTCAATAATTTGATGCTTTAGCCTCAAGAACAAAGACAACCAAATAAGTTCATTTGGTTGTCTTCTTTTAATATCAAAATTCAAAATGGCAAAAATAATCCCGTTTCAAGGTTTGCGCCCCACGGCGGATAAAGTAAGTTTAGTAACCTCTCGTTCCTACGAAGATTACACTGCAGCAGAATTAGCATATCTTTTAGAATACAATCCTTTTTCTTTCTTACATGTCATCAATCCGGCTTATGTAAATCAACAAAAAGTAACAGCTGATAAACGCTTTAAGATGGTGTCAAATAAACTTAATGACTTTAAAAAAGAGGGTGTCTTTGTAAAAGAAGAATTCCCTTCTTTTTATATCTATCAAATCGAAAAAAAAAACAGCTTATTTACAGGTATTCTTGCAGGAACCGCCATTGAAGATTATCAAAAAAACATAATTAAAAAACACGAAGATACACTAGAATATCGCGTAAACGTTTTTAAAGAATACTTACACTTTAGTAGATTTAACCCAGAACCAGTGTTGATGATGTACCCAGATCAGGAAGACATCAATAATTGGATTAATATTCAAAAGCAATCGGACCCAATTTATAACTTCTCTACTGTTACTAAAGAAAGACATACGATTTGGCAAGTTCAAAATGAAATTGATTTGCAATGGGTTAAAAATAAATTCGAATCTATCAACGAATTATATATTGCAGACGGACATCATCGATCAGCCTCTGCTGAAATGTTACACAATGAGGGTGACCAAGTTGAGAATAACCATTTAAAATATTTTATGAGCTATCTAATATCCGAAAGCAACATAAAAATTTACGAATACAACCGTATTATCCATGACTTAAATAATCACACCAAAGAAGAGTTTCTGGAAAAAATACAAGAAAAATTTATATTGGAAAACAAAGAACAACAGCTTTGGAAACCAACAAAAAAAATGGAATTCGGTATGTATCTAGACGGTGACTTTTATTCACTTCGCCTAAAAGAACAGCTAGACAGCACCGACCTATTAGACCATTTAGATGCACAAATTCTTTATAATGAAATCCTTAACCCTATACTTGGCTTAGACGATTTACGAAATGATGCTAGAATTGACTATGTGCCAGGAAATGAATCTATAGTATCAATAAAAGAAATGGTAGATGACGGAGAATATGAGGTTGGCTTCATGCTTTACCCTACAAATGTTGCAGAAATAAAAGCTCTTGCAGATAATAATTTAATTATGCCACCTAAGAGCACCTATATAGAACCAAAATTCATGAATGGGCTAATCATTTATGAAATTTAAATAAGATTAATTATGAAAACGATCACTGAAAACATTCAAAAAATAAAAAACGAGCTTCCTAAGCATGTTACATTAGTCGCAGTTTCCAAAACCAAGCCTATTGAAAACATCATCGAAGCATATGAGTCAGGACAACGTATATTTGGAGAAAATAAAGTTCAAGAGATGGTCGAAAAACAAGAGGCCTTACCAAAAGACATTCAATGGCACATGATAGGGCATTTACAAAGGAATAAAGTTAAATATATAGCTTCTTTTGTAGATCTGATTCACGGAGTAGATAGTTTTAAATTACTTCAAGAGATTGATAAACAAGGTAAAAGAAACAACCGAATAATTTCGTGTTTATTACAAATATTTATTGCGGAAGAAGACACCAAGTTTGGTCTCAATCAAGAAGAACTAAATCAAATGCTTTCTGATGAAGCTTTCCAAGATTTAAATAACATCAAGATTGTAGGTCTTATGGGAATGGCCACATTTACTGAAGATACTAATAAAATAAAACGTGAATTCACATTTTTAAAAGATATTTACGAACAGACAAGGGAAAAATATGTTAATTTAGAGCAACTTAACTTACAAACCTTGTCTATGGGAATGAGCAATGACTACCCTATTGCCATAGAATGCGGAAGTACTATGGTTCGTATAGGAAGTCATATATTTGGAATAAGAAATCACTAATAAAACCTAGCAGAACTTGTACGCAGTTTTAGATATAGAAACCACAGGAGGGCAATACAACGAAGAAGGAATCACCGAAATTGCCATATACAAATACGATGGAGATCAAGTAGTTGACCAATTCATCAGTTTAGTAAATCCTGAAATTGAGATTCAACCTTTTGTGGTCAAATTAACTGGCATCAACAATGCTATGTTACGCTCTGCTCCAAAATTTTATGAAGTAGCAAAACGAATAATTGAAATGACAGAAAACTGTGTGATAGTTGCACATAATGCTGAATTTGATTACCGTATTCTACGAATGGAATTTAAAAGACTTGGTTTTGATTTTAAAAGAGACACTTTATGTACCGTAGAACTTTCAAAAAAATTATTACCTGAACAAACAGCATATAGTTTAGGTAAATTAGTGCGATCATTAGGAATCCCAATTTCAGACAGACATAGAGCAAACGGAGATGCCTTAGCAACTTTAAAACTATTTATATTATTACAATCAAAAGACAAAGAAAAAACCATACTTCGTTCGATGATAAAATCGGATATAAAAACAGGTTTAGCACCAAAATTCTTAGACATGGTAGAAAATTTACCTTCTACAGTTGGAATATATTATATTCATAATAAAGAAGGTGCCATTATCTATATTGGAAAAAGTAACAATATCAAGAAGAAAATACATCAGCATTTTACAAGTGACTCAAAAATATTTAAGAAAATACAAAGCGAAACTTATACAGTAACTTTTGAGAAAACTGCTACAGAACTTATTGCACAATTAAAAGAAAACGAAGAAGTTAGCATCAATAACCCTATCTATAACAAAGTTAGTAGAAGAGGAATATATCCCTATTCTTTATATCTAAAAACAAATAGTAAAGGTTATCTATACCTTTCCATAGACAAAACAGATGGCCGAAAACGAAACCTTATGGCATTTGTTTCACCTAATGAAGGGATGAAGTTTATCGAAAAATTAAAAACAGAAGATTCCGTAAATTTTTATGTTGATGGTTATTATCCACTTAAAACTAAAAAAATAAACAACGAAAACTTTTTTGATTCAATAGAAATTCCTTTTGAACAATATAACGAGAATATAATAGCTTTATTAGAACCTTTTGATATCGATAGTACAAACACTATGATACTAGATAAAGGCAGAACTATAAATGAAAGAAGTGCCGTATTTATAGAAAAGGGAACCTTAAAAGGATATTGTTTTTATGACCTAAATTTTCAAATAAACAACCCAGAGAGAATCGAAGGAAACTGTACACCAGTTAGCTTTTTTAGAAATAACAGAAGTATTATTTTAAATTACCTCAATAAGAGAAAAGGGTTTAAACTAGTTAAATACTAAAAATTTAAAAGGGCATGAAACATAAGATTAAGAATAAATACGATATTCTAAAGCAAAAAATTTATATCATTATATATGGTTCCAATACTTTTGCAGGAAAGCTTTTTGATTTAGTATTATTAGGTGTAATTCTGCTAAGTGTATTACTAGTGATGCTTGAATCAGTAGAAAGATTAGATAGTAAATACCACACCTTTATTATTGTATCGGAGTGGATTATTACCGTTTTCTTTTCTTTAGAATATGCGTTACGTATAATTTGTAACAAAAAACCACTTAAATACATATTTAGCTTCTACGGAATTGTTGATTTAATCTCTATACTTCCAATGTATCTTTCTTTCTTTATTCCTGGGTCTAGAGTGCTATCAATGGTTAGAGCTTTGCGTTTATTACGTTTATTTGGAATTTTAAATCTGATGCATTATGTTGGACAAGAATCTCATTTAAAATTAGCCTTAAAAGCTAGTAGAACCAAAATTATAGTATTTGTATATTTTATACTGATAGTTTCTGTTTTATTAGGAGCATTAATGTATTTGATCGAAGGAAAAGAAAATGGATTCACAAGTATTCCAACAAGTATATATTGGTGTATAGTTACACTGACTACAGTAGGATATGGAGACATTTCACCATCCACTCCTTTGGGTCAATCAATAGCCTCATTAATTATGATATTGGGATATGGAATAATTGCAGTACCAACTGGGATAGTAACAGCAGAATTCTCTAATCTGAAAAGAAGTAAATTAGATTCTAAATATAAAAGAAATTGCCCAACATGCACAACTACTATCTTCGATGAAGATGCTAATTATTGCTATAATTGCGGACAAAAACTACCAAATGTTTACACCAAATAAAAATTATTTAATAGTTATAGTAGGACCAACTGCCATAGGAAAAACAGCCTTAGCTATTGAAATTGCCAAACGCTATAAATCAGAAATACTATCTTGTGATAGTCGCCAATTCTTCAAAGAAATGACAATAGGGACTGCAGTTCCAAGTAAAGAAGAATTAGCAAGTGTTCCACACCATTTTATACAAAACAAATCTATCTTCGAAAATTATTCAGTAGGAGACTTTGAACGAGAAGGCATAGCTTTATTAGATGAATTGTTTGAAAAAAATCCAATACAGGTAATGGTTGGTGGATCTGGACTTTATGTAAATGCTATCCTCAATGGTTTGGATGATTTTCCAAATATAGACCCTAGTATTAGAATAAAACTTAATACTCTACTTGAAAAAGAAGGAATAGAATATCTTCAAGAACAATTAAAAGAACTAGACCCAGAACATTATCAACGAGTGGCTATAAAAAATCCACAACGTGTTATTAGAGCACTTGAAATATGTTTAGGAACAGGTAAAACTTATTCTTCATTCCTCAATCAAAAAAAGAACATCCGAAATTTCACACCAATAGTAATTGGAATTCAAGCTGAACGAGAAATAATGTATGAACGCATTAACAAACGGGTAGATATAATGATTCAAAATGGTCTGATAGAAGAGGTTACTGCTCTTTATCCATATAGAGAATTAAATGCTTTACAAACAGTAGGATATAGAGAAATCTTCTCTTACCTAAACAAAGAAATTACGTTAGATTTCGCAATAGAAGAAATTAAGAAAAATACAAGACGATTTGCAAAAAGACAATTAACTTGGTTTAAAAAAGATGAAAACACTCATTGGATTGACTATACTTCATCAACTGAACAAGTAGTCGATTTCCTAGATAAAACAATAACATAATGCCAATATCCTCCCTATTTACATCTATCTATGAAGAAGTACATGAAGTAGATTTTTCAGAATGTGCTGCTTCTGGAGCCTTATCTTTAGATGGTCTATGTAAAATAGCTCAAAAAGTAGCCACGAAACATTCTATCTTAGGAGGTATCAGTTTTCATGATTTACAAAAAATTAAGCAAGCGTGGGTATTAAACAAAATGCGTTTAGAAATAGATCATCTTCCTAAATGGCAAGATATCATTCATATTAAAACTTGGATTGAGTCTTTAGATGGTATAAGATCTATCAGAAATTTTGAAATCATTTTAAACAATCGTAGAATAATTGGAATAAGTACTCTATGGGTTATTATTAACACAGATAGAAGACGTCCAGAAAGCATGTTACTTCCTCATTCCCATTTTGAGAAATTTAATGGAATAACAGCTATTCAACAATCATTTAAAAACATTCCTACACAAGTAGAATATAAATTATTAAAAAATGGAATTGTGGAATATTCGGATTTAGATATGGTACAGCACGTTAACAATGCCAAATACATAGAATGGATAATCAATGCAGTTCATAGTAATTCTCTAGATTTTCCAACAGTTAGAGAAATAGATATGATATTTCAAAAAGAAATGCTTTGGGAAACAAAATATGAAATCTACATAAATCAAGATAACGATAATTATAACTTTAAAATAAGTAGCTCTGAAGGTATCCATTTCTTGTGTAGAGTAAATTAAAAAAGCTTTCTAGTTTTAACTAGAAAGCTTTTTTAATTTATAAAATGTTGGTATCAACTAGAAAACAAACATCGCTCTTTGACTCATCATTTCATTTACTTCATCAGCAACTTCATCTAAAACAACTTCATCATTAGCATTCATTAAAACACGGTCTATTAAAGCCACTACAGCATCCATATCACTCTCAACTAACCCTCTAGTAGTAATAGCAGGAGTACCAATACGAATTCCTGAAGTTACAAAAGGAGATTTATCATCAAAAGGTACCATATTCTTATTTACAGTAATTTCAGCTTTAACCAATGCTTGTTCAGCTTCTTTACCAGTAATATTTTTATTTCTTAAATCAATTAACATCATGTGATTATCTGTTCCACCAGAAATGATATTATAACCTCTATCTACGAACGCTTTAGCCATTGCTTTTGCATTTTTCTGTACTTGCAAAGAGTATTGGAAAAACTCATCAGACAAAGCCTCTCCAAAAGCAACTGCTTTAGCAGCGATAATATGCATCAAAGGTCCACCTTGATTTCCTGGAAAAACACCACTGTCCAAAAGAGCAGACATCATTCTTAATTCACCTTTTGGATTCTTTAAACCAAATGGATTCTCAAAATCTTTCCCCATCATAATCATTCCTCCTCTAGGTCCTCTTAATGTCTTATGTGTAGTAGTAGTCACAATATGACAATGAGGAATAGGGTCATTCATTAATCCTTTAGCAATTAAACCTGCTGGATGTGATATATCGGCCATCAACAATGCACCAACACTATCAGCAATTACTCTAAATCTCTCAAAATCCATATCACGAGAATACGCAGAAGCTCCAGCAATAATCAATTTCGGTTGTTCTTTAGTTGCAATTTCTTGAATTTTATCATAATTCAACATTCCAGTCTCTTCATCTACTCCGTAAAAAACCGGATTATATAATTTACCAGAGAAGTTCACAGGAGAACCATGAGTAAGATGCCCACCATGTG
Source organism: Myroides guanonis (assembly GCF_900114085.1). GTDB lineage: Bacteria > Bacteroidota > Bacteroidia > Flavobacteriales > Flavobacteriaceae > Flavobacterium > Flavobacterium guanonis. The sequence continues at coordinate 3,782 of NZ_FORU01000001.1, read as the reverse complement.
AAAGATCAAATCCCAAAATTTTATCACCTGGATTTAAACAAGCAGCAAAAACTGCTGTATTAGCTTGTGAACCCGAGTGTGGTTGTACATTAACATACTCTGCTCCAAATAATGTTTTAGCTCTATCTATAGCAATTAGTTCTACAACATCAACAACTTCACACCCTCCATAATAACGTCTATTTGGATATCCTTCCGCATATTTATTCGTTAAAACAGAGCCTGCTGCTTCCATTACTTGATCACTCACAAAGTTTTCAGAAGCGATTAACTCCAGTCCATGAATTTGTCTGTCTTGCTCTTCAAGAATCAGGTCAAAAATTTGTGTATCGTTTTGCATTCTATCTGATTTCGTTAAAAATGAATTCAAAAATACGAAAAACGTTTGTTAATAGCACGCTTAATTATATATTTGATACTTCTATATTTCACTAAACAATTAAAAAATTTATTATGATTATTACTGCAAATGACCCTAAAAGAACATCTTGGTTGGAAGTAATGCCTAATTGCGACTTTCCAATTCAAAACATTCCTTTTGGTGTTTTCATTACTAAAGAAGATGTTATAACTATAGGAACTCGTATAGGTGATTTCGCAATTGATATGAATGCCCTACAACAATTAGGTTATTTTGATGGCATTGAACTGACAGACTCAGTATTTTTACAAGACACTTTAAATGACTTTATTTCATGTGGTAAAAAAACTTGGAGAGAAGTTAGAAATAGAATAGCTGAAATTTTTGATAACAACACTCCAACTCTAAGAGATAACGAAAAACATCGTGATGCTGTTATATTCGCAATTGAGGATATTGAAATGCAGCTTCCTGTATTGATTGGTGATTATACAGATTTTTACTCAAGTCGCGAACATGCTACCAATGTTGGAACTATGTTTAGAGACCCTAACAATGCATTATTACCAAACTGGCTACATATACCAGTAGGTTACCATGGAAGAAGCTCTACAATAATACCATCAGGTATAAACATAAAAAGACCTGTTGGACAAACTTTACCTAAAGGTGAAACTGTTCCGGTATTTGGACCTTCAAAAAGAGTAGACTTCGAATTGGAAACCGCTTTTATCACAACAGATGGTAACTTAATGGGAGAAAACATTCCTATTGATCATGCAGAAGATTTTATTTTTGGAATGGTATTGCTAAATGACTGGAGCGCAAGGGATATTCAAACATGGGAATACGTTCCTCTAGGACCATTCTTGGCAAAGAACTTTGCAACATCAATATCTCCTTGGATTGTAACATTAGATGCTTTAGAACCTTTTAGAACAGCTAGTCCTAAACAAGATCCAACTCCTTTTCCATATTTGCAACAAACCGGTGATCACGCGTTTGATATAAATCTGGAAGTATACATTCAACCTGAAGAATCAGAAGCTAAATTAGTATGTAAATCAAACTTCAAATATTTATATTGGACTATGAGCCAACAATTAGCACATCATACTATAAACGGATGTCGTGTTAATTCTGGAGATTTAATGGGATCTGGAACTATTTCAGGATCAGAACCATCTAGCTTCGGTTCTATGTTAGAATTAACTTGGGCAGGAAAAAATCCAATTCAAATGCCGGATAATACAACAAGAACTTTTATAAATGATAATGACACCGTTACAATGAAAGGTTTTTGTAAAAATGAAAACGTACGCTTAGGTTTTGGAGAAGTAACTTCAAAATTATTAGCAGCTACAGTAAAATACTAAGCGAATTATAAAACTAAAAAGCCATCTATGCAGATGGCTTTTTTTTATAAATCTATTTTGGAATGTATATTTTATGCTGTAATTCCTTATACTCACTATTCACATCACTATTCATAGTAATACCACCTCCGCTTTTATAACAATATTCATCTCCCCCTTCTTTTTCAATAAAACGAATTAGCACACCACTATCCACAGAATTTCCATCAAAAACCCCAGCTACTCCAGTATAAAACCCTCTCTTATAAGTTTCTACAGAATTAATAATTTCGACTGTACGTTCCTTAGGAGCCCCAGTAATAGAACCCGCTGGTAATAACTTAGAAAAAATAGTTCCTAAATTCTCACACCAATTATCCTCCAAAACTCCACATATCTCTGAGCTCATTTGCAAAATACTCCCCCTTTGAGTTTCAATTCTTTCCAAATAACGAAAGCGCTCTACCCTAACATTTTTAGAAACAAGATTCAAATCATTTCTTATCAAATCAACTATTGTATAATGTTCTGCTGTTTCTTTGTTATCATTTAAAAGAATATTTTCTGCGTTTTCTATTGAACCGTCTATAGTACCTTTCATCGGAAAAGAATAAATACGATTTTCTTTAATCTGAACAAAAATCTCAGGAGAAAAACAACAAAACAAGTCCTTATATAATAGTTTGTATTTCGCTTTCGCTATACTAAAAACATCTTTTAAATCAAGCTTAGATAATAAATTTGTTTTAGTGGTTAAATTAATCAGATAAGTATTTCCATATGCGATTTCAGATTGAACTTTCTGAAACTGATCACTATAACTATTAAAATCATACGGTGAAAAATCAATAGAAAAATCTTTATCTATCACAACATTTCTCTGTTCAACTACATTAGTTAAACCATTAAAATCAAACATGATATCATTCGAATCAACAGTATCTAACCGCTGTATAATCACTTCCTTACTATCAAAAGGAATAATAAACAAGAAAGGAATTCTCTCTTTTCCAAAAGCATTCATTTGCGAGATAGTAGTATCTTTGAGCGTCATTATTTTAAGTAAATTGAACAACAAAAATACTAAATGTCAATGAGTAAAAAGCTACAAATAGTAATTATAGATAATCATGACTCCTTTACAGGAAACTTATATCAACTCTTTGATGAAAATCCAAACTGTGACATCACTATTATACCAAATGACAAAGTCGAAATACAACTATTAATAAATTACGATAAAATTGTACTATCACCTGGACCAGACATTCCAAGTAATTATCCTATACTTTTTAATATTCTAAATACCTATGCAAATACTAAAAGTATACTAGGAATATGTTTAGGACATCAAACTCTTGTTGAATATTTTGGAGGAACTCTTTATAATCTACCTATTCCATTACACGGGCAAAAAAAAGAAATTCATATACTAAATCAGCATATCCTTTTTAAAAATATTCCTACAAAAATTGATGTGGGACTTTATCACTCTTGGGCAGCTGACCCACTCACTATTCCAAAAGAATTAGAAATTACAGCAAAAACCAGTGATGGTATCATCATGGCTATAAAACACAGAACCCTTGATATCCAAGGAGTTCAGTTTCATCCAGAATCCTATATGACCGACTATGGACGTAAAATAATCAATCAATGGATTGATGAAAAAAATTAAAAGGAAGAAAATTCGGTGATTCGTAAATACGCTAATTCGAGGATATGCAAAGAGGCTAAGAAGCAAAGGGCAAAAAAACAAGGTTGAACGTTTAGTTTTAGTCTAATCTACTAAATTAGTAATGGAGTCAGCAAAACTAATATAAGGCTAAAAGACTAATTAACAGACGACTACAAAATAATTAACCCACCTCACTTTTCAGGAGAACTTCAAAAAAGGCAGCGAACCGAGCCCAAAGGGCGAACACGCTGGTTTTATAAAACAAAAAAGTCCTCACTTTTCAGGAGAACTTCAAAAAAGGCAGCGAACCGAGCCCAAAGGGCGAACACGCTGGTCCTATATGCAAAAAAAATCCCCAACTTAAAAAAGTTGAGGATCTTCTAAAAAA
>NZ_FORU01000003.1 GCF_900114085.1 Myroides guanonis | reverse complement strand
AATTATATTATTCAAGAAAAAAATAGTTTGTTTGTTTATGTTTCAACTATGTTAAGATATTAGTTACTGTAACAGTAACAACCGATTTAAGGTGGTTATTGCGGCGGGGTTCACCTCTTCCCATTTCGAACAGAGAAGTTAAGCCCGCTAGCGCAGATGGTACTGCATTTATGTGGGAGAGTATGTCGCTGCCTTTTTTTAGAAGTCCTTTACTGAAAAGTAAAGGACTTTTTTGTTTTATAGGACCAGCGTGTCGCAAGCTCGATGCGCTGCCTTTTTTTATAAAATCCTCAACTTTTTTAAGTTGGGGATTTTTTTTTGCATATAGGTGCAGCGTGTTCGCCCTTTGGGCTCGGTTCGCTGCCTTTATTTATAAGTTTTTACTGAAAAGTAGAGAGCTTTTTTGTTTTATAAAACCAGCGTGTTCGCCCTTTGGGGTTTGATGCGCTACCTGTTTTTGTTTATAGACGTAATTAGAAGTGTTTTACTGCCTTTTTATTGTATGCTTTTATGATAATTAACTATAGGTATCAATTTACTTTCGTGTTCCGGTGCTCTTTTTAGGATACTGGATTGAAAGAGAACTATGAACTATCGATGCTGTCTTTTAGTTCTTTTTTATGTTTAAATAGAAAAACAAATAAGATGATGAATTGCTTACTATGTTTCTTTACGTGAAAAAACTCTACTTCTAAAGTTAAGTTTATTTTTCCGAAACTGATTGAAGGGAGATTTGTAGATAGTCTTATTTTGAAAGAATGTAAGTACTAAAATCATGGAGAAGGAATGTTTTAAGTTAAATCTGAAGAGGTAGATTATAAGTGAACATATGTAGGTTTGGAAGTAAATAGGGGGGGCTTTTTATAGATCTTATTCTTAGTCTTTTTGAAAAAAAAACGAGTTATACTTTTTCTGGAAAGTTTGTAATAATTCCATCTACTTTTAGTTCTTTTAAGAGTTGGATGTCCGATGTGTTATTTACTGTCCAAGGATATATTTTTAGGCCTAGATCTTTAATTGCTTTTACATTATCTATAGTAAGTAGTTTGTAGTATGGATTTATTGCAGCAGCATTTAACTTAAGTGCAAAGGGAAGTATCGAGTTAATTGGTTCTTGGCCAATAAGGACAGCTATAGGAATAGAGGTTTTTTGTTGTGAAATGATTTCTAATTCATCCCAGCGGAAACTAGAAATAACAAAGTCTTCTTTTGTCCAGCCTTTTTCAATGTATTTTTCAATGATTTTATAAGAGCCAATAGCAGTATTGGATCCTTTTAGTTCGATGTTTAAAATGGCTTTACGTTGGATTGTCTCGATTACTTCTTGTAAGGTGGGAATTAGATGGTTGTTGTTGATTTTAATGTCTCTAAGTTCTTTAAAAGAGTAATCTTCAATATTTCCTTTTTTATCCGTGAGTCTATCAAGTGTATGATCATGGAAGACCATTAATTCACCACTTTTAATTCTGTATACATCTATTTCGATCATGTCGCAATTAAGCTCTAATGCTTTTTTAATTGAAGAGATGGTGTTTTCTGTTATGTGACCCATCGCTCCACGATGGCCTATTCTCAAGATCTTTGTGGTTTGCATTGTATGACATGAATTATTTATATATTATAAATCTAATGAAAATGAGGATGTCAAAGAAAGATTGATTTAGTTATTTTGTAACTTAAATCCGATTGAATTTTCAAGATTGTTATTGAGGAAAGGGAGAACTATAAAAAAAGCCGAAAATAATTTTATTTTCGGCTTTTAATTGTTATTTTATTGGAGAACCGTAAAGGTCAAATTCGGTTGCTTCGGTAATTTTAACTTCTACAAATTCACCTACTTTTACGTAATGTTCAGTTGCGTTAATCAATACTTCGTTATCTACATCTGGGCTGTCAAATTCAGTACGACCAATAAAATGGTTTCCTTCTTTTCTATCAATAATACAACGATAGGTTTTACCAATTTTTTCTTGGTTTAATTCCCATGAGATTTGAGCTTGAATTTCCATAATTTCGTTGGCTCTCGCTTGTTTTATTTCTTGAGGAACGTTATCTTCTAATAGATATGCATGGGTGTTTTCTTCATGGGAATAAGCAAAGCATCCCAATCTTTCAAAACGCATTTCTTGAACCCAGTTTTTAAGTATTTCAAAATCTTCTTCTGTTTCTCCTGGATAACCTACGATAAGAGTGGTTCTTATAGCCATGCCAGGTACGGCTAATCTGAAATCTTTTAACAACTGAGTTGTTTTTGCATATGTAGTTCCACGACGCATTGATTTTAGAATGTTATCTGAAATATGTTGTAGTGGAATATCTATATAATTACAGATTTTCGGTTCATTTTTCATTAATTCCAAAACATCCATTGGAAAGCCTGTTGGGAAAGCATAGTGAAGGCGAATCCATTCAATTCCCTCGACTTGTATTAAGTTTTCTAATAACTCAGCAAGGTTTCTTTTTTTGTATAAGTCTAAACCGTAATAGGTTAAGTCTTGTGCGATTAAAATAAGTTCTTTAACACCATTTTTTGCTAAACCTTCAGCTTCTTTTACCAATTTTTCAATAGGTTGAGAAATGTGTTTTCCACGCATGATTGGAATGGCACAAAAACTGCAAGGACGGTCGCATCCTTCTGCAATCTTTAAATATGCATAATTTTTAGGAGTTGTCGTTAAGCGTTCTCCTAATAATTCGTGTTTATAGTCTGCTCCTAAGGCTTTTAAAAGAATTGGAAGGTCTGTAGTTCCGAAGTATTGGTCTACATTTGGAATTTCTGCTTCCAAATCAGGTTTATATCTTTCCGATAAACAGCCTGTAACAAATACTTTGTCTACTAAGCCTTGTTCCTTTTTCTCAACATACTCCAAAATGGTATTTACCGATTCCGCTTTTGCATTATTGATAAAACCACAAGTGTTGATTACGATGATATTACCTTCGTCTTCGGTAGCTTCGTGAGTTACTTCCTTGCCACTTGCGCGTAATTGGCCCATTAACACTTCACTGTCGTAAACGTTTTTGGAACAACCTAAGGTAATCACGTTAATCTTATTGTTTTTTAAAGTTTTGGTTCTCATTGTTTTGAAAATTGGATTGCAAAATTACGCTTTTTTTAGGCATCGACAAAGAGATTCTTTTTTATCGATGAAATACTAGTTATAGTGATGTGACAAAACTACAAAGACCGATGAGTCTATATTCATCGGTCTGTATAATTTTTATTTGTTTCAAGGTTATAATTTGAAGATTCCTCCAAATACAATGATGGTTTCTCCGAAGAAGAAGTCATGAGAAGCTTTGTCTGTTTTATCAGATGTGGTGCGAACGTCGTACATGTTAATGTATCCGCCTTTTAATTCTGCTTGAACAAAAAAGTGCTTTAGAAAAGTAATATTCAAACCTGCTTTTAAAGAAGCTCCAAGGCCAGATACATGAAATTGGTCGTTGCGTTCCTTTCCAAGTAGTTTAGTATTGGTCCTAGGAAATACAATTCCAAAACCTGCGCCTTCTGTTATATTTATTTGGATTTTATCCGTGTTTGTAATACCAAATAATTTTGAGATATCGTCAACTCTATTTATTTCCGTGTTTACATAATTTAAACCGTCTGTATGTTCAAAGGTTAAAAAATCTTCAGTTAGTAGAACCTTATCATTTGGTAGTTGTTCTCCAAACCCACCTTGATTTGGGTAGTATCCATTGATGGATACTGTTTGGTTTTGTCTCATAACATACTTCATATGGTCTACACCAATTGAAATGTTATATTTGTCTGTAATGAAATACCCTAATCTGAAATTTGTTTGTGGTATTGTCATTCTAGCTGGATTGATATAGTCTATGTGCCATCCTTTAGGTTTGTCATCAGCTTTTACGTCTTGTAGTGTGAAGTCATAGTCAGCTCCTTGGAATCGAATATCTGAGTTTGTAAAAGAACCTCTGTTTCCTCCCCAATAGATGTAAAATTTACCTTTGTTAGAGGCTGTGTATTTTAATGGTGTAGTTGTTGTTTCTTGTGCTAAGCCGCTCCATGTTGCTAAACAAAGTATTAGCAAGGATTGAAATAGATTTTTCATAATACTGTTTTAACTATTGAAATTTATTGCTGCAAATATACGACAAAAAAAATCCCCTTAATTAAATTGAATTAAGGGGATTTTTAGATGTTAAATGTTTTAGAAGTTAATGCTGTAGGTTAAGCTTATAGAGTTTTCTTTTGTTTTAACTCTAGCTGCATCAGGTATTCCTGAACTAATAAAGCTTACATCATATGGTCTAGAAGCATGTCCGTATGCTAAATCTAGTCTAGATGCTCCAAAATCATAACCTAAACCTGCTGAATAGCTGTTTAAATCTCCTATTGCCTTTTCCGACTTGTATGGGCTTTGTTCAAATCTATAGCCTCCTCTAATGCTGAATTGATTTATTCTGTATTCTCCACCTATGCGTACTTCGCTTGTAGTGGTTAGGTTGTTTGAGAGAATATTGTTGATGTAGCTAAAATCTTGTACTGGTTTCATTTTAGTATTACTATAATCTTTTAAAGTGTAGTCAATACTAATTAGTCCAGATTGACCAAATATGTAAGCTATACTACCAGTGTAAGAAGCGGGAGTTTGAACTGTGTATTTGTCATAAATATTAATTACGTTTGGTGCGGTTTTTTGAAGAGATAGTTCATTGTTATCATTTCTCCATTCTGTTGAGAGTGCTTGAACTAATTCGTCATTTAAACGATACCATGTTGGAGATTCATAGGCTAGACCAACGCGAAGTTGTTCCGTTACCTGTGCTATTCCTCCTATATTAAATGAAAATCCGTTTCCATAGGTATAGATTTCATTTTCAAAACGCATTTTAGTTATCCCACTTTCAGTAAGTGTGTTGGTGCTTTGAAATGCACTACTGTACATAGTGTAATCTACAAAGTGTAGGTTTAAATTTGCACCTAAATAAAAGCGATCACCTAGTTGAGCGCCAAAGTTACCGGTTAATTTACCATTAAAACCACTGCTCGTCATATAGCTTTCTTGGTTATAAGGACCGTCAATCATGTTGCTTACGTACTTATTGCTGTTGGTGTCGTAATCATAGAGGTTCTCTTGAAAGCCTAAAAATGCTTGCTGAGCTCCAATACCTTGTGTTCGTCCAAGATAAGAGTAAACTCCATCGATTGACTCTCCGGTCGCTACCGCTAAATCTTGTGGATTGTACGGTGATCCATTATTGCCGAAGTTCGCAGTGTTCAAGAAATAGTCGCTCAAAGAATTGTTTGGGTTAATCCCGCGAGAAAACAGTGTGTTATTTAGGTTCTTCGTTGTTTCATAATTAACACCAATAACGAACTTCTTCATGGTGTTTTCTGGATTCCTAGATTGAAATACGAAAGCAGCTCCCATTTGACCTAGTTCAATGTTGTTATCTTTTTCTGTGGATTTATTTCCAAGAAAATTAGAAGTGTTCTTTTTTCCATTGAAACCAAAAGAGAAACTAGTTGTGTTGTGGTTAAAAAGTGCACTTCCAGCAGGATTGGTATTGATAGCTGATAAATCACCTCCAACTGCTCCAAAGGCACCACTCATAGCTTTAAAACGCGCGGTTCCATTCAATCCTTTGTCTGTTAATCGCAAGGCGTCATTCGGTGTTGTTTGCTGTGCTTGTATTGCCGAAGCAAAGCAAAGAGCTGTTATTATACTAAAGTATCGTTTCATATGTTTTTTATATAATAGTAAGTGAATTATCTTCTTCCTCCTCCGCTTCTTCCTGAACTCGTACGGCTACTTCCTCCATAGTTACCTCCTCTAGAAGGTGATGGTGAAGAGTAGTTTGATCTAGATGGGGTGGTTCTTATAGTGCTATTAGTGTTGTTTCTGTTGCTGTTATAAGAGCTGTTGTTGTAAGTGCGTGAGCTGTTGTTGGGTCTTGAATAATTATTATTATCACGTGTACTTCTGATAGTATTAGTTCTATTGCTAGAGTTTTCTCTATTTATAGTATTGCTGTTAACTCTTCTGTTGCTGTTGAAGTTAGGGTCTACTCTTCTGTTAGAGTTGTAAATAGACCTGTTGGAACTGTTGTAGTTTCTGTTAGATTGGTTAACTGAACGTCCAGAGTTGTTGATTACTCTATTGTTATAATATCCTGTTCGTTGCCCAGTATTTTGTACTACATATCTGTTGTTATAACGATGGCTTGGATAGTAGTAATGTGGGTAGTAAGGATAATGTGGGTATCCCCAACTGCTACCGTACCAAGGTGAATAATAGCCACCCCAGCCCCAGTTAAAGCCAAAACTTATTCCCCAGTAAGGACTACCATACCATGAGTTATAGTAAGGTGAGTATCCCCAACCATTATTGTAAATATTTATTGATACATTATCAGTTTCATCTCCCCATCCCCCATAGCCTATTGCTTGCAGAGGTTTATGGTTTGTACTATCTGATGTAGAAGAAGTGTAGTTGTCAACATCTGTGAAATATTGAAGGTCTTCTCCGGCTTGTTTAAAATAGTTGCTATAATAATTCGCATCAGCATTACTTTGAGTAATCTGCTGTTGTCTTGGAGTACTATTGTATACTCCATCGTTATCGTAGTATGAAGTATTTTGATACGACCCGCAAGATACCACTAAGCCCATGATGAGGATAAGTGCTCCTAATCGAGCAAGTTTACTTTGTAATCCGTTGTAAGTTTTCATATCATCCTGTTTTTTATTGTCGTTCAAAGCAAAAATAGTTAGATTTGTGCAATATTCGAAGTTAATTAAAGATAAACAAAATTTGTGCCAATATATTAAAGATGAGCAAGAACATTACTAAAAGAGCAGAGGATTATTCGAAGTGGTATAATGAACTGGTAGTTAAGGCAGATTTGGCTGAGAACTCAGGAGTTAGAGGTTGTATGGTTATCAAACCGTATGGGTATGCTATTTGGGAAAAAATGCAGGCAGAGTTGGATAGAAAATTTAAAGAAACTGGGCATCAAAATGCTTATTTTCCGTTATTTATACCCAAGTCGTATTTTAGTAAAGAGGCGAGTCATGTTGATGGATTTGCTAAAGAGTGTGCTGTAGTGACTCATTATCGACTAAGAACTGCGGAAGATGGCAAAACAATTGAAGTGGATCCAGATGCAAAGCTAGAAGAAGAATTGATTGTTAGACCTACATCGGAAACGATTATATGGGATACTTATAGAAAATGGATTGAGTCTTATAGGGATTTACCTATTTTGATAAATCAATGGGCAAACGTTGTTCGTTGGGAAATGAGAACTCGCTTGTTTTTAAGGACTTCTGAGTTTTTATGGCAAGAAGGGCATACAGCTCATGCTACAAAAGATGAGGCGGTATTTGAAGCAGAGCAAATGCTTGATGTGTATGCTGAGTTTGCGGAAAACTTTATGGCTATTCCAGTGGTTAGAGGGTTTAAAACAGAAAATGAGCGCTTTGCAGGTGCGATAGAAACGTATTGTATTGAAGCGTTAATGCAAGATGGTAAAGCGCTTCAGGCTGGAACTTCTCATTTCTTAGGACAGAATTTCGCAAAAGCTTTTGATGTTAAATTCACAAATCAGGAAGGTAAGCAAGAATATGTATGGGCTACTTCATGGGGTGTTTCGACTAGGTTGATGGGGGCTTTGGTTATGACTCACTCAGATGATAATGGATTGGTGTTGCCACCTAATTTAGCTCCTATTCAAGTTGTGATTATTCCTATTCATAAAAATGATGAGCAATTAGAAGCAATTAGAGCGGAGGTAAAAGTATTGACGGATCGATTCAAGAAATTAAATATTTCTTTTAAATTTGATGACCGTACAACTTTTAAGCCGGGATGGAAATTTAATGAGTATGAGTTAAAAGGTGTTCCATTGAGAATTGCTATTGGACCTAAAGATTTGGAGAATGGAACTTTTGAAGTGGCTCGAAGAGATACGTTGACTAAGGAGATTATTTCTAAGGATGATGCAGTTTCTTATGTTCAGGAAATGTTAGAGGAGATTCAACGAAATTTGTATCAAAAGGCGTTGGATTATAGAGAGGAGCATATCACTGAGGTGAATTCTTTTGAAGATTTTAAAGATGTTCTTGAGAATAAAGGAGGATTTGTTTCTGCACATTGGGATGGTACGGTTGAGACAGAGGAGAAAATAAAAGAAATAACTAAGGCTACAATTCGATGTATCCCTATGGATAGAAAAGAAGAGTTAGGTGTTTGTGTTTTAACAGGTAAGCCTTCTTTGGGAAGAGTTTATTTTGCGAAAGCTTATTAAAAAAAAATATATTTTTTGTTTTTTACTTGCAGGATTGAAAAATAGTTGTAGTTTTGCATCCGCATTAAAGAAACAAATGGTCCGTTCGTCTAGGGGTTAGGACGCCAGGTTTTCATCCTGGTAACAGGGGTTCGATTCCCCTACGGACTACAATTAAGTTCATAGAAATACATTGTTATAAAATACAAGCGGTCCGTTCGTCTAGGGGTTAGGACGCCAGGTTTTCATCCTGGTAACAGGGGTTCGATTCCCCTACGGACTACAAGAAAAAAAAATAGTAGAGACTTACATAAAATAAGGAAATAAAATGGCAAATCATAAGTCAGCTTTAAAAAGAATCAGAAGCAACGATAAGAAAAGAGTATTAAATAGATATCAACATAAAACAACTCGTAACGCTATTAAAGCACTACGTTTAGTTGAAGATAAAAATGAAGCAGCTGAGAAGTTAAACGTTGTTGTGTCTATGATTGATAAGTTAGCTAAGAAAAATATTATTCATAGCAACAAGGCATCAAATTTAAAATCTAGCTTAACAAAACACGTTGCGGCTTTATAATATCGCAATGTTTTTGAAGTGTCAGTAAATATAGCTCTCCGTATCGAGGGCTTTTTTTGTTGATTTTAAAAGTATAGGATGTTAAGTTTTGTTACAAATAAAAAAAAAAGAACCCATATATGACACCGATTAGAAATATAGCAATTATTGCTCACGTTGACCACGGTAAAACAACCATGGTTGATAAGATAATGTACCATTGTCAGTTGTTTCGTGAAACCGAAAATACTGGGGATTTAATCTTGGATAACGAAGATATTGAAAGAGAAAGAGGAATCACCATTACAGCGAAGAACGTTTCGGTTATGTATAAGGGGACTAAAATCAATATTATTGATACTCCTGGTCACGCGGATTTTGGTGGAGAAGTAGAGCGTGTTTTAAACATGGCTGATGGAGTATTGCTTATTGTAGATGCATTTGAAGGACCTATGCCTCAAACGCGTTTTGTTTTGCAAAAAGCGATTGATTTAGGATTGAAACCATGTGTAGTTGTAAATAAAGTTGATAAAGAAAACTGTACTCCTGACGATGTTCATGAGAAAGTTTTTGATTTAATGTTCGAACTTGGGGCGGAAGAATGGCAACTAGATTTTCCAGCTGTTTATGGTTCTGCTAAGAACAATTGGATGTCTACGGATTGGAGACAACCTACAACAAGCTTAGAGCCTTTGTTGGATATGGTTTTAGATCATATACCAGTTGCTGAAGTGAAAGAAGGAACTCCACAATTGTTAGTTACTTCTTTGGATTATTCAGCATTTACTGGTCGTATTGCAATTGGCCGTCTGCACAGAGGTGTTTTAAAAGAAGGAATGCCTGTTTCTTTAGTAAAGAGAGATGGTAGTATTATCAAGTCACGTATTAAAGAGTTACATACTTTTGAAGGAGTTGGTCGTAAAAAAGTATCAGAAGTAGTTGCTGGAGACATTTGTGCTATTGTTGGAGTTGAAGGTTTTGAAATCGGTGATACTATTGCTGATCATGAAAACCCTGAAGCGTTGAAAACTATTGCGATCGATGAGCCAACAATGAGTATGTTGTTTACGATTAATGATTCTCCATTTTTTGGTAAAGAAGGTAAATTTGTTACATCTCGTCATATTAGAGAGCGTTTAACAAAAGAGTTGGAGAAAAACTTAGCGATGAGATTAGGTGAAACTGACTCTGCTGATAAGTTTATGGTATTTGGTCGTGGTGTATTGCATTTATCTGTTCTTATTGAAACAATGAGAAGAGAAGGGTACGAACTACAGATTGGACAACCTCAAGTAATTATAAAAGAGGTTAATGGTGTTAAATGTGAGCCAATAGAGGAATTGACTATTGATTTACCAGAAAATCTTTCCGGTAGAGCTGTAGAGTTTGTTTCTATACGTAAAGGAGAAATGCTTTCAATGGAAGGTAAAGGGGATAGAATGATTGTTAAATTCAATATTCCTTCACGTGGAATTATTGGTTTGAGAAATCAATTATTAACTGCTACCGCTGGTGAGGCTATTATGTCACACCGTTATATTGGATATGAACCTTACAAAGGTGAGATTCCTGGGCGTAACAATGGATCGTTAATTTCTATGGAAAATGGAAAAGCAATTCCTTATTCTATTGATAAATTGCAGGATCGTGGTAAATTCTTCGTTGATCCTAATGAGGAAATTTATGAGGGTCAAGTTATTGGTGAGAACTCTCGTAGTGATGATATGTGTATTAACGTAACGAAGGCTAAAAAGCAGTCAAACGTTCGTTCTTCTGGTAATGATGAAAAAGCTAGGATTATTCCTCCAATCAAATTCTCTCTTGAAGAAGCTCTAGAGTATATTCAGAAAGATGAGTATGTTGAGGTTACGCCAAAATCAATCCGTATTAGAAAAATATTCTTAAAGGAAACAGATAGAAAAAGAAATAAAATTTAATTATTTCTTAAAGTAAAAAAGCCGGTTTTATTTAAAACTGGCTTTTTTTATTTTATTCTTGTCTTTGGAGTAATTTATAAATTATATTTGCCCAATGCAATTATCAGTTATTATCTTAAATTACAATGTACGCTATTTTTTAGAGCAATGTGTTCGGTCTGTACTTGATGCAATTTCTAATATTGATGCTGAAATTATTGTTGTGGATAATAACTCCTCTGATGGTAGTGGTATGATGATGCGTGAATTATTTCCTTATATTAAATATATAGATAATAATGCCAATGTTGGTTTTCCAAAGGGGAATAATATTGGAGTCTCGCATGCTAAGGGGGAGTATATATGTATTTTGAATCCAGATACGGTGGTGGGTGAAACCACGTTTGTAAAACTTCTCTCATTTGCTTCTAAGAAACAAAAAATGGGAATTGTCGGATGTCAGTTAGTTGACGGAAAAGGACAGTTTCTGCCTGAATCTAAAAGAGGAATTCCAACTCCTTGGGTCTCTTTTTCTAAGGCTATGGGCTTAAATAAAATCGCTCCAAAATCTTCTTTTTTAAATGCTTATTATGCACCACATCTATGTAAGGATGAGAGTGGAGAGGTTTCCGTTCTTGTTGGAGCTTTTATGTTTATGAGAAAAGAGCTGTATATTGAGTTGGGAGGGTTTGATGAAAGTTTCTTTATGTATGTTGAAGATACAGATTTGTCTTACAGGGCTATTAAGAGTGGTTATAAGAATTATTATAAACATGATGTTGTTGTTATTCATTACAAGGGAGAAAGTACTGTAAAAGATGCTTTGTATATGCAACGCTTTAGAAAAGGAATGCAGATTTTTTATAAAAAACATTTTTCGGAATCTTATTTGTTCGATGTGTTTATGCGTATGGGGTCTTTTTGTTTTATGTTGGCAAAAAAGCATAAAAAGGTAAAAGAGGAAAAGTTTCCAGATAAGATAATTCTTGTTTCTGAAAATAACTATTTATTAGAATGGGGAAAAAAAAAATGGGACTGTGATATGATTATGGTTTCTAACTTGTTGAAACTACAGAATCTTTTGAAGCGATATGAAGGATTATATATTGAAATTGTTTTTGATGGCGATATGTTAAGCAATGGCGATATGATATTATTTATGAAATCTAATACGGATAGAAAAAGGACTTTTAAAATAAAACCAAAGGATACTTCTTATTTAGTAGGAAGTAATAACAGTAATGATCATGGTAAGATTATAAAAATAGATTATCAGAATTTTGTAAATGATTACAATAAGTCGGAAATATTATTAAATTTGTAATTTAATAAGGTAAATACAACTTCAGGTTATAGATATGGCAAGATTTGAATTGAAATTGCCCAAAATGGGCGAGAGTGTTGCAGAAGCAACAATTACAAATTGGTTGAAAAATGTAGGGGATACAATTGATGCAGATGAAACGGTTTTAGAGATAGCAACTGATAAAGTTGATAGTGAAGTTCCTTCAGAAGTTGCAGGTACCCTAGTAGAAGTACTATTTCAAGTAGATGATGTTGTTCAAGTAGGACAAACCATTGCAATTATAGAAACGGAGGGAGAGGGAGATACTGTTAATATATCATCGGTGACTAGTGGGGTTGAAGCTCCAATAGCAAAAATCGAACAATCTGTTACTGACGCAAAAGCAACTGTTGAGGCTTTAGATTTTTCTAATTCAGAAAAATTCTTTTCACCTTTAGTGAAAAACATAGCTAAAGAAGAGGGAGTTAGTATCCAAGAACTTGAACAAATTGGTGGAACTGGTAAAGATGGTCGAGTTACTAAAAATGATATTTTAGAATATATCAAGAATAGAAGTAATGCACCAAAAGTGACAGCTGTTGCTGTACCTGTAGCTCAAAAAGCTGTACAAGTTTCAAAAGCTGCTCCAATATCGGTAAACGGAGGAGACGAGATTGTTGAGATGGATCGTATGCGTAAGCTTATATCAGGATATATGGTTAAGTCTATACAGACTTCAGCTCATGTTCAATCTTTTATTGAAGTCGATGTTACTAATATAGTTAACTGGAGAAATAAAGTTAAAAACTCTTTTGAAAAAAGAGAAGGAGAGAAGCTTACTTTTACTCCTATATTTATGGAGGCAGTAGCGAAAGCATTAAAAGATTTTCCTGGAATGAACATTTCAGTGGAAGGAGATTATATAATTAAAAAGAAAAATATTAACCTTGGAATGGCGGCAGCATTACCTAATGGAAATTTAATTGTTCCTGTAATTAAAAATGCAGATCAATTAAATTTAGTTGGAATGGCTAAAGCTGTTAATGATCTTGGAAATAGAGCTAAAGCTGGTAAGTTAAAACCAGACGATACTCAAGGTGGGACTTATACAGTTACTAATGTAGGAACTTTTGGAAGCGTATTTGGTACACCAATATTGAATCAGCCAGAGGTTGGAATTCTGGCATTAGGAGCTATACGTAAAGTTCCAGCGGTTATAGAGACACCTGAAGGGGATTTTATTGGAATTCGTCAGAAGATGTTTTTATCGCATAGTTATGACCACAGAGTCGTTGACGGAGCTTTAGGAGGTGGATTTGTGAAACGTGTTGCTGAAATTTTAGAAGCATGGGATATAAACAGAGAAGTTTAATAGAACATCGATAAATAGTAAAAAGCGGTTCCTTTTCAGGAACCGCTTTTTTATTTGAATAAATTTTGTGATTAGAATAGTTCATCATATTTATATATGTGATAGTCATTCACATATATTTACTTAGTTATATTTGTGTAAAAAAGATTAAAACATGGAGAAAGCAGTTTTAAATTGGAGTACTGGAAAAGATGCTGCATATGCTTTATATAAAGTTCAGTTGGAGGGAGTATATAGTGTAGAGAGGTTAATAACCACAGTTAATGAGAAAGTGAAGCGTGTTTCAATGCACGGTGTTAGGGAGGAGTTGTTATTACGCCAAATTAAAGCGTTAGGGATTGATGGAGATATAGTTTATTTGAACGAGAGTATTAATATGGTGGACTATGAAATTCAAATCAAAGAATATTGGCATAAATCAAAAAATGTAGGAATAAAAAATAGTGTTTTTGGGGATATATTATTAGAAGATTTAAAAACACATCGTAAAAAACAACTTTCTAAAATAGGAGTAACTGCTGTATTTCCATTATGGGATAGACCTACATCAGAACTCGTGAATGAAATAATACAAATAGGAATCAAAGCAATTGTTATATGTGTCAACGAAGCATATTTGGATAAAAGCTTTATCGGTAGAACAATTGATAAACAGTTTATTGATGATTTACCGGAAAATGTGGATCCATGTGGTGAAAATGGAGAGTTTCACACATTTGTTTATGATAGTCCTAATTTTTCAGAACCCGTTTCATTTGAGTTAGGAGAGGTAGTTTATAAAACCTATGATATTACTGTGAAGAAAGAAGAAGAGGTGGAGGTGGAGAGATTCGGATATTGGTTTTTAGATTTACTTTAACTAAGAAGATAAATGATAAACTAAAAATCGAGAAATTCTATTATGCTATCTGATGGTGTAAAAGTTTTTAGTATCTCTGGGTTAGTATTTGTATAAAAAGTTGAGGTACCGATATTGGTTGAATCGGATAAAAGTTCAGATTCTAATAAAATATGTTTTGTTTGTTTAGCAACTGCTTTACCAGAATCAATAATTATTATGGATTTTGGTATTAAAGTTTCGATAATAGGTTTTAAATAGGGGTAATGAGTACATCCAAGTACTAAAGTGTCTATACCTTTCTGAACCATAGGCTGCAGGTAAGAATTTAATAGCTCAATCATTTGAGGACTATTAATCTGGCCGGTTTCGATCAGTTGAACAAGATTATAGCCTATTTGCTCGTATATCGTTACATTAGTATAGGATTTTACCTTTGAAGCAAATAAGTCGCTTGAAATAGTTCCTTTGGTAGCTAATATGCCTATTTTAGAATTCTTAGTTAAGGATGCGGCAGGTTTAATAGCTGGTTCGATTCCTATAATTGGAATGCTATTATAGTATTCTCTTATTTCGTTAATTGCATTAGTAGTCGCTGTATTGCAAGCAACGACAATTAGTTTGCAGTTTTTTTGAATAAGTAGATCTATGTTTTTAAAGCAAAGACTAATTATTTCATCTTTGCTTCTTTGCCCATATGGAGCGTTAAGACTATCCGCTAAATAGATGGTGTTTTCATTGGGCAATAAAGTATGAATTTCCTTCCATATCGAAGTGCCTCCTATACCTGAATCAAAAAGTCCTATTGGTTGTCTGTTTCGCATATGCAAATATAAAAAAAACTGCTCATCAAGTAGACGAGCAGTTTTTAATAAATAGTACGATAAGTAAATTAATTATTTTACTCCTAATTCTTTTTTAACATCAGTCAATAGATTGGTTCCTTCTGCCATAATAACACCTGAACCAATAGTAGAGTCTAATACATAATCAAATCCTTGTGCTTTCGCAACTTTATGAATTGCTAATCTAGCTTTTTCAAATATTGGTTGAGTTAACTCAACTTCTTTCTTCTGTAAGTCTTGTTGAGCTGTAGTTTGAAACTGTTGAAGTCTTTGTTGTAGTTCTTCGATTTCAGCTGCTCTTTCTTGGTTTTTTATATCACCTGCTGTTGCAGCTTCATCTTGGTACTTCTTGATTTTATTTTGATATTCTGTCATCATTGTTGAAAAGTCCTTTTCGTAATTTTCACCAATTTTTTTCAAGTCTTCACCAGCTTTTTTCATTTCAGGTAATTCTGTTACTAGCTCTTGAACATTGATATGAGCCACTTTTGACTGAGCCATAACGTTTGATTGACTAACTCCAAAAAATAACACTGCTGCAATTAATAAAGATTTTACTTTTTTCATTTTACTTGATTTTTGATTTTATAATATTATTTGTTTTTGTTTTATTTTCCTTGTTTAAGACGCTCTTCTTTTAATCGTTCTAATTCTTGTTTTCGCTTTTCTTGCTCTTCAATTTGTTTTTGACGTCTTGCTTCTTGTGCTTTCTTTATTTCTTCTATTTTTTCTAATCGTTCTTTAAGAGCTTCATCTTTTTTCTTTTGAATCTCAGCTTGCTTTTGTTTAAAGAACTCTTCTCTTTCTTTTTTAATTTTTTCTAAATCTACTGAATTTTCGCTTTTGTTTTTATTTTGTAAAGCATTAATTCTTTCTTGTTTTTCATTCTCTAGTTTTTCTTGACGTTTTATACGTTCTGCTTCAGCGGCGTCTTTCTGACGTTGTATTTCTTCGAGTTTTTCTTGTTGAAGTTTCTTTCTTGCTATTTCTTGCTGAATTTTTTGTTCTTCAATTGCTTTCTGCTTTTCAGCTATCTCCAATCTTTGCTTTTCAATTTTAGCTTGTTTTTCTAGCTCTAATTGTTCTTGCTTTATTTTTAATTCATCTTGAACTCTCTTGCGTTCGTTCTCTATTTCTTCTTGTTTCTTTTTAAGCAATTCTTGAGCTGCTAGTTTTTTTTGTTTTTCAACGTTTAAATCATTGCTTGCAGTGTTTTCCGCTTTTGAATCTTTTTGCTCTTTTTCAAATGCTTTCTTTTTAGCTTCCTGTGCTTCTCTACGTTCACGTCTAACTTCTGCTATATCATTTTGACGATCCTGTTCCTCTAACAATTCAACTTGATTTCCAGAAAGATTTTGTCTTCTCTTGGCTTGAACCATTCTCTGTATAACTAAATCACTAATATCGTGCCGTTTTTTAGCAACAAGCATAGTTGCTTCTGAGGATTTATCTAATACATAGTCGTATTTTCTAGCGTCGGCTATATCTTGAACGGTTGCAAACACTTGGTCTTGTATGGGTTTAGCGAGCATAATCTTTTGATTAATTAAATCGCCATTAGTACCAAATATTTTTTGTTGATAATCTACTAGTTCCTTTTCAAGGATGTTGATGTTTTCCTCTCTTTCTTCAATTAGTTCACGAGTTAAAAGAGCTCGTTCAGCTGCCAATTCGTCTTTATGTTCTTTTATAATAGCTTTTTTAGCATCAACTTCGTTTTTCCATTGATTGGCTTTGTTTTCCAATTGCATGGTTGCTTCAATATATTCAGGAGTACGTTTTAAAATGTACTCCATGTCTATATAAGCAACACGAGCACTTCCTGCTTGTGCAAAAGTTGTGATGCTAAAAAAAATACTTACTAAAGTAGTAATTGCTAATTTCATAACGTTACCTAATCAAATTCAATTTTATGCCATTTGACATTAAAACTGTTGCCCTAGTATGAAATGTGGCTGCCAACCGCTCTTTTGATTTTGTCCTGGAGCTGCGTCGAAACCATAACCAAAGTCTATTCCAAGCATTCCAAACATTGGCATAAACACACGTACTCCTAAACCTGCAGAACGTTGCATATTGAATGGATTATAGCCTTTAAAAGAGTCGAAAGCAGATCCTGCTTCGGCAAAAGTTAATACAAATACAGAGGCATTTGGGTTTAATGTAATAGGATAACGTAATTCAGCAGAGAATTTATTGTATATAGTACCACCAATTTGTTCTCCTCGGTCGTTTAAAGGTGTTAATGTCTGATTTTCATACCCTCTTAATTGGATAACTTCACGTCCATCCAAAGAAAAGTTTGCTAATCCGTCACCTCCTAAATAAAATCTCTCAAAAGGAACTATACCTCTGTCATTATTGTACGCTCCCATAAAACCAAATTCGGCTCCTGTTCTCAATACTAGTTTATCGTAGATTGTAGTGTACCAATCTCCTTTGAATTTAAGTTTGTAATACTCTAACCAATTGAAGCGTTTTTGATCTACTTTTCCTTGATCAGCTATACCATCTCTGTAATCTTGAACTGGAATACCTTGCGCATTGATATAAGATCCATCAGGAATTGGAACACCAGTTTCTGGATGTACTCTCCCTTTTGAACGATATTTGTATTCCTCTAAATTTTCTAAGTTTTTATAATCAACTTTATTAAATAAAGAATAAGGAGGAGTGAATTTACCACTTACACTAAAATATGAACCAAAGGTTGGGAAAATAGGGTCGATACCTCTATTGTCTCTTCTTAGTTCAATTTCATAAGCAAGGTTTCTTGCTGCCCCATCACCAAAAGTAAATAATCCTGTATTATAGTTTTTCATATCATAATATTGGAAACTAATAGTGTGATATAAAGTGAAGAAATCGTCTGGAACAGACAATTGTTTTCCAACTCCAAATGATAAAGTGGTTATGTTAAAACCTTTACTTCTGTCGACATCTCTAGAATAGTAATCATAAAGATTTTGCCTACTATGAGCAATTGTTCCATAGAAACTCAACGGTTTTTTTGCATTCAGCCAAGGCTCTGTAAAACTTAAACTATACGTTTGAAAATAAGTACTTCCTTGAAGACGAAGTGCCATTTTTTGCCCATCTCCCATAGGGAAAGGTTTGTATGCTTCTTTATTGAAAAGATTTCTAACAGAAAAGTTGTTAAATGATAAACCAAGGGTTCCAATGAAACCACCTCCACCGTATCCACCTTGAAGCTCTACTTGACTTGATCCTTTTTCAACTACTTGCCATTCTACGTCTACAGTACCTGATGCAGCATCTGCATTTTTAATCTCAGGATTGATTGCTTGTGGGTCAAATATTTGGAGTGATGCTAGTTTACGAATTGTTTCCATAACTTGTGCCTTACTCCATGTTTCGCCTGGTCTAGTTTTTAAATCTCTGTAGATAACGTGGTCGTGTGTTTTGTCATTCCCAACTACTGTAATGTTGTTGAATTTGGCAATAGGCCCTTCCATAATTCTAATTTCAAAATCAATCGTATCATTTGCTGTACGAACTTCTACAGGAGTTATATTTGAAAATAAATATCCGTTATTTTGATATTGATTTGATATGTTATAGGAGTCTGGGTTTGTTTTGTCATCGATTCTCTTTTCTAATAACACACCGTTATATACCTCACCCTTTTCGATTCCTAGAATCTGATTAAGTTGTCTGTTGGTGTAAGCTGTATTTCCAAGATATCTAATATCTCCAAAATAATATTTTCGTCCTTCTTGAACGTCTATATTAATGGCAATTCTATTTGTTTTAGGATTGAATTTGGTAGAATCTACTATTACGCGAGCATCTCTGTATCCATTTTCTTTATATTTTTCAACCAATTTGGTTAAGTCTTCTTCATATTTATTCTGTATGAATTTAGAAGATTTTAAAATACGTAGAGGATTAAGAGGACTTCTTTCTTTAGTTTCCTTCATCGCTTTCTTTAGAGTACGATCAGTTAGCTGCTCGTTTCCTTCGAAGTTGATTTTAGAAATACGTACTTTTTTACCTTTATCTATGCTCAAAACCATATCTACTCTTCTTCCTGTAGAATCAGGAATGGTTTGAATAGCTACTTTAGTATTGTAAAAACCGTCCTTTCTATATTTATTAAGAATGTAGTTTTTGGTGGTAGTAATTAAATTTTCATTTACAATTTTACCTTTAGTTAACTTGCTTTCTTTAAGAATAGTTTCCGTCTTAGCTTTACGTAAACCTTTGATTTTAGCCTCATTTAAACGAGGTAACTCATTTAAAGCTAGTTCTAAATTTATGGTATCTCCATTAATGGAGGTTTCGTATATGTTTATGTCTTTGAAAAAACCTAATTTCCATAGCTTTTTTAAAGCATCCGAAATTTCCTCACCAGGAATTGTAATCTCTTGTCCTTTGTTAAGTCCTGTAAAAGTAACTACTGTTTGTGGATTGTAATTCACCTTACCAGTAACTTGAATGTCGCCTAAAACGTATTTTTTAGGTGATTCGAAGTGATTTTGTTCTTCTTGGGCGCTAGCTAAACTATATACACCTAAGCTTACTAGGACAAAAAGAGTTTTGATGCCTTTTTGAAACATTATAATGGGATTATTTAATTTGTTCACTTGTTTTTCCAAATCTTCTTTCTCTGTTTTGATAATTTAGTAGTGCCTGATATAAATGGTCTTCCGTAAAGTCTGGCCATAATACTTCTGTAAAATAAAGTTCAGCATAAGCAATTTGCCATAATAAGAAATTGCTTATGCGTTGCTCGCCACTAGTGCGAATAAGAAGGTCAACATCAGGCAAATTATGCGTGTAAAGATGCTTATTAATAATTGATTCGTCAATATTGTCTTCAGAAATTAAGTTATTTTTAACTTTAGATGCAATTTCTTTAACGGCATGAATTATCTCTTCTCTAGCTCCGTAACTTAAAGCTAATGTAAGTCTCATTCTTTTATTGTTTTTTGTGGCATCAATGACACTTTGAAGCTCTTTATGGACCGGTTCAGGAAGTTTTTCTAAAGAACCGATAGCATTTAATGCGATGTCATTTTTCATGAAAGTATTTAGTTCTTTCTTTAAAGATTTTACTAATAATTTCATTAATGTATCGACTTCTAGTTTAGGTCTGTTCCAATTCTCTGTTGAAAAAGCATATAAGGTTAGGTTTTCAATACCTAATTCAGCACATGACTTAACTGTAGTTCTTACGCTTTTTGCTCCGCTTTCATGCCCAATAGTTCTTAATAGGCCCTTGAGTTTAGCCCATCTTCCATTTCCATCCATTATGATGGCCACATGTTTAGGTAGTTTATTGGGTTGTAGTTGATCTTTTAAATTCATGTATTATGGGGTGCAGTAACAAGGGTTTTTTCCAAAAGTATATGTTAATGTGATACCACTGTAAAAGTACCAATCATTTGATTGTTTATTGCCAAACGAATATTTTTCCGAGTCATCAAAGTTAGGTTTACTACCGTCTAAATTGTCTGTGAATGTATATCTAGCACCTAATTCTGCGCTAATAATAAAGCGCTGAGCAATTCTAGCTTTTACTCCAGCAGAAAAAGGAATGGCTAATCCGTATTTTTTATTTTCCTTGTCTTCTATCAGTTTATTGTTTTTAAAATATAGTTCATTGAATTGTAGTCCGCTAATTCCTACATAAAGAAAGGGAGTCAAAGCAAAGTCTGGTTGATGAAGGTCAAATTCAAAATAGTTGAATTCTAATCCTAAACTCAATTCTTTAATGTTGTTTGTGAAGCTATAGTCTCTCGTTCGTCTACTTCCCATCCCAGACTTGGCGTCATCACCTGATATCTTTAGTTGTGTGAAACTAACTTTATAAGAATGCCTAGGGCTTTTATTCCATCTGTAAGTGAAGTTATAACCTAGGTCCTTTGGAGAAATGTAATTAGTAGAGCCAATGTCTCCAACATAGCTAGAACCTCCGAGACCAATCCCTATCTCATGGATTTGTGCCTTTGCAAGTCCAATGCTTAATGTTGCTATAAGGGTTAGAATGGTCTTTTTCATTTGTTAAAATAATTGCAAATATACTAATATAGAGAATTAAAAATGTTTTTTAAGGTTTTATTAAAAAAATATCTTCTAGTTATGATGGTAAACGAGATAAGTGGTTTAAAATTATTCGCTATATCTAATTTCTTTTATCTTCTCCCCATAAAAGTTTGTTTCTTAGTGTTTTGATGAAGCTTTGTTCTGGGAATTCAACCATGTTAATGGTAAAAGGTGCTTTTGATATTAAAATCTCGGTTTCATTATCTACTGCTTTGGTACCAGAATCTAAAGAGATTAAAAATTGCGGTTCTCTTGTGGAAACCTTCATTCTTATTTCGGTTTGATCTGGGATGACTAAAGGTCTTACATTTAGATTGTGGGGAGCAAGTGGTGTTATTACAAAGCAACCCGTTTCAGGAGCTATGATTGGGCCTCCACAGCTAAGAGAGTAACCAGTGGAGCCAGAAGGGGTAGAAATTATTAAACCATCAGCCCAATATGAAGCAAGAAATTCACCGTCCAAATACGTTTCAATAGTTATCATGGATGTTGAATTTTTTCTTGAAACGGTTATCTCATTTAAAGCAAAATTCAAATCAAAAATAGTGCATTGATCTGGAGTGCAATTTAGACTCAAAAGAGAACGTTTTGATAGTCTAAAATGGCCAGTATACAGTTTAGGAAGTAGTTCTTCAATTGCATTTTGTTGTACATTGGCAAGGAAACCTAGCCTTCCTGCATTAATACCAATAATAGGTATGTTTTTGTTTTTAACATAATTCGCTGCGCGTAGTAAAGTTCCGTCTCCTCCTATTCCTATGAAAAAATCTATTGATTCATCTAAACCTTTGTGGCTATTAAAAGTTTGATAAGAATCGGAAATAATAGTGTTTTCTAAAAGTAATTTGTAAAATTCCTCTTCAAAAATCACTTCTGATTGATGTTTGTCGAAAACTCTAAAAATACGATCAATTATATCTTGTGTAATTGGTTTGCAGCTTTGTCCGTAAATGGCGAATTTCATATAGTTTGTTTTGTTTTTGTATTCTTTATAAATAATTTAAAGGGTAATAACTTTAAATATTTAAGTATTTTTGAAGGTATTCTGAGTTGTCTGAGATTTTATTCTGAAAACTATCTTCAAGATGTTTTGAAATGATTTCATAATCAAATCTTCTTAGGTCTTGTATTATCTCAGTATTATTTAAACCATTTGTTTTAACTAGTATATTGCAGAAATTGTTCTCAAATGAGATTATGAATATAGAAAGCAATTTGGCATTGTTGGATTCGATAATTTGACATATCTGACTAAAGCTATATTCAATACTTGATTTCTGAATAACAATAGTAGTTCCTTTTTCTATAAATGACGGTATATTGTCCCAAAAACCTAAGACGTCTTCTTTACGATAAATACCAAGTAACTTGCGATTTTTATCAATCGCAGGAATTATATTGCTGTTGTTGTGCATGAAATTCTCCCATAATAGTGCCCAGTACGTAGATTTTTCGGTTGAGAAATATTGGAAATTCATTTTAAGTTCCCCTAATAAAGTATTGTTGGTTTCTAATATAAGATCCTCTTTGGCTATATTTCCAATCCATAATTCGTCTTCTACAATAGGAAAGTGTGAGAAATTGTTTTTTTCTATATATTTTAAAAGAGTTGCCACGGTAGTGTGGGAATCAACTACAGGGATTTGATTCTGTAATAAATACGTGACGTCTTTCATTGTTAAAGGGTTTTCAGACTGCAAAATAATCAAAAATATACCAATAGACCTTAATAATACTTCGTATTTTTGTTTTTAAAAATTAATGAAATGACAAAATTATCTGTTAATATCAATAAAATAGCTACACTAAGAAATTCTAGAGGAGGTAATGTGCCAGATTTACTGCAAGTAGCTAGAGATGTTCAACGCTTTGGAGCACAGGGTGTAACTATACACCCAAGACCAGATGAAAGACATATTCGATATCAAGACGCTCGTGATTTGGTCAATGTAGTTTATACAGAATATAATATTGAAGGGAATCCTGTTGATGATTTTATGAATCTTGTACTTGAGACAAACCCCACTCAGGTTACACTTGTGCCTGATGCTGTGGATGCTTTAACCTCAAATGCGGGTTGGGATACTATAAAACATAAAGGTTTTTTGAAGGAGATTATTCAAGAATTTAAAAGCAAAGGTATAAGAACTTCTATTTTTGTTGACCCAGTTTTAAGTATGATTGAAGGTGCAAAGGAAACTGGAGCTGATCGAATAGAGTTGTATACAGAAGAATATGCAGTTCAATATAGTTTAGGTAACGAGCGAGGGATTGAATCCTATGTTGAGGCATCTGTCTTAGCAAACGAATTGGGGTTAGGTATTAATGCGGGACATGATTTAAGTTTAAATAATATTGAGTTCTTTAAAAATAATATTCCAAACTTATTAGAGGTGTCAATTGGGCATGCACTAATCGCAGAATCTCTTTATTTAGGAATAGAGAATGTGGTAAATATGTATATAAGAAAAATGCAATAATGAAAGAAATGGTGTATTCGAAAGTAGAAGGTAGTGGAGAAGCATTCTTAATTCTTCACGGCTTCTTAGGTATGTCAGACAATTGGAAAAGTTTAGGAATAAAATTTGCCGAAGAGGGGTTTGAGGTTCACATGTTGGATATGAGAAACCATGGAAGAAGTTTTCATTCTGATGCTTTTACGTATACTGATATGGTTCAGGATGTTAAAGATTATATGGATGCGAATCAATTGGAAGAGGCTGTTGTGTTAGGTCATTCAATGGGTGGTAAAGTAGCTATGCAATTTGCGGTGAGTTATCCTGAAAGAGTAAGTAAGCTGATTGTAGCTGATATTTCACCAAGACAATATGCACCACATCATCAAGAGATTTTGGCAGGTCTTAGTGCGATTGATTTTTCTTTAAAACCGTCTAGAGCTGAGGTCGACGAAGTGTTAAGTGCTTATGTGCCAGATTCGGGAACAAGACAGTTTTTGATGAAGAGTTTGTATTGGGTGGAACCCGGACAATTGGGGTTTAGATTTAATTTAAAAGCGTTTGTCGATAGTCAAGAAGTCATAGGAGAAGCATTGCCTGCAGAAATGAGTTTTGAAGGACAAACGTTATTTTTAAAAGGAGCTAATTCAAATTATATTCAGAGCAAAGATGAGGAGCTAATATTAAAACATTTTCCGAATTCATCTTTAGTTGAAATTGCAAATGCGGGACATTGGTTGCATGCGGAAAATCCAAAAGATTTTTTTAGTGAAGTGGTGCGATTTTTAGCGCTGTAGTAGATGCTTTTAAAAAATATATGCTATAAATTTATCTTTAATAAAGGAAAAAGGTCGGAAGAAATTCTGACCTTTTTTTTTAATCTTGTTTTTGAGCTATCTATAATTTGATTTCTTTATTTAAAGACGATTGTTTTTCTATTATTAAGGTTCTTTATTTTGGAATTTTGATCAGAATGAAAGTTCGTTTTCTGAGTGTGTATTTGTGTTTTTTCACTATAGGATTGTTGAAAATAAATACGAAAAAACTTGTGAAATACTTATAAAAGTTTAAATTTGATACTAACAAACATATAAAAAACTATTAATTATGGTCAAAAGGATAATTTCATTAGCAATGATCTCTTTAGTGGCATCAAGTGCTTTTGCAGGTGGATACCGCATTAGTATGCAAGGTCAAAGACAGTTAGCGATGGGACACACAGGAGTTGCTGTAATTGGAAATGCAGAAACTATGTTTTTTAACCCAGCTGCTTCTGTTTATTTGGAAGATAGGTTTAATTTTTCAGCAGGAATGACAGCACTTGTTGCTGATACAAAGTTTCAAAATGAAACATATAATTGGGAAAATAGCACCCAGAATATAGGTACACCATTTTATGTTTATGGTTCAGCTAAAATCACTGATTGGTTGACAGCAGGATTAGCTGTTTATTCACCATATGGAAGTGCTGTTGAATGGGACCGGGATTGGCAAGGGTCTCATTTGGTAAATAATATAGATTTGAAGGCCATATACTTTCAGCCTACCATAGCTGTCAGAATAGGAGATCATTTTAGTTTTGGAGGAGGACCTATTTATGTCAACGGAGGAGTGGAGTTTAATAGAAACCTTTCTCGTAGTATGACTGATGAATCTGGAAACCGAACAGATGTTACTATCGAAGCGAAGGGTGTTCATGCTTGGGGGTATACTGCAGGATTCTTGGTGAGTTTGGATGAACATTTTAGAATGGGATTGAATTATCGTTCTGAAATAATTATGAAAGCAGATGAGGGTAAAGCCAAATTTAATGATGTTCCCGCTTTTGGAAAAGATATGTTTGTAGATGGCGGTATTAAAGCTTCGATGCCATTACCTGCTGAACTAACTGTGGGGGCTTCTTATGAATTTAACAAGTGGTTGTTTGCCTTTGATTATAATAGGACTTATTGGAGGGCCTATGATGCTCTAGTTATAGAATTTGATAATCCTGCAATTGGGACATCAGTTAATCCAAGAAATTATAAAGACTCTAGTACATATCGTTTAGGAATGCAATATGCAGCTAATGATAAATGGGATTTTAGGCTTGGATGGTATTATGATGAGAGTCCTGTACAAGATGGTTATTTCGCACCAGAAACTCCGCGTAATGATTCACGTGCTTATACAGGTGGGCTTACTTATACTTTTGCTAATAAGTTCGCTGTAGACTTTGTGGTTTCTTACTTGCATTTTAGTGAGACCAATAATTCATATGATTATTACATGGAAGATGGGAATCCTGTTTCGTTTGGAGGGACTTATCTTTCAAGTGTCTTTGCTGCAGGACTAGGATTATCTTATAGTTTTTAATAGTTAAAAGTAAATATTATGAAAAAAAGATATATTTATGCGTTGCCACTTTTTGTTATAGCTTTAGTGTCATGTGAGCCATCGTTCGATAATGAGATAAATGCAGATACTTATACGAACGGAGATGCAGATTTCTCTGTATATGTTGCAGTGGGGAATTCATTGACTTCTGGATTTATGGATGGAACTATATTTAAGTCGGGGCAGCAATATTCTTTTCCGAATATTTTAGCCAAGCAATTCGAAGTTGTTGGTGGCGGCTCTTTTACACAACCGTCTTTTGAAGATGATATTTCGAATGTTGGAGGATTGTTGTTAGGGGGAAATCAAATACCAGGTGTGTCTACTCGATTGATTATGAATATGGCGACTAGTTCTCCAGAAAATATAAAAGGTACACCTACTATTGAAGTGTCAAAATTGCAAGCGAGAGCTTATAATAATATGGGGGTGCCCAATGCAAAAGTTTTTCATTTGTTGCTAAAGGGGTATGGTGATATAGCAGGTGTTGCAAATAAGACGGCTAACCCATATTTTGTTAGACATGCAACCCAACCTTCGGCGTCGGTTTTGGAAGATGCGATGAGTATGAAGCCTACTTTTTTTACAAACTGGATTGGAGCAAATGATGTGTTGTCTTATGCTACGTCAGGAGGGGAAGGTGTTGATAGAGTAGGGAATCCAGATCCGAGAACTTATGGTGGGAATGATATTACAGATCCAGGATTGTTTAGTGTGGCTTATAAGCAGATTGTTGATGGTTTAACGGCTAATGGAGCAAAAGGAGTGGTGGCTACTATTCCAGATGTAACTTCAATTCCTTTCTTTACAACGGTTCCTTATAATCCGATTACTGTGGAACTTTTGGGAGGACCTGAAAAAGTAGATGCATTAAATCAATTCATTGGGTTGTTTAAACAAATATTAGGAAGCCAAGGACAAGGAGATAGGCTTCAGTTGTTGTCGAAAAATACACCTAATCCTTTGTTGATACAAGATAAGGGATTGGTAGATATGGCTCCAGTTTTGAAAGTTGCTTTAGCTAATGCAGGGTTAGGATTGCCTCAAAGTGCTATAGATTTTATAGCAAATGCATATGGTCAGGCTAGACATGCAACAGCCAAAGATTTAATGCTTTTGACGAGTAAAGCTCAAATTGGAGCAGCTGCTTTTGAACCTACCGGTGTAGAATTAATTGATATGTTGAACGTTAAAGGAGTTACGTACCCTATAGGAGATCAATTTGTATTGAATCAAGTGGAGCAAAGTACTGTAAAAACAGCTACTATTGCCTTTAATAATATTGTCAGATCGGTAGCTGCTGATAAAAACCTTGCGGTTGCAGATATGAATGCTATTTTGAACAAAGCTGTAGTTGGTATAAAAGTTGCAGATGGACAGATTTATACGGCAGATTATTTTACAGGATTGGGTAATTTGAATAAGGTGATGTTCTCGTTGGATGGGGTTCATCCAAATGCGAGGGGATATGCTTTTGTTGCTACTGAAATCTTGCATGTAATTAACAAACATTATAATGCAAAAATTCCTTTAGTGAATCCAGGAGCTTATCCAGGACCTACATTATTACCGAGTAACTAATTAATTTAAATAAAAATGTTATGGAATTTGTAATTAGATTATTGTTGACTACTGTAATTGTGGTCTTGTTAGCGAATTTTTTACCAGGTGTTACAATAGACAGCTTTACAACAGGATTGTGGGTAGCTGTGGTGTTGGGGATTTTAAATATGTTTTTAAAACCCATATTGATTTTCTTGACATTACCAGCAACAGTGATTACATTAGGATTGTTCTTGTTTGTTATAAATGCCGTGATAATAATGTTAGCTGCCTACTTTGTTGGAGGATTCCATGTTTCAGGATTTTGGACTGCTTTGCTGTTTAGTATTGTTTTAACCTTTGTTCAATCGCTTGTGAACGGAATGTTTCAAAAGAAAGAAGCTTAAAATTATAAAACTTTTCTATTAATTGAAATACAAACAGTTAAAAACTTGGTTGGGTTGTAAAAATAATTTATTTTTGCAACCCAATTTTATTATGTAAATAACTCTTAAAATGAATATCACAAGAAATAATGTAGATGCTTTGAATGCAATTGTTACTATTGAGCTTGCAAAAGAAGATTATCAAGGTAATGTAGATAAGGTTCTATCTGATTACAAAAAGAACGCAAATGTTCCTGGGTTTAGAAAAGGAGCAATTCCAATGGGGATGATTAAAAAACAATATGGTAAAGCTGTATTGTTTGAAGAGGTTAATAAGATTTTGCAAGACAAACTAAACAATTATCTTGTAGAAGAAAAGTTGGATATTCTTGGAAATCCTCTACCAGTTCTAAATGAGAATTTTGATTGGGATGCTGAGGTGCTTTCATTTGATTTTGAATTAGGGCTTGCTCCTGAATTCACTGTTGATTTAGAAGGGAAAAATAAAATCACGAAATATACTGTGATTGCTGACGATGCAATGCTAGATGAGCAAATAGAGCATATTCAAAAACAATACGGAAAGTTAGTTTCTAAAGATGTAGTTTCGGAAGAAGATGAAATGGCAGGTGTTTTTGTTAATGAAGAAGCTGGGGTTAACAGTGAAGTTACTATCCCAGTAACTGCTTTTAGAACAAAAACGAATCAAAAGAAATTTATTGGTAAAAAAGTTGGAGATCAAGTAACTGTAAATACTAAAGGATTGTTTGATGATGAACATAAATTGATGCAGTACTTAGGGTTGGATCATGATGCTGTTCACGGATTGGAAATCGATGTGGTTTTTACAATAAATGAAATCAATGTTACTGAGAAAGCCGAGTTGAATCAAGAATTTTTTGACAAGTTGTTTGGTGAAGGAAAAGTAACTTCAGTAGAAGAGTTGAAAGAAAAAATCAAAGAGGATGCAGAAAAGCAATTTGCTACTCAAGCTGATCAAAAATTCATGAATGACGTATTGGAGCATTTGATTGAGTCTACTGAGTTTGATTTGCCTTCTGAATTTTTGAAAAAATGGTTACAAACTGCTGGTGATACTCCTATGTCAGAAGCTGAAGCGGCAGAAGAATATGAAAAATCAGAAAAAGGTTTGCGTTATCAGTTGATTGAAGGTAAGATTATGACATCGAATGATCTTCAATTAAATTTTGAAGAAATCAAAGAATACACTACTGGATTAATCAAACAGCAAATGGCTCAGTTTGGACAAGCAGATCCTTCTGATGCAGATGTAGAGAACATTGTTGGTAGAGTTTTATCTAATCAAGATGAAATGAAACGTATCTCTGAACAGGTTATGAATGAGAAAATGTTAGCATTGTTCAATGATAAAGTAAAAGCTAAAGTTAAGGAGATTCCATACAAAGATTTCGTTAAGGAGCTTTACGGAGAATAATCTTTTTAAAAAAATAACTATATTTGAGCGTCTTTCTGATTTTTCAGAAAGGCGCTTATTTTTTCATATAATTTAAAAAAGTAATTATGGATTACGGTAAAGAATTTCAAAAGTTTGCTACTAAACATCATGGTATTAATAGTATGTATTATGATAAGATTGTAAGTAGTATGACTCCTTATATAATTGAAGAACGTCAGATGAATGTTGCCTCTATGGATGTGTTTTCGAGGTTAATGATGGATCGAATTATATTTTTGGGAACGGCAATCGATGATTATGTGGCAAACATAATTCAGGCTCAATTACTTTTCTTGGAAAGTGTTGATAGTTCAAAGGATATAAGTATTTATGTAAACTCTCCAGGTGGGGGGGTGTATGCTGGTTTGGGTATTTATGATACTATGCAGTTTATTAAGCCAGATGTAGCTACTATCTGTACTGGTATGGCAGCTTCAATGGGGGCAGTTTTGCTTTGTGCTGGTGCTGCTGGTAAAAGGTCGGCATTGCCACATTCGAGAGTGATGATACATCAGCCTTTAGGAGGGGCTCAAGGGCAGGCGTCAGATATTGAGATTACTGCAAGAGAGATAATGAAGTTGAAGGATGAGTTGTATGAAATTATTGCAAAGCATTCAGGACAGACTATGGAGAAGGTTCATCATGATAGTGATCGTGATTACTGGATGATAGCTCATGAGGCAAAGGCTTATGGAATGATTGATGAGGTTTTAATTAGAGAATAACTAAATGGCAAAAGAAGAAATGAGATGTTCGTTCTGCGGACGTCCTAAGTCAGATACAAGTATTTTGATAGCAGGTGTAGATGCGCATATTTGTGATCGTTGTGTGGAGCAGGCTTATGGGATTGTTATTGAGGAAGAAGAAGGTGTTGAGTTTGAGAATTTGTCGAAGGAGCTTTTGTTGAGAAAACCGATGGAGATTCGCTCTTTTTTAGATGACTACGTTATAGGTCAAGAACAAACAAAAAAAGTGATGTCTGTTGCTGTTTATAATCATTATAAGCGACTGTTGCAGGAAAAGGAGCAAGATGATGATGCGGTTGAGATTGAAAAGAGTAATATCTTGATGGTTGGTCAGACTGGTACAGGTAAAACGTTGGTGGCGAAAACTATTGCTCGTATGTTGGATGTTCCTTTGGCTATAGTGGATGCAACTGTATTAACAGAAGCGGGATATGTAGGGGAGGATGTTGAAGGTATTTTGACTAAATTATTGCAAGCTGCGGATTATGATGTGGAGAAGGCAGAGCGAGGTATTATTTTTATAGATGAGATTGATAAAGTTGCAAGAAAAGGAGATAATCCGTCTATAACTAGAGATGTTTCTGGTGAAGGGGTGCAGCAGGCTTTATTGAAGCTTTTAGAGGGTAGTATTGTAAATGTTCCACCAAAAGGAGGAAGGAAACATCCTGATCAAAAGTTTATAGAGGTTGATACAAAAAATATTTTATTTGTTGCTGGTGGGGCTTTTGATGGTATTGAACGTATAATTTCTAAGCGATTGAATTTTCAAGCTGTTGGGTATGGTTCTTCAAAAGAGAATGAGCAGTTGGATAGAGAGAATTTGATGCAATATATTATACCGAAAGACGTGAAAGATTTTGGATTAATTCCGGAAATTATTGGGCGTCTTCCGGTGTTGACTCATATGGATCCTTTAGATAGAAAGACGTTAAGAGCTATTTTAACGGAGCCTAAGAATGCGCTTATAAAACAGTATGAGAAGTTGTTTGAGATGGATGGTATCGCATTTACAATTACGGATGAAGCATTGGATTGTATTGTTGATAAGGCTCTAGAGTATAAGCTTGGGGCTCGTGGATTGAGGTCTTTATGTGAGGCTATTTTAACTGATGCAATGTATGAATTACCTAGTCAGACAGAGGTTAAAGAGTTTTGTGTTGATTTGGAATATACACAGAATGCTTTAAATAAAAATTTGATGCAACGCTTGCAGGCGGCATCTTAAGTTTTTAAACATAAAAAAAGGACGGAGATTATCTCGGTCCTTTTTTTATGTTTTAATGCGTGATTGAGTTTTTGTGCTTGTTAAGGTGAATAAAGGGGGTTTTAGCGACATTATGTATTGAGTGAGGCCTATGTATTGATTGCAGAGGATATTGGCTTAAAGTTGGTCTATGGCTTTTACGGCAGTGGTGGGGAATACGTCGGCTAGGTCTGGGAATACGTCGCTAGTGAAATCGAGTATCTCTGCTTCTAAGAATCTTCGTTCAACTTCTTCTATACCTTTTTGAAACCGAAGTTCTGTATTGAATTTTCTGCTAGTGGCATAAATATTGTCTTCGATAGCAAGTTTGAAGAAGAACTTTCCACTTGGTGTTCTGAATTTATAGAATGCTACTCTGTCGATGTTTTGTTTTAAAAAGTTTATGGTCCCATGAATGGCTTCCTTGCTGGTGTATTCCATGCTAGTGAGAACTGTGTTTCCTTTTCTAGAATTAAAGGTGTATTTGAATTTGCCGTTTTCTTTGAGGCTAATGACGAATGCGCTCATATTATTTAAAATACAAGTATTAGGTGTTATTTGTTTGTCTGATTTTTTGGAACTGCACCCTTGGGATAGGGCAAAAAAAAATCCTAAACAAAACTGTTTAGGATTTTTGTACTCGAGGCGGGACTTGAACCCGCACGAACATTACTGCTCACTGGATTTTAAGTCCAGCGTGTCTACCACTTCCACCACTCGAGCAAATACTTTTATGTTGAGCGAAAAACGGGGTTCGAACCCGCGACCTCAACCTTGGCAAGGTTGCGCTCTACCAACTGAGCTATTTTCGCGTTTAATCTCTTTAAGAATGTTTCTTTCTGAGAAGCGAGTGCAAAGTTAGAAATGTTTTTCTTTTTTGCAAAGCTTTTGTAAAATATTTTTTTTTAAAGAACGTGCTTTACTTCTGTATTGCGAGTGCAAATATAGAAGCTTTTTCGAACAAAACAACGTCTTCAAGGAATAAAATTCAATATTTTTTTTAAGAGCTTGATTTGTAGGTGGAAACAAATGTGTTTTTTTTGAAATTGAATGCAAGTTTTGTTTGTATTACTTGAAATGTGGTATAGAGAAGCTTTAAATATTTTGTAAAAACTCGATTTCAGCAATAAGTTTCAAGATATAATAGAGAGATTAGGCTGTCTTAAGATGTTTTTTAAGCTAGAAACTCTTAATAAATGGTAGGAAATAATTTTAAAAGGGTGAAAATAGTTTGAAAAACATTGGTTTTTGGTGTTGTTTTCGATAACAGAAGGTGTTTTTAAATGGAAGATTAGGCTTTAAGTGACATTAGTTTTAAAGAAATTTTAAACAGTAAATAAAAAAACCTCATAAGTGAAAAGTGCTTATGAGGTTTTTGTTAGTCTTGTTAGTATATTTTATTTGTCGAGTAGCTTTTTTAATTCACTGAGTTTCATGAGTGCTTCGATAGGAGTAAGAGTATTAATATCTAAAGAACCAATTTCTTCTTTAATAGTTTCCAATAAAGGGTCTTCTATATTGAAAATACTTAACTGTAATTCTTCTTCTAATGGTTTTAATTCAACATTTCCGCTATGAGAGCGCTCAAGTTGTTTTAGCATTTTTTGAGCGCGCAGAAGTACGGTTTGTGGCATTCCTGCCATTTTTGCAACATGTATTCCAAAACTATGTGCGCTTCCTCCGGGAACAAGCTTTCTTATGAAGAGAACATTGTCCTTAAGTTCTTTTACAGAAACATTAAAGTTTTTAATTCCTTCAAATTGTTCTTGCATTTCATTCAGTTCGTGATAATGGGTTGCAAATAATGTTTTTGGTTTTGCAGGGTGTTGATGAAGAAATTCAGTAATAGCCCATGCTATAGAAATACCGTCATAGGTGCTGGTTCCTCTTCCGATTTCGTCAAGAAGCACCAAGCTTCGGTTTGATATGTTGTTTAATATGGAAGCGGTTTCATTCATTTCTACCATAAAAGTTGATTCACCCATGGAGATGTTGTCAGATGCTCCTACTCGTGTAAATATTTTATCAACTAATCCCATCTTTACAGAACTTGCTGGAACGAAACTCCCCATTTGTGCTAATAAAACAATAAGAGCAGTTTGCCTTAATATTGCAGACTTACCTGACATGTTTGGGCCGGTTATCATTATGATTTGTTGGTTTTCGTTATTTAAAAACACGTCATTAGTGATATAGGGTACATCATGAGGAAGTTGTTTTTCAATAACTGGATGTCTCCCGTCTTTAATATCTAGAACAAAACTATCGTCAATTTCAGGGCGAACATAATTGTTGTCCAAAGCCAATTGAGCAAATGAATTTAAACAGTCTATTTGAGCGATTAGGTTTGCGTTATCTTGAACCTGTTTAATGTATTGTGCGCACCATAAAGTAAACTCTTCATATAAAGTACTCTCAAGTTTTGCTATTTTCTCTTCTGCACCTAATATTTTGTTTTCATACTCCTTTAGTTCTTCTGTAATATAGCGTTCTGCATTGACTAGAGTTTGTTTTCGAATCCAGTCTTGTGGTACTTTATCTTTGTGAGTATTTCTTACCTCGATGTAGTAGCCAAATACATTGTTAAAAGCGATTTTTAGCGATTGTATCCCTGTTTTTTCACTTTCTCTTTTTTCCATTTCGTCTAGGAATGATTTTCCGGACGTTGAAATGGCTCTTAGCTCGTCAAGCTCGATGTTGATTCCTGTTGCAATAGCATTTCCTTTAGAGATAGATACTGGAGCTTCTGGGTGTATGGTTGTTGCAATTTTTTCTCGAAGTAATTCACAGTCATGCAGTTGTTTTCCAATCGATTTTAACGAGGTATTGCTACTTTGTTGGGCCTCTGATTTTATTGGAATGATCGCATCTAAAGATTCTTTGAGATAAAGGAATTCTTTTGGAGAAATCTTACCTATGGCAACTTTAGAAACCAAGCGTTCTAAATCCGATATTTGTTTTATCTGATTTTGAAATCCTTGTAGTAGTTCCTTGTTAGAAGTTAGTACCGTAACTACCTCGTGACGCTCTTTAATTTTTGATTCTATTTTTAGAGGTAATGCCAACCAACGTTTTAGTAAACGACCTCCCATAGGAGAGTTCGTTTTGTCAATAATATCTAAAAGCGTGATGGCATTTTGATTGGCGCTATGATATAATTCAAGATTTCGAATAGTGAAACGATCCATCCAAACATATGCGTCTTCTGCAATTCTTTGGATGTTTGTTATATGTTGTATTTTAGTGTGTTGCGTTTCTGATAAATAATGTAAAATTACCCCACTCGCTATAATTCCTTCTAATAAACTTTCAACTCCAAAACCTTTTAGGGATTTCGTTTCAAAGTGTTGAGTAAGTGATTCGAAAGCAAAGTCTTCTTTGAAAACCCAGTCATCTAGGTAGAAAAGGTTGTAGTTAGGTCCAAAAGCATGTAGGAAATGATTCTTTGTGTTTTTTTGAACTAAGACTTCACTAGGACTAAAATTTTGTAAAAGTTTATCTATGTATTCTTCATTTCCTTCTGAAGTTAAAAACTCTCCTGTTGAAACATCTAAAAAAGCAATTCCAATAGCTTTTTTTCCAAAGTGCAATGCTGCTAAGAAGTTGTTGCTTTTTGCGGTTAGTACTTCATCATTTAGAGCTACTCCAGGGGTGACCAATTCAGTAACACCTCTTTTAACCAGTGCTTTGGTGGTTTTTGGATCTTCTAATTGATCGCAAATCGCCACTCTTAATCCAGCCTTGACTAGTTTAGGTAGGTAGACATTGATGGAGTGATGGGGGAAACCAGCAAGTTCTGTTTCGCTAGATGATCCAGCTCCTCTTTTGGTAAGTGTGATGCCTAGTATTTTGGCTGCTCGAACGGCGTCTTCTCCAAAAGTTTCATAAAAGTCTCCAACTCTAAAAAGCAGGCATGCATCTGGATACTTGCGCTTAATATCGTTGTATTGTTTCATTAAAGGTGTCTCTTTTGGAGTGGTTGCTTTGGCTGCCATAAGTATATTTAAAAATTATAAAACACAAATATAACTATAGATTTTGGAATCTATAGTTTAGACATGTATTCTAATCTAGGTAATATTGAATATGCTTAGTTTAATGGGATATTGTAATGTCTCTTAAGACTTCGAATTCCCATTGAAGTAAGAACAGTGATTAGTAGACCTATAAAACACCCCAATGTAACAGAAATAATTCTTGCAAATGGTGCTATCTCAGCTTGCTCAAAATGGGGTTGCACCATAATGATTAGTAGAGCAACAAGTGCAACACGGGCCATATTCATTATTTTAAAAATATAACAAATACCAATGGTGGCCAATATTCCTAAAATGGTAATACTAAAAGTAGGAGCATGTAAAAGCAAACAAAATAATCCTACTATAGAGCCTATTAGATTAGATTTAAAACGTTCGATAGATAATCTCCTAGAATCTTTTCCTTCGGGGGAAATTACTAATATAATACTAATTAAGGTCCACATAAGTTCATATTCTGGGAATCGAATATATAGTTCATATCCTATTAAAAAGCCTAAAACACAACGTGTTGCATAAATAATGGGAGGAGATGTAATGATAAACTTAATGGGAGAACTCAAAACTTTTTGAAATTTAAATGTAAAAAAGCAAAAATAACAAGCCTTATGTTTTAAAACTAGGGATTTCACAATCTTTAACTCTAATCACAATAAATCAATAGAGAGCATTCGTAATTATAGAGGAACTGATTTTGAAAAAGCTTTTATAAATGGTTATTTTTGCAAGATAAATACAAAATAGTATGCGAAAGTTAGCCAATAGTGAATTAGAACGTAAAAATATAGATGAGTTTAAGGATTCTAATAAAATGCCAATCATCGTAATTTTAGACGATGTTCGAAGTTTGCATAATATTGGGTCTGTTTTTAGAACCAGTGATGCGTTTTTGATTGAAAAAATTTATTTATGTGGAATTACGGCTAAACCACCTCATAAAGAAATACATAAAACGGCATTGGGTGCTACAGAAACAGTAGAATGGGAGTATGTTGAAGACGTGATAACGGTTGTAGATAGATTAAAGAGCGAAGGTGTTGCAGTATACGCCATAGAGCAGGTTGAGAAAAGTATTATGCTGAATAAGTTCGAAGTAGAACAAGAAGTGAAATATGCCTTGATATTCGGAAACGAGGTTAAAGGTGTGTCTCAAGAAGCAATAGATTTATGTAATGGTGTGATTGAAATACCTCAATTGGGAACAAAGCATTCATTAAACATCGCAGTAAGTGCAGGAATAGTCTTATGGGATTTGTTTCAACAAATGATAGATACTACTTCAGTTTCTGTTGAATAGCGTTTAAAATAACTAAATAGTCTTTTTGATTTTCAACAAAGTCTAAATCAGAAATATCAATTACGAGAACCTTACCTTCGGGTAGGGTTTTTACGTAATTAAAATAACCTTGATTCACTTGGTCTAAATACGTGGCAGGGATGTCACTTTCATAACTTCTTCCTCTTTTTTGAATGTTTTCGAGGAGTCTGTCTGTATTTTGATAGAGGTAAATATATAAATCTGGTTTTGGAGTTTTCTTATACATGATATCGAAAACTTGTTTGTATAGTAGGTATTCATCTTCTTCTAAAGTGATTTTAGAAAAAATCAAAGATTTAAATATATAATAGTCAGAGATTATAAACTCCTTAAAAAGCTCAAATTGCCCCAAGTCATCGGAAAGTTGGGAATATCTATCGGCAAGGAAAGACATCTCTAAAGGAAATGCGTATCGGGCATTGTCTTTATAAAATTTTGGTAAAAAAGGATTGTCTGCAAAACCTTCTAATATCAGTTTTGCATTAAAGTCTTCTGCTATTTTGTGAGCTAATGTGGTTTTTCCAGCCCCAATATTACCTTCAATCGCTAGGAAATTAATAGATTGGAAGTTATAGATGTCAAGAGGTTGAGATAATACTCCTGTTTTAGTACACGAAGAGGGATCCTTGCATAGTGCTAATAGTTCATGAAAGTTCATGTTAAGTTGTGGGTGTATCCAATCAGTTTGTAAGTCTGCACAAGGTTGAAGTACAAACTTTCGTTGTTGCATGAGTGGATGCGGAATTTGCAATTCTTCTAAATCGTATACCTCTTCATTAAAAGCAATGATGTCTATGTCTATAATTCTAGCACTATATCCTGACTGTTGACTTCTAATACGGCCTAATTTTTCTTCTATAGACAATACTATTTGTAGTATTTTAATAGCAGAAAAATGACTGTGAACTAATAGAGAACAATTGTAAAAAGAATCGCTGTCAAAACCCCATGACGGAGTTTCGTATACAGGTGATACTCGAATAACAGTTCCTATGGTTTGGTGTATTTGTAAGAGGGCGTTTTCGAGATTTTGAATTCGATTGCCTTGATTACTGCCTAATGAAAGTATGATTTGATGTTGCATAATAAGTAGGCAAAATAACTAAAACTAATTGGATTTTGCGTTATAAAGAGAATTGTGAAATGCTAAATTTTTTTAAATAGATGTAACGTTATAGACCTTTTGACGACAAATTATAAAAAATACAAGATATGAAGTTTTTAAGAAATGTATTAGCGACTCTGGTGGGGTTGTTTTTGTTTTTCGGTATCCTTTTTTTTGGAATACTGATTATAGGTGCTGTTTTAGGCAGTGGCAGTGAAACGGTGATGGTGAAAGATAATTCGGTAATTAAACTTGATTTATCAAAAGTGAAGTATGATTATGCAGGTAAGTTTAACTATAAGGATTTTAATTATAAAGAATCAAGTCCAGAAGGAGTATCGGATATAATTAATGCTATAGAAGTTGCGAAAACAGATGATAAGATTAAGGGGATAACTATCATCAACAATGAAACTATGCTTGGAATTTCACAACGTAGAGCTATCCGTGAAAAGTTAGAAGATTTCAAAGCATCTGGAAAGTTTGTTGTTGCTTATGCAGATGTATATACGCAAGGCGAGTATTACATGAATTCTGTTGCTGATACGGTTTATCTAAATCCAGTAGGGGCTTTAGACTTTAAAGGTTTGGCTACTGAAATTCTTTATATGAAAGGATTGCAAGAAAAAACTGGTATAAAGATGGATGTGATTCGTCATGGGAAATATAAAAGTGCGGTGGAACCTTATTTAGAGGACCATATGAGTGAGGCAAATAGAGAGCAGACAACCGTGTTTTTAACCTCTATATGGAATACTATTGCAGAAGATATTTCTAAAAGCAGAAATATAGCAATTGATTCTATAAACGGTATTGCAAATCATTTATCAGCTCGTACACCTCAGAAAGCATTAGCTGTAGGATTAGTGGATAAAGTGGTTTATGTGGATGAGTTTCATGCTGGTATTAAAAAGGCATTAGGAGTGGCAAAGGATAAGGATTATAATACGATTGATGTTCTAGACTATGCTAAATCTGCTGCGAATGACATGAAACCAAATACCTCTAAAAACCAAATAGCGGTTATTTATGCACAAGGTCAGATTTTAAGTGGAGAAGGTGGAGTGAGTCATATTGGCGAAGGGTCAGTAAATAGAGCATTGAAAAAAGCAAGAGAAAACGACAAGATTAAGGCAATCGTATTGCGTGTAAATAGTCCAGGAGGAAGCGCATTGACTTCAGATATTATTTGGAGAGAAATTGAATTGACTAAAAAAGTAAAACCTGTTATCGTTTCAATGGGAGATGTAGCCGCTTCAGGAGGATATTATATTGCATGTAATGCTGATAAAATATTTGCAGATCCGACTACAATAACAGGATCTATTGGAGTATTTGGTGTGCTTCCAAACTTTAAGGATGTGGCAACTAAATTTGGAGTAAATGCAGAGGTTGTTAAAACTCATAATCTTTCAGTAGGTTATAGTCCTTTTCAAACATTGGATCCAGAAAATAGAGCGATTATTACTGAGGGTGTTGAAGAAATTTATAAAACATTTGTAGAAAGAGTTGCTGCGGGTAGAAATATGAGTTTTGATCAAGTAGATGCATTAGCGCAAGGACGTGTATGGACTGGGGTAGATGCTTTAGAGAATGGATTAATCGATGAATTTGGTGGTTTGGAGAAAGCTATTGCTTATGCAGCAGAGAAAGTGGAAATCGATTCTTATAAAGTAGTTAACTATCCAGAATATGAAGTTAATTTTGAAGATATGCTAAGAGGTTTCTTTGGAGCGTCTATACTAAAAACTCAAGATGAATTATTGAAAGAGAAAATAGGAGCAGAGAACTTTGAATTGATTGAGAGATTAAATTATTTCAATCAGGCGAAAGGTGTTCAAGCACTAATGCCTTGTGAAATAAATATTCAATAAGAACTCACTAACAATACATTTGAAAATGAGCCAACTATCTTAGGGAAGTTGGCTCATTTTTTTTTACTTTGTAAAAAAATGAATATGAAAAAGAATAAAGTTTTAAAATGGGTTGGGGGTTTTGTACTCTTACTGCTATTGCTATTGGTGGCTACCCCGTTTCTATTTAAGGGAAAAGTCCAGAATTTAGTAGTAGAGACTATTAATAAAAATTTGAATGCGAATGTAGCTTTTGATGAGGTTGATTTAAGTTTGTTTAAAAGCTTTCCAAAAGCAACCATAGTTATAAAAAATTTAAGTATAGTGAATAAGGCTCCATTTGAGGGAGATACTTTGTTTAAAGCATCAGATATTGGATTAAGGATGTCGGTGATGGAGTTGTTTAAAGGAAAAAATACCCCTATGCATATTGAGGGAATTGGAGTAAGCGATGCGTTTGTGAATATAGTAGTTAATAAAGAAGGGATTACCAACTACGACATTGCTATTGTAGATGAAGAAGAATCTTCAGAAAAGGACGATAATGCACCTTTTTCATTATCATTGAATAAATATGTACTAGAAAATATAGCTGTAAGTTATGTAGATGAAGCTTCAAAAATGGCTTTTACTATAAAAGACTTATATCACAATGGAAGTGGAAATTTGGCAGCGAATGTACTCGATTTGGATACAGAAACGAAAGCAATTTTATCATTTGAAAAAGATGGTACTAGATTTTTAAATGAAGTGAAGCTGGGTTTAAAGGCGGTTATCGGTATGGACTTAAATACGAATACGTATGTTTTTAAAGATAATGAAGCTTTAATCAATCAACTACCTTTGCGCTTTGATGGTAGCCTGAAATTATTAGAAGATGGACAGGCGTATGATTTGAGTTTTGGAACTCCAGACTCTTCGTTTAAAAACTTTTTAGGATTAGTGCCAGAAGTATATGCGGGTAACATTAGCA
The DNA here is from genome assembly GCF_900114085.1 of Myroides guanonis. GTDB lineage: Bacteria > Bacteroidota > Bacteroidia > Flavobacteriales > Flavobacteriaceae > Flavobacterium > Flavobacterium guanonis. The sequence continues at coordinate 219,409 of NZ_FORU01000003.1, read as the reverse complement.
ATGTGAAAACCACAGGAGATTTCAGAGTAGAGGGGAGGGTTAAAGGACTTCTTACAGACACCACAATCCCTAAATTAGATATTCAGTTGGCTTCAAGCAATGCTTCATTTCAATATCCTGATTTACCAAAATCTGTTGAGAAAATCATATTGGACGCTAAAATAATCAATGAGACAGGGTTGATGAATGATACTTATGTATTGTTGAATAAGCTGTCTTTCCAAATAGATCAAGATGTGTTCAATGCATCTGCTAATATTCGTAACCTTTCAGGAAATGCATTAGTAGACGCGAAATTAAATGGGGTGATTAATTTAGCAAATGTTACAAAGGCATATCCAGTAAAATTAGAAAAACCGTTGACAGGTATCCTAAAAGCAAATGTAGCTACTCGCTTTGATATGGAATCTGTGGAGAAAAATCAATATCAAAACATTCAAAACTCAGGAACCATTAGCTTAACGGGTTTTCAGTTTGAGTCAGATGAAATGGCAAAACCTTTACAGATAGAAGAAGCTGCGTTGACTTTTAATCCTAGTCAGGTTAAACTAAATAGTTTACGTTTAAAAACAGGAACTACGGATGTGTCTGCCACGGGCACTTTAGATAATTTCTATGGGTTTATGTTTAGCAAGCAAAATCTAAAAGGTAATTTTGATGTAAGATCTAATAATTTTGTAGTTTCAGATGTTTTAAAAGCGGATGATAAAGCAGCGAAAACTTCTGAATCATCTGAAGAAGCAGTCTCAAAGAGTGTTTCAGAACCCTTAAAAATACCTGCTTTTTTAGATTGTACTATTCAGGCAAATGCGAAGCAAGTGGTATATGATGATTTAAAGTTACAAAATGTAGTGGGAACGTTAATAATCAAAGATCAAAAAGCCTTGTTGAAAAATATGAGTACGGATGTATTTGACGGAAAAATTGCGTTTGACGGAAGTATATCAACAAAACAGACTGTGCCTGATTTTGATATGACATTAGGAATGAAAGCATTAGATATTGGAAAAGCCTTTACGGGACTTGATGTTTTAAAAGCGATAGCTCCAATTGCTGGAGTGTTGAATGGTAAGATAAATTCTACAGTTACATTACAAGGGAAGTTAGATTCGAAGACAATGTCTCCAGTAATGAGTTCTTTAACGGGTGATTTGTTAGGTCAATTATTGAATACTACTATAAAACCAGAAAACTCTAAATTATTGAGTACTCTTACTGATAAAGTGGATTTTATTGATTTAGAAAAACTGAATTTAAACAATTTAAAGGCGCATTTGATTTTTAAAGAAGGAAAAGTTCAAGTGCAACCTTTTGATTTAAAATATCAAGATGTCGCTGTGGTGGTTCAAGGTGAACATGGGTTTGATCAAAGTATTAACTATAATTTAGATTTCAATGTTCCAGTAAAATATTTAGGAGATGATGTAGAAGGTTTGTTGGCAAAACTGTCTCCGTCTGATATAAATAAATTAGATGCAATTCCTGTAAAAGTGGGCTTGTTGGGTAGTTTTTCAAAACCACAAGTAACAACGGATCTGTCCAAAGTAGTCCAAGGAGTTACGAATCAAATTTTAGAACAACAAAAACGCCAGTTGTTAGATAAAGGAAAGGATGCATTGGAAGATTTGTTAGCTGGTAAAAAGAAAGAAGTTAAGTCGGATGGTGAAAATATACCGGAAGAACCTAAAGGAGTGAAAGAGGAAGTGAAGAATAAAGTGGAACAAGGGTTGAAGGACTTATTTGGTAAAAAGAAGTAGAGATAATTGTTAATAAGGTAAAAGCTAAGTAATAAAAGAGATGTTTAGAAATCTCTTTTATTACTTAGCTTTTTTTATGAATCTGTTAGAGAATGTAAATAAAATAAAGATAAACTATAATTTTATATGTTATTGGGTTTGTATTAGTATTTGTGAAATGGATGTTTTTTGAATCTGTTGTTTTTTATCATAACTTTTGAGTATTTAGAAGAGTTTCTAAAATCTTATTATAAGCATATTTAAAAATCGAGGTTTGTTACAAGTTGGTATTCAAATGCATAACAAAATGTGAATGTCAACAAAGTCTCTATTTCGTGTATCTCATTCTTTTTTGTTTTATATATTCGCAAAATAGAGTATATTTGCGCCAATATTAAAGGGTGGTTATGAGTTAAGTGGCTTATAATCTGTCTTTTTGAAGAAATGCTCAAGCATTTTACCTTACTAACGAATTTTACTGATTATCATATTAATACTTTGATAAAAATTAGATCTGAATTCACAATTTGTGATTATTCATTAAAATTCGGTTTCCCTTATTTTATACATCTAACGACTAGCAAAGTTCTATATTAATTGTTGATCAGTATCAATAATTATTTATGAATGAATTATCTATGGAGATAGGAGCCCATGGATTTATATTAATATTAAACAAAAATTATTAGGTATGAGCAAAAAGAAGACGTTGCTGTCCAGTATTAAGAATTTAATACTAGGAACGGCAACAACTGTCATGGTCGCGCAAGCGGGTTATGCACAGGTGAATTATGTGTACCCGCATAATGCAGTTGGTTCGCATGTTGACAACCCTACAAATGCTTTATCGAGCGATAATTCGTTCGCAAAAGTAAAATCGTATGGTGGATTAGCATTAGGATTAGGAGCTTATGAAGGTAAGTTGGAATTAACTTTTCCAAATACTATTCCAGCAAATCAAGAAGCTTACATTCGATTAGGCTTTAATCCAGATGTTTTAAATGCCATTTTAGGTGGTGGGTTAGGAACCGTCTTAGCCGATGTTCTAGGAACCGTGATTTTAGGAGATCACTTTTTCGATGTTAGAGCATATGAGGCAAATCAAGAAAGGTTGAAAGTTTTAAGTAACAACTTAAATCATTTCACAGACCGTTCAAGAATGGTTCAGAATCAACATGGGCATTATTTGTTAGCTTTAAAACCGTCACAGAGTTACAACAAAATTGTTATTCAAGATAAAACAAGAGCACTTTTATTAGGTTCATCAAATTTTACAGAAGTTTATAATGCTTATACTTCTACGGGAAGCGATCCATGTAATCAAATATTGCATACTTATTATGATGCTAACGGAGGACTGTTAACTCTTGATGCTTTAGGTTTAGCTCGTGGTGGAGTAACAAATGCTTATAAAGCTATAGACTCTGATCCAAATTCATTTTCTGAAATTAGTTTAGGACTCCTTGCAGTTGCCGGTGAAATTAGCCAAACTATCAAATTAGAGACTCCTCTAACCAATGAAATGCAATTTCATTTAACTATGCAAGTAGGTAATCCTGCATTGTTACAGTTAGGGTTGAATTCAGACGCAATAAGTGTTCAAGCATTGAGTAATGGGAGCATAGTTTATGAAAAACCTGTTAATAAAGACTTTTTAAGTTTAGACCTTCTTGGATTATTAAGCAGTAACAAAAAGGCAAGAATTCCTTTTTACCCAAATGCAGCTTTTGATGAAGTGCGTGTAGTGTTGAAATCAGCTGTTGACTTGAATTTAACTAAAACAACTAAGATTTTTGATATCCAATTTACTTCTTATAGTGCAGAGCTTGCATTAGAGGGTTGTGGAAGTGTTAGTTTAAGAGATGCGGTTCCAAATCTTCAAGACAACATTAACTACGAGTTTTTTGATATGGATGGTAATGCTATTTCTGCAGAATTAGCTAATAATATTACTCAGTCTGGTATTTATCAAATAAAAGGAATTGAGGGTAATGGGTTTTGTCCAAATGATCGTGTTACTGTAAATGTAACTGTTCTTCCTTTGCCAATATTAACTGTAAAGACTCCTAATAGTGCTTTAAATATTGGAGAGTCTATTACTTTAGAAGCGACATCAGATGCAACAATAACCTGGTATGATAACGATGGTAAGAAAATTACTAATTTAAAAGTTGGTCCTTTTAATACTGCGGGTTCTTATACTTATACGGTTGTTGCTGATAATGGAGAGTGTTTAAATACTCACTATGTTCATATTAATGTGATTGACCCAGATGATTGTCCTCCATTAATTGCTCGTAATTATGCTACTAAATCCTCTTGGGGATCTATAATTACAGGTGGGGTTTCGAATCAAAATAATGCAATAGACGGAAATCCTCAAACACATTCAACTATTACAACCGGTTTAGGGTTGTTGGGAATTGGAACTACTTGGCAAACGCTACAGTGGGATCATACAATTCCTGCGGGAACTCCAGTAACTATTAAGTTAGGACCTGAATATAGCTTGTTGTCATTGGCAGGAGGTATTTCTGTCGTTGGAACGAAAAGAAATAGTTTAGGACATGCAATTGATGTGGGGGTTCTAAAACCAGTTTCGGGTGCATTGCTAAATTTATTACCGGGGCAAAATATTGTTGAATATACATTTGTGCCATCTACAATTGGTGGAGCAAAGGATTATGATGGTGTTCGTATTTCTATAGGTGCTCTTTTAAGCGTTGCTCAAAATGCAAAAGTTTATGGTGCTTATTATCATGAAGTGGCTACTCAGTTAGCGTGTGATGGTAAAGATATTCAAGATATACTTTATGGTGTTGTTGATTTAGGTATTGGTGCTTTAACTGCAACAGTTGGTGTTTCAGATGCTTGGAATGTCGCAGATAAAAACCCTAGTAGTTATGCAACTATGTTTGCTGGTGTAAACGTATTGGCTGCTACTGAAATGACAACTGTGTTCCATACACCTTCTCAGCCTGGTGATACATTGCGTTTAGATATTTCTAAACCAGGTGTTGTATTGACTTTAGGTTTAATTAAAGGATTAGAAATTCAACGTTACTTGGGAGATGCAAAAGTAGGTGGTGTTATTCATAGTGATTATCATTTATTAGATTTGAGACTTTTGAATAATGGTTCTACAAGAATTTTAATTGCTCCAGAAGATGGTGTTTACGACCGTGTTCGCATTCGCTTAGGTGGTGTGGTGAACGTTTTAGATTTCTTAAGAGTTCATGAAATAAGTAGAACAGCTGCTACTAAAATTATTGGAAGTGATATTGATAATAGTATTGAAGCTTGTCAAAATCAAGAGTTAAGTTTTGAAGTTAAAGATGAGTGTACAACTTATAAATGGTATGATGCAGAAAAAGGAGGAAAAGTTTTAGCAGTTGGTAATAAGTATACAATTCCTGCTAATCTACCTGCTGGAGATTATAAATTCTATATTCAACCTATTCGTTATGGATGTGAAAACTACGATCGAACAGTAGTGAATGTTACTGTTAAAGAAGGAGTTCCTGCTGATGCTGTACTTGATGTAACAGTAAATGGAGGTAACGATATGGAAATTTGTACAGATAGTGGTGATGTTACTTTAAAAGCTACTGTTGATACAAATTTAGAAGATGTTGAATATGTATGGTATAAAGAAGTTAATGGAGTTGTAGAAGTCCTTCCAAATGCTACTTCTAATGAAATTACATTACACAATTTATCTACTGGTAAGCATATCTATTATTTAGGTCTTGTTGCTAAGGGATATTGTGAAACAAACATTTCAGATAGAACTAAAATTGAATTTACTGTTAAGAAAACAAGTTCTGCAGGTTCAATTACAGTTAGTGGTTCTGAATTTTGTTTGTCAGATGCTGTTGTTATTACTCCAACATCGGTTTTGACACCTGTTGTATTTAACTGGTATTTTAGTAATAACAAAACACAACCAATCGTTTCAGGAATGGTTGTAAATGGTGCAACTTATACAATTGATGCGCAAGGAAAATTAACTATTAGCGGATTAGCTATAGGAACATATTCTTATTTTGTATCAGCAAGTAATGCAGATACATGTGAGAATAAAGACGGTGAGTTGAAAGAAGTGGTTGTATTGATTTCTGATGCGCCAACTCCTACAACTACTCAAACTACTCAAGCTTTCTGTGCTGCTGATGCACCAACAGTAGCTAACTTAAATGTTACGGGTACAAATGTTCAATGGTATACAACACCTAATGGAGGAACGCCTTTGGCTTCATCTACTTTATTGGCAAACGGTGTTTATTATGCTTCTTCTTCTGTAGGTACTTGTGAGAGTGCTACAAGATTAAAAGTTACTGTTAACCTTTCGCAAGGTGAATTGTTAACTGGTAATTCAGCTCAAACATTCTGTGTTGCTGATCAACCAACGGTTTCTGATATTGTAACTAATCAAATTGGAGCTAAATGGTATAGCGATGCTACAGGCGGTACTATCCTTAGCGATGCTACACCTTTAGTAAACGGAGTAAAATATTACGGAGTTTTAGGTGGTGGAACAACTTGTGAGTCGGCTATTCGTTTAGAGGTATCGATTACTTTAACAGATGTGAATACACCAACTACGGTTAATACGACTCAAACTTTTTGTGCTATTGATACACCAAAAGTAAGCGACTTAAAAGTTACTGGGATTGCTGTTAAATGGTACACATCTGTTACTGGTGGAACTGCTTTGACTCCTAATACTGCTTTAGTAAATGGAAATAAATACTATGCTGTTTCTGTATCTAACGGATGTGAGAGTTCTGTTCGATTAGAGGTTACTGTGATTGTTAACAATCCTGCAACTCCAACAACTACTAAAACAACACAAGAGTTTTGTACAGTTGATAATCCAACAGTAGCAGAGATTGATGTTAATCAAAATGGAGTTATATGGTATACTGCTGCAGCTGGAGGTACTGTAGTAAGTTCTACGACTGCTTTGGTTGATGGTGCGACTTACTATGGAACTTTAGTAGATGCTAGTGGATGTGAGAGTGCTATTCGTTTAGCAGTTAAAGTTTTGGTGTCGAATGTTTCAACGCCAACAACTGATAACTCTTCTCAAACATTCTGTAAGGTTGATAGACCTACAGTTGGTTCTATTAATGTGAATGAATCAGGTGTTAAATGGTATGCAACTGCAACAGGAGGAACTGTTTTAAATGCAAATACACCTCTTGTTACTGGAACTTATTATGGTGTAATCTCTTTTGGATCTTGTGAAAGTGAAGTTAGGTTAGCGGTTAAAGTAACCGTTATAGATGTTCCAGCTCCAACAACAGATTCAACGCAACAAGAGTTTTGTTTAGTAGATAATCCAACAGTAGCTGATTTAGTAGCTAAAGAAAGCAATGTGAAATGGTTTACTTCTCCAACGGGAGGAACTATTTTAGATTCTACTGTAGCTTTAGTAAGTGGTACTACTTATTACGCTGCTATTATTCAAGAAGGATGTGAAAGCTCTACTCGTTTAGCTGTTGATGTTAGTATTAAAGATGAAGTTGCTCCAACTACAAATAACACTGTACAAATATTTTGTGCAAGTCAAAATGCAACTGTTGCAGATTTGATTACTAATGAAAATAATGTTGTATGGTATTTAACTGAAAATGGTGGTACAGCTTTAGCTCCAACCACTTTGTTAAAAGATAATACAACTTATTATGTAGCTCTTAAAGGAGCAATTTGTGAAAGCTCTGTACGTTTAACTGTTGAGGTTAAATTTTTTGAAAATCAACCAGCTACTTTAGTAGGGGATTTTGAAGCTTGTTTAGGTGAATCATTTACTTATACTACAGAGGCAGGAATGAGCGAGTATGTTTGGACAGTTAGAGGTGGTGATGTTGTTGCTGGAGGAACTGCTTCAGATAATTTTGTAACTGTATTGTGGACATCTTTAGGTGAACATGCAGTTTTGGTAGATTACACTGATAAGAATGCTTGTGCAAATAGTAGCTTATTTGAAGCTGCTGTTAAAGTAATCTTGTGTTCTGATTTAGGTATTGCTATGACAGTTGATAATGAAGAGCCGATTGTAGATGAAAATGTAACATTTACTATCGTTGTATCTAATGAGGGTACTACTGATTTCTTTGATGTTCTTGTTCAAAATGTATTACCTAACGGTTATACTTTTGTTTCAGCAACAACAGCGGAAGGTGCTTATACACTTAATTCAGGTGCTTGGAATATTCCATCTTTAGCTTCAAATACTAAAGCAACTTTAAAAGTAGTAGCTAAAGTGAATTTTGAAGGGAATTATTTGAATGTTGCAGAGATTATGACATCTACACCTGCGGATTTAAATAACGCTAACAATAGAGCAGAGGCAGAGGTAACTCCACATTGTTTAACGATTTACAATGAGTTCTCTCCAAACAATGATGGTTCTAATGACTTCTTTAAAATTGATTGTATTGAATATTTCAATAACAACTATATCGAGATTTATAATCGTTTAGGAAGCTTAGTGTTTAGTGCTACTAATTACAAAAATGACTGGAATGGTACGGCTAATGTTGGTGGTACTGTAGGGGGTAAACAAGTTCCTGATGGTACTTATTACTATGTACTTGATTTAGGTAATGGTGTAGTTAAAAAAGGATGGTTATATATCATTCGATAAACTTATTGGAAAGGGGGAATCCAATTCTCCCTTTTTATAAAAATTCACAAACATTTAGATACTATGAAATTCATAAATAAAATAAGCCAAACAATATTAACATTGGCGTGTGTAGGTACAGCATCGGTTTATGCTCAGCAAGACCCACAGCATACTCAATACATGTACAATATGATGACAATAAACTCTGCATATACTGGATCAACTGGATCGTTAGAAGGAGTATTGTCTCATCGTTCTCAATGGATGGGTGTTGATGGAGCACCATCTACTCAAACTTTATCTATTCATACTCCGCTTGGAAATGAAAGATTAGGTCTTGGTTTTAACTTTGTAAATGACAAAGTAGGACCTGCTACGGAGCAATATTTTGAAGGAAATTTCTCTTATAGTATTCCTACTGGAGTTACTTCTAAATTAGCTTTAGGTTTAAAAGCTGGTTTTCATTTAATGAATACAGATTGGAGTAAAGGTAGATTTGAAGACCAAGGAGATATCAAGTTTGCGGAGAATATAGATAATAAATTTTCGCCTAGAGTTGGAGCTGGTTTCATGCTTTATGACAATAATTGGTATATCGGAGGGTCTGTTCCTAATTTCTTGAAGTCAGACCATTATTTAGATGACAAAGAAGTTATGGTTACAAATGAGCTTCATTATTATTTAATGGGGGGATATGTGTTTGACGTATCTTCAAATTTGAAATTCAAACCTACTTTCTTGTTGCGTGCAGTTAAAGGAGCTCCTTTAACCGTTGATGTATCTGCAAACTTCTTGATTCAAGAAATGCTTACATTAGGTGCGGCTTATCGTTTTGATGATTCTGTGAGTGGTTTAATTGGATTCCAACTTCTTCCAGAACTTATGGTTGGATATTCTTATGACTACAGTGTAACCGATTTCAATAAATATAACAATGGTTCGCACGAATTCATTTTGAGATATCAAATGGGTAAAAAGTACAATAAAACAAAATCACCACGATTCTTTTAATAAAAGATACTTATGAAAAAACTATATGTAATTGCTTTGGTGCTAGCCACTTCTTTTGGGGTAGCGCAAAACAAAAACTTAAAAAAGGCTAATGAGTGGTTTGAAGGAATGCACTATTTAGAGGCTGCAACTGCTTACAATACTTATTTAGACGAGATTTCAGAGCCAACTGCTGAATTTGTGCAAAATGCGGCAGATGCCAATTTTTATGTAAATGATGCTAAAAATGCTTTGAAATGGTATGAGAAATTATACAAAATGAAAGGGGAGCATCTGTCTGATTTATATTTCTTAAGATACCAACAATCACTTAGAGGTGTTAAGAATTATGAAAGAGCTGAGGAGGTAACTAAAGAATATCTACGTCAAAAGGGTAATGCAGATAAAATTGATTTCTATACGAAGCAAAAAAAATATACAGATAGTTTAGCGCAAGCAACTTCTTTATATACCGTGAGTAATTTAGGAGTTAATTCTAATAAGTCTGATTTCGGAGCTTCTTTTTATGGAGATAAAGTTGTTTTTGCTTCTTCTAAAGATAGTTTGCAAGTAGATAGTAAATTGTATTCTTGGAATCAACAACCTTTCTTGTCTATGTTTGTTGCAGATCGCAACGCAGAAGATGGAAGTTTGTTTAATGATAAGGTAGTTTTTCCTGAAATCAGATCTCCTTACCATGATGGTACTGTAGCGTTCAGTAAAGATGGCAAAACAGTTTATTTTACTACGAATATCGTATCTAAGAAGAACAAACAATTAAAGAGTAATAAAGGGTTTAATAACCTACAAATATTAAAAGGTACTATCGAGAACAACAAGGTTGTTAAAACAGAGAAGGTATCTATTAATGATGTTGATTATTCAGTTGGACATCCAGCGCTTAGTCCTGATGGTAAATGGTTGTTTTTTGTTTCAGATATGCCAGGTGGTTATGGTGAAACGGATATCTATGTTGCAAGAGTAACTGAAGATGGAGACATCACAGATGCTAAGAATTTAGGAGCAACTATTAATACCGAAGGACGCGATATGTTCCCATTCTTTGTTGAGAATACTCTTTACTTCGCTTCTGAAGGTCATTATGGACTTGGAGGATTAGATATTTTTTCAGCTAAGAAAATTGGTGATTGGAAATTTGAAAATCCTAAAAACTTAGGAGCGCCTGTCAATAGTAATAAAGACGATTTCTCTTTCATTATTGACGATAAAATCAGTTACGGTTATTTGTCTTCAAACAGAGATGGTGGAACTGGAGATGATGATATTTATAGCTTTAAAAAGGCTCCAGATGTTTGTATTGAAACTATCAGTGGAAAAGTTACAAATGTTAAAAATGGTGTTCCTATTATAGCTTGTTCAGTAAAAGCATTTGATGAGTTTGATGACTATATTGGAGAAGTGAAATCGGACATTGACGGTAAATATAGTATTGAAGTGCCTTGTGGATCTAAAGTGCGTATAGAAGCGTCTAAAGAAGGGCATTCAACAGAAAGCAAAACAGTTCCTTTAGCTGGGAAACATGGTAATGAGATTCCAAATATTAATTTCGAATTAGTGAAATATGAGGATTTAATTAAAGTGGAAGATGAACAAGAAAAAATAGACATCAATCCAATTTTCTTTGAATTCGATAAATCAAGTATTACAGAACAAGCTGCTATTGAGTTGGATCGAGTTGTATATGCAATGACTAAGTTTCCTAACATCAAAATCAAAATTGAATCACATACAGATTCAAGAGGTAGAGATGCCTATAACTTGAAATTATCTGATGATAGAGCGAAATCTACACAACAGTATATAGTTTCTAAAGGAATAGATGCAGCAAGAGTAATTAGTGCCATTGGTTATGGTGAGACTCGTTTGAGAAACCGTTGTAAGAATGGAGTAAAATGTTCAGAAGAAGAGCATTTCGCAAATAGAAGATCAGACTTTATCGTTATCGAAAAGTAGTCTTAATTTTATACTTTTTTATTTTAAAACCTCAAGAGCAATTGTTCTTGAGGTTTTTTTTTATGATGAAGAAGGTTTGTGCAAAAACATTTTTTGAATTGGCATCGTATTTGGTATATTTATAGAAAACATTATAACATGAGAAAGTTTATTACATTATTCACAGTTCTATTTATTTCATTCACTATGACAGCACAGAACAGTCAATCCATCGAAACAAGTCCACAAATTGCCATTACTGGTATTGGTAAAGTAAGTATTGTCCCAGACCAAGTAGTAATTTCATTTGGGGTTGAAAACAGAGCCGATGACGCAGCAACTGCAAAGAAATTAAATGATGCTTCTATAGCAAAAGTTATTTCATTTGTAAAAAGCATGAAAATAGCAGAGAAAGATTATCAAACGCAACGGGTGAATCTTTTTAAGAACAGAGATTACGAAACAAAAACAGATTATTACCAAGCAACTCAAACAATGGTAATCACTTTAAAAGACTTGAAAAAGTATGAAGAGTTGATGGTTGGACTTATGAACGCTGGAATAAATCAAATACAAGGAGTAGATTTTCGTTCTTCTAAAATAGAAGATTATCAGACAGAAGTGCGTACGAAAGCAGTAACCGATGCAAGAAAAAAAGCAGATGATTATGCAAAAGCTTTAGGACAAACTATAGGCAAAGCTATTTTTGTTTCAGACCAAAATACTTCTGTATCACCAATGCCTAGAAACATGATGTTAAAAGGTTATGCTGCGGATGCTGGGGCTATGGAAGAGACATTAGCAATTGGTGAAATTGAAATCACATCAACAGTTTCTATTCGATATATATTGAACTAATATATATAGCGGTATAGAAATTCGCTTTAAACTAAAAGAAGCCTTACTCTTTGAAAGTAAGGCTTCTTTTGTTTTAAAAACTACAGGCTAATGTTAACTACATAGCCTTCATAAGTTCGTATGTTGAAAACAGTACCATCTTCAAATAGTAAATACTGTCCTTTTATCCCTTTTAAAACCCCTTCATAACAAGGTGTTTTTTCAAGGTTTAAACTTTTAATCTTGGTTGGGAACTCTAGGACTGGATAGTCTATGTTTATTAATTCTGAATTTGTCGATTCAAAATAAGGTTGAACTTCATCAGGTAATTTTGATTTTAAATCACTTCTTATTTTTGCTAAATCCACGTCTAATATATCGTTTTGAAGCATTTTTCTCCAATTCGTTTTATCTGTAAACATATCTTTTAAAGCTACTTCCGTAATTCCTGCTAAATAGCGGTTAGGTACTTCAACTATTTCTATAGCCTTTGAAGCCCCTTGGTCAATCCAACGAGTAGGAACTTGTGTCTTTCTCGTTACTCCAACTTTAACGTCACTTGCGACAGCTAAATAGACGATGTGAGGCTGTAGTTGAACTCTAGACTCATAGTTTAGATCTCTATCTTCAATACCTAAATGAGCTGTACTTAATTCTGGACGCATAATCCAATCTCCTACAGCGGGACTACTCATAAAGCAATCATAACAAAATCCTTGTCTGAATATTTTTTTTGCTTGGCCACAGTTTAGACATTCATATCCTTTGAATTCTATCTTGATATTTCTGTCTAATATTTGATTGATATTGATAAAGCTATTTTTAAAAGTCAGGTAGTAGGAAATAGGATGATTCCACTCTGTTTGCATTTTATTTAAAACTCCTTCGTATTGCATAAAGAAAATTGTTATTTTTGGGTACGGGGTAAAAATACGAAAACATTTTTTGTTGATAGAATCCCTACTTCTAGAAAGAAGTAAATTGCTATAATATAAACCTTAGAATATGGCTTTCACTATTATTAACTCCATAGCTTCTTGGATATTAAAGAAGAGAATACATCAGATTGATTTATTTCGAAAATTTCCAAATGAAGTGCAACAGGAGTTGCTATTTAATTTGATTCAAGCCAATTCTCAAACTGTATTGGGGAAGAAGTACGATTTCTCGTCTATTAAGAATTATCAAACCTTTGCATCAAGAGTTCCATTGTACACTTATGAAGAATTTGAACCTTACATTGAAAGAAGTCGTAGAGGTGAAAATAATGTACTATGGCATGAGCCTATAAAGTGGTTTGCTAAGTCTAGTGGAACAACAAATGCTAAAAGTAAGTTTATTCCAGTGAGTAATGATGCTCTTGAAAATTGTCATTACAAAGCTGCTAAGGACTTGTTGTGTTTATATTTGAACAATAATGAAGACTCACAATTATTTACTGGTAAGAGTCTTCGATTGGGTGGTAGTAAGCAGCTATATGAAGATAACAATACGATTTTCGGTGATTTATCAGCAATCTTAATTGATAATTTGCCTTTTTGGGCAGAGTTTAGCAGTACGCCAAGTAATAAGACTTCTCTTATGAATGAGTGGGAAAGTAAGATGAAGGCAATCGTCAAAGAGACAAAGAATGAGAATGTAACTAGTTTAGTAGGCGTTCCTTCTTGGATGTTAGTGTTGTTGCATAGAATTGTTCAAGATTCCGGATATGATAATCTGTTGGAATTATGGCCTAATGCAGAAGTGTATTTTCATGGAGGTGTTAGTTTCGAACCATATAGAGAACAATATAACAAGTTGTTTCCTAAAGCTGACTTTAAGTATTATGAAACTTACAATGCTTCGGAGGGATTTTTTGCCATCCAAGATCAAAGTGATTCGAATGAGTTATTGTTAATGTTAGATTATGGTATTTTTTACGAGTTTATTCCTATGAGTAACTTTGGTACTTTAAATCAACGGGTAATCCCATTGTCAGAAGTTCAATTGGGCGTTAATTATGCAATGGTTATCACTACCAATGCAGGTTTGTTGCGCTATATTATAGGTGATACTGTTCGCTTTACTTCACTATTACCATATAGGCTAAAAATTACAGGTCGTACAAAACATCATATAAATGTTTTTGGAGAAGAATTAATGATTGAAAATACGGATCGTGCTTTGGCCATGACGTGTTCCAAATTTAATGCTGCTGTTGCAGAATATACGGTTGGTCCTATATTTATGGATGGTAAGGAAAAAGGAGCACATGAATGGCTTGTGGAATTCACAAAAGCTCCAGAAGACGTTCAGGCTTTTGCAAAAGCATTAGATATTAATTTGCAAAGTTTAAATTCAGATTATGAGGCTAAAAGAGCTAATAATATGACCTTGAACCCTTTGGTTTTTCATGAGGCACCTATAGGTTTATTTCATGACTGGCTTAAGAAAAACGATAAATTAGGTGGGCAGCATAAAATACCAAGACTTTCTAACGATAGAAAGTTATTAGAGGAACTATTGGTGCAATAATACTTTACAAATCTAAAGGTTTGTGCTTATTTAGATAGTGCAAACCTTGATGTGTTTCAAAAAAGTTTTGTTTAAAATTAAGTTTCAATGATATTTTCGTTTGTAGTTTACTAAAATAAGTTGCCATGGATAGAAGGGCCTCCCAATTGGCTTTAAGATTTGCATCGGAATAGGTTTTCAAAACATTGATATAGTCCTCAGTAGGTAGAAGTTTTTGAATGTTCTTTCCTGATTTTCCAAAAGAAATAGAAAAATCATGCTCAATTCCTATGTTCCATTCAATCATTTTCATGAACATGGGACGACAAACAGTTTCCATCATGTCTTTTGCATAAGTGATTTCTTTTCTTAATAGTCCTTTTACCACATAGGTGCTAACCCACCAAAATTCATTTGAAACTTCTAGAAACTCAATTTCTGTAGGTTTCTGGATATGATAATCGCAATCATTGGATTCGAAAGAATCTACAAAGAAGTTGTCTTTGTCTAATAAAACCTGAGTTAAACTGTCAATTTTAAAATGAGAATGAAATTTTTCTACTGGAAATAGGGTTAAGTCTATGCGACTACCGTCTTCAAAAATCATTAAATATGCAAATGAAAGTCTATTTTGGTTGTCTTCATTTCCGAGTGTCATAGTGTCGGGTAATTGCTGTAAGATTGGGGTTCCTAGAAAAGAACGCCAACTGTCATCATTCTTAAAGCTGTCAATGTCTTCAACTATAAAAAGGATGTCGTAATCTTGATAATCATCCTCGGCAATTAATGGATTCGCTCTCGAACCATTTAAAAGCACAACCCTAATTTTGGAGTTTTGCTGTGCAAATTCTAAAAGTAATTTCTCAGTATCTCTCATCATTTTCAAGTTGAATATTTTTACATATCTACTCAAAAATAATAAATATAGAAGGAAGTTTTTAAATAATAAAATAAGCGTTGTTAGAAAAGTGCAAATTACTGCCTAGAGATCCACTATTTTTTCTGAAATACAGATGCGAAATGGTATAAAAGAAAAAATCCTCGACTAGCGAGGATCTTTTTATAAAGCTTGAAAGCAAAGATTATTTTACTTCTTCTACTTTTACTTCTTCTGTAGCTACTGGAGCAACTTCTTCAGTTCCTTCAGTTACAACTTCTTCTACTTGAACTTCTTCAGTTACTGCTGGAGCAACTTCTTCAGTTGTAGCTTCGATTGTAGTTTCTTCAACAGCAGGCTCTTTTGCAGTATCTTTACAAGATACAAAAGAAACACCCATCATAGCTACTA
Organism: Myroides guanonis; assembly: GCF_900114085.1. Taxonomy (GTDB): domain Bacteria; phylum Bacteroidota; class Bacteroidia; order Flavobacteriales; family Flavobacteriaceae; genus Flavobacterium; species Flavobacterium guanonis. The sequence continues at coordinate 203,478 of NZ_FORU01000003.1, read as the reverse complement.
AAGCAACGCTTAATACAATTTTTTTCATCTTACTAAATTATAAAAGTTAATTATTAATTCGAGACAAAGATATAAATTTTTTGATTCGTAAAACTTTTTGCAACTTTTTTTTTAAAAAAAATAATAGCACGTAAGTTGTTGGAAATCAATCTATTTTGTTGTTGTTTTCTTTGGATGAACTAGTTTCATCTCTTCAATCAAATGAGAAGCATTCGCAAACTTGTCTATGATGAACAAAATGTAGCGTGCGTCCACCATAATATTGCGACAAATCTCTGGGTCGTAATAAATGTCACTCATAGTTCCTTCCCATACTCTGTCGAAGTTTAAACCGATTAAATTACCTGAAGCGTCAATAGCTGGGCTTCCTGAATTTCCTCCAGTTGTATGATTTGTTCCAATAAAATTCACAGGTAGTTTTCCGTTTGTATCAGCGTAAATTCCGTAATCTTTATTCTTGTAAAGGTCAATCAGTTTTTGATTCACATCAAATTCGTAATCATTTGGAACATATTTTTCCATAATACCTTCTAAATAGGTAACTGGCTCATAATATACTGCGTCTTTAGGAGCATATCCTTTTACTTTACCATATGTAATACGCAAAGTACTATTAGCATCTGGGAAAATACGTGCATCAGGATATAATTCTAGTTGTGCTTTCATATAGGTTCTTTGTAATGCCTCTATTTCAGTATTTAAACGGTCGTATTCTGGTTGTACTTTTTGAAGATAGTTTTCAGCCATAGTTTTCGTTAACGCATAACCAGGGTCTTTTTGCAATCTCTTAAATACTGCTTTAGAATCTCCTTTTAAAAGTTCTTTGAAACCTTCAAAAGAAGTTAGTTTACTTTCTTTATAGATATTAGTTCCAAGTTTTGAAACATCTACATTGGTTAAGTTCGGGGCTAGAAATTCACTTGGAGATTTTTTTGCGTATAATCCAATTACAGCCTCAAAAACACTTTCATCTACTTTGCTGTTGTAATTCTTGTAAAAGCTCTCCATGCTTGCTAGTAAGTTCTCTTTTCTATCATTAAACGATTGTTCGCCTTTAAAGGAACGTTCTAATTGATATAATCGGTAACCTGCAACAAGTAGTTCTACATTTCGTAAACCTGCTTCCATGTAAAAATCTCTAGCTAATGCATAGGGTGCTATTTCTGTATAAAGCTCGTCAAAGGACGAAAGTAAAGTTCCGTATTCAGCTTCTTTTCCTTTTTCTTGAACTCGTTTGCTGAAATCTGCTTCAAATTCTTTTTTAGCACCTACTGTGTTTGATTTTTCTAATCCTTGACTTTCTCCAATCCACTTTTTCCAATAGTTAGCAATTCCAGCATATTTAGAAGCGTATTGAATTTTAATTGCTTCGTCATTTCTCATAAACTCATTAGTAACTTTTAAGGCTACATCTCTAATACCAATTTTTGCTGGGTTTAAATCATTTAGTATTTGTTCTACTGCAAATGATGGTAAGTATTCTTGAGTTCTGCCAGGATAACCAAACACCATAGTGAAATCATCTTCCGCTACACCATCTAAAGATATAGGTAAGAAGTGTTTTGGAGTATAAGGGACGTTGTCTTTTGAATAGGATGCAGGTCTGTTGTTTTTATCGGCATATATGCGGAATAATGCGAAATCTCCTGTATGACGTGGCCATACCCAGTTATCTGTATCTGAACCGAATTTACCTATTGAAGATGGTGGTGCCCCTACTAATCGAACATCTTTGAATGTTTCAGTTACAAATAGGATATATTGATTACCTTCATAGAAGGATCTGATTTTATTTTCTTGCCAATTTTCTTTTGCAAAATTCGACGTGGTTTGTGCAATGTTGTATTGAATTTTGCCTTGTTTCTCACTTTCTGAATCATTTGGTTCAATTCCAGCAAGTATTTGAGGAGTTACGTCTTCAATTTTAACGATAAATGTAACTTCTAAATCATTATTAGCAAGTTCTTCATTTTTAGTTTTCGCCCAAAAACCATTTTCTAAATAATTGTTTTCAACAGATGAGTGAGCTTGAATTTGTCCATAACCACAATGGTGATTAGTCAATAAAAGACCTTCAGGAGAAATAACTTCAGATGTACATCCACCATTAAAGTGGGGTACAGCATCTTTTAAGCTTGATTCGTTTACATCATAAATGTCTTTCACAGACATCTTCATTCCTAAACTCTCCATTTCGGTTGCATTCATACCTTCTAATAAAGAAGGAATCCACATACCGCCTTGTTGTGCATAGATAGGAAAAGCTACACATAGTACTAGTGCTTTGAATAAATTTTTTATGCGTCTATTCATTGTATAATTGTTATGAAAATTTTCAGCAAGATACAATTTTATAATAAAGCTCGGAAATAGAACTAATTAACCGAACTATAGATGAATTTCACTACTTGTGTTAGATAGGTTTCGTGGTTTTAAGAAGCATGTATAGAGTGTGTTATAAAAAAAGAACGCCTTGTAAAACAAGGCGCTTATAATATTTAATGAGATTGATTTATTTGGTACTAGTTTTTTTTATTACATCTTTCACATCGTCAGAAGTAAAATTACCTTTGATTCTTATTATTGTGACAGATTTTCCTTCATCTACTGTCATTATAAGATCTTTATAGCGGTCATTTTGTTTATTCCCGAAGAAATTCACAAATTGGTTCTTTTCTTTTATACTCATCAAGGACGCATAGGATTTATCTTGTAATAAAGCTTTCATTTCTGTTTGCATCAACTTAATCGTTTTTGAATCATCATCACAAGTGTAGATTTCTATCTGCTCTAGTTTGTTAGCTAGTTTTTTTAAATCTGTATTTCCAGCTGTGGCTTCTAAATTGGGCATCATGTCTAATAATGCTTTTGAAATATAAACTACTGTTACATTATCATTGTTTGCTAGTTTGTCAAATAATTTATTTTGAGCATACAACCCTTGTATTCCTAAAAATAAAAAAGAGATGATATATAAAATGTTTTTTCTCATAGTATTATGGATTTGAAATAATTAGGTGTTTATTTAATGCACGCGTACTTTCTGAAAGAGTTTCTTGTGACATAGTCAACTGTTCAAGACCCTTATTGTAATTTTTGGAAAGTAACAATAGTGCTTTCTGTGCTTCTTGAATTTTGTTCTTATCTACTTGTGATATTTGTGCCGTTTCATCATGTTGTGTTATTTGGTTAAAGTACAATGGCAGCGAAATAGCAATAGTTAAAATAGCGGCAACTGCCATCCATTTCCATTTATTAAAAGCAAAGAGTTTGTGTTGTTTTTCTTGGAGCGCCAAAGAATTAATAGTGGAATGTAGTTTCTGCTCTAAATCAGTCGGAATTGATATATCGTCCTTTTGAAATAGTGCCTGCATTAGCAATTGCTCTTTTTTGTAAGCTTCGGGTATATTCTCTTGGCTGAAAAATTCTTTAAGAAAAGATTCTTGTTGAGTGTTGGTTTTACCCTCAAAATATAAAGTAATAAGTTCCTTTATGTTTACTGTGTTTTTCATCCTTTTCTCCACTTTAAAAATTGTTCTTTAATTGTTTTTCTTGCTCTTGACAAACTAACCCTAAGGTTAATAGCACTCATTCCTAGCTGTTCTTCAATCTCTTCATTCGAATATTCTTCCCAATGCTTTAACCAAAAAGCAGTTCGTTGTTGCTCTGGTAATGTTTCTAAAATTTTTTGAATGACTTTAGTCTCATCTGACCAGTCTTGTACTTCTTCAATAGCCTTCTTGTCTGATAATTGTTCAAAAGAAATCTCTTTTTTAGTTTTCTTCAAGTGGTCTAGGCATAAGTTTCGCAAGCAGGTTACGGAGTAAGCTTCAGGATTCTTAATGCTACCCAGTTTGTTTCTTTGAGACCATAGTTTAATATAAACTTCTTGAACCATGTCTGAAGCAACATCAGAGTCTTGAACAAATCGAAAGGCAATTCGATATAGCTTTGGATGATAAGGGATGAAAATATTTTTGAATTCATCTTCTTTCATCTTATTGAGAATCGTATTTATTCATTAACGTTGCTAAATCTTTTTCATCAATGTTACCGAAAATTCTAATAATCTTAGGAGAATTATCTTTAGAAACTAATACTAGAAACTCTCTAATAGATTTTTTTTCTTTTCTTAATAGTACTTTAATGTTTTCTCCTTTATTTTTAATGTGACTTAACGTTTCATAATTGCCACTAGAATTTAGACTTTTAATCTCTTCATTAACTTCAAGTTTAAGCTTCTCATCACTAGTTGATAAGTCATGTATTTCAATTTTACTTATGCTTTTTAAAGAGCTTGGAAGTTCCGAAGCTGCTCCAAACATCTTTCCCAACCATAAAACAAGTCCATCTACTTTAAAGCTATCGACATTCTCTGCTTTTGCAGCCTTTTTTAATAATTTGTCTAGATTTTGAGCAACTCCGACTTGACTAAAAAGCGTGATGCATACGATTGTTATAAATAATTTTTTCATAATAATAAAGTTAGTTGTTTAATATTGTATTTCGACGTCGTTTATATGTAAGACTTTGTAATCATGTTTTTTGTTACAAAATGAAGTAAGTTTTTTTCTTTCTCTAAAGTTTTTGTAATTTGAACCTCTAGTTTTTCTTAGCAGAAGACATTTTTAAAAAATGAAATTATGAAAGTATACAAATTGAAAAATGGGGTTACTGTACCTCAAGTTGGATTCGGAACATGGCAAATAAAAGAAGGTGAATTAGCCTTTAATGCGGTTAGTACAGCTTTAGAAGTGGGATATAGACATATTGATACTGCTGCGGTTTATGGTAATGAAGTGAGTGTTGGAAAAGCAATTAATCAATCAAATCTAAAGCGCGAAGAAATATTTGTAACTAGTAAGCTATGGAATTCCGATAGGGGGTATGAAGAAACTTTAAAAGCTTTTGAAGTGAGTTTGAAAAAGTTGAATTTAGAGTATATGGATATGTATCTATTGCATTGGCCTGCTAATGCGAAGCAATTTGATAATTGGCGAGATATTAATGCATCTTCTTGGAAATCATTGGAGAAACTATATGAGGAAGGTAAGGTTAAAGCTATTGGTGTGAGTAATTTTATGAGAGAACATTTAGAAGCGTTATTACCAACTGCTACTATAAAGCCAATGGTTAATCAAATTGAGTTTCACCCTGGTTTTATGCAAGAAGATACAATTGCTCTGTGTGAAAAGGAATCAATATTAATTGAGGCTTGGAGCCCTTTAGGATCGGGAAAAATGCTAGATAATGAGGTTCTGATTGCGATAGCTAAAAAGTATAATGTTAGTGTGGCACAATTATGTATCCGCTGGGTGCTTCAAAAAGGACATCTTCCGTTACCAAAATCTGTGACTCCTGAACGAATTAAAAACAACCTAGATGTTTATGGTTTTATTATTTCTGATGAGGATGTAAATCGTATAGACGCACTTCCTTATATTGGAGGTTCAGGGTTGAATCCGAGTGAAGTGGAATTTTAAAGAATGAGAATTTCTTTTATAAGGTTAGAAAACAAAACTCCCATCTGTTGAAGATGGGAGTTTTATTTTTGGTAGCTACATAAGTATTTTTAAAAGCGTTCAAATTTAGTCTAACTCAACTATATTGGAATAGGGCAATTGTAGATTCTAGATTCTATATAAGAGTTATTAGCTAGCATTCATCTATGTATAGTGATGCTTTGTAAAAGGAATTATTTAAAAATGTGATTTATAATTTTATCCGTCGCATTCTTGTTTTTTAGTATGAAGCTACTATTAATCGAAGCTGTTTTTATGCGGTCTGCTTTATTGTCTAAGAAATAATCAAACTGGAATTTCATTTCTTCTGCATCATGAACAACGAAACATCCTTTTAAAGAAATTAAGTCTTTAGCCTCTTGGAACTTTTTATAGTTTGGACCTATAATTACAGGTACTCCAAAGGTAGCTGCTTCTAATATATTGTGAATACCCGTACCGAATCCACCACCTATATAAGCAATGTCAGCATAGCTGTATGCTTTAGTTAGAAGGCTGTAAGTGTCGATGATAAATACTTTGTAATCTTCAATGTTTTTGTCTGAACGTTCAGAATACAGAATATTTGGAACTTTTAGCTTAGATACTAAATCCGTTATTTCAGTTTCCTTTATATTGTGAGGAGCTATTATAAACTTAGTTTTTTTAGAGGTGTTATTTATATACTCTGTTAATAGTAAGTGATCCTCAGGCCACGAGCTACCTATTACAATAGTAGGAATGGTTTTAGAGGAAGTGAATTCATCTAAAAACTCTAATTTATTATCATTCTCTAATATTTGAGATACTCTATCGAAGCGTGTGTCACCGACTATTGTAATATTAGTGTGTTTTAATCGTTGAAGCAATAATTCCGACTTTTCATTTTGTACAAAAAAATGAGTGAATGCGTAAAGAGCTTTGCGATAAAAACCTCCATACCATTTAAAGAAAACCTGATTTGGACGAAAAATACCTGAAACAAGATAGGTCTCTATTTTTCTTGTTTTTAAAGCGTTTAAGTAGTTTGGCCAATATTCATATTTTATGAAGAATACTTTTTCAGGATGCACTAAATTTAAAAACCTTTTGACATTGCTTTTTGTATCCATCGGAAGATAGAGAACTATATCAGCGATTGTGCTATTTTTTTTTACTTCATAACCAGACGGAGAGAAGAAAGTTAATACGATTTTATAGTTTGGAAACCTCTTTTTTAGTTCTTCTATTAATGGAAGACCTTGTTCGTATTCTCCTAATGAGGCTGCGTGTATCCAAAAAACACGATCCGTTGGTTGAATGTGTTCTTCTATTTTTTTCCACCATTGATTTCTTCCATCAACGAATAATTTCATCTTAGGGTTAAAAAACGCAATGAAAGAAAGAAAAGTAGTAGCGAATTTTATAAGGAGATTGTATATAAAAAACATATAAAAATATTTGAAAAACGAAATTACGTTTCTTTTGATAATTAATATCGGTTAAACCGATAAATTATTACTTTTGTAGGGCTTAAAAAATTAAATAATAGAAAGTAGGTGTAACGTGTAAGGTGTTGTTAAACAAGGGGATGTCTGCTTAAAAATATAAAAAATAAAATGAGAAAAATTCAAATGGTTGACTTGAAAAGTCAATATGAAGGAATTAAGGAAATCGTAAACCAATCGATTCAAGAGATTTTGGAAAACACTTCTTTTATAAACGGACCACAAGTGCATACTTTTCAAAAGGGCTTAGAAGAATATCTAGGAGTGAAACACGTAATCCCATGTGCGAATGGAACAGATGCTTTGCAAATAGCAATGATGGGATTGGGATTGAAGCCTGGAGATGAGGTGATAACTGCAGATTTTACTTTTGCTGCAACTGTTGAGGTTATTGCATTGTTACAATTGACTCCGGTTTTAGTAGATGTTGATCCTAGTAATTTTAATATTTCTGTAGAGGCTATTAGAAATGCTATCACTCCTAAAACAAAAGCAATTGTTCCTGTTCACTTATTTGGTCAAGTGGCACCTATGGAAGAGATAATGAAATTGGCTGAAGAACACAATTTGTATGTAATTGAGGACAATGCTCAAGGTATTGGTGCTTCTTATACTTATAGTAATGGGACAAAGAAAAAAGCTGGTTCTATCGGACACATAGCTGCGACGTCATTTTTCCCATCTAAAAACTTAGGTTGTTATGGAGATGGAGGTGCTATTTTTACAAATGATGATGACTTAGCTCATGTTATTCGTGGAATTGTTAATCATGGAATGTATGAACGTTATCATCATGATGTGGTAGGAGTAAATTCTAGATTAGATAGTATTCAAGCTGCGGTTCTAAATGCAAAACTGCCAAAATTAGACAGTTATAACACTGCAAGAAGAAATGCTGCAAATGCTTATTCTAATGCATTAGCTAATCATCCAAACATCATTACACCTATTGTTGAAGGAGATGAAGATAGTCATGTGTTTCACCAATACACATTGCGTATCGTAAATGCAGACAGAAACGGATTAATGGCTCATTTACAGTCTAAAGATATTCCATGTGCTATTTATTACCCTATTCCTTTGCACAGACAAAAAGCGTATTTAGATTCACGCTATAATGAAGCTGATTTTACGGTGACGAATCAATTGGTAGAAGAAGTACTTTCTCTTCCTATGCATTCAGAACTTGATGAAGATCAATTAGTGTTTATTACAGATGCTATTCTTGAATTCTTAAAGTAAGATAATATATATGTAAACAAAAAGCCACCTATTTATAGGTGGTTTTTTGTTTACATACGAGTTGAAAGTATATTATTTGGATGTTGTGGTTTGATTAATAATAAAGCCAGTAAATGCACAAACAAATAAAGCAAGAGCTACTATAGTCATAGAGCCATTATTAAGGCTGTTTAATAAGAGAGAAGTTAAAAAGGTGAAAGCTAATTGAGATGATCCAAAAAGGGCAGAGGCAGTACCTGACTCAGCTTTAAAAGGTTGCATAGCTAATGCAGTCGATGTTGGGAACAACATACCTAGGGGCATTACAAAAAAGAATAGTGGTATCAACTGCAGAAAAATGGATGCATCCATTAATAATAACATTAATAAAACCAATGCGGAAATTGACTGCATTGATGTTCCTAGTTTTAATATGTTTTTTGGTTTCAATCTTCTGTTTAAAATAGTAGAAGTTAAAAAAGCTCCTATTAAAATTCCGCAAGAATTAAGTCCAAACACAAAACTAAAAGCGGTACTGTCTAAACCGCCAACTTCCATGACTAATACTGGTGAGTTTGAAATATATAACATTAAACAACTAAAGGCAATACTGCCTATAACTGTATAAGTTATAAAATGTTTATTTTTAAATAGAAGAGCATAATTTCTAAAAACCTCTAATAAGTTTAGAGAGGGAAGTCTATTGGAAAAGTCTTCTTTTAAAAATGTAAATACCATCATTATACTTAAGATTGCAAAACCTGCCATAGCAGAGAAAACGTGGCGCCACTCAAGGTATTTTAAAATAACGTTTCCTAAAATTGGAGCTACTATTGGGGCTATTCCCCCAATTAAAGCTAAAATCCCGAATATCTTTAACGTTTGGTCTTTTTCAAAACGTTTGTTTACAATGGATCTAGCAATTACTAAACCACCACTACTTCCAAATGCTTGTGTAAATCGATAAAACCACATCCATTCTATATTTTTTACTTCTATGCAAGCGTAAGAAGCCAGAACAAAAATTGAAAGAGAAATTAGTATTGGTTTTTTTGCTCCAAAACGGTCAGATATTGGCCCCCAAAATAATTGTCCTAAGGCTAATCCCCCTAAAAAGGTAGAGAGCGAAATTTGAACTTTTTGTATATCAGTTTGCAAATCATGAGCGATGGTCGGAAATGCAGGTAGATACATGTCAATGGCGAGAGGACCTAAAGCCGTTAAGCTGACTAATGTTAGGATTAGAATCCATTCTTGTATGTTGAGTGTTTTCAAAATGCTATTATCAAATAAAAAATCCTTGAGTTTATCAAGGATTTAGAGGTTATTTAAGCTGAATGCGTTTCAGCGTCTTTGTCAATCTTTTTTATCAAGCCTACTAAAACTTTTCCAGGACCAACTTCTGTAAAAGAACTAGCTCCATCAGCTATCATTTGTTGTATGGATTGTGTCCAACGAACAGGTGCAGTTAATTGAAGTATTAAGTTTTTCTTTATTGATTCAGCATCACTAACCGCATTCGCAGTAACATTTTGATATACTGGACATGTTGGTGTAGAGAAGGTGGTTGCCTCTATGGCAGCAGCAAGTTCTTCTCTTGCTGGTTCCATCATTGGAGAGTGAAATGCACCTCCAACAGGTAGTAATAAAGCTCTTTTAGCTCCTGCTTCTTTAAGTGCTTCACATGCTTTCTCAACAGCAGTTGTTTCTCCAGAGATTACAAGTTGACCAGGACAATTGTAATTTGCAGCTACTACAATACCGTCAATTGATGCACAAATATCTTCAACAACTTTATCTTCTAGCCCTAATACTGCTGCCATAGTTGAAGGGGTAATTTCACAAGCTTTTTGCATTGCTAAAGCTCGTTGAGAAACTAATTTTAAAGCATCTTCAAAAGTAAGAGTTCCATTGGCTACTAGAGCTGAAAATTCTCCTAAAGAGTGTCCTGCTACCATCTCTGGTTTAAAGTTTTCTAATGTCATCGCTGAAATAACAGAATGTAAAAAAACAGCAGGCTGCGTTACTTTTGTTTCTTTAAGTTGTTCCGCAGTTCCTTCAAACATTATGTCTGTAATTCTAAAACCTAAGATTTGATTCGCTTTTTCAAAAAGCTCTTTCGCAACTTCTGAAGTTTCGTATAAGTCTTTACCCATTCCTGTAAACTGAGCACCTTGCCCAGGAAAAACATATGCTTTCATACTGTGATGTTTTAATTTTAGTAAGATTCTTTTTGAGGGAAGAATCGTTTTTCTAATTATAAATAAAGCGACAAAAATAAGCTATTTATCTAACTTTTCATACTAATGAGAAAAGGGGAGTTGACCTATAAACATAAAAAAAGCTGTCTCTTTTGAAGAAGAGACAGCTTTTTTAAAATGTGAGAGTTGGTTTATAAAACTGTTCCGACTCTGTTATCTTTAATTTCAGCAGCATTTTTCAAAGCATTTAAAGCTTTTGAAGATGCGCTATTTTTATTAGCAATAGATTCTTTTTGCTTATAGTTGTTGTAGTTTGGTAATTCAGGAGCTTTGTTTATAGCTTTTGTTTTAACCATATAAACACCTTTTGTTCCATCAACTAATTTTGAGTTTTGACCTACTGCGGTTGCAAATGCAGTTCCAACTACTTTTGCTTCTTGACCGATATTAGTTATTAGTGGGTTTTGTAGAGTTGCATCACTTACTGAAGCTATTGCAGCTCCACTTTTAGAAGCTATTTCTTCAATTGTTGCTCCATTCATTTTTTGGCGAATTAAAGTTGCTTTCTTTTCATCCATTAATATTGGTTCAACAGTTGCTCTTGCTTCAGTTACTGAAAGTAGACCTGTGTCATTTTTAGATTTTAATCTCGCTACGATATATCCATCAGAGATGTCAAAACGTTTGATGTCACCTACTTTTGAATCTCTACCAAAAGCCCATGAGATAACAGTTCTTTGGTTACCAACAACTGGAAGTTGTTCGTCAAATGGACGTACTGTTATGTCTTTTTGGAAAGCTAACTTCATTTGAGTTGCTAATTCTTCTAAATTACCTGAAGCTGCATCTTGTTCAAGTTTTGTCGCTTGTGTGTATATTACGTCTCCAGTTGCGTCAGAAATTTCTATCTTTTGAGCAATAGTAGCTAATTGAACAGCCTCTTTTTTCTCGATAACTTTTATTACATGGTAACCGAAATCAGTTTCTACAACTCCTATTTTACCAACTGGATTGTCGAAAATGAATGCATCAAATTGAGGTACCATTTGTCCTCTTGAGATATTATCATACTCACCAGCTGTGTTTTTTGAACCTGGATCTTCTGAATTTAATTGCGCTAATTCTCCAAATTTCTCTGGATTAGCTTGCACTTCCTTAAGTAGTCTGTCAGCTTCTGCTTTTGCTTCTTCTTTAGAACGAGGATTTGATTGTGGAGCTTGAGATCCTTCAAAAGTAATTAGGATGTGAGCAGCTTTTACTTTTTCACCTTGTTTTTTATTAACCAAACGAGTTAAGCAGTAATGGTCATTAAAATAGTATGGACCAAATACTTCTCCTGGAGTAAGATTGAATAATTGTTCTTGAAATTCTAAAGGTAAGTCGCTTTTAGTGTAGTAAACGCTGTCAAATTTTACATCTGAGTTTGTGTTTACATAATCGATAACGTTTTTAGTTGTCTTAAAACCTGCAACAGTATCGTTTGTGCTTGTTGAAGCATTATATACAACTGTAGGCTTTAATAAATCTGCAACTCGTTCTTTAACTTCTTCCTTGTCTTGTTCTGATGGAGAACCGTCTATGAAAGCATATTCTATCTCACGCGTAAAGTCAGATTTAAATTTATTTTCATGTTGCTTAATGTAAGTAGAGATTTCATCGTCACTTACTTTTACTTCTTCGTTGTTGATAGTTGAGTAAGCAACAGTAACATAGTCAAAGCTTACTTTATCGTTTTCACTTTTGTATACTGCTTTTGCATCTGTAGACGTAGTGTAAATAGATGCAGTAATTAAAGCATTGTACATTTGTTGAATACCTACTTTTTCTAATTCTTTTTCATAGCTTAACCATGAGTTCCATTGATCTTGTCCAGCATTTTTCATACCTAAAACAAACTCGTTGAATTTAGCTATATCAAATTGACCAAGTTGGTTTTGAAATTGTGGATTACTTGCAAAGTTTGGATTTTGCTTAATTACATTTATCAATTGGTCTTTACCAATTTGTAAACCTAATTTTTCGAACTCTGATGTAAGAATTATGGAATTTAGCTCTTGATTCCAAACAGCTTGGTTAGCTTGAGCGTTGCTCATCTTACCGTTTTGTTCGGCTTGTGCTACTTTGTGTAGGAATTCCTGTGTGTTTATTTCTACGCCATTAATGCTTCCTACATTTCGAGAGCCTGAATTTAAACTTCCACTGTTTACCAAGTCTCCGATTATGAATGCTAGTAATGCAATTCCAATCACCGCAATTAATAATACGGATTTCTGTCTAATTTTTGATAAAACTGCCATGTTTATTTGTTATGTGTAAATTTTTCCGTGAGCGAAAATACAATTATCTATTTAATAATGAAAGAAGACTTCTTTATTTTTTAATATATAAAGAAATACAAGGTATTTCATTTGCCATTATAGCTAAAACATGATAAAAATTATTGTTTTGTAGTTATTGGAAAAATAGTGAATGTTAATATTTTGGTTTTTTTTTGATGAAAAACAATCTTTATAAAGATTGTTAAGTCGAGTATGTTTTTAAAAAAAAACTAGTTTGATTACTAGTTTTTACGATTTTGGTGATCTTGCATTTTCTTAAGGTTTTTTCTTCTAAAAAAGAACATGAATGCTGCTATAGCGGCAATTAAGAAACTCATCCAGAATTTTTCACCATTTATGATTTGCTCAATGCCAAGGTAGATGAATAATATAGCAAACGCTAAATAGAAATAAGATATGATTTTTATTATTGTCATGTTTTTAGTCTTTTTTTATGCTTTCTGCATAGCTGTTCTTAGCTTTTATAGTTTTGAATTCACTGTCCGAATCTAATCCAATACCTTGTGTAAAGCTTTGGTCTTTATCCGATATTTTGTACTTTCCTTCTGTATATATCCAGCTGTTTTTTTGGTCGAAGTATAATTGGTCGGCCTCAAGAACATTTCCGTCATGAGTTGTGATTACAACATTTCCTCTCAAATCTATTAGTTCCGTAGTTGCATAACTTATAGCGTAGTCTGAGACTACGTAATTTTTATTAAACTCATCATCGAAAAATGTAAGATGAATCCCAGTTGGAAATTCTGTAAATGGATATTTTACTTGTTGATAGTCGAGCATTTTAGTGCTCTTTAATATAGCTTTAGTTTTTCCAGAGTCGACGTAGTTTAATAAGATATTTTCTGCATCTCCAGAAGGATAGAAGGTAACTTTATTAATACGCTGAATGTCTTTGAAATTGCTTTCACAAGAAAGTAGCATAGGTAATGTTAAGAACAATAGTCCCCACTTGTTTAAAAGTGTTTTTTTTAAAGTTCTATCCATTGTGTTTATTCGAACTTTCTTTTAACAAACCAAAGGTCGTTTAGAGAAACACCAACAGATAAGTTAAAATAATTTTCTTTAATTAAGTTGTTTTTGTTAGTTCCTTTTTGTCCGTATTCAACACCAATATTTAGGTTTGTTAGATTTCTTCCGATAGGGAAACCCGCTCCTAAACTAAAAGCATAGTCATTAATTGCTTGGTCATTTAAAATAAGACCTGTGTTTTCATATCTGAAACCACCTCTATAAACGATTCGATCAAAATAGCTAGTGAATGAATTGTATTTAGGTATGTAAAATCCTCCTATAGAATATCGTTGTGAATCTTCGTAGTTAGCATTTTTAAATACATTGTTCTGGTTTAGCTTATTGGTTTGTGTTTGAGTGAATTCTGCACCTACAAACCATTTGTGTTCTTTACCAATTCCTAAACCTGCTGATAAGCTACTAGGGTTGATTGTTTTGATTGTATTCTCTTCTGTAGTTTTTCTTTCTAAAACAGTATTGTTGTAATTAATAATTGATAGAACCGTACGATTATTCGTGTTTAATTTTGTTTCAGGACTATATGTTAGGCTTGCACTCCAATCATAATTTTTTAATTTTCCACTATATTGAAGTCCTGTATTAATTGTAACGCCACTGTATTCAGAGCTTTTAACTTCAGATGTTCCATTTGGAATGAAGTAATCGTCTCCATTGTCTATTACAAAGACAGTTGTTTTATTGTCAATTTGTCCGAAGTTGTATCCCATGTCTATTCCGAACTGTAAATTTGGTAATATAGAGTATGCAACACCTGCGAAAACTTTATTGATTCCCCCGTCTCCGTTAAATTGAGTACTGTGTTTTTGTCCGTTTACTTCTTTTAAAGAATTTATTTTATATCCAGTAGCAGAGTAAGGTAGCAAGCCAAACGAAACACCAAATTTACCTAAAGGTAGGCCTAATGCTAGATAGTCAATACTTGCTCTATTGGCCTTTTCAGTAGCATCTGATGATTTTAGAGTATAGTTTTTAAAAGTAGTTCCTATAGAAAAGGTTGTAAGTTTTAATTTTGAATAAGAAGCAGGGTTGTTTAGGTTGATATGTATAGAATCTGAATATACACTCATGCCTCCCATTGCTTTATATTCATTTGTATTGTTCGAGTTAATGTCTCCCACTCCATAAAATGAATATGGTGATGCGGTGCCTTGTTGTGCTATTGCTGTTGTTCCAACTAGCAAGCTCAGGCTAAGGAAGATTTTTTTTATCATTTTCAATAATTAGGTATTGATGTAAGGAATTTAAACTCTCTAATAAAAAGTTTGAATTAGCAAATATGGTGCTTTTTAGTCTTTTCGCCAAAAAATCTGTGTCTCCTCCTGTTAAAATAACTGTTAAATTCGGGTATGTGTCTAGGTATTTATTTATAAATCCATCTAATTCATACAGAATTCCATTGATAATTCCAGAATGGATAGCTTCTGTGGTTGAGTTTCCTATTAAAGTGTTCGGATATTTGGACGTTAACAATGGCAGTCTATCCGTATAGTCGTTGAGTGATTTGTATCTTAATTGTATTCCTGGGGATATGGATCCTCCTAGATATTCGTTTTTTTTATTTACAAAGTCAAATGTTATACAAGTTCCTGCGTCTATTATTAATTTGTTGTTAAGAGGATATTTTAGAACAGCACCTGCAACTAATGCCATGCGATCTATGCCTAAAGAAAGAGGAGTTTCATATAGGTTTTTGAATGGCATGGTGGTTTGTGGTGAAATAATGATTGTTTTTCCGAGATTGTGCAACCATTTTAGATTCTGTGAATTCCATTTACCTACTGAAGAAACGATGATTTCGACAGGAGAATTGATTTTTTTTAAAATATTTTCAATTTCTTTTTTAATTTTTTCAGTGTCTAAAATTAAATGTTGAATTAACGTATCTTTCTCAAACAAAGCTAATTTGGTTCGAGAGTTGCCAATATCAAGTGCTAGAATCATTCGATTTATATTTGAAATACAAAGATAGCGAATGATTTTTTCTATTAAAAGTTTTGTTTAAATGAAATTGTGTTCTATATTTGCAACCGCTTAAGAGAACAACAGCTCTCAATACTTAGAAGCCAAATGGTGCCTTAGCTCAGTTGGTAGAGCAAAGGACTGAAAATCCTTGTGTCCCTGGTTCGATTCCTGGAGGCACCACAATAAAACTTCTAAGAAAAATAAGGCATGGTGCCTTAGCTCAGTTGGTAGAGCAAAGGACTGAAAATCCTTGTGTCCCTGGTTCGATTCCTGGAGGCACCACAAAAAGTAACCCACTCAAACGAGTGGGTTTTTTTGTTTTTAAAAATTTATAGTTTAAAATATCTTACACTACTTTCTCAATGAAGCTACAAGTACATCTGTTGAGTTTTTAGTGCTAAAATATAGCACTTTTGGTTGCTGTATAGGGGGTGTGAAAGATATAAGAATTGAAATTGTAGATTTCTACATAGTAAATTAAGCTTTTATTGTTGTTTCCTTCTGGGCTACTTAAGGATGGAGTATAGGTGCTTTTACTCGTGACCGAAATAGGGCTGAATCCTGAGCGGAATTTAAGCGAGGTGAGTCTATGTTGCTATGGGGTAAATAACGTTCTTAGAACTGTCCTTCACAAGAATTAAAAAGCTTTTCATTTTATTTATTCCTCAGTTTTTGTAATTGATGCTATATGTGATTCGGTGACTGATGTCATCTCTTTTGTTTTTTAGTATCTCTTTGAGGTGTTAATCTCTATGATTAATGTGTTCAAGGAAGTGGGAATTACTTAGCTTTCGGTTTTTGTTTTGAGACAAGAATAGTTTTTGTGAATTAAAAAGAATCATGTTGATTCTAAAAATACTAAGCGAAAGAGTTGTTGTTAATATTCGTTTCGTTGATTAAGAGGGTAAGTGACTATAAGTTTTGTAGAATGGAGTAAAAAAAAACAGCCATCATAGGTTGACTAAGATGGCTGTTTTTTTTGGTTAAATCGATTAGTTTATCGCTTTGTATTTCAATTCAAGTTTATTTACTTCGAATTCAAGTTTTTTCTTGTTATTTGAAAGTTTAAGAAGGTTTTCTCTCGCTTTTAATTCTTTGATAGGTGTTAAGCTACCTTTTGAAAGATTTCTTTCAAATTTAAGGTTTGCTTTATTGTATTTATCTTCTGCTTTGTAAAGCTTTGATTTTGCTTTGTCTAATTGTTTTTGCGTTTTGATTAAAGTAGCTTGTTGTTTAAGCGCTTTTTTATTTTCTTTTTCAATTCGCTTTTGATCTCTTTGTGCAGCTTTTTCTTTTTTAGAAGCTAATTTTTCTTCAGCTTTAATACGTTTTTGTTCGTCTTTTAAATTTTTTGCTTTTAACTTATCAAGGTCAGCTTGTTTTTTAAGTTGGTTAGCTTGTTTTTGCATGTCTGCTGCGGTTGTTTCAACTGCTTTGGTTGTTGGTTCAACAACAGCTTCTTTTATTGTTTCTACTGATTCAGAAGGTGTAATCTTAGTTGCTGGAATAGTAGTCTCGCCTTCTTGAGCGTAAGTGTTAGTTACCAATGCAATTGTGAAGAACGAAATTAATGTCAATGTTTTTTTCATATGTATTTTTTTTTGCAAATATATCAATTTATATGCCATTTACCACTCATTGATTTTATTTGCATCCAATTTAAGAAAGATAAACAATAATAATGTAAAGGCCATTAAACTAGATCCTCCATATGAAAAGAAAGGTAACGGTACTCCAATTGTTGGAAATAGTCCAATTAACATTGTTGTATTTAATGCAAAATGGATGAACAAGAAACATACCACACAATAGCCGTAAACTCTATTGAATTTTGTCTTTTGATTTTCAGTTAGATATAAGAGTCTGAAAAATAGAGCAACGAATAAAATTACAATCACGGAAGCTCCAACAAAACCCCATTCTTCTCCTACTGTGGTAAAAATATAATCGGTATGTTGTTCAGGGACAAAACCACCTTTTGTTTGTGTTCCTTCTAGAAAGCCCTTACCGGTCCAGCCTCCGGATCCTATAGCAATTTTTGATTGATTTAGGTTGTATCCTTCTTTTTGTAAATTGATATCCTCTCCAATTAAAACATTGATTCGGTCTTTTTGATGTGGCTCTAATACCTCGTCATATACGTAGTCAACTGAAAGTACAAAACCAGACATAACCACACCTAGTATGATGTATAAGAAAGGATTTCTATTAATTTTTTTATTGAAGTAAAAATGAATTCCCAAGCATACAAAGATGGCGATAAGTATATAAACAGGGATGACTATTAAAGATGCAGTAAATAAGACAATAGTAATGAATCCAGTCCAGAGGTACCAACTTGGTAAACCTTCTCTGTATAATACAAATATTAATGAAGCGAAAAGCATAGCACTACCTGTGTCGTGTTGTAATATGCTTATTGTTGGTATTCCAATTATGGCTAGGGCAATAATTTGTTCTTTATAAGAGCTGAGACTGTCCTGTATGTCAGACAAATATTTAGCTAATAGTAGTGCTGTAGTTGTCTTTACAAATTCTGATGGTTGTATACCGAAACCTGCTATTTGATACCAATTGGTTTGTCCTTTGACTGATTTTCCGAAAAAGAATAAGCCCAATATGGAAAGTAGCCCTATGATATAGAATATGATAGCGTATTTCTCGTAGAATTTAGCATCAATAGAAAGGATTAAGATGATAAATGGGATACAAATGATTACGAACATTAATTGTCGTCCATATATTTGATTTAAATCAAATATAGATGTTATCTCTAGTGGAAGCGAAGCAGAATAGATGTTAAGCCATCCTGCTGATACTAATAGTATATATAATACAATTGAAATCCAGTCTAGATTTTTTTGTACACTGATTGCTCTCATTTGGTTTTCTTATCTGCCATTTGTTGAAGTGTAATTACCTTATTGTATTCGCTTTCAAGGCTTCCTTCAAACATTCTTTTTTCTAAATCTTTCCGAGTTATTTCTTTTCTTAAATATTTTTCTATCATCAAACTCGTTATAGGTGCTGCCCATCTGGCTCCCCAAACTCCATTTTCTATAAATACAGCAATTGCAATTTGTGGGTTGTCTTTTGGTGCAAATGCAACAAACACGGAGTGATCTGCAAGCTGATATCTCTTACCATTGATACGAGTGAAGTTTTCAACAGTTCCCGTTTTACCACAAATATCTATGCCTTCGACTTGAACGCTTCTCCCAGTACCGAAATTATAAACATCATGAAGTCCTTGAATTACTGGAGCAAAGTGTCTAGGGTCTATGGAGGTAACGTGTTTGGTTGTGAATCTAGGGTCTATTTTGTCGTGTTCTATGTTTTTTATAATATGTGGAGTGTAATAGTAGCCTCTGTTTGCTACAGTTGCCATCATATTTGCTAGTTGGATTGGAGTCATGATAATTTCTCCTTGTCCAATTGAATTAGATATTGTTGTTGTGCTTCTCCATCCGCCGTTTGGATACCAACGATCGTAATAATCTGATGATGGAATGTGGCCTTTTCTTCCTTCTGGAAGGTCGTAGCCTAAGAATTGTCCAAGCCCAAAACTTTTTAAATGTTCGCTCCAATGGTCCATTCCTTCTCTTGAGTTTTTGTACTTTTCAATGACTCTTTTATAGGTCTGTGCGAAATAGGTGTTACAGGAACTTGCAATAGCTTGATTTAATGCAATATTTCCAGAATCATGACATTTCATAAAAGCTCCTCTTCCGTAATAGAAACCATGATTACATAAAAAGCGAGTTTGTTCGTTCACAACACCTTCTTGCATTCCAATTAAACCGGTTAGGATTTTGAAAGGAGAACCAGGTGAGTATTCTCCTGATAAAACTCTGTTGTATAAAGGTTTGGATATAGAGTCTCTATAAAGGTTAGTATAGTTTTTAGAGCGCTCTCGTCCTACTAAAAGACCAGGGTCATAACTAGGAGCGGTTACTAAACTTAATATTTCCCCTGTTTTTGGTTCAATGGCAATAATTCCTCCTCTTTTGTTTTGCATTAAAAGTTCACCGTATTCTTGAAGTTCAATATCTAAAGTTAGGGTAATGTCTTCTCCTTTAACAGCAAGTGTATCATAGAATCCATCTTTGAAGGAACCAATTTCTCTGTTAAAACGGTCTCTTTGAATATACTTGACTCCCTTAACTCCTCGTAGGATATTTTCGTATTCTTGTTCGATTCCCTGAATACCAATTAAGTCTCCACTTTTATAGTAGGGATTTTGTTTTATATTACCTTCATTAACCTGTCTAATGTAACCAAAAACATTGGCTCCAACAGAAACTTGATAGTCTCGTAAGTTTCTCTTTTGGATATAGAAGCCGTTAAAATGTCTGATTTTCTCTTGAAAAGCAGCGTATTCTGCTTTGTTTAGTTGTGGTAAGAATACAGAAGGTAGTCTAGGGCTGTATACTCTAGCTTTCTGTAATTTATTGTTAAATTCTTCTAATTCTATCTCTAATATTTTACACAAGGCAAGAGTGTCGATGTTTTTGACTTCTTGTGGAATAACCATAATGTCGTAAGACGGTTGATTAGCTATTAATAGTTTTCCGTTTCTATCGTAAACATAGCCTCTTTCAGGGTATTCGTAAACAATTTTTAAAGCATTGTTTTCCGATTTTTTTATATAGGTATCGTCAATGATTTGTAAATAGAAAAGCCTCGATAGAATAGCAATCGTTACGAGTATGATTACAATAGGAAGCAGTGCTTTTCTCATTTCTTAGTTGGTTTTATCAAATAGATAATTATAATACTGGTAAGTATTGTGAATAAAGTAGTGAGCAAAGTTCGTAAAAGTATTTCCCAAATAAAGTTAAACCTAAGAATTTCCAATGCAAATAAAGAGCAATGGTGAATAATAGTTGCTAAAATAAGATATGTTAGAACTTCCATTCCTTTAAATAGCTCTTTGCTAACTTTATCATTCAGATTTGTTTGATGATATTGAAAGCTGACTCCAAATGAAAATTTCAGCAGGTTTGGACGAACAAAGGCTAGTATTAATGATGCTGCCGCATGTACACCTCCAGAGTTTTCGAACATATCTACAGATAGTCCCAAAAGAAAACTGAGGACATATAAAAAAGATCTATTTCCGGTGGAAGGGTATAAGAGTATGAAAAGAATGTATGGAAAAGGATTGATAAAGCCAAACAAGTCAATGTTGTTGAAAATCAATACTTGGGCAGCTAGCAAAATTATGAAGCGCGATATATTGGAGAGTATTACATTATTCATTGCCTGTGTTTTCTTCTAATTCTTCAATCTCTTCGCTGTCTTTATTTTTGATGACATACACGTATCCTATGTTTGTCATATCATTGAATAAACGAACATTAATGGTATAATAGTTAGAGGTTTCATTTGTATAAGCTTTTTCTATAACTCCAATTGGAATATTCTCGGGAAATATAGTTGAAATACCTCCTGTTACTATAGTATCGCCTTTGAAAATGTCTGCTAATCGGGGAATGTCTGTCAATTGAACGTATCCCGTGTTTTTGCCATCCCATTGTAGGGTTCCAAAATGATTAGCTCCTTTTATCTTCGCATTAATTCTAGATTCTGTATTTAGAATACTTTGAACAGTGGCGTATCCATTAGATGCTCTTTCGATGATTCCTATCACACCGTTGCTATTGATAACACCTAAGTCGGCTTTTATGCCATGTTTAGTTCCTCCTTTAATAGTTAAATAGTTCTCTTTAAGATTGAAGGAATTTCGAATTACTTTAGCTGGAATAACATCAAATTCGTCACTAGGTGTTGGAAAACGTTTTAAAACTTCTAATGAATCAGAAGGTCCTACTGAATTGTATAACAATTCTCTTAGTTGAGCGTTTTCGTCTGCAAGAATTTTATTTTCATCCTTTAAATGCAAAAATTCTTTGGTGTTGTTAATCTTATCGTACACAAAACCTGTAACCCCATTGGCGGAACTAATAAAGCTACTTTTGTGAAAAGAGTGCGTTTGAATTATCAGAACTAACGATATGGTTAAAAGCAGCAAAAACAGTAGCTTACTACTGTTTTTTATAAAGAAGTTTATTATTTGCTGCATGTTATGGTATTATTTTATAAGTATACTTTTGTATTTATCTATATTTTTAATTACGAGACCTGTTCCTCGAACCACAGCTCTAAGGGGATCTTCTGCAATATAAACTGGTAGGTCTGTTTTTTGAGAGATACGCTTGTCTAATCCTCTTAACATTGAACCTCCACCAGCTAGATAAATACCTGTATTGTAAATGTCAGCGGCTAATTCAGGTGGTGTTTGTGAAAGTGTTTCCATAACAGCATCCTCAATTCGTTGGATAGATTTATCAAGGGCTTTGGCAATTTCTCTGTAAGATACAGTTACTTGCTTTGGTTTTCCTGTTAGTAAATCTCTACCCTGAACCATCATGTCATCAGGAGCTGCTTCCAATTCTTCAGTAGCTGCTCCAATTTGAATTTTAATTTTTTCAGCTGTGCTCTCTCCAACAAAAAGGTTGTGTTGAGTGCGCATGTAGTACACGATGTCGTTAGTGAAAACATCTCCTGCAATTTTTACAGATTTGTCACACACAATACCTCCTAGAGCAATAACAGCAATTTCGGTGGTTCCTCCTCCTATATCTACGATCATATTACCTTTTGGTTGCATGATGTCTACACCAATACCAATAGCGGCAGACATAGGCTCCATTATAAGGTAAACCTCTTTACCATTCACACGTTCACAAGATTCTTTTACTGCACGCATTTCTACTTCGGTAATTCCAGAAGGAATACAAACAACCATCCGTAGGGCAGGAGTAAACATCTTTTTTCTTAATGAAGGAATGCTCTTGATAAAGAGGCTTATCATTTTTTCTGAAGCATCAAAATCTGCAATAACTCCATCTTTTAATGGTCGTATGGTTTTGATGTTTCCATGTGTTTTTCCTTGCATCAAACTTGCTTCTTTCCCCACAGCGATAATTTTCCCTGTAGTTCTGTCGCGTGCAACTATCGAAGGGTTGTCAACCACAACTTTTCCGTCGTGAATGATAAGCGTATTCGCCGTACCAAGGTCAATTGCAATATCTTCGGTCATGAAATCAAAAAATCCCATACAATTATAATGTCTTTAGAGTTAAATATTTTAAGCTTACAAAAATAATAAATTAATGTTTAAAATGACGAGTTCCTGTAAATACCATTGCAATATTATTTTCATTACAGTAGGTTACGCTTAAATCGTCTTTGATTGATCCACCTGGTTGAATCACAGCAGTAATTCCAGCGTTATCAGCAATTTCAACACAATCAGGGAATGGGAAGAAAGCATCGCTCGCCATAACAGCTCCGTTTAAATCGAAATGAAAAGAATTTGCTTTTTCAATAGCTTGTTTTAAAGCATCTACTCTAGATGTCTGACCTGTTCCAGAAGCACAAAGTTGTTTGTTTTTCGTTAGAACTATCGTATTTGACTTAGTGTGCTTGCATATTTTGGAAGCAAATAACAAATCTTCGATTTCTTTTTCTGTAGGACTTGTATTAGTAACGGATGTTAATCCTTCTTTATTGTCAGTAATAGCATCTTTGTCTTGAACTAGAATTCCGTTTAAACATGTTCTTACCTGTTTTGTTGGGAGTTCAATGTCTTTTAGTACTAATATAATTCTGTTTTTCTTTTCTTTTAGTATCTCAATTGCTCTTTCTTCATATGATGGAGCAATTACAACTTCACAGAATAATGAGTTTATTTCTTCAGCAGTTGCTGCATCAATAGTGTTGTTTGCAATTAATACACCTCCAAAAGCTGAAGTAGGGTCACCTGCTAGAGCATCTAGATATGCCTCTTTCATAGAGTTTCTTTGTGCTATACCACAAGCATTGTTGTGTTTTAAAATAGCAAATGTTGGAGCTTCACCTTTAAATTCATTCATTAGGTTTACAGCTGCGTCAACATCTAGTAAGTTGTTGTAAGATAATTCTTTTCCGTTTAATTTTGTAAATAAACTATCAAAATCTCCAAAAAAATGTCCTTTCTGATGTGGATTTTCTCCGTATCTCAACTCTGTACCTTGGTCGTAGCTGATTTTTAAATGAGTTTCGTCTGTATTGAAGTAATTAAAAATAGCACTGTCATAATGAGAAGATACATGGAATGCTTTAGTAGCAAGTAAGCGTCTTTCTTCCAGTTTTGTAGCTCCTTCATTTTTTTGTAGCATATCTAAAAATAACGCGTACTCTTGAACTGAAGCAACAATAACAGTGTCTTTAAAGTTTTTAGCTGCCGCTCTAATTAAAGAAATACCGCCTATATCGATCTTTTCAATGATGTCTGCTTCACTTGCTCCTGAAGCAACAGTCATTTCAAATGGATATAAGTCAACAATAACCAAGTCAATTTGTGGAATGTCAAATTCTTTCATTTGGCTAATATCACCTTCATGATCTTGACGGTTTAGTATACCACCAAAAATTTTTGGATGAAGTGTTTTAACACGTCCACCTAAAATAGAGGGGTATGACGTAACATCTTCAACTGCTACTACAGGGATACCTAAGTCTTTAATAAAAGTTTCGGTTCCTCCAGTTGAATAAATAGTAACTTGATTTTTGTGTAATTCTTTTACAATTGGCTCTAAACCAGTTTTGTCAAAAACAGAAATTAATGCCGATTGAATTTTTTTAGTTGCGTTCATGTTATGCGTTTGTTTAATCTGCAAAAGTAGTTATTGTTACGATATTTCTAAAGTTTAATGCATAACATTTAACTTTTTTATTTGTCTGTCAAATTACATGTTTTATATTCGTATTGAACGGCTTATAAATAAGAAATGATGTAATAGATTTGAGGAAAGAAAGGGAATTGCAGCGAATTGTAACAAAACAAGTGTTTTCTCCACTAATAGATGGGTTTCAATATGATAAATAAATCAATATGATGTTGTATTTTAGATTACTTAGTGAGAGCTTACGATTTGCACTGCATGCGCTAAGAAGTAATAAATTAAGAACATTGCTATCTCTATTGGGGGTAACGGTAGGTATATTTTCTATTATTGCGGTATTGGCAGCTGTAGACTCTATGGACAGAAATATTAAGTCGGAATTGAATGGTTTTGATAGAAATATGATTTATTTGTTTAATCATTCTTTTGGACCTACAGATGTTCCAAAATGGAAGGTAGAGCAATTTCCAGAAGTGACATATGATGAGTATGAATATTTGAAGAGAAATCTGGAGGGACTTGATAAGATTTCTTATAATGTTTTTACTCGTAGTGAGAATGTTATGTATGAGGGAAATTATGCAAACTCGGTGAATGTAAGTCCGTGTACTACTGATAATCAATTCTTAGATAATGTTAAGGTAGCTGAAGGACGGTTCTTTAATGAGTCTGAGTCTAATTCAGGTGTACCTGTTTTGGTTTTGGGACACGAGGTAGCGACTAGTTTATTTGGAGAACAAGACCCTATAGGAAAACAAGTTCGACTGTATGGAAAGAGGTTTTCTGTTATTGGTGTAATAGAAAAACAAGGTGCATCAAACTTTGGTATGAATAAAGATTCTTCTGTTTACTTTCCGGTTAATTTTCTTAGACAGCTTTATGGTGATAATAATGATATGGTTACTCCAGTTATTGTCCTAAAACCTTTGAGTGGGGTAGATATGGATCAGTTTCAGGATGAAGTTGTTTCAAAACTAAGAATGAAACGTGGTATTAAACCTACTGAAGAAAATAATTTCTTTGTAAATCTTTGGGGTGGTTTAATGGATTTTATTGACAATATTGTTGCTCAAATGAATGTAGTAGGATGGATAGTAAGTGGTTTTTCGCTTTTAGTTGGAGGTTTTGGTATTGCGAATATTATGTTTGTATCTGTAAAAGAAAGAACGCATCTCATAGGTATACAGAAGTCTTTAGGAGCGAAGAAACGGTTTATATTATTCCAGTTTTTGTTTGAAGCTATAATTCTCTCTTTAATTGGAGGAGTTGTAGGAATGTTGTTGGTGAGTTTAATAGCGTTTGTAGCTACTCAGTTTCTGGATTTTAAGTTTGTTTTGAGCTTTTCAAATATTGTAATTGGTATGTCACTTTCTGCCTTTATAGGATTGTTGTCTGGATTATTACCTGCTCGTTCAGCATCGAAGCTGGACCCGGTGGAAGCAATTAGAACAGGAGGTTAGGAAGAATTTTTGAAATGATGATATAAAAAAGTCGCTTTAGTTATTAAAGCGACTTTTTTTATTTGAGTATATAATTATCGAACTGGTCTATTTAAAACCAAATCAATATATAGATTTACTTTGTTTTTTAATTCTTTACGATGTGTAATGAAATCTAAAAAGCCGTGTTCTAATAAGAACTCAGATGTTTGAAAACCTTCTGGCAAATCTTTTCCAGTTGTATCTTTGACAATTCTAGGTCCTGCGAACCCAATTAATGCACCAGGTTCTGCAATATTAATATCCCCAAGCATTGCAAATGATGCAGAAATACCACCAGTGGTAGGATCTGTACAAAGTGAAATATATGGAACTTTTTTATCTGTTAGTCTAGCAAGTTTTGCTGATGTTTTAGCCATTTGCATTAATGAATATCCTGCTTCCATCATACGAGCACCTCCAGATTTAGAAATCATCATAAAAGGGATTTTGTGCTTGATAGAATAGTCAATACCTCTTGCTATTTTCTCCCCAACTACTGCGCCCATTGAACCTCCAATAAAAGCGAAGTCCATTGCAGCTACTACTAAATTTTCTCCTTTAGATTTGCCTACGGCTACTCTAACAGCATCCTTAAGTTGTGTTTTTGCAGTTGCCTCTTTTAAGCGATCAACATACTTCTTAGTATCCTCAAATTTCAAAGGGTCTTTAGAACTAAGGGTTTTGGCTATTTCCTTATAGTCATTATTGTCAAAAAGAATTTCGAAATATTCTTTACTACCAATTCGCACGTGGTAGCCATCTTCTGGACTAACCCATAGATTGCGTTCTAGTTCGTCAGAGTCTATTATTTTTCCCGTTGGAGATTTGTACCAAAGTCCTTTAGGGATATCTTTTTTATCTTCTGTTGGCGTCTGAATTCCTTTTTCTTTTCTCTTAAACCAAGCCATATAATTCTGTGTTTTGTTTGATAAAATATACAAGTAAGAAAAACTTACTATAGTGTATTTACATTGTTAAGATCTTTGAATGCTTCTTCTAATCTAGTATTAAAAGTCAATTCGCCTTCTCTCATCCATTTTCGTGGATCGTAATATTTTTTATTTGGAACGTCTGAACCTTCAGGGTTTCCAATTTGTGTTTTTAGGTAATCAATTTTAGATGAAACATAGTCTCTAATACCTTCTGTGAATGCAAATTGTAAATCGGTATCGATGTTCATTTTGATAACCCCGTATGAGATAGCTTCTCTAATGTCTTCAAGACTTGATCCTGAACCTCCGTGGAATACAAAGTCTACAGGATTTGCAGGAGTATTGAATTTGTTCATTACGTATTCTTGTGAGTTTTTAAGAATCACAGGAGTAAGCTTTACGTTTCCTGGTTTGTAAACACCATGAACATTTCCAAATGCAGCAGCAATAGTGAATCTAGGACTGATTTTCATTAACTCTTCATAAGCATAAGCTACCTCAGCAGGTTGAGTATATAGTTTTGAAGAATCCACATTGGTGTTGTCAACCCCATCTTCTTCACCTCCAGTAATACCTAGTTCAATTTCTAAAGTCATACCCATTTTGCTCATTCGATCAAGGTATTGTTTTGAAATTGCTATGTTTTCTTCTAAAGGTTCTTCTGATAGGTCAATCATGTGTGAGCTAAACAATGGTTTACCGTACACTTTCATGTTTTCTTCACTAGCATCTAATAAACCGTCAATCCAAGGAAGTAAATTCTTTGCACAATGGTCTGTGTGTAGGATTACTGTAGCTCCGTAAAGTTCAGCTAAAGAATGAATATGTTTGGCTCCGGCTATGGCTCCAGCAATAGCAGCTTGTTGGTTCTCATTTGATAGTCCTTTTCCTGCATTGTATGCAGCTCCACCATTGGAAAACTGAATAATTACAGGAGCGTTTAATTTAGCTGCTGTTTCCATAACTCCATTTATAGTACTAGAGCTTGTCACATTTACTGCAGGTAATGCAAAACCTTTTTCTTTTGCATATCTAAATATTTCTTGAACTTGGTCGCCTACTGCAACTCCTGGTTTGATATTGTGAGTCATAGTTGTTGTGTATTTTTAAGTCGCAAAATTAATAATTATAATTGGATTAAAACGGATAATTGATTCCAAGATTTACAACTGACTGATTAAAGTTGAGTTCTTTGAACCATTTTTTTCCATCTTCTTTAGCTGGATTGTAAGTCTTAAAACCTAAGTCTAGACGAAATACAAAGAAACTAAAATCATATCGAATTCCAAAACCACTACCAATTGCGATTTCTTTTAGAGAGCTTATATTGTTAAAAGTGTATTTTGGATCTGTAGTTTGGTCGAAAACATTCCAAATATTTCCTGCATCAATAAATAGAGCACCAAACCACTTTCCTGAAAAATTAAATCGATATTCGGCGTTTAAAGCAATTTTCATATTTGCTTCATTGAAATCATTTATTCCTCCACTACTTCCAGGGCCTAAGCGGTAAGATTGCCATGCTCTATTATCATTGGAGCCCCCTGCAAAATAACTTCTCGAGAAAGGGATACTATTTGAGTTTCCATAAGGTATGGCAATTCCTCCAAAGGAGCGAAAAGCTAATACTTGTTGTCTTCCTAAATCCCAGTATTTTATAAAATCTATTTCTGTTTTAATGTATTGAGAAAATTCAACATCTAAGAAAGTGCGATTGCCGTTAGCATTGATATTGGAATTGGTTCCTTTAGTAATAAGATTCATCGCGGCGCCAGCAGATTCGACTTTGGTTTTGAATGTAAAGAAGTTATTGTCGTTAATGTCGGTTCTAGATGAAAGCGTATAGGTTATGTTTGCTGCTAATATTAGATTGTTTTCTGAAAGGCGAATACGTCGTTCATTGATACTTCTTATTTCTCTAACATCATCAGCAGAAATGTTTAATGGGTTTTGAGGGTTTAGAGCTTCATTGATAAATGAGTTGGCTCCGCCATCTTGAATAGTTAGGTTTCCATTGTTATCCACATATTCTGGGTTTACATCATAATCTGACGCTATATTGTTCAGCGTTTTGTAAGAAGATTTATAAACCGTAAAGTAATTAGAAGGATTTGTGTTTCTTACATATTGTAAATTGAATAGGTCTAAGCTGAATCCTGCATTCCTTTTAGGTGACCATCCATAATTTAGAATACCAGTGAAGTTATCTTTATCTAGACCGATGTTTTTTTGTTTGGAAAGACCAAAACTCATCATGGTTGTTGGAAGCATACGCTTCGGAATGATTCTTTCTGTTCGCAATGGAAAGAATAGCCTAGGAAAGGAAAGTTTAACATCTGCTCCATATTCTGTTACATTGAAAAAGACATTATCAGGGTTGCTCATTTGACGTGATGAACCGATACTTCCTCGTAGTCCAAACTCTAGAGTTTCAGCACCTTTGAAGATATTTCGTATCATCAAACCTACATTTCCAGCTACTCCAAAATCTTGAATATTAGAGTGGGTGACATCTAAGGAAGGATTAAAGGTTAATTTCTTTCTAGGGGTCAGAAATATATTAGTGATGAGAGATTGTCCTGTGCTGTCTCTTTTGTCTTCTAAATATTCTATAGAGGGATAATTAAAAACCTTTAGGTTGCTAATAGCCCTTGAGGTTAGTACACGTCGGAAATCGTTGTATGTACTTCCTTTGGTAATAAAAACAGCATCCGTAATAGCCTTTGGTCTGTAATCTAGTTTATTTGCACTAAGGATGTTGAAGTTGTTGTATTGTATACTGTCGTGAACATTTTGGAGGTTTCTAGAGGAGTTATTCGTGAAAATATTTACTTCACTAATCTTATAGATTTTAAAAGGTGTTTGAACTAAAGTATCTCCAGACTTTACAGTTCTATTGTCAATGATGATGTCAATGTTTGCTGTATTTGGGGTAGGAATCAAAGTGTCTACTTCGTAGCGAATGTTGCTTTCTTGAAAGTAATAAGCTCCATTATTTCTAAAATCAGTAGTTATACGTTTTCTTTCGTCGCTAAAATGACTTACTTGAAAAACATCTCCCTTCTTTAATAGGGTTTTGTCTATGTGTTTTCTATATATGCTGTCCAATTCAGCTGTAAGTATAGTTGTTTTTAAACTATCGATTTTATATGCCTCACCAGTTTCAATATGGTAAGTCGCTTTTATCTTTTTTTGATGGGTTGTATCTAGGTCTGTTGTTATTTTAGTGTCAAAGTATCCTTGATTAAAAAAATAGTTTTTTAAGCGTAGAGTCGAACGTTCTGTACGCTTAGAATCGTAAATAACTGGTGCCTCCCCAGTGTTTATTAAGAAGTTGTTGATACCTGCAATAGCAAAAGATTCTCCCAGTCTATCTACTTGTTTTCGTGATAGTAGGTTAACTAGGGCTTTTTCTTTTTTAGGGTTCTTATTGAGCCATGCATGATAGGTGGAATCTGCCTTTGGATTGGCTAAATTGTATAGGTTTAGTCGCAGTCGATATCCAATAAGTGGAATATAACTATTGGGTTGTTGGTAGAGTTGATTGACTGTTTCTTCTTTATTTGTTTTTTTACCATTTTGGTATAGTGTGTTCTCTGTCAGAAGCCTTTGACCTTCTGGTACTCTCTTAGTGAGTGAACAGGAATAAAAGCTTACACAGATTAATATAAAAAGTGCTATTTTTGGTAAATCTTTTGTCAAAGTAGTTTCTTAATTGTAGTTCAAAAATACATTTTTTATGGTTACTAAAAACCAAATCAAGCGAATAAAAAGTTTGCATCAAAAAAAATATCGTAAGGAGTTTAATCTCTTTATTGCAGAAGGTGCAAAAGTAGTTCAAGAGCTATTGAATTCCAATTTTAAGCTTGAACATATATATGTTACAGAAAACTTACCTTTTAACGTAGAGAGTGATAAGATTAGTGTTATTTCAGAAAGTGATTTAAAGAAGATATCGGCATTGAGTACGGCAAATAATTGTTTGGCAGTATTTGAAACTCCAATCGAAAAAAGGGTTGAATTTAGTGATTGGGTAATAGCATTAGATGATATTAGAGATCCTGGTAACTTAGGTACTATTATCAGACTTTGTGATTGGTTTGGTATTGAACATTTAATTTGTTCTTCTCAAACGGTAGATGTTTATAATCCTAAAGTTGTTCAAGCAACTATGGGATCTCTATCTCGTGTAAATGTAGTTTATGGTGATTTAGCTACCCAAATTAGAGAATCGAAGGTGGAGCATGTTTATGGAACTTTTATGGATGGAGATAATATCTACCAAACTTCGGTTCAGGAACATAAAGGGATTGTTGTTATGGGAAATGAGGCTAATGGAATATCTGATGAGATTGAGAGGTTGGTTACTCGACGCATTAGTATTCCACGCTTTGGAAATACCCAACAGACGGAAAGTTTAAACGTGGCGATGGCTACTTCGATTATCTTAAGTGAATTGAGACGGTCTTAATGAAAGGTGAAGTTCACAAAAATACCACGTGTTCTCATTGATTCTATATTTCCTGTCCAAGGACTTGATTGATTGTCGTCTCGAATCATTTCGTCTTTCATTCCAAAGACACCTCTAATGGATGGGGAGAACTTGAAGTATTCGAAATAAAAATCAATTCCTACTCCAATTTCGTAATTACTTGTCCAGTCTTCCATTCGGAATACGCCTTCAGAATTGTCGTCTTTTGATTCGGAATTACTACTTAAGTTTAATGAAGTTGATAAACCTCCAACTATGTATGGACGAATGTTCCCAGAACGTTTAGTTGATAGTTTAACTAAAAGAGGAAAGTGAATGTAAGTAGAACTTACACTTCTATTGGCTAAACCTAAGGTTGATGGGTTTTTTTCTGCTATGGAAGGATAAAACAGATCTCTTTTGGAATAATATAAACCTGGTTCAAAACGTAAATCTACATACTCAACAATGCGTAAGTTTCCTACTAGACCAACATTAAAACCAATATTAGAAGTTACCTGAATTTCATTTTTTAAATGTTCTTCATAGTATTTGTCGTTATAGTTGAATTTGAAGTCATAGGAGTTAAAACCTAAAAAGTATCCCCAATGTACTCGTTGTTTATCCCAGTCTTCCATGTTTAATAAGGGGTCCTTACCAAATATGAATTGAGCAAAACTAGACGTGCTAAGGAGTAATGCAAATAAAACGAGTAGCTTTTTCATAATTATTTCGTTGCTGAATATATCGTTGCAATCCCCATAGTTTGTGGTTCGTGCTTTACACTAGTAAACCCAACTTTGGTCAAAATATTGTTCAACTCTATTCCAAATGGAAAGTTTTTAGCCGATTCGGATAAATAAGCATATGCTTTTTGGTCTTTAGAGAAGAGTTTGCCCATCATCGGAACGATTCTCTTTGTGTAAAAGTTGTATCCTTGTCTCAATGGAAATTTTGTTGGAACTGAAGTCTCTAAGATAACAAAAATACCATTCGGTTTTAAAACTCTTAAAATTTCTGTTAAGCCTTTTTCTAGGTTCTCAAAATTGCGTATTCCAAAACCAACTGTTATAGCATCAAAACTACTATCTTCAAATGGAAGATTCTCAGAATCTCCTTGAATCATTTCAATACGCTGATCTAGTTTTAATTCGTTTACTTTTTCACGACCTACTTCTAGCATTCCCGCAGATAAGTCTAAACCTATAATTTTAGAGGCTTTAGTTTGTGAAAGTAGAATGGCTAAATCCCCAGTTCCAGTTGCAATATCTAAAATGCTTTCGGGTTGCGTGTCAGATACTATTTTTAGAACTTTTCTGCGCCATCCTTGATCTGTACCTAGGGTAATCATACGGTTCATAGTGTCATAATTACCAGAAATAGTGTCGAACATCTGTTCTACTTGCTTTTTCTTTCCTAAGTCGGATTCTTTATAGGGGTTGACGTTTTTTGCCATGTTTTACTGTTTTGGACAAATATAAGTATTCTTTAATAATTTTTTACATTATTAGAGTTCCTTTAAAAGGGGAGGTATTTTTGTCTTAAAGATTTTTATAAAAGTGATTTCTTTCAGTTTTTCTATATTGTACCAAACGTCTTTGGTTTGGTTCTATCTAGAACTTGTCTATAGTGCATCTATAGTTAGTCTATAAAACCGCTTTAATCTATAGATGGAGTATAGATGGAGTATAGATGCACCCTTATGTAATACTAGTATTTTTACTGCTGTTTTTATTATCAAGGTCGAAATAATTGCAATGTTTCGAAAAATAATTTAGATTTATAAGAGTCTTTTTATTTGAAAAATAAGGGCTTAATTGCAGGTTTAATATAAAACAATACTTTTCCATGGAGAAACATCACAAGTCTTTTATACCCAACAACATATTGTTACAAGTACTTTTTTTGTTAGTCATACTTTTTCTGTTATTTCTCATAGCAAAGAATCTTGTTGCTTTTTTACCCGGTCTTTTAGGAGCGATTTGTCTTTTTGTTTTGTTACTGGCACCATATCGCTGGCTTTATGAAAAAAAGAAATGGAATAAGACTTTGAGTATAATTTCATTAATGTTTATCAGCTCTATCGCAATTATAGGCCCCTTATATTTATTGGTTCAAACACTTTCTAAAAAAGTAATGGTACTGCTAAATGATAAAGACAAAATCGAAAATAGTATAAACAAAGCGATCGAAGTTTTACGCAACAAATATCAAATCGATGTTTTTAGCGAATCTAGTTTGAACAAGGTTGCCGATGTTGGAGGTAAAGCTTTAGAATCTGTATTAAATGCATCTTTTAATAGCTTTGTTCAAATTGGGGTTGCTTATTTGTTGTTATATTTTATGCTTAGTGAGTATAATAGAATAGAGAAATGGTTCTATCATTTTATTCCATTAAGAAAAAACAATCTTGAGAAAATGAAAGTAGATATGAAAAAACTAGTCATTTCTAATGCAGTCGGTGTACCACTTACTGCATTTTTACAAGCTATTATTGCCTACATTGGTTATTTGATTTTTGGTGTTGATGATAGTTTTATGTTTTTTGTATTGACAATTTTTGCTGCTATGCTTCCTGTTGTTGGGGCTGCATTGATATATATTCCATTGGTGATTATGTTACTTGCACAAGGTGAAACTGGAAATGCAATAGGATTATTGATTTATAGTTTTGTGGTAGTTGGTTTGTCAGATAACCTCATCCGTTTCGCACTACAGAAGAAAATGGCTGATATTCATCCTTTGATTACCATTTTTGGTGTAATTGTCGGGTTGAACCTTTTTGGATTTATAGGAATTATCTTTGGACCGATACTCTTCTCTTTATTGATTTGGTTGTTAACAATCTATCGCAATGAATTTGTCATTCCTAACGAAGATTAATATTTAATAAATAATTATATAAACAAGAACCCCAAAACCTATAGGTTTTGGGGTTCTTGTTTATACTGTTCTGAAAAATGGTCGTGATCTAAATATATTATTCAATTATTACCAACTGTACTGTAAGTTAATTGATAAATTTCGTCCTGTTCTTGGAATTGAATTCCAATCAGAATAGGTTGTATAGTATTTGTCAAAAATATTGGATACACCACAATGTATAGTCATAGTGTTTCTATAGACACTCCATGAATGATTGATATTCCAATTTAAAATGGCATAAGAAGGAGTTCTTTGTTCTCCATAAACTTGAGCATTACTATTGTGTGTACTATTGGCTTGGAGTTCTAGACTAGTTTGTAATTTGTTTTTTGTGTAAGTAATAGAACTGCCGTATGATAATGGGCTTATGAAGGGGAGATGGTTCTTATCATTGTCTTCTCCGTAGTTATATCTGATGTTTATATTAAATCTCCATTGATTATTGATTTTATAAGTATTAGACCAATTTAGTGTTGCAAGTTGTGCGTAAGTAAGGTTGTTGTACTGCTTGACTCCTTTTGCCCCAATAGTCATTGCGCTAAGCTCTGGTATTATATTTCCAATGATATAATGTTGTATATGGAAAAAAGAACCAGAAAGCCGACTGCTTAGAGTAGGGGAAGTATAGGAAAGAAAGGCGTTAATCTCCGAAGAGATTTCATTTTTTAAATTTGGATTTCCAATATAATCAAATTGTTCTGAGCTATTGAATAAATAGAAACCATAGCCCTCTGAAACGGAGGGAGCTCGATTTCCAAGGGCTGTACCAACACCATAATTCCAATTAGATTTTTTTATTATGTAATTAACGGCAGCACTTCCAAGTAGTCTAGTCTTAGAGTTATTCATATCTGGATAAAATATCTGGAGACTTTCTAAGGCTATCTGGTTCTTGATTTGGTTAGCGTGTACTCCCATGCTAGCTGTAATCTGAAGACTTTTTTCTTTGTCTATTTCCCAATGGTCCTGGAGGTTTATTCCCGTATATTGGGTATGGACGTCTGGCCAAGTATACATAAACATTTCCTTTTCATTAGGATTGTTTGGATACATGGTCATTTCTGCTAAAGATTTATTGTAATAGGAATTTATTGTTCCTGAAAGATGATGGTTTTTTTGAGTAGATTTAATACTAGAATATAGGCCATACGTATTGCTCCAACCTGGCATATCCATATGTATTGCAATGGTTTCAGGAGGTCTTTTTGTGTCGTCCATTCGGTGAGTTATAGTATTGTAATATAGTTTTGTTTCCCAATTATCAATAAAAGAGAACAAGGGCTTCACTTCATAGCGGATTGAGGTAATTAATGCCTCTGCTAATGAAACATCCATCGGTAAGGCAGGATAACCAACATCAGTAGCTTTATCGTATATAACTTGTGTTTCTAAAGTTTTGTTCGGACTTATTGAATATCCCAAAACTCCAGAAGCGTTTGTTTTGGTGTATTGAGAGTATAATATTTCTTGTCTGTTTCCTGCTTTATAATTTCCTGCATCTCTGAGAGTTGTTTGTGTTTGGAAATACCATTTTGGAGAGGTATACTGTAAAATAATTCCCGCAGTTTTAAGTTGATTGTTTGTTTCGTATCCTAAATTAAGGTTTCCTTCCCATTGAGGAGAAGTAGTGAAATTAGGTCGTCTCGTTTGTAAATCGATACTGCCTCCTAAAGTAGGGCCATAATGATTTCCTTGCTGACCTGACTGTATGCTAGCCTGTTGAAGATTAGATGTTTCTACATAAGATGTTATGGGGTCCATTTTATCTGTGCAAGCGTTGAATATGTGCATTCCATCAATGGTTAATGAAATTCGCTCTGTCGCCATACTGTTTAAAGTGGGCTCCCATGCATAGTTTCCCCTCTGTATCATATCTATACTCTTAGCTTGCTTTAAGTAGTTTTCAATAGATGCTATAGGATTGTTAGGTGTATTGTTCTTTGTATTGCTTATTAATATGATTTCCTGTAATTCTTGAATACTGTCATTTTGAATAGATTGTGCCCATAAGGGGAGAGCTAGTACAGAACATAAGTAAGCTAGTCTTATTCTTTTTGCCATAATATAAAAATAAGGCACAGCAATCGTTGCTGTGCCTTCTATTAATGATTAAAACTCTAGTTCGAAATAAATGTCACTTGATTCTTGCTCTTCTGTTATAGGGTTTCCTTTTATAATGGTACCATGTGAATTTTCTATCATTAGATTGATTTTCCAATAGCCAGACATAGTTAATGAGAGTTGCCCTGTATAGAAGCCTTGTGAAACAGCCTGTGTAAGATTAATGTTGTTCGGAGAACCATGATTTTTCATACTAGGCATTCTTGGATCTATATGTATCGTATGTGAATCTACAATTTTGAAGGTTTCGTGATCTTCCGTAGTAAAGAGTAATGCGCTACTAGAGTTTAATCCTATTTTTGGAGTTTTTGGAGATATCAAGGCTACGGTATAATTAAGGTCTTGATAGTTAAAGGAAGTTATTGTTTTGTCTTTACTTTGTTTTACCTCTATATTACTTTCAAAAACGACTGTTTGTTTATCTACTGTTGCGGTTAAACGCAATACCCAATAATCACTGGTTCCATTGGAAGCCATTGTAGGAAAAATAAAACCTTCGTAGAATCCTTTGTGTTTAGTGGTTGTTAATTGGGTTACGGGAGCGCCGTGACTCATGTTATGACCATGTGAACTCATATACATAGTAATGCTGAGTTGTAGGTCTGTTGCAATTACAACTTTGTTGTTTTTAGTAATCGTAGCAATAAGAATGTTGCTTCCAGTTTGGATGTCTTTTTCGCTTGAATAAAATGCTAAATTATAACCTTCTGAATTTTGAGTTTCAATTACTTTATTTAAATTTTCCACAGGGTCTGTGTTGAAATCTTTTTCAGAATTTGAATCGTCTGATTGACAAGCATTGAATAGACTTACTATTGTTATTAGT
Organism: Myroides guanonis; assembly: GCF_900114085.1. Taxonomy (GTDB): domain Bacteria; phylum Bacteroidota; class Bacteroidia; order Flavobacteriales; family Flavobacteriaceae; genus Flavobacterium; species Flavobacterium guanonis. Next base: position 166,247 of record NZ_FORU01000003.1, on the reverse strand, counting down.
ATTGTATAATATTTTAAGTATTTCATTTTTTGATATAGGTATTCGAGTCGTTATTTAATTCTACGACTATTAATTATTTTTTAATTGAATGGATTAAGACTAAGGTTGTATTATATAAATCATGTTCTTGTTTATTTTAAACAAGAAAGATGACATAAAAGCATAGTTGTAACAACGAGACTATTATTATAATACGTTTTATAGGCTTAAAGCTATTAGCATTTTAAAAAAACTATACCAAAGGGGGTTTAAATAAGTCGTTACTATTTAAGTAACTATAAAAAGTGTGATAGGTATCAATAACTTTAGAATTGATAGCAAAGGAAGGGGTAATTATAGTCCAGTCTGTTTCTGTTAAGAATAAAATCTCTAGTTGCTGGCTGTGTAGTTTTTTATTATTTGAAATAGGGGTGTCACTTTCTGCTGTTTTAGCTAGCTCTTTTTTAAGGTGACAACTACCATTACATTGTAGTTCTGGTTTATTTCTATTTTCACACATTTCTTGAATAGCATCATAGTTGATAACAAAGTCCAAAAGGGGGAATATTGGCTTTGCAAAGAAAAGTACAACTAAAAATACTATAATTTTTTTCACAATGTAAATTTACGGAAGCTTTTTATAAAAGCACTAGCTAACGAGTGAATATTTGTCTTTTATAATTAATCTGTAAAAGAATCTATTGTTAGTGTTACCTCGGTGCCTTTTTCTTTTGTGCTTTGAATGCTGATTAAAGCGTTACAGAGTTGAGCTAATTTATAGGCAATGTTTAATCCCAAACCATAGCCAGATATGTCGTGACTTTTTTCATCAAGTACTCTAAAATGTCTTTCATGGAGTTCTTTTAAAAACTCTGGTTGAATTCCTTTGCCATTGTCCTGAAAAACAATATGGTATTTATTGTTTTTTAAATAACAAGATATAATAATGCTTCCGTGGATTGGAGTATATTTAATAGCATTGGATAAAATGTTATCAATGATTATTCCTAGATATTCTTTGGAATTATTAGCTAGCATTGGCTGTAGTCCTTCTAAAACGATTTTTATGCTTTTCTCTTTTATTAAAAAATCAAAACGTACCAAGCAATTTGTAATTTCTTCCTTTAGGTCGAAAGTGGATTTAAATATTTTTATACTGTTATTCTCTGTTCTTGATAATAGTAAAAATTGCTCTACTAATTGGTACAGCCTGTCTACTTGTTGTAAGGTGTATTGTATTTTATCTTGATATTCTTCTTGTTTGCGTTCTCTTCGGATTAATACCTCCAATGTGCCTTTAATGATTGACAATGGGGTTCTTAGCTCATGAGAAGCGTCTGCTGAAAATTGTTTTGCTTTTATGATTTGAAGTTCTAGTCTATCTAGTAAATCATTTATTGTTTTTGACAATTGAAAAAGTTCATCTTTGTTTTTGGGTAAAGGAATTCGCTCATTTAGATTGGTTTCAGTTATTTTCTGAGCTGTATCAATAATTTTAAAAACGGGCCTTATTGAATTAGAAGCGCTATACCGAGCTACAATAAAGATTAGTAAAACCGCAATAGGAAAGATGAACATTAAAGAGGTTTCTAAGTACTCAAGTGCTAATTGGTTGTGCTTTGTAGAGAGGGCGACAATTACATATCCTACTTTTTCACCATGATGTATAAGTTGAGCCTGTGACATCAACATTTTTATAGAGTTGACTTCAGTATAATAAGGAGTGTTTTCTGCTTGATTTTTTTTCCATTGAAATTTAGGGTCTACTAGATTTGGAGAATGTTCTACTAGATTAAAATCGTTGTCATAAATAGCTATAAAAACGGGGTTTAAAGCTAAATCGGTATGCTCTACTTCTTCCCATTCTCTTTCTGGTACATAGCTCTTAAAAATAGGTTCATGTAATACAAAGTTTACATGGCTGTTTATTTCTTCATTCAAGGTTTCATACATAACTTGATTGACTCCGTTTTTTACAACGAAGAATAAAACTCCAAAGATTAATCCGAGTATTACAGTGAATGAAAAGCTGTAGATTAAAGCAATTCTATTCTTTATAGATAATTTTTTAAACATTTTTTGATATATAACCAACGCCTCGAACTGTTTGTAGCCGTGAATCGTTTTTGTCAAGATTTAATTTTTTTCTAATAGCATTGATGAATACATCGATGACGCTGCTGTCATATTCAAAGTGAATGTCCCAAACATTTTCTAGAATTTCTTTTCTAGTACATGTTCTGTTTTTGTGTTCAAATAGATATGTCAATAGTTGGAATTCTTTTAAAGTTAGATTGATTTGTTTGTTATCTAAAAAACATTGTAGTGTGTTTAAGTCGAGTGAGATAGATCCGGAATTTACAAGATGGTCTTTACTGTTAGCTCTAAGATAAACTTGTATTCGAGCAATGAGTTCACTAAAGGCATAAGGCTTTTTTATGTAGTCATTAGCTCCCGCTTGTAGTCCCGTGATAGTGTCTTCCAAGGTGTCTTTGGCCGTAGTGAAAATGATAGGGGTTTTGGAGTTTATATTGCTTGTGGATCGAATCTGTTTACAGACTTCGAGTCCTGATATGTTTAGAAGTGTCCAATCTAGGAGTATAACATCGAATTTTTGTTTGCAAATTTCTTGTAATGCGTCTTCACCGCTGAGACAATGTGTGGGATTCATATTTTCTTCTTGCAATCCTTGTGTAAGGAAGCTTGCAATGCCTATTTCGTCTTCTATAATTAATATTTTGGGTATAAACATGCCTAGCGTTTCTATATGAAAGAATGAATTCTTATATAAATTAAATGATTTTCTTCTAATAAATCGAAATATTGTAGGGAAAGAATTATTTAGGTCCAAAATGCGTATGAGGCAGCTTATCTATTATTCTATAAAAAGAGCTATATATTTTGAATGGTATATCTATCATGGGGATAGTCTTTCTATGGAGTTACCTATATTGAAACTAAAATAAAGTACATGTTAAAAGGCTGTTTAAGACGAGATGTGGTTTTAAAATGCTGCTAGAAATGGAAATTTAATAAAAATTGATTTTGTGAGAACATAGGGAAGCGATTTTAATAAACCGCTTCTATGTTCAGAGATAACCATTGTAAAAAAACTAATATAAAAACAGATGAAATTTTTTACAGTACTTGTAAGAATGTTCTAAATGGAACTATTATTTTTCTTGTAACAGATTGTTAGAAAATAAGTAGTCTGCTGTTTGATAATGAGATATGATGCTTTTTTTGAAAGAAGGATCTATTGCTGTTTCCTTCAGGTTATTTTTGTCCCATTTATATTGATTGATTTTCATTTGATCTGATAGAATTATAACATCATCACCTTTTTTGTATCCCAACTTAATATATGTTCCAACATATGAATGTGGTTGGTATTGAGGGTCAAATATGTCTTTGCCGTAAAACTGCGAGGTGTAATTCCAATTTAGTAATGAGAAAAGAGTAGGTACTAGGTCAATTTGAGAAACCTCTTTTGAGACTACTTCATTTGGATGGTTTTTTAAGTTGTAAATCATTGCAGGTACGTGATGGTTTTTTACATCTATTGCATCTTTTCCTGCGCTACTTGCGCAATGATCTGCTACAAATACAAATACAGTATTTTCAAACCAAGGTTTGTTTTTAGCTTCTTCAAGGAATTTTCCGATTGCATAATCAGAATATTTAACGGCACCAGCTCTACCTGTTCCTGATGGGATATCTATCTTTCCTTCTTCATAAGTATAAGGTTTGTGATTGGATGTTGACATTACAAAAGCAAAAAATGGTTCTTTTGTTTTGTGTTTGAAATCTGCAACTTGTATTACTTTGTTGTATATATCTTCGTCACAAATACCCCATGCATTTTCAAAACTAACTTCTTTGTCATCAATGTTGTGGCGTTTAGTGTTTATTTTGTCACTTAAAATACTTCCTCTTCCGCGGTCGTATATATCAAAGCCATTTCCTCCAAAAAATGCGTTCATGTTGTCAAAGTAGCCATCTCCTCCATAGAAAAACATATTTTGATATCCTTTATCTTTAAAAACATTAGCAATTGTGTATAAGTTTTGATTGTTGACTCTTTTAACAATGCTATTTCCTGGTGTTGGGGGAATAGATAGTGCTATTGCTTCCATACCTCTAACAGTTCGCGTTCCGTTGGCAAACATGTTTGAGAAAAAAATACTGCTATCTGCTATTTTGTTGAGGTTAGGGGTAATTGATTTTTCATTGTATTGTTCTTTTAGAAAGGAGGAGCTCATGCTTTCCATTAGTACCAATATAACGTTGGGTTTTTGTTCAGGTTGTTCAGGATTGTTTGCTAGTATCGTTCTCCTAAGAGGATTTTTAAATGCTACATCATAACGTGTTTTCGAATCTTGTAGATCTGTTTTTACTTGTGCGAAAGCTTCTGAAATAGGTAGGGTTAAATAGTGTTCATCGAATTTCAAATGATTGTTTCTAAACGCTGAGAAAAAAGAGAATATACCATTTTTAGCAATTTCGCTAGTGTATCTATTCTTTGACTGAATTGTTGTTTCATTGCTTAGTATGTTTAGAAGTGTAACCGTAATTACTAGGTTTAAACAAAATACTAGTAGTTTTTTAGACCATTTAGGAGTTGAACTAAAACTGTTTTTAAATGCATTTCTTTTAAACGTAAAATAAATTGTAACAGCTGTTATTGTAATAATTCCGCCTATTAATAGGGGGAGAGGATAAGATTCTTGTATGTTTTTTACCACTTCATAAGTGTAGATTAAATAATCAACGGCTATGAAATTGAAGCGACTTTTGAATTCATCCCAAAAAGTTATTTCTGCGAAGAATGAAAAGTAAAGAATGATCCAATAAAGTGTATACATAAAGTATAACATTATTTGATCAAAAAGAGAGTTTATAAAACGGTTTGGTATTATTAACAGGTATAATGTGAATGGGATTGTAAAGCAACTTACAACGGTTATGTCGTAAAGAAGACCATAACAAAAAATGTGAAGCATTGAGGAAAAACTCCATTCGACATCGTTTTTGGCCCAAATTAAAAATACAATTCGGAGTGATGTAGATAAGAATATAAAAAGTGTGCTGAAAAAGAGCACTAAACTATATCTGTTTTTGAATATAGATTTCATTAGCATTATTTTTATATCAAAAGTACTCGAGTATTGGTGCTTGAAAAAGGGGAAGAGGCTATCTTAAGCGAATCTTAAGTTGGAGTAAAATTTATCCTTAACTATGCTTAGCTTTGGTGTATTTATGTATTTAGTTTTATCTTGCATAGTGAAAATTGTAGTATTATGAAAAAGGAATTAGAGTTGTCTGATTATAGGTTTTTTATGCCATTGCATTTGAGATGGAATGATTTGGATCCACTAGGTCATGTGAATAATGTAATATATATAGATTATTTTCAAATAGGCAGGGGAGAGTATATGACTACGGCTAGTAAAACCTGGGATTGGTTTCAGCATATGTTTGTAATTGCTAATATTAATTGTGACTATTTGAAAGAAATGCGCTTGGGTATTAAAGAGCCTAGAATTGGTGTGCGTGTTTCTACTATCGGGACAAAGAGTTTTGTTCTAGAATATGTTATAGTAAGTGAGGGAAAAAATAGAGTGCCTATCATACATGCGATTGGAAGCAGTACTCAAGTGTTGATAGATGTTAAAGAAGGAAAATCTATTGAGGTGCCTGAATGGCTTCGAGAAGAATTAAAAGTGTTTGAGCCTTCATTGTAAATAAAAAAACCTTCTGAATTAACGGAAGGTTTTTTTGGTTTATAGTTTTGGTTTTTATTGGTGTTCTTGTTTCCATATGTCGACATCCGCTAGTATTGCCTTGTTTTCTAAGGAAAGTACTGTTTCAATCGGATTGTTTCGCAAGGTATAACGCGTTTTGTCTAATTGCAAACGCACTTCATTCTCACTTATTATCTTGACAATAATACTGTTGCTAGAGTCAGTGAACTCTTGAAATTTTCTACTGTTTTTATTTTCTTTCAATGCTAAAAATATAGGCTCTGATTGTGGAGCTAATTTTACATCTTGTGTATAAACTAAGGTTGCTTGATTGTCTTTAAAAGTAAAATAGTAGTTTTTAAATAAGAATGTTTTTCCAGAATAGATAACTGTTTTTCCTTGGTCTAATTTATAGGTAGACAAAGTGTCAGAACTTTTGCATCCTATGAGTATGCAAAGAATGAAACAGCATGTTATTTTGGGAATAATATTCATATATCAATTTGTATTCAGGGTCTAAAATAAATGAATTTAATTTAATTGACCAAATTTTAATACGAATATGATTGTTTTTCTTTTTTAAGATTGATTATTTGACAATTTTTGGAGGTTGTTTTGTAAGAGTTTAATTGTTTGTTTTGTAAAATGTAGAGTTAGAAAAAGGAGGAGTTAATCGCTTTCTAGAGGTACTATAGATTGAATAGGGGGTAGTAAAAAAAGAAGGGATATCTTTAGAATATCCCTTCTTGTGTTTTATGCTTCGCATAGTGGTGCGAATTGTTCTATGATTGGTGCTTCCTTTCCATCGTAAGTAATGATGAGAAGGTGGTCGGATTTTACAATCTCTTTAGCAGATTGCCAATGATTCCAATCAAAATGAATCGGAAATATGGCAAATCTATATTTATGATGGTTAAGTTTTAAATAATTAACCCATTCAAAACGCTCTTGTTTGTCTACTTCTATTTCAAATAGGTCTTGTGGTTTCATTTTGCTATATGCATAGTAGTCCGTTGCCAATAACTCAGAAATTATTGGGTCATTGTAAGTTTCTTTACAATAATCGAATATAGCCTGATAGGTTTGGTTTAGAGAGTGTTTGTGGAAATTGAAACGGGTTTCAAAATAAGCTCCTAGTCCCATTAGAAAATCAAATATGCCATAGCTTTCTGTTATATAGCGCAATGCATTTGGCGTTCTCTTTTTATTCCAATAGATTTCTAAAGCTTTTTCTAATAAGGTTACCTTGTATATATCTTCTTCACTCATGAAATCACTTTTGATAATCTGGTAAGGAGGCTCAGGATCGAATACATAACCGTAGTTTTCGTATTTTTCACGTACAGGTGTTCCTTTTAGGAATTTTAAAAAACCAAGTTGTAGTTCTGGAGGGTATAGTTTAAAGGTCTCTTCAAAACTATATTTTAAATCTGATATATATTCCAAAGGTAATCCAACTATAAGGTCTAAGTGCATTTCTATGCGCTCCTCTAATTGACGAATCACTCGACTGGTTTTTTCAAAGTTTTGTTTTCTACTTACTTCTAGATTACTTTCTTGATTTACAGTTTGTATTCCTATTTCAAAACGAAAAAGCCCTGGTGGTACTTTCTCATTAACAAATGCAATGATGTCTGGGTGAACAATATCAGCAGTTATTTCAAACTGAAATATATTTCCTGGACGATGATTGTCAAGTATGAACTGGAATAATTCTAAAGTAAAAGCTTTCTTAACGTTAAAAGTACGGTCTAAGAACTTAATGGTTTTACCGTGATTCATCAGGTATAATAAATTCTCTTTTATAGTTTCCATTGGGAGATAGCGAACTTTGTTGTCTAAACTCGCCAAGCAGAATTCACATTTATAAGGACATCCTCTACTTGTTTCTATATAGCTTACTTTAGTTGCTAGTTCTTCTTTTGGGTCATATTGGTAAGGGTTTCTGCCTCCTAAGTCTGTGATATCAAAACTTACGTTCCTTTTGTTGAACTGTACGAAATCTTCTTGTTTATAAACTAGATTGGGAACATCAGAAAGGTTCGGGTATTGTTTTACAAAAGCTTCGAACGGAATCTCTCCTTCTCCTATCAATAGATAATCAACATAAGGTTTTGCTATAACATCTTCCCATTCATAACTTACTTCGGGACCTCCTAATAGAATTTTTATATCTGGACGGAGCTCTTTAATCATCTTACAAACGGTTAATGTTTCTGTGATGTTCCAAATATAACAACTGAAACAAATGATATCATAAGCGCTACAGTGTTCTACTATTTCTTCAGGTTTAGTTTTAATAGTAAATTCAAACCAATCTAAATCTGCGTTGTCTTTGTTTAAATCGTAGAGTATTCGAATCGCTAGATTTAAATGAATATACTTTGCGTTAAGTGTTGTAAGTAAAATTTTAGGCATGTCTGCGGATATTTATTGAATGCAAAGTACGTGTATTTTTGTTAGGTATAAAAGTGTTTGATGATATGCAGTTGAAGGATGTGATTCTTTAAAAAATATACAGATTGAGGCTGTATTTACCCGTCTTTCGAATCTAATTTTCTATATTTGTATGAACAGAAATAATAAAAATGGAATTAAAGTTACATAGACCCATCTGCTTTTTTGACTTAGAGACAACGGGTGTAGATGTGGTAAAAGATAGGATTGTAGAGATTGCAGTTTTAAAGGTTTTTCCAAATGGAAATAAAGAAAGTAAAACGTGGTTGGTGAATCCGGGTATGCCAATTCCGCCACAAACAATAGCGATTCATGGTATTACCGATGAGAAAGTGGCAAATGAGCCATTGTTTTCTGAACTTGCTCCACAAGTTCATGCTATGATTAAAGATTCTGATTTAGGAGGTTTTAATTCAGATCGTTTCGATATTCCTTTATTGGTTGAAGAGTTGCTTAGAGCTGGAATTGATTTTGAGATGGGGAATCGCGTATCTGTTGATGTGCAGACTATTTTTCATAAAAAAGAAGAACGTACTCTTAGTGCTGCTTATAAATTCTATTGTAATGAGATTTTAGAGAATGCACACTCTGCGGCTGCAGATACTCATGCGACTTATGAAATATTGAAAGCACAGCTAGATAGATATGACGATTTAGAAAATGATATGAAAGTGCTTTCTGAATTTACAACACGTAAAAAGTCAGTGGATTTTGCTGGATTTATTGGGTTAAATGATGATGGTAAGGAAATATTTGCGTTTGGAAAGCATAAAGGATGTTTGGTAGATGATATTTTAGAGCAAGAGCCTGGGTATTTTGGGTGGATTCAAAATGCTGATTTTCCTTTATATACAAAAAAGGTCTTAACAGCTATTAAGTTGAGAAAGTTAAATACTAAGTTTTAATAGTAGCCTCTTGAGATGTGTTTAAATAGGTATTGAATACTTGTCTAACATGTGAAGTAAAGGGTGAAAGTTTAAATAATATATACTGATGAAGATAATTTGTGTAGGTAGAAACTATGTGGATCATATTGATGAATTAAAGAATGAACGTCCTACTGAACCATTGCTTTTTATGAAGCCGGATACGGCTTTAGTATTGAAAAAGTTTCCTTTTGTAATTCCTGAATTTACAAATGATGTGCATTATGAAGTAGAGGTGGTAGTTAAAATTAATAAGGTTGGAAAGTATATTGAGCAAAAATTTGCGCATAAATATTACGATGAGGTTAGTTTGGGTATAGATTTTACGGCAAGGGATCTTCAAACTTCTTTAAAAGAGAAAGGACTGCCATGGGAAAAAGCTAAGGCCTTTGATCAGTCGGCTGTGGTTGGTGATTTCTTTTCTAAAACTGAATTGACTAATCTAGAAGATACGTCTTTTGAATTGTTGAAAAATGGTGAGGTTGTTCAAAAAGGTTCAACATCCCAGATGATTTGGAGTATTGATGAGTTGATTTCTCATATATCTAAATATTTCACCCTTAAAACGGGGGATTTAATTTTTACGGGAACTCCAGCAGGAGTAGGGCGTGTAAATCCAGACGATGTTTTAACTGGGATTATAGAAGGTAGAAGAATGTTCGAGATTTCTGTAAAATAAAATAACTACAGCTTATGGCATTGTATTATGATTTAGAGCCACTTTATGTTCGTTATAAACACGATGAGGTGTTTGTTCGTGATCACTTGATTGTTTTTTGTAAGGATGGAAGAAAGGTTCTTAAGAAAGTTAAGGTTGCGATTGCTGATAAAAAGCATCTTCAAGTAGAGAGGCAATTGCTTAAGATTAAGCCATATCTTGAGTTTTTAGGTATGGATTTGGCTCTTGATGAATTGAATGCAATGTTGATATGGGCGTCGATTGAAGGGAAAAAGAAAGAGGTGAAAGAAATTTTCAAGGCTTTTAAATTTCATTTGAAAAAGGGGATTAAGGAGTTGGAGAAAGATTTTAATTTACTATGAATTTAACAGCAACTATTGTGACGATTGGAGATGAAATCTTAATCGGTCAAATCGTTAATACAAATGCAACCTATCTTTCTAAAGAGTTAGATTCCTTAGGGTTTAAGATTAATGAGGTTGTGTCAGTTGCTGATACACAAGAGGCTATCCGTAATGTTTTAAGTCGGGTGAATGGTACTGCGGACTTAATTTTATTAACCGGAGGGTTAGGCCCAACGAAAGATGATGTTACTAAAAAGGTTTTCTGTGATTTTTTTAATGATGAACTCGTGCAAAATCCAGAGGTCCTTATGCATGTCACTATGTTATTGGAGAATTATTACAAGAGACCAATTTCAGAAGTTAATAAGTTACAAGCTTTAGTGCCATCGAAGGCGATTGTTTTGAAGAATAGGGTGGGTACTGCGCCAGGTATGTTGATGAAGTCGGGAAATACATTTTTTGTTTGTATGCCAGGAGTTCCCTATGAGATGGAAACTATTTTTCAAGAAGAATTAGTGCCTTTTGTTAAAGAGAATCTTGTAAAGGAATACAATATTCACCGTACTATAATGACTTATGGAGTTGGTGAAAGTTTGTTAGCAGAGTTTTTGCAGGAGTGGGAAGATGGTTTGCCAAATGATGTTTCTTTAGCGTATTTGCCAAGTCCTGGAAGTGTTAGACTTAGATTGTCTGTTCATGGAACTGATTACGATTTGCTGGAAAAAAAGATTCAGGACCTTGTGGATTTGTTGCCAAATGAGGTGTTGAAATATGTGGTGAGCTTTCAAGATGAAGGTATTGATAAAAATATCGCGAAACAGTTGTTGAATTTACAGAAAAGTATTTCATTTGCAGAGAGTTTTACGGGGGGTGTTTTAACACAGTTATTTGCGTCCGTTCCTGGAGCTTCTGCTTACTTTAATGGAGGTGTTGTAACTTACGCAACACAAAGTAAGATTGATGTGTTAGGAATAGACGAAACGTTGATTTGCAAAGAAGGGGTTGTTAGTGAAGCTGTAGCTATTGAAATGGCTAGGAATGCAAAACGCTTATTTAAATCGGATTTTGCTGTGGCGACTACAGGTAATGCTGGGCCGACTAAAGGAGATTTGAATGTTCCTCTAGGGACAGTTTTTATAGGTATTGCTACTCCTGAAGTTGTTTTTGCTAAAGAGTTTAACTTGGGTCAGCCTAGAGAAAAAGTAGTTCAGGAGGCAGTTTCAAAAGGATTGTTAATGGTCTACGAGGAAATGTTGAAAAATAAATAAAAAGATTTTGTTTAATCAGTTTCTTTTTTGTTTCTTTGCACCCTGATTTTGAATAATGAAATAAAAGATAAGAATAATGTCAAGAGTTTGTGAAATTACCGGAAAGCGCGCAATGGTTGGAAACAACGTTTCTCACGCGATGAATAAAACTAAGAGAAAGTTTTCTGTGAACTTAGTTAAAAAACGTTTCTACATTGCTGAAGAAGACAGATGGGTTACATTAAAAATCTCTACGTCTGCATTGAAAACAATTAATAAAAAAGGTATTACTGCTGTGTTGAAAGATGCAAAAGTAAAAGGATTATCGAAATAATTCTACCGCAAAAAATAGATCACAATGGCAAAGAAAGGTAACAGAATACAAGTAATCTTAGAATGTACAGAGCACAAAGCTTCTGGATTAGCAGGAACTTCAAGATACATTACAACTAAGAACAAGAAGAATACTCCAGATAGATTGGAAATTAAGAAATTCAATCCTATCATGAAGAAAGTAACTATTCATAAAGAAATAAAATAATAAGTAGTCATGGCAAAGAAATCCGTTGCGTCTTTAAGAACTTCATCTAAGAAGTTAGTTAAAGCTATCAAAATGGTAAAATCTCCGAAAACGGGTGCTTATACTTTCGTAGAAAGTGTTATGGCTCCAGATTTCGCAGATGATTTCTTCAACGCGAAGAAATAATTATCTGATAATCGAATATGAAAGCTGTTTTCCTGTGAAGACAGCTTTTTTTTTATACCTACTTCAGAGCATTGATTCATAATTAATGGCTTTTGTGGTTGGCTATTCAAATGATTTAAGTTTATTCTTTATATTTGTGTTTCAAACACCGATTATACTATGAGTTTTTTTAAAAGGCTGTTTACTTCTGAAAAGAAAGAAACATTAGACAAAGGTCTAGAGAAATCTAAATCGACCTTTTTTTCTAAATTGACTAAAGCAGTCGCTGGGAAATCAAAGGTTGATGATGATGTTTTAGATAATTTAGAGGAGATTTTGGTAACTTCAGATGTTGGGGTTGCTACTACTTTGAAGGTTATTGAACGTATTGAAGCAAGAGTTTCAAAAGATAAGTATGTAGGTACAGATGAGTTAAATGAAATTCTTCGTGAGGAGATTGCGAGTTTACTTTCTGAGACGGAATCTGGGGAAGAGACTGAGTTTGTTATTCCTAAAGATAAGAAGCCCTATGTGATAATGGTGGTGGGAGTAAATGGAGCAGGAAAGACTACTACGATAGGGAAGCTGGCATATCAGTTAAAAAAATCCGGATACAAGGTGGTTCTCGGAGCAGCGGATACTTTTAGGGCAGCGGCTATTGATCAATTGCAAGTTTGGGCAGATAGAGTAGGTGTTCCTATTATTAAGCAGCAAATGGGAAGTGATCCTGCGTCTGTAGCATTTGATACGTTGCAGTCTGCTGTTACTCAAAATGCTGATGTTGTTATCATCGATACTGCTGGACGATTACATAATAAAGTAAACTTGATGAATGAACTTTCTAAAGTGAAGCGAGTTATGCAAAAGGTGGTAGTTGATGCTCCGCATGAAGTGCTTTTGGTTTTAGATGGTTCAACGGGTCAAAATGCTTTTGAGCAAGCGAAACAATTTACGGCTACTACTGAAGTTACTAGTTTAGCGGTTACTAAATTAGATGGTACTGCTAAAGGTGGGGTTGTTATAGGTATTTCCGATCAATTTCAGATTCCTGTGAAGTATATAGGTGTTGGTGAGGGTATTGAGGATTTACAGGTTTTTAATAAATATGAATTCGTAGATTCTTTTTTCAAATAGTTTTTCAAAGCTATTGTTAATATTATTTACTAGATTTAAAAGAGTTATTGTATGCAGGTATTTAAATATTTTATCTTCTCATCCGTTTTGTTGTTGTTCTCGTGTCAAGAGAAAGTTGATCAAAGTGATTTACATCATTTAAATGGTTATTGGGAAATCGAAAAAGCTGAAATGCCAGATGGTGAGGTGAAGGAGTATACAGTTAATATGTCTATAGATTTTTTTGAATTGAAAGATGATACTGGTTTTAGGCAAAAGGTAGTTCCTCAGTTTGATGGTGGTTACCTGACAAATGATGTGAGAGAGGATATTAAGGTGGTTTTTGAAGGTAAAAAAGCTTGGTTAGATTATCATACTGAATTTGCTGATTGGAAGGAAGAATTGATTGTGGTAAAGCCGAATCGTTTGGTCGTGAAGAATGAGCATGATATCAAATATTATTATAAAAGACCTATAGCGTTTAGTAAAAAATAATGGCGAAAAGATTTAGCGATCTGAAAAGATTGAGAGAGGGTAATAGTATTCAAGACGTCTTGAAAATTTTTATAGAAGGAAATAATTTAGACGCAGGAATAGATAATATTGATGTTAAGGCTGCTTGGGTACGATTACTTGGGCCTGGTATAGAAAGCTATACATTGGATGTGTTTCTCAAAAGACAAACGCTGTATGTGGCTCTTTCTTCTCCTATTGTTCGTGAGGAATTGAGTTATGGAAAAGCTAAGATAATAAAGATGATTAATGATGATCTTCGCAAGGAGGTTATTAAAGATTTAATTTTAAGATAAAAAAAAGAGTCGATTTAATCGACTCTTTTTTTTGCTTTGACTTTAGGAAGAGATGGTGTTAAATTTCAAATCTCTTGTCTATTTGCTTTACAATAATCTCGGCTAATAGTTTTTTAGCTCTCATTATTTTTACTTTGACCGTGTTTAGAGGTTCTTGGAGTTGTTCTGATATTTCGTTGTAGCTCATGTCTTGAAAATACCTCATTTTGATTACTTCTTGGTAATGTGGTTTGAGTAGTTCGACGTAAGCTTCGAAAATTCTAAGTTTTTGTCTTTGAATAATTTCATCTTCAATAGAAGGGCTTTCATCAATTATGTTTTGGTATAAGCTAGAGTCTTCTTCGTTTATAGGGAAAACTGGATTGTTTCTTCTATTGCGTATTAAGTCTATATGGACATTCTTTGCAATGGTTAGTAGCCAAGTGTTGAATGCATATTCTGGATTATAGGTGGTAATGCGACTAAATGCTTTGGAGAATGTCTCTATCGTAATATCTTCCGTATCTGCTTCGTTCTGTGCGCTTTTTAAGATGAAGTGGTATACCTCGCTCCAATAGTGGTTAAGAAGAAAAGTAAAGGCTACTTGGTCTCCTTGCTTAGCGGCGTTTATGTGTTCGTCTACGACTTTTTTCAATTCTTCTTTTGTGATAGGAGGTTCTTAATAAATATAAAGCCTGTTGTAAATGTATGAATAAACTCTAATACTGGAAACCATAGACTTAAGTCTTTTTCTTGAAAGTGTTTTAGAAATTTATGAGAGTACAATGCTACTATAGTACTTCTAAGTATAAATAAACCTAGGACAATTTCCCAGTTGTATAAAAGAGATAAGAGTAAGGCTGTCAAAATAAAATAGGGTATTTTGGTAAAGCTGTAGATGTATACTTTTATTTTACTAGTGAATCCTAGTTTTGAAAATAAAATGGTTTGAGATTTCAGTCCCATTGTCCAATTTTCGAAACTTGGTTTTATGTAACTTGCGGTAAAGCTGGTTTTTGATGTTGAAGTTGTTGTGTTTTTAGATGTGGCAATTGTATTAGTAAAATAGAAGTCTTCTCCTCTATTTTGATTCATTTGATTTATAAATCCATTAATCTTATAGAATTCATCTTTTTTATAGGCTAGATTCTTGTTGTTTCCAAATAATGGTTTTCCAATACTTCCCCATGAAAAATTATAAGCAGCCCAAGATGCGTTGTGAAATCGGGTTAATTTATTCCATATTGATTTTTTAACTACTTCAATTCGTTGATGACCTAATACTATAGTTTTGCTTAAAGTGAAGTGAGAGGTCATGTTTGTAATCCACATTGCTGAATCTGGAACGGCAGTAGGTTCGCAAAATAATAGATAGTCGTACTTTGCGACTTTTATTCCTAGAGTTAGTGCATAGCGCTTATTGCCCCAAAACGATTCATTGTTTTCGACATTGACTATTTTGACGTTTTCTTGTGTTTGAGCAAATTGTTTAATAAGTTCCAAGCTTTCGTCGTACGAAGCATTATTTACTAGAATAATCTCAAATGTTGGGTAGGATTGATTGCGTATAGCAGCTAAAAAGTGCTTTAATTCTTCTTCGTTGTTTTCGATATAAACTATCAAAGAAACAGGTAATCTTTTTGCTTTTGGATCTTCCTTTTTGTTGAAAGAAAGTGATCCAAATACAAAAACATGATATAGTATTTGTAGTAATACTATGGAAACAAATAGATAGAATAATATCGGAATAATCGCAATCATAGATGGTGAATAAAGGCTGCAAATATACTGTTTTAGACTCCTAAATTTGATTAAAAATTAAAAGATATTTACTTCTGCTTCTATATTGATTTGAAACAATTCAAAAATATTCTTTTGAATAGTTTCTGCTAATCTAACTATTTCAATTCCAGTCGCTTTTCCGTAGTTTACCAATACAAGAGCTTGTTTTTCATGAACTCCTGCGTCTCCATATCTCACGCCTTTGAATCCAGCTTTTTCAATCAGCCAGCCTGCAGGTACTTTAAAGTGATTTTCATCGACCTGGTAGAAAGGTATATTGGGATAAGAAGTTTGAATAGTTTGGAATTGCGTTTTAGATACAATTGGGTTCTTAAAAAAGCTTCCGCTATTACCGATTTCTTTTGGATTAGGTAGTTTAGTATTCCTTATTTTGATTACAGCTTTACTGATATCTTGGATAGTAGGTTGTTTAATACCTTCTTGATCTAGTTCTTCTTGAATTGCCCCGTAAGATGTTTTTAGTTGATGGTTTCTTTTGCTTAGTTTGAAGGTTACGGCAGTTATTATGTATTGATTTTTGAATTCATTTTTAAATACACTTTCTCTGTAGCCGAACTTACATTCTTCATTTGTAAAAATTTGTTCTTTTTGAGATTTAATCTCAAGCGTATTACAAGAGGTCATGACGTCTTTTAGTTCCACACCGTAAGCACCAATGTTTTGGATAGGAGTTGTTCCAACGTTTCCTGGAATTAGTGAAAGATTTTCAAGTCCTCCATAGTTATTTTGGACAGACCATAAAACAAATTCATGCCAGTTTTCTCCTGCTTGTACCTCAATCCATACATGGTCTTCGTCTTCTTTTGTTATCTCAATACCTTTTAAATCTATTTTAACAACCGTGTTTTCTATGTCTTTTGTTAAGAGCATGTTGCTTCCTCCTCCTAGAAAAAAAAGTTGGTCGGCTGTGTTTGCTTTACATAGTTGGATAAGATCGGTTAGAGATTTGGCTTCTACATAGTTCTTTGCTCGAACATCGATTCCAAAAGTATTTAATTCTTTTAAAGAATGATTGGGTTGGATTTTCATTTTTTACTCCTTTGTTTTAAAAACACAAAATTAGGTAATCTATTTGGTTCGTTTTATTCTCTTTCTTTATCAATCTTAAAAATCTCGTAATCCTGCTGTATGCTTTTTAAAAGGTTTTCTGTTCTCTCTGCATGAGTGTCGGAAATGAAAAGTTGTCCAAAGGTGTCTTGATGAACAAGTTCAATTATTTTTCTAACGCGGTCTTCGTCTAATTTGTCAAAAATATCGTCGAATAAAAGGATAGGAGCAACTCCGCTTTGTTTTTTTAAAAATTCAAATTGGGCTAGTTTTAATGCTATTAGAAAAGATTTTTGTTGTCCTTGAGAACCGAATTTTTTAATGGGGTGATTTTCTAGCTCAAAGGATAAGTCGTCTTTGTGAATACCTACACTTGTATATTGCAATACTCTGTCTTTACTTAGGTTTTCTTCAAATAGTATATCCATGCCTTTTTCAAACAACTGGCTTTCGTAGTTTAATTGTACTTGGTCTCTTTGATTTGTGATAAGTTGATGGTAGTAATTGAAAATAGGTAAAAAATCATTAATGAACTCTTTTCTTTTTTTAAAGATGGGTTCTGCAAGTTGCGTAAGTTGTTCGTTATATACTTCTAAGGTGGTAGAGTCGAAGGTGTGATTCAGGGCAAAATACTTTAAGAGTGCATTTCGTTGTGAAATCAGCTTTTGATATTGAATTAAATGCTGTAAATAGTTTGAGTCTAATTGAGATACCACGCTGTCAATAAATTTACGGCGTGTTTCACTGCCTTCTGTTATTAAGTCTGCGTCAGATGGTGAAATTATAACAAGAGGGATGAGCCCAAAATGGTCTGATATTCTATCATAATTTTTCCCATTTCTCTTTAGTACTTTTTTCTGTCCTTTTTTAAGACTACATACTATGTGTTCTTCTTTGTCATCTTTAATGAAGGTACCATCGATTACGAAAAAGTCAGTCCCGTGCTGAATATTTTGGCTGGCAATCGGATTGAAGTAGCTTTTTCCGTAAGATAAATAGTAAATAGCATCGAGTATATTGGTTTTTCCAATGCCGTTTTTTCCGACAAAACAATTTATTTTCTTTTGAAAATGAAATGAATAATCGTTAATATTTTTAAAATGAATGAGGCTTAGGTTTTTTAGATACACAGAAAATGCTTTCTTTTTAGAGATTTCTAAGTGGAATTTTTTAATTGGCTGCAAATTATTAAAAATATTGATAGGAAGCACTTTTAAATTACAATAAAAATCCTATTTTTGCCACTCATTAAACTTTCAATAAAATGGCAACTTATAATAAGAGAGGTTATAAAGCACCAAAACCTAAAGATGGCTCAGAAGATGAGTTTGATCAATATAGCAATGTAAATGCAGCTGATAGTACAACTGCGGAGGTATTTGATTCTTTGGATAAAGGAGCAACTCGCGTAGAAGGATGGGCTGAAAAGAACCAAAAATACATCTATGGAGTGGTTGGTGCAATTGCATTGATTACTGTTGGGTATTTAGGATATGGGAAGTTGGTGATGGAACCGAAAGAAGAAGATGCAGCGAATGAAATATTTCAAGCTCAAAGCTACTTTAACGAAGCTACAAATAACCCTATCAATAGCGACTCTCTATACAATTTAGCATTAAATGGTGGTGAAGGTAAATTAGGAATGCTAGGTGTTATAGAAAGTTATTCAGGTACAAAAACTGCTAACTTGGCAGAATATTATGCTGGAATGTCTTATTTAAATATGGGAGATTTTAAAAATGCTATCTCACACTTAGAGAAATTCAAATCTGAAGATATGATTTTATCATCTCTTTCATTAGGTGGAATTGGAGATGCTTTTTCTGAGCTTGGACAATCTAATGATGCATTTGAATATTATAAAAAAGCAGCTTCAAATACTAAAAACGAATTCACTTCTCCAAGATTCTTGAAGAAAGCAGGTTTAATTGCTTTGGAGTTAGGTAAGAAAGATGAAGCGTTGAAAATGTTTAATGAAATTAAGAACAATTATCAAAGTGCAGCTGAGGCAAGCTCGGTTGATGCATTGATTGGTTTGGCTCAATAAATATGGCAACAGCGAATAAAAATTTATCAGAATACGATAAATCTACTTTGCCTGATGCAAAAGACTTCAAAGTAGGTATAGTTGTTTCTGAATGGAATGATAAAGTAACGAACGGATTGTTTTCTGGTGCTAAAGAAGCTTTGCTTGACTGTGGCATGAGTGAAGAGAATATTGTTCGTTGGGACGTTCCTGGGAGCTTTGAATTGATTTTTGGGGCGAAGAGAATGATTGAAGTTGATGAAAACTTAGATGCTGTAATTGTTATAGGTTGTGTTATTAAAGGAGAAACAATGCATTTTGACTTTGTATGTCAGGGTGTTACTCAGGGGATTAAAGATTTAAATTTAATATCTGAAATTCCTGTAATCTTTTGTGTACTTACGGATAATAATGAACAACAATCTTTAGATAGAAGTGGAGGAGTCCATGGAAATAAAGGAACAGAGGCTGCAATAGCAGCTTTGAAAATGATTGAATTGAATACTAAATTTTAGAGTATATCACAATAAAGAATAAAAAAACCTGTAATCTTTACAGGTTTTTTTATTTTTAGAATAATTTACAAAATGGCAACACCTATAGCAGATAATTATTCTTTAAATTTGTTTGGTATATACGTTAAAACGAGAAAGAATCTAAATAGATGTCAAATATAATCCGATTGCTTCCAGATCACGTTGCAAATCAAATCGCAGCAGGTGAAGTTGTTCAAAGACCAGCTTCAGTTGTTAAAGAATTGATTGAGAATGCTGTTGATGCAGGAGCGACTGAAATTAAATTAATTGTAAAAGAAGCTGGTAAAACTTTAATTCAGGTTATCGATAATGGGAAGGGAATGAGTGATATTGACTCTCGTATGGCTTTTGAAAGACATGCGACTTCGAAAATTACGATGGCTGAAGATTTGTTTGCGCTGCGTACGAAAGGATTTCGTGGAGAAGCTTTGGCTTCCATCGCGGCTATTGCACATGTTGAATTGAAAACTTGTGAGGCAGGAGCGGACTTAGGTACACATTTAATAATTGAGGGCAGTAAGTTGGTTTCCCAAGAAGAGGCTGTTTTAATTAAAGGTACTTCGTTTTCTATAAAAAATCTTTTCTTTAATATTCCAGCCCGTAGAAATTTCTTAAAATCGGATACTGTTGAGTTTCGACATGTAGTTGATGAATTTGAAAGGGTTGCTTTGGCTCATCCGAATGTTCATTTTATTCTTTTACATAATGGAAGTGAGATGTTTAATCTTCCAGAGTCTAATTTACGTCAGAGAATCGTAAATGTATTTGGACCTAAAACGAATGAGAAACTAGTTCCTATAAAAGAAACTACTGAAATTGTTTCAATAGAAGGCTTTGTAGGTAAACCTGAATTTGCTAAGAAAAGTAGGGGGGAACAGTTTTTCTTTGTAAACGATCGATTTATAAAAAGTGCTTATCTTCACCATGCTGTTCTAAATGCTTTTGAAGGATTATTGAAAGAAGGTACTCATCCTAGCTATTTTCTGTATTTAACGTTGCCTGCTGATGCAATTGATATCAATATACATCCAACAAAAACGGAAGTTAAGTTTGATGATGAGCAAGCTTTGTATGCTATTCTTAGAGCGGCGATTAAGCATAGTTTAGGGCAATTTAATGTAGCACCGGTTTTAGATTTTCAAAGAGATTCTACTATGGATACTCCTTATGAGTTCCTAGATAAAAAAGCAGAAACTCCTACTATTGAGGTGGATATGAATTACAATCCTTTTAAAGAGGATAGTGTTTCTATGAAACAAGCGTATAATCCTTTTGAACATAATCAAACGTCTTATGTTTCTGGTAGTAGGTCGAGTTCGAATTCTAGCAAGGGAGATTCGTTTTTGTCGAAATCTCCTTTTGAAAGTAGTAGAAGGGAACAGATTGAAAGTACAAATAATATGTATGAAGATTTAAGGTCTTCTGCTAATGAATTAGATTTCTCAAAAATTGAAATAGAAGAAGATGTGAAAGAAATTTCACTGTTTGATGGCGCTTTGGATGATATTAGTACAAGTAAGTCTTTTCAATTGCAGAGAAAGTATATTGTGAGTCCTATTAAAACAGGAATGGTTGTGATAGATCAAGGCAGGGCTCATCAACGTATCTTATATGAAAAGTTTTTAGAGAATATTACTATAAAACAAGCAGCTAGTCAACAACTATTGTTTCCTTTGACTTTGTATTATTCAGCTTACGAAATTCAATTACTTAGAGATTCAGAATCTGCATTAAAGTTAACGGGATTTGTTTTTGATTCTATCGATAAAGAACAATTAGTTATTTCTGGTTTACCGGTTCACGTTGCAGAGAGCGAAGCGTCAATTGTATTGGATGAATTGATTCAAGAGTTGCAGGGGTCTCCTTCTGAAACAAGTTTTAGTATGAATGATAGGATTGCTAAATCCTTAGCCCATAGCTTATCTGTTAAAACTGGAACGGTCTTAAGTGAAGAAGAACAAGAAAATATGGTTAACGCACTTTTTGCGTGTAAAGACCCGAGTATTTCACCATTTTTAAAACCTACTTTTATTACGATGAAGGTAGATGATATTGAAAAAAGATTTACATTATGATGAAAATTACAGAAGCTGTAAAGCAGCTATTGATTATTAATATTATATTTTATGTAGGTTCTGTTTTTGTTCCTGCTACATTAGATTTTCTAGCGCTTTATTATTTCGAAAGCCCTAGTTTTCAGTTTTGGCAACCACTCTCTCATATGTTTATGCATGGTGGATTGATGCATTTGTTTTTTAATATGTTTGCTCTGTATTCTTTTGGTTCGGCACTAGAGCATTTTTGGGGTAGTAAAAAGTTTATCTTTTTCTATCTTTCGTGTGGTCTAGGAGCTGCCGCTCTTCATACTGGAGTGAATTATTATTTAGTTCATGAAGGAGTCTCCGCTCTTGTTCAGAATGGTTTCGATAAGCATGAAGTAATGAGTATTCTAGCAGAAGGAAAGTATATAATGCAGTGGAAAGACATTCTAGGTGATAGTACATTTATGAATATGGTGAGTGCTTATAATACTCCTGCTGTTGGTGCTTCAGGTGCTATTTATGGATTATTAGTTGCATTTGCTTTTATGTTTCCAAATGCGGAGTTAGCATTAATGTTTATTCCTGTTCCAGTTAAAGCAAAATATTTTGTTCCTGCGATATTAGGTATTGACTTATATTTAGGGATTAATGGAGGGTCTATATTTGGAGGGTCAACAGGTGTAGCGCATTTCGCGCATCTTGGTGGTGCTTTAATGGGGTATTTGATGATGTGGTACTGGAAAAAAAATCAATTTAAAAGTAATAGATGGGATTAAGGGTATTATGAAAGTATGGGATGATTTAAAGCTACAATACCGAATAGGTGGAGTTGTGCAAAAAATATTGTTTTGGAATATAGGAGTTTCTTTAATCTTCTTGATATTGCAGACTCTTTTACCAAGTGTTTATGCGTTGCTACTTCCTTGGTTTAGTTTGTCTTCAAATTTCGCTAATCTTATATTGGCTCCATGGACTTTAGTTACTTATTCATTTCTACATGCTGGAATAGTACATCTTATTTTTAATTTATTAGTATTGCATTTTGTCGGTAGGATGTTTACTACCTATTTTACGCAAAAGCAGTTCACAACTGTGTATTTTTTAGGTGCAATATTAGGTGGATTATTCTATTTAATCGGAGGACTCTTTTTTTCTGTTGGAAGTGTGTTGGTTGGTGCGTCAGCAGCGACTATGGCACCTTTGATTGCTTTAGCGGTGTATGCGCCTAATATGGAAGTGCGCTTAGCACTTATAGGAGTTGTTAAGACTTGGCATATTGCTGCTTTTATTATTGTATTAGATGTTATACAACTTTCGACTCATAACACTGGTGGACACTTGTCGCATCTAGGTGGAGCATTTATGGGGTTTTTATACATTAAATTAATAAATCAAGGAATTGATTTATCTAAAGGGATTGATAATTTCAAGGGGGCTTTATTGAGGTTGTTTAAGAAGAAAGAGCGTTCACCGTTTAAAAAGGTATATGTTAGTAAAAACAAAACTACTAAACGTGAAAATGTTGATTCTAAGGATTTTGCTAGGACTGTAGAACAAAAGAAAATAGACGAAATACTAGATAAAATTAGTAGGTCGGGTTATGAAAGTTTGACTAAAGAAGAAAAAGAGTTTCTCTTTAAGGTTGGAAAGTAACAATATATGAAAAAATTGTCTTGGTTTAATAGAGTTGTTTTTGGTGTCACGGTGTTTATCTCTTTGATAACACTGATGGGCTATTTATTGCCTTTCTTAGCTCCAAAACTTTTTCCTTTTTTATCGGTTGTTACTCTGGTTCTTCCTTCTTTGTTAATAATTAATGTACTATTGTTTTTCTATTGGGCACTTCAATTTAAGAGACAAGTGATAGTACCGTTTTTAGTTTTAATGGTTGGATTGACATCTTTTTCTAGATTTTATAAGTTTACAGAGAAGGAGGAAGAAAAAGATATTGAAGACTTTGTTTTGATGAGTTATAACGTTCGATTGTTTAATTTGTTCGAATGGATACCCGATCAAGCTGTACCAGAAAAAATTAAGGATTTTATCGAAGTTCAGGACCCGGACGTTTTGTGTTTACAGGAATTTTCTAAAAATGCAAAATTGAATTTCCCACAGTATAAGTATCGTTATATAACAACCCATGGGAAGAAAATTAAAACTGGACAGGCTATATATTCTAAGTTTCAAATTATTGATAAAGGTGAGATAAATTTACCAAATTCAAATAATAACGTAATTTTTGTAGATATTTTGAAAGGAAAAGATACTATTCGTATTTATAGTATGCATTTGCAATCAGTTAATATTAGTCCAGATATACATGAAAAGATTGATGAAGCAAAGTCGAAAAAGATTCTAAATAGGTTAAGTAAGGCATTTAGAGAGCAGCAACTTCAATCAGAATTGATGCAAGCGCATAGAATGGATGCTAAATATCCTATGATTGTTTGTGGCGACTTGAATAATAGTGCCTTTTCGTATGTGTATAGAAATATAAAAGGAGAGTTGAAAGATGCGTTTGTGGAGGCGGGAAGTGGTTTTGGAGCTACTTATCACTTTCCTTATTACCCTGCTCGAATAGATTACATCTTTGTGGATAAAAGAATGGAAGTAAAATCGTTTAAAACACATTCAAACTTTATTAATTCAGATCATTATCCAATTACAACTAGTTTGAAAATTAGGCGTTCTGAGTAGAAATAGTATTGTTGAGATATCAAAAAAAGGGATTAAAATTTCACAATTTTAATCCCTTTTTGATTTATAAGAAATTTCTAATTTATGTATTCTAATATGCGTTCCAAAGCCATACCTCTAGATCCTTTAATAAGTATAAGTGAGTCTTTGAATAGTGGCTTGTTTTCTAATGCTTTCGAAAAATCTTCAAAAGATTTAAAAAAATGTTGATTTGACTCGTCAGTTTTATATTGGAAGAAAATAGAGCCAATATTATAATTGGTAATATCTTTATGCTCTTTAAGTCTTTCGATAATTGCTGTGTGTTCTTTGCCGCTTTCTTTTCCAAGTTCAAACATATCACCGAGTATAATGATTTTGTTTTTAGTTGTATCTAGCTGCAAGAAGTTAGAGATAGCTACCTCCATACTGCTAGGATTGGCATTGTAAGCGTCTAGTAGAATATCATTAGATCCTTTTTGAAGCCATTGGGAGCGGTTGTTGTTTGGTGTGAATTGACTTACTGTATTTTTAATAACCTCTAAATCAATTCCGAAATATTTTCCAAATGCTATTGCAACTGCAATATTTGTCGAATTGTATATACCAGTAAGCTTAGACGTGAAGGTGTGGTTGTCAAGTTCTACAGTTGCGTTTGGTTGTGCACTATATGACTTAATAACTAAATCATTTGATTCATCCAGGCCGAAGGTATAACGACTGAAAGTGAGTGTTTTTGCATCTTGTCTTGGGTCATCTGTATTTGCGAAAGCTATTTTGCTATTATCTTCAAGGTAGTCATATAGTTCGCTTTTTGCTTTGATAACTCCTTCAAAACCGCCGAAACCTTCTAGATGTGCTCTACCAAAATTTGTTATATAACCATAATCGGGTTGTGCTATTTGGCAAAGGTGTGCTATTTCTCCAATGTGATTTGCTCCCATTTCAACAATTCCTATATCTGTATCATCGTTGAAAGAAAGAAGTGTTAGTGGAACTCCAATATGATTATTTAGATTGCCGATAGTTGCTGCTATATTGTACTTTGCAGCTAAAACTGTAGCTATTAATTCCTTGGTGGTTGTTTTGCCATTACTACCAGTTAAAGCAATAACAGGAAGACCTAGTTGTTCTCTGTGGTATTTGGCTAATAGTTGTAATGTTTCAAGGCTATTGCTTACTAAAAGCATTTTCTCTTTATCTGTATGGTACTTTTTATTGTCGACTATAGCGAATAAAGCACCTTTTTTCAAAGCTTCTTCTGCAAATTGATTTGCGTCAAAATTATCCCCTTTAAGGGCGATAAACAAAGAGTTTGGAGTAATGTTACGAGTGTCGGTTGAAATGCCGTCACACTGTAAAAAACACTGATATAATTCTTCTATTCTCATTTTTCAAAAGTATAAAAAAAAGCCCTAATAAATAGGGCTTTTATAAAGAGTAGAATGAAAATATTCTATTTTTTTGTACGTTTCGTTCCTGGTTTAGCACCAACTTTAGTCATTGCTAAACGGAATCCAATGTAATCTGTTGCTTGATCTTCTGAATAGAATCTTCTAGTTGCAGGGTCTAACCAATAAGCTCTATCTTTCCAAGAACCACCTTTGTAAACTCTAGATTTGTTATCTACTAGAGTAGTTCTTTTAGCGCTATCGTATTTACCATATACAGAACCATCCTCGTCAGTTACTAGAGTGTGTTCAGGAGCGTTGTAACCTCCGTCTTTGTATTCTCTATTATCTCCACTATTAAAGTTTTGTCTTAAGAATGTATCTGATTCGTCAACCATAACTTGAGCAACTTGTCCAGGTAAATTTCTAGCACGTAGTTTACCATTAGCTAATGTGTCGAACTGCATTGTTTCTGAAGTAACGATAACAGTTTTTCCATCAGGTCCAATTTGGTTTTTGTAATATACATTACCTCTGAAGTAGTTGAAGTCGTTGTTGTCGTCTGTGTCTATAACTGGACGATATACGTCAGCAACCCATTCAGCTACGTTACCAGCCATATCGTATAAACCAAAGTCATTTGGAGCATAAGATTTAACTTGATTGGTTATGTCAGCACCATCTGTTGACCAACCTGCGATACCACCATAGTCAGCACGTGCTTGCTTAAAGTTTGCCAATTGGTCTCCTTTATTTTTACGTCCTGTAGATTTGGTTTGACCACCTTCCCAAGGATATTTTTTTCTTCCTTTATAAGAGTTGTACTCGCGATTTCCAACTAAACCAACAGCTGCATATTCCCACTCAGCTTCTGTCGGTAAACGGAATTCTGCTGTGAATAAACCAAACTCTTGTGTCGCATATACATGGCGAGAACCATCTTTAGCTTTATTTTTAACTCCTTGGAAAACAACATCTCTGTTTCCTCCATATACTAAGTCTGGATTAGCTAAGTAAGCATCAGTACTAAAGTGTGCGTCACCGTAAGCTTCCATAACTTTAGCATTCTTTTTAAGGTAGCCAGCGTTTTCTAAAGCAATTTCATTAACACGATCAGTTCTCCATTTCGCATAATCATTAGCTTGTAACCAAGTTACCCCAACAACAGGATAATTTGCGTAAGCAGGGTGTCTTAAATAAGTAGAAGTCAATGTTTCACTGAATCCTAAACGTGACCTCCATACCATAGTGTCTGGTAAGGCACTCTCATATATATGTCTGTAGTTTGCTTCTGATACAGGAAAAACAGATTTTAACCAATACAAATACTCGTTATACATTAAGTTAGTTGTTTCGGCTTCGTCCATATAAAAGGACTGAACATATTGCTGTGTTGGATTGTTATTCCAATCATACATTACGTCATCTTGTACCCTTCCCATGGTGAATGTCCCTCCTTCAACAGCAACCATTCCTAGAGGTGCTTTCTGGTCACCATAGTTGGTGTTGTATTGAAAACCGCCCTTTTTGTCATTAATTTTCCAGCCTGTTGCAGTTGATACACCAGTTGAATTAGTATTGCTGCAGCTTGTAATACCGATTGAAGCTATAACTCCAGCAATCAGTCGCAATGTCATAAGTCTATTAATCTTCATGTTTAGTGGGTAAATAATTTGAACGCAATATAATAATTAACGTTTAATTAGCAATGTTTAATTTGAAAATATTTAAAAAAAACTTAAAATTTTCTTCTACTTGTTTACTGTAGACATATTTAACGTTGAAAATATGACTATATTGTGTCGAGAAATTTTATTTTCTTTGCACGAATATATAAAGAAAATCCGTTATAAAATTATATGAAAAGATTATTTTGCTTTTTGCTGTTATTGAGCGGTTTCAGCCATTGGGGGCAACAAAAAGAAATTAAAATTGAGTGGGGTGAACTGGCTCCTTTTTCCAATTTAGAGTCAGGGGAATTGTATCCTTATTTTGAATCACCGAACTATGATTTTAATCCTGTTAATGGTAAGTTAAATTTTCATTCGATTATAGAGAATGAAAAGAGTATTGATGTGTCTTCTTTGAAAATTAGTAATGTTAGATATAAAAATTTGACAGTTTCTGAGCTTGGAGCTTTACATAAATATAATCTTCCTACAACACTTGATGCAGTTATTAAGAAAGTGAGCGCTAGAGAGGATGTGAATTATATTTTATCCTTTAATCCTATTATTAAAGAGGGAGGTTCTTATAAAAGAGTAGAGTCTTTGAGTTATTCATATAGTAGTGGTGTTAATAGAGATAGTAGATATTCTACATTCAAGTCGGCAGCTAGAGTTAACTCTGTCTTAAAAACGGGTAATTGGTTTAAATTCTCTATTGTCAAGACTGGGGTTTATAAAATATCTAAGCAGTATCTAAGACAATTAGGTGTACCTGATAATATAAATCCTAGTACAATTAAAATATATGGTTCTGGTGGTGAAATGCTACCTTTAATAAACCAAGATAATTATCAAACAGATCTTGTTGAGAATGCAATATATATTAAAGGAGAAGAAGATGGTGTTTTTAATGATGATGATTATATTCTTTTTTACGGTATAGGTGTTGATCAGTGGAGTGATGAGAATCTTACTCATTTAAATTTATATGAGAATGAGGCTTTTTATTTTTTGACTTTTAGTGGGGGTGATGGAAAAAGAATACAGATGTTAAATCAACCTAGTGGTTCTGCATCAAAAGTTTATACGACTTATGATGCATCGGTATTTCATGAAAATGATTTAGTTAACGTTGGTAATTTAGGACGTAAATGGTTTGGAGAGCGATTTAATATGAGTCCAAAACAAAGTTTTTCTTTTGAATTGATGAATTTGGATAAATCAATACCTATTCAGTTTTTAGTAAATGCGGCTTCTTCTTCTTATGGGAATACCTCATTTAGCTATAGTGTGAATCAACAAGATGTAGGTAGAGTTTCATTTAGTAAATTAAGTGGACAAACAATAAGTGGTTTTGAAAGCTTTCTTACTAAAGAAATGTTATTATCCTCTGAATCTGTGCAAGTCGATGTGAATTATAATAATGGAGGAGTACCTACGTCAGAAGGTTATCTTGATTATATTCAATTAGACTATACGGCTATTTTGAAGGGAGGGGCTAAACAATATGGATTTACAAACAATAATTTGGCATTTGAAAATGGAGTTGTAGAATATAGGATTTCAAATGCTTCTACTATTAAAGAAGTGTGGGATGTTACAGACCCAAGTGCTGTTGAAAAAGTAAATAACCCCAATCAAGGAGTCCTTTCCTTTAAGGTTTATGGTGGGGTTGAACGAAATTTTCATGTTTTGAATGAACAAGATTACTATGAACCTTTACAATCTCAAAATTCAAGAGTTAGCAATCAAGATGTAAAAGGAGCTGTTTTTTCAGAAGGTGATGTAGATTATTTAATCGTTACTAAATCCAGTTTGCGAAATGCAGCAGAAAGACTAGCTGACTTTCATAAAAAAGACAGTGGCTTGAAAGTAAAAGTAGTAATATTAGAAGAGTTGTACAACGAATTTAGTTCTGGGAAGCAAGATGTTGCAGCTATTCGGAATTTTGTCCGTTATGTTTATCAGAATGCTACTTCGGAAACAAAGAAATTGAAGTATTTGAATTTATTTGGAGAAGCTTCTTTCGACTACAAAAATAGAATACCTAATAATAAAAATACAGTACCTGTTTTTTATGGGATGAGTACTATACGAAATGTTATTAATAGTGCTAGTAATTTTTCTTCATATACTACGTTCATGTCAGATGATTTTTATGTGCAAATGGATGATGGAGAAGGATTGATGAGTGATGTTTCTTATGGCTTAGATTTAAGTGTAGGGAGAATGTTGGTCAGTACTCCTGAGATGGCAAATGCAATGATTGAAAAATTGGAAGATTATAGCAATATTGAAAATCAAGGCAGATGGAGAAATACTATAGTTGCATTGGCAGATGATGTAGATAGAGAAAGTGACATCGTTTTACAATCAGAGTTAAATAGCATAGTCGATACTTTAGTGGCTCAGCATCCTTTCTTTAATGTAAAGAAAATATTTATGGATTCCTACACTCAAGAAACATCTGCTGGAGGTAAGAGGTATCCGAAAGCTAAAGAAGAGTTTATTAATTCTATTGAAAGCGGTTCTTTGTATGTGAGTTATCTTGGGCATGGAGGAGAAGATGGTTTGGCTCAAGAACGTATTTTCGGAATAGAAGATGCGGGAAAATTAAACAATTTTAAAAAATACCCGCTCTTTGTTACAATTACTTGCGAATTTACTCGTTTTGATAATCCATATCGATTAACTGGAGGAGAGAGAATGTATCTGAACAAAAGAGGTGGAGCGATTGCTCTAGTAGCAACAACAAGAGAAATTGGAATTGAGGCAGGGAGACAGTTAAACAAAGAGTTTAGTCAAACTTTGTTCAATAAAGAGGGGGTGTATCCTACTGTTTCAGAAGCTTTAATGTTAACGAAAAACAAGACTTTTAGCAGGGATAAGAATGTGGTGTTTTATATAGGAGATCCTGCGATGAGATTAGCTATTCCTAAACCTAAAGTAGTGTTGACAGAGATTAATGATAAACCTTTGGATGCGGATAACGACGCTTTAGAAGCTTTAGGTTATATTAGATTGGGAGGTAAGATTTTGGATGAAAATGACAATTTTCTTTCCAATTTTTCAGGAGACTTGGCGGTACAGATTTTTGATAAGAATATCGATAGAAAAACGTTGGGAAATGATGGAGTAGTTAGAAATGGAGAGCTCGTTATTATGGATTTTCAAACATTAGGAGAAACCATTTTTCGAGGTAATGCTAGCGTTACTAATGGCTTGTTTAATTTTGATTTTGTAGTACCTAAGGATATTAATATTTCAAAAGGAAAAGGAAAGGTAAGCTTCTATGCAAAAGATGTAAAACAAGATTACACAGGACATAATTCAGACATATTAATTGGTGGAGTTAATAAAGATGCACCAGATGATAAGACATCACCTATAGTAAGTTTGTATATGGACAATGAAGCTTTTGTTTCTGGAGGGATTACGACAGATGCACCTGTGTTTTTGGTTTTTTTAGAAGATGAGAATGGTATCAATACCGCAAGTGGAATAGGTCACGATATAGTAGCTTATTTAGATGGTGACGAGAGGAGTTCATTTGTTTTAAATGATTATTATGAGACGGAGGCAGACAATTTCAGAAAAGGAAAAATAACATATCCGTTTAAAGATTTAGAAGAAGGACTTCATACTTTAACATTTAAAGTGTGGGATGTATACAACAATTTGACAACTTCTGAGTTACAGTTTATAGTAGCGAAGAATGAAGGGGTTAGTTTGGAAAAGGTTTTGAACTATCCAAATCCTTTTGTCAATTATACAGAGTTTTGGTTTGAGCACAATAGACCCTATGAGACTTTGAATGTACAAGTTCAGATAATGACCATAACGGGAAAAATCGTTAAAACAATAAATCAAACGGTTCTCACAGAGGGAAAATTGAGTAGAGAAATAGTTTGGGATGGGAAAGATGATTTCGGAGATAGGATAGGAAAGGGAGTTTATATTTATAAATTAACTGTTCAATCTACATTAACAAAACATCAAAGTGAGAAAATAGAGAAGTTAGTTATACTCTAAAATAGTATATTTGTTAAATAAAACATATAATAACACATGAAGAAAATAACCTTAGTAGCGTGTTTAGCACTTGTTGGGAATGTAGCACTTGCTCAAAGAACTATTACGACAGGAGTTCCATTTTTACAAATTGCGGCAGATGCGCGTTCAGCGGGTATGGCAGATATGGGAGTTGCAACCACTACGGATGCTTTTTCACAGCAATATAACCCTGCAAAATATGCTTTTGCAGTAAAAAACCAAGGATTAGCGGTTAGTTATACTCCTTATATGAGTAAGATTACAAACGATATATCCTTAGCTCAATTAAACTATTTCAATAAGTTTAATGAGAGAAGTGCTATTGGAGCTAGTTTGCGTTATTTTGGAATGGGTGATATTGTAATGCGACAAGATTATAATGACCCAGGACTTACTCGTAGTCCAAATGAATTCGCTATTGATGTTTCATATTCACTGAAATTGACGGAACGTTTTTCAATGGCTGTTGCAGGACGTTTTATAAATTCAAATTTAAAAGTACCTGAAGAAATGGGAGGCGATTCTTCTGCGGCAAGTAGTTTCGCAGTAGATGTTGCAGGTTTCTATGAATCAGAGCAAATGACTTTCAATGGTTTCGACGGCCGTTGGAGAGGAGGATTTAACTTTCAAAATCTAGGACCTAAAATCAACTATGACGAAAGTGGTCAAGACGCAGCGTTTTTACCTTCTAATTTAAAATTAGGAGCAGGATTTGATTTTATTTTAGATCCTCACAACACGATTACGGTTACAACTGAGTTTAATAAATTATTAGTTCCAACACCTATTAAGCCTAAAAGCAATTCGGCAGCAGATATGGAAGATGCTCGAAGAGAATACAATGATATAGGATGGTTCTCGGGAGTGTTTAAATCTTTTGGAGATGCACCTGATGGATTAAGTGAAGAAATGAAAGAAGTAACTTGGGCTTTAGGAGCAGAGTATTGGTATGATAATGCTTTTGCATTAAGAGCTGGTTATTTTCATGAAAGTGAAGAAAAAGGAGCTAGAAAATTTGCAAGTTTAGGTGCGGGATTCAGATATAATACAGTGACTGTAGATGTCTCTTATTTATTTTCTACATCTAAAGTAGCGAATCCATTAGAGAATACTTTGCGTTTTTCATTGACTTTTGATTTTGGAAATAAAACTTTTGATAGAAGTTAAAAGAATTAAAACAAAACATACAAATTAAAAATCCAAACCTTGTCGTTTGGATTTTTTGTATTATCTTATTTGGTATGAAAAAAGTAGAGATAAATACTGTTTTTTACGAGTTTGACTCAATGAATGAGTTGGAATTGGAAGACATGAAGTTAATGGAAGCAGCTATTGAAATTAGGAAAAAGGCCTATGCACCATATTCTAAATTTAGAGTAGGAGCAGCAGTTTTAATGGACAGTGGCACTATTGTGCTTGGTTCTAATCAAGAAAACGCGGCCTATCCTTCTGGTTTGTGTGCTGAACGTACAGCTATTTTTCAAGCAGGTGCTTTGTATCCTGACGAAACAATAAGAAAGATAGCTATTTCTGCTTCTTCAGATTTGAAGGAAACCAAGACACCAATTCCACCTTGTGGAGCTTGTAGACAATCTTTGTTAGAATATGAGACCAAACAGACAGAACCAATAGAAATGTTTTTTATGGGAGCTTCAGGCGTTGTTTTTAAATCACCTTCTATATTAAATATACTTCCTTTTCATTTCGATAAAGATTCTTTGTAAAGATAGATTAACATATGTCTAAGCGTTTTTTTGATGTGCTTTTAGCTGTTCTATTGAGTGTCTTTTTGGTTTTACCCATGCTTTTAATTTGGATATTAATAAGTGTCGGTATGAAAATGAACGGTTTGTTTTGTCAACAGCGAATCGGACAGTATGGAAATACGTTTACTATTTATAAATTTAGAACGATACTTTGGGATTGTCAAGGGCCACGAGTTACTCGTTTGGGTGGTTATTTAAGAAAATACAAAATAGATGAATGGCCTCAGCTCTATAATATACTTAATGGAACGATGAGTTTTGTTGGGCCTAGACCTGACTTGGAAGGGTTCTATGACAGTTTAGAAGATGAGGATAGAAAAGTACTCTTGTTGAGACCGGGATTAACTTCTCGTGCTTCCTTGATTTACTTCGATGAAGAGATTTTGTTGAGTAAGCAACAAGACCCAGTGGTCTATAATAAAAACGTAGTGTTCCCTAAGAAAGTAGCCATGAACTTAGATTATTATTATGACAATTCGGTTTTTAAGGACTTGGTGATAATTAAAGAGACTGTGTTTTTTTTTATGAAAATTCTAATTAAATAAGTGCTAAATAACATTTTGTTAATATATTTTCATTGATTTATTCTTATATTTAAGTATTAATCAAAAAAACTTAAATTATGAACAAGCAAGAATTAGAAGGAAAATGGAACCAAGTAAAAGGAGCTGTAAAACAAAAATACGGTGAATGGTTTGACAATGATGAAGCCTTGATAGAAGGTAAATTCGATGAGGTTGTAGGTAAATTACAAGAGAAATCTGGTAAGACAAGAGAGGCTATTGAGAAAGAAATCCGCGATTGGAAATCAGAATAAAAGTATTTTATAAATTGAAAAGGCTGTCATTAGACAGCCTTTTTTTATTTGATATTTACAGTTCTTGTAAATCTTTCTTTGAAAGTAAGTGTTTTAGTAGTGAAATAAGAATGTAACTTATAATTATAATTGGAATAGCCGTGTATTGAAAGAAAATCAATAAAATCACGGAATAGATAACAAATAGATATGGTAGTTTATTTGCAGCAAAAGCTCCTTTGTCTTTCATTTTTAAAGAGAAAAGAGGTAATTCAGCGTTTAGAATATAAGCACTAAATGCACTAATCCCTATTAAAATATAAGGATTGGTAAGTATACTATCATTAACCCAACCTACATTAATGATGGCTAAACTCGAAATAAAAAGTGCATTTGCAGGAGTTGGTAGCCCAATAAATGAATCAGTTTGTCTAGTATCAATATTAAATTTAGCTAAGCGGTATGCAGATCCCAATGTGATTAAGAAACCGAAATAAGGTAAAATACCCATAAAAAGGTTTTCTGAAGATAGGTTATATACATCGTGATTTGACTGTATGTTACTTAATAATTTATACATAATAAGACCTGGAACAACTCCACTTGTAACCATATCAGCCATAGAGTCAAGTTGTAAGCCTAGTTCGCTTTTTACATTTAGTAATCTAGCAACAAAACCATCCCAAAAGTCAAAAAAGATTCCAAGGCAAATCCAAAGAAAAGCCATGTTATAATTGTCATCGAATGCGTATATCAATGCAATAACTCCAGAACTGAGGTTAAGTAAGGTTATAAAATTAGGTATATGTTTTTTCATTAGTGTATAGGATTTTAAGAGTAAGTCTCTTAGTATATAGCAAATGTATCACAAAAGAATTGAATAATTAAACTTGGTTTAGGAGTTTAATTGCGTGTGTTTTTTAACAATAGTAAAAAAGCAATTTATTTCATATTCAATATACGGATTGTTTTTCTAGTTAAAAAAAAAAGAAAAGCAAATGAGTTTAAAAAGTAATTATAATGTAGTTGATTTTAATTTGTTGTCTGGGAGATGTTTGTGTTGATGGATGTAAAGAAAGACTAGTATATTTAATCAGATTTTTTCTTCGTTGGATGTTTTAGGTATAGGGTAATGGTAATGTGCTATGAGGTCGCTAGGTGATTCAAAAGAAAAAAACAGAAAGAGAACTTAAGTACTTGAAAAGTATTTCAGACTAATAAAAAAAAATCGGAGGCTACTAGAATTTTTAGCATCTTTGTATTAAACCTATAGAAAGTGAAATATAAAATATTAGTATTTCTTTTTGTTGTTTCTTATACCCTGCATGCACAAAAGGTGCGCAAGTATTCTAATGAATTTTTGAATATAGGGGTAGATGCAGCCGCAATGGGAATGTCAAATAGTGTGGTAGCTTCAACACAAAACGTTAATTCAGTATACTGGAATCCTTCTGGCTTAATGAATCTTCAAGATAAACAAGTGGCATTAATGCATGCTAGTTATTTTGCTAACATAGCTCAATATGATTATGCTGCATTTGCAATGCCAGTAGACGAGAAAAGTGCTGTTGGTATTTCGATAATACGATTTGGAGTAGACGATATTATGAATACAACAGAGTTGATAGACCAAAATGGAAATATTAACTACGATAAAATAAGCTTGTTTTCGACTGCTGATTATGCATTTTCAGTTTCTTATGCTAGAAAAACACCTATTGAAGGTTTGAATTGGGGTGTAAATGCTAAAGTAATACGTCGTGTTATAGGTAAGTTTGCTAATTCTTGGGGCTTTGGCTTTGATTTAGGTGCTCAATACGCTTTACCTTCTGGTTGGAAGTTTGGAATCATGGCTCGAGACATTACGACTACTTATAATATGTGGACTATAAATAAGAAGGAATTTGAAAAAATAAGCAATGCTATTCCTGGTCAAAATACTGAGCTCCCAGAAACAACTGAAATTACTCTGCCTAAACTACAATTAGGTGTGGCACGAAAATTTAATTTCAGTAGTGATTTCTCAATGCTTTCAGAAGTAGGGTTACAGATGGAGTTTGCTCAAACTCAAGCATTGGTTTCTTCAGAGAATTTTAGTTTATACCCAAGTTTGGGGTTGGAATTTGCATATACCGATATGGTGTTTGTTCGCGGAGGGCTAGGAGGTTTTCAGCATGTAGAACAATTGGATGGAACAGAAAAAGTAGGGTTTCAACCTAATATAGGAGTAGGGTTTCATTATAAAGGTATTCAAGTAGATTATGCGCTTACAGATATTGGAGATCAAAGTGTTGCTTTGTACTCGAATGTCTTTTCACTTAAAATAGATTTGGGAATTTTTTCAAAATAAAGTATGAGAGCTAAAAGGTTTATTCAATTTTTCTTTTTGTTAATAACACAATTACTGTTGGCAAATACAGTAAATAATCCACTTTCACCTAGAGCGGAAATTAGTATATTAACTTGTGGTGTAGGTGATGAATTGTATTCGTTGTATGGTCACACAGCTATTCGTGTTTCAGATCCTTTGCAAGGTATTGACCGTGTTTATAATTATGGGTTATTTGATTTTGCTACAGATAATTTCTATGTAAAATTTATTAAGGGCGATTTGCTTTATTTTGTAGATTATGATAATTATGAACGATTTGTTCGTGCATATATTTACGATGATAGGTCTGTTTATGAACAGGTTTTACAGTTGTCTTCTTCTCAAAAGGAGAAAATTTGGCAAAAGTTGAATCTTTCTATGGAGAAGGAGAACAGAGAATATGTTTATCGATTTGTGGATCAGAATTGTACTACTAAAGTAGTGGATTTAGTAAATGATG
Source organism: Myroides guanonis (assembly GCF_900114085.1). Lineage (GTDB taxonomy): Bacteria > Bacteroidota > Bacteroidia > Flavobacteriales > Flavobacteriaceae > Flavobacterium > Flavobacterium guanonis. The sequence goes on along the minus strand of NZ_FORU01000003.1, from coordinate 129,651 downwards.
TTTTGGAAACCCCTGTTGTTGTAGATGTGGAAGGGAACCGATCTACTTATCGCTCAGTTTATAGTAAGTATCAAGAGAATAACTATTTTGTCAATCTAGGAATAAATCTAGCATTTGGAGCTAAGATGGATCATAAGTCAGCGCTACTGTCTTTGCCTATCAATTTCATGAATGGATTGGCGGAAACTACAGAAAATGGGGTTCCGCTAGTTAGTAAGACAACGGTTCTATACGAAAGAAAAGAGGTTCCTGTTCAGACATGGTGGAATACGCCTTGGTTTTTTTCTGTTCTGATGTTGATCTTAGTATTTGCAATGAGAAACTCTGTTGTTAGAAACACCTTTTTTATAGTTTTAGGATTGCTTGGCTTGTTTTTTATAGCTGTGGGGTCTTTTTCCTTTCACGAGGAATTGATGAATAATAACACTGTTTTTTTATTTAACCCTTTGTTTATTTTAATTCCTTTTTGGAGTTCTGAAAAATATAGAACCAAGTTAAATCTCTTAATTTCTTTATTATTGATGTCATTGGTTTTGTTTGTTGGGTTGAATTTGAAATCTGAAAAATTAATACTCTCACTACCATTGCTGCTAACTATATTGTTGAGTCTGTTATTCCTAAAAAAAGCCAAAAGAGTTAAGAGGTTCATGAGGTAGTGATATTATTCATACCTTTGCACTCCTAAAATTGTTATGCTAGCTATGTTTTCATTTTTTAAAACAAAACCTTTATTAAAGGAATTAATACCGTCTGGTTTCGTGGATATTCATTCCCATATTTTATATGGAATTGACGATGGTGCCAAGACTATTGATGACACGAGAAATCTTATTGACTCAATGAAGTCATTGGGGTTCTCAAAAGCGATAACAACACCTCATACTACACCTTTGGTATGGGACAACAGCAAAGAAGAAATTTTAGATAAGTTTACTGAGACTGTAACTGCACTTCCAGAAGAAACAACATCTATACAATTGGGAGTGGCTTCGGAGTATTTAATGGATGAGAGTTTTTTAAGACGTCTAAATGAAGAGTCTTTGCTAACTCTTAAAGATAAATATGTATTGGTTGAAATGTCTTATATCAATCCTCCAATACAGTTATTTGATATCCTATTTGAATTGCGAACTCAAGGTTATGAAGTTATATTAGCGCATCCAGAGAGATATAATTTCTATCATTCAGATATGGCTATGTATAAGAAGCTGAAAAAGGCTGGTTGTCATTTTCAATTAAACTTATTATCGGTTACTGGTTATTATGGAGATCATGTTTTAAAAGCTGCCGATATACTACTTAGAGAAAACTTGTTTGATTTTGTAGGTTCAGATATACATCATTCAAGACATATAGAAAGCTTCGAAACAAAAGTAAGGGTGAAAGATTTGGAGATTTTAGAAGCGTGTATTGCTAAAAATCAGTTCTTTTTATAGATTCTGGTTGTCAAAATAGTTTAATAAAAAAAGCAGCAATTAATTGCTGCTTTTTTTATTGAAATCAAATAAGTGATTATTTTTCAACTACTTCTCCTTTAATGCGAAGGGCAACTTTACCATCTGTATGGTTAACAGCATTAGTTTCAACTGTAATAGTTCTACTAATTCTACCAACAGACATGTTGTATTTTACATCAATTTTCCCCTTTTTTCCTGGCATAATTGGTGCTTCTGGTTTAGAAGGAACTGTACATCCACAAGTTGAACGAACGTTAGAAATAATCAAAGGAGCGTCTCCAGTGTTTGTGAATTCGAAAGATCTTAGTCCATCGTCATTTCCTTTAATAACTGTACCATAATCGATCGTGTTGTTTTCAGCTGCGAACTCGATTTTAGGACCAGATTGTGCAAATGTTACTGCACTTACTAAAAGCATAGTAAATACTGCTAATAATTTTTTCATGTTCAAAGTTTTTTATGATTTGTAAATTTAAAAACTTTTGATAAACTCACAAATAAATTAACAAGTTAGAATCAAAAACTTTGTTTTTATTATTCCTGAGATATCGCTATTTTTGCTAATCAAATTACAAAAAACGTACCAAACAAATAAGTCGACTTTTAAAAGAGTGTTTCTTTAGTTTATGTAATTTAGATATTTCAAAATTTAATAATACAAAGCAAATGACAATTCCTGCACAATTTGATGCTAAGCAAGTAGAAGAGAAGTGGTATTCGTATTGGATGGAGAATAATTATTTTCATTCTACACCCGATCACAGAACACCTTACACTATTGTAATTCCTCCGCCAAACGTAACTGGGGTACTACACATGGGACATATGTTGAATAATACTATTCAAGATGTTTTAATACGTCGTGCACGTTTAAAAGGGCTCAACGCTTGTTGGGTTCCTGGAACAGACCACGCGTCTATTGCTACAGAAGCTAAAGTCGTCGCAAAATTGAAAGAGCAGGGTATCAATAAAAACGACTTAACACGTGAGGAATTTTTAAAGCACGCTTGGGATTGGACCGATCAATATGGTGGTACTATCTTGGGACAGCTTAAAAAATTAGGGGCTTCATGTGATTGGGATCGTACGAAGTTTACAATGGACCCAGAGATGTCTGAACAGGTTATTAAATCTTTTGTGGATTTATACGAGAAAGGATATATCTACCGTGGTTTCCGTATGGTTAACTGGGATCCCGAAGCGCAAACCACACTTTCTGATGAAGAGGTGATTTATGAAGAACGCCAAGGGAAGTTATATCATATTAAATATCAAATAGAGGGTACTTCTGATTTCTTAACAATTGCAACAACTAGACCTGAAACTATTTTAGGTGATAGTGCTATTTGTATTAATCCAAACGATGAGCGTTATACTCATTTGAAAGGAAAGAAAGCAATTGTACCTATTTGTAATCGAGTTATTCCAATCATATTTGATGAATATGTAGATATGGAATTTGGAACGGGATGTTTAAAAGTAACACCTGCTCACGATATCAATGATAAAGCACTTGGAGAACGTCACAATTTGGAAATCATAGATATTCTAAATGCAGATGCTTCTTTAAATGATTTCGGATTGCACTATAAAGGAAAAGATCGCTTTGTAGTTCGCAAAGAAATAGAAGTAGAGCTTCAAACAATTGGTGCTTTAGAAAAAGTAGAAAATCATTTAAACAATGTTGGAACATCAGAGCGAACAAAAGCTGTGATTGAGCCAAGATTGTCTGATCAATGGTTCTTAAAGATGGAGGAGATGGTAAAACCAGCTTTGAAAGCCGTTTTAGAAACCGAAGAGATAAAATTATACCCAAGCCGTTTTAACAGCACATATAGAAGTTGGTTAGAAAACATCAGAGATTGGAATATTTCTAGACAATTGTGGTGGGGACATCAAATACCTGCATATTATTACGGGGATGGGAAAGAAGATTTTGTGGTAGCAGAGACTAAAGAAAACGCTTTAGTATTAGCACAAGCAAAATCAGGTAAGAGCAACTTAACTCTAGAAGATTTAAGACAAGACGAAGACGCTTTAGATACTTGGTTTTCATCATGGTTATGGCCAATGTCTGTTTTCAATGGAGTTAGTCAACCTGAGAATGAAGAGTTTCAATATTATTACCCAACCAATGATTTAGTGACTGGTCCAGATATTATTTTCTTCTGGGTAGCAAGAATGATTTTTGCAGGTTATGAATATACAGGTAAGAAACCTTTTTCAAATGTTTATTTTACGGGAATTGTTCGTGACGCACAACGCAGAAAGATGTCAAAATCACTGGGGAATTCACCAGATCCGTTAGACTTAATTGAGAAATTTGGCGCAGATGGGGTGCGAGTTGGATTGTTGTTAAGTGCTTCGGCTGGAAACGACATTTTGTTTGATGAAGAAATGTGTAATCAAGGAAAGTCGTTTACGAGTAAAGTATGGAACGCTTTCAGATTGATTAAAGGATGGGAAGTTTCAGAAACTATTGCACAACCAGAATCTGCAAAAATAGCGGTGGAATGGTATGAAGCAAAACTTCAGAAAGCATTAGTAGAAATTGAAGACCATTTTGAAAAATATCGTATTTCAGATGCTTTAATGACGATTTATAAATTGGTGTGGGATGATTTCTGTTCATGGTTCTTAGAAATGATTAAACCAGGATATCAACAACCAATAGATTCAGTAACCTATGCAAAGGCGATTGAATTGTTAGAAGCTAACTTAAAGTTGCTTCATCCGTTTATGCCTTTCTTATCAGAAGAAATATGGCAACATATTGCAACGCGTTCTAAAGAAGAAGCTCTAATCGTTTCTACTTGGCCAGAAATTAAAACCGTTGATACTGCTATCATCGCTTCTTTTGAATTTGCATCTGAAGTAATTTCGGGTATTCGTACGATTAGAAAAGATAAAAATATTCCTTTTAAGGAGGTTATAGAATTAAAAGTAATCAATCACGAAGGGAGTTCTAAGATTTTTGATTGCGTAATTCAGAAGTTAGGTAATGTTGAGGCTATCGAATACGTAACTGAACAAGTAGCAGGTGCATTATCTTATAGAGTGAAATCTAATGAGTATTTCATTCCTATTTCAGGTTCAGTAAATATTGAAGAGGAAATAGAAAAACTGGAAGAAGAATTAAAGTACTTGAAAGGATTTTTAAAATCTGTACAAGGAAAACTTTCTAATGAGAAGTTTGTAAGTGGAGCGCCAGAAAAAGTAATTGAGAATGAACGCAAGAAAGAAGCAGATGCGCTTTCTAAAATCGCAACCATTGAACAAAGTTTGCAAGGCTTGAAATAATAATTTTCAATGAAAATTAATCTTCATACACATCAGAAGTCGAAAAATCAACATACGGTGGATATTGTAAATCAGTATCCAAGGGAGTTTGATTTTTCGGCTTCTTTTTTTTCTGTAGGGATTCACCCGTGGTACGTTGATAAGGACGAGCAAGAGAATGAACTTAAACTAATAGACGAGTACCTACAACAAGACAACGCTTTGGCTTTGGGAGAATGTGGGCTAGACAAGCGAACAGAAGTTCCTTGGGATCTTCAAATAGCTGTTTTTGAGAAGCAATTACTCTTAGCAGAAAAGCATAGAAAACCAGTAATTGTGCATTGTGTTGCTGCATTTCAGGAAGTTGTGGAGTTGAAAAAGAAAAATCGTATTTCGGTACCTCTTATCTTTCATGGTTTTTCTAAGAACAAACAAGTAGCTACTATGTTGTTAAAAGAAGGTTGCTATTTGTCTTTCGGAAAATATTTATTGAGAAATCCTGAATTAAGTGAAGTTTTTAAAGCAATGCCTTTAGAACGTATTTTTTTGGAAACAGATACTATGGAAGAAACTATAGAAGAGGTGTATGCTAAGGCAAGCGAAATAGTAGGATTAAGTGTGTTGGATATAGAAATACAAATAAATAAAAATGCCCAAGTTGTTTTTGGGTTTTCAGAATCATTACAAAAAGTTATTAAATGAGTCAATGGCAGGAACGAGCAGCCTTACTTTTTAAAGAAGAAGGACTTGAGAAATTAAAAAACGCCAATATTTTAATTGTTGGTTTAGGAGGAGTAGGATCTTTTGCAGCAGAGTTTTTAACAAGAGCTGGAATTGGTAATCTGACCATAGTTGATGGAGATACAGTTGATATAACTAATATTAATAGGCAATTACCTGCGTTACATTCTACAATTGATCAACCTAAAGTAAAAGTGGTTGGTGATAGATTAATGGATATTAATCCTGAATTGAATTTAACGCGTATTGAAGAGTTCATCTCACCAGAGCGTGCTCATGAAATCGTTACATCAGACTTTGATTATGTGTTGGATTGTATTGACAGTATAACACCAAAAGTAAATTTAATCCTTGCTGCTAAGCGCAAAAAAGTAAAAGTTATTAGCGGAATGGGAGCAGGAGGAAAGTTCTTAGCGAGTAAGGTCGTTGTAAAGGATATTAGTAAAACAGAAGTATGTCCGTTGGCGAAACAAATTAGAAAGCGATTGAAGAAAGAAGGAATATCTTCTGGAGTAAAAGCTGTTTTTTCTACAGAAGTTCCAGATGTGACTAGTTTGAAAATGACAGATGGTAAAAATTATAAGAAGTCTTTTTTCGGGACCAATAGTTGGATTCCTGGATTATTTGGCTTGCATGCCGCGGAACACGTGGTTCGCTATTTGTTAACAAGAGAGTAAGTAAAAAAAGGCTATATAGCCTTTTTTTGTTTTTGGAATAGATTTGTTTTCTGTTATTTTAGACTCAATGCTACATAGACGGAATAATCTCCAAACTCATTAAGATTTGTAGCGCGATGATACTAAAAGAGAGAATCCATAAGGATGTAAATATAATTTTTTGACGAATACTACCTTCTATACCTGCTTGTTTTTGTGCTTTTTGTAACATCAACATAGGCATGATTAGGGCTAAGACAACCAAAGAAATTGAAGCATAACCCAATGCGATTATAAAACCATCAGGATAGAATAAAGCAAAGATTAACGGAGGTAAAAAAGTTAGTACTAATGAAGTAGAAGACTTCTTTATAGTTGGTTTGTTCTTAGCTAGATCTTTAATGTAATGGTAAAGCGATAAAGTAACGCCCCAAAAAGAAGTTAGAATAGCAGCAGCTGCAAAAATATTCATAGCGATTCGTATAAAACTGCTTTCTTGAATTTCTCTAATAGCTAATAACAAGCCTTCAAGTCCAGAGTTGTTTTGAAGTATAGCAGCAAACGCAGTATTGTCGATACTTCCCAATACAGCCAATTCCCAAATGAGATAAATGAATAGAGGTATAGCACTCCCTGTTATAAACACGAACTTTAGTTTTTTTGAGTCTCCATGTAGGTATTGAACCAAGCTAGGAATGACTACATAAAAACCAAAAGAAGTGAAAATAATAGGAATGGTAGAAAGAACAATTAGACCGTTACTAGGTAGTTGTAAAAGATTCTCTGTTTTCACATGAGAACTTAGAAAAAGAATAACAAAAAAGAGAAAAATCAATTTTATAGTAAAAACAACTTTGGTTCCCATGTCTACTACTCGAGTACCTAAACTGATGATACCACCAAAGACTAGGGCAAAGACCAGTCCGCTCCATTTTGGGTCTAGGGTAATTCCTAACCACTGTTCTAGACTAGTTCTAAGGATATCGCCACCTCCAGTTATATAAGCGCTTACTAAAGCATACATAAGGGTAAGCATACTAATAGCTGTTATAACCGCACCTCCTTTACCTAAATATTTTTTTGTAAGTGTGTTTAATCCGTCCTCTGGTTTATTGTACTTGTAAACATCAACCAAAATCATAGAAGTATAACACATAGCTAACCATATAGAGCATAGAATAAGGGTCATAGTTCCAAAACCTACATTTGCTGAGATGATAGGCATAGCCAACATTCCAGCCCCGATAGTGGTTCCTGCTACAATTAGTATACTTCCTATAATTCGATTCATTGTTTTGTGTTTAGCGTAGGTATTAACCTATATTAGGTAATTCACCAATGGATATGAGGGTTTGAATAACTAAAATTAGTATTCCTAAAATAAAAATTGGTACAAAACTCAATTTTCTTAAAAACGAAATGTTGTTTCCTTGAGATTTTTCTGCTTTAATGTAAATAAATACTGGTAGGAATAACGAAGTAATAGCAACGGAAACAGCTGCGTATCCCAATGCGATAATAAAACCATCTGGATAATATAAAGCGAAAATCAGGGGTGGAATAAAGGTGATGAATGAAATGGAAATAGGTCTCTTTAGTCCACTTCTCTTCTTACATAGGTCTCGAATATAGTCATAAAGAGCTAATGCTACTCCCAAAAAAGAAGTTAGAATAGCTGCGATTGTAAATACGTTTACTGGAATGCTAATACTCTTAGAGTCGGAAACACTTTCTACGGCTTTTAACATTCCTTGAAGTCCGGTGTTTTCATTTAAAATTGAATTAAAAATAGCAGGTTCAATACTGCCTAGTATTGAAATTTGCCAGAGAATATAGACAATTAAAGGTAATAGACTTCCTCCTATAAAAGCAATTTTTAAGTGTTTGGTGTTGCCGTTGAGGTAGCGAACTAAACTAGGTACCACTATATGGAACCCAAAAGAAGTAAATATTACAGGAATAGATGTGAATATAAGTAGTCTTTCGGTTGGCATTTGAGCTAAATTATCCAGTTTTACAAAGGGAATCATGCTCAGAATCACTAAGAGTAAGAATATTAATTTAATCACAAAAATCCATTTTGTACAAATATCAACGACACGAGCACCAAGACTTACAACTCCTCCAAATAGTAAAGTGAAGATTAAAGCAGCTGCTTGCGGGGAAATTGTGATGCCGAAAATAGTAAACGCATTTAGTCTCAATATGTCACTGCCACCAGCTATGTAAGCACTTACTAAAGCATACATTAAGGTTAACATACTAATACCCGTAATAACAGAACCAATTTTACCTAAATATTTAAAAGTAATGGTGTTTAGGCCTTCATCTGGATCACTATATTTATAGGCTTCAACCAATAAAATTGCTGTATAACACATGGTTATCCATATTAGTATCATTAATAAAGTTATGCCTCCAAAACCTACACCAGCAGATATAATGGGCATGGCTAACATACCACCGCCGATGGCAGTTCCTGCAACAATCAATATGCTGCCTAGTATTTTACTATTCACTATAGAATTTATTTTATGCTTATTGTCCGTTTAAAGATAGTTTTTAATTTGAATAAATAACTATTCAAAAGGTGATTTAATCTTTTTAAAAAGACTCTAAAACTGTGCTATGATTGAAATATAATAAGTGTTTATGTTTAAAATCTCGATTTTTTTATTTGCACTTTGGAATAGTCACTTTAGTGTTAAATAAAAAATATATTTCGTATCTTCGTAGAAATCAGTTGATTTAATTTAGGGTTAATAATTTTAGTTATGTATCAGAATCCGAAGAATATTGCAGATTTAGAGCAAGATTTACTTGCTAAAAATATCAATCCAACAGCTATGCGTTTGCTGGTTTTAGATGCGTTAAAGCAAAAAAGCGAAGCAGTAACTTTTTCTGATATCGAAGGCAGCTTTGAACAATCAGATAGAGTGACTATTTATAGGACACTGAAAACTTTTGAACAAAAGGGACTAATTCATACAATAGTTACAGGTAACGTTACACAATATGCACTGTGTTCAGAGGATTGTGATGAAACCAAACATCGGGACACCCACCTTCACTTCATATGTAGGGTTTGCCAGAAAACCATTTGCTTGACACAGTTTTCAATACCTGAAGTAGAAATACCTAAAGGTTTTCATGTAGACGATGTGGAAGTTACTATAAAAGGAGTTTGTGAAGACTGCTTTTCTTGATTATCCTTTAGTTGTAATATGACCTATAATTTGCTTTGCGTGAACGCGTGAATTTTCAATAAACCAAAGGTGAGTGTTTAATCCGCCACATACAACACCTGCTAGGTAAAGATTTGGGATATTGGTCTCCATAGTGTCTTTGTTATAGGTCGGAGTTTGCGTTTCTTCGTCAGCTATTTCAATTCCCAATTGTTTTAAAAAACCGAAATTAGGTCTATATCCAGTTAGAGCTAAAACAAAATCATTTTCAAGTGTCACCGTTTCGGTTTCAGTTTCTATTATGACACAATCTTCTTTAATATCCGATAAACAGCTGTTGAAAAACACAGCGATACTACCCTCTGCAATACGGTTTTCTATGTCGGGTTTTACCCAATATTTTACGGTTTCTCCTATGCTATCGTTGCGAACTACCATTGTTACATCTGCTCCTTTTCTGTAACATTCTAAAGCGGCATCTACAGAAGAGTTACTAGCTCCCACAACTACTACTTTCATACCTGCATAATAATGAGGGTCATTGTAGTAATGACTCACTTTAGGCAGGGATTCACCTGGAATATGCATCAGGTTTGGTAAGTCATAAAAACCAGTTGCAATCACAACATTTTGTGCAGTATAGCTGTTCTTCGAGGTTTGTATGTTAAAAGTGTTGGATTCTTTTTGTACATCCATTACTGTTTCAAAAAGACGTATGTTTAATTCGGCATGAAATGCTATTCTTCTATAGTATTCCAAAGCTTCGTTTCTTCGCGGTTTTTTCTCAGTAGAAATAAAAGGGATGTTGTCTAATTCGAGTCGTTCCGAGGAAGAAAAGAATTGCATGTTAACAGGGTAGTTGTAAATAGAATTCACCAAACATCCTTTTTCAATTATCAAATAGTCCAAACCTTTGCTTTTCGCTTCCAGACCACAAGCCAAACCAATTGGGCCAGCTCCAATAATAATAACATCGTATTTTTTCATCATTCTTCTATCTATATGTATTTGCTTTTCACAAAAAGCAATACGCAAAAATACTCTAAAAGAATGAATTGGAAAAAGGAGCTTGTTCGTTGAAAAGGATGTAAAATGAATTAAGATATATCCCTAGATATTTTGACTAAACTTTACGTAATAAGGTATGATAAAGTTCTAAAGGTCCATTTAAGGTTTATTGATATTCTATTTAAAGTTTATTTATAAAATGAAATTTAAATATACTTTAAATGGACTTTGAACTGAATTTTATTGAATTCTAAAGAAAGTATCTTAGTCTTTGATTTTGTTTTCGAAATAAGTAGTCTTTGTTTTATTAACTGAATAATAGTTTGTACATGTTTTTTTAAATGATGTAATAATTGGAGTTTTTCAGTGTTTTAAAAAATGGATTTGTAATCGCTAAAAATAGAAACTTAAAAAAATAAAATTATTTCATATATTGATGTCTAATTTTTATTTTTTTATATCATGGCTATAAGAGATGCTCAAGGATTAATTAGGGGGAAAATGGGGGATATTATTTTTAAGGTGGTTAATGGAAAGCAAGTTGTGTATCCAGCTCCTGAGAAGGTAAAGCGATCCGTTTTAACTAGAAAAAGCGCTAAAATGTTTGGAGTTTGCAGTACTCAAACTTCTATACTAATGGGGAAAATGCGACCGTGGACTGGAGGGAAAGTTGATAGTAGGCAAGCGGCTCGATTACGCGGAGCTTGTTTGAATATTTTAAGAAACAATGAGAAAAGGGGAGTAGTAGCTGCTGATTTAGATACAGCGGATATGTCTGATTTGAAAGGTTTTGAGTTTAATATACATTCTCCTTTTACAAAGTATTTTCAACCCGAAATAAGCGTAGTCGAGAATCAGGATAATGATGTGAATATAAAAATTTTGGGTTATGTTCCTGCTCAAGAATTGGAGTTTCCCAAACTATGTGGTCATGTTGATGTACAGATTTTGGTGCTTCATCACAATTTTTCTAGCAATAAAACATTACACGTTTTGGATGAACATTGGGAGGTGAAGAAAAGTGCTGATTTTGAAAAAGAACGACAGTTTACATTTCCGTCAATGATAGATTCGGGAATTACGTTGGTTGTTGTACAATTGCTTTTCTTTAAAAATAAAAGCAAGTTTGGTAAAGAATATTTGAATGATAAAAATTGCTTTCCTGCACAGATAGTATATGCAAGATAATTTCTAAGTTATTTAAAAGGATTTTGTTCTATTGATTTAGGGGCGTTTTGTACTTGTATAAAATATTAGTGAATCGCAAGTCATTCTGGACTTGCTCCGTCTTGTTTCTCAAATCTGCCATAGTGGGTTTTACAGATATCAATGTATTATGAATACAAAAAAGCCTGTTTGATATGAAACAGGCTTTTTATTATAAGATTTTATAAGTCGTATTGACTTATTCAGCAATTAGTTTTCCTTGCATTAATGCATAGTGTGCTGGGAAAGAACACAAGAAATCATAAGTTCCTGCTTTGTCAACTGTGAATTCAATCGTTGTTGATTCTCCTCCTCCAATCATTTTTGTATGTGCTAAAATGTTTGACAATTCATCTGCTGGTATATGGTCGCTATCTGTTGAGGTTGCTGCTTTTTGAGCAAACGCCGCCATATCCACCCCTTGGTTTAACAATACAAAATTGTGTCCCATTAGTTTCTTGTCCATTTTACCAGTGTGTTTTAAAGTCAATGTTACTTTTTCGCCTACTGGTACTCGGATTTCTTTTTTGTTAAACTGCATCGAGTCATCAGCTGAAATCTCTACCGTTACACCTGAAACTGCTTCTGGAGTTGTTGTGGTTGTTTCAGTAGGAGTAACCTCCGAAGCTGGTGTAGTATCTTTTGTTTTATCTCCACAAGAGAATAATAGAAAACTTGCTGCCGTAAGGCTTAAAAGGGTGTTTACTTTTTTCATCTTTTTTGTTTTAAATAGTTTTGATTTTAATCCTTAAAATTGATTCTTATAAAGATACGTAAATGTGTTTAAATCTCTTTAAAAACAGGAGTTAATTAAGTGTTATAACTCTTTAAAGCTTAAAATCATCTTCTCCATGGTTTCGTTCTGAGCATCTTTGTATTTTTCTAATGTCCAGCTTATTATGCGATAGTAATTGGCTTTTCCTTCAACGATTCCTATTTTGTAATAGATGTCTATTCCTTGTACATTGGCTTTAATATCTAAAAGCTTTGCATTGTGACCATCTATTTGTAAGTCCTTTTGATTAAGTAACTCGTAGTTTTTAGTACCTGTATAATGAGAAAGTACCTCTGCTTCATAGCTAGCTAAATCTCCTTTTTTACCCAACGCTTCTATGGTTTGATTAAAGGTGTTTTTGTCTTCATCTATTGCTACGATGTAAAGCTCCTTGAATTTATTTCCATATTGCAATGAGGCTTCTGGTTGCAAATCGGTGATTTCAGCAAGTGTACTTGAAACTTCAATGGTGTATAAATCTTTAACTTTGATTTCTTTTGGTGGTTCTACTTTAGTGTTACACGAGATAAAGAAAACGGATGCCAATCCAAGTGTGATTAATTTTTTCATAATAATGTTGCGTTTAATTATTTTTCTATAAAGATACATAAAGGCGGGTTTTTATGAAATCTATTTTTAATGTAAATGATTGGTGAGATGTAATGTTGAAATCTATATGCTTGTGTATGTAACATTAATAAAAACAAGTAAAAGTGATTGTTTTAGATGTTGCTATTCTTTTAAAAGTACTTTGTTTTTTCTATATTTATAGAGTTGAATCTAAAGAGATAAGTATGAAAAAAACAGTTTTAATGTTAGCAGGTGATTTTGTAGAGGATTATGAGATCATGGTTCCTTATCAAGCACTATTATCAGTAGGTGTAGATGTTGATGTAGTGTGTCCAGGTAAAAAGGAAGACGACGTTATTGCAACAGCTATTCATGATTTTATAGGGTATCAAACCTATGCTGAATCTAGAGGACATAATTTTGTGTTGAATAAAACATTTAATGAAGTTAAGTTAGAGGATTATGATGGTTTGTATGTTTGTGGTGGAAGGGCTCCAGAGTATATTCGGTTAAATCAACGTGTATTGGAAATTGTAAAATATTTTTTCGAAAAAGATTTACCTGTTGCTGCTATTTGTCATGGTATTCAAATATTAACGGTTGCTGAAGTGTTGAAAGGACGTACCTTAACTGCTTATCCTGCCGTGGGACCTGATATTGCTTTGGCAGGTGGTGTTTATAAAGAAATAGGAGTTGATGAAGCTATTACAGATGGTAATTTGACTACTTCACCTGCTTGGCCAGGACACCCTGCTATTTTGAGGGAATTTTATAAACTGTTAGGAGTTGTAATTGTCAAGAATAAATAGGTTCTATGTAAAATAGCGGTTTTATAATTGAAAACTGTAAAACTGCTAGGTATTGTGAAAGTGTTTCTGTGAAACATTTTATATTTTAGCCTTTCAAATTATAAGTGATGATTTCAGAAGAACAATTTCAAAAAGAATTAGATATTATTATTGTAAATGCTTTACGCGAGGATATTGGAGATGGAGATCATAGCTCATTGGCTTGTATTCCTGCGGATGCGAAAGGGAGTGCTGAAATAGTAGTGAAAGAGGCTGGTGTGCTTGCTGGCGTTGAATTTGCTAAAATGGTGTTGAAATATGTAGATGCCGATTTGAAAGTTGAGGTTTATATTAAGGATGGCTCTCCGATTGTAGTTGGTGATAAAGTTTTGCGTATTACCGGAAATTCACAATCAATCCTTAAAGCAGAGCGTTTGATTTTAAATGCAATGCAACGCATGAGTGCTATTGCAACGAAAACAAAAGTGTTTGTCGATTTGTTAGAGGGAACTGGTACTAAAATATTGGATACTCGTAAAACAACTCCAGGTATTCGTGCACTTGAAAAGTGGGCGGTTAAGATTGCAGGGGGAGAGAATCACCGCTTTGCATTATATGACATGATTATGTTGAAAGACAATCATATTGATTTTGCAGGTGGAATGGTTCAAGCAATTGAAAAGACTAAAAAATATCTAAAGGATACACATAGAGACTTGAAAATTATTGTGGAGGCTCGTGATTTAGAAGAGGTTTCTCAAATCTTATCTTGTGGTGGTATACACCGAATTCTATTGGATAATTTTGACTATAACACCACTAAAAAGGCTGTAGAGATGATTGGTGATGCTTGTGAGACAGAATCTTCAGGTAATATTGATCAGACTACGGTTAGAAATTATGCTTTGTGTGGGGTTGATTATGTTTCTTCAGGGGCTTTAACTCATTCGGTTCATAATCTTGATTTGAGTTTAAAGGCGGTGGTTTAATTTTTGTTTTCATGTTTAATTAACAAGATGAAAATAGTTTGATAAAGTGATATAACATATTGTTGTTCATTACATAGAAATAATCAATACCGTTATATGTCAAAAGAGATAGAGGATAAATTAGATAAAATTCCAATTGTAAGCAGTTTGGTTGTTTTAGTGAAAAAAGTCAAACTACCTAAGTTTGAGGGCTATTCATTATACGACCTTTTGGAGTTGTATATTATTGGGATTGTAAAAGGAGCTTTTTCTTATCGAGCGGGCTCTATTGCATTTAGTTTCTTTATGGCTCTTTTTCCTTTTGCCTTATTTGTTTTGAACTTAATTCCTTATATTCCGATTGAAGGGTTTCAAGAAGATTTTATGCGCTTTATTGCAGATTCTGTTCCTCCAAATACCTATGGGGCAATTGAGTCTATTCTAGAAGATATTATGAACAATAGTTATAGATCGTTATTGTCTTCTGGGTTTTTATTATCGGTATTCTTAATGGCTAATGGGGTTTTTGCTATTATAGGCGGATTTGAGTCGGCTTATCATATCACAATTTCCAGAAGTCTTTTTCGTCAATATTTGGTGGCCGTAGCTCTCTCTGTTTTAATGGCAGTTATGTTGATTATTTCTGTGGCTGTATTTGTAACATTTGAGGTGCTTATTCATCAATTGGCGGTTATGGAGATTTGGGTTCAATGGGCTCGGAATATCTTTTTGCTTTTTATGATATTGATGGTTACTTCTACTTTGTATAAGTTTGGAGCAAAGGAAACCAAGCAAGTACCTTTCATTTCGAATGGTTCTATTTTTACTACAATTCTCTATGTTTTAACTTCTTATTTGTTTGGTATTTATGTGTTGAGGTTTGCTCGTTATAACGAGTTATATGGTTCTATTGGGACTTTGTTGGTTTTGATGTTTTACATTTGGATTAACTGTATGATTTTGCTTTTAGGTTTTGAATTAAATGTTGCAATTAGTAAATTGAAGAGGAAAAATCGATATATTTGAGTAACCCAAAAAAATAAATATGAAAAGTAAATTGTTAATTTTGTTGTTTTTTCTAGGAGGAATGGCGACAATTCATGCGCAAAGCATGGTAGGGAGATGGAAGACCATTGATGATAGAACAGGAATAGAAAAGTCTATTGTTGAGATTTTTGAAAAGGACGGAAAGTATTTTGGCAAAGTTCTGAAAATATTAAATCCAGAAAAAGCGAAAGGAACATGCGATAAATGTCCTGGTGTAGATAAGGGAAAACCAATTCAAGGTTTGGTGATTATCAGAGATATGAAAAAAGACGGAAACGAGCTGAGTGGAGGTAGAATTATTGATCCAGAATCTGGAAAGGAATACAAGTGTCACATTAAGTTGAATGGAAGTAATAAACTTGATGTTCGAGGATTTCTTGGGATTTCCTTAGTAGGCAGAACCCAAACTTGGATAAGAGCTTAAATAGAAATATAGAAATAGAATAAGCACCCTATGTTCAGTTAGAATCTGAAGGTAGGGTGCTTTTTTAGTTTAAAGCTAGTATATTTGTTCTTATAAATAGGTTGTAAGATGTATTGTTTTATTGAGGTTGTAGTGCCATTGGCACTAGATGCTACTTTTACTTATCTCGTTTCGGAAACAGAGTTTGATTACCTACAAGTGGGTATGCGCGTAGCGGTACCTTTTGGTAAATCAAAAGTGTATACGGCTTTGGTAATAGAAAAACATCATCGCAAACCTGAGTTATATAAAGCCAAAGAGATTCAAGAAATTTTAGATGGCGGTGTAGTTGTTACTCCTATTCAGATTGAACATTGGAAATGGATTTCTAATTATTATATGTGCTCTATAGGGGAAGTGTATCGTGCAGCCATGCCTTCTCGTTTGTTGTTGGAAAGTGAAACGCTTATTCATTTTAATACAGCTACAACCGTTGATCCAAAAGAACTAAGTGATCAGGAGTTTTTGGTGTATGAGGCCTTGCAGTTTCAAGCTATCTTAAAAGTTGAAGAGATTGTAGCGGTGCTCAACAAAAAAACAGTTTTTCCTATTATTCAATCGCTATTGGAAAAAGGTGTGGTTTATCTTCACGAAGAGCTCATCGAAAGATATAAACCAAAGCAGTTGC
This sequence comes from Myroides guanonis, assembly GCF_900114085.1. Classification (GTDB taxonomy): domain Bacteria; phylum Bacteroidota; class Bacteroidia; order Flavobacteriales; family Flavobacteriaceae; genus Flavobacterium; species Flavobacterium guanonis. The sequence continues at coordinate 112,880 of NZ_FORU01000003.1, read as the reverse complement.
GATATATACGACTAACGGAAGCTTATGAAGGTGATGAAGGATTAGCTTCACTGTTAGAGATTGTTTCCCGGGCTGCTAAACAACGAGAGTTTGTCTTGAAGTATTTTCAATTACAAGCTACTTATAAAAAACCTATTTCAGTAAAGGAGTTACAAGAGGAAACGGGAGTTACTCCAAGTGTTATTAAAGCCTTGGTAGATAAAGGGGTTTTTGAGGAGTATTATTTGAATCAAGACAGAGTTGTTTTTCAAGAAGACGAACAAGCGAGTTTTGTTCTCAGTGAGGCTCAACAAGAAGCGATGAGTGAAATTGAAGAACAGTTCGAAAGTAAAGACGTTGTCCTTTTGTATGGGGTAACTGCTTCTGGAAAAACCGAAGTTTATATAAAGCTGATTGAGGAAATTTTAAAACAAGGAGGTCAAAGTCTATTTTTGGTTCCAGAAATTGGATTAACAGCACAATTGGTTTCTAGATTGGTGGCTTATTTTGGAAATCAAGTAGCGGTCTATCATTCTAAATATTCGCAAAATGAACGTGTTGAGGTTTGGGGGCAAATATTGGCTGATTCTGAAAAAGCGCAGGTTATTATAGGAACTAGATCGGCTTTGTTTTTGCCATTTGCCAATCTTAAATTGATTGTTGTAGATGAGGAGCACGAAGCTTCTTATAAACAACAAGACCCTGCTCCTCGTTATCACGCTCGTGATGCAGCGGTGGTTTTGGCAATGCAAAGTAAGGCTAAGGTTTTGTTAGGTTCTGCGACTCCAAGTTTAGAAACGTATTATAATGCGTTTCAATCTAAATATGGTTTGGTTAAATTGACTACGCGTTTTAGCAATGTGATATTGCCTGATGTTGTTTTAGTGGATTTAAAGGAGAAGTACAAGCGCAAGGAAATGACGGGACATTTTTCAGATGTGATGGTCTCTGAAATCAATCAGGCTCTTTCTTTAGGGGAGCAAGTGATACTTTTTCAAAATAGAAGAGGATTTTCACCTGTGGTGGAATGTATGACTTGCGGTGCTGTACCTGAATGTCCGCATTGTGATGTAAGTCTTACCTATCATAAATATAGAAATGAATTGCGATGTCATTATTGTGGTTACGCGAGTGCGATGCCAAAACAGTGCTATCGCTGTCATAGTGTAGATTTGGATACTAGGGGTTTTGGAACAGAACAGGTGGAGGAAGAGCTGTTCTCGCTTTTTCCAAACAAGAAAATAGCCCGTATGGATCAAGATACCACACGGGGTAAATATGGTTTTGAAAAATTGTTAGACGCTTTTCAAAAAAGAGAAATCGACATCATGGTAGGAACTCAAATGCTGGCAAAGGGATTGGATTTCGACAATGTAAATCTCGTTGGGGTACTGAATGCTGACAATAGTTTGTATCATCCTGATTTTCGTGCTCATGAAAGGGCTTATCAGATGTTGACGCAGCTAGGCGGTAGAGCAGGAAGAAAGGAAAAGAAAGGAAGGGTTATTATTCAAACGTATAATCCTTATCACAACATTATACAGCAGGTGACTAATAATGATTATGAAGGGATGTATAAAGAACAAATGTATGAGAGGTATATTTTTAAGTATCCTCCTTTTTATAGGTTGGTGCGCTTAAATTTAAGGCATAGGGAATTTGAAAAATTGAAAGATGCTTCGTTATGGTTGTATAATAATTTAAGAGATCAATTGGCTGTTCCTGTTTTAGGACCAGAAGAACCTGCTATTAACCGTATTCGCAATCAATACATTCGTGTGATATTGATTAAAATACCACAAGACAAACCTTTGGTCTCTACTAAAAAACAAATTCAAAGAATATTGAAGAGCTTTGAAGCTATTGGAGGATACAGATCAGTTAAGGTGACTATTAATGTTGATTTTTATTAAAAATGGTATTTAGTTGATAGGGCATAATATTGTGTGTGAGACTTGTAATGAAGGTTTAGTAGTAAAAAAGGTGATAAAGGTTTTGTATACTATAAATAAAAACGTATTTTTGCACCCAATTTTATAACAAATAAAATATTTTATTTATGAATCATTATGAAACTGTTTTCATCTTGAATCCCGTTTTATCTGAAACTCAGGTAAAGGAAACAGTACAGAAATTTGAGGAATTTCTTACTTCTAGAGGAGCACAGATGGTATCAAAAGAGGATTGGGGCTTGAAAAAATTAGCTTACGAAATCCAAAACAAGAAAAGTGGTTTTTATCATTTATTCGAATACACTGTTCCAGGAGAGGTTATCCTTCCATTGGAAACGGAATTCCGTCGTGATGAAAGAATCATGCGTTTCTTAACTGTAAGTTTAGATAAACATGCTATTTCTTGGGCTGAAAGAAGAAGAGATAAATTAAAATCTAAAAAAGCTTAATTATGGCAAGTGTTGAGCAATCTGCAAAAGGAAAAAAAGACGGAGATATTAGATATCTAACGCCTTTGAATATAGAGACGAACAAAGCAAAAAAATATTGTCGTTTCAAAAAATCTGGAATTAAATATATCGATTATAAAGATCCAGATTTCTTATTGAAATTCGTAAACGAACAAGGGAAATTACTTCCTCGTCGTTTAACAGGTACTTCTTTGAAATATCAAAGAAAAGTTTCTGTTGCGGTTAAAAGAGCGCGTCACTTAGCGTTAATGCCGTACGTAGCTGACTTAATGAAATAATATAATAAATAATTAGAGTTGTTGGTTTTCATCGATGAAACCTAACTTCTTATAAAAAAGGACAACAACATGGAACTTATTTTAAAACAAGACGTTCAAAAATTAGGATTTAAAGACGATATCGTAAATGTTAAACCAGGATACGGTCGTAACTTTTTAATTCCTCAAGGTTTTGCTGTTTTAGCTACTCCTTCTGCAAAGAAAGTATTGGCTGAAAACTTGAAACAAAGAGCGCACAAAGAAGCTAAAGTAATCGCTGATGCAAATGTAATTGCTGATGCATTAAGAGCTTTGGATATTAAAATCACTGTTAAAGCAGGTGGTGAAAAATTATTTGGTTCTGTTACTAATATTAACTTAGCTGAAGAGTTGAGTAAATTAGGACAAAACATCGATAAAAAATTCATTACTTCTGGTGTGATCAAACGTATTGGAAAATATGAGGCTTCTATTCGCTTACATAGAGATGTAATCGTTGAATTACCTTATGAAGTTATTGCAGAGCAAGCGTAAGCTACCCTGTAATTATTTAATATTGAAAAGGGCTAACTCTAACAAGAGTTAGCCCTTTTTTTGTTGTGTACAGATGGGAGTGTTGTAGCTCTTGTTTTTTTTGAACATGCTTTTGCTAAAGCTGTCTAAATCTTTATTGAATTAAGGTTAAACTATTGTATTTTTGGTTTTTTTAAAAGCATATATAATGAAATATACGAGGCTTACAAAGGAGCAGTTTGAAGAATTGCATACAGAGTTTACGAATTTTTTAGCGAGTCAGCAAATTGATAAAGCAGAGTGGGAGATTATTAAGGCAGAGAAACCTCACGTGATGGAAGAGGAATTGGATGTTTTTTCTGATTTGATTTGGGAAGGAGCTTTGAAGAAAGCTAGCTATATGGAGCATTACTCTACTACCCATATTTTTTTATTTTATTTTGATAATGACGCTATAAATACTATTGTGATTAAAAGTTTGAATAGTGGGATTGATTTTATGACGGTTGAAGGTTTACGTTGGTTAAGTGATTCTGTTTTTACTGATGAGGTCGAAATTAAGCATGGAGGGCGTCCTTTTGTGAATGATAGAAATACAGAAGTATTTGAGATTATTAGGCAAGGTGCTATTTTAAGTGATGGAGCTTTGTATGAGCAGTTTAAAGAGATGTTAAAGCTATAAGTTCTAATATATGAATATAGGTGAGGTTATTGAAAAATTAAGGGAAGAGTTGCATGCGCATAATTACAATTATTACGCGTTGGATAATCCTACTATTTCGGACTTTGAGTTTGATCAAAAGTTGAAGGAACTGGAGCGTTTAGAGTTGGAGAACCCTGAGTTTTATGATGAGAATTCACCTACTCAAAGAGTGGGTGGAGTGATAGTGAAGAACTTCGAGACAGTGCCTCATCGTTATAGAATGTATTCGTTGGATAATTCCTATTCTAAGGAAGATTTATTGGAGTGGGAGCAGCGTATTCAAAAGGTTTTGGGAGATGTTGATGTTGAATATGTATGTGAGTTAAAATATGATGGAGCGTCTATAAGTATAACTTATGAAAATGGTGTTATTAAGCAAGCGTTAACTCGTGGTGATGGTTTTCAAGGGGATGATGTTACGCATAATATTAAAACTATAAAGTCGGTTCCTATAAAATTGAAAGGTGATTATCCTGCTATTTTTGAGATTAGAGGTGAGATTGTTTTGCCTTTCAAAGGGTTTGAGCAGATGAATCAAGATTTAATCGAAATAGGTGAAGTGCCTTATTCAAATCCTCGTAACACGGCCTCGGGTAGTTTGAAGTTGCAGGATAGCTCTGAGGTTGCGAAACGTCCTTTGGAGTGTTTGTTGTATAATGTTGTAGGGGTGAATGAGTTGATGGAAAGTCAGTTTTCAAGTTTGGAAAAAGCTCGTTCTTGGGGGTTTAAGGTGCCTAAGGAAGCTGTTTTGGTTAAGAGTATTGAGGAGGTTTTTGATTTTATTAACTATTGGGATGCTCATAGAGTTGGATTGCCTTATGAGACGGATGGCGTTGTTGTTAAGGTGAATTCTTTGTATCAACAAGAGGAGTTGGGATATACATCTAAGTCACCTCGTTGGGCAATGGCTTATAAGTTTCAAGCTGAGCAAGTAGAAACGATTTTAGAGTCGATTTCATATCAGGTTGGGCGTACTGGTGCTATTACTCCAGTTGCTAATTTAAAAGCGGTGCAATTGGCAGGTACGGTTGTTAGACGTGCTTCTTTACATAACGCGGACCAGATTGAAAAGCTTGATATTCGAGTGGGAGATGTGGTTTATGTGGAAAAAGGAGGGGAGATTATTCCTAAGATTGTGGGGGTGAATTTAGAGGCTAGACCTGAGGATTCAGAACCTACGGTTTATATAGATACTTGCCCAGAATGCGGAACTGATTTAGTTCGAAAAGAAGGAGAGGTACAACATTATTGTCCGAATTTTTATGGGTGTGCTCCTCAGATAGTGGGGCGTATACAGCATTTTATTTCACGTAAAGCGATGGATGTTGCAGGTTTAGGAGAAGAGACAGTGAGTTTGTTGTATCAGAGTGGATTGGTGACAACGTACGCCGATTTGTATGAGTTAAAAAAAGAAGAGATTGTACCATTAGAGAGAATGGCGGATAAGTCTGCAGAGAATTTGATTAACGGTATTGAAGAGTCTAAGAAAATACCTTTTGAGCGTGTATTGTATGCTTTGGGAATACGATTTGTTGGTGAAACAGTAGCGAAAAAATTGGCATTTCATTATAAGAATATAGATGCTTTGAGAATGGCTCCTTTAGAAGATTTGATAGAGGTAGATGAGATAGGTGATAAAATTGCACAAAGTGTTATTGCTTTTTTTGAGAATGAGGTTAATATTCAGGTGATTGAGCGTTTGAAAGGATATGGTGTTCAGCTAGAAGTAGTAGAGAAAGAGATGATTGTTCATTCTAATACTTTTGAGGGCAAGACTGTTGTTGTTTCAGGAGTTTTTACTACATTTACTCGTGATGAGATAAAGGTGGCTATTGAAGAGCACGGAGGTAAGGTAGGGAGTTCTATTTCTGCTAAAACTGGTTTCGTGGTTGCGGGTGACAAAATGGGGCCTTCTAAGTTGGAAAAAGCCCAAAAACTTCAGATACCTATTTTAGATGAGATGTCGTTTTTAAAGATGATAGGAGTCAATAGGGATTAATCTAAAAAGAAATACGTGTTTTTAAATATCATAAAATACAAATCATTAAAAAAAGCTGTTAATAAAGCAGTTCAAGCTTCTTTGTCCCAAGTGGACTTTGGGGATGTGCGTACAGTTGGTTTTGTTTTGGATAAAAAAGACTTTAGTAGTATTCATCTTCTGGAGAATGAATTGGTTAAAAAAGGTATCAAAAAGAATAATATTTTCTTTTTAATTTATAGTCGAGAGAAAGGGATTGATGCGGAACGAGAGGTGTTTATGAGAGATAGTGATTTTACTACCTCTGGGGACCTTAAGAATGAGAAAATTGAAATGTTTATCAATAGACCTTTTGACTTGCTGATAAATTACTATGATGTAGAAAGTTTGGTTTTGTTGTGGGCTAGTAGTCATTCTGTAGCGAAGTTTAAGGTTGGATTTAGTTCGATTAAAACACATATTAATAACTTTTCTATTGCTCTAACTACTGATAGGTATAAAGAGTTTATAGATGAGTTGTTCAGGTATTTACAATTGTTTAAAAAATAATTTTATAACATGCATTCATTTAAAGGTACAGGGGTGGCATTGGTTACTCCATTTAAAAAAGATTTGACTGTTGACGTAGAAGCGTTACAGCGTTTGGTATCATTCGTTATTGATGGTGGGGTTGAATATTTAGTGGTGTTGGGTACTACTGCTGAATCTGCGACTTTGAACAAAGAAGAGAAGGAGTTAGTGAAGCGTACGGTTGTAGATGCAAATAATGGTCGCTTACCTTTGGTTTTAGGTTTAGGTGGTAATAATACAATGGAGTTGGTTGAAGAGTGTAAAAACGGTAATTTTGACGGTTTTGATGCAATTTTATCTGTTTCTCCATATTATAATAAACCTACACAAGAAGGGATTTATCAGCATTTCAAACTGATTGCTCAAAATTCTCCATTGCCTATTATATTGTATAATGTACCAGGACGTACAGCAAGTAATATGTTGCCAGCAACAGTTGTTCGTTTAGCAAATGAGTTTTCTAATATTATTGGAATTAAAGAAGCTGCGGGTGATTTAGTGCAAGGAATGGAACTGATTAGACAAAATAGAAAAGACTTTTTGGTAATTTCTGGCGATGATATTATTGCGTTGCCATTAGTGTTAGCGGGTGGTGCAGGTGTAATATCTGTAATAGGACAAGGTATTCCTCAGCTTTTCACAGATATGATTCGCTTTGGATTGAAGGGAGAAGTGAATGCTGCTTTTGAAAATCAATATCAGTTAATGACCATGATTGATTTAATTTTTGAGCAAGGGAATCCTGCTGGAATTAAAGAGGTTTTGAGAAAAGCGGGTGTGTGTGAAGACAATGTTCGCTTGCCATTGGTTAATGTTAACGAAGATTTAGCAAAAAGGATTCAGTTAGAGTACGATAAAATTTTAAATTAGCTTAAAAGGAAAAATTATGTTGTCAATTGATTTACAGGCTGCTTTAAATAAGCAGATAAAAATAGAAGGTGATTCTTCGCAGATTTATTTAGAGATGGCTTCTTGGGCTGAGATTCAGGGGTTTGAGGGTATCTCTGCTTTTATGTATGCGCAATCTGATGAAGAGCGTCAACATATGCTGCGTTTAGTAAAGTATATTAATCAAAGAGGAGGTAAAGCAGAAATTCCTGCAATTACTCAACCTGAACTTGATCATTCTTCTTTCAAGACTTTATTTAAACAGTTGTTTGAACATGAGGTGTTTGTTTCTCAAAGTATTAATGATTTGGTACATATCGCTTTAACTGAAAGAGATTATGCAACTCATAATTTCTTACAATGGTATGTTGCAGAACAAATTGAAGAAGAAGCTACTGCTAGAACAATCTTAGATAAAATCAATCTAATTGGTGATGATAAAGGTGGATTGTATTTGTTTGATAATGATATTAAGAACTTCATACAAACAGATGCTGGAGCATCAACTATTTAATAGATTTAAAAGATTTTGTATAGCTGGTTTAATCTAGTGATTTAAAGAAAGATGTTTATTAAAGGCATCTTTTCTTTTTCGATTGAAAAAAGGTTTTTGTATAAGATTAATTATGCCTAAATTTGCATTTGCTTTTATTGAACTATTTGGTAAAGCTTTTGTTTAAAAATATTATATATGAGAAAATATATCGGATTATCTCTTTTAGCTATTGCAGTAGTAGGCTGTAGCCCACTGCAAAAGGCTCTGAAATCTGAAGATTTAGAATACAAAAAGGAGGTAGCTCAAAATTTATACGAACAAAAGAAGTATAGAAAAGCAATTCGATTATACGAACAGCTTGAAACACCATTTAGAGCACAGCCAACTGCAGAAAATATGTTTTTTGATTTTGCTGAGGCGACTTATCAAGTAAAGGATTATGAATTGTCATCTCATAGATTTAAACTTTTTGCATCGACATATCCTCGTAGTGAGCGTCATGAAGAAGCATTGCTTAAAGAGGTGAAGTCTATAGTAAATACTTTGTTACCATATTCATTGGATCAGGGGAACACGTATATTGCTATTGATAAGTTACAAGCTTTTATAGATCAATACCCAACTTCTTCATTTGCTATTGAAGCGAATAATATTATGGGGGATTTGAATAGAAGATTGGAGAAAAAGGCTTTTGAAAACGCAAAACAATTGAATACAATTGGTGGATGGACTAGAAATTATAATGCAGCCATTGTAGCGTTAGATAATTTTATATATGATTACCCTGGTACTTCTTATAAAGAGGAAGCTTTGTATTATAAGTTAGATTCAGCTTATAAACTGGCTATGAATAGTGTTTATTCTAAAATGGAAGAGCGATTAATTAATGCGAAGACTATGTATGATGCACTGATTCGTTTTAAAGAGGATACCAAATACAAACAAGAAGCCGACCTGATGTTGGCAGATATAAATAAGGAATTACAACAATTTTCTAAATAAGAAATCGAAATGGATTTAAGAAACACAAAAGCTCCAGTTAATACAGTTACTTACGATAAGAGTAAAATCGAAGAGCCTACAGGTAATGTTTACGAAGCTATTACTATTATGGCTAAAAGAGCAAACCAAATCAATATGGAAATCAAAACAGAATTGATTGACAAATTGGAGGAATTCGCTACGTATACAGATAGTTTGGATGAAGTTTTTGAAAACAAAGAGCAAATCGAAGTGTCTAAATTTTACGAAAGATTGCCAAAAGCTCCAGCTTTAGCTGTGGAGGAATGGTTGAATGGAGATATTACTTATAAAGAAGTTGTGAAATAAATTTTACTAGCATGTCTGTTTTAAGCGGGAAGAAAATAATACTGGGAATAACTGGTGGAATTGCCGCGTACAAAACGGCAAGTTTAGTTAGATTACTTATAAAAGCAGGTGCCGAAGTCCAAGTGATTATGACACCTGCTTCTCATCATTTTATTACTCCTTATACTTTATCGACTTTGTCGAAAAAACCTGTGTATACTCAGTTTTTTAACTCGAGTGATCAGGGTGGTACTTGGAATAATCATGTAGATTTGGCCATGTGGGCTGATTTTATATTGATAGCTCCAGCTACTGCAAATACACTCGCCAAGATGACTACTGGCTTGTGTGATAATTTATTACAAGCTGTTTATCTTTCAGCAGACTGTCCTGTTTTTATTGCACCTGCAATGGATTTGGATATGTATAAACATCCTTCTACCTTACATAATTTAAGACAATTAGAGTCTTTTGGAAATCATATTATTCCTGCTGAAAGTGGTGAACTCGCTAGTGGTTTGGAAGGTTATGGGCGTATGGCTGAACCTGAGAATATTCTTTCATTTTTGGAATCAAAGTTTAGTAAGACTCAGCTTTTAATTAAGAAAAAAATATTAATTACCGCTGGTCCAACATACGAAGCGATAGATCCTGTTCGTTTTATTGGTAATCACTCTTCTGGTAAGATGGGATTTGATATTGCTTTAGCAGCAGCAGAGAATGGTGCGGAAGTGATATTGGTGAGCGGACCCAGTAGTTTAAGTATTAGTCATCCTAATGTTCGATTAATTCGCGTGCAAACGGCTGTTGAAATGTTTGATGCTTGTGATAGCGTTTTTGATTCTGTTGATGTGTTGGTTGGTGCTGCCGCTGTTGCGGATTATAGACCAAAGCATGTCGCTGATGAGAAAATTAAAAAGGATGCTGATAGTTTTGTTATAGAACTTGAGAAAAATCCTGATATTTTAGCAACTTTAGGTAATAAGAAAAAAGAGCAGTTTATTGTTGGTTTTGCATTGGAGACTACAAACGAAATTGAACACGCTAAACAAAAAATTGTAAAGAAAAATTTAGATTTGATCGTGCTTAATTCTTTGAAAGATGAAGGTGCAGGTTTTGGTAAACCAACTAATAAGGTTACATTTATAACTAAGAATTTCGATATCGAATCAATGCCTCTTAAAACAAAAGAAGCTGTTGCTAGCGATATAGTAAATAAAATTATTGAACACTATGCGTAAGATCTTTTTTCTGATTTGTTTTATTTTTTCTTCTGCTACTAGTATATCACAAGAATTAAATGCTGTGGTTTCTATTAACCATAGTCAAATTGGAAATAGTAATCAAGCGTACTTTAAAACATTACAAACGGCTTTAACCGAGTTTATTAATAATACTCGTTGGACTACAAAAAATGTATCTAGTCTTGAGAAAATAGATTGTGTGTTTTATTTAAATGTAAATTCCTACGAGTCAAACGCTGTATCAGGTTCTTTGCAGGTTCAATCTTCGAGAGTGGTTTATAATTCTACTTATAACGCTCCTATATTTAATTTTAATGATCGTGATGTGAGTTTTTCTTACACTGAGTTTGAAAATTTGTATTATAATCCAAATAGTTTTGACTCTAATTTAACTTCACTAATTGCTTTTTACGTCAACATAATATTAGGGTTAGATGCGGATTCTTTTGCTAAAAATGGTGGTACTGAGTTTTTTCAGAACGCTTCTAATATTACTTCTTTAGCACAACAATCTGGTTATAAGGGATGGAAACAAGGAGACGGAAATAATAATCGATACTTTTTAGTAAATGATATATTGTCTTCTGCTAACAAATCTTTTAGAGATGCAATCTATGAATATCATAGATTGGGATTAGATGAGATGGCTGATAATTTACAAAAAGGTAAAGATGGAGTTTATTCAAGTTTGAATACTTTATCAGAACTTCATAAAAATAGACCTAATGCTTTTTTAACTCGTGTATTTTTCGACGCGAAAACCGACGAATTGGTTTCAATGTATGGTGGTGTAATGGATTCTAATAAGAAGAAAGTTGTTGAAATATTGAATAAAATCTCACCACTTAATGCTTCTAAGTGGAATAATTTATAAATCTATAACTGATTAGTAAAACTATGTTACGTGCTTTATCAATAAAGAATTTTGCTTTAATTGAAACCTTGGATATGGATTTTTCTGAGGGTTTTTCTATTATTACAGGTGAAACTGGAGCTGGGAAATCTATACTATTAGGTGCACTTGGTTTGCTTCAAGGTAAAAGAGCTGATTTGGGTTCTTTGAAAAATAATACCGAAAAATGTGTAATTGAAGGGCATTTTGTTATTGATAAATACGATTTGAATTCTTTATTCGAACAGTTGGATATAGATTATGAACCTACTACTATAATACGTCGTGAGATTTTACCTTCTGGTAAATCTAGAGCATTTGTAAATGATAGTCCCGTAAACCTTTCCACATTGCAAGAGTTGAGTATGTCATTGATTGATATTCATTCACAGCATCAAACTCAAGAACTTTCGGATGAGAGTTATCAAATTGCTATTATTGATGCAATTGCTGCTAATTCCAAACTTCTGATTGTTTATCAAGAGCAGTTGAAGCTTTTTAAAAAGAACAAATCAGTTTTAAAGAGTTACATCGAAGAGCAAGTCGAGCTTTTAAAAGAGCAGGATTATAATAATTTTTTATTAGAAGAACTTGAAAATGCCAAACTTCAGAATGTTAGTCAAGAGGATTTGGAGTCGGAATATGAGAAGTTGAATAATGTTGAATTTGTAAAAGAGCATTTTAGTCATTCTTGGGCATTGTTGAATGGAGAACATGGTGGTGTGATTCAAAGTTTAAAGGAGGCAAAGGCTGCATTACAAAAGACGATGTCAATTTCTAAAGATTATGAGGGTCTTTTTGAACGTATCTCTAGTTCTGAAATTGAATTGGTTGACATTGCAAATGAAATTGAAGAACAGTTGGAACGAGTTGTACTTGATCCAGAACAACTACAATTAATTCACGAACAATTACAGTTAATATACAATCTGCAAAAGAAGCATCAAGTAAATACTGTTGCTGAATTATTGGTAATAGAAGAAGGGTTAAGTCAGAAGGTCTTTATGGCGACTGATTTAGATGATAAGATTGAAAGAATGCAAAAAGAGTTAGTAGTTCAAGAAGAACAATTGTTGATTCAATGTATTGCGATTCGTGAAAAACGATTGGAAGCTATTCCAAAGCTTCAAAATCAATTGATTGAGATTTTGAGTTTATTGGGAATGCCAAATGCTACTTTTAAAATAGAACTTAAGGACGCTACTGCTTTTACAGCTAGCGGTAAAGATGAAGTAGAACTGTTATTTTCAGCTAATAAAGGTATGAGTTTTGGCTTGTTGAAAAAAGTTGCTTCAGGTGGTGAATTGTCTCGTATAATGCTTGCAATAAAAGCAATTCTAGCTCGTTACTCTAACTTGCCAACTATTATTTTTGATGAAATAGATACTGGGGTTTCCGGTGAAGTTGCTGATAAGATGGGGGATATTATGAAGGAAATGAGTAATCGTATGCAAGTGTTTGCTATTACACATCTACCTCAGATTGCTTCTAAAGGACATCAACACTACAAAGTTTTTAAAACTTCTGATGATGAAACTACAACATCTCAACTAATTCTTTTAGACCGAGATTCTAGAATTAAAGAAATAGCTCAGATGCTCTCTGGAAAAGATATTACGGAATCTGCTTTACAACATGCAGAGGCTTTGTTGAACTGATATTAAACTTTATATTTGTCCCTTCAACTGAATTTAAAATATTAGACATTAAAATCTACCTACTGTAGGTAAATAAATCGATATAGATATGATTATAGAACCAAGAATGCGAGGATTCATTTGTTTGACGGCTCATCCAGAAGGGTGTAGACAAAATGTGAAAAATCAAATTGCATATATACAGTCTAAAGGAACTATTCAAGGAGCTAAGAAAGTTTTGGTAATTGGTGCCTCAACTGGTTTTGGATTAGCTTCTAGAATTACGAGTGCTTTTGGATCTGGTGCTGCTACCATTGGTGTGTTTTTTGAAAAAGAACCTAGTGCTGGTAAAACGGCTACACCAGGATGGTATAATAGTGCTGCATTTGAAGAAGAGGCTCAGAAAGCTGGCTTATATGCAAAAAGTATCAATGGAGATGCATTCTCAAATGAAGTAAAACACGAGGTTGTGGATATGATCAGGGCTGATTTAGGTCAGGTTGATTTAGTAATTTATAGTTTGGCTTCTCCTGTTAGAAAGGATCCTAACTCGGGTGAATTATTTCGTTCAGTTTTAAAACCTATTGGTTCTACTTTTACAAATAAAACGGTTGATTTCCATACTGGAAAAGTATCTGAGATTTCTATTGAACCATGTAGCGGTGATGATATCGAAAATACAATTAAAGTAATGGGTGGTGAAGATTGGGCTATGTGGATGGATGCATTGAAAGAGGCTGGAGTATTAGCTCCAAATGCTTTAACAGTTGCTTATTCTTACATAGGACCTGAATTGACTGAAGCGGTTTACAGAAAAGGTACTATTGGTCGTGCTAAAGATCATTTAGAGGCTACTGCTTTTGAAATTACTGAAAGCTTGAAAGACTTAGGTGGAAAAGCATATGTTTCTGTGAATAAAGCATTGGTTACTCAAGCTAGTTCTGCTATTCCTGTAATTCCGTTGTATATCTCTTTGTTGTATAAAACAATGAAAGAAAAGGGAATACACGAAGGATGTATTGAACAAATTCAACGTTTGTTTTCAGAGCGTTTATATACAGAAGGGCTTGTTGCTACTGATGAGAAAGGTAGAATCCGTATAGATGATCTAGAAATGCGTGAGGATGTTCAAGCTAAAGTAACCGAATTATGGAAAGATGCGACTACTGAAACTTTAGCTGCTCTTGGAGATTTAGAGGGTTATCGTACTGATTTTTACCAATTGTTTGGTTTCGATGTGGCTGATGTTAATTACGATGCCGATACAGAAGAAGTGGTGAAAATTAATAGTATAGGTTAATTATAGTAAGTTCTTAAATATAGACTGTATGTATAATTTATTGAAAGGTAAGAGAGGTATTATTTTTGGAGCTTTGGATGAGAATTCAATCGCTTGGAAAACAGCAGAACGCGTACATGAAGAAGGAGGGACATTTGTTTTAACGAATGCACCTATAGCCATGAGAATGGGTACTATTGATGTATTGGCTCAGAAAACTGGTTCACAAATCATTCCTGCTGATGCTACTTCTTTGGAAGATTTAGAAAACTTGGTAGATCAAGCAGTTGAAATTCTTGGCGGTAAGATTGATTTTGTATTGCATTCTATTGGGATGTCTGTAAATGTTCGTAAGAATATTAACTATACGGATAATAAGTACGATTTTACTCAAAAGGGATGGGATGTTTCAGCGGTTTCCTTTCATAAAGTAATGCAGGTTCTTTATAAAAAGGATGCTATGAGTGAGTGGGGAAGTATTATTGCATTGACTTATATGGCAGCACAACGTGTTTTTCCAGATTATAATGATATGGCCGACAATAAGGCTTATTTAGAGTCTATTGCTCGTAGTTTTGGATACTTCTTCGGAAAGGATAAGAAAGTGCGTGTAAATACGATTTCTCAGTCTCCTACGGCTACTACTGCAGGGCAAGGAGTTAAAGGATTCTCTGGATTTATTGCTTATGCTGATAAAATGTCTCCATTAGGGAATGCTACAGCTGGAGAATGTGCAGATTACGTAGTAACGATGTTTTCTGATTTAACCAAGAAGGTGACACTTCAAAATTTATATCACGATGGTGGATTCTCTAATATGGGGGTTAGTCAAGAAGTGATGGAGGCTTTCGAAAGAGGTTTAGAAGAAGAGAACTAAATAAGTTCGATTGATATATAAAAAAACAGGCTATTCAATTTGAATAGCCTGTTTTTTTATGTCTTTAATATTCTGTAAAATACTTTTGTATCTCTTTGTAATCATTGGTTTTGGTTAATGCTAGCATTAATAGAATGCGCGCTTTTTGTGGGGAAAGAAACCAAGAGGTTGTGAATCCTAATTTGTCGTCATCAATTTCATCCCATTGGGTTGTTGGTCCTAATGGTAATCTAGAAGAGCGTACAACACTTAACTGACGATCTTGGACAGCTTTCGATAATGTATTGATAACCTTGGTCGACATGTTTCCATTGCCTACACCTGCATATATAATACCTTCTATTTTGTGTTCTAATGCTGCTTTAATAAACATATCATCTGCATCTGCATAGCCCATTAAAATTGCTACTTTGGGTAATTGTTTTATATTCTTTACATCAAAGATACTTTCCGTGGTGTGTTTCTTTAACGATTGTCTAAAGAACATGGGTTGCTCGTTATACATTATGCCCAGTGGACCAAAGTTCGGGTTACTGAATGACCCCATCGTTAAGGTGTGGGATTTTTGTATATCATCTGCACCTAAGATAAAGTCATCCATTACAATCATGACTCCTTTTGCTTTTGAAGTTGGAGATGCAGCACAGGCAACGGCATTGAAAAGATTTCGTGGACCATCTGCACTTAATGCATTGGAAGGACGCATGGCTCCTGTTAAAACAACGGGTTTGTCTGTTTTAATTGTTAAGTTTAGAAAATAAGCTGTTTCATCTTGAGTATCTGTTCCATGTGTAATAACAAATCCGGTAATATCTGGGTTTTTAGCTAAATCATTAATGCGGTTCGTCAATTGTAACCAAATTTCTTGGTTCATGTCTTGACTTCCAATATTTGCTATTTGTTCACTTTTAATATTTGCTATTTTATCAATAGCTGGAACTGCCTGAATCAATTGATCAGCGGTTAAACCACCTGCTGTATATGTAGAAGAAGTTTCTGATGTTCCAGATCCTGCAATGGTTCCGCCTGTTGCTAATACATAGATAGTTGGTTTATTTTGCCCCATCATTACTAACGGAGTGAAGAGGCAAATTAAAAGCAATGATATATACTTCATAATTTTTAGTAAAAAAGGTCGTTGTTAAAAGTTCTCTTTTTTCTGAGGGTAAATCATATGTTCTGGTGACAAGATAGTGTCTAATTGTTCTTTAGTTAGAATATTGCGTTCTAAGATTAGGTCATACACGGATCGATTCTTTTCTAAAGCTTCTTTAGCGATTGTTGTACTGTTTTCATAACCGATATAAGGATTCAAAGCAGTGACTATACCAATGCTATTGAGAACAAGTTCTTTTGAGTGTGCTTCGTTAACTGTTATTCCATCAATACAATGTATGCGTAAGCCGTCTAATGCATTACCTAATATCGTTACAGATTCCAAAATGCTGTAAAGTATGATTGGTTCCATTACATTTAATTGTAGTTGACCAGCTTCGGATGCTAGAGTAACTGCTAAATCATTTCCTATTACTTTAAAGCAAACTTGATTTACAGATTCTGGCATTACTGGGTTCACTTTTCCAGGCATAATAGAGGAACCTGGTTGAACACCTGGTAAATTGATTTCATTAAGTCCACATCTAGGTCCTGATGACAACATTCGAAGATCATTCATGAGTCTTGATAATTTTGTTGCCAGTCTTTTAACTGCTGAAGAGTAGCTTACAAAACCAGATGTGTCTGGGGTTGACTCAATAAAGTTCTTAGCTTGTTTTATTGGTAAACCGGTAATTTGAGCCATTTTTTTGGTACATAATTCTGCATATCCAGGTATAGCATTTATTCCTGTTCCAATTGCTGTTGCTCCCATACTAACTTCTAAACAACTTGTTGCTATGGCTTTTAAATTAGCTATTTCAATATCTAAAGTGTCTGCATAGGCATCAAACATTTGACCAAAGGACATAGGTACGGCGTCTTGAAGATGGGTTCTTCCCATTTTTAATACATCGCGGTAAGTGTTTGCTTTTGCTCTGAACGAATTCGAAAGAGATTTTAATTGGTCTACTAGTTTCTCATTGGAGAAATAGATTGCTAAAACTATCGCCGCAGGATATGCGTCATTGGTAGATTGAGAGCAGTTTAATACATCGTGTGGAGAACAATACTGGTAAGCTCCTTTAGGATGCCCCATTTTTTCCAATGCAATATTTGCAATTACTTCATTGGCATTCATATTGGTTGATGTTCCTGCACCTCCTTGAATCATATCAACTGGAAATTGATTGTCATAGGTTCCAGTTAATACTTCTTTACATGCTTCTACTACAGCCGCAACTACTTCTTTGGAGATTAATTCTAGTTCACCATTTGCCTCTACAGCTGCCCATTTTACATAGGCTAGCCCTTTTATGATAGTTGGATAGTTGTATAGTTTTACACCAGAAATATTAAAGTTATTAATACCTCTTTGTGTTTGAATGCCATAATAGGCTTCTGCTGGAATATTTAACTCTCCGATTAAATCGCTTTCTATTCTATACATGTCTTATACTTTTATCAAGATAGTAATCTTTGTTATCAATTTTCCTTCGATGAATTATAATAAAATATCTATTCATCTAATTATTGCAATGCAATTAAGGTTCTTCTATTACAAAGTTACAGTTTCTCAAAATGGAGCAGTGTTGTGTTCTGCTATAATTTTTTGTTAATTCAATGTAGGTATTTTAAGAAATACTTTGAAAAAAGTTCTGGAATGGAATTTCTCTTTGTGAATAAAGTATAATTTATGGTTTAGATTCTAACATTATTTGTCTGAGATCTCCTGTTCATATATGATGTGACTAAGAGTGTGTTTTTTAGTAATTCTGAAATAACCTAAAGCTGGCTTATCTGGATTTGTGGTATTTAGTACATTTCCCTTTATTTTTCCGACTGGTACTTGGAAAGGTCCTCCGCCATTGTTGATAGATTCTATTATCATTCTCAAATAGTGAAAATTGGTCTTGGAAATTTTATAATGATTAAAACGTATGGTGTCATTTACTTTTGAGTCTTCGTCTAAATAAATGCTTTTTAAAGTATTGCCTTTAGTGAGATCATTGTTTTGTATGTGTATTTGAGATTTTGTGTCATTTCTTTTGCGTTCTACCAAATAGTAGTTCAATGATTTATCATTGTTTGAGTCGTCTATAGAATCTTTAAAGTTTAGTGTTACTTCATAGTATTCTTCACCAAATAATGCTTTTTTATTTTGGGTAATAGAAAAGGGGGTAGAATTATTAGGAATATAAGTTTCTATGGCTTTATAAGACTCTCCATTGTATTCAATGTGTAGAGTTAGCTTGTCAAATGGTTGTATTAAAGGTATATCTTTACCTTTATAGATTCCTGTTTCTCCCTCTTCTTCAAAATTGATTATCCCAAATTGTTCATGTTCAATATACACTTTAGCATTAGTAGCTGGATGTATTAGTGCATCGTAAAATGATCCACTCTTTGTGAGTTTAAATTCAAAGTCTTGAGGTTGGTCTGAATCAGAGTCGTAATCTAAGTTAGCTTCAACGACTAGTCTGGGTTCTTTAGAGGGTAAGTCTAAGTCAATGACTTCTTCACATGAAACCAGTGTTAGTATAGATAAGCTAAGGATATATTTGAAAATATTTTTCATGATTTAAAATTTAAAGTTGTAAGAAACACTAGGAATGATTCCGAAGATCGAAAGCTTTACTGCTTCGTTTTGACCTATTATATCACTTTCTCTAAAGCTGATAGAAGCCGCATTTTTTCTATTGTAAATGTTGTAAATACTAAATACCCATTCTCCTTTCCATTTCCTTTCTTGTGCTTTGGTAGGTATATATGTGGCTGAAATATCTAAATGATGAAAAAATGGTAGACTGTATTGATTTCTGTCTCCAAAAAATGGTACCCTGTCTTCAAGGTATTCAAATTGTCCTTCTGGATAAGATACTGGTCTTCCTGATTGTAATGCAAACCCAGCTCCAAAGCTCCATTTTTTATTTAATTCATAGTTAGCCACTATTGAAAGGTCGTGTGTTTTGTCGTAGGGTGTTCTATACCAATTACCATTGTTAATGCCTGATTCAAATTCGTTTCTACCAGGTGTTCTTTGTTCTGATTTCGAGAGTGTATAGGCAATCCAACCATTGAACTTACCAGTGTTTTTTCTTAAAAGAAGTTCTAATCCATAGGCTCTAGATTCCCCTGTTAAAAGAACTGTTTCTAAAGCGTCGTTAGCTATAAGGTCTGCACCATCTATATAGTCTACCGTGTTTTTTCCTTTCTTATAATAACTTTCAGCTTCTAATGTATAAGCACCTTCTTTAAAGTTTTTAAAATAACCAACCGCCCATTGGTTTACTTTTTCAGGTTTTAAATATGGTCCACTAGGTGTCCATATGTCTAAAGGGGTAGGGGCAGCAGTATTTGAAATAAGGTGTAAATATTGGGTCATTTGAGTGAAACTAGCCTTGATAGATTGCTCATTATCTATTGCGTAAGAGGCAGAAATCCTAGGCTCCCAATCGTTGAATGTTGTTATAGACTTTCCTTTTTTATAGATTGTTTCTCCAATTGATGTACCAGGGGTGTAAATTCCTAATTCACTATTGTAATCGACAGCTTGGTTATTTTGATATGTTTGAATTTTTTCAGGACCATAACGATAAAAGGATGAATAGCGAATACCATAGTTAAAGGTTAGTTTAGGTGTTAGTTGCTGTTCAGCTTCAATGTAAATACCATTTTCTAAGGCTTTTTTACCTTGTAGTTTTTTATAGTTAATAAAGGAATCGTCACCAATAGGTTCCAATTCTCCTGGATTAAAAGTATGCTGTATGCTACTAACTCCATATTTTAGAGCAAAACGCTCATTGATATAGTGTGATATGTCGTATTTTAAGTTAATGCTTTTGATGTCTGACTTCCAATTGAATTTTACAAAATCTAACATTAATTCATAGAAGTAATTGGTGTAAGATAGCGTTGCTTTAGCAGTAATGTTGTCGTTAAATTCTCTATCCCAGTTAAGGTTAAAAGCGGTATTTCCAAACTGATTGTTTAAGGCATCTTTAAAATTGAAAACGTCACGACCAAAATAACCTGAGAAACCCAATTCATTTTTGTTATCAATAGTGTAAGAAAGCTTTGTGTTTAAATCATAAAAATATGCTGCATTATCGTTGTTTGATAATTTTAAAAATAGGTGAGCGTAAGATGCTCTTCCTGCTAATAGGAAAGATACTTTGTCTTTAACAATAGGTCCTTCTAGGCTTAGTCTTGAAGAAATAAGACCTATCCCTCCAGTTGCCTTAAAGGTAGTCTTATCTCCATTTCTTTGATTTACTTCTAAAACTGAAGAGGCTCTACTTCCATATCTTGAGGGAATTCCTCCTTTGTAAAGCTTGATGTCTTTGATAACATCTGCGTTAAAAACAGAAAAGAAACCAAATAGATGAGAAGAGCTAAATATAGATATGTCATCTAATAAGACTAAATTTTGTCCTGCCGAACCTCCTCTGACATTAAATCCAGAGGCTCCTTCTCCTGCATTGGTAACACCTGGTAGTTGAAGTATGGATTTTAAAACATCGACTTCTCCCATTACAGCGGGCATTTTTTTGATTTCTTGAGCGGATAATTTATTTACGCTCATTTCAGGTTTTTTAATATCGAGTTTTTTACTGTTTTGAACGATAACAAGTTCATTTAGTAATTCCGTTTGGCTTTCTAGGTAGTTTTTCTGCTGTATGTCACTAGTAACAGTGATTGAGTTAGACTGAGATTTATAGCCTATATATTCGAATTGAAGTGTGTATTTACCTTTTGGTATTTGTTGAAAACTATATTTACCATCAACATCTGTATTGGTGGCTTTGTCTAGTTCGCTAATGTATATAGTGGCTCCTATTAAAGGTTGAGAGTTCTTTTTGTCAAGTAATTGACCTGTGATTTTAAAAACCTCTTGAGCATAGTTTGTTGATGACAGGAGGAGAATAGGTAATATAAATAGTCCCCGAATTACTTTTGATATTTTATTTTTCATTATGGTTTTTGATACCTGTTTAGAATGATGTATTAAGTCTGATATTAATTGGGATTAATATTATGAATAATCCACCGGACTGTGAAATATATTGCTTGTTTTTTTAAGTATAGAACGAAATGAAATGTTAATTAGTATAAAAAAAGGCTGTTTCAGATTTAATGAAACAGCCTTTCGAATATAATATGCTAATTTAGATTACACTAGTGTATCTAAAATAGTGTTTAAAGTTGCACTTGGACGCATTGCTTTTGATGTTAAGTTAGCGTCTGGTTGATAATAACCCTTAATGTCTTGTGCTTTTCCTTGAGCACCAATTAATTCTGCGTTAATTTGATTTTCTTCTTTTATCATAGAAGCTGCAACTGGAGTAAAAATAGCTTTTAATTCAGCATCTTTATTTTGTGAAGCTAGTGCTTCAGCCCAATACATCGCTAGATAAAAATGAGAACCACGATTGTCTATAGAACCAATTTTACGCGCTGGTGATTTATCGTTGTCTAAGAATTTAGCAGTAGCTTCATCTAGAGTTTCTGATAAAATAAGTGCTTTAGCATTATCTTGAGTTTGGCTTAAATGTTCAAATGAGGCACCTAAAGCTAAGAATTCTCCTAGTGAGTCCCAACGTAAATAACCTTCTTCAATAAATTGCTCAATATGTTTTGGAGCAGATCCTCCAGCACCAGTTTCAAATAAACCTCCACCATTCATTAAAGGAACAATTGAAAGCATTTTTGCTGAAGTTCCTAATTCTAAGATTGGGAATAAGTCAGTTAAATAGTCACGTAATACGTTTCCTGTTACTGAAATTGTATCTTCACCTTTTCTAATGCGTTCTAAAGTAAACGTTGTTGCTTCGATTGGGTCAAGAATACGGATATCCAATCCTGTTAAATCGTAATCTTTAAGATACATATTAACTTTCTTAATCATTTCTCTGTCATGCGCTCTGTTTTTGTCTAACCAGAATACAGCAGGAGTTTCTGATAACTTAGCACGTGTTACAGCTAATTTAACCCAATCTTGAATTGGTGCATCTTTTGCTTGGCACATTCTAAAGATATCTCCTGTTTGTACTTTTTGATCAAATAGAACAGTTCCTTCTGAATCAGTTACAATAATAGAACCGTCAGCTTCTGCTTGGAAAGTTTTATCATGAGAACCATATTCTTCTGCTTTTTGGGCCATTAACCCAACGTTTGGTACAGAACCCATTGTAGTAGGATCAAAAGCACCATGTATTTTACAGTCTTCTATAGTTGCAGTATAAACACCAGCATAACAACGGTCTGGTATGATAGCAAAAGTATCTTGTGGTTTACCTTCCTTATTCCACATTTGTCCTGATGTACGAATCATTGCTGGCATTGAAGCATCAACGATAACATCAGAAGGTACGTGTAAGTTTGTAATTCCTTTATCTGAATTTACCATAGCAATTGCTGGACCATTTTCCATAGCAGTTGCTAGTGCATTTTTAATTTCTTCTTCTTGACTGTGTCCTGATATCTTAGCGTATAAATCACCTAAACCATTGTTCGGGCTAATTCCTAATTCTTGGAAAACAGTTGCGTATTTCTCAAAAACGTCTTTAAAGTATACTTCTACTATTGCTCCAAAAATGATAGGGTCAGAAACCTTCATCATGGTTGCTTTTAAGTGAGCTGATAATAATACTCCTGCTGCTTTAGCTTCTTCTTTAACTTGCGAAACAAAAGCTTTTAAAGCATTTAAATTTAATACAGATGAGTCTACAACTTCTCCTGCTAATAGAGGAGCAAAGTTTTTAAGAAGCTTTACTTCTCCATTTGTATTTTTGAATTCAATTTTGAATTGAGTGTCTTTTCCAATAGTTAAAGATTGTTCTGTTGCGTAGAAATCACCTTCAGACATTGAAACAACTTTTGTTTTTGAGTCTTTACTCCATGCTCCCATTGAGTGTGGGTGTTTTTTAGCGTAATTTTTAACCGCTTTAGGTGCTCTACGGTCTGAGTTTCCTTCACGTAGAACTGGATTTACAGCAGAACCTAATACTTTTGCATAAGCTGCTTTTATCTCTTTTTCTTCTTCCGTTTTTGGATCAGCTGGGTAATTTGGAACAGCATAACCATGAGCTTGAAGTTCTTTTATAGCTTCGTTTAATTGTGGTAAAGAAGCAGAGATGTTTGGTAGTTTTATAATGTTTGCTTCTGGTGTTTTTGCTAAATCACCTAACTCAGTAAGAGCATCTCCAATTTTTTGTTCTTCTTTAAGAAACTGTGGGAAGTTAGCTAATATACGTGCTGCTAATGAAATGTTTCTTGTTTCAACTTCAATAGCCGCAGTTTTAGCAAACGCTTGCACAATTGGTAAAAAGGAATATGTTGCTAACATTGGAGCTTCGTCCGTAAGCGTGTAAATGATTTTAGAATTTTTTGTCATTTCGTTGTAGATTTTAAATAAAAACAATCGTTATTCTTGTGTATTGATAAGACTTAAAAGAATAATAGAGCAAATATAGTAAATATAATGCAGTAGAATTGTCTTAAGCTTGCTTCTGTTGCATAATTGTCAAAATGATAGAATGCCTTTGAAATATTGTTATAATGTTATTTTAACCCTCAATTTTTTATCAATTCAACGTAAAAAAAAACAGGTCCCCAATTAAGAAAACCTGTAGATTTATTATTTCATGTTCAAAAGCTTTTTCCACCATGGACGTTTGTCTTTTTCCATGTGTACTCCATAGCCATATCCGTATCCATAACCATATCCATATCCTTTTGTAGTGTCTGTGTCATTTAAAACAATAGACATATTAGGGAGTTTTCCTTGCGTGTATAGGTCATTAGGTAATTTAAGCATTCTCTTATCTAGGAAGTTCGCACGAGCTACATAAATAAAGGTATGTGCATGTTTAGCTATTAACAGAGTATCTGTCACTAAACTAACTGGTGCAGTATCCACGATGATGTAATCATACTCCTTCTTCAATCTGTTAAACAAATCGTCAACTTTCGTACCCATTAGTAATTCTGCCGGATTAGGAGGGATGGTTCCTGCTTGTAGCACATAGAAGTTTGAATAACCGTCAATCTTCTGAATGAATGGATCTATAGAAGCTTCTTTTCCTACTAAATAATCTGAAACTCCTCGACTTGGTAATTGTAAATAATCATCCAAACGCGGATTTCTTAAATCCATTCCTATCAATAATGTTCTTTTGTTTGAAAGTGCTATTGTACCAGCGATGTTTACTGATGTAAATGTCTTACCTTCTTTAGGGAACGTAGATGTTAAGAATATTGTTTTAGCTTCACCTTCTGGCGAATTGTTTAACATGAATTCTAGATTCGTTCTTATAATACGAACTGCTTCAGCAGAACTTGATCGACTGCTTATATCTATGATGCGATCATGTGAATCGGAATGTGGGATATCTCCCAAAAATGGAATATTGGTATTATTCTCAATGTCAAAACGATTCTTAATCTTAGTGTCTAATAGGTTTTTAAGATAGATGATAGCAAAAGGAATTAATCCACCTAATATCAAAGCGGCTAATAAAATGATGCTCTTCTTTGGAGAAACAGGAATTTCTCCTGCTCTTGCTTCGTCTACTACTTTTGCGTTTTGATCAGTAGCTGCTAATGCAATAGCTGTCTCTTCTCTCTTCTGAAATAGGTATAAATAGATAGCTTCTTTTACTTTTTGCTGTCTATCTATTATTCTAAATTCACGCTCTTGCCTTGGGACTTGTGCTAATTTTGATTGTAATTCTTTTTCTTTAGACTCTAATTCTCTTTGGGTAATCTCTAGAGAGCTTTTTAAGCGTGTTAAACTCTCTCTCACTGAATTCTTCATAGACGCTATTTGATCGTCTAATTTAATGACAGCAGGGTTGTTTTCTGTTGAGCTTGCTCTAATTCTATTTCGATCTAAAATCAGTGTATTAAACTGCGTAATTAAACTTGATGAACTAGCATCTGATGAAATTATATTCCCTGGTAATAGCTCATTTGGTTTGCTGTTTTTTAAGAATTCAATCATAGAAATGATAACCTTTAACTCAGTCTCATTTTCGATAATACTCTTTTCATATACGCTTGCATTTTGAAGGTATAGTCCAACCTCCGTAGAAATGTCAGTTAATTTATGTAGGTTTTTATATCCTTCAACTGTTTTTTCTACATCTCCTAATTCCTCTGTTATAAGTGCTAGACGTTTTTCAATAAATTCCGAGGTTTTTTCTGAAACAAATCGTTTGTCTGCAACTGCTTCTTCATTATAAACTGAAATTAAATTGTTCAGGTAGTCTACACCTTTTTTAGGGGTTGGGTCTATTAACGAAAGATCGATAACACTTGAAAACTTATCTGTTGGTGTTACCTGTAGATTTTTCTGAAAATAGGTTACGACCTGATTTACTGGGAAGATTTCGATTATTAAATCTTGACTCTTGTCTGTTTCCTCACTATCTTCAATTTCTGGAGCAATTGTAGGTCTTTGTTTTAATTCGTTTTTAGTTACGATTAATGTACCTAAAAGTGTAGGTATTGAATCTCCATACGCAAACGTTCCAAGTGATTCATCTTTCGAAACTAGTTCAAAAGAAGTATCAGATATGTTTTTTGCATTGAAAGTATAACGAATATTGTCAAAGTCGAATACGCGCTCAACAAAGTTAAAACGTATTGGACTTTCATCATATAATTCACTTTTTTTAACTCGACCTTCATTTATGTAGGCAATGTTAAGTTGTAAACGTCTAACGATTTTTTCAGATATGGTTCTGGATTTTAGTACTTGTGTCTCATTTTCAACATTACTTTTTCCTCCAGAGAACATTCCTAAATCTGAAAAGGCAGCCATTTCGGAAGCTAAACCCCCTCCACGACGTTCATCTTTTACAATTATAGTAGTATTGATTTGATATGTTTTTTCTGCATATCTTAAATAGATGAAAGCTAAAGTAACTATTAATACTATACTGACGAAGAACCATCTCCAATGTATTATGTATTTTTCTAATTCCTCTCGAATGTTGATGTTCGAGTTGTCATTTTGATCAAATTGCTTTTCCATAGAAATTATTTGCGAATCGTTAGAGCTAAAATGGTTACTAACAGAGATAATGCAGAAATACCTACACTAATATTTGGTCCTACTGCGGATGAATTGATTCTCGTTTTGTTTGGCTCTACATATACAATATCATTTTGATTTAAGAAGTAATATGGGGAGTTAAGAAAATCAGCTTTAGTCATATCAACTCGGTTGTATGTTCTTTGTCCATTATTTTCTCTAATAATCAATATGTTCTCTCTTTTTCCGTAAATAGTCATATCACCCGAAAGCGCAAGAGCTTCTGGTAACGTTAGTCTCTCGCTGTTTACTGTATGAACTCCTGGTCTAACTACTTCACCTTGTACAGTGATTTTGAAGTTCATTATGCGTAAGTTTATAATAGGGTTGTTTAAATATCTTTGAACCTTACCTTTTATTAACGAAATAGCTTCACTTCTTGTAAGTCCACCTAAGTTGAGTGTACCTATTATTGGAAATTCAATATTACCCTTAGCGTCTATTAAATACAATTGTTGTTGAACTTGGCCACCTCTTTCAGGGCTATTAGGGTTAGTCGTCATTGAGTTTACTAAATTGAATGGGGCTGCAGATTCAACATCTTCAGCAGATACAATTATCATCAACAAGTCATCTGGCTGCAATTTTGTTTCAAAATTGATTAGCTTTTCATTGTTGTTTAAAACTTCATCTATGTTCTGGTAATATACATTGGTCTTTTTTGGTGCACATGAGCTTAAAACAACAATAGCAATTAAACATAGACTTAAATAGGTGGTTATTCTTCTTCTCATTTTATTTCAAATATAAAATTTGTTTAAAGTTTAGTAAGTTATTACTAGTTTGTTTATTGGATTGCAAAAGTGTTGATTTTGCATAAAAAGCTTGTTGTACCATTTGTTTTTGATTTGAAAGGCACTATTATGAAATTTAGTAAAGGAAGAAGGTGCTAATTTAAACAAGAGATTTACTAAAACTATTGTGTTAATGATATGAACCATAAATAGAGTGTTGTAGTAAAAGTCGAAGATAACCAACAAGCAAATGGTGAAAAGAGCCAAATAACCAACAGGTACTATTGAATAACTCAATAGAGGTATAGCTTTTCCTAAAAAAGAAAAAGGTGTTAAAACTAAATCTAAAGTTTTTTTTAAAAAAATGAAATTCAATGCTACTATTACTTTAGTTCATTTATACTATTTGTTTTTTGGCTTGTTGTTGTTTTATTTTTTTATATTCTAATGAACTTGGCTAGAGTTCAGTTGGCAAATCTAATTTTTTTAAAACTAAAAAGAAAGTTTTAAAGATTAAAACTCTAACTTCTTTTTACGGAGTTCGAAGTTTTGTCCTAGGTATACTTTTCTAACCATTTCATCTTCTGCGAGTTCTTCAGGTATACCTGCCTTAAGGATTCCTCCCTCAAACATGAGGTATGTTTTGTCTGTAATAGCTAAGGTTTCTTGAACATTGTGATCGGTGATAAGAATACCGATGTTTTTGTTTTTCAGTCTTGCTACTATTCTTTGAATGTCTTCTACTGCTACAGGGTCTACTCCAGCAAATGGTTCGTCTAATAATATGAACTTAGGGTCAGTGGCTAAAGCCCTTGCTATTTCTGTTCTTCTTCTTTCTCCTCCTGATAATAAGTCTCCACGGTTAGTGCGTATGTGTTCTAAACTGAATTCTTCAATAAGAGATTCCATTTTGGCGATCTGCTCTTTTTTGGAAAGTTTGGTTAATTGTAATACACTTAAAATATTGTCTTCAATACTCAGTTTTCGAAACACAGATGCTTCTTGTGCTAAATAGCCTATGCCGTGTTGTGCACGTCTATACATAGGGAAATCGGTTATATCAGTGTTGTCGAGATATATAGATCCACCGTTTGGTTTTACTAATCCAACAATCATGTAAAAAGATGTGGTTTTTCCTGCTCCATTAGGGCCAAGCAAACCTACAATTTCTCCTTGATTTACTTCTACTGAAATGCCTTTAACTACTTTTCTGCCTTTGTAGGTTTTTATAAGATTGTCGGCTCTAAGTTTCATAAACGTTGGGTTAAGATTTAACGATGGTTTTTGGTTTTTTTCTTTGTACGAATTTAGATATATAAATACTTAGTTCGTAAAGAATTAATAGGGGAATTGATACTATAATCTGACTAATGATGTCTGGTGGGGTTATTATAGCAGCGACTATTAGAATCAGTACAATTGCGTATTTTCTATATTCTCTTAAAAATTGAGGTGATACTAAATCCATAACAGAAAGAAAATAAATGATTATCGGTAACTCGAATACCAAGCCACAAGCTAAAGATGTAGTTTTGACTAAGCTGATATATGAATTGATGTCTATCTGATTCTTGACTATTTCACTAACTTGAAGATTGGCTAAGAAATTGATTGATAAAGGGGTGATTACATAGTAACCGAAAATTACTCCTAGGAAGAACAACAAAGAAGATATTGCAATGAATAGTTTAGCGTTCTTTTTTTCTTTAGAGTAAAGGGCAGGACTTATAAACTTCCAAAGTTCCCAGAGTAAAAATGGAAACGATATTATGAAACCTGCGGTGATAGAAGTCCAAATCATTACAGAAAACTGACCTTCCATAGTTCTGTTTTGAATCTCAAAGGGTAGTTCTTTATTACAGAAACTATCTTCGAAATTAAAAGTTTTTGATATTTCGCAAAAGAATTGGTAGGTGACAAAATTGCTGTCTTTTGGACCGAAAATAATAGTATTAAAAATGAAATCACTAAAAATAAAAGCAACAATAGCTCCTAGAAGAATGAATATACTTGATCGAATTAAAAGCCATCTTAGTTCTTCTAGATGGTCTAAAAACGACATTTGTTTTTCTGTGTTTTTTTGTTTTGCCATTATATAATTCCTTCTTTTAAAATATCATGTAGGTGAATTACTCCTACATACTCTTTGTTATTGGTGACTAATAATTGTGTGATAGAGTTGTCTTCAAGTATGGATAGTGCTTCGGATACTTTTTCGTTGGCATCTATTGATTTTGGACTTGTGCTCATTATATCCTTTGCGACTATGTCTGTTAAGCTATCTCTGTCTTGTAGCATTCTACGGATGTCTCCGTCTGTTATTATTCCTATTAATCGGTTGTTTTCAACTACCGCAGTTACTCCTAGTCTTTTTTTAGATATTTCTAGTATAACGTCTTTTATACTTGAAGTTGGAGAAACCATTGGCTTCTTTTCTTGATCTAAAATATCTTTTACCAAAAGTAGTAATTTTTTACCCAATGCTCCTCCAGGGTGATATATTGCGAAATCTTCAGTTCTGAAGTTTCTTAACTGCATTAAACATACAGCAAGTGCATCACCAATTACTAATTGGGCTGTTGTACTATTCATAGGGGCTAAATTGTTTGGACACGCTTCTCTATCAACTTTTGATGATAAAACAAAATCAGATCCTTTTGCTAGTGTCGAATCAGAATTTGCTGTGATGCTTATGAGTGTGTTCCCGAAACGCTTTAACAATGGTGTAAGGACTTTTATCTCTGGACTATTACCGCTATTCGAAATGCAGATTACGCAGTCATTTGGTTGTAGTAATCCCAGATCTCCATGAACAGCTTCTGATGCGTGCATGAAAAGTGATGGAGTTCCTGTTGAATTGAATGTCGCTACTATTTTCGTGCCAATTAGTGCGCTTTTACCAATACCTGTTACAACAACACGTCCTTTGCAATTTAGAATTGCATAAACCGCTTTCTCAAAATCTTCATTTAAGTATTGAACTAAGTCCGCAATGCTCTTGCTTTCAGAAAGTAAGGTTTCGGTAGCTGATTTTAGAATGTCTATAGAATTGTTCAAAGTCAAGTAGTGTTAAATGTTGTGTTGGTTGAAAACTTTTTTCTTACCTTTAGGGTCCTGCAAATTTATGTAAAATACCATTAAAAAATAATGAAATCACCCGAAATTGACTTGCATAAAGAATTAAAGAGGTTTTTTGGATTCACTCAATTCAAAGGATTGCAAGAAGACGTTGTTAAAAGTATTATTACTGGGCAAAATACATTTGTTATTATGCCTACAGGAGGTGGGAAATCTCTCTGTTATCAACTGCCCGCATTGGTTTTGGAAGGAACAGCAATTGTTGTTTCACCGCTAATAGCTTTAATGAAGAATCAAGTTGACGCTCTCCGAAGTTTGTCGACAGAGTATGGAGTGGCTCATGTTTTAAATTCTTCTTTGACTAAAACAGAAATTAATTTAGTAAAAGAAGATATAAAAAGAGGGGTTACTAAGTTGCTTTATGTTGCTCCAGAATCTTTGACTAAAGAAGAGTATGTTAGCTTTCTACAAGGAGAGAAAATTTCTTTTGTAGCTATTGATGAGGCACATTGTATCTCTGAATGGGGGCATGACTTTAGACCTGAATATAGAAATCTTCGCAATATAATTCGTCAATTAGGAGATGTTCCAGTAATTGGATTAACTGCTACGGCAACTCCTAAAGTTCAAGAAGATATTTTGAAGAACCTTGAAATGGTTGATGCGAATGTTTTTAAGGCGTCTTTTAATAGACCTAATCTTTATTATGAAGTAAAACCTAAGACGAAAAGCATTGAATCTGATATTATTCGTTTTATAAATCAACACAAAGGAAAATCTGGTGTTATTTATTGTTTAAGTAGAAAAAAGGTAGAGGAGATTGCTAATGTGTTACAAGTTAATGGAGTTAGTGCGGTTCCTTATCATGCAGGTCTAGATGCTAAAACGAGAGCAAGGCATCAAGATATGTTTTTGATGGAAGATGTTGATGTGGTAGTTGCAACTATTGCATTTGGAATGGGGATTGACAAGCCGGATGTTCGTTTTGTAATTCATCACGATATTCCAAAATCCTTAGAGAGCTATTATCAGGAGACTGGAAGGGCTGGGCGAGATGGAGGAGAAGGTCATTGTATTGCTTATTATTCATATAAAGATATTGAGAAGTTAGAAAAGTTTATGTCTGGTAAGCCTATAGCTGAACAAGAAATTGGTTATGCTTTGCTTCAAGAGGTGGTTGCTTATTCTGAAACGTCTATGTCTCGAAGAAAGTTCTTGCTTCATTATTTCGGGGAAGAATTTGACGAGGTGAATGGTGATGGAGCGGATATGGATGATAATGTTAGGAATCCTAAGACAAAAGTAGAAGCTAAAGAGCAAGTGGTTATGCTTTTGAAAACAGTTAGGGATACCAAACAATTATATAAGACCAAGGAAATTGTTTATACTTTAGTAGGGAAGGTTAATGCTGTTATAAAGGCTCATAAAACGAATGTTTTGGAGTTGTTTGGTAAGGGATCTTCTCATGATGATAAATTTTGGACTGCACTAACGCGTCAAGTTTTAGTTGCAGGTTTGTTGCATAAGGATATTGAAAGCTATGGAGTTTTGCGCCTAACTCAGAAAGGAGTGGGGTTTATAGATAATCCAGAGTCATTTATGATGACTGAGGATCATGAGTTTGCAGATGATACTTCTTCTTATGATAGTGCATCTTCAAAAGCTAATAGTGTGGTTGATGAAGTGTTGATTGGTGTGTTAAAAGATCTTAGGAAGAAAGTGGCTAAAAAACTGGAGGTTCCTCCGTTTGTGGTTTTTCAAGACCCTTCTTTAGAGGATATGGCATTGAAGTATCCAATTACCATTGAGGAGATGGGGAATGTTCATGGGGTTAGTGATGGTAAGGCGAAAAAATATGGAAAAGAATTTATAGATGTTATCGCCGCTTACGTCGAAGAAAATGACATAATTAGACCAGATGATTTAGTGGTTAAGTCAACAGGTGTGAATTCTGCTTTGAAGTTATATATTATTCAGAGTGTGGATAGAAAGTTGTCTTTGGTAGATATTGCTTCAGCTAAAGGGTTGAGTATGGATGCGCTTTTGAAAGAGATGGAGCAGATTGTTTATGCAGGGACGAAGTTAAATATTGATTATTGGGTAGAGGATATGTTGGATGAAGAACAGCAGTCAGAAATCTATGATTACTTTATGGAATCTGAGACAGATGCAATCAAAACAGCTTTGGAGGAGTTTGATGGTGATTATGACACAGAAGAGTTAAGATTGGTTCGGATACAATTTATAAGTAAAGAAGCTAATTAGAAATATAAAAAAAGCTGTAATTTAAGAATTACAGCTTTTTTTATAGTGTTTTGCAATATCTTATGATATGCGTTCTCCTCGGTGTGGTTTTAGTATGTCTCTAAGTGTTCTCATTTCTTCTTCAGAGACCACCATGTAAGCAATGGAATGAAAGTCGGATAGTGTTTCATGACCGACTAACTCAATCGAAATGTTTTCTGTCGCAATATATTCTTTAAGGTGTATAAAGTGATGTTCTGCTGTTTTTTGTGCAGCTTCCCCTTTGAAATCCCAAATTAGTTTAATGTCTCTTTTCATAGTCAAGATTTAAAATGTAAAAGTAATATAAACTATCCATATGGGAATTGGGAAGAAAGAACTAAACCATTTCTTTTTTGTATTTTTGGTCAAAACAATATAATTTAAGGTATGAGTGTAGAAAGAGTTATACTGGTGGATGAATTGGATAACCCAATTGGGTTAATGGAAAAAATTGAAGCGCATGAGAAAGCATTGTTACATAGGGCTTTTTCTGTTTTTATATTAAATGAGAATAATGAGATAATGTTGCAGCAACGAGCAGCTGAAAAATATCATTCTCCTTTATTGTGGGCGAATACTTGTTGTAGTCATCAGAGAGAAGGTGAGTCGAATCTAGAAGCTGGACAAAGAAGACTTCAAGAAGAGATGGGTTTTGTAGTTCCTTTGAAAGAACTATTTCATTTTATTTACAAAGCTCCTTTTGATAATGGATTAACGGAGCATGAATTAGATCATGTTATGGTAGGTTATTATAACGAAAATCCTGAAATCAATCTAGAGGAAGTAGCAGATTGGAAATGGATGTCTCTGGAAGATATAAAGAGGGATATGAATGAAAATGCAGATCGTTATACGGCATGGTTTAAAATTATATTTTCTGAGTTCTATCATTTTATAGAGTCTCAAAAACAATAGTATATGAAGGTAACAGTAAGTAGAAAGGCGCATTTTAATGCAGCACATCGTTTGTATAGAAAAGATTGGACAGATGAGATGAATAATCGCGTTTTTGGTAAATGTAATAATCCTAATTTTCACGGGCATAATTATGAATTGATAGTACATGTTACTGGAGATATTGATGTTGAAACGGGGTTTGTTATGGATTTAAAGACTTTGTCTGATATTATATATGATGAAGTAGAGGTGGCTTTTGATCATAAAAACTTAAATTTAGATGTTGCTGAGTTTAGGGATTTGAATCCAACGGCAGAAAATATTGCTGTGGTTATCTGGAGTAAATTGAGGAAAAAGATTGATGATGATAAAAAAATTAAGGTAGAACTATACGAAACCGCAAGAAATTTTGTTTCCTTTGACGGAGATGAGTAAAAAAGGAATGACTTGTTATATTAATTCGTAACTTGCGCCTCTGTTTTTTATATAGAAAAAGACAAAACAATAGCCACAAAAGGCTCATTTTAGATAAGTAAAAATGAGTAATATTTATGAGTTTTAAAAAGTATCCAATAGTTTTCGAACCTATACTTAAAGATAGAATATGGGGAGGAACTAAGTTAAATAGTGTATTAGGGAAAAATCTAAAAGCCGAACAAGTAGGTGAGAGTTGGGAGATTTCTTTGGTGCCAGATAATATTAGCACTGTTGCAAACGGATGTTATAAAGGATTAAATCTAGAAGAGCTTTTATCTAAGTATCCTATTGAGATTTTGGGTGAATCAGTTTATAGCGTTTTTGGTAAACAGTTTCCTTTGTTGTTCAAGTTTTTGGATGCTAAAGAAGATTTGTCGATACAGTTGCATCCTAATGATGAATTGGCAAGAAAACGTCATGATTCTTTTGGTAAGACAGAAATGTGGTACGTGATGCAGGCTAATCCAGGTGCACGAATAGTGGTTGATTTCAAAGAAGGGGTTAATGAGGAGGATTATTTAAAACATATGGAGGCTAAGACTCTACCTTCAATTCTTAATGAAATACCGGTTAAAGAAGGTGATGTTTTTTTTATTGAGACTGGAACTGTTCATGCAATAGGGGCTGGTGTGTTGTTGGCAGAGATTCAGCAAGCTTCGGACATTACTTATAGAGTATATGATTGGGATCGTTTGGATAGTGATGGTAATTCTAGAGAACTTCATATTTCTCAAGCTTTAGAAGCTATCAATTATTCTCCTAAGAATGTTGAGTTGCACTATGAAAAGGAACTCAATAAAGATAATTTAGTGGTCGATTGTCCGTTTTTTACTGTTAATTATGTTCCTCTTTTAGGGACGTATATGCCAAATAAAAAACAAGATACGTTTTATCTCTATGTTTGTACAGAAGGTGCGTGTACAATTATCTTACTAGAGGAGGGTGAGAGTTTTTCATTTAAAAAAGGGGATACTATTTTAATGCCTGCTTCTTTAAATCAGTATAAGATACAAGGAGAGGCTACATTGTTAGAAATATTTATTTCTTAAACAATACTATGGTATTAAAGTTGTAGCTTTGCAAGCACAAATATTTAAAAGTTATTATAATGGCAAGTGTTAAAAATTTAAAAAAAGATATTCACTATGTATTGGGTGATATTATTCAAGCAGTATACATTCATGAATTAGCTGCAACTGAAGGGCCAACTGTTGAATCAAATGCTTTGATTGAAGAGGCTTTGACTGCTTTTGATTCTTTAGTAGAACGCATCAATGCGAAAAATGTTGAAAATAAAAAAGCACATTTCAATCAAATCTATAAAGATTTAGAAGTTGTTGCTGGAGGATTAGTTGAAAAATTAAACGCACTATAATTAAATTACGTTATTGTCACTAAGGTGATTTAATGTTTTTATTATAGGAGTTAAATTGTACTCCGTTAAGATATGAGCCTTCTTGTTTTAAGAGGGCTTTTTTTGTGGCTTTTAAGCACTTTTATTTGAAGGTAGGAGGAAGAAGGTTGATTTGTCAGGAAGCGGTCTGTAAACGGATTCTTTTCTATTATATGGTGTGATAGAGTAGGGAGTTGTGACTTTGTTTTTTAAGAGATAGAAATATTTTACTACATATGTTGTGAAGATAAAATATTTTTTATTTTTTTTAATTGGTATTTTATTGATTATCAAAAGTTAAGAAAATAAGGTCTATTTTTATTTGTAAAATGTTTGATTTTTGTTTGGATAGATTGAAAACTGTGCTATCTTTGCAATCGCAAAATGGGAGTTGCCGGTGTAGCTCAGCTGGCTAGAGCAGCTGATTTGTAATCAGCAGGTCGTGGGTTCGAGTCCCTCCACTGGCTCAGGTTTTAAATGTTTTTTTAATAAAAACTGTAAACTAAAGTCTTTAACAATTTTCATTTTGCCGGTGTAGCTCAGCTGGCTAGAGCAGCTGATTTGTAATCAGCAGGTCGTGGGTTCGAGTCCCTCCCACAAGCTGTAAAAGCTTCCTTGAAAAAGGGAGCTTTTTTTGTTTAATATTGTTTTGTTTATTTGAGGCTGTTTGTAGAGAAAAGTTTTTTCGGTATTGTAAAAAAAACTACATTTGTGGCTCGTTTAGAAAAACTAAGATTGTTTTTTTTTAGATAATGGCTACGTGGAGAAATTGGTAGACTCGCCATCTTGAGGGGGTGGTGTTGAAAGACGTGTCAGTTCGAATCTGATCGTAGTCACATTATTAAAACCTATTGACTTTTTAATTAAAAGTTGATAGGTTTTTTTTATACAACCTGTCTGGCACTTGTTTGATTGGATTTAAATAATCTTCTTTATTACACGAAGTTTGTGTGTGTGTCTGCCAGTATCTACGTTGTAGATTCCTAAGTGATCAAGTCTGTCTATTCTTACTTTTCCGTGTGCATGGATGATGTAGTTGTTTTCCATGATAATTCCTACATGTACAATGTTTCCTTCGTCATTATCAAAAAATGCTAAATCACCTACTTCGCTTTCTTCTATGAAGCTTAATGCTTCTCCAATTAATGATTGCTGTGATGCGTCTCTTGGTATAGAATAGCCGTTTAATTTATATACCATCTGGGTGAAGCCGGAGCAGTCAATTCCAAATGGGGTTTTACCTCCCCATAGGTATGGGGCATTTAAGTACATAAATGCGGTTTCTAATAAATTGGATTTGGGTTTTAGTCCTTGTGTGCTGTTTCCATCAAATTCGAACAGCTGTGTGTTTATTTTAGGTTTTGATAGATGGTTTAATAAGCTACCTAATGGAATAGGTAGTAAACTATGATTTGGAGAGCTTATGAAGTCTATCAGGTCTGCACTATAGATTGGGGTCTCTTTGTTTAGGTTTAAGTATTCTTCTTCTGTAATAGATTGGAATTGCTTATTGTCTATCCATCCTTGATATTTGTCAAAGCTTAGTTCTATTTTAGACCATTTTGGGGTTTGTTCTAAGATGGTGAAATATTCACCAAAAAGAACTTGGGTAACCATTTCACTTACGTCTGTGGGTTCTAATCTAAGTGGTACGATAGCAAGGTTGCAAATGGCAAACATAAAATTCTGATTTTATTACAAAAGTAAAAGATGAGTTTTGATTTCCAAAACTCATCTTTTATTAAATATTAAAAATAAAGTTTAACTAGATTCTTTCAATTACAATAGCAGAAGCGCCACCACCACCATTACAGATTGCAGCAGCTCCAGTTTTAGCATTGTTTTGTTCTAGAACGTTTAATAATGTAACTACTATACGAGCACCTGAGCATCCTAGTGGGTGACCTAATGCTACTGCTCCTCCATTAACGTTAACTTTATTGTTATCTAAGTTAAGGATTTTAGCATTTGCTAACCCAACAACTGCAAAAGCTTCGTTGAATTCAAAGAAATCTACATCACTAATTGAGATATTTGCTTTGTCTAGTGCTTTTGGAAGTGCTTTTGCTGGAGCAGTTGTAAACCATTCTGGTTCTTGTGCCGCATCAGCATATCCAGTAATGTAAGCTAATGGTTTTAGTCCAAGAGATTTTGCTTTTTCTTCACTCATTACTATTACTGCTGCTGCTCCGTCATTAATAGTCGATGCGTTTGCAGCTGTAACCGTTCCTTCTTTGGTGAAAGCTGGGTTAAGAGAAGCTACTTTTTCTAATTTAATATTAGTGAACTCTTCGTCTTTAGAAACGATGATAGGTTCACCTCTGCGTTGAGGTACTTCAACTGGAACAATTTCATTGTCGAATTTACCTTCTTCCCATGCTTTAGAAGAACGAGTATAAGATTGGATAGCAAAAGCGTCTTGTTCTTCACGAGTGATTTCGTATTTAGAAGCACATAGATCTGCAGAAACTCCCATAGCGTTATTGTCATATGCATCGGTTAGACCGTCTTTTTGCATTCCGTCTACTAAAGTTGATGGGCCAAATTTGTTTCCAGTTCTCATTTGAACGTAGTGAGGAATCATGCTCATGTTTTCCATACCACCTGCAACAATTACTTCAGCATCTCCTGCAGCGATTGCTTGAGCAGCCTGCATGATAGCTTTCATTCCAGAAGCACATACTTTATTAATAGTAGTACAAGGAACATTTTTTGATAATCCAGCAAATAATGCAGCTTGACGAGCTGGAGCTTGTCCAACTCCTGCTTGAACAACATTCCCCATTATTACTTCATCAACTAGATTTATATCTAAATTGATTTTGTCTAAAGCACCTTTTATAGCTGCTGCACCAAGCTTTGGAGCAGGAACTGTAGAAAGTGATCCCATAAAGCTCCCTATAGGAGTCCTTGCTGCTGAGACAATTACAATTTTTTTATTCATAATTAATAGTATTTAATAAGTTTGAACTGCGAATTTAGTGATTATACTGAAATAAACCTTATATTTGCAATCTTAAAAGTTCATATCACATAGTGCGTCATACTTGATTAACAGTAGCGAAAATAAAGTTTAAAAAATATTTAAACCCTATTTAGTTGAATGTTAATAGCTTTGCTGAGAGTTTTAAAAAAAGATTATTTTTTTTTAAAAAAAGCTTGCAAAGTATTAAAAGTAGTACTAGATTTGCAACCGCAAAAGAGAGTTAATCTCTAGAGCAAAAGCGGAGAGGTGCCGGAGTGGTAACGGAGCAGATTGCTAATCTGTCGACGGGTGACTGTCGCCAGGGTTCGAGTCCCTGTCTCTCCACTTGTTTTCGGGGTGTAGCGTAGCCCGGTCATCGCGCCTGGTTTGGGACCAGGAGGTCGCAGGTTCGAATCCTGCCACCCCGACAAAAAAATCCTAACAAAATAGTTAGGTCCAGTAGCTCAGCTGGATAGAGCAACTGCCTTCTAAGCAGTAGGTCCCAGGTTCGAATCCTGGCTGGATCACCACTAAAGCCCTTGATATTCAAGGGCTTTTTTGTTTTCTATACTTTCCGTTTTTCTTTAAAAATTCTCTTAAAGTGGGGCTTATGGGATTGTATAAATCAAAAGGTGTTTGAGAATGAGTTTTTTGCTCAATAAATGAGTAATAAAATATTAGGCTGTCTATTTATTAGGTAGTGTATCATTTGTACTTGTTTTCTCTGTTGGAGGTGCTCTCTAATGTTTTAATTTGCTTTTATGGACTATTTAATTTCTCGATTAGGGTAGAGTGTGGATAAGTCTAGTTCTTTTTTCTGAGTAAGTTGAATAGCTAAGAATTGATGGAATGCCAATTTTCTTCAGATCAATTCTGAATTTTCCTTTTAAATAGTGAGATTGTCCTGTAAGTCCTTTCTGAATCTTTCATTGTGTTAAGTTTTGTTGATTAGAACATTGTAATCATAGCTGCATAGTGGAAACTATTAATGATCCTATAGCGACTATTTCGATTTGATATTTATTGCTTCTCTCCGTTTTAAGGTACAATTTTTTTTGTAATTTATTCGTAATGAGTTTGATGAAATATTAGTCCTATAGTGTGGATTGTTGATGTAAAAATCATATATTTGAGTTTAACCTAAAATTCATTAATTATGAAAAAATTATTTTTATTGACCTTTGTCATGTTTTCGTTCGGCACTTTTGCTCAAAGTGGTGGGGGATTTAATCCAAACACATCAGTAACTCACATGATTATTGCTGATTTTATTCCTAAATGTACTGATGGGTCTCTATTGCCTATTCAGTTTTCAGGTGTAAAATATAAGCTGTCTTTTTATATGGGGCCAGATATTCATTGGTATGAGGGATCGGCTAGAGCTTATATTCAAGGTTATCTATGTGATAATGGTAAGTTTCCATCTACGGTAAAAGTATTGAGTGCTACTCCGATTCTTTATTGTCACACTTGTCCAGGAAATGACGATTTTTTTGTGGTTAGTGGTGCAGAATAGTAATATTGAGAAGTCCCTTTAGAGGGACTTCTTTTGGTTTAAAAGGGGTGTGCACTTGTAAAATAGTTATTAATAATCGATTCGTTTGTAATATGATAACTGATAATTTGCTACTTTTATTTTTTCTACATGATCTTCAGTTTACTTTATTGCTTTAATAATTCTTGTTAGATGAATTGTTTTTTCTGGTTTATCTCATGTGAAATCAGTTCTTATTTTTAAAAAACGATATTCTATATCTAACATGATTAATACTATTGTTGAGGTGAAATTTTAGTAGAAGGTCTATTATTAATAATATTATCAGACACCTCAAATCTTTTCTTTTTGAAAGATGATTCATCAAACAGGATTAATATCAAAAGTGAATCTGTTTTTAGATGGTTTATCAGAATATATTTCAATACTTTTTTACCTTTTAGTTTAAATTTATCGCTTAGAAATCAGAATTCTTCCTTCAAATATATTGCTGTGTTTACAAGGCTTTTACCTAAAAAAACCGTTAATTTGCGTAAATTTTTAATAAGTTAGTTTGAGTATGAATAGTAGGTATAAAGGCATTGTTAAAAGAGTCTTGTTGGTGTTGATTGGCCTTGTTGTTTTGTTATTAGGCCTGATGTTTATAGTCCCTAAACTTTTTATCGATAGGATAAATGATGAGGTAAGAGTTCTTATTAAAGAACAAATAAAAGGAGAGGTAGAGTTTGAAAGAATCGACTTGTCATTTTTTAAAGAGTTCCCTACTTTAACCGCTACTATTGAAAACCCTGTTATTGGAGGTGTTGTTTTAGATGAAACAATGACTGAACCAATGTTTGAAGCTAAATCATTGAGTTTAGGAATCGACTTGATGGGACTTTTTAAAAGTGCTTTGAACTTTGATAAAATCTTTATTGAAGAACCTTCTATTCGAATTTTAGTGACAGAAGAAGGATTAGCTAATTATGATATTTTCAATACACAAGATGAAAAAGAAGAATCAGAAGGGGCGTTTGATTTAAAAATTAATCAAATATACATTAAGAGTGCAAATGTTATTTACAATGATTTAGCAGGGAAAATAAGTTTTGTTGCAGATGATTTTGAATATGTTGGGAGCGGGAATATGAGTGATGCTGTTTTCGATCTAAAGAGTAAAGCACTTATTAAGTCATTTGATTTCAATTTTGATGGTGTTCACTACATAAAAGAAAAACCCATTGCAGCTGATTTAGAAACTACTGTAAATACTGAATCTTTGCGCTTTGGATTTAATCGAAGTGATATTAAAATTAAAGAGCTTCCAGTAAATTTTAAAGGATTTTTTGGATTTATAGAGAATGGGTATGATATGTTGTTCGACATTCAAACTACGAAGGCTAATCTAGTTGAATTGTTTTCACTAGTTCCTCCTGAATATCAAGAGTGGTTGGACAAAACAAAAATAGAAGGAAAAGTTGAAGCTAATTTTAAATTAGAAGGTAAGTATGTTATAGCAGATAGTTTAAGTCCTGACTTGGATTTTGGATTGACTATTGAAAATGGTTTCTTTCAACATGGGGAATTAAATAAGCCTTTAACTAATTTGAATTTCACGGCTAGTTTTAAAATGCCGAGTTTAGATTTTCAAAAGAATAGCATTGATATCCCATCCCTTTCTTTCAAGCTAAATGGAAAGGAAAGTAAATTACAATATCAATCTACTGGACTAGATCGTTTGGAACTTAAAACGGATGTTTCTGTTAATACCGATTTAGAGCTGTTTACAAAAGCGGTAGGATTAAAAGGTTTTGATATGAGTGGCGAATTACTCCTTGAGGGAACCGCAGAGGGTGTTTATACGAAAGGAATCCAAGAGAAGAAATATTTAAGGAAAACGGTTCGAGATACAATTATTGCTAGTATTCCTAAATTTGATTTTAATTTAAAACTCGATAAAGGTTATTTTAAATTCGAACAGCTACCTGAAGCGATAAAAGAGGTAAATCTAGATGTTACTGCTGTTGCTAAAGATTCGCTTATTAAAAACATAACAATTGACTTGGCTAACTTAGAGTTGTTGGCTATGGATAATCGAATCAATGCACAAGGAAAGATAAAGAATCTTCGAAATTTTGATATGGAAGGGTCTTTAAAGGCAAAAGTAGATTTAGATAATCTTAAACAATTTATGCCTATTGAAGGAATAGAGTTAAAAGGGTTAATAGATGTTGATGGTTCTATAAACGGTTCTTTTGAACCAAAAAGAAAAAGATATCCAATAGTCAACGTAGAATTCAAAATGGAGAATGGAATGATTAAGTTCGATCGTGTTCCAGATCTGCCAATTGAAGATATTCATATTCATACCATTGTTAATAGTAAAAGAGGGTCATTAAGAGATTTGACTATTAGAGTCTTGCCGATTAATTTTAAAATTGGAGGAGAACCTTTTGAGTTAGCAGCAAGTCTCTATAATTTAAATGACCTGAATTACAATGTTCGTTCAAAAGGAACATTAAACCTAGATAGTTTCTATAAGCTATTTAAGATAGAAGGACTTGATATTAAAGGGAAGTTGATAACTAACTTGTTTTTAAGTGGACTTCAAAGTGATGCTATAAATGGAAACTTTGACAAATTGAAAAATGGAGGTAGTTTTGAAGTATCGAATATATGGGTCGAATCTGACTTGTTTCCCAATCCACTTTGGGTTAAAAAAGGAAAGTTTAAATTCTTCAAAGAGAAAATGAAGTTTGAGCAGTTTGAAGCGCAATACGGTAGTTCTAAGTTTAGCATGAATGGATATTTAACTAACGTTATAGATTATATGTTCAATCAAGATACATTAAGAGGAGAGTTTAACTTAGAGACAGCCTATATGAATGTTGATGAATTTATGGTTTTTGCAGATCCGAAAAGCTCATCAAAATCAAGTACAAGTGTTTCATCGGCAGGTTCAGGTGTGATTCAAGTCCCATCAAATTTGAATATAAACTTTCATGCAAAAGCAGATAAGATAAAATACACAGACTATTTGTTGACAGATTTTACTGGAGACTTAAAGTTAGATGGTGGAAGAATAGTTTTAAAAGAAACTATTTTCGGACTAATTGGAACTAAAGTGAATATGTCTGGGGATTATAAGCCAGAAGGACTTAAAAAAGCATCATTTAACTATACTATTAAAGCATCCGAATTCGATATTCAACGAGCATATAATGAGATTGCTTTATTTAGAGAAATGGTAAGTATGGCAAAAGATGCTTATGGACAAGTTTCCTTAGACTATGCATTAGGCGGAGGATTAGATAAGAATATGATGCCAGTTATGAATAGCTTAAAAGGAGGGGGAACATTGAGTTTAGATAACATTCAATTTAAAGGATTTAAGCTTTTAGGTGCTATTGGTGAAAAAGCTGAAAGTTCTTCTTTTGAAAATGGAGAAGTATCTGATGTTGCTATTCTGTCTACTATTGAAGATAATGTTTTAACTATAGATAGAACCAAAATGAAAATGGCAGGGTTTAGACCTCGTTTTGAGGGACAAGTGAGTTTGGATGGTGAATTGAACATAGGATTGCGCTTAGGACTACCTCCGTTGGGAATCATTGGAGTACCAATGCGTATTACGGGGACATCAGATAATTTTAAAATTAAGATAGGTAGATACAAGCCAAGTGATGTTTTAGGAAAAACAGACTATGATGATGAAGATGACGCAGGTAGTGATGTTGAATCAATACACGACATACCACCTACATTGCCTGAAGAAACAGGAGTAGAGAAACAAGAAGCTTTGAATCCAAAGACTGAAGAAAGAGAGAATAGTCAAGTAATTTCTTCTGGTGAAAAGGAATAATGTTTAATTTTATTGTAGGAGCATCATTGCTTACAAATTATAGACAAGAATACAAAAGATATGAAAACCTATATCCCTATTAGTACAGCGGAAAAAAACCTTATTCTATCTGGTGATAAGAGCGAACCTTTACGTGTTTTACAAACTTCCGATGAACAAGATTTAATAGTTTTAAGAGCAGATAACTTAGAGTTAGATCCTAAAGATACTGTTTTGAAGGAGTTGATAAATCGTATGCTTCAAACGGTGACAGATGAAAACAAACCTGGAGTAGGAATTGCGGCACCACAAATAGGCATTAATAGAAGAGTGTTTTTGGCACAACGATTAGATAAGCCAGAACAACCTTTTGAATTTTTTGTAAACCCTGAAATAGTTTGGTATTCAAAGATATTAAGAAAGGGAGAAGAAGGTTGTTTGTCTATTGCAGAAGCCTATGATACAGTTTATAGAAGTTATGCCATT
Source organism: Myroides guanonis (assembly GCF_900114085.1). Classification (GTDB taxonomy): domain Bacteria; phylum Bacteroidota; class Bacteroidia; order Flavobacteriales; family Flavobacteriaceae; genus Flavobacterium; species Flavobacterium guanonis. Next base: position 69,012 of record NZ_FORU01000003.1, on the reverse strand, counting down.
CAAATCACGTATTTTGACTTAGAGGGGAAACATTTTCAAGAAGTTGTAGAGGGTTTTACAGCTGTAATAATGCAACATGAAATGGACCATCTTAATGGGATATTATTTACAGATCATGTTGAAGAACAAAGAGAGAAGGAATATGAAGACGCTTCTACGAAAAATGTATTGGTATATTTAAAGTAGTTTGTATTGATAAATCTGTTTTTTATTGACTAGGAGGTTTAAATAAAAGAATTTAAATAGATTTACTTTTATAAAATTAGAATGCCCAAAATAGATTTGACTTTTTTGGGCATTTTTAATTAATAATAAAATTCTTTTGTAACGTTTCTTCTTTTTGTGTACTTACTTCTTAGAAAGAATAATTTAAAAGTCTTTGAATGATAAAGGACAATTATTTGTAGACTTATATAAAATAGAATAATCAATCTTAACCATACGTGGATAAAACTGTTGAACAAGATTTTTTTAAATCAGATACAACTACACAAGGGAATTTTATATAAAATGGATACAGTAGTTGAACAAGAACACCTATATCAAGAAATCTTGTATCAATTATGGAAATCGTATAAAAACTTTAAAGGAGATAGTAAGTTCTCAACCTGGATGTATAGAGTTTCCATTAACACCGCGATTTCTTATTTCAAAAGGATAAGAAGGCCTTTTTAAAGAAAAAGAGGCTGTCCAAAAAAGGGCAACCTCTTGATTTAAATTATATTATTTGATTCTAGAAAATTGAATACGAACAGAGTTGAGTATTGCAATTAGTGATACACCAACATCAGCAAAAATAGCCGCCCAAAGATTTGCTTCTCCCAATGCACCTAAAGCCAACACGATTACTTTTACACCAATGGCTAACGTAATGTTTTGAATTACGACTTTTCTCGTTTTCTTGCTTATTCTTATGGCTAGCGGAATACGACTCGGTTGGTCGTTTTGAATTACAATATCAGCGGTTTCAATGGCAGCATCACTACCTAAACCTCCCATTGCTAATCCCGCATCTGAAAGCGCTAATACAGGTGCATCATTGATTCCATCTCCTGTAAATGCTATTTTTCTTCCCTGTTTTTTTAGTTCTTCTACATGTCTAACTTTGTCATCAGGCAATAAGTTTCCAAAGGCAGTGTCTATGTTTAATTCTTTGGCAACTTTATCGACAATACTGGTTTTATCTCCACTTAACATAACCGTTTTAATACCCATGGCGTGAAGTTGTTCAATAGCTTCTTTGGAATCATCTTTAATTTCATCCGCTACTGTTATATAACCTGCATAAGTTTGGTTTATTCCAACAAGTACGATGGATTCCACGATATCTTTTACCTCGTCTGGATAAGTTATTCCAAACTTGTCTAAAAGCTTTGCATTTCCCGCTAAAATTGTTTTTCCGTCAATAGTACCCTTTAATCCATGTCCAGCAATCTCTTCAATCTCCTTTGCTTCGAATGAATTGTTTGGATATAGTTTTTTTACATAAGCTGTAATTGCAGTTGCAATCGGGTGTGTAGAATGCTCTTCTAAACTTGCTGCGAATACTAAGAGTTCTTCCTGTGAATAGTTCTTTGGATTTACCTCTTGAACGGTAAATACTCCTTTTGTCAGTGTTCCAGTTTTATCCATAACAACCGTATCGATTTCAGTCATAACATCTAAATAGTTACTCCCTTTAAAAAGAATACCGTTGCGCGAAGCGAGTCCAATTCCCCCAAAGTATCCTAATGGAACAGAGATTACCAAAGCACATGGACAAGATATTACCAAAAATACCAATCCTCTATAGAGCCAATCTTGAAAAACATAGTTCTCTACAAATAATGCAGGTGCAAATGTTAGTATAGTTGCGAGTAGTACTACTATTGGTGTGTATATTTTTGCAAATCGAGTAATAAATAACTGAGTCTTAGATTTTTTAGCCGTAGCATCTTGAATCATCGTAAGAATCTGTGATAGTTTAGTATCAGCATATGCAGCGGTTACTCTTACTTCACAAACAGTGTTGAGGTTAATCATTCCAGCTAAAACACTTTCCCCTGTTCTTTTTGTATCAGGTTTACTTTCTCCTGTTAGCGCTGCTGTGTCAAATGCGGCTTCTTTAGATAGTAATACACCATCTAAAGAAACTTTTTCTCCTACTTTGATTCTAATGATTTCATCTGTCTCAACTTCTTTTGGATCTACTACAATTGCTTCTCCATTTCGGATTACGGTAGTTTCATCTGAGCGAATATCTAAAAGCGCTTGGATACTTGATTTAGCTTTATTAGCTGCTGCCTCTTGAAATAATTCTCCTACAAAGTAAAAGAGCATTACCGCAACACCTTCGGAATATTCCCCAATGGCAAATGCTCCAATGGTGGCAATACTCATTAAGAAAAACTCATTAAATACCTCTCCTTTTAGTATGGATTTATATGCTTTAATAATAACAGATAGTCCAACATAAAGATAAGCGACTAAATACCAAGAGAATCGTAAGAAACCTTGAAAAAAGCTTATTTCTAATTGATCCATAACGATACCAGTAATCATTATAATAAAACTGATTATGCCGGGTAAGAAATCTTTAAATCCTAAAGTAGCTTCTTGTTCATCAAAGTTAATCTCATCATGGCTATGATCGTGTCCGTCATCCATAGAGTGTTTTTTATGATCTTTATGTCCATGATTGTGAACTTGAGAACGTTTTTTATTTTCTTTAAACATAATTAGCAGTTTTAAAAGTATATACAAATATACCGTCTCTAGAAACAATAGACTAGTGTCAATGGATGTTTGCAACGATGTTGCACTGCTTATCGTTGAACGTAATCTCGTTTAAAAATATACATAAGAGGAAAGCTTCTACATGCCATCCATACAGCAAAAGCAAACCAAACACTATATAGTTTAAAATCTAAATAATCAAATAGTAATAGGGTAGGGATGAAACCACAGAAGGTGGCAAAAAACAAGTTGTTTCTCAAAAGTTTAGCATCACCCATTCCTTTAAAAATCCCGTCATATATGTAGGCGAGCGTATTTATAGGCTGCATGATTAAGACAATCCAAAACACAGTAGTAAAAATGTGAATCACCTCTGGGTCTTGATTAAAAAGCAAGCCAATTGGTTTATAGAAAACAGCACATAATAAAATTAATACAACAGAAACTATGATAGAATATCGACTGATGCGTTTGCTTAAATTCCACAAACCCATATAATTATTTTGACCTACTAACTTTCCTGCCATTGCATTCCCCGCACTTGCATAACCGTCGATAAAGAAAGAAAAGAATAACCATATATTCATTAGAATACTTTGTGCGGCGATGTATTCTTTACCATAACCAGTTGCATAAGCATTTGCCATATATATTGCAATATTGAGAGTGGCTGTTCTGAGAATAAAGTTAAAGCTCATTATAATCAATGGCTTAAGAGAAGGGTTTATTTTTTTACGCAGTTTTAGAGTAAAAGGAGTTTTGTATAGATAGTAATAAAGAGCCATGGCAAACATTACAAATTGGGCAATTAAACTAGCATAGGCTGCACCTTTAAGATGCATTGCGGGAATAAAACCATCTATTCCAAAAACGAAAGCAAAGTCTAGAATCACATTTAAAAAAGCTCCTACTAAGCTACATTTCATAGCCCATAGGGTGTTTTGCAAACCTCTAAAAACACCATAAAGAGCAAATGTTATTAGTGTTAGCGGAAAGCCCAAAGCTCTTATATTATAGTAATCTACTGCATATTCTAATATTAAACCTTCCGCATTATAGGCTTTAAAGATTAAATTTGAAAATAGGGTAGTACTTATTAAAATTGCAATGCTGAGTATAAAATTAAAAGCAATGGCTTGAGGAACGAGGGTTTTTACAGCATAAATGCGATTGGCCCCCAAATGTTGTGAGACCGTTGCAGAAATGGAAGTTTTGGTTTGAGCGACCACCCAGATAATCGCTGTTAGAAAAGAACCCACCAAACCGGCAGCAGCCAATGCTTCGACTCCATTTTCTTTTATATTACCCACAATGGCAATATCAGTTAAAGAGATTACTGATTCTGAAATACCTGCAAAAATGGCTGGTATTGCTAAAGCATTGATGTTTTTGAACGAAATCTCTTTTCCCATTTCTCATTTTTAATTTCGAAGCAAACTTCGGGAAAATTAGCTAGAATAAAAAAGATCGCTGTAAAAGCGATCTTTAAAAAAACAATGGTAATAATCTAAAAACAACTAGAATCTCATTCCTAGGCCGAAACCTAATAACATAGGGTCTAGTTTTACTTTTGCAGGTATGTTTAGAGCTGCTCCACCATTAAGGTTAGAAGCATCTACTGTAACATCTGTTTCTAAGAATAGTTTTTTGAAATCTAGATTGATAAAGAATTTGTCGCTTAAATCAATGTCAAAACCTATTTGAAAACCATAACCAAATGCGTTGTCATAAGTAATGCCATTTGCTACTCCTGATTTTTCATTGTAAAAAACAGTATAGTTAGCCCCAACTCCAACATAAGGTTTGAAAACCTCTCCTGCTTGAAGGTGATATTGAATCATTAAAGTAGGAGGAAGTAAGTAAACCGAACCTAAGTCTAAATCACCGACTGCAGTTTTATTTGCCTCAACAGAATGTTTTGTAGTTCCTAATATTAATTCTGCTGCAATGTTTTTTGTAAAAAAGTAAGTGAAATCTAATTCAGGAATAAAGTTGTTTGAAACATCGATATTTCCTCCAATAACACCAATATCTGCTCGATTGTGTGGAATTACTCCGACTCCTCTAAGGCGCATTTGCCATCTGTCAAATTCCTTTTCTGAATTCTCTTTTTCTTGTGCGAATCCTGTACCTATTGTAAATAAGCACAAGCTAATTGCTGTCAAAATAATTTTCTTCATAGCGAATTTTTTTAATTTGATGTAAAATTATAGCCAGCCCATTTAATAACATATGATAATTGTCATAGTGTATAAATAATTAAAAAAGACTGCTTCGAAAAGTCATGTAAGATCAAGCGTTTTCATTTTAAAAGACTCTCTTTTTTCGAATTTTATATTTATTGAATTGTAGAATATTCTGTAACTTTAGGGATAAAAGAATTCATTATGAAAAAGACATTAGTTATAGGAGCTTCTACAAATCCTGAAAGATATTCGTTTAAAGCGATTTCTATGCTTAGAGAGTTTAGACACCCAGTTGTAGCAATTGGACTCAAAAAAGGTGAAGTAGCAGGTGTGTCGATTGAAACAGAACCCCTTTCGTTCGAAGGAGTTGATACAGTTACACTCTATTTAAATCCCAAAAGACAAGTGGATTATTATGATTATGTCTTAAGTCTAAAACCAAAACGAGTGGTGTTTAATCCAGGTACTGAAAATCCTGAGTTCTATAAAAAATTAGATGAAAAGGGTATATCTTATATAGAAGCCTGTACTTTGGTTCTATTGCGTATTGGACAGTATTGATTAGGAGATAAAAATTAGGTACAGAGGACAACAGTTTACTATTTTCCATTGGCTTCGTTATCCAAAGTGAGTCTAGTGGGGAGGTTGTGTCATTGGATAATTGAAAGTAGAACTGTTTTTATTCTCACTAGTCATTACGGGCTTGACCCGCAATCTCAATTATTTCTGTTCAGACATCATTCTCTTACTACTCACAAGAAGCAAAAGAAACGTAATACTTCCATTTACTATGATGAGTTCATTGTCGAAGACATAGTTGCCAAAAAGGATGTTTGAATTGCTGCTTATCCAAAGTGTGATTAGGGGAGAAACGATACAAATAGCAGGGACAAGAACGTCGCGAACTCGTCTGTGTTTAAAGAATATCGCAAATGCAAATAAACCTAATAGTGGACCATAAGTATAAGAGGCTATTTTGAAAATCATACTGACTACAGAAGCGTCATTGATGATATTAAAGATGATTATTACCAAAAACATTAAGAAAGAAAAACTAAGGTGTACCCATTTTCTTTTCCAAACATTAGATGTCTTATGAACATTTTCTGGTTTATCCATTCCTAAGAAATCAATACAAAAAGAGGTGGTTAAGGCCGTAAGAGCTGAATCGGTTGTCGCGAAAGTAGCTGCCGTTAGACCAAGTAAGAATATAATGGAAGGAATTAAACTTAAGTGGTTGAAGGCTATTTCCGGGAAAAGTAAATCTGTTCGCGGTTTTCCTGTAATGGTATCTACTGGAACTTCTATTCCTTTCTGAGAGGCATAAACATATAATAAAGCTCCAACACCTAAAAAGAATAGGTTGATTACTACAAAAATGGCAGTGAAAGAATACATGTTTTTTTGTGCTTCTTTTATGTTTTTACAACTTAAATTCTTTTGCATCAAATCTTGATCTAAACCTACCATTGCTAGAGTAACAAAAACACCCCCTAGAAACTGTTTGACAAAATGGTATTTACTTCCCATAAAATCTTCAAAGAAAAACACCTTTGAATAGTTGCTTTCTTTAATAGTTTCGAAGGCTTCAAGCGCATTCAAATCAAGGCTGTGACAAATGAAAATTATGGTAAAAATAACCGATGATACCAAGAAAAATGTCTGTAGCGTATCGGTGATTATAATGGTTTTCAAACCTCCTTTATAGGTATAAGCATAAATCAATGCAAGTGCTAAAAGAACAGTTGCAAAAAATGGAACTCCAAAATGGTCAAATACATAGCGTTGGAGAACAATAACCACTAGATAAAGTCTAAAGGCAGATCCGATAGTTCGACTGAGTAAGAAGATAGTAGCGGCTGATTTATAGCTGTAATAACCTAGCTTTTGCTCTATATAAGTGTAAATAGATACTAAATTATATTTGTAATATAGCGGAAGTAAAACTGTAGCTGTAATTAGAAAACCTACAGCATTACCAAGTATGAATTGAAAGTATTTAAATTGCTCTCCACTTGGAGCACCAACTTCTCCAGGCACTGATATGAAAGTAACGCCTGAAAGCGCTGTTCCGATCATTCCAAAAGCAACCAAATACCACTTGGCATTTCTATTTGCCATAAAAAAAGCATCGTTACTACTGTCCTTTCGACTGATGAAATGCGATATAAACAATAGCATTCCGAAATAAATAACAATGATTAAAATAATGGTGGTTGGTGTCATAGCGGTTTTTCTAATGTCAATTCTCAAAAATACTTATTTTTAAGGTGTATAGTAGGCTTTTCTGCATTTTTGTGTTTCTGAATTCTTCTAGCTTAAAATCGGAGATTGGAAGGGAGTATACAAGATAGAGTTTCGAGTTTTTAATTATCTTTGCAGCATGGAATTTCCTTCAAAATTATTAGAAAAAGCAGTAGACGAAATGTCGCAACTTCCTGGAGTTGGGAAAAGAACTGCTTTGCGATTGATGTTGCATTTATTAAAGCAGAATCCAGATCGAACTACACATCTTGCCGAAGCACTTATGAAGATGAGACACGATATTAAGTTCTGTAAAAGTTGTTTTACAATTTCGGATATAGATATGTGTGATATTTGCTCAAATAATCACCGTGATCATCAGACTATTTGTGTAGTGGAAGATGTACGTGATGTTATGGCATTGGAGAATACACAATTGTATAAAGGTGTTTACCACGTGTTAGGTGGAAAGATCTCTCCGATGGATGGGATTGGTCCAAGTCAGTTAAATATTACTTCATTAGTAGAAAAAGTAAAAGCAGGTAATGTAAAAGAGATTATTTTTGCATTAAGTTCTACTATGGAAGGAGATACTACTAATTTTTATATTTTTAAGCAGATAAAAGATTGTAATATCATCACTTCTACTATCGCTAGAGGAATAGCGGTGGGAGATGAATTGGAATATGCTGATGAGGTCACTCTTGGAAGAAGTTTGATGTATAGGGTTCCATTTGAGAATGCTTTTAAAAATGTTTAAAAAATTATATAAACTGGAACCATCCTTATTAAGGATGGTTTTTTGTTTCTAGTAGGTAGTGTAGGATAGAGGAGGTTATAGTGAAATAATAAAACACACTAAATATTTTATTAGACAAGTCTAATTTTGTAATTTTGCAGAACTAAAACATAAGCAATGTTATTGTCTGCATTAAAGAAAGGTGAGAAGTCGAGAATAGTTAGTATAGATACTAACTGCACAAACGAGGTCTATCAACGTTTTTTGGATTTGGGTTTTGTGCCTGGTGCTTTGGTGGAATTACAAAACATAAGTCCCTTGGGAGATCCAATGGCTTTTATGATTCATAATACCCTGATTTCTTTGAGAAAAATAGATGCAGATAAAATTATTGTTGAGAATGGAAAGGAGGAAACATCATGCTAAAAAATGCTTGTGAGGTTTGTGAACTTAATACTACTTCGGATTTACGTCCATTAGGGGAGAGTTCTTCTAAATATGATTATACCATTGCTTTAGCGGGAAATCCAAATACAGGAAAAAGCACCATTTTTAATGCTTTAACTGGCTTAAAACAACATACGGGAAACTGGCCTGGAAAGACCGTAAGCAGTGCTAAAGGAAATTTTTCTTATAAAGAACACGAATATCAATTGGTTGATTTACCAGGAACTTATTCTTTGCTTTCTAACTCGGAAGATGAAGAAGTCGCGAGAGATTATATTCTGTTTGGTAAGCCAGATGTTACGGTAGTAGTAGTGGATGCAGGAAGATTAGAACGTCATTTGAGCTTGGTTCTACAGATTCAAGAAATCACCTCAAAAGTGGTGGTTTGTTTGAATTTAATAGATGAAGCAACTAGACATGGAGTAGTGGTTGATGTGCGTAGTTTATCTAAAGATTTAGGAGTCCCTGTGATTGCTACTTCTGCTAGAAAAAAAGAAGGAATTTCCGATTTATTATTGGCAATACATCAAGTGGCTACTGGTAAAATAGTACCAGAGAAACATGAAATAAAAGGTATTCCGAGTGAAATGCAAAAAGCGTTATATGAGGTGAGTAATGCTTTGTATAGCTTAGATAATACATTGCCAAGTCGTTCTTGGTTAGCAATGAGATTGCTTCAGAATGATGAGAGCATTAGTACAGCCTTGAGCTCTGGGAAGCTTTCTACGAAAATAAATAAGGATAACTTTCGACCGGTTTTAGATTTAGCTATTGCTTATAGAGCTGAAGATGGTATGCAGTATTCAAGAAAGTTTTCAGAGGCTATCTTCAATACCGTTTTTAAAATAGTTAAGACCACCGTACAATCCGATGAACAACAGAGAGCCTTTAGAGTGGACCGTGCTATTGATAATATAGTGACGAGTAAGTATTGGGGGTTTCCAATAATGCTCTTAATGCTTGGTGGAATATTGTGGTTAACTATTATAGGGTCTAATTACCCATCTAGTGCATTATCTTATCTCTTGTTGGATCAGTTATACCCCTTGCTGAAAGAAGGGGCTGTTTCTATTGGTTTTCCTTGGTGGTTGAGTGGATTTTTAATTGATGGAGTGTATTTAGCTACAGCGTGGGTTGTAGCGGTTATGTTACCTCCGATGGCTATTTTCTTTCCGCTTTTTACCCTTTTAGAAGATTTTGGATATCTTCCTAGGGTTGCTTTTAATCTAGACCGTATTTTTAACAAAGCTGGAGCTCATGGTAAGCAAGCTTTAACTATGAGTATGGGATTTGGATGTAATGCAGCTGGTGTTGTTGCTACTCGTATTATCAATAGTCCACGTGAGAAATTGATTGCTATTATTACTAATAATTTTTCTTTGTGTAACGGACGTTGGCCTACTCAGATATTAATGGCAACTATTTTTATAGGAGCATTGGCGCCTAGTTATATGTCACATACAATTTCTACTTTAGCTGTTATTGCAATTGTAGTGTTGGGAATTGGATTTACATTTTTTACATCGTGGATGTTGTCTAAAACCTTGCTTAAAGGGCAGTCTTCGTTTTTTACATTGGAATTACCACCATATAGACCGCCTTCCGTTCTTCAGACTATTTATACTTCTCTGATCGATAGAACTCTAATTGTTCTTTGGAGAGCTATTGTATTTGCAGCTCCAGCGGGTGCAATTATTTGGTTGATTAGCAATTTGCATATAGGAGACACGAGTATTGCAGTTTGGGCAATTGATGCCTTAAATCCAATCGCTGTAATTATAGGATTAAATGGAGTGATACTTTTAGCCTATGTATTGGCTATTCCTGCGAATGAAATTGTGATTCCAACAATCCTCATGTTAACGGCTATGACTCTTGGAGATGCTACTTTAGGTGAAGGAGCTGGTGTGATGTTTGAAGTGTCTGATGGAGAAATAGCTAACATACTTAAAATGGCAGGGTGGACGACCTTAACAGGGATCAATTTAATGCTGTTTAGCTTGTTACACAATCCTTGTAGTACTACAATCTATACAATTTATAAAGAAACCAATAGCCTTAAATGGACAACAGTTGCTACTTTTTTACCTATTGTATATGGAGTATTGGTTTGCTTTCTAGTAACAGTTGCTTGGAACTTTTTTAGTTAATCTATATTGATGACGATAAAAAATAATTATATAAAAACAGGCTGTACGATGTTATTCATACAGCCTGTTTTGTTTTAAATATTCACTTTATAATAAAGAGTAATAAGTGTGAAATTGTTATTTTTTGAACAATGAAATTCCTAGTTTATTAGAAAGGTCTTCTAAGATTTTAGAACCTATTAAAGAATTTCCATGAGAATCTAAAGCAGGACTAAAAACAGCAATTCCATATCCTGTTTTCGGGTCAGCAGCAATGATTCCTCCCCCAACACCAGATTTTGACGGTATGCCTATTTTTCTAGAATAAGCACCACTGTAATCATACATTCCTGCGGTTAGCATTTGTGAAAGTAGTAGTTCACTAATTGAACTGTTTTTGTATTTGTTGTCTCCGTCAAATCGAGTACATTCATTTGCAAAGAAATAAGCGATTTTAGCCAAATCTTCTGTATCTATTTCTATAGAACATTGCTTAAAATAGTTGTTTAAAGCCTCTTCGTCTTTGTCTATTAATTCTTTGTTTTTCAATAGGTGAAACATACCTCTGTTGCGATGTCCTGTTTCTTTCTCGGATAAATAGACTGCTTGATTTATTTTAATAGTGTTGTTGTTTGTAATGTATCGAATGCGTTCTAGTATGCGTTGGTAGCCTTCGTCTCCTTCTCCTTTAATCATCGCTGTGGTTACTAAAGCACCTGCATTCATCATTGGATTCAAGGGTGTTGGCATGGTTTCTAAATGCGCGAATTCATTAAAGGCTAAACTAGTTCCATAATAACCTACGCGCTCAAAGACCTTTTCTTCTCCCCAATCTTCGACCGCTATCATTAAGGCTATCAATTTTGATATACTCTGTACTGTGAATTTTTCTTTGTAATCACCAGCTTTGTAAATAACACCTTTTGGACCTAACACACATACACTTATAGCTTGCGAGTTTGCTTTTGCTAATTCAGGTATGTAATCGGCTACTTTTCCCTGATTCAAATAGGAACTATTGTCTTTTATTACTTTTTCTAAGTAAGTGTTAGATAGTTTAGTTGGAGTGTTTTGCGCAATTATTGTAAAGCTCGAAAGAGCTGTTGCAAACACAAAAGCTTTAAAAATGGTTGGTTTCATATAAATAGCATAAGGAGTTTGGAAAAGTAAAGATACTTTTTTTGGTGTAACGATACTAGTTGAGGATTAAATAGAAACCATTGTAAAAGCAAAAACGCTGGTTAGTACCAACGTTTTTTATTCTTTTTAGAACTTTCTGATTTTCTAGAATTGCTCTTTGCTTTTTTATTAGAACCATTTTCTTTTGTAGGTTCTGTTTTAGCGTTTGGATCATCTGTCCAAGGATAAGGATGGTCAGAAATCGTTTTCACGCTCGCTTGAGTAAGTTTTAGAATATCGGTCCAATATGTCTTTTCGTCTTTAGAACAGAAAGAAATTGCTAAACCTGAGTTACCAGCACGTCCTGTTCTACCAATACGGTGGACGTATGATTCTGGGATGTTTGGAAGGTCAAAGTTAATTACATAGGGTAATTGATCGATGTCAATTCCTCTAGCTGCAATATCCGTTGCTACTAATACAGTACATTCTTTGTTTTTAAAGTTTTCCAATGCGCGCTGGCGAGCTCCCTGTGACTTATCACCGTGGATAGCCGCAGCTTCAACACCATTTTTCTTTAGGTATTTTACTACATTGTCTGCTCCGTGTTTTGTTCTAGAGAAAACCAATAAATTGTTTAGGTTTTCGTTGCGAATCAAATGATAAAGCAATTTTCTTTTATCTGTTTTCTCAACGAAATATACTTGTTGTTTAACCGTCTCTGCTGTTGAAGAAATAGCTGCAACGCTAACGTATTTTGGTTTTTTAAGAAAACTGTCTGCTAATTCACGAATAGCCATAGGCATCGTTGCAGAGAATAACAAAGTTTGTCTGTTATCTGGAGTAAGCTTAATGATTTTTTTCACATCATTTATGAATCCCATATCCAACATCTGATCTGCTTCATCTAATACCAAAAAGTGTAGATGATCTAAATCTAAATGTCCTTGCTTTTGTAAGTCTAATAAACGACCAGGAGTACCAATAATAATATCAGCTCCTTTTCGCAATTGTTCTACTTGTGGAATTTGAGACACACCGCCAAAAATGGTAGCTTGTGTAATATTAGTGTACTTTGCATATGCTTCAAAGTTTTCACCGATTTGTAAAGCTAATTCTCTAGTTGGTGTAACCACTAAAGCTCTTGCTTTTTTAGATCTTTTGGAGCTGTTTCCTATATTGTGTAGGTAGTGAATCATTGGGATAGCAAAAGCAGCTGTTTTTCCAGTTCCCGTTTGAGCACAACCGATAAGGTCTAATTCTTTTAATATAATTGGGATAGCCTGTGCTTGAATGGGAGTAGGTTCTGTATACCCCATTTCGCTAACCGCTTTGAGTATGTTTGTATTTAAGTTTAATTCTTCGAATGTCATATAATATGATAGGTATTTTGGGCAAAGGTACGCGATTTGAATGAAGTTTGTTTAAAAAACAATTAAAGACTCTATATAGACTCGTTTATAGTATGACAGAATTAAGTTTTTTTTAATTATTTTAGAGTAATTTTTTGTTAAAACAATATTTAAAAGTTAAGTTCGTTTACTTTTTAAATTATAACACTATGATTAGAAAAAAAATAATTTGCTTGTCCTTTTTGATTATTCCCTTTATTAGTTGGTCTCAAGAGTTTAAAGAGGTAATGCGTTATGAATACAAAATGACGTTTAAGCCTATTGTTGGTAGTGATATTGTGAAGAATGAAAATGTGTATTTAGATGTATGGGACAATAGCTCTCGGTTTGCATCAGAAGAGCGAGTAAAGTTTATTGAATTTGTATCAGATGAAAAGAATGCATTGTTTAGACGTGAAAGTATACAAGCTCCTGGCGGTAAGACTTCAGGTCAGAATTGGGTGATTCAGAAAGAAAAAAGAAGTGTTTATTATTACAGTCGTGTTGGTTCTTCTTTTTTAAAGACAGTTGAATCCTTGAATATTATTACTTGGGATATATCTTCTGAAATAAGCGATTATGAAGGCATGAAAGTACAAAAAGCAATGGCTGATTTTGGTGGACGTTCATGGACAGTGTGGTTCACCCAAGATATACCTTTAATAGATGGACCTTATAAGTTTAAGAATTTACCTGGATTTGTAGTAAAAGCAGAAAGTGCAGATGGCGATTATCTGTTTGAGTTTGCGAAAAGCGAAAAAGTACAAACAGTTTTGAAATATCATAATTATGAAACAGCAACTGTGATAAGTGTTTCAGAATTAAAGAAGCTTAGAGAAATTGCAGCTAACAAAAGTCTAAAACAAACGTTTGCGGAACAAGGTGTGAAAGTACTGACTTATGATGATCTTAATTTAGAACAACAATTAAATAAGAAGCAAGGAGACCCTGATAATTATATAGAAAGACTTTAATAGATACTATTATGATAAAGAATATTTTATGCTTAGTAACTGTACTGAGTTTTACTGTTTCAAGTTATGCACAAGAGTTTAAAGAGGTAATGCGCTATGAATATAAAATGACGTATAGGCCTCAAACTGAAAAAGATACTCTTATTGAAGATATTACCTTTTTAGATGTGTGGGATAATAATTCTCGGTTTGCATCAGAAGAACGAGTGAAGTTTATAGAGTTTGTATCCGATGATAAGAATGCCATATTTAGACGTGAAACCTTATGGGGGCCTAATAAGGAAACTTCTGGACAGAATTGGATGATTCAAAAAGAACAGCAAAGCGTTTATTATTATAATCGCGTTGGTTCTACTTTCCTAAAAACAAAAGAAATACTGAATACCATTACATGGAATATTACAGAAGAACTAAGTAATTATGAAGGTATGCAAGTGCAAAAAGCAACGGGAGATTATAAAGGACGTTCTTGGACAGTTTGGTTTACGAAAGAAATACCTTTGTTAGAAGGTCCATACAAATTTAAGAATCTACCGGGTTTTGTGGTAAAGGCAGCTTCTGCCGATGGTGATTATTTATTTGAGTTTAACAAGAGTGAAAAAGCACAAACAGTATTGAAGTATCATAATTATGAAAATGCTGCTGAAATAAATGATGTCGAGTTAAAAAAGCTTAGAAAACTTGTCGCAAATAAAAGTAAAAGACAGATTTATGCAGAACAAGGGGTAACCATGAATATAATTGATAATCCTGAGTTTGAACGAGATTTGAACAAAAAACAAGGAGATTCTAATAATTACATAGAAAAACTATAATACTTTATCCTATGCTGAAAAACGTTTTATGCCTAGTAACTGCGCTAGGGATTGTAGTTGCTAGCTATGCTCAAGAGTTTAAAGACGTAATGCGCTATGAATACAAAATGACCTATAAACCACAAATTGAAAAAGACATCATTATTGAAGATACTACCTTTTTAGATGTGTGGGATAATAACTCTCGCTTTGCAACGGAAGAAAGAGTTAAGGTTATTGAGTTTTTAATTATTGATAAAAAAAATATATCACCACTAGAAAATAGAATAGTTTCTGACCTTCCACCACTTGGACAAAATTGGGTGATTCAGAAAGAGAGGCAAAACGTTTTTTCTTTTAGTCTTGTTGGTGCTTTTTTCTTTAAAACTGAAGAATCTTTAAATAGTATTACATGGGATATTTCTTCGGAACTAAGTGATTACGAAGGCATGAAAGTTCAAAAAGCGACGGCAGATTTTGGTGGGCGTTTGTGGACGGTATGGTTTACAAAAGAAATCCCCTTGATGGAAGGACCTTATAAATTTAAAAACCTGCCGGGTTTTGTGGTGAAAGCAGCAAGTGCCGATGGGGACTATTTGTTTGAGTTCACCAAGAGTGAAAAAGCACAAACGATAATAGAATATGAAAATTATGAAACTGCGAATGTGATAAAAAAATCAGAATTAAAAAAGCTTAGAGAGGTTGCTGCTAATAAGAGTATGGAGCAAATACTTGGCGAACGTGGCATACGATTAATGTCAGAGGTTAGTTCTGAGTACAAACAAAAAATAAGTAAAAAGCAAGGAGACTCTAATAATTACATAGAAAAACTTTAAAAGAAACTATTATGATAAAGAAAGCTTTGTGTTTACTAACTGTAGCACTTTTTACAGTTACAAGTTTTGCGCAAGATTCGAAAGAAGTAATGCGCTATACGTATCAAGCGACGTTTAAACCATTTGATAAAAAAGAAGGTGTAACTCAAACACCTATAGTAGAAGAACTGTATTTAGATGTGTTGGAAAATACTTCGCGTTGTATGCCTGCTACTACTTTAGCCATGATAGAGGCAGAAATAAGTGATGAAGAAGACGATGTTTCAGAATCACAGTTTACTTGGTTGGCGGTTATTAGGGAAAACAAACAGCTTACAACTTTAGAACGATTAAATTCGTTGCAGTTATTTGCGGTTCAACAAGGTTACTTGGTAGAAGGATGGGAAATTTCTCGTGAACTAGAAGACTATAACGGTCTTCAGGTTCAAAAAGCAACATCTAAAATCGGAGGACGTCAATGGACAGCTTGGTTTACAAAAGAGATTCCTTTGATTGATGGTCCATATAAGTTTAAAAACCTTCCGGGCTTTGTGGTAAAGGTTATGGATAGTGAGGAAGATTATGTGTTTGAGTTTTTAAATAGTGCTAAAATAACTACGTTTTGGTTTACTGATATTCCAAATGCAGAAAAAATTAACGAAAAGGAATTTAAGCAAATTAAAAAGGCAAATACCAATAAGAATATGTTGCAAGTGATTGCAGAACAGGGAAGTCATTGGGCAAATGAAACTGAAGATCCGAATGTACGTGAGCAGATGACTAAGAAGTTTGGCAAAGAACCCAATCCTATCGAATTAGAATAAGGTTGTCTAATCCTCTTAAAACACTTTAATGAAATACCTTTTTATAATTTCTTTTTGCGTGCTATCGTGGTTTTCGCACGGACAGACCGTATTAAGCGGTAAAGTACTTAATGAGCAAGGAGGACCCGTAAGTTTTGCAACTGTTTCTGTAGAAAATCTAGAGACAAAAGCGGTTATCGCCTATGATTTACTAGATGAGTTAGGTGTTTTTTCCATTGCGCTTAAAACCGATTTAAAGGAAGTAAATGTGCGTGTAAGTGCTATGAATTATCGTGTTTTAAACACGGTGGTTGCTGCTAAAACGCAAGAGTTACTTTTGAAAGTAGAATCGGAAGTTACGGAGTTAGAAGAAATTGTGGTCAAAGCATCGGTAATTACGCAACAGAACGATACCATTGTTTTTGATTTGAATGCTTTTGCAGGAAAGAATGATCGGGTGTTAGAAGATGTGCTTAAGAAAATGCCGGGTATTGAGGTAGGACTAGGAGGAGAGATTAAATATCAAGGGAAGACAATTAATAAGTTCTATGTTGAGGGCAAAGATTTAATGGGGGGCAAATACAGCACCATCACCCAAGCTTTACCGAATATGCATGTGAGCAAGTTAGAGGTTTTAGAGAACCATCAACCTATTAAAATGTTGGAAGATAAGGTAGGGTCAGACAGTCCTGCTATAAACATTCGCTTGAAAAAGAGCGTTAGTTTTAGCGGTAGCGGAAAGCTAGGTGTTGGGGCAGGGCCTCTTTTGTGGAAAGCAGATGTAACGCCTATGTTGTTTACAAAAGAGTTGCAGTACGCGTTTAGTTATAGAACCAATAATACGGGACAAAGTCTTGGAGGAAGTTTAGATGGTTTTGGAAGTTATGGTTCTTTTGATATTCTTAATTATTGGAAAACGTTTGGCAATCAATTGCGTATCGCAGAAACACCCATACCGAATATTGACAACTCACGTTACCTTTTTAATACGTCTCATTATGCATCGGGCAATACTGTGTTTAACCTAAATAAAGATTTAGAGTTGCGCATTAACTTTTATTATTACAATAGTGAGGTAGAGCGAACTGGAGAACAGTACACGGAGATTAGAAATGGATTAACAGATTCGGCAAATGGAGAGATTATTCGTTATAGCAGAAAGAATGAAAGCGTTTGGTTTACGGAGAAACTCAATTCTCAATTTACTTTTACTAGAAATAACAAAGATAATTATTTGAAAGATGTATTCTCCTTCTCACTCAACAGACAAAAGGCAAGGGGAGTTTTAGCGATTAATGAAGATCCGTTGACTCAAATGACGCAGTCTCCTTCTTATAATTTACAGAATACGTTAAGCACGCTAATTCCCTTAAAGAACGACAAGTTTATTAATTTTAGGTCTATTGTAAATGTAAATCAAGATAGACAAAATTATACGGTAAGTCCTACACAATTTTTAAACACACCTAACGATTTTACAGCTCCTTACACAGCGTTAGACCAAATGTATGTAGACAATACTTTTTATACGCAGAATGCATTTTCTCTCTCTTGGAAACTTAGAAAATGGACTTTGACTGAAGAGTACAGTATTTTATATGAAAACAGTACTATTGATACCGATTTGTATGGAAAAGATACGGTTCGGGAAAGCGTTGGCAAACGATACATAAATGATTTAAACTACAATCGTTTAGAAAATGCAGCTAGAACTTCTTTTAATTACAAAGGCGTTAAATGGGATTTTAATATCAACTTACCGATTCAATGGAAAGTTTTTGATTTGAAAGACAAAGTAGAAGACGTAAAGAATACCAAGAATGCACTCACTTTTGAACCGTCTATTGGAACAACCTATCGCGCAACTAGTAGATGGACGTTTAGAGGAGGCGCTCGTACTTCTACTCACTTTACTCCTTTGAGTCAGCTTTTTCCAAATTATGTATTTAGCAGTTTAGACTTTAGTGCTTATCAAAGTAAAATAGAAAGCTCAAGAACGTATTCGTCTAATCTTAATATGGAATATAAAAATCCGTTTAATGGTATTTTTATGAATGGGGGTGCCTCTGTAAGCAGTAGTGAAAATAAGTTGTTGTACGGAAGTAAAATAGATGAGAACGGACAACAAATTATTGAAGCTATTGAACGTGATAATACAAGTGTTAGTCAATCGGCAAACTTAAATATCGGTAAATTTATAAGCGATTGGAGTACCAATATAAAGGGGAGTTTTACGTTTACTAAAAACAAAAGCGAAAGTTTGATTAATGAAAGCTTGCGCGATATTAGCATGTACAATTATGGTTATGGGTTAGAAATAACAAATAATCATTACGATTGGATGAATCTTACGTATAAAGCAAATTACGGTCAATCACAACGACTAGATACTGCATTAAAGACAAACAGTTATTCTCATAGTCAAAATGTTCGAATAGATGCTTTTCCAATAAAAAATCACAGTATTACTTGGTGGTTAGATTATAGGGAAAACACCTTTGACCATCAAACCTTTTCCAACCGCTTTATGGACGTAATGTATCGTTATAAATGGGATAAGAAAAAAATTGATTTTGAAATAGAGTGGCAAAATATATTAAACACCAAAGAGTATGAGGAGGTTATAATCAATTCTATTCAAACCTCAGCAACTAAATTTAAATTAAGACCCGCTCAGGTTTTATTCTCGGTTCGATTTAATTTTTAAAAATAAAAAATCCCGTAACGATTGAGTTGTTACGGGATTTTATATTTATGAGAAAAACTTCTTTCTTTTATTCTCCAATTAGAATATCTAGAATTGTAATAGCAGCTTCACTAATTTTTGTACCTGGACCAAATACAGCCACAGCACCAGAGTCAAACAGGTATTGATAGTCTTGTGCAGGGATTACTCCTCCTACAATAACCATAATATCTTCTCTACCATATTTCTTTAGCTCCTCGATTACTTGAGGAACCAAGGTTTTATGACCTGCTGCTAGAGACGAAACACCTAATATATGAACGTCATTTTCTACAGCTTGTTTTGCTGCTTCAGCAGGGGTTTGGAATAGTGGACCAATGTCTACATCAAAACCAACATCGGCATATCCTGTTGCAACAACTTTAGCACCACGGTCATGACCGTCTTGTCCCATTTTCGCAATCATAATACGAGGACGACGTCCTTCCATTTTTGCAAATTGGTCTGCTAGTTGTTTCGCTTTCTCAAAACTTGAGTCGTCTTTTATCTCTTTGCTATACACGCCACTAAACGATTTAATTTGTGCTTTATACCTGCCAAAAACAGTTTCCAAGGCATCGCTTATTTCTCCAAGAGTTGCGCGATGTTTGGCTGCTTCTACTGCTAAAGATAACAAATTTCCTTCGCCTGTCTTTGCCGCATTGGTCAAATCTTCCAATGCTTTGTTAACTAGGTCTTGGTTTCTAGATTCTTTAATAGATTCAAGGCGCTCGATTTGTTGTTTTCGAACGGTTTGATTATCTACCTCCAAAATGTGAAGTGGGTCTTCTTGTTTTAATCGGTATTGATTTACTCCAACAATGATATCTTGACCACTGTCTATACGCGCTTGTTTTCGTGCCGCTGCCTCTTCAATTCTCAGTTTAGGAATACCTGCTTCAATCGCTTTGGTCATTCCACCTAATTCCTCTACTTCTTCTATAAGAGCCCAAGCTTTTTCTGCAATTTCAGCCGTTAAGCTTTCTATATAAAAACTTCCTGCCCAAGGGTCAACGGTTTTGGTTATTTTAGTTTCTTCTTGTAGAAAAATTTGAGTATTTCTAGCGATTCTAGCTGAGAAGTCTGTAGGTAATGCAATAGCTTCGTCTAACGCATTGGTGTGTAATGATTGCGTTCCTCCAAATGCTGCCGCAGCTGCTTCAATGCACGTACGAGCTACGTTGTTGAAAGGATCTTGCTCTGTTAAACTCCATCCTGATGTTTGACAGTGCGTACGCAAAGCCAATGATTTTTCACTTTCAGGATTGAATTGCTTTAATAGTTTTGCCCAAAGCATTCTTCCCGCCCTCATTTTGGCTATTTCCATAAAGTGATTCATCCCGATAGCCCAGAAGAAAGAAAGTCTAGGAGCGAATTCGTCGATTTTCATTCCCGTTGCTAATCCTGTGCGGATGTATTCTAATCCGTCTGCTAAGGTGTAAGCTAATTCAATGTCTGCTGTTGCACCTGCTTCTTGCATGTGATAACCAGAGATAGAAATTGAATTAAATTTAGGCATGTTATTGCTGGTGTATTCAAAAATATCAGCAATAATTTTCATAGATGGTGTAGGAGGGTAGATGTATGTGTTACGCACCATAAACTCCTTTAATATATCGTTTTGGATTGTTCCAGAAAGAAGTTTTGGATCAACGCCTTGCTCCATTGCAGCTACTATATAGAATGCCATAATAGGTAAAACCGCACCATTCATTGTCATGGAAACTGACATTTCACCTAGTGGGATTTGATCGAAAAGTATTTTCATATCTTCCACACTGTCTATGGCAACACCTGCTTTTCCAACGTCTCCAACCACGCGTTCATGGGTAGAGTCGTAACCTCTGTGGGTAGCTAAATCAAAGGCAACAGAAAGTCCTTTTTGACCCGCAGCTAAGTTTCTTCTGTAAAAAGCATTACTTTCTTCAGCTGTAGAGAAACCTGCATATTGACGAACAGTCCATGGTCTGCGAACATACATGGTTGCGTAAGGTCCTCTTAAGTTAGGTGCAAAACCTGCTGCAAAGTCTAAATGTTCTAGGTTGTCTATATCGGCTTGACTATATGTTTTCTTAATCTCAATGCCCTCTGCTGTTGTAAAACTAACCTCATCGTTTTTTGATGTAGCAGGAGGGGTTATATGTAAATGTTGAATATCTTTTCTCATGTTCATCTTATTGTTTGGTTGTTTTCTTTTCTTCTTCTAATCGTTTTAGCTCTGTCTTTTCAGCTAAACGTTTTGGAATGATTGGGACAATAAGGGTTTTTCTAGGGTTAATTTTTACAAAAGGGTAAAGTTCTAAATCAGAGGACATAAGGTCTTGAGGATTCGGATATTTGTTAGTCCCTAATAAGATTTCTTTGCCTTGATCAAATAATTCTTGTTCTTTTTCAGCACTTTGAGAAATCTTTCGTTGGATAGTTCCTTCTATTAGTTGTGTAATGAAGCCACCATTTCGTTCGATATCTTTAAATAATGTAAGACCTTTCTCAGCAAGTTGATGGGTAAGGTTTTCAATATAATAAGCACCTTCCGCAGGGTTATTTACAGCGTTGAAATAGCTTTCTTCCTTTAAAATCAACAATTGATTTCTTGCGATACGGTCTCCAAATTCATTGTCTTTATGAAATAGGACATCATACGCTAAGTTTGTTATGGCATCGGCCCCTCCTAATATAGCACTCATGCATTCGGTGGTTGTACGTAGCATATTTACATTGTAATCGTAAATAGTTTTGTTTCGTTTTGTTGGTTTTGCCAGTATTTTGAATTCAATACCTGAATGGTATTCAGCTGCTAGAGTATTCAATACTAAACGTAAAGCTCTTAGCTTTGCGATTTCGAAAAAGTAATTAGTTCCGACTGCAACCTGAACAATTATAGTTTGTGCTTTTTGAGGAATGCGATTGAAATATTCATTTAAGTGAGCCAAGGTATATGCGATTTGCTGTACTATGGTTGCACCTGCATTTTGATATATTTCTGTGTTGATAGCAATAGAGCAGCTAGTGAACTCTTTGCTTATTTTTGATGCGATTGAAAAATCTTCATTCAAATTAGTAAACCAGTTACCATCCTTTGCTAACTGTGAAATTGGGTCTATTAATACGCAAACGTTTGCATTGTTTTCTTTTTTCCAATTCTCTATTTTTTGGATGTATTCGAACGATAAGAAACCTAGAGTAATATAAATCTCTGTCTTATTAAATGGAATAGCTTTTAAAAGTTCGATACAATCTATAGATTGAGTGTCAATAGTAAAATGAATTACTTCAGCTCCTCTTTCAAGAGTTTCTATCGCTTTAGAAATAGACTTTTGAAGATCAAAAACATATATTTCTTGAAGTACTTTAAAAGCGGAAGACTTCGTTGGAACAGCTATTGGATTGCAGTCTTCATCGTGATGATAGAAAGGTTTCACCTTAATACCTTCTAAGCTTTCCCAGACTAGGGTATCATTATAATCGGCTCCTTTAAGCTCAAATTGAATTTGTGTCTTCCATTCTTTGGAGGATACTTTATTAAAGGAATCAAACAAGGTCTTTGTCATAATGTAATAGTTCTATTTGGTAGGTATAGTATCAGTTTCTATGATATAAATATCCTCATTTTCTCGTTTCATGTAATATTTTTCACGAGCATATTTTTCAGTAGCATCACTGTTTTTTAAGCTTCGAATAGCCTCTCTGTCTCTCCTGATTTGTTCTTGGAAGTAGGCTTTGTTTTCTTCAAGTTTTTCTATTTCCTCATTGAGAACTCGATGTTCTAAATAGGAATAGTTATCTATGAATAGCATCCAAATTACAAAAAAAAGACCGGCTATAAAAAAGCGATTCTTTAATAGCTTTGGAATTCTCATTTTTGTTTTTGGTGTGTTCTCTTTCATAGTATGGTAAATTAAGAGATTTTTTGATTTATAACGGTTCTCACAATATCTATTGCAACAGTATTGTAAGTGTCGTTTGGAATGATAATATCTGCGAAAGCTTTTGATGGTTCGATAAATTGATCGTGCATTGGCTTTAGCGTATTTTGATAACGACCTAGCACCTCAACCATATCTCTTCCTCTTTCTGCTATGTCTCGTTTTAATCGACGTATTAATCGTTCATCAGAATCTGCATGTACGAAAATTTTTATGTCAAACATATCGCGAAGATCTGGATTAGAAAGAATTAAAATTCCCTCTACTATCATTACTTTTCTAGGATGCGTAGTTACATAATCTTTTGTTCGGTTGTGTTTTACAAAAGAATAAATAGGTTGTTGAATGATTTGTCCTGCCTTTAGTTCTTTAAGGTGTTCCACTAGCAATTCAAAATCTATAGACCTCGGATGATCAAAGTTGATAAGTGTCCTCTCGTCAAAGCTTAGATTGTCAGTTGCTTTATAATAAGAGTCTTGTGAAATAATTCCAACTTCTGTGTCAGGGAGTTCATTCATAATTTGTTGAACAACAGTTGTTTTTCCGCTTCCTGTTCCTCCTGCAATGCCTATAATTAACATGGTATTCCTATTTTTAGCAAAAGTAAGAATTTATCTGTTGATGCCTTACTGTTTAAATCAAAAAAAGGGCTTCCCTTAAATTGTATTTAATTATTATTTGGATTGATTCTAAATATAGGTATATTTGGTAATGAATAATTATAAAAAGAGAATTCATGGAGGTATTAACAAAACTGTTTTATTTAAAAAGACGGGACTATATAACACCACATTATATAAGAATGACATTAGAGAGTGATAGTGTTTCTGAGTATAAGGAAGTAACTTTAGGGGTGAATAATAAAATATTCATAGCTCCTGATGGAGTAAATAAGGTGTATTTGCCTGAATATGATGAAATAAGTAAAGAAACTAAACCTCTTTCAGAACTTTTGAAGCCAATCAAGAGAACATATACTTTTAAAGGGGTTGATGTTGAAAGAAAAGAAATGTATGTTGATTTTGTAGCGCACGGGGATGAAGGACCAGCTTCGAGTTGGGCAATGAACGCTCCAATTGGGGCAGAGTTGGGGGTTGCTATGAAATTAGAAAAAGGTAAAGCTTTAGTTCCAGATGTAGAAACGTGTTTTTTAATAGGTGATGCTACAGCAATTCCGGTTTTAGGAGCAATATTAGAAGAGTTAAAAGAGGATGTTCGGGTGTATGTTATAATAGAAATACAATCAGTTGAGGATATACAGCAATTGAAAACAAAAGCTAAGCTTGAATTGAAATGGTTGATCAATCCAATACCAGGTGTGAACTCAGAACTCAGCTTGGAGGGAATTCAATTTTTAGATAAGTATTCTGATGAAAAATCGTTTGCTTATGTAGCAGCAGAGTTTGAATCAGTCAAAAGTTTAAGAAACCATCTGAGAAATGTAAAAGGTTGGGATAAAGAACAGTTTTATGCTTATTCTTATTGGAAATATGGAAAGACGGAAAGTGTTTCGGAGGGTGAGCGTAGAGAAGAACGCAATAGAGTTGTTTAAATGATTTTTTTGGCATAATTTTAGCTGTAAAGTATATAAAATAAACGTGTTATGAAAAAGTTTTTAGTTTTAGGAATTTGTATTGCAGGACTATTGGTTTCGTGTAATCAGAAAAAATCAACACCTGATGAACAGGGTTTAGAAAGTTTAGAGATGGATCATCACACTGGGGAAAATTCTCTTGATATTGCAGGCGCTTACAAAGGTTTGTTACCTTGTGCTGATTGTGAGGGTATAGAAACAGTTATCATCTTAAATAATGATAAAACTTATGAGATAACTTCCATGTATCTTGGAACTAAAGGGAATGGTGAGGAGTTTGTTGAACAAGGTAGTTGGGATATTAATGGAAACATTATTAAGCTACACGACCACACTCAAGATGAATTGGTAAAACAATTGAAGATAGGAGAAGGGTATGTGAAGTACCTCGATTTAGAAGGTGAAGAGATAAAAGGAACTTTGGCGGAATTTTATATTTTAAAGAAACAATAAATTACACTTTTTTCAAGAAAGAGCTGTCTTTAATAGACGGCTTTTTTTGTTGTGTAACCTAGACAATGTTTTATTGAACCTGAATGTTAGGCTGTATAATTTTGGTTTTTTAAGGACCTAAAATAAATAGGATTAAGTTAAATTAAAATCTTTTCATTACTTTGTAGTATGGTTAAAAATCAAGCTGATTCTAGAAAAAAGTGGCATAAATTATTGCCTTGGGTTGCTGCTTTTGCACTTTTTATGCAGACGCTAGATTCTACAATTTTAAATACTGCTTTACCTTCTATAGCATTAGATTTAAATGAGTCTCCCTTACACCTACAATCTATTATTATATCTTACACGCTTACGGTTGCGCTACTTATACCTATGAGTGGTTGGCTTGCTGATAAGTTTGGAACTCAAAAGGTTTTTAGGGTAGCTATTCTCATTTTTACATTAGGGTCGTTGTGTTGTGCTATATCTACAACTCTAGATCAGTTGATCGCTTCAAGAATTCTTCAAGCTATTGGTGGTTCTATGATGGTACCGGTTGCCAGATTGGTAATTCTTTATGCCTATCCCAAAAGCAAATTATTAAAGGTTATTAATTTTATAACTATTCCAGCAATGGTTGGTCCTGTTATAGGTCCCACTGTTGGGGGTTTTTTGGTGCAATATGTTTCATGGCATTGGATTTTTTTAATCAACATTCCTATTGGACTAGCCGTGGTGTGGTTAGCTGGTTATTGTATTCCAAATTTTGTAAATAAGGTTAAGAAGTTCGATTATATTGGACTTCTCTTATTTGGAGGAGGTTTAAGTTTACTTACCTTATTGTTGGAATTAACCTCGTCTAATATCATTTCAGTTGTTACAGCTCTTTTATTGTTACTGTTGGCTATAAGTTTGTTATTGGCTTATGGATGGAGAGCTAAAAGAATTGATAATCCTTTAATTGATTTAAATTTATTCAAGATAAGAACGTTGAGAATAAGTGTATTTGGGAATATTGCAACACGTTTAGGAATTGGAGGATTATCTTTATTAATCCCTCTAATGCTACAAGTTGGGTTTGGGTATCCAGCATTTATAGCTGGTATGATTATGATTCCTTTTGCTTTGTCTAATTTGATCGGAAAATCATTTGTAGTTCCTGTTGTTACTAGATTCGGCTATAAAAAAACACTTATCTGTAATACATTGCTATTAGGGACTCTGATTGCTAGTTTTTATTTTTTAAGAATTACTACACCACTCTATGTTATTGTTCTCGTTTTATTAGTTCACGGCCTTATAAACTCAGTGCAGTTCACTTCTATGAACACGATTGCTTTAGCTGATTTGGATAAGACTAACTCGAGTGAAGGAAATAGTTTGTTAGCTGTTACACAGCAATTGGCTATTAGCTTTGGAATTTCAGTTGCTTCTTTTGTTCTATTGTTTTTTCAAAACAATGAAAATATTGAAGTAGGAGAGGAGAGTCATATTTTTAATAACTCATTTTTAGTTTTGGGTATAATTACTATTCTTTCATCACTTGTTTTTATGCGTTTAAAATCTACTGACGGTGAAAACTTATCTCGAAAAAAGGAATGGAAAGATAAAGGGATAAAGAATAAAGGACTAAAAAAGGCTGATTCTTGAGAGAAACAGCCTTTTAAATGTGTTATATAATTTCTTCCGATGTAAATCTTAGTTTTACAGTAGGGAATTTCGATTGGGTCATTTGGATTGAAAAGTCCGAATCTGCAAGAAAAACCAATTGGCCTGATTTGTCTTTTGCTAAGAATTTTTGTTTGATTCTCTTAAATTCTTTGAACTCTTCGTTTTTAGGATCTTCTGGTTTAACCCAACATGCTTTATAAGCAGGGAAGTTTTCATACGTACATTTAGCACCGTATTCATGTTCTAAACGGTATTGAATTACTTCATATTGCAAGGCTCCAACAGTACCAATAACTTTTCGTCCATTCATTTCCAATGTAAACAACTGAGCAACTCCTTCGTCCATTAATTGGTCAACTCCCTTTTCCAATTGTTTAGACTTCATTGGATCAGCATTATTGATATATCTAAAGTGTTCAGGAGAGAAGTTAGGAATACCTTTGAAAATCATTATTTCTCCTTCCGTAAGTGTATCTCCAATTTTAAAGTTTCCTGTGTCATGTAAACCAACGATATCTCCTGGATAAGAAATGTCAATAATTTCTTTTTTTTCTGCAAAGAAAGCATTTGGACTAGAGAATTTTAATTTCTTCCCTTGTCTAACATGTAAATAAGGTTTGTTTCTCTCAAAAACTCCAGAAACGATTTTGATAAACGCTAAACGGTCACGGTGTTTTGGGTCCATGTTTGCGTGTATTTTGAATACAAATCCACTAAATTCGTTTTCTGATGGTGCAACTAATCTGGTGTCTGATTCTTTTGGACGTGGAGATGGTGCTATTTCAATAAAAGCATCTAACATTTCCCGAACTCCAAAATTGTTTAAGGCTGAACCGAAGAATACAGGTTGTAATTCACTTTTTAAATAAGCTTCTCTATCAAATTCAGGATAAATTGCTTCAACTAATTCTAATTCTTCTCTAAGTGTATTTGCTGCTTTAGCTCCTACTACCTTATCAAGCTCATCTGTTTGAATGTCTTTAATACTTATTGTGTCTTCAATATTTTTTTTGCTGTCATCACTAAATAAGTTGATGTTCTTTTCCCAAATATTGTAAATACCTTTAAAGTCATATCCCATTCCAATAGGGAAACTCATTGGAGTTACTTTTAATTGCAATTTTTGCTCTACTTCATCCATTAACTCAAAAGCATCACGTCCCTCACGGTCAAGTTTATTGATGAAAATGATCATTGGAATACTTCTCATTCTACATACTTCAACCAATTTTTCGGTTTGTTCCTCGACTCCTTTTGCAACGTCGATTACCACAATTACACTGTCAACAGCGGTAAGTGTTCTAAAAGTATCTTCAGCAAAATCCTTATGACCTGGTGTATCTAAGATGTTTATCTTTTTATTTTTGTAATTGAAAGCCAATACAGAAGTTGCAACAGATATTCCTCTCTGACGCTCAATTTCCATAAAGTCGGAAGTAGCCCCTTTTTTGATTTTATTGTTCTTTACTGCACCTGCTTCTTGAATAGCTCCACCAAATAATAATAATTTTTCAGTTAAGGTGGTCTTTCCTGCATCGGGGTGAGCAATTACACCAAAGGTTCTTCTACGCTCGATTTCTTTTAAAAAACTCATTGTGACAAAAATTTAAGATGCAAAAGTAATTATTATTTATTGAAATCAAGTTTTTAAAGTTTTGGAAGCTATAAAACTCTGGACTGAATGAAGTGATAGACTTATTTGTGCCCCATCGCTTTATAAGAACTGCGTACATTGGATTATGATTCTACTTAGATTTTAGGATATCTTACATAATAGAAATTTAAGGTTGAAGTAGTAAAAAAATACAATTATAAAACGCAATATATTATTGTAACTAGTTGCTCTTTTTATATGTAGTGCATCTATACTCCATCTATAGATTAGGGGGTTTTTATAGACTGACTATAGATGGATTATAGTTAGTTTATAGATGAAAACAGACAGAAAGTCATTACTGTCTTTTTAATATTAAGAACATTTAGATAAAACGTAATGAAATTTTATTGATAAAAGTGTTTTAGATTGAACCAAAAGGTTTGCTTTAATCTCCCATTTAGGTTAGGAAGTGGAGTTTCTAAGTGGAATTGTAGTATATATGAAATTTTAAGTAAATGGGTATTATAGGTTGTGGAGTTGTTACACAAAGAATTTAAGTAGTAGTAAGCGAAAGGAGAGTTTTAGAAGAAAAACATAGAAGTTTCAAGGATGTAATGATGTAGTATTACACCAGTAGAAAAGAATGTAAAGTTATTATGAAACGATTGTTGTACTAAAAGGCTAGATAATATTTTGTTAATAAAAGACCTCAATTAAAACTATATGGGGCTTATTGTTATTTTTGTTTGATTCAATTCTTCCAAAATGATTAGATTTGAAACTTTTATACAAATCTAACAGCAACTGTGAATACTTCAATTATGAATTTAAAACGACTACTTACTATTTTGTGTATTGGAATGACAGTTAGTTATTCAGTGGCTCAAAAGAACGCAAAAGAGGTTTTATTTACAATTGATGAGCAACCGTATTACATAGAGGATTTCAACTATGTATATAACAAAAATATTGATTTAATTCCTGAATCAGAAAGGGATGTTAAGGAATATTTGAACCTATATATTGATTATAAATTAAAAGTCCTTAAAGCTAAAGAACTAGGATTGGATACTTTGAAACTCTACAAAGAAGAATTAAGTCAGAATAGAAATCAATTGGTTGCAAGGTATTTAAGTTCTGAAAAAATCACTGACGCATTGATACAAGAAGCTTATGAACGCTCTTTGAAAGAAATTAATGCTTCTCATATTCTTTTTTTATTAGATCCTAATGCTCGTCCTCAAGATAGTTTGAAGATGTATGACAAGGCAATGAGTGTCAGAAACGAAATACAATCAGGAGCCAGTTTCTCTGAAATGGCCAAAAAGTATTCTGATGATCCCTCTGCCCAAGAAAATGGAGGAAATGTTGGTTTTTTTAGCGTGTTTAAGATGGTTTATCCATTTGAAACGGGTGCTTATAACACTAATGTTGGTGATGTGTCATTACCAGTGCGAAGTCAGTTTGGATATCATCTTATTAAGGTAGAGGATGTTCGAGATACAAGAGGAGAGATTTCTATTGCTCATTTAATGCTTCTGAAATCTGAGGAGGGTAATATTGATAAAGATAAGGAGGTTGAAAAACGCATTAAAGAGCTCTATAAGCAATTGAAATCTGGGGCTGATTTTGAAGTACTTGTTAAACAATATTCGGATGACAAAATAACAAAAGATAGAGGTGGAGAGATTCAACGGTTTACTTCTGGTGCACTTCGAAATCCTGTCTTAGAAGATATTGCTTATGCTTTAAATAACCCAAATGAGATTTCAGAACCCATAGAGACGGATTATGCTTGGCATATTGTCCGATTAAAAGAGAAATTCCCTTTACCAAGTTTTGAGGCTATAAAAGGTAGTTTAAAGGTTAAGGTTAGAAGAGATGAACGATCTAGGGTTATCAATGATCATCTAATAGAAGAATTGAAGATACAATTCCCGATAGAGGAAAGTAGATTATTAGTAAAAAAACTTCCTAGTTATTTTTCTGAAAAGGTTTTGTCCAATTCATGGAAAGTAACTGAAATAGGTTCTTATAAAGATTCTTTTTTGGTGAAAATCAATAATTCAATGGAGTTGAAGCTATCTGATTTTTTTGGATATGTTGTAGGTAATCAGTTGACTGTTCGAAATTTTAAGGAGGTGCCTATTGCTATAGAGGTTCTTTACAAAAATTTCGTAGAAACAGAGTTAAAGAATTATTACACAACAAATTTAGAGGATTTAAATTTGGAATTTAAGGCTTTGATAACAGAGTATCAAGATGGTTTGTTGCTATTTGATTTAATGCAAAAAGAGGTTTGGCAAAAGGTGAAGTCAGATACAGTAGGATATACTGAGTATTATAATAATCATAAAGCTGATTATTATATTAAAGAGAAGGCTAGTGTATTGCGATTTAAATTGACAAATAAAAAAGAAGCTAAGAAAATAAAGAAATTGCTATTGCAAGGGAAAACTAAAGTTGAGGTGTTAGAATCTTTTAATTCGAAACATACTCAATCTTGGTTGGTTGATGAAATGATATTAGATACTCAAGAGCTATTAAAGGATATAAAGGAGCCGATTAAGGAAGGAGTATATGATTTCCAACATGAAAGCGAATTTACAGTGATTCAGGTAAAAGAAGTTTTTGTGGCTAGAACAGCATCTTTAGATGAGAAAAGAGATAAAGTAATTTCGGATTATCAAGAAGAGTATGAGCGAAAATGGATGGAATCGTTGAGAAGAAATAAAATTATAAAGCGTAATATGGAAGTATTAAAGCAAATGTAAAAAATAGGTTTATGAGAAAAGTACTACCTAAAAAAGCTGTGTTTTTATTGTTTTTGATTTTAGGGTTAACAAGCTCGTGTTTTAAAAATAATGGAAAAATCGAAGATTCAGTTGCTCGTGTAAATGATAATTATTTACCTAAATCTGAATTAGAAAGTTTAGTTCCATTAGGTACATCTCAGGAAGATAGTATATCAATGGTTAAAAACTATATGGATAGTTGGGCAACAAAGCAGCTATTGTTAGACGCAGCTGATTTTAATTTAAGTGATGAAAAGAAAGAAGAGATTCAGGAATTAGTTAATAATTTTAAAAACGACTTGCTTACAACGGCTTATTTAGATTTATTGGTACGCCAAAAGGTTGATACAGTAGTTCAAGATTCTGATTTAAGAGCTTATTATGAGCAAAATAAAGAACGATTACTAACAGATGATGTATTGGTACAATTACGTTATGTAAATGTCATGAATGGGAATACAAATTTAAGTAAGATTAAAAAATACTTTATGTCTTCTAAAAAAGAAGATTTTAGTAAGTTAGAAGATTTATCTTTGCAGATGAAGTCCTATGCGTTAAATGACACAGTATGGGTAAATGTGAATCAAATTTACGACCGCTTGCCGTTTGTTACACCTGAAAATGTTTCGACCTATTTGTCAGGAAATATGTTTTATGAGGTTCAGGATTCGGTGAGTACCTATATGGTAAAAGTGTTTAAGGTTTTACAAAAAAAGTCTATTGCTCCGTATGATTACATCAAGCCAACATTGGAAATGATGTTGTTAAACAATAGAAAAATGGAATTAATGAAAAAATTACAAAAAGATATTTTAGATGATGCAACAAAAAACAAGAAATATGAAGTTTATAAATAAAAGGAAAGCTTTAGTATTTGGGCTTTTATTGACTTTGACAGGAGTTGGAGTAATGGCTCAAGATGATGCTAAAAAGAAAGTCGATGGAGTTGTAGGGGTTGTTGGAGAATACGTGATTTTAGATTCCGATATAGATAAAACATTGGTAGAGCTTCAGGCGCAAGGAATTTCTACCGCGGGAATAACTAGATGTCAAATGTTTGGAAAACTTTTGGAAGATAGAATGTTTGCACACCATGCTATACAAGATAGTTTAGAAGTTACTGATGTTGAGATAAATGGTTTTATGGATCAACAAATCGAAACGATGGTGGAGCGCGTTGGGTCGATGAAAGAAATTCTGGCTTTTTACAATAAGAAGTCAGTTGAAGAGTTCCGTGAGTATTTCTATGATATTGTAAAGCAAAATAAGCTTACTCAAAACATGCAATCTCATATCGTGAAAAACGTACAGATTACACCAGAAGAAGTTCGTCAATTCTTTAATGAAATTCCAAAAGACCAATTACCTATGGTTGGAGACGAAGTGGAATTGGCAGAGATAGTTGTGAAACCTGTGGTATCTAAAGAACAAAAGCAAAAAGTAATCGATCGTTTAAATGAAATGCGTTCTGAAGTTTTAAATGGAGGAGGTAGTTTCTTTAGTAAAGCTGTTTTGTTTTCAGAAGATAAAGCGTCTGTTCCCAATGGAGGTTTTTATTCAATAACTAAGAAAACGGCATTTGTAAAAGAGTTTAAGGATGTTGCATTCAGTATGGCTGAGGGTGAGATATCTGCTCCATTTGAATCGGAGTATGGTTTTCATATTATTTATTTGGAAAAAATCAGAGGACAACAATTAGATTTACGTCATATCTTATTAAGTCCTAAGCCAACAGAAGAAGCTGTTGAAGAGGCAAAGGTTAAAATTGAAGGTATACGCAAGAAAATTGTAGATGGTGAAATAACTTTTGAAGAAGCAGCATTAGCTTCTTCTGATGAGAAGGATACTAGGAATAACGGTGGGATTTTAAGACATCCAATGACTCAAGATCCTCGCTTTGAATTAAATAAGATGGAAGATAGATCTTTGTATTCTTTGGTTTCTAATTTAAAAGAAGGGGAGATATCACAACCTGCAATAAAAGTAGGGCAAACTGGGGATAAATCATATCGTATTGTGAAAGTGAATAAGAGATTGAAAGAACATTTAATCGATTATGTAGAAGATTACACCAAAGTGAAAGAGCTAGCTTTGAATAAAAAACAAGGAGAGGCTGTCTCAAAATGGTTAAATGATAAGATAAATGACACTTATATTGATATTCAAGGTGAATATAGAGACTGCGAATTTCAAAATAATTGGTTGAAAAAATAAGAATTACCTATTATTTTAGGCTTAAAAAGACATTTTGACAATTGTTCAAAATGTCTTTTTTTTATGAAACCATGTCATTCATTTTGAATATGATATTTTAATGATTAAAAAATAAATAATTTCAAATTAAATGCCTCAAAGTATTAAAATCTTTAATTATAATTCATTAAACTAGAATGTTTATAAATAATAATACTTCGAAATGTCCGATTATTTAAAAATTTTTAAATATGGTTTTGTTTGATTAAATTTGTAACGTTAAAAAATATAATTCTAATTAAACTCTATTTATAGATATGGCTTTTGATATTGAAATGATTAAAAAAGTGTACGAAAAGATGCCAGACCGCGTTGCTAAAGCACGTGAGTTAGTTGGTCGTCCTTTGACACTTTCTGAGAAAATTTTGTATACTCACTTATGGGATGGTACACCAACACAGGCTTTTGAAAGAGGAAATGACTATGTTGATTTTGCTCCAGACCGCGTAGCTTGTCAAGACGCAACTGCTCAAATGGCTTTGTTGCAATTTATGCATGCAGGTAAAGAGAAAGTTGCAGTTCCTACGACAGTACACTGTGATCACCTTATTCAAGCGAAAGTAGGTGCAGCAACTGACTTGAAAGTAGCAGAAACACAATCATCAGAAGTTTTTAACTTTCTTTCATCTGTTTCTAATAAATATGGAATTGGTTTTTGGAAACCAGGAGCTGGTATTATTCACCAAATCGTTCTAGAGAACTACGCGTTCCCTGGGGGAATGATGATTGGAACTGACTCTCACACAGTAAATGCTGGTGGATTGGGAATGTTAGCAATTGGTGTTGGTGGAGCTGATGCTGTAGACGTTATGTCTGGTATGGCTTGGGAATTGAAATTTCCTAAATTAATCGGTGTTAAGTTAACTGGTAAACTGAATGGATGGACAGCTCCAAAAGATGTTATTTTAAGAGTAGCAGACATTTTAACTGTAAAAGGTGGAACTGGTGCTATTGTTGAATACTTTGGAGAAGGTGCTACATCTATGTCATGTACTGGTAAAGGAACTATCTGTAATATGGGAGCTGAAATCGGTGCTACGACTTCAACTTTCGGTTACGATGATTCTATGAGAAGATATTTAGCAGCTACAGGTCGTCAAGACGTTGTAGATGCAGCAGATAAAGTTGCTGAACACTTAACAGGTGATGCTGAGGTATATGCAAACCCTGCGCAGTATTTCGATGAGTTAATCGAAATTAACCTTTCAGAATTAGAGCCTTATATCAACGGACCATTTACTCCAGATAGAGGAACTCCAGTTTCTAAAATGAAAGAAGAGGCTGCGAAAAACGGATGGCCATTAAAAGTTGAATGGGGATTAATTGGTTCATGTACAAACTCTTCATATGAAGATATGTCAAGAGCTGCTTCTATCGTTGAACAAGCGGTTAAGCATGGAATTACTCCTAAAGCTGAGTTTGGTATTAATCCAGGTTCGGAGCTTATTAGATATACTATCGAACGTGATGGAATTATCGATACATTTGAAAAGATGGGTACAAAAGTATTTACAAATGCTTGTGGACCTTGTATTGGACAGTGGGATAGAGAAGGAGCTGATAAGCAAGAGAAAAACACGATTGTACATTCGTTCAACCGTAACTTCTCGAAACGTGCAGATGGAAATCCAAATACACATGCTTTCGTAACTTCACCGGAAATGGTTGCTGCGCTAGCAATTTCAGGGGACTTGAGTTTTAACCCAATCACAGATACGTTATTGAATGATAATGGAGAAGAAGTACGTTTAGTAGCTCCAACGGGAGATGAATTACCTACAAAAGGATTT
This sequence comes from Myroides guanonis, assembly GCF_900114085.1. Classification (GTDB taxonomy): domain Bacteria; phylum Bacteroidota; class Bacteroidia; order Flavobacteriales; family Flavobacteriaceae; genus Flavobacterium; species Flavobacterium guanonis. Next base: position 33,873 of record NZ_FORU01000003.1, on the reverse strand, counting down.
GATGTGGAAGATCCAGGTTATCAAGCTCCAGCGGAAGATGGTTCTAGTGTTAGTATTGCTGTTTCTGAAACATCTCAACGTTTACAATTGCTAGACCCTTTCAAACCTTGGGACGGAAAAAATATTACAGGAGCTAAATTACTTATTAAAGCTTTTGGTAAATGTACAACTGACCATATTTCTATGGCTGGTCCTTGGTTGCGTTTCCGTGGGCACTTAGATAATATCTCTAATAATATGTTGATTGGTGCAGAGAATGCTTTCAATCATCTTGCAAATAAAGTTAAAAATCAATTGACAGGAGAGTATGGAGAAGTTCCTGCTGTTCAAAGAGCATACAAAGCGGCTGGTATACCGACAATTGTAGTTGGAGACCAAAACTATGGTGAAGGTTCATCACGTGAGCATGCTGCAATGGAACCTCGTCATTTAGGTGTTACAGCGGTATTGGTAAAATCATTTGCTCGTATTCATGAAACAAACTTGAAAAAACAAGGTATGTTAGCATTGGTTTTTGCTAATGAAGCAGATTATGACAAAATTCAAGAAGATGATACAATCAACTTCTTAGACTTAGTTGATTTTGCTCCAGGTAAACCATTGACTTTAGAGTTTGTTCATGCGGATGGCTCTAAAGATATTATTATGGCTAACCATACTTACAATGCTAGTCAGGTAGAATGGTTTAAGGCAGGTTCTGCTCTTAACTTAATAGCTGCAGGAAGAGCTTAATTTTTTTGCTAGTAGAGTCCCCTATAATTATAATTAATAGGCTGATTATTTTATAAAAACTGAAAACAGCAGTAAACTAAGGTTTATTGCTGTTTTTTTTTGCAAATATGCGCGATTCGATAAAAATCTAGATTACTCTTATTTATATATGAAATTAGAGAGTCTATCCTAAAATAGAATTAACTTTAAACAATCATTTTAATTTATTAGAAATGCATTCTGTAGAATTATTACAACAATTAGATTTTATTAAAGAAATTGATAAAATCAAATATATTCAGAGAAGAACAAAGCTGTTTGGTAGTGATAGGAACGAAAATGACGCGGAACATAGTTGGCATCTAGCTATGATGACTATTGTATTAGCGGAACATTCAAATGAACCAATTGATGTTCTAAAAGTGGTTAAAATGGTTCTTATTCACGATATCGTTGAAATCGATGCAGGGGATACTTTTATCTATGATGAAAACAAAGATCATTCAAATACGGATGAAGAAAGAGCAGCGGCTAATAGAATATTTGGATTATTGCCAAAGAAACAGTCGGAAGAATTGATTGGTATTTGGGAGGAGTTTGAAGCAGGAAAGACCCAAGAGGCTAAATTTGCTAGAGCCATGGATAGATTGGAACCATTGTTGCAGAATGCATCAAATAATGGAGGTACTTGGAAAGAGTTTGATGTTAGTTACAATAAAGTATATGAGAAAAAACAAGTGATTGAAGATGGATCTACAATTATATGGGATTTGGCTAAAGGTATAATCAATGATAGTGTAGAGAAGGGAATTCTATCTAAAGATTAAGAATTATGATTGTTAAAAAAGATATATTTTTAGTTCAATAATTAAGAAACATGAAAGAAGAGAAAAGTAAGAAGAAAGGGTGGGTGTCTAACATTATTTTTGTTGCGATTTTAGGTGTGATGTTTTTTACTCCATTGGGAACAGAATTAAAGATTTGGGTTAATCGATTATTTGCTTTTAGTCCTAGTGTAGAGGCTGTTTCAAATCAAGAATCTATAAGCGGAGCACATTGGTTTTTAAAAAATGAGAATGGTGAAGAAGTTTTGTTTGAAGATTTGGAAGGAAAAGTAATTCTTGTGAATTTTTGGGCAACTTGGTGTCCACCTTGTATAGCTGAAAAACCTAGTTTTCAGAAATTGTATGATGATTATAAGGATAAGGTTGTTTTTTTATTTGTGACTTCAGAATCGGAAGATAAGGTGAAAGCTTTTAAGCTAAAACATGGCTATACTTTACCAATTTATTATCCAGTCAGTGCACCACCAGAAGCAATGCAATCAAACTCAATACCTGCTTCATTTGTGATTGATAAAAAAGGTACTATTGTTGTGAAAAAATTTAGAGCTGCAGATTGGAATAGTAGTTCTTTTAGAACAATTTTAGATAGTTTGATAGAGGTTAACCCTTAGGAATAACGATTCTTGTTAATCTCACTTTGTTGTCTTCTAAATTTAAGAAAATCGTGTAAAGGAATCTGAGTGATTTCTTTAAAAGCCATGGAAAAACTTTTAGATGTTCTAAATCCAAATTCTTCTGATAGAGCTTCTATAGTGAATTGATGCCATTTTGGATTATTGGTAAGTTCTTTTACAGCATAATCTATTCGTAACTTCTTAATATATGACGTAAAACTCATTCCTTTAAACTCATTTATTACTTTAGAAAGAGTAGATCGATTGGTTGATAGTTTAATAGCTAAATCATCTAAGGTTATTTTTTCGAGAAACCCTTTACTTTTTTCAAATTCTTCGAGTTTAAAAAGTATGATTTGAGACGTTTCTAGTAAGTTTAGTGTATTAATAGATGTATTTGATATAAATTTTTGCGTTAGTGATTCGTGTAGAGTAAATTGAGCTTTGTCTATTTCATCTATTGATTGTTTATAAACTAGTATATCGAATTTAGATTTTAGCTTTTTTTGTTTTTTTTGATAATATATTACAATTGCTAATACTAAGAGTATCAAAGCTATTATTCCTAAATATGCGTTTCCAGTCCAATTTTTATTTTGAACTAGTTCCATTTCTAACTGAGTTTTAGCTTCTTTTAGCTTTCTAGCATCTAAATGAGTGTGTAGATAGCTTGCTAACTTTGTGTTATTCTTGTGTAAATTACTTGATATCTGTAATAATATGTTTGTATAATATAATTGATTTTGAATGTCATGAATATCTCTATAGTAATCAATTAAGTACTCATAGGCCTCACTTAATTCTACGTTAATAAATTTCTTTTCGAGATATAGCTTATCAATTTTTTTAAAATAATCTATAGCTAATTCTTTTTTGTTTTGTTTGAGAGCATTTTTCCCTAAATATAAATACACCAAATGTTCATTAGCAAAGTCGCCATTTTTTCTAAATTGATTTAAAGTGTTCTTTAACAGTGATTCTGATTTAAAGAAATTCATCCTTCTATAATTATACATGCCATTTACTAGATCAAAATAAGATTTAGTAAAAGCACGGTCTTCCTCATTTAACTTTTGTAAGATGGTGTATCCATGTTTTATAAGTATAGGTAAAGTATCGTTTTTCTCTAATTTAAATGAAGCTTTGCTTAAACTATACGAACTGTATGTGAAATTTCTAATACCGTCATAGGTAGTGTCTTTTCTATAGTAGTCAACGGCTTCTTTGAACAGCCTTTCAGATTTTTCATAGTCTTCTAAATGATAGTAAATGGCACCTATAGCACCTTTAACTAAGTTCAAAGTGAAATAGTCTTTTTCTTCTGTTAAGAATTTTTCTGCTAATAGTCCATATTCAAGTGCTTTTTCATAGTTTTTTTCTTTAAACTCTACAAACTTCTTGTAATCATAAGCATTACCTATATGTAATTTATTATTTGATTTTAAGGCATAGTTTAGTAGACTATCAGCATATACAATTCTGAGATTATAATTTTCAGAGAATAAGATCTTCTTCTGATATGCTTTGAAAATATCTATTTCTGATTTAGCTTTTTTAGCTTTTTGAAGGTAATTTTCAATGTATATATTATTTGTTTCAACATTTATAGAATCGGAATCTAATTGATTACGAAATTGTTCCAAAGACCAATTTTTATAATTCGTGGAATAGTTATGAGCATTTTGACCATTTGCAACAAGAAGGGATCCGATTATAATAATATATAGGAAAAACATCGAATATTTCTGTAGAGGCATATTTCAGTGATTAAATTTCAAGCCTGTTAATATACAAAATTAACATAATCAGTAGTTCTTGCATATGATGTAAATAAGGTTATTGTGTTTTTTAATTATCATAAAATCGATTTGTGAGTTCTAACTTGTTGAAATTCATGTTTGATTGATGTTTTGTCATATGTTTTGACGATTAAGACTATTCTATTCGGAGGGATGTCTTGTGTTTTATTTTTCGTTTTTATAGGTTTACTAAAACTAAGAAATAAGTGAGTCCGCTTTTTAGAAACTATATTAACTCGAAATTATGAAACAAACATCTTTATTTGTGCTTCCATGGCTTAGCATTATACTACTCACATTATTTGGAACTTCGATGTCGGCTAGTAGTCAATTTTGTTGGGAGAGAAATTCCTATTCTCTGGAATTGTACCTGATGCCCTATTATTTGACTAAGCCTGCAAGTACTTTGGAAATAACCACAACATGTATTACTAAAAAGACTCCATTTATAGAAAATTTCGAAGTGGATTCTGAAACTTTAGCATGTTGGACTATTGTTGATCAAAATGCAGATGTTGCACCATCTGCAAGTATGGGGAGTAATATTTGGAAGACTGTTAATACTGTCAAGTACGAAGGAGCTCAATCGTTTTTCTTTAAGGGAGCACAGAGTGATGTCAATAAGAGACCACATAATGATTGGTTAATAAGTCCTAATATAAAGTTAGAAAGTGGTAACAAATATAAGTTGACTTATTATTATAGAACTCCATCTGTTCCATTTTTATATGACTGTGAATTTGAAGTGTTATTATCAGAATCCGGTTCGTCGGACCTTTCTAAGTTCACCACAATACTTGTACCCAAAAAAAAGTATAGTGGGTCTAGTTCGATTTGGGGAAAAGAAGAGGTTATTATCGATGGTTCAGATTCAGAGATCAATATAGCATGGCATATTACTTCATCTTCTCAATATACAGAATTATACATTGATAAAGTTACTGTAATTGAAGAAGATAAGTGTCCTGGACCAATAGGTTTTGGAGTGAAGTCTTTAGAGACAAATAAAGCGACTCTTTTTTGGACAGATGATTTTGGTGCAACCGCTTGGGAATATTACGTTCAAAAAATGGATAGTGGAGTTCCTACAGTTAGCGGTGTAGCTACATCGATTAAGGAGGTTAACATAAGTTCAGAAACCTCTGGAGTTAACTTAAGTGAAAATACAAAATATGAATTTTATGTGAGAACAACTTGTATTACAGGGGGGTTTAGCGGGTGGAAAGGACCATTAATATTCAATACTCTTTGTAATTCGATTTCCCTTCCTTTTTCTGAAAGCTTTGATGTTGATTCTACTACAGAAGGTTGTTGGTTGATAGAAGATAATAATAAAGATGCTAAATCTCCTACGGATAGCAATGTGTGGAAAAAGTCAACTTCTAATTATTCGGGAACTCATTCTATGAGTTATTACGGAAATCAACCTGATGCATCCAAAATGCCTCATAATGATTGGCTGATTTCTCCACCTGTCAAGTTAGATACAAACAAGATTTATAGATTGAGTTATAATTATAAAACAAGTTCCAGTTTAATGTCAGATTTTCAGGTAGTTATTTCTAATTCAGGAGTTGTACCAAGTGAATTTAAAACAATTTTATTAGATAAGAAAAATAGTAAAGTATCTGATTGGGAGAAAGAAATTTTGTTTATTCAAAATATTGGAGGTCAGGTAAATATTGCTTGGAATATAACTTCTGATGAAGCAACGACAGAGTTGTATATTGATAATATAAAAATTGAAGAGATAGAATGTCCGGACCCCATAGACATAAAAATTGCCAACGTGAAATCGAATCAAGCATCCGTTTCTTGGAAAGATGATTTTAGTAGTGAATGGGAGTATATTGTACAAGAGCCTGGAGAACCATTTCCTACTGGTTCCGGGACTTCAACTACGAATAAAGATATAGTCGTAACTAAGGATAAGAACGGAATGAATATTAACGAAACTACTGAATATGAGTTTTATGTACGTTCGAAATGTTCAAATGGAAAATTTAGTGATTGGATTGGACCATTAGATTTTACGACGATTTGTAAGACTATTACTGTTTATCCTTTTACTGAAAGTTTTGAAAAAACATCAGAAACAAAAGACTGCTGGAAGATTATAAATGTGAATTCTGATAGATTTGTAAATATTTATAAAGAGGTAGAAAATGAATGGAGTTTGTATAATTCTCAAGCGTACAGTGGGGGTAGTTGTATGAATTTTTATGGAGCTTCTGGAAAAAGTCACGATGATTGGTTGATTAGTCCAACTGTTTCAATGGATCCGGCAGAAATTTATCAATTAACTTACTATTACAAAAACAACACTTATTTAGATAGTGAGTTTGAAGTACTACTGTCTACTTCAGGAACAGAAGTAGAAGATTTTACAACAACTTTAGTAGCTAAGAACAAGTATATAGGAAATGTTTATAAAAAAAACAGTGTTTATATAACTGGTGTTTCAGGAGAGGCTAATATAGCTTGGCGTGTTACTTCAAGTAATGCCGCAGCTTATCTATATCTGGATATGATTTCTATTGAAAAGTTAGATTGTATGGTTCCGTTGAATATTGAGGTAAAGGATATAAAGAAAGATGAAGTGACTTTTGAATGGGAGGATAGTCTTAATTCAGAGTGGGAATATTTGATTCAAGAGACGGGAACCTCTCTACCGGTTGGTAGTGGTAATATTACGAAGAGTAAAAAAGTTACCGCTAAAAAGACATTTGGTACATCAGGTTCTAATTTATTACCGAATACTCAATATCAAATTTATATTCGGTCAACTTGTAAAGATGCTAAATATAGCACATGGATTGGTCCAATTTATTTTACGACTGCCTGCGACGAATATACTATTCCATTTTGGGAGGGTTTTAATACGGACTCAAAGTCTCTTTCGTGTTGGACAATAATAGATAATAATAATGATGTTTCAGGAAGTTATAATAGGTGGAGGACAGAAAAAAACTATCCCTCTGAAGGAAATCAGGCGATGCATCTTTTTGGTAATACAGCAACTACTAATTTGCCATTTGATGATTGGCTTGTCTCTCCTAAGCTAAAGTTAAATCCCCTTAAATTATATAAGCTTAGTTACTATTTTAAAACATCTACAAATACGGGTAATGATTTCAGAGTTTTACTTTCTAATACGGGTACAGATCCATTAGAGTTTAAAAAATTAATACTTGATAAGACGAATTATAACGATAAGAATTGGGATAAAGAAGTATTATATTTTAGCGGTATTGGTGGTAATGTTCATATTGCATGGCAAGTTTCATCAGTTATTTCACCTACTTATCTACAAATAGATGATATGTTAGTGGAAGAGGTTGAATGCGTGCAACCTGTTAACCTTGGGAGTAAAAACGTGACAGAATCGAGTGCTGATATTTATTGGGATGATGATTATGGTTTTGGAACTGAATGGGAATATGTTGTTCAAAAGGCGAAAAGTAGCACTCCTAATTCAGGAATATTAATAAAGAACAAAACAGCAACAATAACACAAGATAAAGGAGGAAAACCTTTAGAACACAATACAGAGTATGAGTTTTATGTTCGTACAAAATGCGATAATGGAAAGTTTGGAAATTGGTCTGGTCCATTCGTTTTTAAAACGAATTGTGGTGTCTTTAAAACCCCGTTTTTTGAGGAATTTAATCCAAAGTTTTCTGAAACCTATAATTGTTGGTCGTTTGTAAATGACAATGGAGATTCGAATGCGTGGAGTACAAGTACAACAAAATACGAAGGAACTCATTCTGCATATTTTTCTGGAACATTAGCGAATGCTCCGCATAATGATTGGATGATTACTCCTACTATTGAATTTGTTGCAGGAAAAACCTATAGATTAAAATATTTTTATAGAACAGGAGTAAGTTCTACAGATGATTATGAATTTGAAGTGTCTTTGTCTAAGTCTGGTGTTGACATTAGTAAATTTACTACGGAAATAGTGTCAAAGGCGAAGTATACAGCAAATATAAAATGGGTTGAAGAGTATGTTTTTATAAAAGGTGTAAGTGGAAATGTGAATATTGGGTGGCATATAACTTCTAATACAGCTATTGACTTCTATATAGATAGTGTTTCGATTGAAGAAGTAAGTGGATGTGCTGAACCAATTTTATCTGAGATGGGAGTGAAAGATTTGGAAAGTGATCAAGTTACAATTTTTTGGGCAGGAGATTCTTTATCTAAAAAGTGGGAGTATTTTGTCCAAGAGGCAGAAGGAGGTTTTCCGAAATCGAATGGTAAGACCACGACGGCCATTGAAACTGTTGTTACTCATGAAAATAATGGTAAGATTTTAAAACATAATACCGAGTATGAATTCTATGTAAGAACAGATTGTGGAAATGGAGAGTTTAGTATGTGGCAAGGACCTTTTAAATTTACAACCTCTTGCGGTGTTTTTACGATTCCTTTTTGGGAAGGATTTAATGCGATTGATAAATCATTTAAATGTTGGACAATTTTAGACGCAAATGGAGATGCTACTTCTCCTACAGGGAATAATATTTGGAAAAAACTTTCTTCAGTATTAGAAGTTTATGAAGGAGATGGTTCGATGGGTTTTAATGGTACGAGTATTTCTCATGATGATTGGTTGATTTCACCTTCTCTTAAGATGGAACCTGGAAATTACATTTTAAAATATCATTATAAAACAACAAGTGTTGACTCATTAAATACTTCTTTTGAAGTATTAATGTCTACAAGTGGTATAGATAAAAGTAAATTTACCACAACTGTGATACCAACTAAGGTGTATAAAGAAGGAGGGTTTGTTGAAGAAGTGAAATTCTTCAATGGTATTTCAGGTATTATAAATTTAGCTTGGCATATAAACTCTAAGGAGAATTCATATGTTCATTTGGATAATATCAGCTTAAAGAAAATAGATAGTTGTCCAGAACCTTATGATGTGAAGTTAGTTAATCAGACATCAAATAGCATTGATGTAGAGTGGAAACAAGTTGGAGGTGTGAATGAGTGGGAGGTTAATGTAATGACATATGGAGGAAAAGAAACAGACATTCCCATTGTATCAAAGATTGTAAAAATGACTCCTAAAGCGACAATGGCAGGATTAGTTGCAGGACAAGCCTATACCGTTTACGTACGAGCAAAGTGCGTTGAGGGAGAGCAGAATAGTGAGTGGTCTACACCTATAGGTGGTGCTACATTAGTAGGTGTGAATGACAATTGTTCGGGAGCAATCAATATACCTGTAAATAGTGGGAAGGAATGTGATAAAAAAGTATCTGCTTCTTTTATAGGTGCCTCAAGTGAAGTTTCATTTGAAGAACCAACATGTGATACTTTAGTAAAAAAAGATATTTGGTTTGAGTTTACTGCAACCAATGAGATACATCAGCTAGCGATTAATGATTGGATAGATTTAGCTAAATCATCTTTGTCTCCTATATATGGTGCTCTTTATGATAAACCATGTAGTTCAATAGATAAGGATGCAGCACTAGAATGTTTTAATTTTAATGTATCTACTAGAACCAAAGTGTTTAGAAATTTAATTCCTGGACAGGTATATTATATTCGATTGGGGGTGGATGCTGAAAACTCAGATGTTAAACAAATTTTTAGTCTCTGTATAACTTCATTATTCTTCCACATATCGGTTAGTCCAAGTGGAGAAGAATATACAACAGAGGAGTTGGTTAAAGATGTGTTTGTGAATTCAGATTGTGATTTGGTGTCTAATGTTCGGTATCAAAATGGAGATGGAAGTGCAAAAGCGATGGCTTATAACACAATAGGTTATTTTAATAAAAACAACACTGACTTTCCTTTTAAAGAAGGAATTGTTCTTTCAACCAATGAGGTACAGTATGTTCCAGGACCAGCAAAGGGTTCTGTGGCTTCAAGAGGTGATAATAATGAAAGGTGGATTGGAGATAAAGATATTAATGACGCTATTGACGATGCAGGCGGTTTTGACGGTGGAGATAAGAAAAGAGTTACGCAATTGGAGTTTGACTTTATCTCTCTTAAGGAAACTGTTAAATTCGAGTATATGTTTGCTTCAGTAAGTTATCATAATATGTGTGTCGTTCGTTGCAGAACAGGAGCCCTATTTGCTGCTTGGTTAGTTGATACGGTTACAGGAGAAGGACAGAATTTGGCAAAAGTGAAAGAAACTAATGTGCCTATCGCAATTAATACAGTAGTCGATAGTAAAAAAGCTAGCCTTGCATGTGAAAGTTTACATCCAGAGCTATACTGGAAGCATTATGTTGATGGAGTTGATAATCCAGCGGAAGCTTATGTTGATTTTGTTGGATTGACTCATGCTATGGAATCTAAAACGGTTAAAGTAATTCCAGGACGTAAATATCACATTAAATTGGCAGTAATTGATTTTTGTGAAAACGTACAGCATTCATCAGCGGTATTCTTTAATTCAGGAACATTTGATTTAGGTTCTCTTGATCTTGGAGATGATCTTTTGATTGAAACGAATAATGCACTTTGCGATGAAGAATCTAAGATCATTTCTGCTTCTGGTGTTGCTACCATAGAAAATGCAGCAACAATTATTGAATGGTATAAAGATGAAAAATTAATAGTTGGAGAGAATAAACCTAAGTTGGAAGTTAAAGAGAGTGGGAATTATAAAATCGTTGTAAAATACCCCAATTTAGGTTGTGAAAATTCAGGGACTATAGTAGTTGAAATATATCCTAAGATTTCGGATATAGTCAAAAAACCTAACCCTTTTGAAGTATGTAAATATTCATTAGAAGCACGGGTTTTGGATTTAAATACTATTACGAACGAGATGTTTACAGACGTCAAAAATAAAGAAGATTTTATTGCAACATATTATTTAGAGGAAGTTGAGGCTATAAATGGGTCTGATAAAATTCTTGATACGAATTATTTGATTGAAGGATTTGAGAATAGAGTTATTTATATTAGAATCGATAATACTCGCACAGGCTGTCAAGAAGTGTTCCAATTACCTATTCGAATTCTTAAAGGTGAAGAACCTGATATTAGAGAAAGTGTCTCAATTTGTGGTGAATATATTTTTCCTGAATTAGAATCTAATCAGTATTATTATACAAAAGCAGGTGCAGGAGGACATGAATATAAGGCAGGGGATGTTTTAAATATTCCAGGGGAACATATTATTTATGTTTTGCAACTTAATGGTGATGAGTGGTGTTATGAAGAAACTTCATATCAGGTTTCTATAACTCAGGTAGTTAAAGCAGCGATTTTTGATGATAAAGTTTTGGATTGTGAAGTGTATGTTCTAAGTGATTTACCTGCAAATAATGCCTATTTTGATGAAGCGGGCGGACAAGGAAATGAATTGCTGCCAGGTTTTCCTATTCGAACGGATCAAACTATTTATGTGTATGCTTCCTCAAATGACGGCTTATGTGAAGATGAAAGTAGTTTTACGATCTCTTATGAAGATTGTCCAATTCAGAAAGGAATTTCTCCTAATGGGGATGGTTTAAATGATTATTTTGATCTTTCAAATCACGGAGTTAGTAGTTTGAAGATATATAATCGATATGGGTCTGAGGTATATAGTTTTGAAGGACAATATACAAATGAATGGGTAGGGCAAGGTAAAGGAAATAAAATTCTTCCTGATGGTACTTACTATTATGTTGTGATATCTCATTTCAAAACTAGATCTGGATGGGTGCAAATTAATAGATAATTATGTTAGCTAGTAGTGAGGAGGTTAAGAGGGTATGAGTTTTTTTACAACAATTAAATTTTTTCTTCTTAACCGATACACTCAATAAGTACTTAGAGATTTGAATTTTTTTATCAGATAGCATGTGCCTTTCAAGAAAGAAGAATGATACTTGGTTCTGTTAAATATCAATAGAGTTTTATTTAATATATTAGTCAATATTTTGAAAACTAAAAGCTATCCAAGTGGGTAGCTTTTTTGTATGTAATAATTTGAAGTGTAATTGGTAACATTTTAGCATAGGGGTGTCTCTATTAAATCCTATCGATAGTCAAAAATTAGCATTAGCCATTTATAAATAATTAAATGTTATTGTATAAATAATAAATTATCTAATGTTTGATATAATCTCTAAGACTTTAAGAGTGCTTTTTTTGTGGAATACGTAAAATCATGTAGTTTTAGGGTCTAGTAGTATGTTAATTTAATTATAAACATGAAGGGTAAGCATAAAGTATTTTTGATTGGATTGTTTTTAATTGTAGTATCTCTGTTTTTTTTCTTCTTTAAAAATAAAGAAAGTAAGGTTAGGGATAGTGTTGCTGTATCTAATAGTAATAGTTCTTATGCTAACATGGATTCTTTAATTAAGTATAATTCCCCAGAATTGGAATATCAGGTTAAATTTTTATACAGTAAAGCTCTTGAGTCTGGAGATTCATTGAAATTAGCTTATGCGAATTATTATAAAGTAAGAGCTGATACGAAAAAATACAAAATGGATAGTATATCTGTTGATTTGGATAAAGCATTTTATTTCTCAAAGTCAAGTAAGAATAGTGATATAGAGGCTAGGATTAACTATGAATATGGGGTTTTACATGGGTATAGAGGAGAATTCGACCGTAGTTTAAAGTATTTTTTTCTTGCGAAAGATTATTTTGAAAATAGAAATGAAAAGGAACTGATAAGGGTATATATCATGCTTGGGTTAACTTATTTTTATTTAGAAAACATTGAAAAGTCTCAACTTAATTTTAACAATGCTCGTTCTCTCTTACGTTCAAAAGAAGATCCAGTCTCTAAAGCTGTTTTAGACACTCAAGAAAGTTTGGTGTTTGTTCATGAAAAAGAGTTTGATAGAGCGAGGGTTGGATTAGAATCTGCTTTGAAAACATTTGAATCTTTTAATGACACTCTTAATGTTACCTATACTTTACTTTTGTTATCAGATCTAGAAGTAAAAACTGAGAGGAGTGAAAAAGCAATTGAGTATCTCGATTATCTGTATGAAATAACTTCCAAGTCTTTTAATGGTTCTTTTTTAGGACATGTTTTTTTACGTTATGGAGATGTCTATTATTTAAAGGGTGACTACGACCGTGCAATTGCATATTATAAAAGGGGGTTAGAAAGAACTGGGGATTATCATTTTGATTTTAAGACATTAAAAAATGTTTCAGATTTGTATTTTAAAATTGGGAAATACAATGAAGCATATCATTATTTGGATAGATACCATGTTATTAAAGATAGTATTCAAGGTAAAGGTGTATTCAATAGAATTGAAAGTATGGAGAATGAGTATAGCCTTAAGGAAAGAGAACATGAGAAAGAGTTAAACACACAAAAATATAAAAGTCAGATGAACCTTTATCTGATGTTTATAATCTTAATAGTTGTAGGGATTTTATTTGTGTATTTCTTATATACGAATAAAAAGAAGTCTTTATACATTGCAACTATAGAGAACAAAAGGTTAGAAGAGAAGATGAAGAAGGAGAATGAAATTCAAAGAATTAGAATGGAACAATATGAATTAGAATTGAGTTCAAAAGAAGAGCTTCATATTTTACAAAAACAGTTACATCAGTTCGAGAAATCTGCCAACAAAGAATTACAAAGCCTTCATGCTAAGCAATTTGATATGGATATGGAAGCAATGAATAGAAAGTTGTCAGCTATAAACCTTCAATTGCTGTCAAAGAATGAACTGTTAGATGAAATAGAAAGTGTTATTAGGAATGGTGCGGATAATTCAGATCAATTGCTTGTAGATTTAAAAGACTCAATTAGAGGTTTTCGAAACCATGAAAAGGATTGGGAACGATTTAATGAAGTGTTTTTAAAGCTTCATCCCGATTTTCAAAAGAATCTACGATTTAAGTATCCTGATTTAACGAAAACAGAAGTTCGGGTCTGTATGTACTTAAAAATGAGATTGGATAATACTGAAATTACAAGTCTATTAAATATAACTCACCAAAGTTTAAATAGGACTAGATCTCATGTTAGAAAAAAGATGAGTTTGAAGAGGGCTGATGATTTGGATGAACTCATTAGTTCAATTTGATTTTAATGTAAAAAAAATCGGAATAATGTAAATTAGTTCTATTATTCTATTGTTAATATAGATGAAATATAAAGCGAGTGTTTTTGAGAAAAAGCACTCGCTTTTTAATTAGGCTTTTAGATAGGGTATTGGCTTTTGGTGTTTAATGTGTTGATTTTTACATTTTAGTGTGTTTTAGTGAAGTAAAAAGGGTATTGGAATGGTGCTTTTTATCCATTGTTAATATAATCTTAACTATATGTAATGTTTGTATATTTGGCTTCTACAAATGTGATATAATTATTGTTTTTCGAATTAGTCAGTGTTTATCGGTAAGATATTCTTCTAAATGATAAAGCAAATAGCACATGAAATAATTAGTTATACACCAATTTTTTACATTATGAAAAGTAAATATAGATATTTAAAAATAGCTTTACTCTTTACGGTTGTTGTTACAACGTATGGTTTTTCTCATTGGAAGAAGTTTGTATTGACTAGCGATTTTAGTATCGGAAAGTCTGAGATTTCTTTCGTTGACAATAGTGCTTTAGACTTGTTTTTTTCTTGTGCTGAACCTGGAAACTTGAGTGTTAATAAAATTAAAGAAAATGAAGCTACCCTATTATGGGAAGATGCTTTGGGTGATAGCTGGGATTATTATGTGGTTCCTGATGGCGATGGAATCCCGGCAGTTTTTGTGACTTCTACAACAAGAGAAGTAACTGTGCTAAAAGATGCATTAGGAAATAATCTTGCTCCTAATACAGAATATGATTATTATGTTCGAAGCAATTGCGGTAGTGATGGTTATAGTAAATGGATTGGTCCTTTAAGCTTTAAAACGCTTTGTATACCGCTACCTTTACCATATATGGAAGACTTTACTATAGCTACTGTCTCTAATTGTTGGAGAATAGTGGATGGAAATAAAGATTCTACTTTCCCAACAGGTGATAATATTTGGAAGTATAATAGTAATGCTATACTTTTTAAAGGTGCTTATGGAGTAAGTAAAAGTGATGATTGGTTGATTTCTCCAACAGTTACCGTAGATGGTACAACGATATACCAAATAACATTTTCTTACAAAGCAAGTTCGTCTTTCCCGACAAGTAAGTTTGAAGTAAAACTATCAACAGATGGGGTTGATTTGAATAGCTTTACGACAACTTTATTGTCAGAGGATACTTATAAAAATGATGGTTTTGAGAAGAAGGTTTTATATGTTACTGGAATCAGTGGAGATATAAATATTGGATGGCATGTAACATCTGGTGCGTATACTAATTTAACACTAGATGATGTTATTATAGAGAAGGTTGATTGTATGCAACCTGATAATAATATTGTAATAAAAAACATTAAGAAGGACGAAGCAACTTTTTCATGGTTGGATAGTGTTAATTCGAATTGGGAAGTAATTGTTTTGAATTTAGGTTCAGGTGTACCAACTAGTAGTGGAGGTTTGGTTAAAACTACTTCAAGTACTATTACTAAAACAGGAGCAGGAGCAAACTTGATTCCTAATACAGAGTATGAGTTTTGGATTCGTTCGGAATGTGGTGTGGGTAAGAAAAGTAAGTGGATGGGACCTTATTATTTTAGAACGTTATGTGATGTTCAACCTTTACCTTTCCACGAAGGTTTTAATAATGTTGAGAGTTCAACGGTTGATTGCTGGACAGTTTTAGATGTTAATAAAGATAAAAATTCTGCTGGTAGATATATTTGGAAGTCAGATGCGGCAATTAAATATGAAGGAGATAGGTCTATGTACTTTGATGGAGGACCTTCAAATGATGATTGGTTGATCTCTCCACTATTTACATTAGATGCAACGAAAATCTACCGATTGAAATATCATTATAAAGCCAATACTAATAAGAATGATTTTGAAGTGTTTCTTTCAAATACTGGTTTACTTCCTTCTTCTTTTACACACAAGTTGATTTCTAAAAATGATTACAAAAATGATAAGTGGGTAGCTGAAGAGGTTTTTATTACTGGTGTTGGTGGACAAGTAAATATCGGTTGGCATGTGATTACACAATCGACTCTTGGAAACGCACTCTATCTTGATAATGTTTTTCTAGAAGAAGTGGAGTGTCCTAATCCAATTAATTTAGGAAGTAAGGATGAAGATAAGGATAAATCTACTATATATTGGGAAGATGATTTCAGCTCAGAATGGGAATATGTAGTTCAAAAAACAGGAGGAAGTACTCCAAAAATGGGTGTAGGAGGAATTAATACGAAAAATAAAGAAGTCTTAATAAGTCAGGATATAAAAGGAAATGGTTTATTATCAAATACAGAGTATGAATTCTATGTTAGGTCTAATTGTAGTGGAGGCAAATGGAGTGAGTGGACTGGACCTTTTCGATATAGAACTACTTGTAATATCGTTACGCTACCTTACTATGAAGGTTTTAATAAAAAAGAACCTTTGTTTTGTTGGACGATAATAGATGAGAACAGAGATAAGACGGCTACTACTGGTATTTGGAAAACACATAATGTGCTTCCATTTGAAGGTACTCATGCTATGTTTTTTACTGTGAATGATTATTCAGGAACTCTTAATTCTAGTGATTGGTTGATTTCTCCAACTTATATTTTTCAACCAGCTAAAACATATCGTTTGAAATATTATTACAAGACAGGGTCACAAGCCCATCTAAAGAGTGATTTTGAAGTTCTTGCTTCAAATAAAGGTTTGGACCTTAAAAATTTTAGTCACGAAATTGTTAAGAACGAATTATATACAAATGATAATTTTTTAGAGGAGAAAGTCTTTATTTCGAATCTGGACGGAGAGGTTAACATTGCTTGGCATATAAAAGGTAGCGGTTTTAAAACTGTTTATATAGATCAAGTTTCTGTAGAAGAAGTAATAGGTTGTCCTGAACCTTTAGGGTTAAATGTAAAAGACTTAGAAATAGACAAAGCGACAATTAATTGGGTAGATAATTTTGGAGCTACTGAATGGGAGTACTATATTCAAGAAGCAGGAGGAGTATTACCTTCTAGTAAGGGGATTTCTACGAAGAAGAAAGAAAACAGTATAACAAAGGACATTCTTGGAAAAAATCTTAAAGCCAATACGGATTATGAGTTTTATGTACGAACAGCTTGTAGTGACGGATCTTACAGCATTTGGGCTGGACCTTTTAAATTTACAACAGCGTGTGATGTTTTAACTATGCCATTTTGGGAAGGGTTTAACTCGACGTCTAAAACATGGGGGTGTTGGGAAATTATAGATGGAAATTTAGATGCTCCTACGCCAATAGGTAGCAATATTTGGAATCTAAATAATACAACTACAGGGATTTTTGAAGGAGATAAAGGGGTGTCTTTTGTTGGGACTAATGTTCAACATAATGATTGGTTGGTGTCTCCTACTTTTAGTATGGATATTAGTTTATATGTTTTAAAATATCGTTTTAAAACCAGTAGCGCTACTGCATATAATAGTTCTTATGAAGTATTATTATCTACAGGAGGTGTTGATGTAACAAAATTCACAACGACAATACTATCAACTTCTATACATAAAGAAGGAGGTTTTGTTGAAAAAGTGGTGTTCTTTAATGGTATAAAAGGGGATGTTAATTTGGCATGGCATATTAACTCTCTGGGAACAACTTATATGTATTTGGATGATGTAAGTCTTAAGAAAGTAGAGACTTGTCCTGAACCTTATTATGTAAAAATAATTAATCAGACAGCTTCAAGTTTAGAAATAGATTGGGAGCAAGATGGCGGAGTGGATGAATGGGAGGTTATTGTAGTAGAATATGGTGAAGATTATACAGCAATACCAGTAAAAGAAATGACTGTTACTGGAGACAGTAAGGCAATAATTATAGGATTAGATGATGGGACTGCATATACCATTTTCGTCAAAGCGAAATGTAGCGATAATAAAAGCCATAGTGACTGGTCTTCATCTATCAATACAGGAACAAAGGTAGGAGGAAATGATGATTGTAGTGGAGCATTGGTTATCCCTGTTAATAATGGACTTTCCTGTGATAAAAAAATCCATGTATCTCTAAATGGTTCTACTGAGTCTCTAGTTGATAAGCCTATTTGTGTTAGTAATATGAAAAATGATATTTGGCTTGAATTTACGGCTACATCCTCTGAACATAATATAGCATTAGATAATATGTTGGTTTTATCTGGTGGTAGTTGGCCAATTCTTTATGCTGCACTATATGATAGCAGTTGTGCAAATTTATCTACATCTAGTTCATTACTTTGTTTCTCCTATGCATCTTATAAGACAAATCAAATTCTCAATAATTTGGTGCCAGGACAAAAGTATTATTTGAGAATTGGTGTTGCAATGCTAACTACTGATTATTTTTTCGATTTATGTATTACTACCACTGATCTTGATCCTTTGGAGGTTTTACCAATGAATAAAGATCTTACCGCTGAGGACTTGGTAGATGTATTGATTCAGTCTGAATGCAGTTTGGTTGACAATGTTAGTTATAAAATTGGAGACGGTACTTTAACAGGTTCTCTTACAACATTAGGTTCGTTCAAGAAGGGGAAATCTATTTTTCCTTTCGAAGAAGGAGTTGTCCTATCTACTGGAGAGATTGGATTTGTTGAGGGACCTTTTAAAGGAGATGGATTGTTGAGAGGAGGTATTAAAAATAGATGGGTTGGGGATAAAGATATTAATGATGCTATTGAAGATGCTGGAGGTGGTCCTTTAGATGAAAAACGAGTAACCCAATTGGAGTTTGATTTTATACCGGTTAAAGACTCAATTAGTTTTGAGTATCTTTTTGCTACTAATAGTTACATTAAAAGCTGTGTATATGCTTGTAATGTTGGAGCTATGTTCGCTGCGTGGTTGATTGACACAGAAACTGGAGAAGGTCAAAATCTAGCTAAGGTTAAAGGAACAGATATGCCTATCTCAAACAACACAATTAGAAATTCAGAAAGTTCGAAAACCTCTTGCGCAAGTATTAATTCGGAATATTATTGGAAACATTACAGTGAAGGAGTGGATAATCCATTAGAATCACCAATTGATTTTATAGGGATGACCAATGCGATGAAATCTGAAACTGTACACGTTATTCCTGGAAGAAAATATCATATAAAATTCGCGGTTATTGATTTTTGCACAAACATTGGGCATACCTCTGCAGTGTTTTTTAATGCGGGGAGTTTTGATTTAGGCAAACTTGATTTAGGTAAGGATTTACTTATTGAGACTAATAATGCGATTTGTAGTGATGGCACTGTGTTGATAAAATCGGGTATTGGTGTTTCAGATGAATTGGTTATAGATGTTGAATGGTTTAAAGATGGTGTTTTAATACCTGGAGCTAATAGTCCTAATCTAGAAGTTAGTGAACCCGGTGTTTATAATATAAAGGTAGATTTTCCTGAGTTAGGGTGCTCTTCATCTGGAGCTATTAAGGTGGAAATGTATCCTGCTATTTCAAAAGAAGTCTCCCAGCCTGATGATATTGTGGTTTGTAGATATTCTTTAGAGGATGTTATAGTAAATCTAACAGAAGTGGAGAATGGTATGTTTACTGATTCAAATAGAGAACTTTATAAAACTTCTTATTATGAATCTTCAGAGGAGGCTGCTTTGGGAGAGTCCTCTACAGAAAATATCCATGATTATTCATTAGGAAATTTACCTATTGAAAAATCTATTTATGTTAGAGTTGAAGATGTACTTTCGGGTTGTTATGAAGTTTTTAAGTTTAGTATCGTTGTCGTCGCTGGCGAAAAACCGACTATTAAAGAGGATGTTCTAGTTTGTGCAGCCTATGTATTTCCTGATTTAGAACCTAATCAAAATTATTTTTCACAACAAGGAGGGCATGGAATAAAGTATAAAGAAGCTGATGTTATTGATATACCAGGTGATTATATTATTTATGTTCTTCAAAGAAATAGTGATGAAGGATGTTATGAAGAGATTTCTTATAAAGTGTCAATTACAGAAAAGGTAAAAGCTGATATTTTTGAAGATGAGGTTTTGGACTGTGAAATTTATTCTTTAAAGCCTTTGTCTTCTAATAATAAATATTTTGAAAAAGCTGGAGGTGAGGGGGATGAATTAGCTATAGGGACACCGATTCGATTAAGTCAGACTATTTATGTATATGCATCGTCACAAGATGGTTTATGTAGTGATGAAAGCAGTTTTACAATTAAATATGAAGAATGTCCTATCCAAAAAGGGATTTCTCCAAATGGGGATGGTATTAATGACTTTTTTGATTTGAGTAGTCATGGGGTATATGATTTAAAGATTTATAATCGCTACGGTGCAGAGGTGTATTCATACAGAAAAGGTTATACCAATGAATGGGTCGGACAAGATAAGAATGGTAATGGACTCCCTGATGGAACTTATTACTATGTTGTACTATCTCATGGGAAAATAAGAACGGGATGGATACAAATTAATAGATAGAATTTATGGGAGTGAAATTAGGAAGCGGGAAACTTGTTGGTTGACTTGAAACCGCTTCTTTTTCCTTCCTGTTTTAATTAAAAGGATGGGAAAGCCTTTGAACATGATTTAGGGGTTTTAACCTAATCTATAACTATCCTACATTAAGAAAATACAATTTTATATAGGTTCCAAAATATCAAAAATATGAAGAAAATTACCTTAGTATTTATTTTATCAATTATTTCATACTCGCTTTCTTTTGGAGGGAATAAAGAAAACGATTCCTTATGGGAAAGAAAAAGCTATTCTCCTGAGCTATTTCTATTGATTTATCATAAGGTAAATTCTATGGATACAATGCAAAATGAGTATAAAAATTCAAATGCTTTAACAGCTTTTAGTTGTTCTGCATTCAATGCACCTTTTGTTGAAGGATTTAATTTAGACTCAACTACTTTTGATTGTTGGACTTTGTTAGATAACAATAACGATAGAATATCCTCAGGTAATAACGCTTGGAAGCAATTTAACTCTATTCCTTATGAAGGTGATCGTTCGATGTATTTTTATGGTACTTCTGCAATTCAGGATGATTATTTAATTTCTCCTAAGGTTGTTATGGCGGGCGGAATTTATCAAATAAGTTATTACTATAAAACCAATACTACTAACACGAATGATAATGAATTTGAGGTATTGCTTTCAACAAGTGGTATTGCTACTGTAGACTTCACAACAGTATTAGAACCTGCAAAAAGAAGAAATGTTGGTACATGGACTAAGAAGAGTCTCTATGTAAACAATGTTATTGGAGATGTAAATATTGCATGGCATGTGAAAGGAAAAGGACCATCTTTTGTTTTTATTGATAAAGTTACTATTAAGAAAGTCGATTGTATTGGCCCCGATGAAGAAGTTACAATTAATGATATAGGGACTGGTAGTGCTGTATTTGAAATTACAGATTTAAATAATAGTGAATGGGAATATTTTGTTCAGAATTCAGGAACTGGAACAGTACCTGTAGGAAGTGGATATCTCTCCAAAACAAAATCAATTTTTGTAGATAAAGTTAATGGTGCAGGAAGTGTTAAACTTAGTTCAAATACGGAATATGAGTTTTTCTTTAGGTCGTCTTGTGGTGGTGGAAAAAACAGCGATTGGATGGGGCCTATACTGTTTAGAACGTTATGTGATCCATATGGACTACCCTTCTTTGAAGGGTTTAATAATGGGTCAACCACACTTTCATGTTGGACAATTATGGATGCTAATAAAGACTCTACTTTTCCTACAGGACCAAATATTTGGAAAACGATGACTATTAAGTATGAAGGTACTCATTCTATGTTTTTCAATGGAATGAACTCAATTATTTCTGAATTGCCTCATAATGATTGGTTGATTTCTCCACCACTCAAAGTAGAACTAGCAAAATATTATCGATTGAGATATCATTATAGAACAGCAGGAGCTACTAAAAATGATTTTGATGTGAAATTTTCTACAGACGGTATTAATATTAAAGATTTTAATAAAACACTTATAAGTGTTAAGGAGCATAGTGGTGATGCTTGGGTAGAAGAGAAAACCTTTGTTACAGCTGTTGATGGGGTAATGAATTTGGCTTGGCAGGTTATTTCTGCTTCTTCTGCCACAAGTTTGTATATAGACAATGTCTTTTTTGAAGAGGTTGTGGGGTGTCCAGAACCTATGAAATTAAATACCAAAGATGAAAAGGAACAGAGTGCAGTATTGACATGGAATGATGATTTTGGTGCAAATTGGGAATATATTGTTCAAACATCAAAAGGTCCTACTCCAGCTGGAGGGGGAACCGCGACGAATTCTAAAGAGGTAACTGTAGGAGTAGACCACCTTGGAAATACGTTACAACCGAATATCGAATATGAGTATTATGTTCGTACTATATGTGGTAACGGTGAATATAGTGTTTGGGTTGGACCTTTTGCATTTAGAACCACTTGTAGCATTTTTAAGACACCTTTTTGGGAAGGTTTCAATAACGACACAAATACAGTGAATTGTTGGACTACTGTGGATGTAAATAATGATTCTAATAACTCTTCAGGTATTCCTACTGGTTATAATACATGGAAGACTTCATTTGCGAATTTTGAAGGTTCTCATTCTATGTACTATCAAGGTAATGTAATAGGAGTAAAATTACCACATGATGATTGGATGATTTCTCCAACAATTCAATTTGAGGCAGGAAAGGTGTATAGATTAAAATATCATTACAGAACAAATACTGCATTTGGAAGTGAATATGAGTTCGAGATATTGGGGTCCAACAAAGGAGTTAATCCTATTGATTTCACGAAAATTATTGCTAAAAAAAAGAAATATGATGCTAGTGCTTATTGGGCGGAAGAATATACTTTTATCAGTGGTTTAAGTGGGGATGTTAATATAGCTTGGCATGTAACTTCTAATACACAATCGACGGCTCTTTATTTAGATAATATTTTCATAGAAGAGGTGTTCGGATGTGTAGAGCCAATGAATTTGAATGTCGATAATGTCGATATAGATAAAGTAGATATTATGTGGGAGGATGATTTTGGTTCTAGCAGTTGGGAGTATTTTGTGCAGGAAAGAGGTAAGGGAATGCCCACTTCAAATGGAACAGCTACTACTACTAATAAGGTAAATGCTATATCTAAAGAGCAGTCAGGTCAAAAAATGAAGCCAAATACGGACTATGAGTATTATGTTCGCACAACTTGTGGAGGGGGACAATATAGTATTTGGCAGGGACCTTATACTTTTACTACATCGTGTAGTGTTTTTGAAGCACCTTTTTTGGAAGGTTTTAATTCAGATTCAAAGTCTACAAGGTGTTGGACTTTAGTTAATAAGAAAGGTGAATTGGTGGACCTTGGGGTAACATGGAAAAACATTAAAGCTGCTAATACTATGTATGAGGGAGATCAAGGAATGTTTTTAAACACTTCAGCTGATTTTACCAATGTTTTTTCAGATTGGTTGATTTCTCCTACTATTAATTTAGATGGAGGTATGTATGTATTGAAATATTATTTTAAAACGAATACTACTCCAACTTACAATAATGAATTTGAAGTTCTTTTATCAACGGAAGGGATAGATGTATCTAAGTTTACAACTGTTGTGGTTCCTTCTACTATACATAGAATAGGTAGTTTCGTAGAGCAGGTAGTGTTTTTAGATGGAATAAAGGGCGAGGTAAATATTGCGTGGCATGTAAACGGATCTAACACAAGATATTCAAATCTGTATTTAGATAATATTAATTTACAGAAAGTGGAGGGGTGTCCAGAACCATACTACATAAAGGTTGACAATATAACTAGTTCTACACTCGATGTGGAATGGACTCAGGATGGTAGTGTAACCGAGTGGGAAGTGATTGTTGTTGATTATAAGCAAGCCGCTACAGCAGTACCAGTTAAAACTGTAATAGTTAAGAATAATCCTAAAACAACAATTACAGGTTTAGATTCAGGTAAGGCTTATACTGTTTATGTAAGGGCTAAATGCACAGATGGAAAGACTAACAGTAATTGGGGAACGGGTATCGATTTTGCAACTCTAATTGGGGCAAATAATAATTGTGATGGGGCTTATGAAATACCCATTAATGATGGATTAGATTGTGAGAAAAAATTGACAGTATCTTTTGTAACACCTGGGTTATCATTGGTTAAAGAACCATTGTGTAATCCAAGTATAACAAAAACGAGATTTGATGTTTGGTTTGAGTTTACTGCTACAAATGATATACATATTTTAAATTTAAAAGAAAGAACTAGCATGAATGGTTCAGTTTTAAGTACTATTTATGGAGCTATCTACAGTCAAAGTTGTTCGTCGATTACTGATATTTCGATTCAGTGTTTTACTTACACTACTGAGTCAACCGAAGTGTTTTTAAAAGATTTGATTCCTGGAAATAAGTATTATGTAAGGTTGGCT
Source organism: Myroides guanonis (assembly GCF_900114085.1). Taxonomy (GTDB): domain Bacteria; phylum Bacteroidota; class Bacteroidia; order Flavobacteriales; family Flavobacteriaceae; genus Flavobacterium; species Flavobacterium guanonis. Next base: position 9,444 of record NZ_FORU01000003.1, on the reverse strand, counting down.
GAGAATATTGGCTTGGTAAAAGAAGTTTTAAGTCTGTGTTTGACTACTGCTTCCTATTTAGAAGTAAGTGCGAGTGGAGATACATATTCAGTTGATGATCTGGTAAAAAAGGTGTTAGTGAAATCGGAATGTGATTTAGTATCAAATATTAATTACCAAAATGGAGATGGAGGAACTAAAGCAATGTCTTATAATACTTTGGGGTATTTTAACAGAGGTAAAACAGATTTTCCTTTTAAAGAGGGAATAGTATTGTCGACAAATGAGGTTCAATACGTCCCAGGACCTGCTCAAGCTTCTCCTTTTGGAGCGAGAGGGGGAAATGCGGAACGTTGGATTGGTGATGTTGATATAAATGAAGTGATAAATGATGCTGGTGGTTCTCCAAATGGAGTTGGGGACAAGCGAGTTACTCAATTGGAGTTTGATTTTATTCCAGTAAAAGACTCTATAAAGTTCGAGTATTTGATGGCATCAAATAGTTATCATAAAGATTGTACAAATGTGGGTTGTGCTGCAGGAGCATTGTTCGCTGCTTGGTTGGTTGATTCAACTACAGGAGAAGGACAGAATTTAGCAAAAATAAGGGGAACGGATATACCTATATCATTAAATACAATTACAGATTCAAATAGAACAGGAAGATCGTGTGGTAGTTCATATCCTGATCTTTACTGGAAGCATTACAGTGTTGTAGGTGATAATATTTTAGGGGCTTATGTTGATTTTGTAGGTTTAACGGTTCCGTTGGAATCGGAAACAGTACACGTGGTCCCAGGTAGGAAGTATCACATAAAATTAGCCATGATAGATTTTTGTGCGACAGTAGCTCACTCTTCGGCGGTGTTTTTTAATGCGGGAAGTTTTGATTTAGGGAGCCTAGATTTAGGAGAAGACTTATTAGTAGAGAGTAATAATGCAATTTGTTATGGAGAAACAGCAATAATAGATTCTGGAATTAAACTTTCAGATGAATTAAAGACAGAGATTGATTGGTTTAAAGATAATGTTTTAATAAAAGGAGCTAATCAACCAACTTTAGAGGTCAGCGAATCTGGAGTATATGAAGTGAAAGCAAAATTCCCTGAACTTAATTGTGAGTCTTCTGGAACTGTAAAAGTGGAGATTTTTCCTGCAATTTCAAAAGTAGTCAATCGACCTGAAGATATAATTGTTTGTGCAAATTCTTTGAATGAAATAGATGTGAATCTTACAGATGTTGAATTGGGAATGTTTGGTTCTTTAGGAAAAGATGGTTTTACTACAAGTTATTTTGAGACAAAGGAAGATGCAGATTTGAAAGAATCTCCAATCGAGGAAGCTAACACTCTTGTTTATTCATTAGGAACTTATCCAAAGGCAAAAAACATCTATGTTCGAGTTGATAATACTATAACAGGTTGTCACGAAGTTTTTGTACTTAGAATTGTCGTAGAATCAGGTGAGTTCCCAATAGGAAGAGATGATGTTTTTATTTGTGCTGTTTATACATTTCCAACTCTAGAACCTAGCCAATATTATTATTTAGAATCTGCAGGAAAGGGTGTGGTATATAAGGCTGGTGAGGTATTAGATGTTCCGGGAATACATACTGTTTATGTTCTTCAAAAAAATAGCGAAGAGGGGTGTTTTGAAGAAATCAATTATGAAGTTTCAATTACAGAAGCTGTAAAAGCAGATGTTTTTGAAGATAAGGTTTTGGATTGCACAAAATATAAGTTAGAACCTTTATCAAAATACAATAGATATTTTAGTGAATCTGGTGGGAATGGATATGCGTTGGAAGCAGGAACTGTTATTCCTTATGCTCAAACGATCTTTGTTTATGCAGAATCAGAAGATGGATTGTGTTCAGATGAGAGTAGTTTTACAATTGAATATGAACAGTGTCCAATTCAAAAGGGAATTTCTCCAAATGGAGATGGACTTAATGATTTCTTTGATTTAAGCAATAATGGAGTTTATAACTTGAAGATATTTAACCGTTATGGTTCCGAAGTTTATGCTTTTGGAAAAGGTTATACCACAGAGTGGATGGGACAAGATAAAAATGGAAATGCACTACCTGATGGGACCTACTATTATGTAGTGATATCGCATGGAATAACTAGGACTGGCTGGGTGCAAATCAATAGATAATGTAAAAAAATCGCTTATCTAAAATTGTAGATTTAGTATTAGTTATTATATTACCAAAGTTTCAATTAATAGATTAGTCAATATTTTGAAGCTTAAGACTGCCCTTTATGGGCAGTCTTTTTTGTTTATAAAGCAAGGTGAGTTTTGTTGATTTGATTAATAAATTTTGAAATAAATTGTGTTATGATAAATAGTGTAAGTGTTAATTGATTAAGTTATGAGTATGTTAAAATTTTTTTTAACATAGGTCTTGTGGTTTTTATTGTGTTAATCGGCTGTTGATTAGGTTATTGAAAGTTTTACAGGTGGATAATGAGGGTTTATTATAATTCATTGTCACAAAAAAAGGTTAATATTTTTAGCTATATTTGGCACATTAGAATCAACAAAACCTGTTAAATAATGAAACTAAAATTAACAACTATTTTTTTAGCGCTTACCATGCTTTGTGGCTATTGGTTATTTGCTCATCAAAAGTTACAAACGTTTTCTTTATCGGATTTCATATCCGAAATAATTAGCCCATCTAAGGATGCTTTTAATGAAACCTTGAACGCTTCCTTGGCTCTTGCCACGGGCGAAATTTTTAATGATGATTTCGAAACTCCACAGACTTGGAGTTTAATTAATTCTGATGTAAACAAATGGTATGTCGGAACTGCTGTTGCAAACGGTGGTAGTAAATCGTTGTATATTTCGGATGATAATGGCGTTACTAATAATTATGGAGCGTCTATTACAACTGAAGACGTTAGTTTAGCCATTAGTCCTGCATTTACGGTGCCTGCTGGAGCTACCGATTATGTAGTGAGTTTCGATTGGAGATGTAAAGGAGAAGGGAATACTCTTTTCATAAGAGATGCATTAAGCGTATGGATTATTCCGGAAACATTTTTGCCTCCAACAAATCTTAGAATCAATGCTAGTTCTGGTGGATTATTATTGAAAGAAGATATGTACAATCAAGATTTCTTTAAAAAAGAAATCTTAAAGGTTAACCTGAGTAAATACGCAGGAACAAAAGTAAAAATTGTTTTCCAATGGAATTCTAATCAATATACTTTTAATCAACCTCCAGCAGCAATTGATAATGTGTCTATATATGAGGTAACTTGTTTAGAGCCAAAAGGACTCGCTGTCAAAGATATTGAGTTGGATGAAGCGACTGTTAATTGGACAGCTCCAAATGGTTCTATTACAGATTTTGAATTATTTATTGGAAAAGACCAGAAGTATCCTACGGGAACCACTGGTGTTATTCCTGCAAAAGGTGTAACTACTTATACTTTTCTAAACTTGGATGCTAGTACTTACTATTATGTTTGGTATCGTTCCGTATGTTCTACCTCGGAAAAAAGTTATTGGGTTGGTCCTATAAAATTCATGACCAAGTGTGGTGTATTTCCTACTCCATTTTACGAAACTTTTGACACAAATTCTTTGAATGTAGAGTGTTGGACATTAGATACTAGTAAATCTTCAAGCGCAAGTGTTTTTCAATTGTCTACGAACTACAAGATGGAAGGAGATAGAGGATTATTTCTTAATTCATATACAGCTACAGATATTCACGATAGTTATGCAATAACACCTAATTTTGAATTAGATGGTGGATTGTACAAATTAACGTACTATTATAAAACTTCTTCTTCTGGTGGAAATGAATTTGAGGTCTTATTATCTAATAATGGAGGAAAAGCACCAAGTGATTTTACTACTACTCTTCTTCCGAATAGCATCTATCAAAAATCGAACTTTGTAAAAGAAACAATTTTTATACATGGTATAACTGGAAAAGTAAATATTGCTTGGCATCTTACTGCTAAGGGAGGAACTTGGTTTTATTTAGAGAATGTTAAACTTGAAAGTGTCGTTTGTACTGAGCCTCTAAGGGTATCTGTGTCAGATTTTAAATTGGATAGCGCAAAGTTCAAATGGGACGATGATATTGCAACGGAATGGGAATATTTAATTATAGATGCTGCGACTGGTACCATTACAGGTACTCCTGTGAAAGTAACTAAAAATGAGATTGTAGGAGATAAAGATAATTTTGGAAACAATCTTAATGCTGATACGGAATATTATTTTTATGTACGCTCTAAGTGTCTGGATAATACATATAGTGATTGGGTTGGACCTTTGATTTTTAAAACAGAATGTTTTGCAAAAAATGTACCATATAAAGAAGGGTTTAATACAATTGAGAGTGATTTAAATTGTTGGAGAATTATTGATGTTAATAGTGATGTAAGTGGTAGTGGTAATAAGTGGGGACAATCACAATATACGGTTCATGAGGGAGATAGATGTATGTATTATGCAGGATATTCACCAGTGAATGATGATTGGTTAATTTCTCCAGGATTTAATTTGACGGGAGACTTGTATGCAGTTACATTCTATTATAGAATAGATCAAAATACAACGGCAAATGTAGAAGTGAAGCTTTCCACAAGTGGAATTGATCCTTCAGCATTTACTCAAACAATAGGAACTACATTAACTTATAAAGGGCCTATTTATACTAAGAAAATTGTATATGTAGATGGCGTAACAGGGGTTGCTAATATTGGTTTTCATGTGACGGGAACTAAGGGGCAAATACAAATAGATCAATTTAGTATTGAAAAAGTTACTTGTCGTGCTCCAGAAGATCTGGTTATTACAGAAAGTAAAACTACAAGTGTAGATTTATCTTGGACAGATCCTAAAAATGAGTCATGGGAATATTATGTTATGCCCGAGGATGGATTGAATACTCCACCAGTTGGTTCAGGAACATTGGCTAAAAGTAAGCCAACTACAATTACTAAGACAAATAGCCCAAGTGCTCCGTTAAAACCAAATACGGAATATAAAGTATATGTTCGTTCAAGTTGTGGTGAAGGTAAATTTAGCGCATGGGTAGGTCCTTTGGTGTTTAGAACAGAATGTGAGATTATGCCTATTCCATATCAGGAAGGGTTTAATTCAAATACGGATACGCAGTATTGCTGGAAGATTGTAGATGGAAATAATGATAGGCCATGGTATGGTGGATTTGGAGAATGGTTTGCAGCAGATTATAAGGCTTATGAAGGTGATAAATCCATGTATTTCTCAAATTCATCAAATAATAAAAATGACGATTGGTTGATGTCTCCTCTTTTTAAATTTGAGAAGAACAAAATTTATCGCGTTACTTTTATGCATCGTACAGAGCCAGGTGTTAAATCTGAATTTGGAGTTAGATTGTCAAAATCTGGAAGAGAGAAAGAGAAATTCACTCAGATTTTATTGCCTAATACTGTTTTTGAAAATGTTCCATGGAAAAAGCATAAATTCTTGCTTAGTGGAATTGAGGGTGAAGTGAGTATTGCTTTCTTTGCTGAAGACTTTAAAAATTGGGGGTCACGTATCTATATTGATGATTTTAGGATTGAAGAGGTTACTACTTGTACAGAACCCCTTACCCAAGGAGCTGAAAATATAACGGGAACTTCGGCAGATATCTTTTGGGATAATGATTTCGGAACTACCAATTGGGAATATTTTGTACGAAAAAAAGCGTTCTTGATAGCTCCTCCTTTAAAAGATGGTACTGCGACTTCTAAGAATAAAGTAAATGTTACTAAAGATAATTTTGGTGGTAATTTAGAAGGAAACACATGGTATGAATTTTATGTTCGTACGAAGTGTGGTGATGGTTCAAAAACCGAATGGACGGGACCTTATTATTTTAGAACTGGATGTACCTATTCTACGCTACCTTTTTGGGAAGGGTTTAATGGAACTGATAATTCACTTCCTTGTTGGTCTATGGTAAATGGTAATACGGGAGCTAGTCTTTGGAAGCAGAGCACTTCTAATTTATACGAGGGCTCTCATTCAATGAGTTTTGTTCAATCTGGTGCAGCTGATTCTAACGATTGGTTTATATCGCCCTTGTTTAAGAACTTAGATGCTACTAAGACGTATCGAGTTAAGTTTAATTATAAAGGTACAGGTAGTGGGAACAATGAGATGGAAGTTTTAGCTTCTACTAAAGGGACTTCTTTAGCCGATTTCACACAAACGATTGCTCCTAAAATGAGCTATAAGTCTGCTACTTTCAAAGATGGAATCTATTTCTTTACTGGGATTTCTGGAGATATGCATTTAGCTTTTAGAGTTAGTGGTATTGGCGCTAAGAATATAACCATCGATAACTTGTTTATAGATGAAGTTACGACTTGTGGTCAGCCACTTAATTTAGGGGTTAAGGATATTCTAGGTACCAGTGTGAACTTAATGTGGGATGATGCTTTTGGTGCTACAGCATGGCAATACATGATTCAGGAAACCAAACAGATAGCTCCTACAGATAAGGATGCTGGAATGCCAACAACATCCAAAGATTTTGTTGCAGATAAGGATATCAATGGTAAAGCACTTGTATCAAACACGGATTATGTGTATTATGTTCGTACCGATTGTGGAAATGGTACATTTAGTGAGTGGAGTGGACCGTTTGCATTTGTCACGGCTTGTGATATTTACACAGTTCCTTTTACAGCTGGATTTAATAGTGATTCAAAACAAATTCGTTGTTGGACAATTGCTCAAGGTGTTGGAGCAACAACTAAATGGACTGCAAATACTACTTGGCCGTTTGAAGGTAATGGATTGATGCAGTTCAACCAAACATCTACAACAGCACAAGCGGATGGATATTTAATTTCACCTACTATTGCTTTTACAGCGGGCACTAATTATGTGTTGAAATATCGTTATAAAACAAATCCTAAAACCCTGAATGAGTTTGAAGTGTTACTTTCAACAACAGGCGCAGATATATCGAATTTTACGACGACTTTGTTAAGTAAGAAAGGTTATAATAATGAAATCTACAAAGAAGAGGTTATTTATATTTCAGGTATTTCTGGAAATGTGAACATTGCATGGCATGCTATGACAAAAGGTGCTATGACTATAGGACTTGATTACGTTACAATTGAAAAAGCAACTTCTTGTCCAGAACCGAGTAATGTAACAGTAACAGATTATACAACCAATACGATTGATGTTGAGTGGACGCAAAGCGGAGGAATTACTTCGTGGGAGGTTTATGTAGTGGAATATGGTACACCAATTCCAACAGGAACAAGTGGTGTAGTAGTTACAGGAACTCCTAAGTACAAAGCAACTGGACTTACGAGTGGTAAATCGTATCACATCTATGTTCGCGCGAAGTGTCCAGGTGGAACGGATATGAGTAACTGGTCTACACCAGCAAACGGACCGACGAAAGTTACTACAAATGGTGGGTGTGCAGGTGCTCTTACAATTCCGGTTAATTCTGGAGCAGATTGTGTTAGAAAACTTGGCGTTTCGAGTGTGGGGGCACCTGTTGTTTCTACTCCTGGAAAGCCTAATCCATTTCCAAATTGTATGGGTTTTTTACATGAAACTGAATTGTGGTTTGAATTTACCGCGACTTCATCCTCTCATTTGTTGTCTTTTGATAATTTTATAAGTGTTGATAAGTTTGAGTGACCATCTATTTCTTATCAGGTTTTTTCAGGTAATTGTTCTAATATTTTTACTTCTTTTGTGGATTGTTATCAATTTGATAGTTCATATGGGACTCCGTCTAAGGATGATAGGTCTTTTACTATTAGTGGTTTAATACCTGGTAATAAATATTATGTTCGAGTTGGTTTACCAAAAGGGAATTTTTTGTTTACTATGTGTATTTCTACTAGTGAGTATAACTATGTAACAGTAAGTAAAAATGGCGATAAATACACGACTGAGGAGTTGGTGAAAGAGGTGTTGATTCAATCTGATTGTGATTTAGTAAGTAATGTTGTTTATAAAACAGGACCAAATTTAGGAGGGAAGTCTTTGGGTTATTTTAATAAAAATGGTTCCACCTTTCCATTTGAAGAGGGAATTGTTTTAGCAACTCATGATATAGCAACTACCCCTGGTCCTTATTATGATTATGGTGTTGCTGGTGGACCTGCAGGAGTAAGAGGAATGATACCGGCTTGGGAGGGTGATGAAGATTTAAACAATGTAATATCAAGTGTTGGAGGTGATGTTTGGGCAGGTACTAAGTCTGTTTCTACTTTAGAGTTCGATTTCGTTCCAATCAAGGACACTATTAGGTTTGATTATTTATTGGCATCTGAGAGTTATTTGCATAATTGTACTGTTGTTTGTTGGGGTGGAGGAGCTCTTTTCACAGCTTGGCTCTCTGAAATTGAAACAGGACAAGGACAAAATCTTGCATTGGTTCCTGGTACAAATCAACCTATATCTCTTTCAACGGTTCGTGATACCGATATTTCTGGAGCTGATTGTTTTAGTGTTAATCCAGAGTATTTTGGGAAATATTACGGAAATGGGCATGATGATCCTATTACAGCTCCGATTAACTATATCGGGATGACTATTCCAATGAGTTCTGAACCCACAGCTGTAAAACCAGGTGTGAAGTATCGAATTAAATTTGCGATGGTAGATTATTGTAATACGAATCACGTTTCAGCTGTGTTTTTTAATGCGAGAAGTTTTGATTTAGGTGGTTTGGATCTTGGAGCAGATTTATTGATAAAGGATAATACAGCTATTTGTGATTCACAATCGAAAACAATTGATTCTGGATTATCTCCAAACAATGTTAAGATTAGTTGGTATAAAGATGACGAACTTATAGTTGGGGAAGACAAACCAAGTTTAGAGGTTAGTGAATCAGGTGTATACAAAGCAGTAGGTTTTTACGAAGAAGTAAAATGTGAGATTTCAGGAAGCATTGTAGTAGAAATGTTCCCTCCATTATCGGATAAAATAAAGTCACCAGCTGCATTGATTTTGTGTAGCCATTCATTGGAGGAGCAATACGTTAATTTGACTGATGTTGAGACAGGTATGTTCAAAGGTTTGGATAAGACAAACTATGAGATTAGCTATTACAATACGGAACAAGATGCTAATGATGCACTAAATGCTATAGAAACTACTGATCATTATTTAATTGAGTCTTCTGCTTCAACGATTAAGAAGTTTATACGCGTGGTTGATTTAACTACGGGTTGTTATGGTGTTTTCGAGATGAGTATTCGTTTTGAAGTAGGACAAGTTCCTACAAAACCAAATGATGTAGATGTTTGTTCTCAATATACTTTCCCGGTTTTAGAGGCTAATACGTATTATTATACAGGAGCTGGAGCAACAGGAATTGAGTATAAGGCGGGAGATGTAATAGACAATTCAGGAGAATATACTTTCTATGTTCTTCAGCGAAATGGCGAGGAAGGTTGTTATGAAGAGGTTACT
>NZ_FORU01000004.1:134409-242065 GCF_900114085.1 Myroides guanonis | reverse complement strand
TCATAATTAATTCCTGCACTTAAAGAACCTTGATTAATAGAATACATACCCACATTTTCACCCGTATCACGACTCAAAGTACCTGTTAAAACAGCAGTTGTATCAGAATTTTTCAACCCTGAAACTGTATACGTTAACACAGGATCTATATCTCCATAAACTTTAGACTGATCTTCATTTACGGTTATTGTAAGCATAGTCTTATTGATAGCAAAATTTTCACTTACGAATATGATATCATAATTAATCCCTGCACTTAAAGAACCTTGATGAATCGCATATATATCCACGTTCTCTCCAACCGCACGACTCAAAGCCCCAGTTAGAACAGCAGCTGTATCCCAATTTTTAAATTCAGAAGTAGTATAACCAAATATAGGATCTACATCTCCATAAACTTTATTTTGATTTGCATCAGTTGTAACGGTAAGGGAGACCTTGGTAATTGTGAAGTTAGCCGGAATAATTTCTATAATGTAATTAGCACCAGCATCTAAAGTACCTTGTTGAAATGGATATGCCCCAGCATTTTCCCCTGCTACACGACCTAATACGCCAGATAAAACAGTAGCTGTATCTCCGTTTTTAAAACCTGAAACCGTATACCCAAACGTAGGATCTACATCACCGTACACTTTGGTTTGATCCATATCAGTTGTTACCGTAAGTGTAGCTTTCAACACTTTAACAACAATTTTAGAACGCTTACTTTCACAGTTTTCGGCTGTAATTTGACTCACCCAAAATTCTTGATCCCCTAATACATTCGTAGTTGGAACAGGTGCCGTAGTGGTTGCTCCTCCTCCACTTTCTGTCGTGTACCATAACAATGTATTATTCGTATTTGCAGTTACGCTTAGAGCTACTGCATTATCTCCATAAGCATATTCAATAATAGGAATTACTGTTGGAGCTGTTGGAATTTGAATAGTTACAATTACTGCTGCTCTTTCAACACTTTCACATCCATCCAAGGTTTGTGTAGCGTAATACGTAGCACCATTTTCCAAGAGCTTTGTTCTATCAAGAGGTAAACCTCCCGTTTCAACATCGTACCATTTTATATCATCACCTACAAGCACTTCTAAATCATCAACTTTTATTTCTCTAGGATTACAAAAAAATTGATCAATCGCAATTGGTGGTTCAACGACAGAAGATTCTGTTATCGTAAAACTTTGAGTTACCACACAATTATTTGCATTGGAAATAGTTACAATATAATCACCCGCAGATAAACCAGTAACAGTAGCGCTGTTTCCTACATTAGGCGACCACGTATAGGTAAAAGGTGCATTTCCACCCGTTACATTCACAGTCGCTGTACCGTCATTTCCTCCGTAACAAGTAACGTTCTTTTGGGTAGGTGTAATTATCAAACCTGTTTGTCTCTCAAATGCTCCCAAATCTAACTTACAATTAGAAAAGCGTCTATCACTCGCGACATCTGTATCGGTCTGTAACTTCCCATTTCCTTTATCACTGTCGGTATAATAACTGTTATTCGCAGCATCAATTGCAGGACTATTAGTTCCCAAATTATAATCGTTAGTAAATAATGGGTTTTTATCCATATTCCCCCCTTTATCGTAGCCTAAATCATTATCTTTAAAATTCTTACCCCAATTAGGACCACTTCCTCCACTTCCCTGTATTATACTATTGTAAAACTCTAGATTACCTCCAGTAAAAGCATTGAGAACATTATTCAACCCATTATCACTTTTATTAGTATTTCCCCAAATAATACTATTATATACTTTAAAAGAACTATCAACATAATTACGAAGACCACCACCTTGAGACCCCTTATTATTTGTTATGGTTACATTGGTAAAAACCACTTTTGAAGAATTGGCATTAAAAATCCCCCCTCCTTCACCGGCTTCATTCTCCGCAAAAAGAGTATTGATTACCCTACTCTTAGATGCTTCATTATACATTCCACCACCATGCTGCGCTTCATTTTTAATAAAAACAGAATTAGATATCACTGGTGAGCCGACAAGATTGTATATTCCACCACCCCTATACGCTTTATTTTCACTAAAAACACTATTAGATATTCTTGGAGAAGAGTCATCAATAAACATTCCACCACCAAGACGTATGTTTATATTTTTGTCTTTAACTCCAATTGTTCTATTTGGTTCTCCCCCACCTGTTTCTGCTCTCGTAATGGTAAAACCATCTAACAAAGCCGTACCAACATCATGTACACATATTACTACGTGGTAGGTGTTATCACTTTTATTATTTAACAGACCTATATCACCACTTAATACACTCTTATTTCCTTCATTTTTTAAATCTCGATGTGCTAATGAAATTTCGTCACCCTTAAATCCACCATAGAGTTGGACGTTTTTCACCATTAAAAAACTAACATCTCTTGGATTTGGAGGAGTATCTGAAAAATTCCTACCGTTTTCTGGAGTATATTTTGGTTTATAAACTCCGCCCGCTACCCATATTTGCAAAGGGGTTGTGTTCCATTTAGCTTCATTCTCACTTGCCCATTTCAAGGCATCTGCCAACTCGGGCATCGCGTTCACCCAAGATGAACCATCACCTGTATAGTTCGCAGCAAATTGATCTACGGCTTGGTTTACGTAGACAATATTGCCAGAATTAGGAGTATAATCAATAGACTCACAACTTCTAACTTCCTTATCACCGGTAAAAGTCCAACCTTTAGAATTAATTAAAATATTACGCGATACAGCTCCATCACTAGCATATTTTTTAGCTTCTGCTCCTAAATTTCTTCCTATGGGTATATTGGGGTTGTTTGCCCAGCCTTCAAGAGTTTCTGAATAATTGAAACAATCTAGACCAGAACGATTAAGCATGTTGCTTAAATTAACATTCTGATTTAAGATCCAACTACCTATATTTTGATTAAAATTCGAGGCGATAAAGAGCATATGACTCATATTTATAACCGAAGATGTATTCCAATTACTAATATTTTGATTAAAAACATTAGCATTATGAAACATAAAACTCATATCATTTACCAGAGACGTGTTCCAACCGCTAATATCTTTATCAAAAGCAACGGCATTAGAGAACATAGAGCCCATGTTAGTTACTCTAGAAGTGTTCCAAGCTCCGATGTCTTGGTTAAAGGAGCTTGCTTTATTAAACATTCCCTGCATAGTATTAACGGACGACGTATTCCAACCACTAATGTCTTGATTAAACTCCTTAGCATTAAGAAACATACCCGCCATATTGATAACCGAAGACATATCCCAATCTCCAATATCTTGATTAAAAGAGATAGCATGATAAAACATACCTTCTGTTTGAGTAACCGAAGACATATCCCAACCACCAATATCTTTATTAAAAGAAACAGCATTATAAAACATAAGTCTCATATCAGTTACGTTAGACGTGTCCCAGTTTCCAATATCATAATTGAAGGCAGTAGCCACATAGAACATATCCCTCATACTAGTAACTCCAGACAAATTTGGAATATCACTAGCACTGAAAACATTAAGATTTCTACAATTATCAAACATAAAAGCCATAGAACTCCAATTGACAGTACCCCATTGTTGAACGGATATTAGCCGCTGAGGATCTAATGAGTACTTCCAAATAGAATCATTGAAAGTATAAAACCTTTTCAGATTTTGAGGTTCCAAACTTAAGTAAACAAAAGTTCCTATTGGTAAGTTTGGAATAGTTGCTAGAGTTGAGTCTGCTTGTATAGTACCAGATCCACTTTCACCCGTATTAGTTTTCCATTTATAATTAATCGATTGTCCAGGAGCAGTTTCTACAAAAAACTCCAATTGGGTTTTATTATCATTTGCTGCACTCCCTTCTTTAGACAAATCCCAAACGGTTATAAAGTCCTTGGGGGGTGTCTGTGCTATACCTTTTGATAGTATAGACAGTAAAACAACAAATAATAAATAATATTTTCTCATAAACTTTTTGTATAATAAATTGAAAATCTTGTGGTAAAAATAGTTAAAATACTATAAAACTCAATAATTAAAGGGGGTGGACAAAGGGGTGGACATTTTTCAATAATCTAATTATAAGTAGATTAAAAAACCTGTCTCCTGTCTTACGGGAATACGTGAATTTGGTTATTTGTAAATGTGAAGAAGTTAATGGGCAAATGCGTGAATTCGTTGATTTGCAAATGCGAAAATGCAGAAATGCAAAAATGCGACCTATCATCCCTAATAAAAAGCAAAAATTATAATAAAAAATATTTCAAACATGATAAATATCATATTATAATTGAAAATAATTTATTTATTTTATAGCTATTTTACAAATAAAACACAAATCTACTATATAAGACAAAATAAAATAACAACTGTAAATGAGCTTTGGGTATACATTCTCTACAGTAAATATCAAGAACACTATGCATACCTATATTCACAAGAACCTATTGGATACGAGCAAACACTTTTTCGAAAAATTCAATAAAACCAAAACCCCTCCCCGCTTTCGGACAAGACGAAGCGATGCTATTTTCTTTAAACTTCTAGAGTTTCACTACTGCATTCTACTTGACTTTTGTTGCAGGAAACAGTTTCTAAACACTACTATACAGGGCATAGAAACCATTCACACCTTTAGTGGTTATATGAGTTATCAGAATCTAGAAAGGAAAGTAAAGAATATTAGCGCTCAACCAATCACAGCTAGCAAAACCCTCTTAAAAATTCAGAACAAACTTCAAAAACTCCTTGAAACGAGCTTACAAACAAGTTCTGAAACCTATAAGACATTTTATTTTCAATTAACTCCAGCTAAGACCAACACTCCTGTTTTTGGAATTTACTACAAAGATGAAAAAGACAAAAGTGAAATCACTAGCGTTTTTAAAAAAAACTATAGTAACACACTGCTTGGTCAATACAAATCCCAACGATTCATATATGAATTAGAACTACCACTCTATACAGAATATGATTACCTACAAATAGTATGTCACTACAAATACGACAGAGATTTCTACAGAGATTTAAAAAAAATATTCTGACCTAGGAAACACAATAGATAAGCTTGCTCTATATAAAAGAATCCTGAGGAAAAATTAAAGCGATGTATCACATGCCATCAAACACGAATTTTTAAAGAAGAAAGAACCTCAGCAACATATTATTACCAATCCTATTAAATATGAAAACAATACTATACGAATATTTGCGAAAGATTCTCTTTAGGTTTTGGATTGCATATACAAGCAAATTCATTCCTCCAGACGAATTACTTCCCAAGCGAATCCAACTACTATCTAAGAACGGATCTCAATTTATAGGATTACTATTGGAGGTATTTATAGGAATACCATGGTTTAGGAGCTTAAACCTATCAAGTAATTCCATCCACAATGAACACATTTGTTACAGTATCTATGAAAATGAGATACACCTAGAGTCTAGAAACACAGAAGAAGAAACCGATTTTCAGAAACTCAGTTTACAATATCTGAAAGACAGGCACACAAGGTGGACTAAAGAAAGTCAAGTCCTCACCCCTATTCAAAGTTTATTACCTCTTTCAAGAAATCGAGTAATAGGACTACTAGGTTTTTACATCTATGATAACACACTTCAACGGTGTTGGGTATTTTTATACAACCTCGATCAAAAAGAAAAATACAGTCACAAAGAAGTACTGAAATATCATTCCCTTCCCAATAGAAAAGAATTTGAAAAAGCTTATTCAAAGATCCCAATGAATCAAATTGAAGTTAATCTCGAAAAACTAGCTGAAGAAACAGGTTTAAGTCAAAACGAATTAGAAGAAAATTTCAAATATTATGCGGGGTTTTCTATAGATAAATATCACAAACACAACCGGCTGTTAGAAGGACTCTACTTACACATTTTTAGTAATTTGAGAAAAAATGAAATCTCAGACAGTATAGGATTTAATTCACGAAACAGCTATTACAAAGCATTTAAAACACACTTTCAAAAAAGCTATACACATATAATGCGATTAATAGACAACGTAAAAAAGCAAGGCTCCAACAAACCATAGATTACAAATAGAACACGATGTATAAACATACAAAAATCTACACTTCAATTTTGAGAAAACACCTTTAGCACCTGGGTAATAAAAGTAGTACTTCTGTCATTATTACAAGTCAATTAGAAACTCAAAACAATTTCGTCACTCATTTTGTGAATTTCGTCACCGTTTTTGTCTTTTCTGTCACTCTTTTTCTGTAAAATAATTTAGAGTTTTACAATATCAAAATTAACATAAAAAAAAGCTTTTGAAAATATTATATTTCCAAAAGCCTCTTGATCTCACAAAAAAAGATGTATAACCTTAAAATGTAATATGAACTATTGCTAAAATTATTAATATGAGATTCATACTAGTTCATTTTAGTCTTATAAAGATACGCAAAGAAAACAGATTAAAAAAACAATTAACACTATATAAGCGAAAACCTATTTACTAAAATTAATAGCACAGGAAAAAGTTCCTAAGGCATATGAAATTAGCGTTTTCAGCAAAATATAGGAGTTCACCGACCTTTGAAAGAACGGAGCATTAAGACGAAATTCTAGAAAACTTCAAATTGCCACTTCTTTCAATACCAACAGCATAGAACTGTTGCGAGACTAATGGAACTATTTCCTGATCAAGAATAGGCAGCCATTAACAGGAGAACGCTAGTCCTCTCCTACCATTTTAGTAGGGTTAGCCATTTAATTTTTTATGTTATGAAACATTTATTTAAGTTCATAGTTGCTCTAGGAGTATTTACTATGACAATCGGAAGTGGTTTTGCAATGGACAACAATCCACCAGCAGAACCTGTTAAAACAACTGTAGAAATGGAAGTAGCTGAAGAAGCACCTCAACAAGTTTTAGTTGGCTATGGATTTAAAGACGCTTTTGGAAACTGTTTTTTCCTTATGCCTGGAAATCCTCCGACAGGTTGTTCAGTTAATAACCCAGGACCTGCATGTACAATAACTATAGGTGGAGTAGCATACCCTTTACATCAATTTACACGTGCAACCGCAATATCACCTTGGATCTGTGGAGATTTGATTAGGCAACCTCTCTCATAAACTAATTACATTTTCAAAAAGATGAGACGCCCAAAAGGGCGTCTTTTTTAATAGTTTTCATAGTCTATTCCTTTGTCAATCCACTCTTTATTTGTTTCTCCTTTCAAATAATAATTAAACCAATCTAAGACCCTGTAAGTCAAATCAAGTTGTTCCTTTTTCTTATTAAAACTATGGCCTTCCTTTTCATAGAATAAGGCAATCACCGGTTTTCGATAACGTTTTAAAGCATTGTACATATGTCGTGTTTGTTCCCAATGAACGTTGTCGTCTTTCATTCCAGTCCAAAGTAAAACAGGCGTTTTGTAATTCTGAGCAAAGTGAATCGGTGAATTATTGTGATATTTGGTTGGATTAGCCCCATAAGTATCCTTCATTTTTATTTGTGCTTCTTCTGCCCTAAAGTAGTTTGGTATTTTCAACATATAATTATATTCATAATAGTAGTTTACTAAATCGTGCATTCCTGCTCCACTTATCCCTGCTGCAAACAATTTGGAATTTCCCAAAATAAAACTCGTCTCATAACCTCCAAAAGAATGCCCCATTAACCCTAGTTTGGTTTTGTCTATCGCAGGTTCTAACGCGGTGATGCTTTCAATTCCTTTAGTAACACATTCTAATGCTGAGAGTCCAGCACCTTCTTCTGAAGCATAGGTATCTGGTTGAAAAACAAAATAGCCTTGTTCATTTAGAACCGTTCTATTAAATCCATATTCACTATAAACATTAGGAATCTCAAAATAAGAACGTATTGCACCTTGATTTTCATAAATCCAAGTTACCATAGGATATTTTTTAGAGGAATTGAAATCTTTTGGATACCATAGCACTCCCGTTAAATTTACTCCGTATTTATCTTTATAATGAATCACTTTTTGCTTTCTCCAATTGTAGAGTTCTTTAGGTACCTCAGCCTCCAAAAGTGTACTCACTTTTCCTTTTCGAAATACTTTTACAGTATGCGGTTGATTAAAATTCTCTTCTGTCCAAATAAGAGTTTGTCCATTGTTTGCTATTCCTCTTTTTAAATAAAAAGTACTCAACCGATTCAAAGTAACATCTACTATATTTGTTAGCTTGCTTTTATACCAACTATAATAGGAAGTTTTATTATTTGGATGACTAACAAAAAAGATAATAGGATAGGTCGAATTAATGTATTTACAATCTATAGATCCTATTGCATTTTCTACAGAAAATCTGTTCTCACCTTTCAAGTTGGTCAATCTCTTGGTTTTTCCTGTTTGTAAATTATATTCTAACAAGTTTTCACCATCTTGATAATATATATACTTAGAATCATCAGACCAAAGAGGTCTATAATACATTTCTTTTTGAGGAATAGGAATACGATCTTGAAGTTCAAAATCATAAACCTCCCAGATATCACCTCTTGGATATACTATATATCTACTATTAGGAGAACGATTCAAGTAACTTCCAAATAAGCTTGTAGTGGTTAAATCTCCCATTTCTTTTCCAATATCAATCTGAAACAGGCGATAACGCACCTTTTCAAAATTCTCAGAATAATCTTGCAATTCTAAAGGTTCATATACCAAGAGATAATCGGGTACTCCTATATTAAGGTATTTTAGTTTATCGCTGTAAGGTAAAACAACAAGATGCTCTTTCAAACTTTTATAAACAACTGTTTTAGTTATTCCTCCCATTCTTGCAGGATAAATACTCGATTCTCCCCATCCTGCACCACTTGTCTTATATTTCAATTCTCTATCATTTCCATTCCAGATTTCTAAATAATCATTTACAGGAACTTTAATAGAGTTTAAAACTTGGTAATTAATAAAGAGGTCGTTGTTAGAAAAAAAGCTAGTCCAAACATTGTCTATAAATTCTTCTTCTTTTGGTAGTTCTATGGTTTTATAACTTCTCTTTTTTAAATCTATCAAAACAATATTTTTGTTTTGTAGAACAGTGCTTATAACATCTTCATTAAAACTCCATGTAGCTCCGCTGAAACTTTCTTTTAAATCTAACAGACTATTTTCTTTCAAAGATTTTAAATCTAAGTGATAAAGGATGTTTTCTCCCTCCTTCTGATATAGCAGTTCGTTTTTCATAGGACTCATAGTATAAGTCGCTATTCTATCAATTTTCAAAATATCTTTCACTTCCTTCTTCTCATACTTTCGTAACACCAATTGATTCTTCTCATTAATGAAACACAACAATTGGTTAGTTTCTATCCAATCTTGCTGTTGCAATATTCCTAAAGAAATTTCTTTTTGAGTCTTTAAATCTAACTCTATGGTTTCCATTCTTCTTTTTCCAATTAGAAAATCTGTCGCTGTAAAAGAGTAATAATCAATTCCTGTCACCTCCATCCTCTTTTTATCGTTGACACTTACTACAAAAGCTTTATTTTTACTATAATCATTAGGATAACTTTTATATACAAATACCCAATTTCCGTTATTAGAAATCTTCTCAACATTCCAATAATTCCATCTAGGGTCTATAGAAATACTATCACGTTCAACATTTGCCAAGGTGATAGTAGAATAAAACATAATTACTAATAAATACCATTTTCTAATATCCATAATTCTGAGGTTTTAAGTTTTCATTTAATAAGAGTTCCGATTCCGGAATTGGTAATAAATCATGTTTTGCTTCCCAATTTGGTTTAACTGTTTCTAAATTTTGCAATCGGTTATTTCTCTTTAAATCCAAGAATCGGTGACCACCTTCTGTAAAAAACTCCCTTTGGTATTCAGTGAGTAGCTCGGTTATAAAATCAGTTTTACTCAAAGCAGTCGGTAAGCTTATTAAACCTCTTTTAGTTCGAATTTCATTTAAAACATTCACGGCATCAGCAACTTTTTCTTGATAGGTCAAAGCTTCTGCTTTAATAAAGTAAGCCTCTTCCAAACGAAATACTATTGAATATTCTATCTCCCCAAAAGATTTTCCATACTTATAGGCATGAGAATAAGTTAGTTCCCCATCTGTCAAAGTTTTAGTCCAGAGTTGCAATCTCAAATCATTGAGTTCAAATGCATGCATCAGGGAATTTGATAAAGCTATTCGTGTAGGTGGTAGCGTTGTAAAAATATAATCAGCCGCTTCTACAGTATTTGACTCTGTTAAGTTTATATCATAAGGACTTCTCTGCCACAAGGTAGAATGTGCACTCCTTTTAAAAACCTTATTCAAATCAGTTTCTAATGCATAAAGCGGATTATCCATTATGTTTTGTGCATATTGCTCCGCTAAATCAAAGCGCTTTTGTAATAAATAGTTTTTAGCCAAAACAAGTTCAACCACCGCCTTATTGGGATAAATACGATCTTGGTGTCTATATATATTATCAATAGACTCTAAGGCAGTTTTCAAGTCTTTCTCGACCAAATCTAAAACTTCTAAATAGGGAGTTTTACCCATTCGACTGTTTAACTTGTAATCGGTAGTGGTGATATAAGGAATATCACCAAAAAGTTGAGTTAGGTAGTGGTAATACAGTCCTCTTAGAAAATGAACTTCTCCCAGCAACACTTTCTTTTCATTTTCATCTAAAACATTCGAAGCTTGCAATCCTTCAATAAATGCATTGATGTGATAAATATTTGAATAGGAACTACCCCAAAGCTGACTGATTGTAGGGTCAGAAGTTGTTATACTATTTGTATAAAAATAATCATCAGTAAAGAAAGATTCTAATTCATCTGTATATCTACTCAGTCCACCACTATTTCCTCCCATAGGTAAAGGAGCATCTCTAAAGTTTGAATATAAATTCGAAAGCGCTGCATTGATAGTATGTTTATCAGAAAACACAGCTGGAGTGTTTAATTGATTGTCGGGCAGTTCAATTTCCACCAACTCTTCGCAGGCGATTAGGCATAGACTCAAAACCAATAAGCCTATTCCCTTTTTCAGTAAGTTATATAAGTTGTTCATAATAATAAAATTAAAAGGTTAGTTGCATACCGAAAGCGATAGTGCGCAAGGGTGGCAGATTACCCATAACTGTAAACTCAGGATCTATTCCGTAATAATTAGTTAATGTCCACAGGTTCTGTCCTTGTACATATAAATTCAATAGTTCTATACCCAGTTTAGGAAATGTCATTTGATAACCTAAAGACACATTCTTTAAACGTACAAAAGAGGCATCTGAAATAGCACGATTGCTTTCTTGAAAAGTTACTACCTGATTAAAAGCATCACTATTACTCGTAGTAGCTGCTGTATATTGAGCATTTGGATTCGTAGCCGTCCAACGATTTGTAATTTCTACAGGATAATTAGTAGATAACAACCCCGGAACAGTTACTATATTATCAAAATTGAAATTCGTTTGTTTCACGAATTGAAAGAGAAAGTCTAGACTAAATTTTTTGTAGGAAATAGTGTTTTGTAGACCTCCATGAAACTTCATTTCTCGCTCTACAAATACTCTTTTATCCGAAGTATTTATAATATTATTATTGTCGTAGTCTGTAAATTTATAAAGCCCTGTGGCAGGGTCAACTCCTTCATAATTATAGGTCGAAACTAGATTGATAGATTTACCAACAACGTAACTATTCTTATACGTAGAACTCTCTAACCCAGGAAAAGCAATTAGTTTATTTTCAGGAAGTGAAATATTAAAGTTCGTTGACCAATTCCAATCTTTCTTTCGAATATTGATCGTGTTCAATGTTAACTCCAAACCTCTATTCTGAATAGTAGCTCCGAAATTGTCTGATATTGAAGGAAAACCTGTTATCTCAGGTAGTTTAATGGCTAGTAATTGATTGGAAGATCGATTTTGATACCAAGCTAAACTTACATTGATTTTATCGTTAAAAAGTCCCAGTTCCAAAGCCACCTCCAATTTGGTCGTTTTCTCCCAACTATAGTTAGGATTGAAAAGACGAGAGGGATATAAACCCGAAAGTCCATCATAAAGAGCGGTGTTAGCTGTATAAGTATCTAAATACATATAATCTCCTACATTGTCAGAACCCGTAGTTCCATAACTCCCTCTCAACTTACCAAAGCTCAACCAAGACCAATTTTTAGCAAAAAACTCTTCAGAGAAAATCCAAGCAGCACCCACCGCCCCAAAGTTTCCAAACTTATTGTTATCACCAAAACGACTAGAACCGTCTCTACGTCCTGTTAGATTCACAATATATTTATCTTTATAAGCATAGTTCAAACGCGCAAAGAACGCAGCATATTTATATTCGTTTCCTTTAATTTGATTGATTATCTTTGTTTTTGCTAAACCAATATTCGTTATAAAAGCATTGGAACTAAAGCCAATACCAGTAATTCGAAACAAATCATTAGAATTCGATTGAAAAGTTCCACCAATCAAGGCTTTCACACTATGGTCTCTGAATTTCTTTTCCCAATGAATTTGAGGTTCTATGATAAAGGAATCCGAATTATTCGTTCCCTTTTGAGAAACTGACCATAAATCGCTCGTCCTATTTAAAGAAGAAGGCCAAATCGTATGTGGTTCCAATACTCTATCTTCTATACTATTAGTTGTTACCCCTGCGTTGATTTTTACACTTGTTGAAGGTGTAATCTTATAACCGATTTGAGTATTCAACACCAACATTCGAGTTTCACTATCATAGGTTTTCCCTAAACCTGCTAAAGGATTCAAAAAGGTATTGTTTTGCCAGTTTAACTTTCCATCTGCTTGATACAAAGCAGGTGCGTTTGGTGGTAGTTTTAAAGCGGGGGTCGTTAAATCCGCTGAAGGTAAATCATTGGTAGAAACGGAATAATTCGCCATCACGTTTATGTTCCATTTATCATCTTGACTTCTGTGATTTAAATTAATCAAGGCTGAATTTCTAACAAAACCCTTACCTGACTGTGGGAACACCGTTCCATTCTCTCCATGCGCTAAGTTGACATTAAACCTTGTAAAATCATTACCCCCCGAAACCCCCAACCCAATATCTTTACTAATCGCTGTTCCACCAATCAATTCCCTTTGCCAATCGGTATAGCGATTTCTGTCCCAAGTTCCAACCATATCATACTCATAAAAAGGATAATAAGTAATCCCATCATTTTCGAAAGCTTCGTCCCTCATTTGGTTGAACTGTTCGGTATTCATCATCTCCATGAATTTTCCTACCTTTGAAAAACTAGTAGAACTATTAATTGTAAAACGGGTTTTACCAGCTTGCCCTTTCTTGGTGGTAATCAACACCACTCCATTCGCCCCTCTCGATCCATAAATAGCAGTTGCATCTGCGTCTTTCAGTATCTCGATACTCTCAATGTCTTTTGGGTTTATACCGTTTAGAACACTTATCTTATTTTGGAAAAGGTTATCTGAAAGCAAGGAGTTATTAGTCACTAAATTCTCAGAAACAGGCACTCCATCAATAATATATAAAGGAATGTTTGCTCCTGTTCCACTTGAACGAAAACTATTTCTCCCTCTTATTTCAATATCAAACCCTCCTCCAGCTAATCCCGTGTTTTGGGTAATATGAACCCCCGCTAGTCGTCCTTGAATAGCTTGCAATGGATTCACTACAGGGCTCAATTCTATATCCTTAGCGCTAATTTTAGCGATACTCCCCGTGCGTTCTCGTTCCTTTACGGTGTAATAGCCCGTGTTGATCGTAATCTCATTTAAAGACTCGGTGTTTTGGTTGAGTTTTACAATCATCACGTTGGAGTTCACCTCCTTTTCTTGAGAAGTGTATCCCATAAATTCAAAGAGCAAACTCGCTCCTTTGGGTGCTTTAATCTTAAAAGCTCCATTACTATCTGTTACTGTAGCGGACTGCGTTCCTTTAATTAGAACCGTCACACCCACTAATGGTCCTTCTTCTCCATCTACTCTCCCCTGCACAGAAATAATCTCCTGTGCATAGAGTGAAGCAGACAAACAAAAGAATAACCACAGCAAGCCGATACAGCCTGTGTTGTATTTGTTTTTCATAATTTAAAAGTTGATTTGTTGATTTGTTGATTTGTGAATGCGATTAAACGCTCTGCCCTTAATTAAATGGATTATAAGGTTTTAGTTTCACATTAATAACAGTATCCTTAGTAGGTGTAAACACTTGTTTTATATAGTCATATGACCCAATTGTCACTCTTCCTCCTTTAACTACTGTGTATTCATAAACACCATCCTTACCCGAAGTGGTATATGCACAAGGGCCTGGTGTTGCTTCATTATATACTTCTAGTTGAGATATGGTAGCGTTTCGCATACCTTTACCTCCCGGAAAAGTTACCCTTCCTGATATTTTTATACGCTTATGGATGTCGACTTTCTTTTCATGTGGTAATAATTCGTTTGCTGGATATGCCGGTGGATTTGTTCTTTTAGTCGGACTTAAAACAACATCCATCGTCTGAGTCTTATCAAGTTTAATTAGTGTTCTAGGCATATATCTATTATACCCGTCTTGAATAATAATAGTTCCCCCTTTTTTGATTGTGAACTTGAAAGTCCCGTCTTTTTCCACAAAGGTGTGTCTGTTGGTTCCAATTTCTTCCTTAGTTTCATCAGACCAATATTCCACTACTCCCTTTTCGATTACGGTTATGATTCCTATCGGTGGTTTCCCTGTGTCTTTCACGGTTATCTTCCCACTAATAGTTACTTTTTCTTGTGCGTATATAGTAAGTGCTAACAGTACTAAAATACTAGTATATAGTGCTTTTCTCATTTCATTAATTTTTTAGTTTCTTGTGCCGAATGGCTTTTTTTAGATACTAAGCCTCTTCCCTTTTTATAGGAAAAAGGCATAGCAAGGGCTGCACGCGTTCCAACTTCCCGTTGAAAGCATCGTAAATTATAGTGTATTTTTACTTGTAGATATCCGTAAACAAGTGTGTAGAATTCCAATCTGAGGTCGCAAAACCTTATTAGTAATACGGATTGTTAGGGCAACATAAGGTGTGATTAACAATTTAAAAATAAAGCCTTTACAAGTTGTTTTTCATATTTATTAGGTGTTTAATTTTTGATTATTGCCACCTCCGCCTACTGGCTCGTTCGCTATAAATGTCTACTAGACATTTCCTTAACGCTCCGCCCTAGTTGATAGATTTTAGATGTTCGAGAAACGAGAATCCAAATCAGGAGTTAGTTATAATTTGAGTAATTGAAAGTCATTTTTTTATAGCTAAGAGGCTAATGAGCAAAGAAGCTAAGGGAGAATGGTGACAGTATATTAACTTTATGTCATACATACTAAGACACTTACTTACCACCGGTGTGTTTCCCATCTTTTCCCATATAAAATCGCTCACACACCGCTAGGACTACGGCCACAACTGGCTGACACTACGCTTTAGAGTAGAGGGAGACTAGGGGTTGACTAGAGGGAGCCATGGAGTATCTGTTTTTTATGGTAGACATTCCTCTTGGGGAGAAATGTTTTTGCATTTCTGCCAATCGCTAACTGCTTTTTTGCCAATCGCTAACTGCTTTTTTGCCAATCGCTAACTGCATTTCTGCTAATCGCTAACTGCGTTTTTGCTAATCGCTAACTGCTTTTTGCCAATCGCTAATTGCTTTTTCGCCAATCGTTAACTGCATTTCTGCTAATCGCTAACTGCATTTCTGCCAATCGCTAACTGCTTTTCTGCTAATCGCTAACTGCATTTTTGTCAATCGCTAACTGCATTTTTGTCAATCGCTAACTGCGTTTTTGCTAATCGCTAACTGCTTTTCTGCTAATCGCTAACTGCATTTTTGTCAATCGCTAACTGCGTTTTTGCATTACTGCATTTCTTCCATTCCAATATTCACATCTAGTCTTCACGCTCCAACAAACGGCATATCGCTTAGGAGGCGAACGTCAATTGCTTGAGAAAGGCGTTTCTGCATTTTCGCCAATCGCATTTTTACCTTTTGGACTCCAATATTCACATCTAGCATTCACGTTACAACAAAAGCGATTGGCGGTTAGCAATTAGCAATTAGCAATTAGCAATTAGCGAAAAAAAGGGAGAACAATATACTATAAGAGCCATAGCTCAAAAACCTTCACAGATAGTCTATTTCGAAAAACAGACTATCAAAATCTCCATTTAGACTCCCTATCAAAGGATATTTTAATCCTTTATTTGGAAAGTGTTAAGAAAGATGCTACTTTTAAGCTGTCAAAAATAAAAATAAAGCACTGACTATAGCTTTCTCCAAAAAGGAAGCTTAAAAAAGAGAGTGGACAAGTAGAAAGAGGATTAGAGCCCTAGTTCTACAACATCCGACATGAAACCGATTTTTTGAAGCCTCTCCTCCCCTTTTGGGTTTGGAAAAATGTAGCGGAGAACTACTGGCTAGAAACAAAAAATCGTTCTCACAATTTGAAATTATGGAACGATGTTTCTCATTTTAAGACGATAGAGTATATATTAAAACTAATAAGGGAACTCCGTTGCTTTTGAAAGAGGCATCGCAATCGCCTACATGACTAGGTCATGTTTCCACTAAGCTTTACACGAAGTCCGCCCTATTAGAGTATTACAAAAATAGTAAAATCTAATAGATGGTGGCGAACTGTGGTAAACTCATGTGGATTATTTGCGATTTTCTTTCATGAGATACATCATTAATGAAATACATCTATAGATGTATTCATTTTCGCTGTCAATAATTATTAATACAAATATAACAAAGATTGCGTTAGTCACAAACTTTATTGATTAAAATATTATAAAAATATAACTATGATTAAAAATAGGCTAAAAAAAATTATAGAAAATACTGGTTTAAGCAGTACAATGTTAGCGATTCTACTTGAAGTTCATGAAACTACCATTAGTCAGTGGAAAAGTAATAGACAGCAGCCTTCTATGATCAATATTGTAAAGCTTATGCGTCTACTTGAACTAAGATATGATGAAATCATTATCGAAGACTCTCCCTTAGTGAAAAAGGGAACTATTCAAAAGTTACAAGTAGAATATGACAAAATAAGAAAAGAATTAGCGCCAGAAATAAGTCAACTAAGAAAAGAAGAAGGAAATCCTAAGCTTATACATCCTAAGGTAATAATTGCAATAAAAAAGTATGAAAAGGAATTAATTGGTGATGATTCAAGCTCTTAAAGACTTTGCAATGATATAAGAAATGAGTTCATATTATAATTAAAAAAGTATGCTATACAAGTATCTAATATTTCTTCTACTGTTAATTTCTTGTCAAGATAGACAAGAAACAAATGATAGCGCAATAAACTTCGATGAGCTCAATGATAACCCTAATTATGAGTATGTCACCTATTTAAATTTCGAAAACGAAAGTTTTGTAGAAGGACACAAAGAGGAAATTGAACAACTAAGCACAACATATAATTTGGATGTAGCATGCGTTAATCAAATGTTGGTGGATTATCTTAGATACATTACGGATTATTACAATCAAAATAACCGTTATATAGGAAAATTTAAAAGTTAAATAATATGTTTGTAATATTGAGAATAGAAAGTGCAATAGCCAAGTTCATTATATAAAAAATTTAATTTGGAAAACAAGGTAATCAAACCATTCTTAAGGTGGGCAGGCGGTAAACGATGGTTTTTAAAGGAATTAGATACGATAGTTAATATTAATAACTTTAATACTTATCATGAACCTTTCGTAGGAGGAGGTTCGGTTTTTATTCATTTAAAACCATCAAATGCAATAATTTCAGATTCTAATAAGGACTTAATAAATACTTATATTCAAGTACGAGATAATGTAGAAGATGTTATAAGTTTTTTAAAAAAATTAGAAAATACTGAAGAATTTTATTATTCTATTAGAAAAATGAGGTTTGAAAGTAATATTGAGGAAGCCTCAAAGTTTATTTACTTAAATCAAACTTCTTTTAATGGGATTTTTAGAGTTAACTCCAAAGGAGAGTATAACGTACCTTATGGACATCGTCTAAATCATCAATTCGATTATGATAATTTAAGAAAAATTAGTTGTATTTTGTCAGGCATTGATATTAAAGAAAGTGACTTTGTTGATTCAATTGAAAAAGTGAAAGAAGGAGATTTTGTTTTTTTAGACCCACCCTACACTGTTGCACATAATAATAATGGTTTTATTCAATATAATCAAAAGATATTTTCTCTTGAAGATCAATATCTTTTAGAAAAATCTATAAAAAAAATTAAAGATGTTGGAGCTTTTTATTTAATGACTAATGCAGCCCATGAATCAATAAAGGAAATATTTAACAATGGGGATAGAACTTTTGAGTTGGAACGAGCTAGTTTAATTGGTGGTAAAAACGCAATTAGAGGGCGATATGCCGAATTGATTATTACTAATTTATTGTAAATATAAAAAATATGATAAAAGATAATATTGTAGTGTGTAAATCCCAAATTACGGAGGATACTAAGGTGTTAACTAAGATATATAAAGCTAAAAAAGTTCAATATGATTTATTAAGTGTTGACCATAATATAGTTGAGAAGTATATTGAATTAGGTTGGGAAACTTTCTCAAAACCTTTGAAAACCAAAACTAAAATCAGGAAAACCAAAAATTACTTTAAGCAATTTGTTGATGATGTTTGGTGTCAACTATATGAACTAGGATATCGGAAATTAAATTCAGAAGATACATGTTTTATAGAATCTGACGATTTGGAAAGGTTCAATTTTGACATTTTAGCTATAAATGAAGATTCGGTTTTAATCATTGATTGTTTGGCTAATGAAGAATTAGGTAAATCATTAGAAGTTGAAGGAAGATTTATAAACTTTTCGATTAAACTTGAAAAAATAAGGAAGTCCATTCAGAGTTTGTACGGCAAAAATTTGAGAGTAAAGTATATCTTCGCAACAAGAAATGTTAGGACTGACATTGATCAGCCATATTTTAAAGAATTTATCTCTAGCAATTCTTTTTATTATAATGATAAAACATACAACTATATAAATGAATTAATAAAAAATTACAAGAATGCGGCTTTATATCAATTCTTAGGTTTACTTTTTAAGAATGAGATTATTAGTAAACAAAAGATTGAAATACCGGCTGTTAGAGGAGAAATGGGGGGAAGGAACTATTATATGTTTTCTATTGAACCTAAAACTTTATTGAAAATGGGCTTTGTTCTACACAGAACAAAAGCAAATGAATCTGAACTCCCTACTTATCAAAGATTGTTAGTCCCAACTAGACTACCTGGTATTACAAAATTTATAGATGAGGGCGGGTATTTTCCAAACTCAATAATTCTTAACTTCAATACGAAGAAGCATAAGATTCAATTTGAACAAAATTCTAAGTTAGAAGGAAGTAATTCTTGCTTTGGTACTTTAAAGATACCTAATAGTTACGCAATTGCATATATTATAGATGGACAACATAGGGTTTATGGATATGCTAACAGCAAGTATCAAAGCGTAAATACGATACCAGTAGTTGCATTTGAAAACTTAGAGACAAGTGATCAATTAAAGATTTTTATGGATATTAATGAAAATCAAAAGGCCGTAAGTCCAAGTTTAAAATTAGATTTAGAAGAAGATCTTTATTGGGAAGCTGATAGAGCTGATTCAAGAATTAAAGCCTTACGTTCTTCAATTGTTAAAGAATTAGCTAACAATATGAACAGTCCTTTATACGAAAAAATTTCTGTAGGAGAGGATAAATCATTACTTACATTTAAGCCCTTCTATACTGCTTTAACCTCTTCATCTTTTTTACCTAAAGCTAAAGGCAATGTGTACTCTGAAGATTCTAGAAAATATTCATTATATAATCTTGACGAGATTAGTAATAATAAGGCAATGATGGATTGTCGATCTCGTGTTGTAAAAATAATTTTTCAAATTTATAATTTGGTTGAAGAAGAGTTTAATTCTCTTTTTTTAGAAGATAAATCTTTCATTATTTCTAATAGAGGTACTTACGCTTTTATAAGTACCGCTGATAGTTTAAATAAATATCTTGTTGATAAAGGAAGAATTACTTCAACCTCTTCAGATGTTGAGAGATTTGAGGCAATGAGACCATATTTACACACGTTATTGAGTTTTCTTCAAAATGATATAGAGGAGGAGGATAAGAAAAATCAATTAAGTCTATTAGGATCTGGAGCAGATAAAAAATGGCTCCGTTATTTTCAAAATATTATACATAAAGAACATAAAGATTTTCTCCCTTTAGAACTGATTGACTATTTAGAAAGACAAGATGAAGAGTTACAAGATAAAGGTAGAGCAATGGGAATTGAAATTGAGAAAAAAATAAAGTCTTTAGTTTTAGAAAAAATTCAATATTTGTTTGGTAGTAACTGGGAATTAGAGATTAACACCATTAAAAGAGAATGTCTTAATAGGGCCGAACAAGAAAAAGAAAAGCATTATAAAGATGGTTTAGGATCTAGAGATATACAATGGACGGAGATGTTTAATATTAATGATTATAAAACTATTATTGAGAAGTATTGGAGTAAAAAGCCTGAAGTAGGTAGTGAATTTATTACTTTCGATAAACAGTTTACAATTGATATGGGAGATGGTATAAATAGTAAATCAAAAGCTCTAAAATGGCTTTCATATTTTAATTCTTATCGTAATTTATGGGCACACGAAGGAACTAAAGAGAAACGTTTGAATAAAGAGGAGGTTCGTAATATTGAAAAGATTTTCAATCACTTTAGCAATATTTTACTGAAATCATAATTGAAAAATATCACCAGAAGAATCATCCTTTTCCGTTCTCTCCGATTTACTTCGTTTCTTGTCTGAACTGTGATCTAAATTAGAAGACAGAGACTTGGAGATAGGAGACTGAAATTGTCTGATCTGTGATTTTTATGATTTAAGGATTTCTTTGATTTAGAAATAAGAAAATCCGATAGTTTGAGCTTTGGGAGGAGATTCCCTCCTCTATTTCCTCCTTATTTAATCAGTTGAAATATAAATAACCAATTTTACAAGTAATAATGTAAGGTTGGTTTTTTTATATCATTAATTTGAGTAAATTGGGATGGATTTAACGAAATAGGTAACGACTTATTTTAATTATTAAATAAGCATAATCACGAATAGTTAAGGTATTTGTTTAGATAAGGAGAATAGATTATATAATTAAAATGACTGATAGTAAAGCAGAATCATCAAAGTAAAAGGAACTCGAAGATCGTTTTGAGAAAACTACCTTGACAGAAATACAAGATTATAAGTTCAATTACGCTAGAAATAACAGCTCCATTTCTATTGCCTTTTATACCTAAAAGAGGTGGCAATTCATCAGCTAGAGCTTATTAAGTTGATGTGATAGACTACTTTGTTATGTTTGCTATTATTATAGCTGTCTCTATCTACTTTCATTTAAAGAAAGTGAACGAAGAGATCTATGAAATTAAACGACAGCTTAGGGAATTGAGAAGGAAAGGGGAATAGAACCGTAAAAGGCTAGAAAAAGAAATAATTATATGAGTATGCTAGTGAATGATTTACATGATTTTGATAAATTAAAAATAACCTTGTTAGAGAATAGGATTAACTCTTTCATAGATATGAGTACCCAACAATCAATGAAATCATTTCATAAGAGATTAGTCAAAAAGAGAATACCTAAGATATATGTAATAAAAGAGAATAATGAGGTACTGTATGTTGGCACTACCGTTCAGTCACTAACCGCTAGGTTTAGATATGGTTTAAAAGCAGATGGAAGTAAAGGTTACCATGGTTATAAGTGGAAAAATAAAGAATGCGTAGATATATACGTTTGGTGTTTTGAAACATTAAACAAAGTTAAAATTGAAAACATTGAGGCAGAACTAGCTTTTCTTATAAGAACAAAAACTGGTAAATGGCCAACATATCAAAATGAAATTCATTTCAATAATAATTACGAACAGGGAAAAGAAATTGCAGATAAAATATTTAAAATCATTGAATAAACAATGATCTAAACTATTCTGCATATAAATTCATTTAAAAAAAACAAGTTATGAGTATATTATCATTTGAGAAAGAATTCAAAGAATATTTTAAAGAACTCAATACACCTCTTAAAGTATTTTTAGCTAAAGAATATAGAAAAAGTAATAGAAATAGTTATTATGGCTTTTTTGATGATTTTCTTTTAAAATACGGTATAGTTTCTTTTAATTCGGTACCCTTCGTTGACGGCCCTAAATTCATACCTTACCTAAACTGTAGAGAAAAAAACATTTTTAATTTAAGCGGGGGTATGACAGATATAACAAAAATGCCCCATACACTATTAGAGGCTAATAGATTAATTGCGAAGTATTTAATTGATAAGTTAAATGCGACATCAGTAAACACATATGAGAACTGGTCTGAATACTAAGGGGGCATTCGCTTTTTAAATATCACCTATGAATAAAAAGAAAACTATTTTAAAATTAAAACTATGGATGACTATCTAGTAGAGTTTGATGATTATAAGGAATTTACTGTCGGTGAATTTATCGAAATACTTAGAAGGAAAAAAGGAAGACATTTAAACGATCTAAAAGTAAAGGATCTGACTTACTTCAATAATCAGTTGATCACACCGGGGCATGGAGTGTATATTTTTAAAGAAGATGATGCCATTATATTGGTTGGTAAAGCGAGGAATGTTTCGTTCACTGAGCGTATTGCAAAACATTTAGATATAAGGCCTGATGCTTGGTTTAATCGCTTGATGTATGTAAAAAGCAGACAAATTTTAGGTGATAATTTTAAAACAACTTTAGATAAAACGGAATCATTCAAAGAAGCCTCTTTATATGCTTTTGAACATTATAGTTTAATTCTTATCAACATGGAGAATGCTAAACAAATTGATCAATTCGAATCTATCTTAAGGGGCACAGCAAATCCATTAAATAAGTATAAAACAAAAACATATTCTAAAAATCTAGTATTAAAAGAAATATAGATTAAGATTTTGTCTCTAAGACCTAATGAAATGAAGATATTTCTTAATTATATAATCAGAAAAAGTTATATATTATGTATTTTCGTACACCAGGAATATTTTAAATAAACAAAATGCCTACTAATAAAAAATATATTGATCTGTTTGCCGGATGTGGTGGCTTGTCTTTAGGTCTTCACAATGCAGGAATTCAAGGACTTTTTGCTATTGAAAAGAACTCAGATGCTTTCGAAACTTTGGAACATAATCTGATAGATAAAAAGCAGCACTTTGATTGGCCAGCTTGGCTTCCCATTGAAAATCACGATATCAATGAAGTTCTTGAAAATTATGAAGATAATTTAAAAGCACTTCGCGGAACAATATCAATCGTTGCAGGTGGACCTCCATGTCAGGGGTTCTCTATGGCAGGTAGGAGAAATGAAACAGACCTCAGAAATGACCTGGTAAATTCCTACATTAAGTTTGTTGACTGTGTTCAGCCCGACTTGATATTCTTTGAGAATGTTAAGGGGTTTACCATGGAGTTTAAAAAGAATAAAGAGAAAGGAATTGCTTACTCTGCTTTAGTAACTCAAAAACTAAAAGACTTAGGCTATTTTGTAAAGGGACAATTAGTTGATTTTGGTGAATATGGGGTTCCTCAAAAGAGAACAAGATTTATATTGGTGGGAATGAAAAACAACCTTGATAATGCTTCTCAAGAAAGAGTAGAATCTTTCTTTACTCAACTAGAAGAAAATTCTTTTTCTTTCTTAAAAACTAAAGGTCTCAATAAAACCACAACCTTAGGAGATGCTATATCAGATTTGTTTAGATCACATGGAACGGAGGCGTCACCTGATACTCCTAGTTTTCAAGCAGGAATATATGGTAAAAAGGAAAGTGCTTATCAAAAGTTAATGAGGAAGAATATTAAAAGAACCGTTGCAGATAGTCATCGTTATGCCAAACATTTTGTAGAGACATCCAATCGTTTTAAAATTATTTTAGACTTATCATTAAATAGAAGAAACTTTGACTTAAGTCAACAGATAAAAGATCAATACGGGTTAAAAAAGCACACTATAATTCCTTTGTGTTCTGATAGTAAAAGTCCTACAATCACCACCTTACCGGATGATTATATTCACTATAAAGAACCACGTATTTTAACGGTAAGAGAATATGCTCGTATTCAAAGTTTTCCAGATTGGTATGAATTCCGTGGAAAATACACCACTGGAGGAAAACTTCGCGTAAAAGAAGTTCCTCGTTATACACAAGTAGGAAACGCTATACCTCCCCTATTTGCTGAGCAAGCAGGTTTAATTTTAAAATCATTCTTCTAAATATTATGTCTGAAAAATTAGAATTTAAAGTTAGTTCAGCATTAAAGAATATTGTTGGACGAGATTTAATTGAAAATGATAATGTTGCTGTTTTTGAGTTAGTCAAAAATTCATATGATGCTAGGGCTAGGAATGTCATTATAAATATCAAGTCAGATTCGATAATCATATCCGACAATGGTAAAGGAATGGATTTAAATGATATTAGGGATAAATGGTTATTCTTAGCTTATTCAGCGAAGAAAGATGATTCAGAAGATGAAGATATAGATGATCTTTTTAGAGACATAGTTAAAGATAGACAACACTTTGCGGGAGCAAAAGGAGTAGGAAGGTTTTCGGCTGATAGACTCGGTAGATACCTTAAAATGACAACAAAGACAGTTAAAGCATCTAATTGTGAAGTTATTTCAATTGACTGGAGTCTATTTGATGTGAATCAAAATGCTACGTTTACCAGTATTGACGTTGAACACAGTAAAGCTGAATTTGGCTTTCAATTTCCTTTATTAAAAAATCACGGAACTATTATTGAAATTAGTGGTTTACATAAATTATGGACTAGAGATGAGTTAATTACACTTCGTAGATTTTTAGAGAAACTTATTAATCCGTTTGGGGATCTTAATAATTTCTCAATAGAAATAGAGTGTGAAAGGGAGGCTCTATCTGATTCCAGGGAGAAAGAGGATAATAAAAAAGTAAATGGCCTGGTTAAAAATACTGTCATTGAGGTTTTATCATTAAGAACAACGAGGTTAGATCAGTATACTGAAGGAGAGTATATCTATACCCAAATTTATGATAGAGGAACTTTGATGTATAAAATTAGGGAAATAAATCAATATGATTTGTTAGATGATTTTAACGTTTCTATCTTATTTTTAAACACTTCTGCTAAAAATATATTTACTAGAAGAATGGGAATTAGGTCTGTAGAGTATGGCTCTCTCTTTTTATATAAAAATGGCGTAAGAGTTTTGCCATATGGTGAGAATGGCGATGATAGTTGGGAATTAGATAGACGAAAGCAACAAGGTCATTCAAGATATTTAGGAACACGTGATATTTTGGGGCAAATTTCAATTGTAACAAATAATCATGAACAGTTCAAAGAGACATCAAGTCGTGATGGAGGACTGATTAATACAGCAGGTGCTAAAGAAATTAAAAATTTGTTCAAAGATACCTCTCGTAAGTTAGAAAGGTATGTTGTAGGCGTTTTGTGGGGAGGTAACTTTCTACAAGAAGGCTATTTTAATGACGAAAATTATGTAGGATTATTTAGAAAAGAATTAAAGTCAGATCAAGATAACTATGAGAGTAACCAAGTAGCACTTAGTAATGTTGGAAGTAGAGTAGATTATACTCAAATAATAAAGGGATTAGTCCAAGATGAATCAATTGAGATATTAGACTTTAATAAAGAAATGACACAATTCCTCGCAGAGGAATTAAATGTTGTTAAGTTAGATATTCTTAAAGACTTAAATGAGATTGCCTTAAAAACCAATGATAAAGTATTAAAATCAGAGGTAACTAAATTAACTACTGAAATTCTTAAAGAAAAGCAGAAAAGAGAAGAAGCAGAAAATAGAGAAGAAGTAGAAAGAAAAAGGAGAATTGAGGCAGAAAAACGAGCAGAGTTAGAAAAGCAAAAAAGAGAGGAAGCAGAAAGAAAACAAAGAGAAGAAGCAGAAAAAAGAAAAAATGCAGAATTAGATCTTGAGAGAAAAGAAAAAGAGAGAGCCTTAGCACAAGTAGCCAAGCTTAAGGCTGAAATGAGAGCTAAGGAAGAGGAAGAGTTAAGACAGTTAGCAGAACAAAAGGCTAAGGAGGAAGAAGAAAAGGGAAAATTAATTACTGAGAAATTAAATATTGAAACTCAAAAAAACCAATATCTAAATGCTACTAGAAAAACTTTAAGTGACGATGCTGAACAGTTGATACATTCTATTGATCTTTATGTTGGAAATGCAGCCACTTATGTAAACGATTTATTATCTTCTAACATAGACATCGAGACCAAAAATAAAATTTATTCTATTAAAAATAATATTGATAAAGCTATAAAAGTTTCACAAATTATTATTAAGTCAAATTTTGATTATAAACATACTAAGCAGAGAATAAACTTGCCTATTTATATAAAAGAATATTTCGAAGATATAGCTTTATCCAGACCTAAACTAAGCTTTAAAATAGATGGTGTCTTTGATAAATTTTATCTTATTAATCCAATTGAAATAGATATAATATTAGATAATCTTGTTTCAAACTCTTATAAGGCTAAAGCGAAAAATATATTGGTGAATTTAGATCGTATTGAAAACAAAACTATTATACGTTATTATGATGATGGTATTGGTATGGATTCTAAACTAGTAAGAAATCCTAATTCAATTTTTGAGTTGGGAGTTAGAGAATCAAACGAAAGAGGTTCTGGAATCGGAATGTTTGATGTTAAAAATAGATTGAAAAATTTAAAAGGAACAATAACTTTTATTGGTAACAGTACAAAACTAAGAGGTGCTGGTTTTGAAATAATTATATAATATGCCTAAAAAAATACCTGCAGATTATCTAGTTTTCGACGACGACGAGGACACATTAAAGCAATACAATATAAATGTAAAAATAAAAGGTTACGATTGTAATCCTATTCATATAAATCCAACAAATTTTCTTGATCCAAGCACCGGTGAATTTGATGAAAAAGGTTTTAAAGATGAGATTATATTAAAAACGCAAGGAAAAAACATAACACTTGTATTATCAGATTGGAATATGAGTTTGCCAAATATCTTTGGTTGGGATATTATTTCTATGAGTATTTCAGCTAAAGATAAACTTAAAGATAAACAATTTTTAATTTATTCTTCGGACATCAAAAATGCCTCAAAATATATACTAGAAAAAATTTCAAATGAAGTATGTAAAAAGCCAAATTCAATTGATGATTTATCTTTAAATAATTTTGTTTCCAATATTTTAGATTTAAAAATAAAGTTTTGGAAAAGAGATGGGACTCAATACGATGAAATAATTACATTATTAAAAAAAGAGTCTAAGACTATTTCAAATATTGTTTTAAATTCAATTCTAAGCTTAGAAAAGAAGGAAGTCGTTAATTTTGGTAATGCAAATTTTGATGGAAAAACAATCAGTGAAATATTCAATAATCCCGAAGAAAATGGTATTGGCCTATACTTCGTTAAGGAATTAATGGATTTGTCTTTAGCTCATTATACTAAAATTAATGATGATGTATCATAAAGTTTTAATACTGCATTCTCTTGATGAGTCAACTAAATTCTTAAAACCATTTGAAGATCATTTTCCTGATTATTACATTTCCGTTGATGATTCTGATAACTCGGTACAAAGTGTAAAAACAATATTAAGTGACCTTGATGAAACTTCCTTCGTAATATACATAGGTCATGGAAGCTCAGAAGGATTATTCCTTCCTAATGAAAATTTTGAATATGCAAATCTTTTTTTGGATGCCAAATGGAGTAACATATATTTTGAAAATCACGATATTCTATTGTTAAGTTGCAGATCAAATGAATTATTGGAACGAATATATAAGTATAATTCTGCAATAGGGTTTGGTAATATAATCAGCTCAGCTCATGAAATAAAGCAGCATAATGAACGTAATGAAATTAAGAAAACTTTGTCTAATACAGATATTGACATCTTTAATGCAGCTTATGTGAAAGTTTCAATTTCCATAATTAAAATGATTTTGAATAATACAATTAATTTTAGTCAAGCATATAAATACTATTATTATCTTATAAACAAAGAGATAAATAATATTCTTATGAATAAAAAGATAAATAATAGAATTGAGATTGCGCGTTTACTTTTTGAATTTAGAAATGAAATGGTGTATAAGTCTAATCATTAAAGACACTGTTACCTGATCTCGAAGATTTACAATCCATGAGTTTCTATTATCATAGATTAATCAATTGGTTAAGTTGAGATTATAAACAAGTATTAAGATCATTAAAAGGTTGCTAAAAGAAGCTTAGATTAATACTTAGTACGGAATTGGAAAAACCTATAAAATAAATTTATCTGAAATATTTAAATTTTATGTTAACAAAATTTCTTTTAGTCCAAAAAATAGAAGAAAATGGAGATGCCAATTTTCATCTTTTAAAATCTGATTATATTCAATGGCACTTTGAAAATAGAAAAACTGAATTAAAAACGGATTCTGTTTTTTTTCCTTTTGTAATTGACAGTGATGATATAAAAATTACAACGAATAAACCTGGGGCTGAGACCAAAATCTCAGTTAAAGAATCGGAAATTACATTTGCAGATGATTATGCTGTTCCAGCTGGTTTTACAATAGCAATATTATTCCCTGAAAATTTTGTACCACGCATTATAAAATTTAAAGACAAACCTATTATCCCTATAGGACTAAATGGTCAATTTGTATCCAATACACAAGGCCAATTTCAAATTTTATATAATAAATTAGCCAAACGAAGTGCAATTGTTTTTAATATACATCAAAATGTTTGTTTCGGGTTTAAATGTAGTGCTAAGAAAATAAACGATAACGAATTTCCTATAAACGAAAGTATTGATGCCGACGATTTTTTTGATGTTATTATTAATACGGAGCTTCTTAATATTGAAACCATTTCTAATGATGATTTGAAAATCATAAATACAACTCTAAACGCGAGTGATTTAGATGATGTAAAAGAATCAATAAATGAAGTTTTAAACGCCTTAAAGGCAGGGAACAAAAAACAAGCGAAAAATTCTTTAGATAAATTCGGAAAGTATGTTCTAAACGGAACTTCTTTAACTGGAAATTTGACGAAAATAATAGATTCTTATAACAAAGGGGGGGCTCCATATCAATTCATCGCAAAATTATTAGAATACATAAGTTTATAAATATGTACAGATTACTTTAGTAAAGGTTTTCAAAATTGGGCAAGCCTACATACATATTTATACACTTTGGGGTAAAGTATAAAAAAAAACTATCACGTACATTTACTTTGCCTATTCGGCTAAAGACTCGATCGCAATTCGTTATTTTTTCTTATTATTGTAAAAGCGATAGGTATAGTTAAGAGTATAGATACAAACGTCTAGGTAGATAAGAGCTATTCAAGAAACTATTGAAGTGTTCTTGAATCATCTTAATTTTATTTTAAAAAAGTTGCTAGAAGCCTTTAAAAAGAATACACTTAAACCTAAATATAAGTTCAAATTTTGGTTTTAATTAATATGTTTTCTACGAAAACTAAGTATCACCCCTACTTTGTTAAATATTTATAAAATCCCGAAATCTTTAGAAATATCATTCTTCAATTTAAATAACTGTGAATCTGGTTCCCCATTTATAACATCTACACCAAAAATCATTTCTTTTAATTCTTCAACTGATATTCCAGTCTGCCTTGATATTTCTAAAATTTTCACGTCATTATATTTCTCTGCTTTTTCTTTTAAACTTAAAACTATATCCAAATGTTCATTATATCTTCCAATAATTTTGAATTCCTTCATATAGTCATTAATAGACTTAGAGTCTGATGAATGAATCAATTTATAATTAATTTTGAAACTATCCTCTTCTTTTAACAAGCAAAATTTTAGCCCACTTTCAAGTACATAACCATCAGAATTGGGAATAACGCAATTCTCTAACTCGTATTCTCCTTTAAATTTAGTATTACATGAGTAGCAAACAGGGATTAAGTTATATAAAGATATCTGAAATAAAGGGTACTTAGCTTTAGGGATAATATGGTCTAAAGTATAATGGTTATGAAATTGTGGTTTTAATTTCAATTGCTTAAAAGAACTTTCATATTTTGAGTATTTTTTTTCAAAATCTTTCTGAGCTAACGAAGACCTATTTAAAAGAATTTCTTTTGCTTTTCCATCTCCTATTCTTTTCAATCTCTTCAACTCTTTATGCGTTGAGTTTATTAAAAAATCACTAAAATTCATATAATAAGAAAGACATTCTTTAAAGGAGTTTACATAATCTATACCGCAATATGGACAAATTTTAAAACTAAAATTCTCAGAAATAAATTTTGAAATAATTGGTTGTAACTGTGAGTATTCTTTTCCAAAAAAAAAATCAAATAAAATAAATTTTTTATCAACTAAGTTGTAAGTTATTGGACGTAATCTCTTAATAAAATCTAAATGTAGCTCATCATTCATTGTATTTGGAGGACAAAGTAATATTTCTTTTAGAATACTAGCGTCAGCTATTTTCTTATTTATTAAACCAGCATTAATTACTTTAATATAATCTCGTTCAACTTCCTTAATAGTTTTAGTTTTATCTTTTAAGATATAGTTAAACTTTCTCATTTGAAATTAAGCTTTTTAAATTAGATAAATTGTTTTCAAGAATTTTTTTTATGATTGGATCTCCGATTGACATAAATATTTTCTCGTATTTTAGTAATTTTAAATTTATTTGAAAATAACGATCCTTTTCTTTCTTTAATAATTGCAATTGCGATTGATGGTAAAACACCATAAACTCATTAATTATTGAATCTACAAAAGCTCCTTTACTTCCCTTGTCAAGAAAGAACTCATCGGCTAATAAGTCATGAATGTTAGCTCCAAACGAATTTATTCCATCACCTTCTTCAAAAGGAATTCCTTTCTTTAATTTCAGTATATTTTCTGTTGGAATATCTGACAAAATAAAAGGCGAGTGTGTAGACAATAAAATACTGAATTTTAAATTTTTGTTGTAATATTCAAAACTTTCTTCATTTTCAAATATTTCAAGTACTTTTAAAATATTGTTCATAAAACTACGTTGGTATTCAGGATGTAAGTATAATTCTAGTTCATCAAAAATGATAGACACATTGGTGTATTTCCTATTTTTCGGAATTTTTTTTACTGAAAGTAAATTATACGTATGATAGACAACGTTCAGAATGGTATGTATACTTTGCTGTTCACCAGAACTTAATTGTTTAAATGAATATGGCACTAGTTCCCCTTTAGCAACTAATTTTTCTCTCTCTGATTCATCCTCTTCTGTTGTTTTTACCACATTCATATCGTGTTGGAAAAAAGCAATGGGTATATCTGTTATACTTTTACTCTCCGTGTAAAACTTCATCGGTATTTCAAGTTTAACCTCAGAACCTCTAGCCTTATCATTAGAGAATATAAGTTCATCAAACAATCCAATCTTAAAATAACTCAGTGCTTGCTTTAATTTAAAGGTTATATGACTTTTATCTTCTT
The DNA here is from genome assembly GCF_900114085.1 of Myroides guanonis. GTDB lineage: Bacteria > Bacteroidota > Bacteroidia > Flavobacteriales > Flavobacteriaceae > Flavobacterium > Flavobacterium guanonis. The sequence goes on along the minus strand of NZ_FORU01000004.1, from coordinate 210,500 downwards.
CAATTTCTTTTAAATACTCTTTAAAATAACGATATCTATAAAAAGCATACAATTTAGGTCGTAACACATGGCTTATAGTATCTATAAGATAATTGAAAAAAGAAGAGTTTTTAAAATTTAATGTTATATCATACCATTCCCCACTACTGTCAAAATCGAATGCCTCTTCCGTCCAAAAAATAGCTTCTGAAACTAAATTATCTAAATTATCTCGGACATATTGAGTGAAAAAATCAGTATCCTCTTTAATTTCTTGATTTTGTCTTACTAATTCTTCTGTTAGTATGATTATTATTTCACTAAAAACATCCTCCTTACTTGTTATTTTTTCATCTAAATACTTTTGTTTTATCTGTGGATAAATCACTTCCAATGTAGTATCCATTTTTACATCCCATACCAATTGTTTTTCAATTTCTTCATTAAAAAGAAACTCATATTTTCCATACGCTTCGTAAACCTTTGTAATCTTTTGTAGCTTTTTAAAAGCATATAATAAACCCAAGTATTTTACACTCTTTATTTTTTCTTCCGCTTCACTATTATTAAAATCCCAGTTAGTGTACTCTTTTATCTCTGATTGTCCTAAAATTTCCAAAAGTCCATCAACTACAGAGGTATCTGTAAGATCAATGACTCTAAATAAATCATTTAATATTCGTTCCGTATTATCCGTTTGATGATATTTAATATCCACACTCTTTAGAAACTTAAAAAAAACATCTAAAACAAAAATATCTATCCCAGATTTGTCTAAATATTGATGTTTTTTAAAGTCAATGACAACTTTAAAATCATGTAAATACAAGTTATCTAAAAACACCTTCTGCTTTAAGATATAGACATAAAGAATCATCCTAGCTTGGGCTAAGAGGTGTTCACTATTTATATCAATATTTCCATATTCTCTAAATGGGTTGATAACAATAGGAGTTTGATAGCCGTCATTTTTATAGAAAATTTCTTCTACCCAGGGTATTGTTTCAGAATTCAGGCCGTAAAGAGAATAATTTAAAACACAATTATATACTGAGAAATCACTTTCTGTATCAAGTTTAAAATCAAATTTCTTGTCTTTATATTCAGCATTTAAATCAATCGTAGCAAGTTTCTTAACAACCGTATGCTCAATTGAGGAATTACTAGATTTTAAAATTATTTTTCTAATACTAATTTTATTTAATTCATCATCGTATTCTTGAAAGTAAACCTCACAATTAATAATTAACTCTCTACTACTTTTATCTAAGGTTATTATATTATTATAATCACTTAATATTAAAGTAAAATAATAATATAGCTCTAATAGACTACTCTTACCACTCCCGTTCTCTCCAACAATAGCGCTTATCGAGCGATTTGCTCCATAAAAATCATTAGGAACCTTATCATTATATGTAACACTAGTAATTTCTTTATCTTCTATCTCAGAATTAAGAAATCCATTAAGACTCTGTTCTTCAGAATTAAAAAAATCATATTCATTATAAAAACGATAAAGACAATTAATTTTCAGAGCTTTTAAAAGCTCAAAAGAAGTTTCTTTTAAAGGTCTTATGGCAAGTATTCGAAAACTCATGTTTAATTTTTTTTTTTTAATCATGACAGCTTTGGCTATCTATTTATTTAAGGTTAAGGATAGAAAATTGCTCCAATTTGGAACAACATTAATTATTAAAGTTCATAATAACTCTTACAATTCTATTTCTTGTTTGAAAGAAGATTTTATTTCAGACAAGTAATAATCACTCTCTACTTTAATAATTTCTAACATTTCCCCATCAACAACTTCTTGTAATAAAGAGAGAACACTATTATCTTCCAAACTCTTCAATTCCAATGAATAAAAATCTGTTATATCTGGAGAATCTATTCTCTTTTTTCCAGAAGTGTCAAACTTTAAATCAAAACTATATTTTACTCCATTATATTTACAAACACTCGAAAGCTTATGTTTTTCTATTGTTGAATTCTTAGTTAGAATTTCAAATCCTTTGTTTCCAACTTTACTAAGAGTTATTGTATCAACTTTCTTAACGTGGCTTATGAAAAAGCTAGTTTTACCATTATCCTCTACTCGTTCCAAAATAATAACATCTCCACCTTCAAGTCCATATTTACGGTAATAAGTACCCAATCCTACAATTCTAATCTCTCTATTCTTTGTAAGCTTTAAGGGATAAGATTCAGTAGAGTCTGTTTTAGACTTAAATTGATCCGAATATCCAATGAACATAAAATCTATGTCTATCTCTTTTCTAATATGTATATAAGTTTCCTTGGTATTTCCTAACCCAAGTTCAGTATTATTTAAAACCTTAATAAAACGTTCTATTTTCACAGTATTCTTTCTAAACATTATCTACTAAATTCTATTAAAAACTCTACAATAAGATATTTTATAATAGCACGGCAATATATTCAATATTCTAAACTATTATCATTATTTACTAAAAATAAAAATGACTTAGAATCAGCATTCTAAGTCATTGATTTACATTATAATTAAATACTTTTTAATTCAGTTCTTTTAGTTCAAAATTATTGTCAACTAAATCCTTTATACTTTTATCCTCCTTATAAACAGCAATTACTAGTTCATTTTGATTGGTTAAGAAGCATTTTCCATTTAATAATCTAAAATTATCATTTACAAACTGTTCTATCTTATCTTTACCGTGTTTGAAATTGTAAATCGTAAAACCACTTCTATCTGCATCATTAAAAAACTCAATGAAATTATCCCTGAATTTTTGCTTTGCTTGTCTTCTAAATTCTTGTGTATTATGATCTCTATGGCTTGTATAGGCCTTTAATACATATAAAAAATTTATTTTATATTGATGCACAAACAAGGTGTCCCGATCAAAAAGTCTATCATTAAAATGAAAAGATCTAATAACAGAACCCTTTTGTTCTATAGATGGATTATTATAGTTACCTATGTCATCAATATATCCATAGATAAAAAAGTTAGGAGACACATTATATCCCTCAGTTAACGAATCTCTGTAACGCACTTTTTCTATCGAGTTCGCATTGTTGCTATTTAGCAAGTCAATATTAAACTGAATCACATTTTTTGCATAGGTAAACTGCTTGTATTTAGATACTTTACCTGCCTCACTATTAGACTTATAGTACTTAGAGTCCCCAATATAGAAAATATCACTAGTATCGATCAAAGACTCATAGCTATATATATGATCTATAATCTTTCCATCATCGTTATTTTTTAATTGGTCTATTGAAATACCATCGACTTCAACATCATTTAAATCATCCGAAAACAACTTGTCTATCATATCTTCAAACACAATATTATAATTTGAAATAGATAAAAAATCTTCTCTTTTTTTCTTAACGTTACTTTGATCAAACTGAGAAAAATAGAGCTCACAAAGCTTATACATTTTTATAAGTACGTCACTAAAGTAGCGGTACTTTATATTCTTTAACTTCTTTAATCCGTTTTTACATAAGAGGTCAAAGTTCCTTCCTTTTATTATTTTATAAGTGGGATCAAATTTAATACTTAGGTTATACTCCGAGTTTAAATAACTAACAATTGAAAAAAAATACGTTATAAGTTCTTCTTCGTTATCAACTAACTTTTTCTTAGCAATAGGTTCTTGATAAACAGGAGTGCCCACACCTATAACGATAGGTAAAGACTTTCTTATAGTTCTCTCCCATTTTACTTTGTTCAAATGTCTAGAAGTAAGTTCAATGTGTTTATATAAAATCTGTTGCTTGTTCTTTTTATAAAAATTGATAATACTAAGTAGTATATCTAAAAAGGAATATTCTTTTTCTTGTAGGTTTGTATTTAAATCAAACGCAGCAGAATCATTTATTAACTTCGAATCTATACATCTTTTACGATATTCCAATAAACTATTATAAAAGTAAATAGACAATTGACGTACCCAATTAAACTCTATTTTATGTTTAATCGACGTGCCGAATGCTAATGCTACCAACTCATCTTTAGTTACATCCAACACCGTTTTTTCGCCATCACGCATAAATACTTTAGGCAACATGAAAACTAATTTATTGTTCTCAAAACAATGATAGTATCCCACAGAAGTAACCGTAGCCTCTAAACCATTTACTTTGTAAAATTTAGGATCTGTAAATAAACTCTCCAATAATTCAAGTTTATATCGCTCCCCTTCTATTAGAATATACATTACTTAATCCTTAGCTTTATAGTTCTTATTCAACTTCCTCACCAACTGAAGTACTCTGTTCTGCTTCTAATTCAATTCTTTCAAACAGCTCCTTTACTTTGCTAAGTCCATTATAACCTATCGGAAAGAAATCCTCATAGGAGCCGTCCTGTTCAAAAACAATATTATCTTCTTCTTTAAAAACATCATTCCATAAGTAAAAAATCACTTTATTAACAAACTGTTTTAATGTAATAAAATAGCCATCTTCTGGTTTAATAAAATAATTCCCAATACACTTATCCATCCCCAAAGAAGGATTGTTTTTGATATGATTATTATTTATAATCTCAATAAACTTAATCCAACTATACTCCTTATCTTCAACCTTAACTAAGTACTTAAATGAAGCATTTTCTTGTCCTTCTTCTGTATATTCATTATAACAAATAGGAATATACTCCCAATCCCATCTTCTTTTAAATGCAGAATCCATCGGATATAGAGATTGATCTGAAGTGTTCATAGTGGCATAAATATCTAAATTAAGTGGAAGTCTTAATCCATTTTTTATTCCTGGATGATTTTCATCACCACCAAATTCTTCTAATAAATATCTATATAACTCCGTAGAAGGAGAAACATTATAATTAGATGTGCGATCTAATAATTGAAATATATCTCCGAAAATCTCGGCACAGTTTCCACGGTTTATTTCTTCAATAACTAAATAGTACTTATTATCTAAATCCTGCCAAGCTCGTTTGTAAATAGTAGCAAATGCTTGTGGAACAAATTTATATCTAATTTGATCTTCTTTAATTTCTTCACCGTCTTTCTCATAAACGATTTTTTCTGTAATAGGCTTATACCCTCCAACAAAAGAAGCATGGTCATAATCTGGGTGAAAAGAAACACGTTCATAATACTTTTTATCTTGATCTTTAATAATCTGGTCAACAGTATAAGATTTCCCAGTACCCGGCGCACCAAAATAGATAATGTTTTTAGGTTTCATATCTGAAGTGATAGGTGCTATTGTAGCGCCTACAGAACCTGATAAAACATAAGTAGATAACAACTCTGATAGTAACTTTTTATAATCCGATTCTGATAATACTTTAATATTTTCTCCCGAACTAAAGTCTATATGTTTATCATTTGTTAATTCAAGCTCTTTTATCAATTTTATTCTAGTGGATGAAACATCGTGTACTTTTAAAAGATAAAACACACTTGGTGAACTATATCCAATAATAACATCACCCTCAGAAAAAGTTTTATTAGGTACAATATTATCTATTCCCCATGTAAACACTTCTCCTATTGGAGCCTCTGAAAAAAGAGTGTCTCCTCCATATATTTTATATAAAAAATAATTCATGATTAAATTTCTATTTTATTAAATTCCCAAGATTTTTCAATGCTCAAATAAAACTTTCCTCCCTTTTCAACAATTTCAATAAAAGAATCCCTTTCTAGTTTATCTTGAAAATCATCAGGAAGATTTTCTATTTTGTAATAACTTGTCTCTGTTGGCGAATTGGCTTTCTTTTTCTCTTTACTCACCAAAGATATTTTACTGTTAATACTTTTTCCTTCAAATAGTATATCAATATCCTCTTCTAATATTCCTCTATTACTAACTTGATGCAAATTTAATATTTCGAAAGCATTTTTACCTTTATTATACTTCATCGAAATCTTTTCGTACACTCGCATTGAGACCTCATAATGAAAATCACTACCATCTGTAATCTTTTCGATAATTACAAAATCGCCTGCAGTAGCCTTATATCGATTAAGTAGTTCAGCTATACTAACTATTCTATATTCATCATTAGATGGATAGTGTTGATATCTCAACCATTTATTAGAAGGAAAAAGCTCCTTTTTTCCTGTTTTTTTTATTTGAACAACTTCCTTTTTTGAATCTAGATTACTTAAAAAATCACTAGGTAGTACAGTCTGAATTTCAGTAGACACCCTAATATAGGCATCATTTGTACTTTGAACATTAAGTTCTGTATTATTTAATTTTCTAATAAATTTCTCTATAATCTGACTCATATCTAAGGTATTTATAAATACTGTTTTATTTCTTTAGCTATATAAGAGGCCATTACAGGAGGCACAGCATTTCCAATTTGCATATAGGTTTTTAAGTAAGCACCTAAAAAAACATAATCATCTGGAAAAGATTGCACTCTAGCGGCCTCTCTCGGTGTTAGACTTCTAACTTGATACGGATGTATATGTGAATGGCAATCCATACGCATATGAGCAGTAATTGTTCTTGAAGGTCTATTTGCTACTAATTTAAAGTATTTATCTTTAAAAACATCGTTTCTATGGGAGTAAGGCATTAAATGTGTGATTTTCTCATTTGTTGCATCGTCCCCTTGATCAAGTAATCTGTAAATGTCATAATTTATATCATTCACAAATCTAGCTTTATGATTATATAGTATAGGTATTATCCTATCGCTATTTATTAATTTCATATAGCTACTATCATTACCTTTGAATGCATTAACCGCTACTTTCTTTCCCGATTCTTCACAATCTATCTCATTCGTGTTTTTTATTCTATTTGCGTCTAACTCCTGAATATAATCGAGAGCATCTTGCAATGTGTGTCTTTTTACTCCTTCAGAACTTGCTGAGATATTATCAAATAATAGCTCTGGAGTTATAGTATGCATTTCTTGAATATCTTCTCTAATGGCTATAAAAATTAGCCTTTGCCTTTTCTGAGCAACTCCAAAATCGTCTGACACCAATATTCTACATCCAACGGTATAACTTAATTCCCTATTGTCTAAGCTTACTCTAATATTATGATAATCTTCAATTACTTGATCTGCATATGGAAGCATTCCTCTTACATTTTCCATCACTACGAACTTAGGAGCTAACCTACCCACAGCCTGAAGAAAGTATCTATATAACTCATTCCTTGGATCATCAATAATTCTTTGCTGATTTGCAGAACTAAACCCTTGACATGGAGGCCCTCCAACAACTAGATCAACAGATTGATTCACATAATCATCCACATGTTCAACTATTTGTCTAATATCACCTTTAATAATTTTGCTTGAAGGAACCTCAGGATGATTATAAGTATAAGTATCAATACAAACATCTTCATAGTCATTTGCTAAAATGACCTTGTACCCTTCCTTCACAAAACCATAACTTAATCCTCCAGCTCCACAGAAAAAATCAACAATAGTTGGCTTACTAGAAGTTTCTTCTATTTGTTGATATTTAGCTCGTATTGTATTGTTTAACTTATCAAGATGGTTGCCAACTAGGCTTCTAAAAGAAATTGAGAAGTTAACGCTTTGAATAAATTCTATGTAAAGCTTACCTAATGTCTTTTTAAAAAATTCTATTTGATCAGGACCATTAATAACGCCTAGCTCAACCATTTTTTTTATAGTCTTATTACTAACCTCCTTATCTACAAGACTTGAATCTATATTATTAATCTCAGCAATACTCTGAGTGATTCGTATATGCAATTGTACCTTCTCTAAAAAAGATGCTTTTTCTTTTTTATCAATTACAACTGTATCTATATTTTTAAAAATCATATTTCTTTAAAATAGTTTTACAACTTTTGGCTATTGCTTGAGCAAGTAATACAGGAACCGCATTACCTATTTGTTTGTAAATCTCCGTACGTGATCCTTCAAACACAAAATCATCTGGAAATGATTGTAATCTTGCAGCCTCTCTTGGAGTTAATGTTCTTCCTTGTTGGTGATCTGGATGAATAAATTGATTTCCATCTTTATATAGATGAGCTATGATTGTGCGAGCAGGATTGTCGGCAAATTGAACACAATAACTATTATTAAATACCCTTTGTTTCTCGTGTCTCAAATCAGCTCTATAGTTAAGTAATTCAGTAAATGTCCATTTATTTTCACTCATAGCTTTATATCTTGCTACGTCTAAATCATTGTGCTTTCTTGCCACATGATGTCTGATAATCCCGGATTCCCTATCAAGTACTTTTACTAAAAAATCATTCTCAACTTCAGAAGTAAATTCAGTTAAATCTTTACCTCCTCCAGGGATTAAGCTAGGTAAATCGGAAATAGCCTCACCAACAGTTACATATTTTTTAATCTTTCCATCTTTAGTCTTGACTTCCCCATGAGTTTTTATAATATTGTCGTAAATCTCTTTAGCCTTAAAAGGTAAATCCTTCCTAACACCGATTATAATGATCCTTTTTCTAACTTGGGGCACCCCATATTCAACCGAATTAAGTACCATCTCTTTTGGATTCTCAATTAAATCATATCTTTCCCCTAAACTCTTTAAAATTGTATTTACAATGAGTTTTCCCTCAACTTTTGCACTTAAAAGGCCAGTAACATTTTCAAAAACAAAAATTTTAGGATTGTAATGGTGTAAAACTTTTATATAACTCTCAAATAAAAAATTTCGAGGATCATCCACCATAGCATTATCATCTTTAGCTCTTCCCAATGTAGAATATGCTTGACATGGAGGACCACCGATAATCAAATCCACATCCCTATTAACAACCGCTTGATCAATTATATCATTGATATTCTCACTTGTAATATCTACATTAAAAACCTCATTATCAACATTCTCATATCCATAATATCGCATTCTAGTTTTTAATGTTTCACAAGCCTCTTTGTTAATTTCAACATGTGCTAATGCCTTAAAATTTTCTTTATAAAAACCCTCACTCAATCCACCACAACCAGCGAATAAATCAATAAAATTATACATGATATGATTTTATAATTTTCTCTAATATTTCAACTATAAAAGCATCTTTTTCATTAACAAAAGATGCAGTAACTTTTTCTAAATAATATAGATATTTTAACTCATTTAATTCTAAAGACAACATCTCTGAAATTAGTTCAAGTTTATCTAAACTTAACTTCTTCTCATTCTTTTCAACTTTACATAAAAAAGACACATCTACTCCAATTTTTTTAGCTAAATCCTTTTGAGAAATATCTTTCTCTAATCTGTTTATTTTAATAGTTTCACCTATTGTCATACCGTATTTATAAAATTGACCAAAGAGGTCAAAAATACAAATTATATCAGTTTTGACAAATAACTATTGGTGAAAAAAGTTTTAAAATATCTCATATCAAAAACTTAAAATAACAAATAAAAGAGTGATTAATAAAAATGATCTTAAAGACCAAAAATCGAAATAGATTACTTCTATTTTAATCTTATCTTTTTAAGAAAACTATATATATATAAAATAATGATTTTGATCTAGAACGAAAATTTAAACAAAAAAGTGGTCTGTCTAAATGGCATTTTCACCTAGTAGTTCTTGATATAAAGATTTTATTAAACCGATTCGGTTTGATTTGAGTAGAATCTGTGATTTTCTCCATTATTATGAAAAAACATACTAGTATTTTTTTCCTTACAGAAATTTATTAGGTCTTTAAAAATGAAACTATAAGACAGTGATTAGGAAATGCGTGAGAAATAAACAGTGATGCGACACGAGCATAGCGAACTGACGAAGTAAAAGAAGTGAAAATTAATCCGAGGTTGATATCTGTAATAAACAAAAAAGAGTTCCCTCTCGAGAACTCTTTTACTTTAAAATTAAACATTGCTTTATAATTGAGTCTTTACAACTCCTCTAAGTGTTCTAGTAGTGTACTAAGGTTGCTAGATTAGTAACTGTATTTAGTATTTATTCAGTCACCCGTCTACTGTCCCCTTGTCCCCTTGTTTACTGTCATCTAAACTAAAGATCTCCTAAATACTCACTTGTGCTACAAAGCTTACCCTTTTCATCGATCAAGCAAATCCAAACCGAGTTATCGCCCACTGGCCATGCGTTTGGCATCGGTGTTGAAACGGCTCCATCGGCGCGCGTAGCGCTATCTTCTACCACATGGAAAAGGTTATGTGTCTTAGAATAGATAATAACAATTAGTCTATCCGTTGCTTTTGCTAACCCCACTCCTGCACTCGACGTCCATGCGATTTCAAGTGTGTCATTTTGGATATCGCTACTGTCGATATTCACTGATGGTAACACTCCTTTGGTGATTACCACCTTTGAATAATTGATTACCAACTGATCGTTGATTTCCTCTATCGCATCTGTTAGATGGTGAGACATCGCTAAATTCGTTCGGGATTTAGCCCCTTGATATTCTCCAAAATACTTGCTCGTCAATTGGTTCAAAGGAGCTATGAACTGAGATACCAACTTAAACTTCATGCGCTGAATCATTTGTAAGTCCGACGCTTTTCGATTCTTCTTTGTCGGTATGCTGCGAATGATATCCTTTCCTCTCCAATTTGCTCCCACTACCGTCCCTACTTTACCACTGAATCCTCCCAGGATTCCTTTTGAAATTACTGCCATAATGCTAGTTTTTAAAAATGAAACAATTTTAGAACGTATCGGTGTAGCTACTTTACCTGTTCTTTCTATCGCAAAACTAGAGGGAAATACAAAGCTCGTTTTGTATTGTGATTATTTTGATATCATTTGATATATAATGATTTAAAACATTTTATAAACCACTGTATATCAATGTCTAATTTTATTAAAAAAGTACTTTGTTCGGGGACTCTTCGGAGATTTCTAGTGTTTACTTGGGCTAGAAGCTCATTTTCCGAACAAGACTCGAAGGAGACTCGAAGGAGACTCGAAGGAAACTTTAATTAGGTGACAGAAACTGGGGGACTGGAGACTGTGAGTTGGGGACAGGAATTTGGGGACAGGAATTTGGGGACAGGGGACTGAAATTGTCTGAACTGTGATTTTTGTGATTTGAGGATTTCTTTGATTTATATTAGGAGACTGAAAGTACATCGAAAAATGAAGACATAAAAAAAGCCATTTGAAAGACTCAAATAGCTTGTATTACTAGTTACGAAATCATACTATAGTTTCTCGATTTCTTCAATAGATAGGCTAGTAACTTCTGAAATATTCGCAAGAGCCATTCCCTTAGCTTTTAATTTAATAGCCACGGCACGTTTCTCAAGTTCAATTCCTTCTTCACGTCCTTTCTCCATACCTTCTTCAATTCCCTTTTGGAATCCTATCCGCTCTTGAGTTAAACGAATGCTCTCAGCATCGCGCTTCCGCTTTAAACTTGCTTCATATGAAATCATATCTTCCTTATTTAAATTAGCAACTTTTCCTATATCACAGATAAGACCAAATACCCTGATATCCAAACAGGAAGGTATTTTATCGAACTTGCTTAAATTTTTTAATGTATACATCCACTGATCCATATAACTCGTAACTTCAGCTTCTTCTTTCTTAAAATTCGGTATAATCAGAAACTTAAATCCCAACTTATCGTAAAAGACTTCTTTGGTTTCCTTTTCTAATAAGGCTACATCATAATAGTATTTTTCTGAGTGAAATTCATCTAATTCAAATTCCAATACTCCAATGAAATATACCTCTGGAAGTTCATAAGTATTGCCTTTTACTCCTCGTCTCACTAGTCTATTAATCAACCGTGAGGTATAGAAGACAGTGCGGTCCTTAAAAAAGTCTTGACTGATTTGCTGCATCTCAATGATAAAATGTTCGCCATCCTCTCCTGTGCAATATAAATCAAATACTGCTTTGTCATTCCCTAACATAGGTTGGCCTACTTTAAACCTTTAAGAAATTATAAAAAGTAAAAATGACTAAAGTCTTGTCTTATTTTTTCAGAAGACTCTATGCTCAAAATTGTCAAGAAAAATGAATCTGGGCACTAAAACTAGGAGAGAGAAATCAGTATTTCTACATTTTGTTATTTTTGTACTTGGTTGTCTTAGATAATAACTTCTTCGCTTTATGATCGGCTCAGCTTCTTACTCCAGCCCGCCTGCTGGCTCCGTCGCTATTTTAGTCTACTAGAATAAAACTTAACACTCGGCCCTGCTTCTTAGCTTCTTCTGCGTATTTACAAATCAACAAATTCACGAATTAGCCCCTTTGCTTCTTTGCCCCTTTGCTTCTTTGCCCCTTTGCTAAATCCTCCTTAGTTGAAGTGTTTTAAGAAAAAGTTCCGTATTTGAGCTTTTCTTTTTCTATTCCCGCTTTTTCAGAAAACCATTCCAAAATGACAGATTTAAATTCAGATTTATTTATTGAATCTTCACTGTTTCTGATTTTAAAATAATTCTGTGCTGTATTTTTTTCAATTAATTCTCTAACACTTTTTTTATCTAATCTGTTCGTATATTTCGTTAAGTAAAAGCCTAAAATAGAAACTAATATTCCATAGATAGCTATTTTCCAAACAAAAAATAAACCTATAAAGGATATGATAAGAATATAGAACAAAACATTTATTGCTATTTGACTAGCTTGTAATACGTTCAATTTATAACCTAACTGTTTTTCTACTTTTCTTACATTTTTTATTCGGTTCCTTTTAGGGAAAACACTTTTCAATTCTGTATTTGGAGATATATTCGTTGATTTTGTTATGTTTTCAACCTCTACTGCTTTTCTAAATTGATAAAAAGCTCTTTGGCTTGTACATAGATTATCGTTTTCAAACTTAAACTTCGAAATAATTAAATCACAAAACTCATCAAAGTTCTTTAATCCTTCAGTTTCTTCATTTTTAAACTTTATTTTAAAAGCTTCTTCGAACATTGGTAAACAGTCTTCAATGTCTTCAATTTCAAATTGGTTTAGCTTAATTGATTTCATACTATGCTCAATTTTGAAAAAAAATCTGCTAACATCATTTCTTTAAAAAATAATACATTAAAACTTTTGCTAATCTAATTAAATAGATGTCACTAAAAAAAGTGTAGTTCGTTGGCAGGTGATTTCTTAAATTATAAGTTAAACTTAGAAAAATAAGTCATGCTAAACTAATCAAATCTAGAAAAATATAAATATTCCGAAAGAGGTTTGGAAACGGGGCCCTTCAAGCCATTATAGTTTATCGAGTTGAGAGATTTGAAGAAGATTATGTCACTTTTCAATTCGAGATTGTGACAAGGAGACAGGAGACTGGAATTGTCTGAACTGTGATTTTTGTGATTTGAGGATTTCTTTGATTTACATTAGGGGGCGGAGCGTTAAGAAAATGTCTAGTAGACATTTTTAGTGAACGAGCCAGGTGGCGTGATGGCTATAAAGGAGACAGGAGACTGAAAGTACATCGAAAAATGAAGACATAAAAAAAGCCATTTGAAAGACTCAAATAGCTTGTATTACTAGTTACGAAATCATACTATAGTTTCTCGATTTCTTCAATAGATAGGCTAGTAACTTCTGAAATATTATCAAGAGTCATTCCCATAGATTTTAATTTAATGACCATAGCACGTTTTTCGAGTTCCATTCCTTTCTCCATTCCTTTCTCAAGTGCATTTTGCTCCCGTTCACGTGCGATTCGCTCTTGGGTTAGACGAATGCTTTCTGCATCGCGTTTTCATTTTAAACTTGCTTCGTAGTTCATCTTGTCTTCTGTTTTTAGTTTCGCCACTTCACCTATTCAGTATTATAAAAAAAGCCATTTGAAAGGTTCAAACAGCTTCGTATAATAAATTGTATTACAGTTTCTCGATTTCTTCGATAGACAAACCTGTGCCCTTTGCAATATCCTTAATTGAAATTCCCATCCCTTTAAATTTAATTGCTAAAGCACGTTTTTCGAGTTCCATTCCTTTCTCCATTCCTTTCTCAAGTGCGTTTTGCTCCCGTTCACGTGCGATTCGCTCTTGGGTTAGACGAATGCTTTCCGCATCGCGTTTTCGTTTTAAACTTGCTTCGTAGTTCATCTTGTCTTCTGTTTTTAGTTTCGCCACTTCACCTATATCAAAGATAAGACCAAATATCCGTTTATCCAAGAAGCTTGGTATTTTATCGAGCTTACTCAGGTTTTTTAATAGATACAACCATTGATCCATATCTGTCTTGATGTCAGCACCTTCCTTGTTAAAATTTGGCAGAACCAATAGTTTATAGCCTAGCTTTTCATAGAAAACACTATTATTCTCCTTGTCGCATAACGCAACGTCATAGAGATATTTATCGGGTTCTGCATCTTCAAATTTAAATTCTAAAACACCTATGAAATACACTTCTGGCAGTTCATATGAATTGCCTTTATAACCTTTAGAAACCAATCTATTAATCAATCGTGATGTGTAAAAAACAGTTCGGTCTTTAAAAAAGTCTTGGGAGACTTGTTGCATCTCGATAATGATATGCTCTCCGTTTTCACAAATACAATAAAGATCGAAGACAACCCTGCGGTCTTCCTCTATATCTCCATCGTGCTCCACAGATCGATAATTCAAATCTTTGATAACCTTTTGACCTGCAAACAAACCATTTAAGAAGCTTATTAACACAGTCTTGTTTTCTTCACGCCCAAAATAGAATTTAAAACTCCAGTCGGTACTAAAGCCAACATATTTACCTAGATTGTTTTTAGATTTACTCATATTTAATATTTAAACTATTAAAAATAAGCATCTTATCAACATAATTTCAATTTAGCTTGTTAGAAATTATAGCAAAATGAATAGAAATAATTATGTCACTAAAGGGGTTGGAACAGTTATTCGAAAACCTAGATGGATTGTGGAGTTGGGAGGTTGAAGAAGGATTATGTCACTTTTCAATTCGAGATTGTGACAAGGAGACAGGAGACAAAAATGTGATTAGTAATCAGAAATCAGTAGTTCTACCACTTCTTTGCTTCTTTGCTTCTTTGCTCCTTTACCCCTTAGCGTATTTACAAATTCACGAATCAACAAATCCCCCCTTAAAAGGAACGTTTCTAAATAGGTTTACAATAGTAAAAAACGCCTACATTATCCTTAGTTTTGCTTTCAAACTCATTACAAATAAAGATATGTCAAAAACAAAACTTACCATTAATGACAATGGATCGGTAAAAATTGAAGGAGATTTCGAAATCGTAGATAAACATGGTAACGCTTATGGCTTACAAGAGAGAACAGTACTTTCAATCTGTCGATGTGGGTTATCCCAAAACAAACCTTTTTGTGACGGTGCACACAAAGGACATTTCGAGCACAATGCTGTAGCCTTCGATCTTCCTCCAAAAAAGGTATAACTAGTATAAAAACGCATTTTTAGAAATAGTATTTACAATTAGTTTTCTACAAACATTCTCTAGTGATGTAGACAAAAACGTCGTTAGAGAACAATACTTATTTCTTTATAATGGATAAAAAATGCCCTAAAAAACAAAGTGTTTTTTAGGGCATTTTGCTTTACTATCTACCTAAACAATATCTTAAATCCCTTTATTCACCATGACTTATAATGATTATATAATGAGCAACTAGGGAACTTTCTTAATGGAGACTGAAACTAGGAGATGGGAGACGGGAATGTGATTAGTAATCAGAAATCAGTAAGTCTATCACTTCTTTGCTTCTTTTTTCCTTCACGCATTTACGAATACCCAAATTCACACATTCACGCATCCACAAATC
This sequence comes from Myroides guanonis, assembly GCF_900114085.1. Classification (GTDB taxonomy): domain Bacteria; phylum Bacteroidota; class Bacteroidia; order Flavobacteriales; family Flavobacteriaceae; genus Flavobacterium; species Flavobacterium guanonis. The sequence goes on along the minus strand of NZ_FORU01000004.1, from coordinate 194,826 downwards.
AGCTCCTTTGCTCCTTTACTTATTAGCGCATTCACAAATCAACAAATCAGCCTCTTTATCAACAAAAAAAGACTGCCTTAATAAGGCAGTCTTTTTTAAACATCAAGTAAATCCTCAATTAAAACAATAATTACTCAGCATTTAGACTTGAAACTATATACTGAGAATACAAATATAAACCACTATAGTTAGCATGCTTCACCTCATTCCAATCCTCATAATCATACCAACCATTATTATTACCACTTGCAATCCAATCTATATATAGATAATCAGGGAAAGTAGCAAAATAAGAACCACTTCTAACTCTATACTTGATTCGCATTTTTCTAGTTCTTCTAGCAGCTAATTCATAACAATTCGTCTCAGGTGCACTCTCGGTAGTAATCCCCCAACCAAACGACTTTGGTCCAGTAGCTGTAGATCCTAATTTCGATTGAGAGCAACCATTAATGTAAACAACTCTAGACTCTTGATGCTCATCAGCAACAGTATTAAAATTAAAATCAGAAGTAGTATAACCATTCGAACCGTCTAAAATACCTTGATTACTCGTAGCACTCTCAGCTGCTCCAAAAGAATGAGTAATAACATCAAGAAATGTATAGATACCCGGTTCACGAGCAATCTGAACATCTAAATTCGGTTTTAAAACAACCCATTGATTAGCAACCTCACTATCAATCTCACTATCAACACCCCCTAAATTGCTAAGAAGATAATTAATTCTTACAAACTTCATTGCAGCCCAGTCGTTTAGCCCGTCATACGACTCAATATTTCCAACATCAAAACTACCCTCATAACTATACGCCAAAATAGGTTTCTCAACCGTCGATGCAGATAAAACAACAAATCCTCTATTATAAACCAAGTTCATAACGTAAAGAATAGGCTCATTCATATCGTTTTTAACCGTTAAAAACTCTTCGATATCTTGCACGTTATACTGTCCAACAACACTTGAATACTTACTCAAATTCAAGAAGTTAATACCCACCTCTTTAGCTTGAGTCTCCGTTACAAATAGCGGTAATTCAGCAATAAACTCATTCGTGTCAAGAGTTTTCTTTTGAGTATCTGTAATTTCAATATCTTCATTTTTCTCACAAGCAGAAAAACCCGCAATCAAAAAGATAAGTAACCCATAAAAAATCATTTTTTGTTTCATAATTACTAGTTTTAAAATTTATAAAGTATAGTGGTTCTTCAATCGTTATAACGTATAATCAAGACACTCAGCTAGGTAAAAATCCAATATTAAACTTCCACCAAAAACAAAAACGTCATCTACCAATAAGAATGGTTAACAACATCACTTTCAATAGGATTACACGAATATAATGTAAAATAAAATAATTCTTAAAAAAATGTAATATAAATTAACGTAAAAAAAATATACTACCCACATTATCACAGCATAAATTTACACAAGCGAGTAACAATTTATCTATAAAAGCAAAAGACCGATAGAATACACTATCGGTCTTTTTTATATAGTAACAAACAAACCTATTTATTAATTTGAATCCAACCCGTTCTGGTTACACCGCGTGAAATAACTACGTAGTAATAAGTACCATCTGGGAGTAACTTACCATTCTTGTTCTGCCCCATCCATTGGTTAGTATAGCCAAAACCGTATGAATAAACCTCCGAACCATAGCGATTAAAAATCTTTAAATCCTCTACACCATGATTACTCAAATCGAATGAATCATTCAAACCATCACCATTAGGAGAAATCCCCTTTTGAATAGGGCATTCTTCATAAGAAACAGAATAACTACTCTCGTCGACACACAAACCATCCTCTGAGGAAGCATAGATATAAATAACCTGATCCTTGATAATATAAGAACCAACAACCAACTCATCTCCTTTTCCACCCGGTTCAGTAAAATATTTATTGTTTTTAGACAAAGGTTTTAAATCATGAACCGAGCAACGCAATACCAAATCCTCAAAAACATCTGCAACAACACCCTCGGTTACAGAAACAACGAATGAAGATTCTTCATAACAACCATCCTCTCCATTTCTTTGAAGAACATAGATTAGATGTCTACCCGGAATATCTAAAACATCGCCTGCTTTATACTCAATACCTTTAGCACCCGACTCAGTATAATAATGTTGATTCACTTCAAGCGCAGGAAAAACATAAGAAGCACAAACAGAAACACTTTCTCGTTCCACAGGCAATTCACCAACTTGAGGTCTTAAATACATTGAAAAAACCTCTGTACACCCCGTTTTTACATCCACAACACGAATAAAGAACTGATAAGTAGCACCAAAAACCTCAACAACAAAATCAGTGTCCATTGGATTAACATTAAGTTTAGCATCATCTAGAGTCGCGTGATAACTCGTAGTATAATTATCGCTACCAACTTTCGCAAACATATCAAGCTCAACAGTGCTTAAATCTACAATAAGACTCTCTAAACTATTCTTACAAATAGAAATAGCTTTAGGTTGAGGAACAACAGTCGAAATCAATGGATAGACCTCTGCTTTCACACTGCCATACGTTTCGCACTTTAACTCAGGATAACTAACTCTAACATCATAGGTACCACTATCACTAATCTCTAATTCGGAACCATTCTCACCAGGAATCACAACACCATCTTTACTCCATTCGAAATCAACCTTTAAATACTCCGTTGCTTTAATACCAGTTTTAATAATTCTAGTCTCATCATGACATAAAGCATTTTCAGTTTCAACCAACATATCCGCACCCAAATCAACCCTACCTAAATTAAAACTACCTACATTAAAAAACACAGACGATGCATCCTCCAAAAAGTTACAAAAATCTGCAATCGCAAGCTTAATACGGTATTTCTTTCCAGGAGTAACCGCAACAAAATCCGAACTCATAGGTTTCAGCAATCCAGCATAATTAATAGCAGCCTCCAATGGATTGTCTTGGTAATTGTCATAATGCTTATCGTAAAATTCAGGATTAACACTGCTACATCCAATTACCCCAGATTTTTTAATATTTCTAACAGTTGATGAAGATATTGCATCATTCGTACCAGAAACCAAGGCTAAATTTCGCCCTTCATCCGTTTCAAGATCCGTCAGCCAAGCCGCAAATAAGGCACCCGCATTTTTACAAGACCCATTACATTTTTTGTGATAACTATCAGAAGCAAACAAATACTCAAACTTGATAGAGTCGTTAATTGGAATAAAATCGAACTCTAAAACAGCAATTGCCTTTTTCTTTCCAAAACCACTACCTCCAAGATCATCAATAACCCTATTCAATTCGGCATCACCATCCCAAAAAGGAATTCGCTCCTTAAACTCTCCAAATCCTTTATAAGGTCCTGTAATTTGATCTATAGAATTTGTAGACAAAACAAGCCCCTCTTCAAAAGGAAAATCAGAATTACCGCGATTAAAATAAGCCAATGTGTTAATAGTTCCTGTACCATCACCCGCTTGATATTTCACATTAGAAACCACATCACATTGTGATTGAATTAAAATGTCTTTAACCAACTCTTCGGCTGTATACTTATCCTCATCTACAATCAAATATTCAGCATCCGTACTCGAGATACAAATCTCAAACAAAACAACATCTTTAGGCATTTCTAATCTCACATAATACTTTTGTCCAGGAACTAAATCTGGAAGCAGCTGTCTAAACGAAAAATCATCCTGTAAAGATCTACAAAGAAAAGGTTGAGTACTCGGCATACTTATTACAGCACAGTTTTGACTATAAACAGCCATGCTCATCGATTGAAATGTATCGTCGTTAAGCATTTTAATATTCTGAATACTGAACAAGTGATTCACAGATGTAGCTGTAAACTCAAACCACATATCTCTGTCAAGTTCCTCATTGCTTCTGAAGCAAGGAGACTTAACAGCATTCGAAAAAGTAGCCCCTATATTAGATACAGGAAGCGTTTTAACACAATCCGTTCCACTATTTACTGGAATATTCAATGCATTAGAACAATCATTATTTGAGATACTCAGACCTCCATTTGCAGGACTAGACCAATCACTATACGTTTTTCCATCTCCACACAAAACTCGAACAAAAACTGATACTGCCCTTCCAGCAGGTAAACCAGATATAGTAACTTTACTGCTTCCAGTAACTGTCTCTTTTTTAATAGGCGTCGAAGTCTCATCATTCCCATAATCAACAACTATAACTTCCCAACTTGTACTTCCACCATCTTGTTGCCATTCAACATCTAAGCTAGTTGTTGTTTGACCCACAATTTCTACATGATAAGGCTGCTCACAATTTTCAACCTTTCTCAAACTTATATTGTCAAGGTCTATTACATTTCTACCCTTCCCGGTAACATGCCATCCAATATTTACATCTCCAACAACACCATCGATATAAACAACCTCTTCAATAAAGTTGTCATTTTTGTAAACCTTCTTAGCAACAACCTCCTTGGTAAACTTGGAAACATCCAAACCACCGTTAGAAAGCAAAACCTCAAATTCCGTGTTCTCTTTACTTTCCGTTTTATAATGATACTTTAAAACATACTTACCTCCATCTAAATTAAAAGTAGGAGTAATCAACCAATCATCATTATTACTCAATCCCACAAAATGCATCATTTGGTTTCCTTCAAAAGGCTTAAAATCATCTAATTTCCAAATACCATTATAAGTTGATGCATCCTTGTTCTCATCCTTCACAACCCAACATCTGACCACATTAGAATCCTTATTAAAACCTTCCCAAAAAGGAATATCATACAAATCACATTCAGTAGTAAACAAATAAGGACCTAACCAAATACTATAGCCACCATCTGCACAAATAGTACGCACATAAAACTCATAATCTGAATTAGAATTTAAAGCGGTTCCAGATTGCAATTTTGAAACAACATTCACTTTAGAAGTTGTAGCTGTTCCTTTAGACTTTGGAGTACCTAATCCCTCCTCTTGAACGTAATACTCCCAATCAGTAGCTCCAAATTCATCAGACCATTCAATAGTAGCCTTATTAGCTTCAATATCCTTTACTAAACCATTCAACGGTTCTGGACAAGTAAGCACCTCTTCAACAAAAACATTGTCAATATAAATAACTTTAGAACCAGTCCCCTTTGTATGCCATGCAATATTAACATCACCAGACAACCCCTCTATAAAAACTCTTTTCTCTTGATAAACAGCGGTTTTATAAGTTGAATCAGCTATAATAGTAAAATCAAAGTCAGCTGCGTTAACCCCTTTATTAGAAGCAACTACCTCGAAATTACTGAAATTAGCAAATGCATCCGTTCTATAATGATACCTAAGACGATACATCGTATTTGGTTTAAAAACAAACGTAGGAGAAATCAAATAATCGTTTGTCTGAATAATATTGCTATAATCATTCACATTAAAGTACATACAAGTACCCCCTTCGAAAGCATTAGAAACCTGAGTTTTCCATTTACCTCCAGCTGTAGTACCATCCTTATTCTCATCTAAGAACTCCCAACAATAAATAGTATTAGAATTGTAATTAAAACCCTCCCATAAAGGCAAGTCAATAACATCGCAAAGAGTTCTAAACTTAAATGGACCAGACCAAACACTAAAAGAACCATCACCACAGTCCGCTCTAACATAAAACTCGTATTCCGTGTTTGGAAGTAGATTTTTCCCCAAACCATCAACGGTAACCACTGCCTCCTTTAAGTCAGTACTAACCCCAATACCACTTGGAGCACCACTACCAGTTTTCCTTACTGAATATTCCCATTTACCCTTGTTGAAATCATCCGTCCAGTAAATAGTTGCTTTTGTCTTACCTTCATCTTTAGCCCCCAATTTTAAAGGCTCAGGACAGCCAACCACTTCTTCAAGAAAAACATTATCCAAAAAAACATTGGTATTTCCATCGCTAGTAACATGCCAAGCTAGATTCACAAGTCCACCTACATTTTGTATAAACGTAATCTCTTGAACATATCCTCCATTTTTATAAATCTTCTTAGGAAGTACTGTTTGCTTAAAATTAGAAATATCAATTCCGTTTTTAGACAATAAAACCTCAAACTCATTATCGTCAGATGTATTAGTCTTATAATGATATTTTAACCTATAACTCTTCGTCGCATCTAAATTAAAAGTAGGAGAAATCAGCCAATCATCATTCGTTGTGTCAATACCATTTATATTCATAGCCCCTCCACCTTCAAAAGCACCCGAACCAAAAGCTCTCCATAAATTTGCATAACCAGTACTATCACCATTGTTATCCACAATTCTCCAGCAATCTATAGTTGGAGATGGAGAAAGACTTTTCTCATCATTAAAACCTTCCCAAAAAGGAATCGTCATTTCATCACATAAAGTAGTAAACTTTATAGGTCCAATCCACGGACTATTTTTCCCACCATTACAACTAGAACGAACATAAAACTCATACTCAGTATTCGGTTTCAGAGGAGCCGCAGGAACAGTAGAAGTGCCATTTGTAGAAGTAATCGTAGCGGAATTAGAATTGCGCAAAGTACCACTACCAACAGGATCTCCAGTAATACCATCAAATTCTTTCACATACGTTTCCCACTGTTTATTATTAGAGTCGTTCCACTTAAAAGTAGCTTCATTCTTCTTTATGTTACTAATTAAAACATCATCACTAGGCGCAATACAATCAACCTCAACTAAGGAAACTAAATCAAGATAAATATACGTTTCGTCCTGCGTAGTAACATGCCATGCGATATTAATATCTCCAGTATAACCACTTATATTAACCGTCTTTTTGACATACTCTTTGTTCTTATAAAAAGCTTTAGCCACTAAAGTATTTTTAAAATCAGCAGGAGAAATACCAGAAGTAGATAATAGGACCTCAAACTCATTTATCACAATATCATCTACCTTATAGTAGTACGTTAAAGCATAATTACCTCCATTCAAAGTAAAAGTAGGAGAAATCAACCAATCATCGTGATTAGCCCATCCACCAACGAATCGCATTGCACCATCTGGTTCGAAATACTCTGTCTTAACAGAGCTCCAAACATTCTCCATCCCTTTTAACCAATTAGAATATGCACCATCATTATCCACATCTAGAATAGTCCAACAATTTTTAGTTGTTGAATTACTATTAAACGATTCAATAAAAGGAAAAGTAGTAATAGAACAATCTGCGGATAAAACTGTTTTAGAGTCTTCCACAACTAATTCCCCAAAAGAAAAATAAGGCAATAAATACAATTGCGGAGAATAAGAATCAGATTGCCAATTACTAGAATCAACTGAAGACGCTTTAGAAAAAGCATGAGTACTAGCAGTCAACATAAATAATAACAACACAGTTAGGCTGAGTTGAAACCATATATATATTTTCATAAAAATAAAGTTAAAATATTTTAGGATGTAAATATATACCTTGTTTTTTAATTAAAAACTTTAGTATAATCTGAAACATTCAAACAATAAACAACCAATTTTAGATAATATAACACTATTAAAACCTAAAGAACTAAAAAACACGTTAATTCCAAAAACTTTAATTAATAAACTAGGACATCCATATAAATACCTACTTAAAGAAAAAACGCATAAACTAAATAAAAAATAATCTTGTAGAAAAACATATGGATAACCTAAATATATCAAATACCAACACTATAATTAGTCTTATTTATTCAACTAATTGACAATAAGTGTCAAAACCTCCACAATCTGTACCAAATTCCACATTATCTATTTTCCCAAACCCCCTAAAACTATTAAATACAGCCAAAAAACCAAATGGCATAACTATTGGAAGTTATTAACTGTACTTTTGCAAACCGCTTAAAGAACCATACAACGCCTATTGCGTTAACTCTCAAAATAACTAAAAATGTCAAATCCAATAAATTCTCCTCAAAAAAGAAGTCCCTTATTAGATTTTAAAAAACGAACTAAAAATCCTCTGCGAAAATTAGACGTTTTTGTTCTACTAGGAACTTTCGCTTTAATGTTTGGCGCTATATTCATGGTTTATAAATTCCAAGACCAATTCCAAAAAATTCATTTAGACCGAATGAAAACATTTTGGGGACCGTCATTAATGAATGTAACTATGGTATTGTTTATAATTCAAATAGCATTTTTGCTGTATGTCTTATACCTATACTTACGCTATAAACCAATAACCTCAGTATCAGACGACGATCTACCAACCTGTACAATTATAGTACCTGCATATAACGAAGGTCAATTAGTTCACCAAACACTGTGGAGTATTGCTAACAGCGATTATCCGGCAGAAAAATTAGAAATAATTGCGGTAGACGACGGTAGTAAAGACGATACTTGGAATTGGATGTTGAAAGCAAAAGAAGAATTAGGTAGTCGAGTTACCATTCACAAACAACCAGAAAACAAAGGAAAAAGACACGCTCTTTACTATGGTTTCAATAAAGGAAAGGGAGAAATATTCATTACCATAGACAGTGATTCAATCGTAGAAAGAGACACCCTGCGCAACATGGCAAGTCCATTTGTAAACAATGAAAAATGTGGAGCTGTAGCAGGAAATGTAAAAGTATTAAACAATCAAAGCGCTATGATTCCCAAAATGCTGAACGTGAGTTTTGTATTTAGTTTTGAATTCATTCGCTCAGCACAAAGCGCACTAGGATCTGTATTATGTACACCAGGAGCACTAGCAGCATATAGAAGAGAAGCCGTACTAAATTGTCTACCACAATGGATTAACCAAACTTTTATGGGAAAACCATCAGACATAGGTGAAGATCGTGCGATGACAAACATGATCTTGAAACAAGGATATCACGTGCTATTTCAACGAAACGCATACGTTCTTACAAATACACCAGAAAAATTCAAAGGATTGTATAAGATGTTCATTAGATGGGAGCGCAGCAATGTACGTGAAAACATCATGATGAGTAAATTTGCGTTTAAAGACTTCAGAGAAGGATCTAAAGTTGGAACACGTGTATTTCTATTAAATCAATGGTTAAAAGTAATAATGGCTTACCCATTTTTACTATTGATGCTGTTGTTTATAGTAGCAAACCCAATCATGTTTGTTTGTACAATACTAATAAGTGTATTTGTATTTTCAAGCCTTCAAGTACTCTTTTACAACAAGAGTCAAAGAAGCATATTAGACTCTATTTGGGCATATCCATATAGCATTTTTTATACATTCACTCTATTTTGGATTACCCCTTATGCAATTGCAACAGCAAGTAGAAGAGGTTGGTTAACCAGATAGATTTTCAAGATTCGAATCAGCAAACAAAACATAAACGAAAAAGAAAATACAACAATTTGTTGATTTAAAATTGCTCATTAAAAAACCTGCATGGAATACCATGCAGGTTTTTTGTTTTTATAAATATGAGAGCATCATTTCAATCCCCATATTATTCCATCTAATATTAATCCACTAAACTATCGAGTTTTTAACCATCCAGTAATACTATAACGCGGATGTTTAACCTGTTTTACCTCATGTTCCAACAACTTACTCTCAAACACTACCAAACGTCCAGCAAGAGGCTGAATTAACTTGCAAACCTCACCTCCATCATCATCTGGCAAATACAAGGCCAGTTCACCACCATAATCAGCTTGCCAGTCCTCCTGATTCAAATAAAAAACTAAAGAAAGCGTTCGTCGATCATCATTCTGGAACACATCTAAATGTCTCTTATAAAAAGTACCCTCAGGATACACAGCATAATGAAACTCACTCTCTTCAATCCCTAAAAAACAAGTACTGTTGAGATAATCAATAAAGTGATTCACCTTATTAAAATACATTTCCTCAACCAAATCCATACGATCTTCATCAATCCAAAGAATAGAATCACCACGAATAGACTTAACCACTTTCTCATTAAAAAGATTACCAATAGCAGCTCTACGAAAATTTTCCTCCTCCGTTTTTAGTAATAAATTATCTCTGAGAGCACTCACTTCATCATTTGAGAAAAAATCATCACAAATAGCAAAGTTACATTTTAATAAATCCTCAATAATAGACTCATAAAATACATTAACCTTATCTTTTAGCATATATCGTTTTAAAAAACACATGCAAATATAGAGTTGATTGAGAAAAATCAATTTTTAAAAACGATTATTTTTTTAAAAAATATAAACACTCCATTAAACCAACAAAAACAAATATAAAATATTGATTATCACTAAAATAACACTATATTAAGAACCAATTTCAAACAAATTATCAACACAAAGCCTCTTTTCAAATTCACGAATAACCAAATCAACAGATTAGCTCCTTTGCTCCTTTGCCCTTTTCAAATTCTCATCCTCATCCTAAAAACAAAAAAGCGAAAAAACAAAAATGCTCCTTCGCTTATTTTCAAATTAACGAAAATCCAAATCAAGAATTCATCAATCTTTGAAACTCCTCCACAAAGAGCCCTACATGATAACCGTCAGCCAAAGCATGGTGAACATGAATAGAAACAGGCATAGATCTAACACCATTATTTACTGTGACTTTTCCGAAAGAAATTTTGGGACAACTATCCGGAAAAGAAAAAGACCTAGCATGAGAAATAGAAGTAAAATCCAACCATGGAACAGCAGAAAAATGAATTACATTTTCTCCAGAACCAGAAGGCATTAAATCCGTTGAACACTCGACACGCTGTTTCTCTTCCAAAGCCATTTTATAAAAAGTAGATTCATCATTGTAATAATCCATATAAGCAAATCCAAAAGTACCATTCGCTCTACTAATAGTAGGAGACGCATTATTTTGATTAAAAAGATATACATCCTTATCAATAATTCGATAGCGCAAATTCTCAATTTCATTAGCAGCCTTTAAAGCCCTATATAAATAATATAAAAAGAAAGACGTTTCCTTTAATTTTGCCTGTTCATAAGCAATAGTACAATCGATGTTTACAGTAACACCAAAAAAAGGTTCTTCAAACTTAGAAAAGAAGAGAAAATGATCCTTTCTCACCCATTCTTCTATATTTACTTTAGTTTTCATTAGTAAAATCAAATAATTTAAAAAATAACAATAATATATTTTGAGTATTAAGAAGCCAACAAGAGCCCATTAATCACTTTGCGTCAACTATTTTCTTAACCATCTCGTCTGCTGGCTGCATCGCTATTTTAGTCTACCAGACTAAAACTTAACGCTTGCCTCTTTGCTCCTTCGCCTCTTTGCTCCTTCGCCTCTTTGCTCCTTCGCCTCTTTGCCTCTTTGCCTCTTTGCCTCTTTGCCTCTTTGCCTCTTTGCCTCTTTGCCTCTTTGCCTCTTTGCCCCTTTGCTCCTTCGCCTCTTTGCTCCTTTACAAATTCACGAATAACCAAATCAACAAATTACCCCCTTTGCTTCTTCACCCTTTTCAAAAACAAATTATTCATAGGGTTAATCCCAAGATTCTCGACATTCTTATGAGTAAACCTAACAGCACGATCATAAAACAATACTATCACAGGCAATTCAGCAGCTATAATACTATCCATTTCTTTATAAATAGCTGTACGTTCACTATCTGAAACAGTACGATAAGCCAATTTATAAAGCACATCATAATTTTCGTTTTTAAAACGTGTATAATTAGGACCATTAGGAGGAATGTTTTTAGAATAAAAAAGCGATAAATAATTTTCAGCATCTGGATAATCTGCAATCCAACTACCTCTGAAGAAAGTAACCTTACCAGTTGCTATCTCTTGCCTTAGAGTAGAAGGAGGAGAAACATCAACCTGAACATCAATCCCCAATTTCTGCCATTCCCTTTGTAAAAACTCCGCAATATCAATATAAGAAGCATTAGTCGATAAAGTTATAGTTGGACGAATATTTCCCGTCTCTTTCTTATACTCAGCAATCAACTCCCTAGCTAAAGATGGATTAAACTTAGAGTTCAATTCAATATTTCCAGCCAGACCTTTAGGTATCATTCCTCCAACATTCGCACTCCCCATACCATTGCGCAAATACATCAACATTTTCTTCCTATCAAAGCCCATGTCCAAAGCCCTACGAATACGGATATCTTGTGCAATACCTTGATCCTCCAAATTAAAACCCAAATATTCCGTGTTCAAATACGGTCCCGATATCTGCTTAAACCTATCCTGATACTTCTCGCGAAGAACTCCATCCTCTGTAATGATCTCGTCTTTATAAGAAGGATCCAAACCTGATATAAAATCCAGGTTACCTTGAATGAATTGTAAAAAAGAACTCTGTTTATCAGGTAAAAATGTAACAGCAACAGCCTCTAAATAAGGGAGAGAAACCCCATTAGCATCTTTTTCAAAATACAAAGGATTTTTACGCAAAACCATTTTCACATTTTCTTCCCAAAACTTAAAATAAAAAGGTCCAGTACCGATAGGATGAGACCTGAAATTATGATGCATATCCTCAGTAACCTCTTTAGGCACCACAGAAGCATATTTCATAGAAAGCAATCCCAGAAAAGCAGGAAAAGGTTCTTGAAGATCAATAACAAAAACACTGTCATTTTCAGCCTTAAAACTATCAACCTTCTGCATAATCCAAGCACCAGGAGAAGCCAATTGACCACTGGTCAATCGTTTAAAACTATATTCAAAATCCGAAGCGGTAACAGCACGCGTACTATCACTGCCGAAATTAATATGTTTATGAAAGAAAACATCCTTGCGCAAAGTAAAGCGATACTGTTTCCCATCCTCGCTAATACTCCAATTCTTAGCAATATCAGGTTGAATCAAAAGAGAATCATCCAACTGCACCAAGCCATTAAAAAGCTGATTGCATGGCCATATAATAGCCTGATTTCTTGCAAATGCAGGATCTAAAGTTTGAATATTGGCACTCTCATTATACCTGAAAACCAAATCTTCGTTAACCGTCCCCGCTTTATTCTGACAAGAGGTCAACGTTAAAACAATCCAAAATACTGACGTATAACAGAGTAATGATTTCATGAAATCGTTTTTTGTATGTAAATTTGCAGTTCTTTTTTACATTATAGAAAAAGTAAATATAATTCAAAATTACTACTTAGGAGTAGCTAATTATTATGGAAAACAGAAAAAAAGTAGCTTTTTATACATTGGGCTGTAAGCTCAACTTCTCAGAAACCTCAACAATTGCACGTGATTTCACCGATGAAGGTTTCGATCGTGTTGACTTTGAGGAAGTAGCAGACATATATGTAATCAATACATGTTCAGTTACCGAAAATGCAGACAAGCAATTTAAACAGATTGTAAAAAAAGCTCAAAAGAAAAACGATAAAGCTTTTGTAGCAGCAATAGGATGCTATGCCCAACTAAAACCAGAAGAATTGGCCGCAGTAGATGGAGTAGACCTAGTGTTAGGAGCTACAGAAAAGTTCAAAATAATGGACTACATCAACGACCTGTCAAAAAACGACATGGGAGAAATACATTCCTGCGAAATTGAAAACGCTGATTTCTATGTGGGAAGTTATTCCATTGGTGATAGAACAAGAGCCTTTTTAAAAGTACAAGACGGTTGTGATTACAAATGCACCTATTGTACCATTCCATTAGCCCGCGGTATTTCACGTAGCGACACCATGGAAAACGTATTGAAAAATGCAGCAGAAATATCAGCTCAAGACATCAAAGAAATCGTCTTAACAGGTGTAAATATTGGAGATTACGGAAAAGGAGAGTTTGGAAATAAAAAACACGAACACACCTTTTTAGAATTAGTACAAGCTTTAGATGAAGTACCGGGAATTGAACGTTTGCGTATATCTTCAATCGAACCAAATTTACTAAAAAACGAAACTATAGAATTCGTATCAAAAAGTAGGACATTCGTTCCCCACTTTCACATACCATTGCAATCTGGAAGTAACGACATACTCAAAAAAATGAAACGCCGTTACCTACGAGAACTCTATGTAGAACGCGTAGCAAAAATTAGAGAAGTAATGCCAGACGCCTGTATTGGAGTCGATGTTATAGTAGGTTTTCCAGGAGAAACAGAAGAACACTTCTTAGATACCTACCATTTCTTAAACGACTTAGACATCTCTTACTTACACGTTTTCACGTACTCTGAAAGAGACAATACAGAAGCAACCAATATGGAAGGAGCAGTTCCAATGAACGTTCGAAACAAGCGCAGTAAAATGTTGCGTGGGCTCTCTGTGAAAAAACGCCGAGCGTTCTATGAAAGTCAGATTGGAACAGAACGAACAGTGTTGTTTGAAAGCGAAAACAAAGAAGGATACATACACGGATTTACGGAGAACTACGTAAAGGTAAAAACACCATGGAATCCAGAGTTAGCCAATACACTACACAAAATAGCATTGACTAAGATAGATGAAGACGGAAGTGTGCGATTGGAATTTGTGTAGATAGCACCATCAAAAGATTGTATTAAAGGATTACCCATTTAATCCTAAAAGTCATTGCGGGTCTGACCCGCAATCTCATCTCTATAGCTATTTACGAATTTACGCATCCGCAAACTGCGCAAAAACAAAAACACAAAAAAAGAGGATAAAACATCAAGTGTTCTATCCTCTTTTTTGGTTAATAATCTAACTCATATCTAGCTATAACTAGATTCTAATTCCTGGAGGTAATAACTCTTTATACACAGGGTTCTTTCTAAAGAACGACACAATCTTTGGATGTGTAGGAACCACTCTTAAACGATTATCTTCAGCAAAACTTAAAACAGCCTTTAAAAAGTCTGATGCTTGCTCCTGAACTGAAGTCTCAAATCCTTTAAGCTTCGTCAAGAAAATCTTTCTCTCTTGCAACGAATACTCCACACTGAGCATACCTTCTTCTGTCTGATATTCAAACTGACGAAGTAGCTCGTTGTTTTTGATTTCCATTTATAATATAGTTTAAAGTTTCAATTAGTAACATAGACAAAGTGCAGATTTATACTCCCCAATATTTAAGATATATTTAAACATTAGAAAGTAGCACTAAGAACTAAATCGTCTATCTTTAGCAAATTTCGAGAATTAATTTGACAATCAGCCCCTATTATTAGTTAATTTATTTATTATGAACAAAATACACATCTATTTCATGCCTGGAATGGGGGCCAGTTCCAGAATATTTGAAAAGATAGATTTACCAAAAGACCAATTCGAATTTCACTATTTAGAATGGCTTATCCCCTATTCGAACGAAACACTCAGCAATTACACTACTAGAATACAAGAAGAAATAAAACACGAAAATCCAGTATTAATTGGAGTATCCTTCGGCGGAATAATTGTTCAAGAATTAGCAAAGAAAATTTCTACTAAAAAAACAATTATTATTTCAAGTGTTCGATCACACACCGAATTTCCCAAACGAATGAAATGGGCACAAAAACTATTACTCTATAAGTTTTTCCCAACACGATGGGTAAACCAAATAGAAACAATATTAAAAAAACACGGCAACGAAAAAGCAAAAAGAAGAATAGATCTATATAGCAACTATATGTCAATAAGAGACTCATCCTATTTAGATTGGGCCTTTAAAAACATACTCAATTGGAAAGAACCACATCCAAACCCCAATGTAATTCACATACACGGAGACAAAGATGAAGTATTCCCCATACAATACATTAAAAACGCTATCGTTATTAAAGGAGGCACACATGCAATGATTTTAATGCGATACCGCTGGTTCAACAAGCATTTACCCACAATAATATCAAACAAAAACTATGAATAGAACGATAAAAAAGCTAGGAATTATAACGGGAGTTATCTTAATTGGGAGCACATTTGTTTTCTCAACATCTACAGGAACCAACACTCAAAGCGTAGATATTAAAAATCACATCTACTTACCAAACACCATCAACTTTGCAGGCGAAAAAACGCCATTACACATCGTAGATGTACGAGAGCGATTAGACAGAGAAATGATAATTAATATCAATCTACATGCCTCAACAATTATTTCATTAAAAAGAGCACACCGCTATTTTCCAATCATAGAACCAATATTAAAGAAAAACGGAATTCCTGATGATTTCAAATATTTAGCAGTAATTGAAAGCACACTTTCCAACGCAACATCGTCAGCAGGAGCACGCGGTTTCTGGCAATTTATGGACGGAACAGCAAAAGACTTCAATATGGAAGTAAACGAATACGTAGACGAACGCTATAACCTTGAAATAGCTACTCAGAAAGCCTGTGAATACTTCCTTAAGGCCAAACAACGATTCGGTAGCTGGACACTTGCAGCAGCATCTTACAACCGCGGAATGGCTGGCGTTACCAAACAACTAGAGCTTCAAATGGTAGACAACTATTACGACCTATTTATAGCAGAAGAAACATCGCGTTACGTCTTTAGAATATTAGCACTAAAAGAAATAATGTCTAATACCGAAAAATACGGTTTTGTACTTCCAGAAAACACACTCTATCAACCAATAAAAACAAAGACGATAGCAGTAAATTACAATATTGACAACTTATATCAATTTTCAAAAGACCAAGGAATCAATTACAAAATATTAAAACTACACAACCCTTGGTTGCGCGGCACAGAACTAAAAGTAACAGAAGGAAAAACCTATAACATAGAAATTCCAACGGAAGGATATTAAGGAAAAAACAGACCCACTCCCTCATCACAACAAAGTGTGAGGGGGTGAATCTATATTGCTACCCCTTAGATAAATCTCGAAAAAAAATAAAATGTATCTTTGTTGCAAATTATACATTTTTTATGAGCACTTTCGATCAGTTTAATCTTCCGAAAGCTTTAGACAAAGCTTTGAAGGAATTAAATATTACCACTCCTACTCCTATTCAGGAAAAATCTTTTTCAGTAATTCTATCTGGTAGAGATATGATGGGAATTGCCCAAACAGGAACAGGAAAAACCTATGCCTATTTACTACCTATATTAAAGCAGTGGAAATTCACTCCTGACGACACACCTAGAGTAATGATTCTAGTTCCTACTAGAGAACTTGTAGTTCAAGTAGTAGAAGAAGTAGAAAAACTAACACAATTCATGTCTGTTCGTACCCTAGGAATCTATGGAGGAACAAACATCAATACACAGCGAAAAGCCGTTTATGATGGAGTAGACATTTTGGTGGGAACCCCAGGAAGAACAATGGATTTGGCATTAGACGGAGTAGTTCGATTTGACGCTTTACAAAAATTGGTAATTGATGAATTTGATGAAATTTTAAATTTAGGATTTAGATTTCAATTGACTTCAATTCTATCTATGATGAAAAACAAGAAACAAAACATCTTGTTTTCAGCAACCATGACAGAAGAAGTAGACGATATCCTAGAAGACTATTTCGACTATCCAGAAGAAGTATCACTAGCACCATCAGGAACACCATTAGAAAAAATAGACCAACAAGTTTATCACGTACCAAACTTCAATACTAAAATAAACTTATTAATTCATTTGCTTCAAGACAGTGAAACCTATAATAGGGTTCTTATCTTTATCAATAGCAAGCGAATTGCAGACTTAGTTCTAGAAAAACTAAACGAAGTATTCCCAGAACAATTTACCGTAATTCACTCAAACAAATCACAGAACTTTAGATTAACTGCTATGTCAGATTTTCAAAATAGTGAATTGAGAGGATTAGTAACCACAGATATTATGGCTCGTGGATTGGATATCTCAGACATTAGCCACGTTATCAATTTACAGTTCTCAGAATTACCAGAACAATACATCCACAGAATTGGTAGAACAGGACGTGCAGACAAAGAAGGAACCGCAATCAGCATCATAGACCCAAAAGAAGCAGAAATAAAGATAGAAGCAGAAATGCTAATGGAGAAAGAACTTCGAATAATGGAGATTCCTGTAGAAGTAGAGATTTCTGAAAAACTGATGGAGTTTGAAAAAGTAAAGCAAAAAATAAAACACCTACTTAAAAAACCAAAACAAACAGACGAAAAAGGAGCTGCCTTTCACGACAAGAAAGACAAAAACAAAAAAGTCAACTTAGGTGGTCCAGGAAAGCGAAATCCTAGAAAAACAAAACCTACAAACAGAGGTGTTGAAAAGAAACGCGCAGAGAAAAGAAAGAAAAATAATTAGACCCAAATAAAAAAGGGCTAACTCGATGAGTTAGCCCTTTTTTATATATAAAGATTAAAAAGAAATTACATTCTCTTCATCTGATCCTTCATCATTTTGATTTGGTCTTTAAGCATGTTTTGCTTGTCCAATTTCTTAGCCTCATTAAGTAACTTAGTAGCCTCTACTTTTCTTCTCTTCGTCATCGCTACACCTGCCAACTGTAATTTAGCCATCGCTAAATCTTGATCCATACTCAACCCAAGCTCTATAGCCTTCTTCATGAATTTTTCAGAAGCATTTAAATTCGTTTGAGAAACCATAATTCCTTGCAAGTAGTTATAGTAACCATTTTGCTTGCGAACCAAAGCTGTATCAGGATTCTTGATATAACTCAACCACTTCTGAGCACCTTCAAAATCTTGTTTTCTCAATTTTAAAAAAGCCAATAAAATAAACTCGTTTTTAAAATACAACAAAACAACAATAGACATTAATAACAAAAGAAAAATACCGTTTCCAATATTACTCTCAGTAAATTGCCAAACTGCCGCTGCTAAAATAAACGCTGCTATAACAAGTTTTATATATCTGTGGAACATAAGGTCTTAGATTTTTAGTTTTTAATTGAATGCAAATGTAATAAAAATACTAGCAGTATAAAAGCATTAGCCATATACCGTAAGGTATTTTGTAATAGAAAACATTAAAAAGACAACCCTTTAATATCCTTAGCCTTGAAATCGGCAAAATCAGAAATAAAGAATTTAGCCCCTCTCAAATCTTGCATCTTAGAATTTTTACTGTGATAAGCAATACAATCTATATCTGCCGCAACAGCCGCTTTCACACCATTTGTACTATCCTCGATAATAACACAATGTTCTTTTGCAGCTACAGATAAAGAGACCGCATGTAAGAAAATCGCAGGGTCTGGTTTAGACTTTGGAAAATTCTCTCCACTAACTATATGTGTGAAAAATGGAAAAAGCTCAAAACGATTAAACACCCTATTAATGGTACTCATAGAAGCAGAAGACGCCAATATAAGTTGTACCTCATTATTGTGCAAATCCTCTATTAAAGCACGGACTCCAGAGATTAACTCCAAGTCTGGTTTAGTATCAAAAGCATCGTTGAACAAAGCCCTCTTTCTCAAAACCAACTCTTCAACCTCCGTTAAAATCCCATAATTATCCTTAATCTTCTGATAAACATTTTTAGTAGAATTACCCGTAAACGTAGTATAAACCTCCTCTGGAATATTCAACTTCAACTCTTCAAAATGTTTATAATATGCATACTTATGAACTGGTTCAGTATCTACTATTACCCCATCCATGTCAAAAATAACCGTCTGAATCATTTTTTTTATTGCAAAGATAACTCTCTACTCCATTAACGTCAATAAATAACCCAATAATTCATAGCTTTTGATTAACTTCCGCCTAAATTATTACCCCTTTTTGGAAGAACAACAACTAATACAACAACTTCAGAATAATGACACCCGAGAAAGTGCATTTCGTTTTTTGGTAACTACTTATCAGAAACGACTGTATATACACATACGTTCGATGCTCTTAAATCATGAAGACACAGACGATGTATTACAAAACACATTCATTAAGGTCTATCAAAACATCCATAACTTCAAAGGTGAAAGTCAACTCTTTTCATGGATATATAGAATTGCAACTAATGAAGCCCTAACACACCTTAAAAAACAAGCTAAATCAAACCAATTAAGTACAACCGAATACAATCAAACGCAAATAGAAAACCTTAGAGCTGACCCGCTCTTTGATGGAGACGAAGCCTACTTAAAGTTACAAAAAGCAGTAACTCAACTCCCAGAAAAGCAACAACTCGTATTCAAAATGAGATACTTTGAAGAGTTAGACTATCAAAGTATATCCGAAATACTAGATACCTCAGTAGGTGGATTAAAAGCCTCTTACCATCACGCAGTAAAAAAAATAGAACTTTATATAAAATCAAATTAAACCTTTTAGCAATAAAAGAGTCTAACCTAATAATGCGATTGAATTATGAGAAAAGAATCCAACATATCCCAACATTCTAAAAAAGAGGTTTTTAAAATTCCAGATGGATACTTTGAAGACTTCAACGATCGCTTGTTTAGCAAATTGGAAAACAAACCCAATAAAAACATACAACCAAAACTTAGAAAAATTGCATATACCCGCTGGATTTCAATCGCTGCTAGTGTAACAATTCTACTTGGGATCACAATATTCTATACCACCAAAGACCAATACTCAAATTTAAATACAGAAACAATAGAAAGCTATTTACAATCTCAAAACGTATTTATCTCAACCAGTATGGAATCATACCTAGAAGAACAAGACTTAACTGAAATAGAACAAAACAATTCATTAAACAATGCTGAAATAGGAGAATACTTACTTACCAGCACTGATATAGAATATTACATAACTGAATAATCATGAAAAAGATAGCTTACTTGCTTTGCAGCATATTAATTTCAAGTTTTGCATTGGCTCAAGACCATAAATCACATGAACAAATTAAATCGCTAAAAATTGCGCACCTAGCTTCAGAGCTAGATTTAACAACACAGGAAGCAGATAAATTTTGGCCAGTCTATACCACTTACGACAATAAAATGTACGATTTAAGACATAATGATGAAGCAAGATTCATCCATAAAACGGACATAGAAGACATAAAAAAAATGTCTGAAGAAGACGCAAAAAAAGCACTAGCCAACATAAAAAAATACGAAGAAGAATATTTTTCAATACGCAAAAAATTCAATGAAGATGCCCAAAAAATATTATCAAACAAGAAAATAATACTTCTAAAAAAAGCAGAAGATGATTTCAATAGAAAACTACTAAAGCAGTACAAGAAGAAAAAATAAAACAATATTTTAGTATCTAACTAATATTCAGTATTTTAAAAAACAACATAAATAAACCATAAAGCCCGTAATAGTTGTATCTTTACGGGCTATTTTTATATATACAATGAGACTACACAGAAATTTAGTATTTACCGTAATCGACTCTATCTTATCTATTTATAACGAAGGAGAATATGCAGACAAGGTAGTTGCAAGAGCCTTAAAAAAAGATAAACGCTGGGGAAGCACAGACAGAAAATTCGTTGCTGAAACCATTTACGAAATGGTTCGTTGGAAAAGACTTTATGCAGAAATTGCAGAAGTAAAAGAACCATATACACGAGATGATGTTTGGAGAATATTTGCCGTTTGGGCAGTATTAAGAGGATACAAATTACCCGATTGGAAATATTTTGAAGAGACACCACTTAGAAGAATCAAAGGTCGCTTTGATGAATTGATTAAAATCAGAAAATTCAAAGAGTCTATTCCAGATTGGATGGATGAACTAGGTGTAAAAGAATTAGGCGAAGAAAAATGGTCTCAAGAAATTGCAGCCCAAAACCAACAAGCTAGTGTAATTTTACGTGTAAACACACTAAAAACAACACGCCAAAAGCTTTACGCTATACTGATGGATTTAGAAATTGAAACCATCCTTCCAGAAGAATATCCAGATGCTTTAATACTAAAAGAAAGAGCGAACGTATTTTTAACAGACGCTTTTAAAGAAGGGCTATTTGAAGTACAAGACGCATCTTCACAATTAGTTGCAAGATTCTTAGATGTGGAACCAGGAATGCGCGTTGTTGACACATGTGCAGGAGCAGGTGGAAAAACATTACACTTAGCCTCTCTAATGGAGAACAAAGGCCAAATAATTGCTATGGATATTTATGAAAGTAAACAAAAGCAATTAAAAATTAGAGCTAAGAGAAACGGAGCTTTCAATATCGAATATCGCATTATTGAAGGAACAAAATCCATTAAAAAACTACACGAAAAAGCAGACCGCGTTTTGATTGACGCACCTTGTAGTGGTTTAGGAGTTTTAAAAAGAAACCCAGACAGTAAATGGAAATTACAACCGCAATTTATTGAAGACATCAAAAAAGTACAAGAACAAGTACTACAAGACTACTCTAAAATCCTGAAACCAGGAGGTAAGATGGTTTATGCAACTTGCTCAATATTACCTTCTGAAAACGAAAAACAAATTGAAAAGTTTTTAAATTCAGAATTTGGTGCTAACTTTACTCTAATAGAAGACCGTAAAATCCTTTCTTCAGAATCAGGATTCGACGGATTTTATATGGCTTTATTACAACGTAAAAAGTAAAACACTATGAAACGATTTCCTTTTATACTCTTCCTATTATCTGTCGCAAGCCTTTTCGCTCAACCAGCCGATCAAGTAGAATATTATAAGGGAATTGATTTCACTTTAACCGGTACCGCTTTAAAAGCCGAGCTAGCAAATAGAGTTACGAGTACTCACACTAAAAAACTGAGTTACAAACAAATTTGGGACGCTACAAAAACAACAGATTTACTACCCTCAAATTCAAACGAGGTAGTATTAATCTACGGCTGGAAAAACGGAAGTGGGCAACACGCATACAGTAGATCCGTTAATAACAATGGAGGAAACAATGGTCAATGGAACAGAGAACACGTCTATGCAAAGTCGTTAGGATCTCCTAATTTAGGAGAAACAGGACCTGGATCTGATGCACACCATTTAAGATCCTCAGACGTTCAATGGAATGCAGCTAGAGGCAATCAAAAATTTGCATCTGGAAACGGTAACTCTGGAAATGTTACAGACGGTTGGTATCCAGGAGATGAATGGAAAGGAGACGTCGCGAGAATGATGATGTATATGTATCTGAGATACGGAACCCAATGCCTACCAAGTAAAGTAGGTATAGGAAGTACAGAACAAACTCCAGATGGAATGATAGACCTCTTTCTCAAATGGAATGCAGACGACCCAGTTTCAGAAATTGAAATAAATCGAAACCAGTACCACGGAAATACAAGTAATACGTATGCACAAGGAAACAGAAATCCTTTTATAGATAATCCGCGTTTAGCAACAACGATATGGGGAGGACCCGAAGCACAAGACCGATGGAACAATTTATCAGTTAACAAGAAGAATCAAATAGAATTTTCTGTGTATCCAAACCCAACATATAATCAAAAAATCTACATTCAAACAACAAGTAGACTAGATCAAGTGATTATATATTCTATGAACGGTAAACAAGTAAAAAAAGTTTCAAAACCAGAGAAGACAAATAACGGTTATAACATAAACTATTTGCCACAAGGAGTATATCAACTGCAAATAAAAGCAGAAGATAAATCCGGAACTCAAAAAATTATCGTATTATAACTACTACTCTTATAAAAAAAAAGGCTGTTTTCAAATGTTTGAAAACAGCCTTTTTTTTTATAAGAATGCTACAGCTCCCTTTCTTTCTTTTCAAACATCAACTCTTTAACCTTTTCCTTGTCTTCCTTTTCTTTATTCAAGTCGAATCGAGTATTAAAAACTCTATCCCACACAAGATTACTAACGCCAAACCCTAAATTATCATTTCTATAATGATGTAAGTGATGATTGCTCCAAAGAGGTTTTAAAAACTTAAAAGGAGGCGCAAAAGCATGAATAGCATAATGCATAGAAGCATACAATAAATACCCAATCATAAACCCCGGAAAGAAACCAAAAACATAGTGTCTCAAAAATAAATATTGAACACCAAGCATCAATCCAGCCATAAAAATACTAGGAATAGGAGGCATAAACAATCGCTGCCTATCTCTAGGATAATGATGGTGATTACCATGAAAAATATAAGCAACCCTTTGAAGATTAGGATTATCGCTTATAAGGTGAAAAAGAAATCTATGAGCTATGTACTCAAAAAAAGTCCAAAAAAGAATTCCTGCAAAAAACAATCCTAATAGCTGACTTATTGAAAGTCCATACCGATTATAACCCCAATACAATATGAAAGATAAAATCGGTATGTACATTCCCCATATAACTGCTGGGTGACCTTTGGTCAAACTTTCTAAGAAAGGATTTTCAAAAATCCGAGCTTGGCCTTTGTTATTAATTTTATCAAATTTCATAACATAAACAATTTTATATTACGAATATAATGATAATTTACCAACGAATTACAACACTTCCCCAAGTAAAACCACTACCAAAAGCAGCTAAAACCACTAAATCACCCTTTTTAATCTTTCCTTGCTCCCAAGCTTCTGTTAAAGCAATCGGAATAGAAGCTGCTGTAGTATTCCCGTATTTCTGAATATTATTAAAAACCTGATCATCCGTCAACTTAAACTTAGACTGAATGAACTGAGAAATTCTCAAATTAGCTTGATGCGGAATCAACATATCAATATCCGAAACATTCAATTGATTCGCTTCAAGACCTTCCATAATAACTTCGCTAAAACGAACAACAGCATTCTTAAACACAAACTGTCCATTCATATGTGGGTAATAACTCGTATCCTCAGGGTCATTATCCCTAATAACATCAGTAATCCATCTTTTCCCCATACCAGGAGCAATCAATGCTAACTCTTCTGCATGTTCACCCTCTGAGTGTAAATGAGTTGATAAAATCCCTTCTCCTTCCACATCAGACCTAGAAACAATAGCTGCTCCTGCCCCATCACCAAAAATAACAGAAACACCTCTACCTCTAGTCGTCATATCCAAACCAGTAGAATGTACCTCAGAACCAACTACTAATATATTCTTATACATACCCGTTTTTACAAACTGATCAGCAACTGATAAAGCATAAACAAAACCAGAACACTGATTTCGAATATCTAAAGCACCAACCGTCTTTAAACCTAAGTCCCTTTGCAACAATACTCCTGGACCAGGAAAATAATAATCAGGACTCAAAGTTGCAAAAACGACAAAATCAATATCCTCAGCTTTTAAAGAAGCCCTTTCCATTGCCATTCGAGCCGCTTTTACCCCCATACCCGTTGTGGTATCCTCCTCTAACTTCTTGTGTCTCCTTTCATGAATACCCGTGCGCTCAACAATCCATTCATCATTCGTATCCATTAGTTTTGCCAAATCCTCATTCGTCACCACATTCTCCGGCACGTAATATCCTAACCCTGTTATTTTCGATTGAAACATACTTTTTTCATTTATTAACTATAACAAAAATACTCATTTTCAAAACACTAAGATAGCACTATGCGTGAAATCAATACTTCTCCTTGATATAAAGCTATATTTCAATTACTTTAGCTAGATAATCAATATTTAATATTCTAATGAAGATAGTTAAAACATCATTATTAGCTTTATTCCTAACAACATCTATGTTTGCACAAGAAAATGTTACGTATCAAAAGCCTTCCAAAGAAATTCTAGAACTCGCTGAATTCGATAGAGCCCCTACCATTCAGATGGATACAAAAAAAGAGAATATGCTCTTGAGTTACAGAAACACATACAAAACTCTGGAAGACTTAAACCTAACCGAAATGAAGTTGGGAGGTTTGCGTATTGACCCTACTGTAAATATATCAAGCACACTTACCTATATAAACAACCTAAAAGTAAGAATAGGAAAAAACCCACAAGAAATTCAAGTAAAAAATCTACCTAGCAACCCTAGAATTGCAAATATATCTTGGTCACCAGACGAAAGTAAAATCGCATTCACACACACAGCCCCAAAAGGAGTTGAACTATGGGTAGTAGATATAAAAACGGCAACAGCTACCAAACTGTCAGAAGCAAACCTAAATGCCAATTTAGGCAACCCAATGACCTGGTTCAAAGACGGCACAAGCATATTGGTAAAAACAATGGTACCAAACCGACCTGCCTTAATTGACCCAAAAAATGATTTGCCAAAAGGACCAACCGTTTCTACAGCAATGGAAGGAACAGTCTCACAAAACAGAACCTACCAAGACCTATTAAAAAACAAAGCAGACGAAGACAACTTTGAAAACCTTACCACCGCGGAATTATATCAAATAAACCTTGATGGTACTAAAAAACTATTCAAAGAAGCAGCAATGTATGCAGGAGAATCTTTCTCTCCTGATGGTAATTACCTAATGTTAACCACGCTAGAAAAACCATTTTCATACATAGTTCCTTTGTCAAGATTCCCAATGTCAACATCAATCTATGACTCAAAAGGAACATTTATCAAAACAGTAAATGAAGTACCCCTAAACGAAATAATGCCTAAAGGATTTATGGCAGTACGTGAAGGAAAAAGAAGTATGAACTGGAGAGCAGATGAAGCAGCAACCGTGTTTTATGTAGAAGCTTTAGACCAAGGAGATCCAGCAAATGAAGTACCATTTAGAGACGAACTTTTTGTATGGAAAGCCCCATTTACAAATGACGCAGTTTCACTAGTAAAAATACCGCAACGATATGCGGGAATCTCTTGGGGAGATGCCAATACAGCAATCCTTCACGACCAATGGTTTGACACTAGAAACATCAAAGCATACCTATTAAATCCTTCGGAAAACAACCCGAAACTAAATGTAATAGAAGACAGAAACTATCAAGACACATACTCAGATCCAGGAGATTTTGAAACTACAAAAAATAGTTTTGGACGTTACGTATTGTCTATAGAAAACAACAAACTATACCTATTAGGAAAAGGATTTACACCAGAAGGACAATTCCCTTTTATAGATGAGTTCGACCGAACTACCCTAAAAACAAAAAGACTCTATCAATCACAATACACCGATAAAGTTGAATCAATCATATCGATCTTAGACGCAAAAAAAGGAACAGTGCTCGTTTCAATTCAATCAAGTACGGAGTATCCAAACTACTACTTTAGAAACATCAAGAAAAAGAATGACCTAAAAGCCATCACCGATTTCAAAAACCCATTTGAAAGTATAAAAGATGTATATAAAGAAGTAATCCAATACAAAAGAGAAGACGGATTAGAACTATCAGGAACACTATACCTACCAGCTAACTACGATAGAAAATCAAAAAAGGAGAAACTCCCACTATTAATTTGGGCATATCCAACAGAATATAAAGACAAAAACAGTGCGGGACAAGTAACCACAAACCAAAACGAATTCACTTTTCCGTATTATGGGTCGTTTGTATATTGGGTAACAAAAGGATACGCAGTTTTAGATGATGCAGCATTCCCAATCGTAGGAGAAGGAACAGAAGAGCCAAATGACACCTATGTAAGTCAATTAGTAGCAAACGGAAAAGCAGCTATTGATGCAGTAGATGCACTAGGTTATATCGACCGCAAACGAGTTGGAGTTGGAGGACATTCATACGGAGCATTTATGACCGCTAACCTATTAACCCATTCAGACCTATTTGCAGTGGGAATCGCACGTAGTGGAGCATATAACCGAACACTAACCCCTTTTGGATTCCAATACGAACAACGTAACTATTGGGAAGTTCCAGAAGTTTACAATACCATGTCACCATTCATGAATGCAGATAAAATGAAAACTCCAATGCTTTTAGTACACGGAGAAGCAGACAACAACCCAGGAACATTTACACTGCAAACAGAACGCTATTTCCAAGCCTTAAAAGGATTAGGAGCGCCAGTTAGAATGGTAATACTACCAAAAGAAAGCCATAGTTATGTAGCAAAAGAAAACATACTACACCTACTATGGGAACAAGACCAATTCTTGGAAAAATATCTAAAACAAACTACAGATACCAAAGAATAAACCCGCAGAATCACAAATAACAACAAGGGACTTAATCATTCAGATTTAAGTCCCTTGTTATTTAATATAACTACACATCCCATGAAATCATTTTCCAATCTCAATAAATATCAGAACTACCCCACTGTTTCTCCAGCGTCTTAATCTGATAAATAAAATCATCAATCTTTTTTCTACTTTTTTCTACAATCCTAGGTCGTAAAACGAACCAATTAAACCCTATCCAAATAAAAAACACCCCATAAATCATACACACAAAATACCAAGATAAAGACATAGTATATTCATACATATATAAGCTAGTTCCAACAGTTAAAAGAATAAAATAGACATTCATTACCTTTGTTTGTATGTGATTCTCAATCGATTTAATCTCAATCAAATTCGTTAAATAATCACTATTTGAAAGCATCGTATCTGACTTCTTATACAAGGGAATCAATTTGCTCGTAGAAATAACAACAAAAAAAATAGAGCAAATACCTAATACAATTCCGATTTTTGTAATGATCAATTGAGGATTATAGCTGATCCAAATCAACAATAAAACCAAGATAGTAATCATTAAAACACTATTTAAAAACACCATCTTCCTAAATCCCGTTCTTTTATATTTTTTAATCAAGCCCAAAATAACAGTTACATCAGCCATTGGAACATCCTGTTTATTCCACAACTCTTTTAAATCTAGATCAGTTTTCATTTTCTTTGAATTTTTTGGTTAAACGCTCCTTAATCCTATGAATTCGAACTCGAACATTACTCTCCGACAATCCGACAATTTGAGCAATTTCTGACTGTTTAATATCTTCCAGCTCCAAAGAGATAATTATTCTATCCAATTCTGGTAATTCCGAAATAAACCTATATAGTAATTGAATTTGAGGTTCGATAGATACAAGCAGTTCCTCTTTAAATTGAACGGGGAGCTCAACTATTTTTATTCTTTTATTTTTCTCTATCTGACGAAGACAAGTATTCGTTGCAATTCTATAAACCCAAGTGCCAACAGAAGCTTCATTCCTAAAATTTGGAAGTTGTTTCCATACAGAAATGAACGTCTCTTGAGCCATATCTTGAGCCATACCATAATCATTCACATAGCCCAGACACAGTCTAAATACTTTCTCCCAAAAAGTCTTATATATAGTTTCGAAATCCATCTATTCTAATATAATAAATTCATTCAAATTTTCTAAGTACCAATCTGAATCATCATACATTAAAAAATGTAACCCTTTATCTGCATACATTAATTCAACATGTGGAAGTCCCTTATATTGACTAACGATAGAATCTTGAATATTTTTAAAAAGAGGCTCTAGTAATACGAGCGTAGGTATAGTAATCGAATTAATCCGATCTCTCAAATCAATATTAATAAAATCGCAAAATACCTTAGCAAAAGTCTTTCGGTCTGAATTCATCCCCCAATCTACAATCTCATCAATCTTATCCTTCCTTGTTGTCATACTTGCAACACTAACCTGCTGCATTTGAAAAAATTCTTCATCCTTCATGGCTTCAATTTGTGACACCATGGATGAACAATCCTTATTCTCTTTAGAAACAAAACTCGGATCACTCAAAGCTGCTAAACAAGGTAAAGCATCTACAACGACAATCTTACTCAATAAATCAGGATAATCCGAAGCGATAGCCATCGCTAATACGCCACCCATACTATGCCCAATCACAATTGGTTTCATAAGGTTTTTCTCTCTAATAAACCTTTCTATCTCTGATTTCCATTTTTCAAAACTAGGATTTTCTTCAGGTTTAACACCTGCAAAACCAGGCATAGTTAAAATTAAGCAAGTATAATCTTCTTTTAACACTTGAACTGTTTCATCCCATACCTTTCCCGAACTAGCAAACCCAGGTATAAAAATAAGAATTTGTTTTCCCTCACCATGCTTCTCAATTGAAAATGAATATTCTTGTGAAAACGCACTGAAAGAGAATAATACCAGTGTAAAAATAAAAAGGACATTTCTCATCATCTAAAATTTAAAGTTTAGTCTTTAGATACATGAAGATTCAAAATGTTACAATAAATCTCAAGAATATTTGAAGTGACACTCTAATACACAAAGAGTAAAAAAAACAGACAAGAAGTAACGACGATGAAGATCTTGTATTCCCTGCTACCCCACAATTTTAGTTCATTGCAGGTTAGACCCATAATTCTAGTTACCCATAATCAAAATGCGAAAATACAGCAGAACGTCAATAAACAGTCTAGTGGATTGTTTTAACGAATGGTCCAGCAGGCGCCTTAGTAAAATGCAAAAATGCAAAACGACAAGAAAACTTTTGTAATGCTACTCAGGAAGACCAAAATGTTAAAGTTTATCATTTAACATTTAGCAATCATTTTATTTTATACTTTAGTGGTGTAAGGTATTCAAATAAATGTTTAATATTTTAGTAAAGCCAAGCCTAGTGCTTGGCTTTTTAGTATCTATTAGTTTGTGATTTCTAAATCCCTATTCTGCAACTAAGCGAATTTCTTCAATGCTAAATGCACAATAGTCCCTGCCTCAATATCAAAAGGATGATCAAAAAACAACGCTCTCTTCCTGAAAGCAGCCTTAATCATATAACCATCTCCCTTAAAATAAGAATCCTTAACCTCAACCTCCAAAACACCTTTAGTTGCAGAAACCATTAATTGATGAGGATACATCAACAATATCTCATCCTCCTCAACATTCTCCATAAAATCGGAAACCCATAATTGATTTACCTCTCCAAATAAAGAAGCAATATACTTACTCTCAGGATTCTCATACAATTCCTTAGAATTACCAGCTGCGATAATACGCCCCTCTTGCATCACAACAGTTTCATCAGCAAAACCAAGAGCATCCACACAATCGTGCGTAGCAACAATACAACTAATCCCCTTCGCTTTTAAGTAAGCAAATAAATTACGTCTCAACGCACTACGTCTAAAATTGTCAATATGACTAAAAGGTTCATCCAACAACAACAATTCAGGCTCAGCAGCCAATACCCTAGCCAAAGCCACACGCTGTTGCTGACCTCCGCTCAAGAACTTCGTTTTAACAGACGCAAAAGCCCCCATCTCAACCAAATCCATCAACTCCTCAACACGAGCTTGTTTTTTAGCCAAATTAGAATTCGACAAAAACTTTCCTACATTTTCAGCGACCGTAGTATTAGGCTCTAAATCAAAATCTTGAGCCAAGTATTTCATCTCATCAACACCCGGAACCAAATTATAAGCAGGTCCTAAAACTCGCTTACCATTCCAACTAATCTCACCCTCCTTTAAATCATACAAGCCGTAAATAACCTTCAAAAGCGTGCTTTTCCCACAACCACTTTCTCCAAGTAAAGCCAGATGTTTACCACGTTCAAATTCTAGGTTAATTCCTTTTAAAACGGATGAATCCGTATAGCCAAAAATGGCATTTTCTATCTTGAGCATAATCCTATAAGTTCGAATCACAAATATAAATCTATAAAACCAAAAACCCCCTATAAACCAAAAACCTATTTCACTTTACAGCAAAATAGGTCTTTTAGAACTAATAATCCACCTAATAACAAAGTGAATTTCCTTTTAAATAGTATTATTATTTCGAAGCTAAATAACGCTCTGCATCTAAAGCAGCAATACACCCTGTTCCAGCAGCAGTAATAGCTTGACGATAATCTTTATCTTGAACATCCCCGCAAGCAAACACTCCAGGAACATTAGTTTTAGTAGTTTTTCCTTCAGTAATCAAATATCCTGTATCATCCATTTCCAATTGACCTTTGAAAATAGCAGTATTAGGATCATGACCAATAGCAACAAAAAATCCAGTGGCAGGAATATCGCTCACTTCACCAGTAGTTTTGTTTTTAACACGAACACCAGTAACCAACTGACCATCTCCTAGAACCTCTTCCGTTTCCGTGTTCAATAGAATTTCAATATTTGGAGTATTGCGAACGCGCTCTTCCATAATTCTTGAAGCTCTGAAAGTTTCACTACGCACTAACATAGTAACCTTAGAACACAATTGAGATAAATAATGAGCTTCCTCACAAGCACTGTCACCAGCACCTACGATAACAACCTCTTGTTTCTTATAGAAAAAACCATCACAAACCGCACA
The DNA here is from genome assembly GCF_900114085.1 of Myroides guanonis. GTDB lineage: Bacteria > Bacteroidota > Bacteroidia > Flavobacteriales > Flavobacteriaceae > Flavobacterium > Flavobacterium guanonis. The sequence continues at coordinate 162,975 of NZ_FORU01000004.1, read as the reverse complement.
AGCAGAAACCCCACCACCTTGTTGTAGATAATGTTGTTCAGACGGTAAACCTAAATATCTAGCCGTAGCACCAGTACTAATAATAACAGTATCAGCATGAATTTCAGTAGTCTCATTAACCCAAACCTTCTTTACATCACCAGACAAATCCACTTTAGTAACCCAACCATCACGTACATCAGTACCAAAACGTTGAGCCTGAGCTTGAAGTTGCATCATCATTTCCGGTCCAGTAATACCCTCAGGATAACCAGGAAAGTTCTCTACATCATTAGTAGTAGTTAACTGACCACCAGGTTGCATACCTTGGTATAAAATGGGACTCATATTAGCTCTTGCAGCATAAATAGCAGCTGTATACCCAGCAGGACCTGATCCGATAATCAAGCATTTAGTTCTTTCTATAGTTGACATAATTAAAATTCTTTTTTTATTGGCACAAAAATACCGTTTTTATTTGTGGTAGGTCCAAAAGTAACATCAAAAATAGAAATACCAAAATAATTAATATTTATCACACCTAAAGTTTGGTATTACAAAAAGCTTTTCTATATTTGCACTCGCAATCGGGAATCAAACGGGGTGTAGCGTAGCCCGGTCATCGCGCCTGGTTTGGGACCAGGAGGTCGCAGGTTCGAATCCTGCCACCCCGACACAAAAGCTCTAACGAAAGTTAGGGCTTTTTTTGTGTTTATAACTGAACCAAGCTTGCTTGTGTGAAAGTTTAAAAAACAAAAAAACATAGGCACGAAGTGGCGATGAAGCTTTTGTATTCATCCCCCCCACTCAGGAAGACCGACATCAGGAGGTCAATCCTGCCACCCCGACACAAAAGCTCTAACGAAAGTTAGGGCTTTTTTTATGCACTATAACGAGTCAAGTTCACTTGAGCGAGTGTAAAGAGTATAAAAAAACATAGACACGAAGTGGCGATGAAGCTTTTGTAGTCACCTCCCCACTCAGGAAGACCGACATCAGGAGGTCAACCCTGCCACCCCGACACAAAAGCTCTAACGAAAGTTAGGGCTTTTTTTATGCACTATAACGAGTCAAGTTCACTTGAGCGAGTGTAAAGAGTATAAAAAACATAGACACGAAGTGGCGATGATGCTTTTGTATTCACTCCCCCACTCAGGAAGACCGACATCAGGAGGTCAACCCTGCCACCCCGACACAAAAGCTCTAACGAAAGTTAGGGCTTTTTTTGTGTTTATAACTGAACCAAGCTTGCTTGTGTGAAAGTTTAAAAAACAAAAAAAAACATAGACACGAAGTGGCGATGAAGCTTTTGTATTCATCCCTCCCACTCAGGAAGACCGACATCAGGAGGTCAACCCTGCCACCTAACCCTAGTCATTGAGGACCTGATCCGCAATCTTATAGAAAACAAAAACTCGAAGTCACAATAAAACTTTTGTATTCACCACCCCACTCAGGAAGACGAGTAGACTATTGAAGGATGACCTGATGAAAAGAAAAGAATTCCTGATTTTTTACAATTCTTGAAATAATTATGGTTCTAATTTAGCTAAACTAAAATCATAATTTAAAATGAAACACAAACCATATAAAATTTTTGCACCCTTAATATTTAAGGAAAGAAGTTGTCCTATATATTAATTCACTGAAGCCCCCAGAGAACAGAACGATAAATATCGCTAAAGCCATATGTTTTCTACATGGAAAAAATAAATTTATTGGTCGAGATAAACTAAATAATAAATATAGAGAATGAACATTCGAAAAGAGGAGAGTAAAGATTATAATGAAGTATTCAAGCTAATTGAGAATGCTTTCATGGGTGAACAATTCACTGATCACCAAGAACAGTTTTTAGTTGAAAGATTAAGAAATTCTGAATCATTCATACCTGAGTTATCTTTAGTAGCTGAAGTCGACAAACAGATCGTTGGATATGTTTTACTGACCAAAATTAAAATTATAGATAATAATTTAAAAGAAACATCCTCCTTAGCTTTAGCTCCTGTGGCTGTATTGAAAAATTTTCAAGGTAAGGGAATCGGATCTGATCTGATAAGGAAGGCACATGAAGTAGCCAAAAGCTTAAATTATGGATCTATAATCTTATTAGGACATGAAAAATATTATCCCAAGTTCGGTTATAAAATGATCAAAAATTACGGGATAAAACTACCTTTCGATGTCCCTGATGAAAACTGTATGTTGATTGAATTGACTGAAAATGCTTTGGAAAATGTACATGGAATGGTTGAATATCCAAAAGAGTTTTATGGATAATTACCGCAATAGACGGTTTATAGTACAATGGAGGTGTTTTTAATACCTCCACTGTTTTAAATAGTGCTATTGCAAATCTGACTTGCGCTTTTTTACTTCTTCCAATATTTTCGCATTTTTTTTACCTTTCTTCCTTTTTTCATGTTCTGAAATAGTGAAGTGTGATGCTTCATTTTGAAGTTTTAGATAGCTCTTGTAAACTTTAGTATCTAATACCCCGTTCTCTATTGCTTCTAATACAGCACAATCAGGTTCATCCAAATGCGTACAATTCTCAAACCGACAGTATACCGCAAAATCAGCAACATCAAATATATTTGATAATGTATCAGAATTGTCTGATACTAAACCAAATTCTCTAACACCAGGTGTATCTATTAAAACACCACTACCCTCCATAAGCACCATTTCTCTCCGAGTCGAGGTATGTCGTCCCTTACCTGATGATTTACTTATCTCAGATGTGGAAAATACTGTCCGTTTACACAGTGCATTGATCAAAGAACTTTTTCCGACTCCAGATGATCCTACAAATACAATCGATTCTCCCTGCTTGATAAATTTTTGCACAGGAAGTATTGTTTCAGGAGAGAGAGTGCTTGTGAAAAATATTGGCATTTGATGTCCAATATGTTTCAGCGATTCCTCTACTTCGTGGCGATTAAACTCCAAATCAGATTTATTGAGGATCAATATCGGCTGAATATTTTCTTCTACTGCCTGAACCATAAAACGTTCCGTTCGGCGGACGCTGAAATTGGCATCAAGGCTTTGTACGATAAATGCCTTGTCAACATGAGATGCTATAGCCTGCCTGTCAGATTGTGTACCACTCTTTCTTCGGTATAATGTATGCTTGCGCGGTAAAATATCAACGATTATCCCTTTGTTGTCGTCAAAAGTTTGAAAGATGACCCAATCGCCTGTACACGGAAGTTCAAATGATGACTTTCCATAAAGCACATTCCCTGCCAGTTCGCACAACAACCGACCACTCTGGGCAATGACCTCATAATTGGTTTTGTTTACTGCGGCAACACGACCATGAAAAAGATGTTTGTATTGTGAAGCTTGTTTGAGTTGGAACAAGGTATCGTTCCAACCATATAATGATAAGTTATTCACTGCTTAATAATTTAAAATGATGAAATAAAATTACTTAATTCTCTGTCATCCGAATAGTTTGTTCCATACCAACCACCTTTGGTAATACGTGTACTACCAAACTGATGATTTTAGAAACAAGACACCCGGAATTAGGCAATCATTTCAATCGTCAAACTATAATATGTGAATAGTTGTTTCTGCATAAGGCATAAAGATATTAAAAATTCTAATTCAATACTTTTTTTATCTACTGACTGTTTCTTTATACAGCTTTTTTGTTCCAATGAACTGCGACAATCTAAACTAAAGCAAATGAACGTATAGATAGGACGAGAGAAAGAAGACCGACATCAGGTGGTCAACCCTGCCACACACTCCTAATCTTCCCCTAGTCATTGCGGGCTAGACACGCAATCCCATAGAAAACAAAAATGCAAATTAACAATCAAGATACATTAGTCGAGCATTTTGTATATTCATACAATTATTTAGAACACTATTTAATCAAGTTATCATCAAATAAAATCATATGAAATCAGTCTACTACATTTTATTCACTGGAATTATGTTCCTTACAGGTTATTCAAACACTATACAACCCGTTGACTCAATTCCAGAACACGAAACCTTTACAATTCAATCTAAACAAGTAGGAGAAAAAAGAGTCATTAATGTATGGACACCTTCAAATTATAAAAAAAGTTCTGATTTATTACCAGTTATATATATGGCAGACGGTGGAATAAAAGAAGATTTCCCTCATATTGCAAATACTTTAGACAAGCTCATTAAAGAAAAAAAAATCAAACCGATCATTCTTGTTGGAATTGAGAACACACAAAGAAGAAAAGATTTAACAGGATTTACAGACGTAATAGAAGACAAAGAAATAGCACCTATAGTAGGTGAATCAGAAAAATTCAGAGCTTTCATAAAAGAAGAACTTTTCTCTGAAATAAATAAACGATACAGAACAACAAACGAAAAAAGTCTTATTGGGGAATCATTATCGGGTCTTTTTGTTATGGAGACATTTTTTCTAACACCTGAAATGTTTGATAATTATATAGCCTTTGACCCCTCTTTATGGTGGAACAATCAATATTTAGTAAAAACAGCAAGAGAACATTTGACACAACTATCAGCAGATGAAAAACGAATTTGGTTTACAAGCTCAAATACCACTGAAATATCCACTTATACCAAAGAATTAGCAAACATCTTCAAGTCACAAAACCTACCAAATTTAACATGGACCTATTCGGACGAACCTGATGAAAATCACGCCACAATTTTCAGAGCTACAAAAGAAAAAGCCATTATTTGGACACTAAACAAAACTGAATAAAAACACTTCGATTCTCATAGCAGTTATATCAACAATCACTATGAATTAATAAAAATCCCTTAATGAGATCATATCCCTTTTTTCAGGGATAAGAGCATTGGCAATAAAATGTAATTTTGAAACCAAAATAGACAAGAAAACAAAATTACATCAAACTAATCATTGTTATGGATTTTATAGAATTAGAACAACTTTTTTATAAAGGAGAACTCGAACAATTAATTATTGAAGGAGAAAACTATCTAAAACAAAACCCAGAAGATACAGAAGTACTATTTCTAATGGCGACGGCATACCATGACCAAGTGTTTTATGACGGTCATGAAGCCATCTATGACTCAGTTAAACAATACACTATACCCTATTTACGCCGAATACTTGAAATAGAACCCAACCATCAAAAAACCCTTTATGAAATACTCTCCTATCCACTAACCAATCAACACAATTTGTGGAGCATTGCTCGACCGAAGCTCCATATAACAGAAGAAAACAAGCAAGAATTCATAGGATATGCAGAGAGTTTAAAACAACAAGAAGGCTTTGAAATTTATGGCTATAACTTTATAATAAATATATACGAAGGACTAGAGGACATTGAACACCAACTCTTAAATCTCGAAAAAGCCATCATTTTCAATGAAGACCACAACTCAAGTGAGCGAGAAACAAGAGATAAAAACACTTCCATATTCTTCATGAAGAAAATCGACTTATTAGAGCAATACAAAGGATTTGATAAGAAGGATTTAGTCATATTAATTGAAAAACAACTACCAAAATTCGTAAGTCAACACGAATCACAATACATACAATTAGCAGAAATAGCCTATAAACAAGGAGCTATAGACCTAGCTGTAAAAACACTAGTACAATTGTTAGACGCCAATCACAACTCAATCTATGTAATAGAAGAATTTTGCAAATGGCACAAAATCCTAACCAACCTTCTAAATCAAGGTTATAAATCAGCAGATGCTCAATATTTCCTACTTATGATTGAACGCAACTACTATGAAACACTAGAAGTAGCAGCAGACACTTATTACCATCATGCATTAGAATTAACAAAAAGTGATCATGAGCAATACTTTCCACATCATTTTGTAGGAACCTACCTATTTGAAAATGGAGAATATTCAAAAGCATACCCATACCTTGAGAAAGCAATACAACTAAATCCGATAGCAATTACCTATAGGAGATATGTGGAATGCGCTATGCATTTGAACTATGAACTACCTACATCATTACCAAAACTCAACAGTCACCCACTCGAATTATACGGCAGAGGAACCGAAATAGATGACCTGATACAAGAAATTGCACAATCAGAATCTAATCCAGCACTTATTAAAATACGAGAACAATTCTATCTACAAGCACACGAGGCTTTTGAAGCTTACTTTAATGAAGACCAATACTTTAGTCTTTACAACTGTGATCTTCATCAGTTTGCTATGAACTGTAACAACCTAGCCATTGCTTATATAGCTACAGCATCATTCACTAGAGCTGCAAAAATAGCAGAATTAGGATTAACCTATTCTAACTTTTGGGAAATACATTCAACACTAATTGAAGCCCTTATCAAAGACGAAAACTTTGAAGAAGCAAAACATGCGTTAAATCGCTATTTTTCATACTATAACACAGAAGACATTCCCTGCATAAAGCACCTAATTTTCGAAGGAAATCGAATAACAGTAGATTATCACCTAAACTTAGATGAAGACATCTATAATAGCGCAGAAAAACAATTAGAACAAATATATGACTATGCTGAAGCACATCCTGAACTAGAAGAATATGATTTACGTGATTTAGAAGCAGCCAAATCAATTATACAAACTGTGATTTACAATATACTTGAACAAGAGTCAGACATATTCAAAAAAGAGATTTATGAAAAAAAAGCACTAAAATATTCTAGTGAATCGAATCCGCAATACATGCTTATGCAAATCTATCACGATTTAGAAATGTACGCAGCCTGTAATAAAGCAGCGCAACAATATCTCAAAAACAAACCCGAATTTCTACTAAACGACTTCGACCAAGCTAAGTCAATACACTTGATTATGAAATCACATTTAATGTGTGAAGAATACGAAGAAGCTTCTAACATGTTTAATGACTATAACCAAATGATGCAAGAAGTTCTCTCGGGAAGTGATTTAATTACTTGGTTGTTGAGAGCCATTAAAGTTAAAAGTAAAGTAGAACAACATAATGATGTAATCCAAATTGGAAACCAAATAAAAACCATCTACAACGAGGAGAATTGGGATTATGACAACGATTTAGAAACCGTAACACTAACACTCGCAGAAACCTATTACAACCAAGGAGATCTCAAAACAGCACACCAACTTCTAGATGCAGTTTTAGCTTATTCAGACGCAGATCCACAAGCACATATTCTCAAGAAAAAATGGAAAAAACCAAGTTTTCTATCAAAAATAGGATTTTAAAAATAACACTTAATTACCCCGTTGTCTTTTTCATAGAGCACAATGCTCTATGCTTAAGGCAATAATCAAACTACAACTACCAACCAAAACAACTCGGAAATGGCACACCGCATTTATATCTATAACGTAAATACCTCATTAACCGAAATCCATCCAACCTACTTAGGTGAATGGAATTATGTCATTTCACCACTCCTACTTCCACTATTCGGAATTAATCTTCACTCTAAAAGAACACAGTTATATGCAAATCGGCAAGGTGGAATAGAACTATTGAGAAAATTCTATAACTTATTAGTCGATGAATATCATTTACAAGAAAATTTGAAATTCGAACAAGCTACACATAAAATGTTTGAATTTTTAGATGACCTACCATTTGAAAACTTTCAAATTGACGGAACAGATGTTTTCAATATGAATGAAGAAAGTAATAATAGTCAATGCAAAACCTGGAAGTTAGAAATTCAAGAACAAATACAGTTATATCTACTAGCCATTGAAACTAAAAACTTAGCTGTATTACACCCCCTACTAGAAACATTCGGATACACGTCCTTTCTAGATCTATTACAAACCGACTGGGTAGAATACGGATTGGGATATTGGAATCCAGATACTTATAAATACCACTACGTAGAAACCTTTCAAGAAAATAATCTATACGGACTCAAAAACTCGAATGGAGAAACTATCCTACCCCCAACCTATGCACAAATTGAGACATTCGACCAAGGCATTGCATGCGTTGAAAAAAACAATAAATTCGGATTCATAAACACCTTAGGAAAAGAAATAGTACCCTGCATATATGACAACATACAATCACCATTTGACATATATGAAATAACTCCAACAACAGACGATACATTGGAGTTTCAAAAAGCAAGTATCGTAACCACTCAAAACAAACAAGGACTAGTAGCAATCGAAAAAAATCAGTTGCTAATCCCAACCCAATACGAAGAATTGAACCACATTTTCGCAAACTACTTTAACGCAAGAAAAAACGGGACATATAGAATCATAAATAGTGCGAAAGAAACAACATTCGACATTGAAAGCGAAACTCCATTTCAATTTGAATACGTCAACCTCTTCTTCACATCACAAAAAAACACTGCTAAACGTAACTATTATAATGATAATGGAGTTCTTTTAGGTGAATATTTTGAAAATGAATTACATCAACTACCCAATAACTATTTCTACCTAAAACCTTTTAAACCACTAAAAGAAATCACAATCATTAACCCAAGAGGTGAAAAACTAGAAACTGAAATAAACCAAATTATTACCCTATCCAACTACCAAACACTTGCTTATAACAAAGCCGAGAAATGGTACCTATACGATTGCGTAAAACAACAATACTTACTCGAAAACACAGAGATTCAAAAAGTCAACATAGATTACTTATCCAATTACTTTCAAAACCTCTACATTCTAAAAACCAAAAATGGAAATGGGATATACGACGCATCACAAAACAATTGGTTACTACCTCCCAATCTAGAATATCTTAAAATAGCACATCTACGAAAACAATTTCTAAAAATAAAAGTAAACCAAGGAATGTATTACTGGGATGGCTCAACACAACAACTAAGTCCACTATATAACTATATATCAGAAGCAATAAATTTTGAAGAAGTCGAACTCCTACTATACGCAGAAGACACTTTGTATTATCTTGATGAAGAAGCAAAAATAGAAAAAGCAACCCCAGCTCAAATAGGACAATTCAATAACAACAAAGAATACCTAGACAAATCCGATCAAGAACAATTCAAAAACTTCTATGGAAAATGGAAAAAACAAATCGGACAAGAATATCTCAATCATTTTGACAACGATACCCTATACCAACTTGGATTAAATTTACTGCGTGAAGACAATACCGAAGAAGCAATAGAAGTCTTCAAGATAGGAGCTAATCGCAACCACTCAGAAATGATGACGGAACTAGGAATTATTTATACCAATGAAGAAGAACCACAAATAAACCTAGACTTAGGGCTCCAATTATTTGAAAGAGCAACAGCTTTAAAATCAAAAGTAGCAAGCAATAATTTAGGCTATCACTATCAAAATGGAATAGGACGTAAGCAAGACATTAAAAAGGCAATAGAAGCCTATCAAAACGCGGGACAATGGGGTAATGGTTTAGGCTTTGGAAACCTAGGTGACCTATACTACTATGGAGAACATGTAGATCAAGACTATGAAAAAGCATTAGACTATTATCTAAAAGCGCAAAAACTAAAATACTTCTATTCAGAACAACTCACGGACATCTATTTTCAAAAAGAAGAGTACACGAAAGCAGTATCCCTACTGAAAAAAGACTACGACAAAGAATTCTCACCTATCTATTATGGCATCATGTATGAACGAGGATTAGGTGGTTTAAAGGAAAATATAACAAAAGCAATAAATCACTACGAGAAAGCACTTACAATTAATAACTATCCTTATGCAGTACAACAACTGCTCTTTCATTACCGTCCCGATAGCGAATATCAAAACACTCAACAATTTGAAAAATGGATAAACTATGCTGAAGAAAACGAAATAGAACTAGACTATGAGCAATTGGGGATAAACAAAACAGAACAAAAAACTAAAAAATCGTTACTCAACAAACTATTTAAGAAGAAAGATAAATAACAACATGGAGAAGACCATGTAAAAAAAATGAGAGATTAAACCATTGTAACAAAACAAAAGTTTAATCTCTCATGCCTCTACTTGATGTAATTTATTCAATACATCGAAGAAAAATTATAGAATTAAAATCTATTCTCCTCGTTTAGACTTTCTATATAAATGCTTGATGTAGATATTACGTTTAGCAAAGCGATTTAAATTACCACTATTCAACATTTTCATATACATCTTTTTATCAATACCGAAATACTCATAAGTATTACCATCCAAATAAGTGATTTCTAGAACCAAACCTTTGTGCTGTAGATAATCAATACCAACTTCATTAATAGTACTAGTATATTCCTCTAAATTAGCAGCAATAGTTTCCGGCGCAATACTAATCAAAAAATGATAACCATCAATAATCCTGCGGCTATTAAGTTCAGCTTCTTCCTTTAATGCATCTCCATCTTGAAACTTGTCAGGGTGCCATTCCTTAACCAAATCTCTATAGGTTGTTTTTAAACTCTTTAAATCAATCTCATTCACAACCCCGAAGAGTTTTTTGTATTCGTTAATACGTTTCATAAACTTGCTTTTTTGCGGCCACAAAATTACGTTATATATTTAGAACTAAAGCTATTATTATGAATCATATTACATTAGGTTTTATAAATCTTCCATACACTATAAAAAATCTAAATAATGCTGTTTAAACACCTGTAATATCAAAAGGATTAAAAAATACAGTCAATTTCTCCTAGACAAAACAATATAAACACTAAGTAACAATCGAACTATTGCTACCTTTGACCAATTAAAAATGCGGTTTTTAATATCCTTATACTAAATAACAGTCCTATAAAAATCAAGTACACCACTTCAACACAAATAAAAATGAAAAAGTTAGTCGTATTATCCATTATAATAACAATGTGTATTTCAAATAAAGCAAAAGCTCAAACCATTGAGAACTTACGCGATAACATAGAAGCGATAACGAAATCAAAAAATGCAATAGTTGGATTAGCTATACAAGGAACGAATCCAGAAGATACTTTAAGCATTCGTGGCACAGAACACTTTCCAATGCAAAGCGTATTCAAATTTCCCATAGCACTAACCATGTTATCAGAAATAGATAAAGGAAACTTCTCTCTGGACCAAAAAATAACTATATCTAAAAACGAACTTTTACCAACCCTTTGGAGTCCACTAAGAGAGGAATACCCCGAGGGAGGAATCTTAAGCATAGCTAATATTTTGAGATATACAGTCATGTCTAGCGACAATGTTGGTTGTGACGTTTTATTAAGAAAACTGGGAGGTCCAATAGCTGTCGAAAACTATTTTCATAAAAGGGGATTCAATGATTTTGAAGTTAAAATTAATGAAGAAACCATGCAAAACAATTGGGATATGCAATTCTTAAATTGGACAACTCCAAAAGAAGCAAATAACATCCTTAAAGCCTTTTATGAGAACAAAGAAAATCAGCTCTCTCATAAAAACCATGAATTTATATGGAATATAATGAAAGAAACCGAAACAGGGAAAACCCGACTAAAAGGTCAATTGCCAAAAGGAACTCTCGTAGCACATAAAACAGGTTGGTCTGGAGTAAACGAAGAAACAGGTATTTCGGCTGCTGTAAATGATATTGGAATAGTTTTTCTTCCAAATGGAAACTACTTTTACATCAGTATTTTCATTACAAACTCAATAGAAGACACCGAAACAAATGAAAAAATAATTGCTGATATTGCAAAATCAGCTTGGGACTATTTTTCAAGCACAGAAAACTAAATCTAATTAGACTGGTCACTCATTCCAAGTATGAAAAAATTTAAAGCCAACAAAAAAGGATTCGTAGTCTATATAATCATAGCTGCATTATTACCATTGATTATTCTATTCATAGACAAAGAAGCAATTTTAGACAATTACTTCATATTAATTCCTGCACTCCTACCCGTATTACTTCTCATTTGGATATACCTAGATACACGCTATTATATAAAAAACAACCAATTATACTACAAATCAGCCTTCCTAAAAGGTAAAATAGACATTCACAAAATAGAAGAAATTATCATAGGTAAAACCCTATGGGTTGGAACCAAACCTGCACTAACTGGCAAAGGACTGATAATCAAATACAACAAATACGATGAGCTATACATCGCTCCAAAAAGCAACACCGAACTAGTAAATGAATTAGTATCTATTAACCCTAATATAAGATTAGTAGAATAACTACAAAACCTAAAAATACAATCAGCGAACTAGTTAAAAGAAACTATCATGCGGCATCAGACTGTTTCTTCTTTTTAACCTGTGCGATTCTTCCAGGACTCCCAAAAACAAAAAACAACTTATCCTTAAAAGATTTTGCCTGCTTTACATCCTCTAGCATATCTTCATACTCATGAAAATTCAAGTGCAAAGGATTCAATTTATTCTCCATTTTAGTCGTGATACCATAAGTAGGTTTTTCCTCCTCAATCTGATAAGTCCCCAAGAGTCTATCCCAAAAAATAAAAATAGCACCAAAGTTCTTATCTATATATTTCTCATCAGAACCATGATGAACCCTATGATTAGAAGGAGTAACAATAAACCTTTCAACAATAGGATGAAGCTTTCCAATATACTCAGTATGTTGCCAAAACTGAAAAAGAACAGAAATCTGATTTACAAGAAAAAAGACCACAGGATGAAAACCTAAAAAAGCAACAGGAAGAAAAAATAAAATCTTGAAATGCTGAACCCAACTCAACCTAAAAGACACTGTCAAATTGTAATTATCAGCACTGTGATGAATCACATGAGTAGCCCAAAAGAAACGATTAAAATGAGAAATCCTATGAGCCCAATAGCTACAAAAGTCAAACATTAACAAACAAGGAATCATCGTCCACCAGTTTAGTTCCATCCTCCACGGTACTAAATTATAAATGTAAATCGACCCATAAATCAAACCAACTTTGAAAAATAAATTAATTACAACATTACCCAGTCCCGCAAATAAAGACCCTAAACTTTCTTTCGTATCGTAATTTCTTTTTTGAGAATGCCAAGAATACCATATTTCAAGGAGTGTAAAAAAAGCCATGAGAGGAATAGCATATACTATCAAATCACCTGATTGTTGTTCTAGTCTATCAATATCTTCATAAGGAATGGGTTGTGCGCCAAATAATCTATGCATAAATAATATTTTGGATTAATAATTACAACGACCTTTTTACTAGAAAATTTCAATTACTGATATAATATTAATGTTAAATGATGTCATTAAATGAGAAAACAAACATCAAAAAACTAATTGACAAGAAATTAAAAACACAATTAATAACCTTTCCTACTGAATACTTCAACTACACATTTAACCAATTTATTCCAATGAAGAGGCAATCATGTTATTTAATTCATAAATAACGGCAATCATTAATAAATCTAAATAAGCGTATATACAAAAACATTATATTTGACTCTTAACCATAAATTAAACCTTAGATTATATGAAATGTCCAAGTTGTAATGAAACGCTACTAATGAGTGAAAAAAAAGGTATTGAAATCGATTACTGTCCAAGTTGCCGAGGCATATGGTTAGATCGTGGAGAACTTGAGAAAATCATTGAGCGTTCAACGGAACCCTATGAACAGAAAAACACATTTGAAAGAGGACACAATCAATCTTATGATAATAACTCTCACAAAAACACTCCTTACAAGAAAAAAAGTTCTTTTCTAAGCGATTTGTTCGACCTTTAGAATATAATAGCAAATCATATCAAAAGCCTTTCTTATTAAAAATAAGAAAGGCTTTTTTAATAAATACAATCAATAACTTTTATTCCCAAAAAATCGCAAAACCACAACAACCAAGAAAACTTTGATACAAAAAAAACACTGTTTGTTCCATAATTAAAGCCATTAACTACATGATCTATTTTTCAATACCTCATATAAGATAAGTTTGTAGGAAACCAAAAGTCTAACAAAAGAAGAAGTGTTATGAATCATATATCAATATGGAACCTTTCCAATAAAACTGATTTATTAACTAGAATAGGTATTAGAAAGAAAAAATCTAAAAAACTTAATGCTCCATTACTAATACATGAATATTGTGAGGGAATAGACTTGAACGGACAAAAAGTAAAATCTATATTATTCTCAACAGACTTAGCTCTAATAGAAAACAGTAATTGCGATGCTATCTTAGCAGTTTATCCATTTTCCCCTTCAGAGAAAATAATGGAAACCATCATAAAATTTAGCAACAAGCCAGTTATTTGTGGTGTAGGAGGTGGAGTAACACAAGGAGCGGTTTCTATACAAATGGCAGTTGAAGCAGAAAAACTAGGAGCTTGCGCTGTGATAGTAAATCAGCCGTTCAAAAATGAAGACATCAAAAAAATGAAACAACAAATAACCATTCCGATAATCTCAAGTATCAGCACAATGGATTTTGATTTTCAAAAGAGGATTGATTCAGGAGTAGATATATTCAATGTAACAGGAGGAAACCAAACAAACGAACTATTAAACCATTTGCGCAAAACCTATCCGAAAACACCCTGTATATCAACAGCAGGGCAATCTATAGAATCCTTAGATAAAACAATAAAAAGCAATGCGAGTGCCGTAGTATTAACACCCCCATCATCCTCACTCCTTTTTAAAGAAATTATGACGAAATATCGAACAAACATAAGATGGTTTGATAGGCTTTTTAAACGATAATTTATAACTACTAAATCCCTTTGCTTAATGATTACAATTTTTGCAAACTAAAAATTACTAAATTTACGAATCAACGAACTACCAAAGTAATTTTCTAAAAATGCACATACGTCGCTTAACACAACAAGACAAAACATCTCTACTAAAGACTTTCAATGACGCTTTTGCGGATTATATAGTTCCATTCAAACTCAATGAAGAACAATTAGAATTCAAAATAACCCAAGAAAACATTCAATTAGAATGGTCAATAGGAGTATTTGAAGAAGAAAATCTTGTTGCTTTCATTATGCACGGTGTACGTGAAATAAACAGTAAAAAATCCATTTATAACGCAGGAACTGGGATAATACCCAAACATAGAGGACAAGGATTAATAGGTAAAATGTATGACTACATACTCCCATACTTAAAAGTAGAACAAGCAGAAAAAATAGTATTAGAAGTAATAGAAAATAATTTACCCGCAATTCGTTCTTACGAAAAAAACGGATTTGTAGTAAATCGAAAATTATTGTGTTTTGGCGGAGAAATCAAAACTCAAGCAAGCACTAATCCCATAAAAATCGAAGAAATGAAAACCCTTCCATGGGATGTACTTCAAACCTTTTGGGATGTAATACCAAGTTGGCAGAATGACAACCAAAGTATGGAAACTGTAAAACAAGAAGCATTTGGATCGTTTGTCAATGACGAACTAGTTGGATATATTATATTCAATAGTAAAGGCAAAAAGATATCTCAAATAGCAGTAGCCCCAAATTTCAGAAGAAGAGGAATAGGAACACAACTAATGGAACAAGTTGGAAAAAGATTATTAAAAGAAGAAGCGAGAATAAACAATATAGACGAACGAGCACAAAATGTAAAACTATTCTTCGAAAAGCAAGGACTCGTTAATAGAATCAACCAATATGAGATGATTAAGGTTTTATAAATACATAATAAACCTAAAACTAACTGTCATTCAGAATCATAAAAAAGCCTTTCCTAGATAATAGGAAAGGCTTTTAATTAATAAAAACTAAAGAATAAACTAAAGTCTCATACTTCATTAGTAAGAAAAGAAGTCTATTGTATAATTATTGTTTAGCAACAATGTTTAATTCCATATCTACTTCTTGCGAAATCATCCAGTCTTTAGCATCACCTTCAGTACCGTAAGTCAATCCCCAATCTTGTCTATTGATAGTGAAGTTTGATTGTAAGCTAACTTCATTCTCAGAAACAGCTACTTTCGCAGGGAAACTAACATTTACAGTTTTATCTTTAATAGTAAGATTACCGCTAATTACATTAGTAGCACCCTCTAAAACACTTTTCTCAGTAGCAGCATCAAAAGCTTTTACTTCTGTAATTTCAAACTTAGCAGTAGGGTATTTTTCAACTTCAAAGAAATCAGCATTTTTCAAATGCCCGTCTAAATCAGCAGCAGTTTTCCCACCAGTAGTAATTGGATCAACAGAACTTTCGTCAGTCGCAATTGAATTCATATCAATAGTGAATGAACCTCCAGTAATAGCAGCATTTTCAACAGAAACAACACCTTCTGTTTTAAGAGTACCAAATCTTGGATCAAAACCACCTTTATGGTAACCTTTCCAATTCACTGAACTAGTAGCAGTATCAACCGTATAAGTTGAACCTTTTTGTTCAGCAACTTGTTGTTCAGTTGCAACTTGAGCCTTATCTCCGTTAGATCCACCACATGAAGCTAATAATGCAGAAGCCATTACCGCTAAAATCAAAAATTTATTCATTGTACTTTAAATTAAAAATTAAGTGGTACAAATTTACTACACTTGTACTTTACAATTGCTATTAGTTTCCCTTTGGAAACTACTTTCCTCTTGGAAACTATATAGAATGTTCCTATTTTCGTAACTTTGAAATAAATATAAGTGAGATGGCCAAGAAAGAACCAAAAATAAATAACAAAGAAACATGCAAAGCACACTTCAATGCTATTAATGACGCAATGGAAATCTTATCAGGAAAATGGAAGTTTCACATATTGGGAACATTGATGGAGGGAGGTAAAATGCGTTTTATGGACCTTTTACGTGAAGTCGATGGTATAGCTGCAAAAATGCTATCAAAAGAACTACAAAGTCTAGAAATAAACCACCTTGTAAGTCGTACAGTACTCAATACCAAACCAATTACAGTAGAATATGAAGTCACAAAATATGGTGAAACATTAAAACCAATTATAGACGAAATAGCAAAATGGGGAGCCGATTACAGAAAAAACTTATACACCGAAAGCGATACAAAAAGTTCCTCTTAGAGCTAAACCACCCCGCCGGATTCAATACTATATTAATCCATTGACTAAAACTTGAAGATAAATCCAACAAATTCGACGCATCATTGCATTAACGGATTAACATACTCAATCCAACCTCTTTGCCCCTTTACTCCTTTGCTCTAAACTACCCCGATTGCTGGATTCAATACTATATTAATCCATTGACTAAAACTTGAAGATAAATCCAACAAATTCGACGCATCATTGCATTAACGGATTAACATACTCAATCCAACCTCTTTGCCCCTTTACTCCTTTGCTCTAAACTACCCCGATTGCTGGATTCGATACTATATTAATCCATTAACTAAAACTTGATGATCAATCCAACAAATTAACGAATCTTCGCATTTACGAATTAACATACAACCCCCTTCGCTATTTCTTTGCCTTCTTATATTCAGCTTCTAACGTTTTCATTGTCTTTATAATTTTTGGGTTATAAACTTTTTCTGCTTTACCCGTTTTTTTGTCGGTTACCAAAACCTTTAATGACATTTTTTTATTTCTAATAAGATTATCAAACTCATCCTCTAATGATCTAGCTTTTCCTATACTATCATCAAATATCAAGTCCTGATAGCTAACTTCTAATAGTTCGGTCAACCGTTTTATTTGCTTTTCATTAGGTTGGACAATATTATTCATCCAGCTAGTAATCATAGTACCATCTACATCCATTAAAATAGCTAACAAATTATTACTGATTCCTTTTGACTTAGCTATTTTTCTTAATCTATTAGTAAATACTATATCTCCCATGTTTTGATTTTTTAATTATTTCTTTATTTAAAATTTCTCGATTAATATTAGAACCATTAATTATTTATATCGGATTCAAAAATGAATTACCGATACATAAAATAAATCGTAATACGTTAGTAATAATTGTGAGTTATAGCCTTTTTCTAAACTATAAAACCACCATTATTTAAATGTTAGGAAGGATGGTATATGAATGCGATAAACAAGATTATAAATTCAACAAAAACAAACTTTAAAAAAATCACTCAATTCCCCTAAAGATTCGTTTAATTTTGAAATTAAACTTAAATACCATCAGTTATTACAAATTAAAAATTCCATATAAAAAACAGGAACAATATTAATAATAAGCAACACAATACATATAGTGTCAAAAATAGCTCAAAAAATATTAATCACCAAAAATTGTTATAAATTATTTTTAACATAAAAACATCTTATACTAGTATCTAGCATTAAATAATCTTTTATAGAGGGTATGGTAAAGAATATAAAAAATGGGGCTATCAATAAAATTATTGATAGCCCCATAGCTAGAATATTTAGTCAACTATAAAAAATACTACTTACTGCAATTAGCGTTGTAGTCCGCAAAAATTTCATAAGCCATTTTTTGAACTTTAAACCCATTTAACTCAGCTTCACTTTTAATCAAAGACCCAAGTTTTGATTTTTTCTTTTCTTCTTTCTCTGGATTATAGCTAGCATATTCTTTATTCAACATTTTAGAGCGTACAAAGTCACAATCTTCAGTGAACTTTTTAAAATCACTACTATTTAATTCCTCAACTTTACTACCGTTTTTAGAAACCAAAATACTTGGATTACCTTTAATGTCTCTAATATCTTTTTCCATTTGTTGAATATCTTTCTCTCCAACAGCAACAGAGGTTGGTAAAGCATAAAGCCTATATACAGTTACTGGTCCTTTAACAAGAACTTCTGCAATATAACTAGATTGAGATATGTTTTTAATCATCTTAATCTTTCCTCCAATACCGCCACCGTCATTTTTAGAAGCTTCTCTAAAATTCTTATAACTGATAAGCTCAAATTCACGTAATACATCATCATCATAAGCTGCATACCCCTTTAAGTCATTAGCATCAAGTACTTTTAATTTTTGTCTTTTTTTACTTGAGTCAATGTCGGAATTAGCAATAAATCTCACTTTCAATTGATTCTCCCAAGGTGAATCTTCGTCTCCCATCAACTTCACTATTCCCTCAATCTTATTTCCGTCCTTATCAATAATCCATCCTTTTTTCTCGTTTGAACGCAATTCATAATCAGTTTCATTCTCCTGAGCTGTAATACAAATAGGCATTAATCCGAAAAATGTAAATAGTAATAATTTTCTTAGCATACTTAAGCTGTTTTAAATGTTAGTCTATAGTTAAAACATTATTATAAAATAAATATAATTAAATGTTAATTCAAAGATATAGGTTTAAATCAAATAAACACATAATATAATAAGTAATAACAACTTAACTAACAAAACAACCTTAAACACCCTGTGTATTCTGATTTCTATAAATCTTAAAATTGATAAAACCCCTTCCTTAAATCACAAGAACATCTAAGTAATTAAAAAACTACATGGAATAATCAATCTTAAAACTACTCTTAAGCAAGAAAATCTAGACACCTTAATCAGACATAATTTTTAAAAGATTACCATCTAAAAGTTTGAGACGAAGAAAAACAAGTTTTTAAAGATTCAATCAATGCGATGACACTTTTTAAAAGTAAAACTTTTACAGCTTAAACTCCCTGAAAAACAAATGGTTTAGTGTCAACAAATTGTTGAGATGTTTCGCCAGCATAAATCTGGTTTTTATCTAAAGCAAGCTTCTTTACTTTACCAGTTTTACTAAAATCTAGCTTTTTCAAATCAACCCAAATTGCATTTGGGCTAAGAGCATCTTCATAATAATAAACTAGATTTTTTTGATCAGAAACCGTTCTCCATCTGGTAGTAGAAAGATTAGGAAACCCCTCCGTAGAGATACCATATGGAACAGAACACTGTCTAATAACACTAAAAGCCCCTGCAATAGCAATTCTAGTATCGTCTGTTTGAGGAATAGCTTTAATATAATAAGAAGCACGAACATAACGGTCAGCAGCTCTGTTTGTACCAGGAAGGAATATATTTCCAGGAATACCCTTCCAATATTCATTAATCGCCAATTGATCTTCAAATACAGGATCGTTGGTCATTACAGTATAAGAAGGATCATGATGAATCACGAGCTTTCCATTGATATATTCCAGAATAGCATTATCACCACTAGCATCAGAAATAGAAAGATGAACTGTCGTATACTTGTCAGTCCCAGGGATAAAATCCGTTACGATAACAAATTTTTCTTTTTTAAACTCTTCAACCGCTTCCGCAACAGTAGCAAAATTATCCAAGGTGTATTGTGCCCAAAGAGAAACAGCAAGACCATCCTTACCCTTGCCATCTTTAGAAAAATCAGGATACTTAGAACTAACCAACCAGAGCATATTAGCAACAAGCCCCTTTTCGTTCATACCATCGGAAATTGCTATATCCCAAGAGCTAGTAGTCATACTACCATACTTAGAAGTCCATTTAACAGTGTTTTTACCTGTACTACCGTTGCGTTCCATTCCTCTGGGAAACAACCATAGATTAGAAGGTATAGCTATGGAGAAATCCATACTTCGAGCAGTAATAATTGTATTATTTGGACCTTTATAGACAACTCTCGTACAAGCATCTGCTTCTACTGTTGTACCAAATAAAGCAATTGTTGTAAGAGCAATGGCGGTTTTAAAAACATTAGATTTTTTCATAAAGCATAATTTTCTTCTAAATTTATAAAAAATACAAATGTTAAAACAATAAATCAATGTAAAAAATCATCTGAATAAGTTATAACTATTGTTGACTCAAAATTCTTCACCTCTTAACCCCTCTACTTCTTGTCTCCTTTGCCCCTTAGCCTCTTTACTCTCTAATCCTATTACTAATTAATTCTCCCACTATTTTCATTTATGTCTTTATCATTGAATTTAGAATTTTTTATCCCTCTAAAAATATAACGAAGCGTCAAGACCACTTCTTCTTTATCTGGAGAAACCAATACACTAGGAAGTTTTTGTAAAAGGTCCATAAAATTTGGAGAGAATTCAAAAATTGATTCTTTCACGTTGATTTTGATAATACCGTCTTTGGTAGTAATAGCTTTCTTTTTAGTCTTGACAATATATATTTCTGCCTCATCAATACGACTGTTATCAGAATTGACCACAGAACCTTTAATTCTATAGTTTTCCTATGAAAATAAAACTGCGTTTACAAATAAAAAACAGAGTAGCTAATATGACTTTAAACTTCATGTAGATGATTGATTCGTTCTTTTCGTTACTTTAAATAATCATCTAGTTTTAAACGAAATAGAATGTAAAATCTATGTATAAATTTTACATCATAATATCCCTACTATAAATAATTATTTCAACGAAAGTATAAGTTCTATATCAAAAGCAGGAGAATTACAATTAACAAAGCAGATAGTTTTACTGTATTCTGTGTTAAAGGAGACATTGAACTCAACCACTTATATGAAATCATCTAAAATTAAATCCATTTATCTAGTGATCCAATGACCTGTGAATAATCTAAAATTATGTTTATCTACAAATTCCTGTTTAGCTTCATCTACCTCAATAGAGCATAAATATAATGCAGCTCTATTTTTATTTCTCTTTACAATCTCTGCTTGGGTTCTATCCGTTCTTATAGTCCTTGTGTCGTTTACATAATAAAGTTCATACTTAAACGTACTGTTATTACAAGTATAGCTATATTCTTTACTAGGTGTTCTTCTTGACTGATACCTTTGATTATCATCAAAAATATGCGCAGCATCTCTAGGGTGCATATTTCCTTTTTCAATTTCCTTTAAAAAAGTTTTTCTAAAATAAGCAAAGGAACATTTATTATGAAGTAAGAACGGATATACCAATATAGAAGCCATTTTTTCATAGTAAGAAGTATCGCTCATTATGTTGGATAGTACTTGCGACTCTGGGAAATCCTTATAACGTTCATTACCTAACTCTTTAAAAATAGAATCCTCTACGATTCCCAAAAATTTTTCACCAGGAAAACCAATAGTACTAATTTTTTCTTCTAAAGCTTTAATGTTTCTCGGTATAAAAACTTTATCGAAATATTTATCTCTTTTGTTTTTAGCCTTATTATCTTCCTCTGCAAGTGTATAGATCCAAGCTAAATAATCCACATCAATATTGTCTAGATATAGCTTTCGAAATTCCTCTTCTTTTTTAATGATAAGTTTGTTCTTCTTGTACTCTACTCCAAGTTTACTTAAAATAGGAAAATGTTTTAAATCATTAATTTTGAAACCAAATCTGAAAGCTGGAATAATATAATTTTCAGGATTACGACCTTCAAACATAGAAATCTGTGCAGCATTTAAAAAATCTTTCAAAAAGATGAAATCATTAAACTCTAAAAACACCTCATCGTATATTGTCAATGCAGAATCGGTTTCGTTCTTAACAAAATAAAGTTCTTCAGCATGATTTATTTTTTCATGATAGACCTTGTAGTTTAAAGATTGTGAGATTGTATTGTGATATACAATGAAAAAAAAGAAAGTAAAAAGAAATGTTTTCATATTTTAAAAAAAGTGAAAATAATAAATCTTTTTAAAATGACAATTTATTTTGAGATTTTTTCAAAAAAAAGGGATATTTTAAAATCTCTTATTCTCTTTAATTCAAGAACAGATGTTTAAATAAAACCTTGATTCTTAGCCTCTCTCAATATCCCTTCCTACAGCTACATAAAATTCTTTAAAACCATCCTAACTCTTCTTTGAATTTTTCTGTTTGTTCTGGATTTTCTAATGGAATAGAATCAACAGAATATTCTTGTTTTAAATATTCGGGAATATTTTCAAGTTTGAGCAATCCAAAAATTTGGTTCTCATCTTCAAGAAATTTAAATGAATCTACATTTCTAAATCTTATAGAGGATATATCCTTGTTGAGATATGATTGTCGGTAATAAGGGTATATTTTGCTTAAAAATGAAGAAAAGTCTACTTGCAGATTATGAGTTTCAACTATGTTGTAAGGTTTTTGAATAAGTGCAAAAGAGTTTCCTGTTGGTAAAGAACCAATTTTCGAGGCTATCTCTAATAGAATCTCTCCATTTTCTTGAAAATAAGCCTTATCCAATTCTATTGCGATTTCTCTTTGCTCCTTATTGAGCTTCAAACTGTTTATTACATCTATCAATGCCACATGAGTTGCTTGATCCTTAGCATGCAATCCGTTTAATTGATAAATAGTAATTTGTTTATCAAGATTCTTACTTAACCATTTCGAATGGTTCTTAACATACATTTTTTTAAACCACTTCGCTAAATCTCCTTTAGTAATCGATTTGTAATAATTTTCATAACCAGACATATAAGAAATATTAAAACCATATTCCTTTGTAAGCAAAGTCAAGATTTCTTTAAAATAATTAAAATCCTTGAAGTCGTACATTCGTTCTAGATTATTGTATAGGATTTCAGGATTATTCTTTCCTTCTAATAATTTTAATTTTGCAATCTCCTCCTTCAACTCAAAGTATGATTCTTTAGAGTCAGGATAAAAATGTATGATGTTATTTGCAAGAGTATCTCGTCGTGTCTGGGAGGTAACTTTCGAAAAAAATAAAAAAGTAAAAAGAATAAAAATTGAAGTCCTCATAAATAAGTTTTTAATTCACGAATGTGAAAATACTTATTCTTTTCAATATGCCAATTTTAATCGACAGAAATTAATCAAAAAAACGTGATTTTATAGATGCTTTCAAAAATAGTTGTTTATTATTTCTCAGGAAAATGTCCCTCCTTTAATCTATTTAAAACAACGTTTTGATTTAAAATTCAAATCCCTTTGGAAGCTTTGAAATATCTAAATTCCTTGGGTCAGCCCCTTCAATAAGTGCACTTATAACTTCATCTTGTTTCAGTTTTTCGAACTCATCAAAACTCAAGTCAAACATAATTTGAAGCTTAACGTTCGTAATAGCCTCTTTTTTATCAATAAAATTATCTGAATACATCATTAAGAATTGCTGTTTTAAAACATCCAATACTTCAAGGCTTTTAAATTTCATAAAATCCCCTTCCTCGATTCTAAAAACGCGTTTTAAGGCTGTGAAATCATACAACTCCTCCTCTGATATAACATTGTCTTTCAAAACGAAATTAGCATATGAAATCAAGTAATCCAGCGCTTCCATTTTTATTTCTCTAATATCACTTTCAGCAGGTAGAACCTTATTTAGATCTTGTGACTTAGAATCATCTAACACTAAAATACACTCAATTTCATTAATAATTGGGTTGATGACGTTTCCATAATCAACAAACTGCTTATAATTATTTGATAGTTTATACATAGCCACATCTTGTAAATCCCCTCTAGGAAAAGGATAATTAATAATTTCATTAAGATAGTCTAATTTTCAAAGAATTACAAGAGGAGAATCTTACTCACTTAATCCGTGCTGCTTTTCAATTTCCCTTTACCCTTCCCTTCTTTCCTTTCTGTTTTTTTTAGGGTCTTTATTCAATAAACCATATTGAATTTCAAAGTATTTTTAATATTCAAATCCTTGAGACTTTGCTATTATAAAATATAGTTATCGTTATTTTATTCATTTTTATATTTTTCAGATATTAAAAATTCTCTTTGAACAATTCATTCAATATTCATAGGAACTTCTTTAACTCTATTTATATTTCTGATATATAGTGGTTTTTTTATCACCAATCTTTATAATCAGATTATTCTCAACGGCATTTTTTAAATCTCTACTTGCTGTTGCTGAAGAAATTTCTTTAAAATAACTCAAATAATCCTTTCTTGTAAACTCGAAAACATCTTGCTCCAAGAATAGGGCAATTCGATTTTCTACAGTAAGCTTTTTTCCAGAATTTGCTATCGTTTCTTGTAAAGATCTATCGATTACAGATAACATATATTCAATAAACTTCGTCGATTTCCCTAGTTTGTCAGATAACGCTAATGCGTTATAGTAGGCATCTTGATTTTGGGCAATTAACGTTTCGAAAGATAAATACTCAAAAATAGGATAGGTTTCCATCAATAGTAATGTTTGCCATAATCTTCCCATTCTTCCATTGCCATCAATAAAAGGATGAATGAATTCCAATTCATAATGAAAGACACAACTTTTAATTAAGGTCAGTTCTGATTTATCTTTCAAATATTCAAATAAGTCTTTCATCAGAAAAGGCACATTTTCAAACGGTGGGGCTATATGCTCAACTTTTGTACCTTTCACAATACCAACACCCTGTTTTCTATATTCTCCAGGATTTTGAATTAAGTTTTTAAGTAAGCATTTATGAGCTTTTAAAAAATCCTTTTCGTTGGACGCTTTCAATTTTCTAATGTTTTTATAAATCTCTAGCGCATTTAAAACCTCAACAATATCCTTTTGCGGACCAATAACACGTTTGTTTTCAAGAATAGCGGTTATTTGTTCTTCCGTGAGTGTATTTCCCTCAATACTCAATGAAGAATGAATTGTTTTAATCTGATTTTGTTTCCTTAATATTGGATCACTCTTAATTAAATATCGCGCACTAATCTCCCCTATTTTTTCTGAAATGGAAGCGATGTACTTTAAAATTTCTGAAGTTATTTCGTAGGGTGGTTTCATTATTCCTTACTATCATTTGATACTATCACAAATATATAGTTTTTAATTTTAACAAAGAAAAGCACTCCTATTTTAGTAAAGACTTTTACTTCCTATAAACCACTTCTTTTTCTAGACAATTATCTTTACAGGCATAATAACAAGTCGATCTTAAATTATTAAGATACAAATCACCAATCAAAACCAAATATAACCTTCTGTCAATTTAAAAACAGATCCAATAACTTTAAAAAATAGCCTAATTAATATCCTGAATTTCTTTTAAACATCCATTATATTTGTAACACTTCGTTTATGAGAACTAACTGTTTATCTAAAAAACAGACAAGTAGTTTCTTTAAAAATTATTTCTAATAAATAAATGATATGTTTGATTTTCGATTAAAGGTTTTCTATACGGTTGCTAAAAGAAGAAGTTTTACAAAAGCTGCGAATGATTTAATGATATCACAACCCGCTGTAACCAAACATATCCAAGAAATAGAATCTCATTATCAAACCAAACTTTTTGCAAGAGATGGAATGAAAATATCCCTTACAGAAGCAGGAGAACTACTAAACAGCTATGCCGAAGAAATTTTTTCTGTCTATAGAAACCTAGATTTTGATATGCACGCTCTAAAAGCGAAGGTAAACGGAAGTTTAAAAGTGGGTGCAAGTACAACTATTTCCCAATATGTTTTACCACCGTTATTGGCAGCTTTTAAAAACAAAGTCTCTAGTTTATACCTAGATGTTGTCTCTGAAAATACTACAGTAATAGAGAATCTTTTACTCACAAAAAAGATAGATATTGGATTGATTGAAGGTAATTCTAAGAATCCTTTAATTAAATACACTAATTTTATAGAAGATGAAATTGTGTTAGTTTGTGGTAGCAACAACCCATTGATCAATAAAGACTCTATAACACCTTCTGAATTAAAAGAGTTACCATTGCTATTTAGAGAAACAGGATCTGGGACTTTAGATGTAGTGGAAACAAACTTAAAAGAGATTGGAATAGCTTTAAACGATCTTAACCACGAGATGTGTTTATCAAGTACAGAAAGTATCAAAATGTATTTGATGCACTCTAATAGTGTTGCATTTCTTTCTATTCATGCTGTTTTAAAAGAGCTAAAAAACAATGAATTAAGAATCGTGGAGGTAGAAGGACTCGATATTCGTCGAACATTTTCGATTGTTGGTCGTCAAGGTCAGGAAAGTGCGCTTGAAGAGATATTTATTCGGTTTCTAAAATCCCATAATTTAAAGTTATAGGTCATAACAATTATGTATTTCTATTTATTAGATATAGATGAGACATTTGTATTTTAAAACAATAGAGATGACAATAGAAAAACGTAATTACACAGCAATTGAGAAAACAATATTTATCGGTTTGGCCTTGCTTAGCTTATTTCCATTTATATCATCAGCAATTGCCCTAATATTGGGTATTATTTATGCACAAATTTTTCAAAATCCATATGTCAAACAATCTGAAAAGGCTACTGGACTATTATTGAAAATATCGGTAGTTGGATTGGGATTTGGAATGAATATAGAAAGCGCGCTTTCGGCGGGAAAAGAAGGGTTTATTATAACTGTTTTCTCACTATTATTCATATTGATTTCGGGATACCTAATAGGTAAGAAATTAAAAATAGATAAAAAGATTTCTTTCTTGATTTCTGCCGGAACTGCAATTTGTGGTGGGAGTGCAATCGCAGCAATATCTCCCGTCATAAAAGCAGATGAAAAACAAATATCAGTGGCATTAGGAATTGTATTCATACTAAATTCACTAGCCTTACTATTATTCCCAATTATCGGTCATGCACTAGAATTAAGTCAAGTAGATTTTGGACTTTGGTCTGCTATAGCAATTCATGACACGAGCTCTGTTGTAGGAGCAGCAGCAAAATATGGCGATAAAGCATTAGAAGTAGCCACTACCGTAAAGCTTGCTCGTTCATTGTGGATTATTCCAGTAGCATTTCTTTCAACTTTGATTTTCAAGAATAAAGGAACTAAGGTTAAACTCCCTTATTTTATTGGATTTTTTATATTAGCTATGATATTGAATTCGTATTTTTCAATTATAGGATTAATTAGTCCATACATTGTAGAAATATCCAAATCCATGTTAACACTAACTTTGTTTTTAATAGGTACCTCATTATCCTATAAAAAAGTAAAATCAGTAGGCATTAGACCCTTTTTAGAAGGAGTTGGACTTTGGCTTCTCATCTCACTTAGCTCTTTGCTGTATATAGTGTACATCAATTAATTCTCTTACAATCTCAAGTATATTTTATATAACTTATTGAATATAAAACCCGATATCGCCAATTTACTTTAGCCCAAAAATAAAAATTATTAAGCTGAAACAATAGTATATTTACCTAAGCTAAAACTCAACATACAAGACGCTTTAAACAAGTTAACATGAAAAATCTAATTTTTAACAAGTACCCCATATTACTAACATTTCTAATGCTTTTTATGTTCAGCTGTACATCCGTTGAAGACGAAGATTTATATGTTGTCAAATTTAAGAACAACTCTGAACACCCTTTAACTCTAAAACTCAAAAACCTTGAACAACTAATAGATTCTCTAACAATATTGCCTAATGAAACTACACCTGAATATGTTCACAGCAAAATTAACAATGAATTTAAAGGTTACTTTCATGGAGACTTTATACAAGTAACTTTCGACAATGGAAAAGGGTATATCTGTGACAAAACGGAAACTACCAACTTATGCTTTACTACTAAAGGCAGTCCATTATACTCAGAAAATCCAACTGGATTTATTATAAAAGGGAATGTATATACTTACGAAATCACACAAGATGATTATGAGAAAGCTCATGACTTATCAGAATAAATAAGCCGAAAGCTTTGAACAGCCCCCGTTGGCGCAAGCAGCACGCTTGTGCCTTCTATGCACCGTCATAGCACACCCTATTATCTGAGAAGTTAGAATCGAGTACTTATAGGTATCATCAATCATAACAAACTATCTTATATCTAATATACTTAATCCTTTTCCTAGAGTATCTAAAAATGTCTAAAATTACCATGTAAAGTAAGAGAATCTTATTCACCATCTTGTCAAATCATAAAAATCAATTCATCATATAAATC
>NZ_FORU01000004.1:0-132154 GCF_900114085.1 Myroides guanonis | reverse complement strand
TAGAGTATCTAAAAATGTCTAAAATTACCATGTAAAGTAAGAGAATCTTATTCACCATCTTGTCAAATCATAAAAATCAATTCATCATATAAATCACAGTTCAGACGATACTACAACACTTTTAAAACAGCTACTACAATACAATTATCACTAAAAACAAACTTCTATATAGAGTAGTCGACTCAACGACCACAACCTTTTAGCAACTAAAAGACCACTATAATTCTACTAACATCTAAAAACGAACAACCAACAACTAAAATATCTGTTGCTTTGTTGTGGTTTATCAATGTAATTTACCTTTTGAAATACATTCCACTACGTCCTTTAAAAGTCGATATCTTAAATGTGCTACAGCAGTGGTTTGTGTTTCTTTTACTACTATAAATAACAAATCCCAACGATCTCAATAAAGAGGGTTGGGATTGGTTTGGTTGATGTTTTTTATTCTATTGAAATAAACAAAAGATAAATTAGTAAACTAAAATGCGATACTCCAATATGCAATGGATTTGTCGTTTAAACTTATTGCAACACCTTTTGAATATCCATTTTTCCAACCATTTGGCATCTGTCTATTAGGTATCAAATCGTATTTATCAAAATAATTTCCTGATTTTGCTTCTAACACATAAATATTAAAGCCAGCAGGCAACATAGTTTCATAATCTTGTTTATTATTAAGTGCTTTCTGTGATGGATTTGAAACTTCATTTTCATAATTAAAAAACTTAGGTATAGGTAGAAGTCCTTCAAAACATGGTCTATTAACTTCAACCGAATCAGGAAGAATTATTAATTTAGGATAAACATAAGTTTCATTTGTATCAAAACGATTGATAACTAACAAACAATTATCACTTGAATCATACTTCCGAACTGCCTTTGACTTCAATCCTTTTTCAATACCAATTAAACTATCAATATTCATATCGTACTCATACAAAAGTAAACCTACAAATCCTCTTTTAGTATTTTCAGAGCTTAGTAAAGTGTATCGAGAGGTACCCAATTCATTAGGGAAATGATTTATAAATTCAGAATCGAATTTTGCTAAATACTCATTCTTATATTCATTATTATCCTCTCTTAACTTCAATATATTTCCTTTACATTGAATAAATAAACTCGTTAAAACAATTAGTGATATATATTTCATTTTATTTTCTTTTTGCTCCAATTAAATCTGAAAATGCTTCAACCATACCTTTGAAAATATTAAGAGGAATACTATTAGACATCCCCTTTTTATTAGATTGAAAAACAGGATTTACAACTGTAGTAGGGCTATGAAAACCTACTGTATAATTATAAGTAGCAGTTGTAACAGATATATTATCCCCTTTAAATTTTTGCATTTGAATATCACTTTTTTCATTAAATTTATCCAAAGGCGCGTAAGTAATGCCTAAACTTTCTAATTGTTTAATAGATCCCACAGTATGTGAATAATTTTCATTCCCTACACGTCCTCCCGAAGTAATCTCTTTTTCTTGAATCATTAGACTCTCTCCTACATAATATCCATTCTGACTCATAAAATTCTGTGATTCTGAATTCATACTTATGTTTTTATGGTCTGACAAACTTCCTTCAACTCCTGGATATCCTACATCTCCAAACATATTATCTTTTCCAAGTCTATTATAATCATTAACATCTCCTAATTGTAACTTATTCACTTCTTGACTACTTAAAGTTGATAAATCACTAACTCCACCAACCTTCACTACGTTGCCTGTATTCTTATTAACAAACCAATCCTCCTTACCTTCAGGAACCATTCCTGTTGGATCCGTAAAGTTAATAGGGTTATTAAATGTATAACTATATGGATTCCACTGTGGCATCTTCTCCGCTAGCGGATCCACACTTAGCCATATACTCGCTCCTGGATCATAATAACGTGCGCCAATTGTCTGAACTGTGATTTATTTGATTGTTGGATTACCTTGATTTTTTTGTTTTTGTGATTTATTAACAACCCTTTTAAATTGTAAAGATTTCCCTCCAAAATTAATGAGCAAACCAACTTCTAAATCATAAGCTTCTAGATAATTAATACTTTGGGCTAAATGAACATCTTCTAATTCCTTCAATGCCTTTAGTTCAACTGCAACAACACCTCCAACTAGAAAATCAACCCGTCTTGTTCCAATAGAATGTTGTTTATAATAAATAGGCATTTCATGCTCCCGATTAAACACAATTCCCTTATCGTGCATTTCTATTTCTAATGCTCTTTGATAAATAACCTCTTGAAAACCATTGCCTAGTTCTGTATGCACCGTCATAGCACACCCTATTATCTGAGAAGTTAGATTCGAGTATTTATAGGTATCATCAATCATAACAAACTATCTTATATCTAAGATACTTAATCCTTTTCTTAGAGCATCTAAAAACATAAGAAATTAAGAGATTCTTACGCACCATCTTGTCAAATCACAAAAATCATTTCATCATAAAAATCACAGTTCAGACGATATAGTAACTGCCGAACAAATTCAACTCATCCAACAATTAGAGGAAGACGACAAGCAAACCATCTTTAAACTAATTGACAAAATGCTGACCAATAAAAAGTTTAAAGACTTCTTTAATAAAAATATTGCAACGCTATAAAATGATAAAGCCCCGCTTATCGCAGGGCTTTATTAATCAAAACACAAACAAGATGCTTAGGTTTAGTATAAATGTAATACATTCTTTTGCACAAGATAACCTGACACAAAGAAATTCACTATTATTATCACAATTATCAACCATATAACAATTCCTCCAATTAAATTTTTATTCCGTGGGATTTTATCAAACTCTACAACATAATATTTCCATTTATCATTATGTACAAAAAACCAATAATTGACTATAAAAATTAAAATTAAAGGAAAAATTATAACGGGACTAGTAAAACTAATATCTAGTTTCTCGTTTCTTATCAAAGAGTAATAATTGAACAAGGAAAATAATAACCAAACCTCTAAAGCGATTATAGAAATTCCTGATTTAAAATCACTCCAAAATCTTGCAGGAGCCTTCTCCCAAAACTTGTAAAGTCTATAAAATAAATAATAATACATTTTCATTTATAATCCTGGTTTAAATACTGCTCCATTACTTTGTTCTCTGTATATAGTCTGTGTATCTCCATAATCAGACACTGCTCCTTCTGTTCCTCCTGGGTAGAAAGCTTCTAATCCCCCATATAAAGCACCTACAAATGGATTTACATACATTCCGTACAACCCCACTCCTAAATTAGTACCGGCCTTAGCTACAGATGTTTTTCCCGTAGCAACCCCATAAGAATCAATTGCTATACCCGCTAAAAAAGTAACTTGTCCAAAACCTTTTCCTACTTTTCCAATATCGACTTGCTTTGTTGATACTTTAATTGATTTAGATGAAGTCGCAGCAGCAGTCGCTCCAACACTTGCATAGTTATTGGCATCACTGACTATTGAAAACAATCTCTTATTCACCATCTACTCAAATCATAAAAATCAATTCATCATATAAATCACAGTTCAGACGATACTACAACTGTTTTAAAACAGCTACTACAACACAATTATCACTAAAATCAAACTTCTATATAAAGTAGTCGACTCAATGACCACAACCTTTTTTAGATGGTAACTGTTGCTTTGTTATGGTATATCTATGTAATTTACCTTTTGAAACACAAACCTATAAACTACGTCCTTTAAAAGTCGATAACTTAAATGTACTACAGTAGTGGTTTGTGTTTCTTTTACTATTGTAAATAATAAATCCCAACGGTCTCATTAAAGAGGGTTGGGATTGGTTTGTTAACTTAATCAAGTATTAGAATAGTAATTTATTTTCATTCGAAACGAGAAGTTAATAGATTGAAGTATATTAAAAAAAGTGTCTATACAACATTATTATTCCTATAATAATAAATATTAATCCTCCTAAATATCCTTTTAATTCCATTGATTTATCCCATAAATTTGTACTTCTATTTTTCCTTTTAATTAAATAAATTAAATACACACTTCCTCCTAATATGCATAATAGTGAATAAATTATTTGCATCATTAATTTTCTTTAACTTGATTTTCAATTAGTTTTAATTTAAGCTCAGCTCCTTGCTTAATAATCTCCTTTCCTAAGTCAATTTTAGGTCCTGGAATAACTTTATTTAACCCCGTATTAAGTAACTCTCCTGCAACCATAAAACCTGCTCCCTGACCAGATTTCCCATAGTTACCATCAATTGCATTAGAAATTGCTTCCATTCCTGAACCTACAAATGACATCCCGTTACCAATACCTGCTAAAAGAATCCCAGGTCCTGCACCAACTCCACTCAATGTCGCTCCATATCCAAATAATGCTACTCCATCTCCTACATTTTGTAATCCTTGTGGTACATCATATTTTAATGCACTCATAAAATCAGCATCCATACTACTAAAGTCAAAACCTGAGCCTGTTCTCTGTATAGAAGAAACCGTTGTATCGACTTTACTTGTATCAAACACTCCCTCTGTCGACTTAGCTCTCAAAGCAGCTGAATGTTTCTCATCCAATGTCCCTCCCCAATTAACTGATTTATTATTAAAGTTTGCTTTAGTTCCTGAGTTTAATGTATAAGCTTTATTATCACTCTTACCATCAGTACCGAGATATGTTGTGCCATCACTTCCATAATAATGCCCATCTCCTTTTTCAGGAACCATTCCCGTTGGATCTGTTAAATTAATCGGGTTATTAAAAGTATAAACATATGGATTATAGTTTGGCATCTTCTCCGCTAGCGGATCCACACTCAAAAATATACTCGCTCCTGGATCATAATAACGTGCGCCATAATAATAGTAACCCGTTTGTTCATCTAACTCTTTACCGTTGAATTTATAAACGTTTTCAAATATATTATTGGTGCTTTGTTGTACCATAATCTCCCCAAATGGTAAGTATTCGTAATACTGTACAGGCTTTCCTAATATGTCTGTAATATACGAAGAACTACCTAAATGGTCGCTATGATACCACCAAACAGGTATTTGCTGCTTCGGATGAATATTTACTATATCCGTATCAGCAGGAGGATTATCAACCCAAGTATCATTAACTCCAGGTGTTAATACTATATCTGGAAAAACTGGTATCACTATAGGTTCTTCTGGCTCTACCGGTAACTCTGGCATATCTGCTGTAATACTACACCAATCAATTTCATAATAACTAACTCCATGTTCATCTGTTTTTAAGGTAACACCGTTATAATAATAACATGGTTCATTTGTTCTTATCAAACAATCTAAATACTTTAATAGATCTAAATACATTACCGGCTTGTTGGGTTTATCCTTATAGTATTCAATAAATTTTAAATACTTGTTATAACAATCTAATTGCAATTGATTTTTAACTCCTCCTGACCCTAATCCCATATCGATAGGTTCTCTTGTAATAGGATCATATGGTAATCCCGTAAGTGGATCATAAATATAACCAGTTTCATGATCGATAATCATGCCATCAGACGTTCTTTCAATACAAACTAGTGTATTGATTTCTTCTAAAGCAGCACAATAATTTGTACCAGTAACATACAACTCCCAAACTAAACATGTTTTCGGGTTTCCAGTAGAATACTCTGCACAACGTGAACCAAAAGTTCTATGCTTAGTTAAAATTGCTAAAATATCATTTTTACAATCAATTTTCTCTGGTGAATTATACAATACATTCAACAACAAATTAACTTGGGTTTCACAAAGTGCTTCTGGCGAAACTGCAAAAGGAACAATTCCCCCTGCTGTATTACTGCTAGACATCGCTTGTCGTTGTCTTCCTCTATTCTGAATCAATCCTTCATGTGGAGAAGTATCTTCAGTTTGAAAACTAGGACTATGAAAAGCATCAGTTGGATCAGTAGGAGTATCTCCTATTCTAGAAGCTACTCTCTTTCCATTCGCATAAATATGATTGGTGTAAACATACTCACTAAATGAAATATTCCCACTTGGATATAACATTTCATCTGTTCCATACATTCCAACTTGTGGACTTCCTCCGTTAACTACTAAACTACCAGTTACTAGTAAACGTTTAGCTACTCTTTCTCCCTTTCCATCATATACATACTCATTGATCGTTTGTCCATCACTATCAAGAATCTGTGTAATATTGTTGTTTGCATCCCATAGAAATTCTCTGTTGTGAAACATATATCCATTTGTAGGTAGCATAACTTGCCTATCTATTTTAGCCAAATTTCCATTATTATAATACTCATAATTATCATTAAATTCATTCCCTAAATGATCATGTCCTCCGATTCCTTCAAGTCGAGAATCATCCCTATATTGATACTTTCTAATTAATGAATTATCAGAATGTTGTCCTTGTCCACTAAATTTATCCACAAAATAATGAGTCTGTATTTTTCCTTGAATTGAATGATCTTTATTGTAATGCATTTCTAATGAATAATCATGACTCTCATATCGTCCATCCCAAGTTCCTTGAGAATATTGTAATCGATTAAAATCGTCATATTGATGTACGCGTTGCGAAGTTCCACCTACAACAATATTTTGATGCTGACTAAAATCATTGGACTGACTTGTAATATTATTATTTCTATCAAATCCATATACACTTCTCGAGAAAACATGCATCAAATTAGGGACTCCTAAATCAGGGGAACTCAATTGGGCGGCACGTAATCGTTCTGTTAAATCGAATTCCTGATGCATTTCAACTCCATTACCATATTTCATATAATAAGGTTGATCGAAATGTGTGTATTTCACATCCTCTAAATAAAAATTGAAATGATTACTTTGAATTGTAGTCAGTTGTCCTACTCGATTATAAATATAATATAGATGTTCATTATCTGGATAAACCATTTCTAAAATACGCCCCCACGAATCATATTTATATTTCGTTCTAAAATATTTAGGTACACCGTTAGCATCATTAACTGTCTTAAACTCTTCAATCACCTCGCCTAATTTTCCATAAGTAAACTCTTGACTTCCTGACAAGTCTTCCATTCTGTCTAAATGTCCCCTAACATCATAGAAAAATTTTGTTTGAATTGTAGGTTCGTTTATTTCTTTTAGTCGATTAAACTCATATTTATAATTGATAGAAGTCCCATTACTATCTGTTTTGTTAGTAATGTTTCCTAAATCATCATAAGTAAAATTTGTTATTCCAGAAGCTGGTAAAAACTTTTGGCTAACTCTTCCTAAGTTGTCGTAAATATAAGTAGTGCTTTGTTCTAAAGCATTCTTAACTTCTTTAGTTTGACCAATTTGATCATAGACATACGAAGTCCATAAATCACCTGAACTGCTCACTTGCTTTTGACTTGTTGTCAATCCCAATTCATTCGTATAACTAATAGTTTTATTTCCTTCTGGCAAAGTAATTTCCTGAGTGAATTGTTGCAGTCCGTTTCTGTCCTTTCCAAATGCATATTTCGTTTTCGTTTTAGCATTCGTTCCAAAAACCAATTCTTCAACGACTCTGTCATTTTGATCGTAAATTCGATTAATTCGCTTTTCAGGTGTACGAGGTCCTTGATAGTAATTTCTTAATAACACATCCAAAGGTGTTGTATTCGGACATGCTAATTCCTCTTCTGATAAATAATTTTCAATAGATCTTCCAAATTCATCATATACAATATCACCAGAAACAGCCAGTCTTACCTCTGGTAGCTGCCCCCCACACATAGGACTATCCTCACTAGGTAATGTTTCCTTCTTAACTTGTAATGTTCTTCCTAATCCATCATTAATCATACTGGTGTGTAACACATTTCCTTGACCCAAATTGTGTTTACTGATAGCAACGCGATTGCTTACAAATTCATTTCGAATGGTCCATTCTAAATCATAAGGTCCTTTCACTTCCAGAAGCCTATTTATTCGATCATATTTATAAGTAACTTCTTCTCCATAGAAATCCATAACGCGAATTGGTAATCCACTAGCATTATACATCATTTTCATCTCATTCCCAAAAGGATCCCGAATAGTAGAGGGAGCTATTCTTCTATGATTAAAATCATTAAAATCATCACCAGTGTTGTATGTATAGAATTGTCCATACTCATATTCATAAAAATACCTTGTCCCATTTTGCGCAGGGAAAATCTTTTTAGTCAAATTTCCTAATTCATTATATTCAAAATTGTAAGTCGCAAATTTTGTTGGTGTAATATACTTTTTAATTTCATGAATTAGAATTCCATCATCAGATATTGCTTTTGTCATTCGAAGCATTTGATTTCCTGATGTTGTACTTACTCGATGACTCGTTGGCAAGGTTTTTATACCATAGTTATATTCCATATCTACGGTTACCCCTCTCTTAACATCTAGATATTTTTTTACGTTTCCGAATTTGTCATATAAATTGAACTTCTGAGTTGTTTCTTTAGTCAAAGAACTATTCTGAACATCCTCATCAAAACTTGTTACTCGATTTATAATAGAAGTAACCAATGGCAATACAGATAGTTTATCTGTATATACAGACACTTCACTAGACAAATTGGTGGTTGTATTAAGATCTCCGAGTACTTTTGCACTATCATAAAACTTGTACGTATATAAAGATTCATTCAACATTCGCTTCGTTCTGTCTAAAGTGTAGGTTCTTTTAGTCAATCCTTTTTTGTATAAAAACTGTTTCAAATCAGAGCTAATCCCCGGTCTGTACAACTGAGCATCGGTCATATCATTGTTCAAATATTCTGTAACATTTGTGCGATAAGGAACACCATTCTTGTCTAATAAATGAGACCTAGTTTCTCCAAATCCTAAGAAACTGCGCTCTTTTCGATCCTTATATCCATTAAAATATTCGTAAGCATATCTCGTATAATTTTCACCATCTCCAATAAAACCATCATAAACAGTCACTTTGGTCAATGCCCATTTCTTGTAAGGCATTTTATAAGTAGCACCGATTGGTTTCTTGTCAATAGGATTTGTAACACTGTAATCTAACTCAATAGTTGCCCCAGTAGATTGTGTAACTTTTTTCAAGAGATTGGTACGTCTAACACGAGAAGGAAAAACCGTAACGCTTTCGTTCTTTTCCGAAGTAACATAATCTATATTTCCATCTGCATCAAAATCCATATATCTCGACTCTTCACTAGAATAACTTCTTCCACTACTACCACCAACTGATACGCATATTTTAGGTCCTGTAAAAATAATCGGTACTGTAAAATAAATACAAACAGTACCATTTCCATTTACCCCAGCTTCAGTAGATTTCTGTGTTTGAGTACCTGGCAAAGCATTAGCAGTAGTGTCAAAACGAGTTCCCAAATTTATAAAGTAAGTAGAACCATCTACTATCTTTTCAGGTAGCCCATCTCCGTTTAAATCCATATAGGTGACCTTGTCCTTCGAAACACTATGAGAAGCACTAGCTCCTAAAGAGATATCCATATTGGATATAGCCGAAAACCCAACTCCTGCCCCTCCACCTTTCGTTTGGGTTGTAGACGCTTGTTTCTGTAAAGCACCCCATGCTCCACCAGAATATGTAGTAAAGGTCCCTCCGTAATTCATTAGTATTGAGCCGTTTGGTTCTACTATATCTATCAATCCATCTCCATTGATATCCACATAGAATCGAGAAGTTTCATTCGTGGTATTAAAAGCACTACCACTTAAGGAACCACTTGCCTGATTTCCAACTACAAGATTTAGCTTACCTCCTGAGTCTGACGCACTAGATTTAATAATAGTACTTCCTCCTCCAACTAAAGAACCTGAACCATTAATCTGTGTACTTGTATTGAAGTTAACATTCAAAATTCTATTAGACAATCCCCCTCTTCTTCCTGTTAGCTGAGTTTTTGAACCAATGATGTCTGGAAATCCATCTCCATTTATATCTACAAACTCATTCAACAAGTCACTATTCCCTTCTGTCTTAGTATCTCCAACATTTACCACTAGAAAACCAATAGATTTATTAAAACTTTTATTTTTAACTTTTGAATGTTTTGTAATACCAATAGCTCCAAAATTCAAAACCGGAACTGTTGGCGGCTTTAAATCAGGTATTTCATCCGTTAAAAATCGCAAATAAGGACTAATAGCTGTTTTAGACACATATAAATGTTCATGACTCTCCCATCTATATAATTCTTTATTAGGCATTAGAATACTAAAATAGTTAGAAACATTTCCTCCTACACTCTTAATATCCTCAAAATTATTCTCCACATCATCTAAGCTCATATTTGGATCACCTAATATATCCTCACGAGATTTCCCTGAAACTGTGTGAAAGTTAAAATTAGCCATATCGACATACTCTCCTTTAATAGGTTCATAAGTTCCACCAGGGGCAGCTCCTTTATAAGCAAATTGCCCCCAGTTTCGATACATAACTCCCCATGTTTTATTTGGATGAGCTACAAAAGAATTAGGTATATACAACCCGTATTGATTCCCTCCAACCTGATAGAAATCTTTTACTGGTTCTCCAACTAATTGTATTAAAGTCGGTTCAAGACTATGTAAATACCCTCCTATACGTTCACCAATATGATCATCAAGTGTGTAGTATTCAAAGAACACTTTTTTTCCAACAAAATTTATCAAGAGGTGTTCACTAGTCGCTCCAACATCTTTATACTGTTGATTAGGATAGTCCATTACCTCTCTCTTTTTAATTGCTCCATTACCAGCAATTTTATAACGAAACTTAGCATAAGTTATAGGATAATTATTGGCATTATTAAATGTTGCTACTGAACCATCTTCATATTTTACAACTAGATATATATATCTATCATCACATTGCTCAGTGGTACAAAATCTAAAATAGAAATCATGTTTTATTAAAATCTTTCGATTAGCTGCATAACCAGTAAAATTAGATGGAGGACCAACACTATAGTTATATCCATAGTTAGAATAATAAGGAATCAGAATGACATCATCTTGAATTCCTAATGAAGTCAGTTTAGGTTTAAAATTTGTATCAATATCTTTCCAATTCACTTCTGATTCACTCAATACCTCTACTTTAACATAATGAAAGGTCTTACCATCATTAGTGATATTCTTCATGTCCAAAACTATATTAGGAGATGAAAAAGTGGTAGTTCCATTGATTAAGCTCAACTTCTCGTAAATAACCACATCGCTTCCAATAATAGGTATATTGTTCTTAGGATCAGTCCCTTTTTTATAATAAGATATTTTTATATTAATTCGCTCTCCTGTTGTAAAATTAAACGTAGGCCATTCCAATCTATACTTACCGTTTTGTTTAAATGTATGTTCATAATTTGAACCTATAATAAAACTATCTTGATAAGACGATGAATATTGAGGATAACCCAATGCAGAAGGAAAGTTATTGGTTAAATACTCTATCTTAGGATTCCAGGTTACACCTAATTCCTGAACAGGCATTTGATTGGAGTGTACTCTAAAAAATAAAGCATCTCCTTTGCGAACATTCACAATTTGATCATGCGAATCGCTGCTAGACAACATTAAATGTGGTCCGTAAATAAAAGTTGCCTCTCCCATATCGGCATATTCCAATTTTTCAATAGAGAACTTCACACCACTTTGCAAAGCGATATGTTGCTTATTTACGACACCAGAAATTCTAACTTGTCCATGAGACGGTGCTCTCCAAACCATAACCACATCCATTAACCCATCCGCCATATCCAATTGAGGCATCGGATTTAATACAGGTGCCGCATCATCTTCCTTCATGACTATAGCAGGTGTAATCGAACTGTCTAAACTAAATGTTGGCAGTTTCGTTTGAGGGTCTATATATCCAAAATGTACGCGTTCGTTCACTACAACATCCAACAATCCATCCGCATTTACATCCGCTGTATAGGTAGAAGTAGTTGAAACACTTTCAGTAAATGACTGCGTAGCGCTACCCGCCAATATATTCAATGTAACAGATTCATCACTGCTTTTAGATTTAGAATAACTCAAACCTGGTAGCTTTTTAATAGTATATACTTCCGAAGAAAATAACCCTCCTAGATTTTTACGATAGTAGAAATCAT
This sequence comes from Myroides guanonis, assembly GCF_900114085.1. GTDB lineage: Bacteria > Bacteroidota > Bacteroidia > Flavobacteriales > Flavobacteriaceae > Flavobacterium > Flavobacterium guanonis. The sequence continues at coordinate 120,078 of NZ_FORU01000004.1, read as the reverse complement.
CACCTCCTTTAAATATCTTGTCTGGCAATCCATCTCCATCAATATCTGCCATCAATACCTTGGTTTCTGAATTGGAATTTCCACCTCCTATATTCCCCCCTAAAGTAGCGGATCTACTGAAAGGTAGATAGGAATTTGGAAAAATTGGGATAACTACTCCAAACGACCCCCCTCCAGAGAAACTCGTCGACTTTCCTTCTCCTCCACCTAAGGCAGAAATATGAACTCCTAGGTTTTCATGACTGGTTTCATAATCTTTATAAGTATTAATTGTTTTACCTGTTGTTTCAAACAAACCGCCTGTTCCTACATCGTCATGATAATCAAAAATATATTCTTGCTTATCAGGAACAATATTCGAAGGAACAGGATATATAAAACCTTGAAACTCACTATTACTATAGGATAATTGAATGATTTTATTTAACAAGCTTCTCCCAAACTTTCCTTCTTTGTATTTAAATTCATATTCAACCGCGAAGTTTTTAGAGAAGAAAACATCTGAATCGTTTATTCTGGATTCAACTCTTATTTTATCAATTAAGTCAACACTTTTTTCAGAACTCCCTATTCTATTGTTTATCTTAACATCCATCCTTTGCTTAGAAGGACTATCAATATTTGTTTTTCTAATGATATCAACTATAAAAATACTTTCTTGAGAATTATCATCTTCATAAAGATTATACTTTATTTGACTTAATCCAGGTTTTTTACCACTACTGCCACTATAAGTGTACTCAATTTTATTCCCAAAAGAATCTCTAACTTCCGATAAATACCATTTTCCATTTGAACCACCCTCAAAATAATTTGTCCATCCTGTTTTACTATCTTTTACTACCCATCCTCCACTAAGTCCACTCCTCGTAATTTCCAAACTCGGATCATGTTGCATTTTTTGAAACTTCGCTCCTGAAACTCTATTGATTAAAGGGTCTTTATGTGGTGCATAAAGGGTTTTATCAGGTTTCACCAATAACAACTCCTCTCCATTAAACAAATAAGACTCTGTTTCCTTTGTTGCATCAAAAGCAGGTACCCCCCAACGAGTGTCTACCTCAATTGATTGGACAGACAAACTCCAACCCAAACCAAAGTCTCCTTCGTCGGAGCTACTGTTATAATTCACCGATAAACTAGGAACCATTCCTTGCCTTGCTGCCGGTAATTGCAATGGAAAACTAAGCGATGCATCTCCTCTGTCGTTGATTTGAGGAACACTCACCATAGAAATATTCTCCGTTGGGTTCGCTGCCTGTATACCACTTATAGTCGTTGGTGCAAACGCATTGCCCTCTGGACTTTCTGGTTCTTGGATAACCCCTGCTATATAGTCCGTAAAGTGATTGGTTGAAGCAACTACTTCTCCACTTTCTTCTAGTATATCTAATACTTTTACCTTAGTCCATTGCTTTAGGTTCGTATCGAAATAAAACACTTGTATGTCCTTCGCGCTATATCCTGCTGGCAACTTTGTCAAGTCGTACTTTATTTTAATTGTAGCGTCTTTTGCAAACGTTATTCCATCGGGTAAAAATCGATAGGCTGCTTTGTTTTTGGTTACATTCTTTAACGCCATGCCCGTGGGTGCATAGTCACTTTCTCTTAATTCCTGTATAGAGAGTTTAAAGTTTTCTGCATAACTCTCCGCTGGTAGTGTAATCGCAATGTTTTCTAATTGATAATACTGTTCTTCTCGAACATTCACTTCATAGTTAGTTATCTCAAATGCCTTATCTAATGCTTTGTTGTGATTTACTTCCGTCATGTTGGAAACTGCTACACTCTTTTTTTCCAAAGTGATATCTCCTTTTTTTACTTCTAAAAAAAGTTCTTTCGCAGTTTCTAAATCTACTGCTACCATTTTTTCGAAACCACTGTTTGAAATCGCTATCTCTCGGCCATCGATAAAAAGTTGTAGTTCTGGATCGTTCGTGTTTAAAACTCCTTGTACATACACCTCATTAGCGTCTGTTTTTTTAACCGCGTCGTTGATATAAACCAAATCGGTTTGAACTCCTTCTTCTTTTTCTATTTGTAGATTTCGAATCAAATAGCCCAAATCTGCCTTTAAATCACTCGTAAACAAAACGGTATTCACTCCTTTTCCAAGGGAGTAAGGCGATACAAACTCGGTAACACGAGTCCATTCTTTGTTTTTCTCTATAAAAAATCCTCCCGTACTCGTATTGGTATTGATACTCTTGGTAACCCCTGCCGCATTTCCAATTCCGTATACTTCATACGTCAAGGTATAACTAGCATGTACGTCTATAGCATCTTTGATTTCTACTTTAAACAAGTTATCGTCTGGCGCATCAAATACATTGCGTTCGCTTCTCCCTATTTCCCCATGTGTCATGTCGGACGGGTAGAGCGTCGTTGAACTTCCCTTTTCAGCTTGTGCCTTCTCTGCTTTTTGCTGACTTGCTTTTCTTGTGGTTCCTGTTGCTTCTGCTCTCCAAAGTGCTTCTTGCTCTTCATCTATCAAATGCACACTGGATTCTATCTGATTAAGATCGTTTTCTTGAGTCTCTACAGTGGTATCCACATAATACGGTACATTCAGTGAAGGGTGAAGTGGAGTTTGTCTGGTGATAGTAGCCATGGCTTCAAAGACAAATCCATGAAAAAACGCAAGCATTAAAAGAGTGGAAACCTCTTTTTTATAGGTATTAAAAAACTTCATATGAAATAATTGTAAGTAAGATGATTATTTAACGATCAGGTGTTGCATTGATGTCTTTCCGTTTATAACAGCTACCAAGACATAGGTCGTGGCACCTTCTAAGACATAGTTATACTTGGCGTTTTTCACACTGCCCAATCGATCGCGAAGGATGAATTTTCCCTCTAGAGTATAGATGTAAAAATCCACCTCGTTCGTATAGTCAAAGAAATAGGTAACAGTGAACTCCTGTCCTCTATCTACTGGGTTTGGACTGACAATCCAACCCGACTCTGAAACTTTTGATGCTGATGCCTGAAGACTCGTTACTGTAAAAGGAAACGACTCACTTTTTCCATCGGCACTCGTTACCTTTAATTCAAAAGCACCGCTTTGGTTCACTATCAAATTCGGTTGCTCAGATAAAACCTTATCGTTAAAATACCAGCTATAAGAAAGTTTTTTAGCGAGTAGTGCTGCATCTAGAGTCGGTTTTATTTCCATATTTTTCCCCGGCTCTAAAAAGTAATTCTCTTCTAAGGAAATCAATTGCTTTTGTTCGTCGATAAACTTTCCTTCTAGGCTAGCAACTTGTCCTGCTGCATCGGTTACTGAAAAAGAATAAGTCGATTTAGGCAAACCGCTCAAATCAAATGTAGAGCTATTAGAGACAAAAGAATGGGTATTAGAACCCTCTTCACCCTGAGCTGTGATAGAAAAAGGTGCTTTCCCTGCTTCATTAAAAGTTAGAGTATATTTCTTATTAAAGCCTTTTTCCTCTTCTTTAAATTTCAGGTTAAACGGTTTTTTAACCATTAAAGAGAAATAAGAGTTTTCATTGCTTTGAATCTCGATGTCTTTAAAACTCAGTTTTAAGCTGTCGTTTTCATCGTGATAAAAAGTTTGTCCGTTTCCTTGAAACAACAAATATTCCATCCCTTCCTCTGGTGTGATTGACAAGTCCAAATCAAAGATGACTTTGCTATCCCCCTTGTTTTGCATCAACCATTTTCTTTTGTACTTACCCGTAGAAGAATCAAAAACCTTTTCTCCGTTGTCCGTTCCAAGAACCGCATAGGTATAATCGGTCCAACTCGCTGCGTTTTTAGCTTTTACCACCAATGTGGAATCGACATTGCTATAACTAGCCGTTTGATTCAATGCAAAATAAGAGTCTTTGACTAGCCCTATGATGTTATTATTAAACTTTGCATCTGCTGCTTCATCCCACACTTTTCTGCTGTCACTCGCGTAATAATTTCCCTTTTGAACTAAAGTGATTCCATATTTTAGAGCTAGATAGGTTTGAATCTCCAATCTCGATTGTGGAAGAGAGCAAGTAGAACATACGATAGCCTCGTAAAACTCTATGTTTTTTACTTCATCGTTATTTTCCAAATAAAAGATACCTTCTTTAGTCTTTGCAAAATCCTTGTTGTAAAAGTTAAAGTTCACCATAGAACCTTTTCCAAAAACACTTAGGTCAATAGGAATATTTCTAGTAGATTTTATAGAATCGGTGAAAAAACTGTGTAATTCACCAGAGTTATAAAGTGAAAAAATCTTCTTGTTGGATTCATCTGTTTTAACAACATAGAAAACATAAGTATACTTAGAACTCGAATACTTTTTGTTCAACATTGGAAAATCTTTAGAAAAACTAATGGGAAGATAATAGTTAAGAACACCTTTTTTGTCTTCCGATTTCGCAAAACTTTTGACCCATAATTTCGTTTGGTCTTTTTCAAAAGTATTCTGCGCACCAACCAAATGAGAACAGAAAAATAATAAAAGCGTTAGTGTAGTAAAGAAGTAGTTTTTAACCATGTATTTTAATTTTTATTAACAAAAGTTAAATCAAATTTAAACTTAATTTTTTACTAAAAAAATCAAATTATAAAAACTTACACATACAAATGAAAAAATAAAATATATCTCTACTCTCAATTAAATTTAAAATAACCTCATATACCGCTAAAAACATAGGAATATTATAAAAAAATACCATAAAAAACATTTAAGATTACAGTCTGTAAAATCTTAAAAAAACAACCAATACAATTGTCAGAAACTATTTTTAAACTCTGCATTTTAACGTTAATTTCTTCAGTTCACTATACTGGTATTACTATCGACAATCTTATCGTTAAACGTCATTCCGAAAACTATTTTGAGCGAAGTCCCCATTCCCCTACTACCCAGAAGTCTTCACAGATATCTCTACTATAAAGTATTAAACCTTCTTTAAAACTATACTTAGGGTCCATTCAACCTTCATTTGTTAAGTAAACTTTAAATAGACCTTTAATGGACCTTGACTAAACATTTCACACTTTATCCAACCCTAATCCTAGCTTTTGATAGGAACTAAAAAAGGTTGAAATCTAAATAAATAGACTTCAACCCTTTCTTACAAAACTTTGTTGCTTTCACTTCATCTTCCAATCCCCATTCTCCTAGTCTCTGTCTCCTAGTCTCCTTCTAGCCAACACTCCTCCTGGCTTCTTCACTAAAAATGTCTACTAGACATTTTCTTAACGCTCGACCCTGAAAAACGGGCCACTTCCAAGTAAACACTGGAAATCCCCGAAGAGTCCCCGAACAAAGCACTTTTATAAATAAATAAAATATGGATTTTAAATACCTTACAAATAAAAATAAATCAAATTATATCAAACGAGATCATTTTAATCATCTTTTGAAATCTAGTGTCACTTTTTTTTTATTACTCGGCTTGTTGAGATTGGGAAAAGTTAATAGTTCACTGATTAACCAAAAGTGACATAATCTTCCTCAAAACCTCAAAACTCCACAATCTGTCAAGACTTGCAAGTTCTTAGTAAAAAACACCATTTGTGACATAATTATTTCTGATCACTTTGCTATGATTTATAGCAAGTTAGATTGATTAAATGTTTTTAAAATGCTTATTTTTAATAGTTTAAAGTGTAAATATGAGTAAGTCAAAAAACAATTTAGGTAAATATGTAAGTTTTAATACGGATTGGGGTTTCAAGTATTATTTTGGAAGAGAGGAATACAAATTAAACTTGATAAACTTTTTAAACAGTTTGTTCGAAGGAGAAAAAGTGATAAAGGATTTGCATTACGAATCTGTAGAGCAGGACGGAGATTTAGAACAGGATCGCAAAGCAGTGTTTGATTTGTATTGCACAGGAGAAGACGGTGAGCATTTTATCATAGAGATGCAGCAAATTAGTCAAGACTTTTTTAAGGATCGCACCGTTTTTTATATATCGCGGTTGATTAATAGATTAGCTAAACGTGGCGTTGAGGGCAATACTTATGAATTGCCTGAAGTCTATTTCATTGGAGTATTGGAATTTGAATTAGATAAATTACACCCGGATAAATACTATTATGATGTAGCCTTATTAGAAAAGGAAACCAAAGAAATCTTTTACGATAAGTTGGGATTTAAGTTTCTAGTTATTCCTAACTTCAGGAAAGGAGAAGCTGAAGTTACGAGTTATATGGATCAGTGGATGTATACATTAAAAAACTTAAGCAAGTTCGATAAAATACCTTCCTGTTTGGATATCAGGGTATTTGGTCTTATCTTTGATATAGGAAAAGTTGCTAATTTAAATAAGGAAGATATGATTTCATATGAAGCAAGTTTAAAGAGGAAGCGCGATGCTGAGAGCATTCGTTTAACTCAAGAGCGAATCGGATTCCAAGAAGGAATGGAAAAAGGAATCGAGAAAGGAATTGAACTTGAGAAACGTGCCTTAGCTGTTAAATTAAAAGCTATGGGAATGACTCTTGAGAATATTTCAGAAGTTACAGGTCTATCTGTTGATGAAATTGAAAAACTATAGTATGATTTCTTAACTTATAATACAAAGCTGTTTGAGTCTTTCAAATGGCTTTTTTTATGCTTATACATTTCGATATTCGGAAATCGAATCGCCATTGGCTTCGCTCTTTTCAGTCCCCTGATTACCTCATCCTTGTTCACGCATCACAATTGGCTAATCGCTTTTTGCTTTTCTGCCTCCGCTGGCGCAAGCGTGACGCTTGTGCCTTCTATATTACTTAATACGCTATATCTATTTTCTGCTTTTCTTCTAGACCATTACAATAACTTCTTGCAATACTCCGATCTAATATGTCACGAGCAGGATGGTCGAGTAGGCAAAGGCATTTCAGCCCAAGCCTCTCACAGAACCGTACGTGAACCTCTCGGTTCATACGGCTCTTGTCATGTAAATCACATCGTTCTAAAGAGCTGCCAATGATAAAACAGGGTAGGATAGCTTGCTTTTATTGTGTGCAACCATCTGTATGCTTTACTGTAACTACCTTTAAAACGTTTGTACTTATTCAATACCCATTTGGCTAAACGTAAATGAAATCGTCGTACCAAGGTCTGTAATGACCAAAGCTTAAACTTGCCATAGTAACGGATTACACCTACCATTTGTTGATTGATTCTTGTAGCAATCTTTTGGATAGTCAAGGTACTATCCTTGTGAAACCGCCATTGCTTCCATCCGCCTACTATACGGCTTTGGGAACTTTGACTTATGGCGCAATCGTAGCCCAAAAACATACCTCCTCGATTGGAAGCTGTTGGTTGCGGCTTAAAAGTAAATCCTAAGAAATCAAACTTCTCCTTATTACGATAGTTTTGACAATATGTTCCGCTATCTCATCACTTCTTCAGTGGTTCATTTGCATTCATCTCTCTTACTCATACCTGATTGGTCTTGCCAACCTTTTCCTCTTTCCGTTCAATACCGCAGAATTACTCCTTTAGCACCGAGAGGCGGTTTGAAACCCCCGCTTGCACAGCGATTTCGGTGGACCTACCACCATCTTTTATCCGACATTGAATAACAGTTAATATTTGTTATTCATTCACGGCACACCTCGCGCTAGCCGGGAAGTAAATCCGTGCGATTAGATTTAATCGATAAAACTAATTTTTGAAAAATCAAAAAGTATAAAATAAAATACACTCTCTAATAATATAAAGTAAATCACATTATTTATGTGAAATACTACGAGTTTTTACTTTCTTTTTTAAAATATTCTTTAAAAAAAGAACTATTAAAAATAAAATAACCTGAATAATAAAATTCTCATACAATAGTCCAGAAGCAATACCACTTCCGTTTACCATAAAATATATAGCTATAAAAAGAAGTAAAATTAAAGCCCCTCCCCAAATAATTAAAAACCTACTCATTTTAAAAAATTTGAGATATACCACAAGTAATGGCTAATCCTGCTGCAAAAAGAGGACCTGAAACAGATGAAGCAACTCTACATCTCCAATCTTGATCACACACCTCATATCCACATTCCATACATACACTGAAACTGTATTTTCCACAATTATCCATTGCAGGGTATTTATATCCTTCTATTTCTATGATTTCATTGAAGTTAGAATATATGAACCTTTGAAGTTGATATCCAAAATTTACATCTTCAAAATTAGCAAATCTCTCTCCATTTTGCATATCAAAACGATATAGAACTTCTTCATCAGTTGAAGTAACCATAACGGATATTAAATTATCATCTATAGTATTTAATTCTGTTATAGTGGTTAAATAGTCATTATTTATATTAAAAACCGATAGTCTTTTATCTGGATTTATTTTAAACGGTATTTCAAAAACTAAAAAGTTTGTCCAACCATAAGTTGCTTTTTTAATATTATCAAGATCAAGATCTTCTGTAGGGTAGTTAATGTTATTTAATAAATTTTGTGCGATAGATGAATCTTTATCTAAACGATCTATATTCATAAAATCTATTAGACTTTCTTCCTTACCAAGCTCCCTCTGTATTTGATTACTATTAAAAATAGTTTCATCACCATTATCTCTAGAACAGGAAACAAATAACACAATCATAAAAAAAACAAAAAAATAACGCATATTTTATTAAATTAACTCAAATTTAATAAATTTATCGGAATAAAAAAGCAAATACCAATTATAATCAGAATATCTTTTTTACCCCTACTGGCGCAGTCACGCTTGTGCCTTCTATATTACTTAATATGCTATATCTATTTTCAACATTTCTTCTAAACCATCACAATAACTTCTTACAATATTCTAATATGGCACGAGCAAGATGCTTGCGCTAGCCAGGTTCATCAGTCTCCTGTCATCTAATTTCTGTCTCCCAATTCCAGTTTCCTTCGGGTCTTGTTTGGGTCTTGTTCGGAAAACGGGCCTCTAGCCCAAGTAAACACTGGAAATCCCCGAAGAGTCCCCGAACAAAGCACTTTTATAAACAAATAAAACACTGATTTTAAACACCTTACAAATATAATTAAATCATAGAATTAAGTAATGAAACGTTTATCTCAAATCCAATCGTTAAAACAAAATATAAAACATTTCAAACATCAATCATGAGATAATGGTCAAATAGCAATTTTAGACAGAGTGATGAGAAACCAATAAACTAACATTAAGTCTAAAGGTTTTAATCAAACAATTCTATGATGATTCAATTCAAAATAGGACACTTAAGTTATTAGAAATATGTAAGAGTTCTGTTTTTTTACTAAGAGTTCATAATCTCGATTTTACTTCCTATACTCTTTCAAAGATGGTTAGTAGAAAAAGTTCTACTATTTCTCATTCTGTTATGTCAATTCATATATATTTAAAAATCATCTACCAATTCAGCACAATATTTCAAAAAAAGATGTTTCAATTAACAATATAAACACAAAATTTATATCATAAAAAAAACTTAATTTTATTTAATACAATTAATAATGTTTATTTTTTTTTAAAAATAAAACAATATTTAATTACTAATTGTACTAAAATAACAAATATAAAACAATCATTTTTATCATTTAGAAGAGAAAACACTTGAGTATTATTGGCTTTTATATTAAAAAATAATTACATTAGCTATTCAATCAAATATTTTACATTATGAAAAAATTTTTTTAATTCCCCTATTATCCATTGCCTTAGCTTCTTGTTCTACAGAAGATAACAATGTATCTACTGAACAACAGTCTAAAACAAAAATGAATTCTCCTAATACAGAGATTGACGATTCTTACGTATTAAAAAGAGCAGATATTGTTTCACAATCTTCATACACTTGGGAGACTTTTTATTCAAGAACAAGAGTATGTACTTTCCCACCTGGAGACTGTATGCCAGAAATAGTAATTGTTAAGGAAAAAGATCTAGTTCCTCAAGAACAACTACAGGAGTATATCTCGATTGCAGATCTTAAATATGAATACGCTCAAAACAATCTAGAGCTAATTGTTGAACATAACGATAATAGTAATATCTATTTTTATAAATTTCAAAATAAGAGAGATTCGTCAAACGATTTTGTAATTCAATTTAAAACAAACTAAAATGATAAAAAACTTAGTAATAAGTTTTTCTACTGTATTTTTATTCTTTTCTTGTGTAGAAGAAAATAAAAATACAGTAGAATTTAATATCGGTTTTAATACCGAACTAATTGACAGGGGAGTGTTTTTCAATAAAGAAACAAATAAAGAAGAAGTTTATTTTCTAAAACCGCGTCACAACCAGATTATCAAATTCTTTGATGGATCTGGGATTCTTTTAGACTCTACAGTATTAAAAGTCGATTCAAACGAAGATATAAACAATTTGAAAGTATTTTCCAGAGATTCAATACTACTTACTTTAGGGTCAGAAAATACTATTAATCTAATAGACCGCCATGGTGAGGTTACCAAGACGGAATACTTGAAAAAAAAAATGAACCTAAAGGATAATTATATTTTTTTCCCTTTTAAGAATAACACCATTAACTATCCAAATATAAACGACCTTTTATTTTCTATCTACTACCAAGCAAACGATAGCATAATCGAAGCAAATAATGGTTCTTTTGACTTTTTCTATGAGAATCAAAATAGAAGTTTTCATGCATTACACCTTAAAAATGCTTTCAAATCCAATCAAGAACTCAAACTAGGTTTAAAAGGATTCCATGAAAATATAAAAGATACAATTGTCTTAGCAAGTCCCTTCGACTACAGCTCTCTAAGCATCCAAAATGGGCATATCTTCTACACTATTCACGACAATTATATTTCCATTTTAAATAAGGATTTAGAATTAGCCAAAAAAATCAAAATCATTGATGAAAAAGACCTCAAAACATATATACAGAGCATAATGTATAATAAGACAAGTAACAGTTATTATTTCATTCTAGTCCAAAATGAAGGGGCTAAAAATGTTAATCTTCCCGCTTCTCTTTTAAAAATTCGAGAATTAGACCATAATTTTTCATTTAAAAAAGAGAGAGCTTTTGATACAGAAAAATATGACGCAAATAATATACTATTAATTAATGATAAAATTTATCTAGGTTCAACCGAAAATAGAATTTATGGAAAAACACGTTATGAAATACTTGATACTCTTTAGTTTAATTACATTAAGTATAGCTTGTTCACAAAAAGACCTGATTATTCAAAATATTGAAAAAAACATAGGTTCAAAAATATCCAAAGAAGTTAAGAAGGTATATATTATCAATGAAAATTCTATAGCTTGTATTAAATGCTTTAATGCATTCATATCCTATGTTCAAGATAAAGAGTTAGATAAAGATGAACTACTCATAGTTAACAATACTGGCAACTCTGTTGATATTGATAGCTTTAAAACTAAGAAAAACACTTATATAATGCATGACTATGACTTTATTTCAGAACCACATTTAGGAGTTATGTACATAAAAAACTCAAAAACAGACAGTATATTAAACATAACCCCTGAAAATATTATGGACTTCATTACCTCCAACTCAAGATAAATAGTTGCATTTAACACTTAAAATAAAGATAGCGCTTTGAGTGGACCTTGACTAGGCATTATGCTCTTCATCCATACCTTATCCTAGCTTTTGATAGGAACTAAAAAAGGGTTGAAATCTAAATCAATAGACTTCAACCCTTTCTTACAAAACTTTGTTGCTTTCACTTCATCTTCCAATCCCCATTCTCCTAGTCTCTGTCTCCTAGTCTCCTTCTAGCCAACACGCCTCCTGGCTTCTTCACTAAAAATGTCTACTAGACATTTTCTTAACGCTCAACCCTGAAAAACGGGCCACTTCCAAGTAAACACTGGAAATTCCCGAAGAGCACCCGAACAAAGCACTTTTATAAATAAATAAAACACTAATTTTAAATACCTTACAAATAAAAATAAATCAAATGATTTCATTTTAATCATCATTGAAATCCAGTATTCAATTTTATTTTAAATTTGATGGTAGTTCAGGCAAACTAATTTGATTTAACGATTGGTAATTAGTTTAACTGCACGAGAACATTACTAATAAAAAACAAACCCAACATGAATATACTTGAAGTAATAAAAGAACAAATAACCTCAGTGAAAGAAAAAACAGATACGTTTATTAAAAATATTGATATTGAAAAATGGAATGTATCTCCAGAGATACTTGAAACAAACATGAATTGGCAAATAGGACATTTAATATTAGCAAACTACTTACATGGAATAGCTTCTATTTCAGGAGTAAATGAGCAAGTAAGAGAAAGAATCAATATGCAAGACTTTAAGAAATTCTATGGTCCTGGGTCTTTACCAACAATGCATTTGGATGAAAAACCCAATAATGAGGGACTATTAGATTTATATGAATTTATCTTTGATTTAATTTTTATTGAAATCAATAAAATTAATATGGAAGAATTAAATAGTGAAACGTCTATCCCAAATCCAATCGCTAAAACAAAATATGAAGCATTAATGACCCTAATCAAACATCAATCATGGCATAATGGTCAAATAGCAATTTTAGACAGAGTAATAAGAAACCAATAATAATCTTAAGTCTAAAGGTTTTAATCAATCTAACAACCCGCTATTACAAATTTAAGATTACAATCTCCCCGCTGGCGCAAGCGACACGCTTGTGCCTTCTATATTACTTAATACACTATATCTATTTTCAGTAGTTCTTGTAGACCATTACAATAACTTCTTGCAATATTCTAATATGCCACGAGCAAGATGCTTGCGCCAGCAGGAGGGGCTTATTTCCTAAACTATCTCTTAAGCTCATATTCATCTATCCCTGATACTCGATGGCTCGGAATTAAGGTACAATCTGGTCACATATCTATTAAAAAAATCACCAATCAAAGTCAACTCTATCATGAAAATTAACTTCCATATTTTTATCCAAAAGCAAACATTCTATTGAATAATCATATATAAAAAATTCACAATAGTATAATTCTTTATATTTTATAAAATAAATATTTCGGATAGACTTAGCATTGTATTCTTTTTTAATGAAGTTTTCTATCTTTTTAAACTCTTTATTATTTATGAATTCAATATCCTCATAGTCAAAATCTTCTACACCTTTACAACACATTATATCGTTCTTAAAAAACAAAGTTGATGAGGAGTTACACGAATAAAATATTACTAAAATTAATACAATACTCTTTTTTATTAAATTAAAGATCCTTTTTCGTACCATATTCTTTTGCTGTTTGACCTATAGTTTCATCTAGATGATATCCTCCTATATAATTTTGATCTCCAATTTCCCCTCTCTGCCACAAGCACCACGCTTGTGCTTCTATATTACTTAATACGATATATCTATTTTCATCAGTTCTTCTAGACCATAATCTAATATGACACGAGCAAGATGCTTGCGCTAGCCAGGTTCATCAGTCTCCTGTCATCTAATTTCTATCACCAAATTTCTGTCTCCTTCGACTTTCCTTCGACTTTCCTTCGGGTCTTGTTTGGGTCTTGTTCGGAAAACGGGCCTCTAGCCCAAGTAAACACTAGAAATACTCGAAGAGCTCCCGAACAAAGCACTTTTAAGGATAAACAATAGATTGATTTTAAACAACTTACAAATAAAAATAAATCATATGATATCAAAAGATATCAAAATAATCATCCATTGAAATTTAGTGTTTTATTTTTCTATATAATGTGGGGTAGAAAGATTTTTGGAAAAAATCTGTTAATTGTGGTCTAAGAAATTCAGACTTTACTTCTTTGAGAGAATAGAATCCTTAATAATATTATAGAGACATTATATCTTAATCCTTTACTTTTGTATGTCTTCTTCTTTCATTTCAAAATAAAAATCCATTAATACTTTAGGCATTTCTCCCAACCCATAAGATAAATTAAGTACAGTTTCCAAAGTAATATTTTCTGTTCCTTTGGCTATTTTGCCAATATAACTATGGTCTAGGTCACAGTTATTTGCTATATCTCTAAAACTAAGTTTCTTCTTTTTCTTAATCTCAACAACCTTATTTCCAAATTTAATTAGAAACTCACTCTTCTTTTTATCGTCTAGCATATGTTTTACTTTTACCGCAAAGTGTAGAATTATTATTGAAATTTTGTGGTAATATATTTCCACATATAGTTTAAATTGTTTATGTTTGTTGCAGAATTACTGATAGAACTGTAATTTGCAATACTTTTAAAATATTAAAGCTATTGCTTTGACTCTTGTAATAGAAAACTGGTACTTTTTTAAACAAGACGATAAGTAGAAAGGCTCATGACCTAGGCATGACCTCACTTATCTTGTTTGTTGGTATACCAGTGTCTCTATTACGGATAATGTGAGTACTCACGCCTTACCTTTTATAATAGGTCTGATACTTAGAAATCTAATACTCACATTTTACTGTACAACGAGGCTTCTTTATGTCTGCGTTTTTGAGAATTTTCAATCACTACTTAAAATGTTTTGCAAAACTTAGATTGATATTCTTAACGAAATTAGCTCCCTTCTACCCTTTTGGTATTGCGGAATGCTGAAAATTTAAAATGATTTTTTTCTAATCTATATATCTCAATTTCTACTATAGGCTTGTTCTCTAAACTAGTCACACAACACATATTCGTATTTTTCATACTCTCGTCTCCAAATCATAAGAATCACTTAATCCTTTAAATCAAAGTTCAGACAATGAGATTGCGGATTGACCAATACTCTTTTCAGTCGCCTGTTTCCAATTGCTAATCGCCAATTGCTAATCGCCAATTGCCAATCGCTTTTGTTGTAGAGTGAATGCTAGATGTGAATATTAGATATCGAAAAGGCGAAAATGCAGAAATACAAAAACACCTCTCCCAAGATCGAATGTCTATCATAAAAAATAGATACTCTATGACTCCCTCTAGTCAACCCCTAGTCTCCCTCTACTCTAAAGCGTAGTGTCAGCCAGTTGTAGCCGTAGTGCTAGCGGTGTGTGAGCGATTTTATATGGAAAAAGATGGGAAACACACCGGTGGTAAGTAAGTGTCTTAGTATGTATGACATAAAGTTAATATACTGTCACCATTCTCCCTTAGCTTCTTTGCTCATTAGCCTCTTAGCTATAAAAGTAACTTTCAATTACTCAAATTATAAATTAACTAAGTCTCGAGTCCTCATTGTTGAGATTGCGGATCAGGTCCGCAATGACGGTAGAGAATCGAGTAAACAATCCCAAACAACTATGAAAGAGAACTTGTAAATGAGCTTATTCTAAATAGTTAATCACTTTCTGCAAGAGAAACTCAACAATCCGTATTACTAAACTAGGTTTTGCAACCTCAGATTGGAATTCTACAAACTTGTCTACGGATTTCTACAAGTAAAAAACTACTACAATTTACGATGCTTTCAACGGGATGTTGAGGGCGGAGCGTTAAAGAAATGTCTAGTAGACATTTATAGCGAACGAGCCAGCTGGCGTTTGGCTATAGGATGAACTATGTTTTTAAAAAGGAGACAGTAGACAGGGGACGAGGGGGCAGAGCGTTAATGAAATGTCTAGTGGACAGTTATTAGGAGACTGGAGCAGTAGACTGAAAGTAGGAGACGATAATGATTAATCAGATATCAGCTTCTTTGCTTCTAACTCCAGCACGCCTGCTAGCTCCGTCGCTATTTTAGTCTACTAGACTAAAACTTTACGCTCGACCCTGCTCCTTTGCTTCTTCGCAAATTTGCGCATTCACGCATTCACAGATTCACAAATTTGTGCATTCACGTATAACAAATCAACATTACAAAGAAATCAACCATTCTTAGCTCCTTTGCTTTTTAGCTATTTAAAAAAATACAATCAATATGACATTTAGAAATTTAAAAAACAGTATGATACTAATTCTAGTAATCATAAGTGGAGCAATCTATGCTCAGAAAAAAGAAACAGTAACTATAACAGGAAAAATAACCGTTAAAGACACGGGTAAACCACCAATAGGAATCATAACTATAGCCGAAAAAGGAGTAGCTGATTATTGGGCAGATGGAGATAATATAGGAACTAACAGACACACTTTTGTAGAGAAAGATGGGTCTTATAAATTCACCATAAACAAAGGAGGAACAATAGTTATCCAAGATGGATTTAATAGATATATGCCAACAACCATTCGCAATATCAACGAGAATCAAACTAAAGACTTGTTTTTTAGACTTAGCAAAAGAACTAATCCCCCTGCTTATCCAGCCAATGAACTAACCGATTTTGAAAAGAAAATAGATATCCACAAACGCATCAAGATTAGTGGAAAAATAACCGATCCAAGTGGTAAACCGATTGGTAATGCTACCATAGCTCAATTTGATGTCTATGGAGAAAGGGTTCCTGGAAATATAGCTCATACTACCTCTGCTAAAGATGGCAAATATGAATATACCGTTCTGAAAGGTGGTCGTATTGCTATTGTATCTCAAGGTTTTGAAATGAAACAATTCACTGCTACGAAGGATACTGTTATCAATGTGAAAATGATGAGAGTTAATCCTTTTAAATAGCTTGAATAGGGGACGGAAATTAGGAGACAGTAGATAGAAAATAGGGGAATGAGAAAAGTAATCAGAGCTTAACTTCTTTGCTTCTTACTCCAGCACGCCTGCTGGCTCCATCGCTATTTTAGTCTACTAGACTAAAACTTTACGCTCGGCCCTGCCTCTTCGCTCCTTTGCAAATCAACAAATTTACGCATTCGCGCATCAACCAATCAACATTTATAATTATGAAAAACAAATACAACACAGGCTATCTCGGCTTACTGTGGGTCTGCTTTTGTTTCTCTACTTCCATCTTTGCACAGGAAATCATCACTGTGCAGGGAAAGGTAGAAGACTCCGAAGGACCACTTATAGGCGTAACGGTTCTTATTAAAGGAACACAATCCGCAACAGTTACTGGCAGTAATGGAACTTTTAGAATAAAAGCACCCAAAGGAGCTAGTTTGCTCTTTGAATATATGGGATACACTTCCCAAGAAAGAGAGGTTACCTCACCCATTATGAATATAAAACTAAATCAAAACACAGAGTCTCTTAAAGAGATTACCATTAATACTGGATACTACTCTGTGAAGGAAAGAGAACAGACAGGAAGTATTGCGAGAATCACCGCTAAGGACTTAGAATTAAGCCCTGTGGTAAATCCACTGCAAGCATTGCAAGGAAGAATGCCAGGTGTTCATATCACCCAAAACACGGGTATTGCAGGTGGTGGATTTAAAGTAGAAATTCGAGGTAGGAATAGTTTGGGATCTTCTAATACAGCCTCAAACTTTCCTATGTATATAATTGATGGTGTTCCTATGACAGATACCTCTATTCTAAATGGTTCAGGACTATCGATGGGTCTTTTTAAAAATTCGATGAGTTTACTTAACAACATCAACTCCAAAGATATTGAGTCTATTGAGATTCTAAAAGATGCCGATGCTACAGCTATTTACGGCTCTCGTGGTGCTAATGGCGTGGTGTTGATTACCACCAAGAAAGGAATCGCAGGAAAAACGCGTTTTACTGTTAATTCTTCAACGAGCTTCTCAAAAGTAGCCAAGTTCATGAATATGATGAATACGCAGCAGTTCAACCAAATGAGAGACGAGGCTTTTGCTAATGATGGAATTACTGTACCACCTCCTTACGAATACGATATGGTTAGAACTTGGGATAGAAACCGATACACCGATTGGCAAAAAGAATTGATTGGTGGAACGGCAATCAGCAAAGATCTTTCCTTAGGAGTTTCGGGTGGTAATGATTTTACTCGATTTAACGTGAATCTAGCGCATGGTGAGAACGGTACGGTTTTCCCACAATCGGGTAAAGGTTTCGTTAGAAACTCGGCTTTAATTAACTTAAATCACCGTTCCAAAGACGATAAATGGAACATTAATGTGGCAACTAATTATTCGGTATCAACCAACGATTTACCATCTGCGGATTTAACCACCCCTTCTTTATTTTTACCTCCTAATGCTCCTTCTTTATATCAAGCAGATGGTAGTTTAAACTGGCAGAATGGAACCTTTGAAAATCCACTTGCTCAATTGAAAAAAACCTATGATAGTGAAGCTAGAATGTTGGTGCTCAACACACAAATAGCTTATAAAATTGCACCTTCAACGAGTTTTAAACTCAACGCAGGTATAACCACCAATAACTTAGAGGAACGGGTATTAACTCCACATACAATCTATAACCCTATTGCAAATTTCACGAGTGAACGTTCAAAATCCCAAGAAGCTAGCAATAATTCTAACTCTTTTATCATAGAACCTCAGCTCCATTGGGAGAAAAAATGGGGAGTGCATGCTTTGAAAGCCTTGGTTGGGGGTACTGTTCAATCCAACCATTCAAATATTTCTAGCATTACGGGTTCTAACTTTAGCTCCAATGCTTTTATAACGAATATAGGCTTGGCAAAGACAAAGACCATCAACAAAATTGGAAGTAGTCAATACAAATATGCTGCGCTCTTTGTGCGTTTGAACTATGCCTATAATGACAAATATATTCTAAACATTACAGGGAGACGAGACGGTTCGAGTCGTTTTGGAGAGAATAACAAATTCGGAAATTTTGGTGCGGTAGGTGTAGCTTGGATTTTCTCTAAAGAGTCTTTTGCTAAAAACTTGTCATGGTTGAATTTTGGTAAGTTGAGAGGTAGTTATGGAACTACGGGTTCTGACAATGTAGGGGATTATATGTATTTGGACACTTACACAGCTACAACTGCACTCTATGATGGATTAGCGGGCTTATACCCTTCTCGTCTCTATAACCCCAACTATAGTTGGGAAAAAACCACCAAACTAGAAGCTGCTTTGGAGTTCGGTTTGTTTAAAGATAGAGTCAATGCTAGCGTGGCATGGTATCAAAACCGTTCTTCCAATCAGCTTATTGCCATACAACTTCCTAAAATTACAGGGTTTCCTTCGGTAACCGACAATTTTGGAGCTACAGTTCAAAACAGGGGTTGGGAGTTTACTCTAAACACTTCTAATCTTCAAAAGGCAAACTGGAATTGGACCACTAATTTTAATATCTCCCTTCCTGAAAACAAACTTACCTCCTTTCCTGGACTTGAAGAATCTACTTACAAGAACAGATACGTTATTGGAAAGAGTATCAATATAGTTGGCGTTTATAATTACGAAGGAATCGATCCAAACTCAGGGCTTTATAAATTCACAGATTACGATCAAAACAATCTGATCAACGCTTCTGACAAAAAAGTTTTTAAAGAAGTAGAAATGAAATTTCATGGAGGGCTTCAAAACACTATTTCTTATAAAAACTTTAGTTTAGACTTTTTGTTTCAATTCGTAAAACAAACGAATTACAATTACGACAAAGTGATGACAGTTCCGGGGTTACTATCTTCCAATTATCCAGTAGAAGCCATCAATCGTTGGACACCTACCACTCCAAACGGAAATTATACAGCAGCTACTACAAGTAATTCAAATGCATTCGAGCAAATTACCACTATGTGGGAAAGCAATCGAGCCATTAGCGATGCGTCTTTTATTCGCTTCAAAAACCTGTCCCTTGCCTATCAGTATTCATTTCCTAAACTAGGGGTAGAAATGATTCGTTTATACGTTCAAGCACAGAATCTATGGACTTGGACTAACTATTACGGTATCGACCCCGAGTTTACGAATATAGGCAACCTACCTCCTCTTCGCGCTATTTCCTTTGGTGCTCAACTCACTTTCTAAAAAATAATATTATAATGAAAACCATACACCTAATCCTAAAGAAAGGCCTAGGTATAGGAATCCTATGCCTAAGCCTAACAGCCTGTGAAGAATTGGTGGATATCGATCTACCCAACAATCAGCTCAACACCGAAGATGTGTACTCCGATCCTTACTCTACTAAATTGGCGCTTTCCAATTTATATTCCAACCTCAGAGAAACTCCTCTGTTTTATGGAGGTTCTGGTTTGAGTTACGATCTTGGAAAATACACTGATGAATTGGAATCTTTTCAACAAAATGATTATATTTATCTAAATAGCATAAACGCTTCCTCTTCCCCCACCCATAAATATTGGGATGAATCCTACACCAACCTTTATCAAATCAATGCTTTTATAGAAGGTGTGATCGCTTCCACTGCTATTGAAGAAAATACTAAAAATGCCTATTTAGGGGAAGCTTATTTTTTAAGAGCTTTATACTATCATTATTTGTGTCAACTCTATGGTGACCTACCTTATATCACCACCACCGATTATAAAGTCAATAGTAGGATTGCTAAAATACCGTACTTACAAGTGTTAGACTTGGTGGAAAAAGATTTAAAAGTCGCTTTAGATCTCTTGGAAAACAACTACCGTCATTCCGATCGAATTTACCCTAACAAAGCAGTTGTAGAACTGGTTCTAGCAAAAAACTATTTGTTGAAAAAGCGCTATGATTTAGCAGAAACCTATGCTCAAAATGTGTTGGACAATCCGCTTTATGCTTTGGAAACAGATCTAGATAAGGTATTTAAAAAGAATGCTCGTTCTACGCTATGGCAAATGAGCCCTTCTTACATAGCCGAATACATTACTTACAGCTATGAAGCGGACACTTATATAATCGAGTCCTTACCTCCTACCAATGTGGCTTTATCCTTTAACCTAACAAGTTCTTTTGTACCTGAAGATTTACGACTACAGCATTGGAGTAGAAAAATCACAGATGGTATAAATTCTTATTGGTATGCCTATAAGTATAAAAATAAAAGCTACAACACCGATGAATTCTCCATTCGCTTTCGACTAGAAGAGGCTTACTTTATAAAAGCGGAAGCCCTCACCTATCAAGAAAAGGTGAGCGAGGCGGTGGATGTATTAAATGAAATTAGAACAAAAAGAGGACTAACCCCACTTCCTAACACTTTAAGTAAAACTGATTTTATTGCAGAGCTTTTAGACGAATACCAACGGGAGTTTTTTACCGAAGGTGGACATCGCTTTTGGGATTTAAAACGAAATAATAGATTACAAATTCTAGAAACAGCGAAACTCAATTGGGAAGCCAAACACGCTTTACTACCGATTCCAGAATCAGAAATTTTGATGAATGAAAACCTAAAACCACAGAATCATGGGTATTAAAAAACTCGTTTTTCTACTACTTTCATTTTGTTGTTCCACTATCTCGTTGGCTGTTCAAAGAGATAGTATTTCAATTGACCCGAGATGGAACTATTGGCATGTAGATGCTATTGCTCCCAATGGTAATTGGACGTTTGTTTATCAAATTTATCCAAACAATTTAAACCATAACAAAGCTTATGCGGTACACACAGACACTAAACAAAAAGTGGAAGTCACGGCTATTGGCCTGACTCAATTTACTAATAACGATTTTCTGATTGGAAAAAAGGAGTTAGAAACCGTTGAAGTGAATCTTACTTCTGAGAAGCAAAATTCTTTAGGAGTTTTAAAGCAACAAGATTGGATAGAAGACAATCAAACGCTTTGTTATATCACAGAGCAAAACGAATTGGTTTTAAAAAAATATTCGAAGAAAGGCTCTCAAATCATTTGGTGCAAAAAGGGAATTTCTAAATATCACCTCAACCCCGCCAAAACACGTCTACTTTATCAAAAAGAAGGAAATACAATTCTTTTTCAATTAGATTTAAAAACCTTAGAGGAAAAGCAATTAGTAGATATAACAGAAACTTTGCCTTACCAACTAGAATGGAATTCCCAAGAAAATGCTATTGCTCTATCACTTAAAGAAAAAGATATTCTCTATATAGATGCTAAAAAAGGAGTTTCTAGATTCATTGAACTACCCAAAGCAAATGCCTCTATCTCAGAAGTTCAAATTAGCTTTTTTACAAATGACGATTTCTATATCTCTTATAGAATCGACCATGCTACAAAAGACCCCACCAAAGATTATTTGGATATATGGAATGGAAACGACCGACAATTGAAATACAAAGTATTGGAAAAGAAAGAAGGAGATTTAAAAGCCTTTATTTACAATCAATCCACTGACAAACTAAAAGAACTTCCACGAAGTTACAAATATGAATATTTAAACATTGGAATCCCTAATTACCTATTGGTTTATGACCCCTTAGAGCTGCAAGACTATTCACAAGTATTTGAAAACGTACGCTATCGAATCTTGGATCTAAAAACAATGCAAGAAAAAGGGGATTTGGCTACAGCTGTTAACTTCCAAAGTCTTTATAACAAAGCACCAAACGGCAAGTTTCTTCTCTATCCAAATAAAGATATTTGGGAGGTTTATGATTTTGAAAGTCACAAAAGAACTATCATTCCACATACCGATACACGCTCCACTCCATTTTGGACGGAGGATTCTAAATCTATTTTCTATCAGGATGGACAAAATATTTTAGCCTACAACCTAGAAAATCAACAAACAAAAGCAATTACCAACTTCAAGGAAAAAAACCGCTTTAGGTTTGTAAATACCATTAGAAAACCCAACAGCACTTTTGTAGTCTCTAATAATCCCTTTATATTTTCTTCACATATTGAAGATTACAAGACCTCCTATTACAGTTTGTTTAAAAACAAAATCACGAAACTAGTTGACTCATCCGAAAACAAACTCAATACTCAATATTTGAACAATGGAGTATCCAAAGATCGAAAAACAGTCGTTTGGACGGAAGAAAACTACAATTTACCACAGACGGTTAAAGTTTATAGAAACGAAAAAGTAAGCACACTCTTAGAACCTGAAGTCCCAACAGAACTATACAGCTGGAGAAAGCAAAAAGTGATTCATTACAAAGACAAATTCGGAGTTGATTTGTCGGGAATTTTATGGTATCCTAAAGATTACAACTCAATTAAAAAATATCCAATGGTTACTTGGATTTACGAGCGATTAGGTTATTTACGTTCGGAATTTAAAATACCAAGCTTATTCAATCAAAGTGGCTTTAATAGAGCTTTAAAAAACGACGAAGGATATTTTGTTTTTATGCCCGACACCTACGTTTCTGAAGAGGGACCTGGGCTTTCAGCCGTGGAATGCGTGACCAAAGGCATTGAAGTCATAACAGCAATGGAACCTTCGATTGACAAAACCAAACTAGGCTTAATTGGAACCTCCTTTGGAGGCTATGAGACTAGCTTTATATTAGGAAATTCAAAGTTATTTGCCGCAGGAATAAGCGGAGCTGGAATCCATGATTTAATCAACTTTACTTATGAATACAATTATAACCTAAGAATACCGAATTGGTATCGTGTTGAAGGACCCCAACAAGATTTAAGAGAGACTTTTGACAAAAATCCTTCTAAATATTACAACAACTCGCCGATTCATTTTGCACAAAACTTTGAAACTCCTATGTTATTATGGACGGGGCTAAAAGATTACAATGTTCATTGGGAGCAAACGAGACATATGTATATTGCATTACAGCGTTATAAAAAGTCAGTAATTGCACTTTTTTACAAAAACGCAGGACATAGTCTTTCCGTTAATAATGAACAAAAAGATTTAACCATAAAAGTATTAGATTGGTTTAATTATTATTTGATAGAGAAAAAAGAGACTGAGTGGATCAACAAAGGAGTTAATTACAATACCTACTAAAAAAGACGCCCTAAAAGGGCGTCTAATAAATATTTATTACGGAATTTCTTTGTAAAGAGGCGTAATACAACTCCATACATTCGTAATCGGATTTTTAACAGCAATATACAAATGCCTGATAATTCCTCCAACGGTTACGGTACATTGATCTGCAGTCTGATCTATTGTACAATCACTAGGTAGTGGTCCAGTATATTGAACACAATTCCCCAAAGAATCTACATAGCCAAACCCCATTTGAAGTGTTTCTGGAGCTTCCTCCGTTACTACTTCTATTTCAACCACTTTTTTAACTGGTTCTGTTGGTGGGTTATTGTCCATCGCGAACCCACTTGCGATTGCCATACCGAAAACAACTGTTGACAGCAGGGTGTTTTTAAAAATATTTTTCATATCTTTAGTATTAGATTAATTTGAGTGATGAGAACTCTTCTCGTGCTCGGTGTTTGAGCTTTTACGAAAAAGCTCGAAAATTACATTTTAAAGGTTAAACATTTTTTTAATGCGAGACCGGAAGGCTTTTGGTAATATTGCCGTATTACTGAAAGCCTTTTTTTATGCTCGTCTAATCAACTTAATACCAAAATTCAGAACTTTTTTTCATATATACAATACGTATAAATACTATAAGTAGTGTTAAAGTTTTGATTTAGAATAAATTAAAAAAAAACTATCATCTCTTCACAAATATCTTGTAACCCCGCAACCCTTCTTCTTATCCCCTTTGCTTCTTATCCCCCTTTCTTCTTAGTCTCTTTTCTTCTTAGCCCCCTTTCTTCTTAGTCTCTTTTCTTCTTAGTCTCTTTTCTTCTTAGTCTCTTTGCTTCTTATCCCCCTTCTTCTTAGCCCCCTTTCTTCTTAGTCTCTTTTCTTCTTAGTCTCTTTTCTTCTTAGTCTCTTTTCTTATTAGCCCCTTTGCTTCTTAGCTTCTTTGCTTCTTAGCTTCTTAGCCTCTTTGCTTCTTCGCCTCTTTGCTTCTTAGCCCCTTTGCTTCTTCGCCCCTTTGCTTCTTATCCCCTTTGCTTCTTATCCCCTTTGCTTCTTATCCCCTTTGCTTCTTATCCCCTTTGCTTCTTATCCCCTTTGCTTCTTAGCCCCTTTGCTTCTTAGCCCCTTTGCTTCTTCGCCTCTTTGCCTATTTACAAATCAACGAATAACCGCATTCACAAATAACCCTCTAACAATACTCACAAAAAAGTGCGTAAAAAATTATGTCATATCGAAATGATTTGATATTTTTATACAAACCAATTATTATAAATTATGAAAAAATTAATTTTCACACTTGTCGGAGTGTGTGCCCTAGGATTGTCTTCATTTGCAAGTACAACTACAGGAGATCAAAATCCTAACTACAACCTTTTAAGTGCTAAATATCCTTATGAGATTGTGGTAATGAAACCGATTCAAATGAGTGGTAACACTCATGGATTTCAATTCCTAGTAAGAGAAACAGGTTGCGGAACCGATACTTATGTAAACAACAGAATACAACAATTAAGAAATCAATATGCTGCGCCAGGAGTAATAGTGATGAACAAACTTCTAGGTACTGATGGAATACCGAGAACACCATGTCCACGCGATATACCTTATCCTGGAGATTTTGAAAAAGTGATTGAAGATCCAATTATCATAACACCACCTAATAAACAATTTTAAATTACAATTAAACCCCAACTAACTTACTATACGTTGGGGTTTTCTATTTTTATTACATCAACTTAAAACAATATAGTCACTTTTCTTTTCTCCCTCGTCAATTCTTTACTTTTCCTTAAAGCCATCCCTTCTACTGATCCGTCGCTATTTTAGTCTACTAGACCAAAACTTAATGCTCACCCCTTCTTCTTTGCTTCTTAGCCCCTTTGCTTCTTTGCCTCTTTTCTTCTTAGCACCTTTGTTTCTTTGCCCCTTTGCTTCTTAGCCCCTTTGCTTCTTAGCCTATTTACAAATTCACGAATTACCAAATCAACGAATAACCGCATTCACAAATAACCCTCTAACAATACTCACAAAAAAGTGCGTAAAAAACTATGTCATATCGAAATGATTTGGTATTTTTATAGAAACCTATAACTATAAATTATGAAAAAACTAATTTTCACACTTGTCGGAGTGTGTACCCTAGGATTGTCTTCATTTGCAAGTACAACTACAACTAACGATCAATTTCCTCCTGGTAATTGGGGAATTCCTGAATATCCTTACGAATTAGTAGTGATGAAACCTATTAAAATTGAAGGAAGTAACTATCATGGATATCAATTCGTAGTTAGAGAAAAAGGTTGTGGAACTGACTCTTATGTGAACAATAGATTACAACAGTTAAGAAATCAATATGCAGGACCTGGAGTAATAATCATGAATGAAGTTTTAACTATAGTTGGAGAACCTAGAGTTTCTTGTAATGGTGTGATAGTATATCCTATACCTTTCCCTGGTGATGTAATTCTAGAACCAATCAAAGTAAAACCTTAAATAAACACTTAGATTACAAATAAACACTTAGATTACTTTTAAACCCCAACTATCTTATTATATACGTTGGGGTTTTCTATTTTCACTATATTTATATAACAACAAAACACTTTTCATTATTAATATAAATATTATGAAAACAGACCAAAACAAACGTGCTGTGAATGCTATTTTAGCTGAATATGAAAGGGCTTTAAATGAATTGCAATATGTTATTGTTCCAATCTCTAATAAAGACTTAGCCGCTACTATCGACCCACACACCTCTGATCCCAATGGCAAGTCCATTCGAAATATACTAGCGCATGTTATAGGTTCAGCCTTTTCTTATGCTATATACATTCGAGAATCTATAGATCATGCTATTCCTCGTCCAGGATTAAGACATAGAGATACAGCCTTAGAATATATCCGTGATTTGGATGAAGTAATAGTATTTACAAGAGACACTTTCAAAACTATTTACGATTATAGCCTCGAGAAATTCGACTATCCCGATAAAATAAAAACAAAATGGGGACAGTCCTATGACATTGAACAAATGATGGAACACGCAATTGTTCATGTATTGCGACATAGAAGACAAATTGAAATAGCTAAAGAGCGATTATGCTAAGGAGTATAGAATTGATCCATTTTATTTTCTCCCTTAAAATAAAAAAAGCGGATTGCTCAAAATAGAACAACCCGCTTTTATAACTAAATTATGTTAGTTACTCTCTTATCAAAAAAAAACACCCTATCAATGTTGCTGATGAGTCTTTCTATATTGAAGAGGAGTTACACCAGTATGCCTTTTAAAAAATCTTCCAAAATAAGACTCTTCATTAAAATTAAGCATAACCGCTATCATAGAAACTGTAGCATTTGTTTGAATTAATCTAGACTTAGCCTCATCGATTAACTGATTTTGAATAAAATAACTCGCAGGAAAATCAGTAACCTCTTTCACCACATCATTTAAATAATGAGGATGCACATGAAGTAAATTCGCATATTCATCCACCCGCTTCATTTCGATTATATGCTGTTTAATCAACAACTGAAACTGAGCAACCAACTGCTCTTTTCGCGATAACTCAAAAGTAATATCAGGAGTCTTCTTGGTATAGATTCTTTCAGCCTCTAATAAAATAATATTCAAAAACATTCTAACCAACAAATCACCATTAAATGATTCCCTCTGACATAATTCACTACTCATCTTCCAAAAAAGATGTTCCATCATAGTAGCTTCCCTATCATTCAATTCAACAAAAGGATCCTTGGTCAATTGGAAAAAAGGAAAACTATTCAACCTAATTTGGTTTTTGATACAAAGCAAAAAATAATCAGAATCAAATAAACACATAACCCCTTTCAAATCTTTACTCCACTGCTCAATACTATGCAATTGATTTTCTGCTATGAAATACATCATATTTGAACAAAAAGTATGCTGATGACGTCCAATCGTCTCTACCATCTGTCCCTCAGTAACAAGAACTACAGTATAAAACTTTTTCCTAGATTGACTACCAACAAAAGAATTGGAAACCATTTGCAGATTTTCTAATGAAAAAACTTCCAGAAAACCACTTTCACCGCGAAAAGGAGCACATTCTGAACACTCCAAAGAAACATCCTCATCACCAAAGAAATGATCTCTAAAATCTTGGGTAGACTTAATTTCGGTAATAGATTTCGTTTTCTTCATAAACCCAAAACTTTTAAACACCTCAAAATTAATAACTTTTAAAGATAATTCTTAACACCCTTTTAAACTTTCTATTATTTATTAAAAAGCAATAGAAGATTTACAAAATACAAAACAAGAAGCTAATTATAACACCTGTCACATACAAACCTACCCCATAAGCTGTATGAGCTTGTAAACTACGCAACCTAGCTATATTTGGTTTAGGAGTCTTAGAAGCCGTAATTCCAAAACCAAAAGCAGGTTGCATCATAAAAAAAGGAGCAACTGTTGTCAACACACCAAGAATCAACGCAGGCAAGAAAGAGGGATTACAAACCCAATCAATCCCAGTCAATAACAGCAACAAAAAAGCAAAAGCAACACCAATCATATAATGAGCACACCACCCTATTACTCTTTCATACTCAATCTTTGAAGCAACCATAATATTTGGATGACGATACATACCCTTATTAAAATGTCCAATCCACCTCCCTAGTAGAGCATAGTCCAAAGAAGGAATTTGAAAAACTCTTTTGATAAACACAGCATATAAATCCATAAATAGTGTAGCCCCAACACCAAGCAACAAAGAAAACCATAGAAAATCAACATTCATAAACATCTCGACTTATTTTAAAATTAATAACGAAGCAAAATTAAAACAACAAGATTCCATCCCCACAAAACAATGCGTAGCAAAAACAGGACAAATCACATATATACTACAAATAAAAATACAGTATACTAACAAACGAAAAAAGCAGGTTGCTCAAAATAGAACAACCCGCTTTTGTAACTAAATTCTTATTTATCTAATTTCGATTGTCGAACAACGAAAATCGATTTTTCGCTTAAAGCCGCCCACCTGATGGCCTCATCGCTATTTTAGTCTATTAGACTAAAACTTTACGCTCGGCCCTGCTCCTTTGCTCCTTATATTCTTACTCCAGCACGCCTGCTGGCTCCGTCGCTATTTTAGTCTACTAGACTAAAACTTTACGCTCGGCCCTGCTCCTTTGCCTCTTTGCCCTTCTCCTTTGCCTCTTTGCCCTTCTCCTTTGCCCCTTTGCCCCTTTGCTCCTTTGCCTCTCTGCTCCTTTGCTCCTTTGCTCCTTTTCCCATTTACAAATTAACGAATAACCAAATTCACAAATAAACTCCTTTACCCATTTACAAATCAACGAATAACCGTATTTACGAAAGAACAATTAAGTCCTTTTCTAATTAATATCCAAAATTCTGATTAAAATGTGTATCAATATCTAAAATAGTCTGAGGAATAGGAAACACCCTTCTAAAAGGATCCGATTGAGGTTTAGCAGATCTCGCAAGTGGTAAATCAAACTTACCAAAACGAACCATTTGAGGTCTACGCTTACTCTCCCAATACATCTCATACCCCAACTCCTTAAACAAAACCTCTTTATCTAAACCACTAATTGCTTTTCCAGCAACAGACCCAGAAAAAGAATCATGAGTACGGCTAGTTCTAACCATATTGATATCCTGAAGCGCTAGACCAGAATCTCCTTTTCGGAAATAAGCCTCAGCACGAAGCATATAAATACCACCCAAACGATAGATAGGAATATCCACAGCAGACGAACCATTATCTCCATTCGAAGCATCAAACTCAAACTTAAAACAACGAGCCCCTCCATTAATTTGATCCTGCTTGAAAATAGCCTGAGTAGGATCATCAAAATTCATTTCAGGAGTAAAATTCATTGGAGTAGTAGTACTCTTTTCCATCACCAAAGGATGAACCTTTATACGACCATCAGCAGTCATATCAAACACACCAGAAGATAAAAGAACCGGACCATGTTGTTGACCAAACTGAATCCCTCTATTAAAATGGAACCACGGTTGAGAAGTACCAGGAGCTATAGAACTCGCAGGAACAGAAACATCCGTACCATCGTTTTTAAACCAAGTTCCATCTTCATACTGATATTTTCTTTGAAACCTTGGGTCGTCAAAATTGTTTTCCCAACTGCTAAAAAATTCTGGACGAATCGCACTCGCATTAGTACCCCTGTTCTTAGCAGTCACCCTTTGATTTCGCTCCATAGTATTATAAGCCAAGTCATTGCTAGACCCTTTAATATCAGAAACATGTTGCACAACCGCAAAAATCAACTCTTGAGAAGAACTATTATCAATAGCGAAATTGTGGAAATAATTAGATTCTAATTGAAAACGACCATCGTCAATCAACTTAGAAGCATAAAAAATCACCTTATCCATATTAGAACCAGAACCATCCATAGCAACCTCAGTAAAATTAAAACTAGAAGAAGCATTATAACGATCCTTATAAACCGCTCTGTTCATATACAACTCAGCCAATAAACCATAAGCAGCTTGTTTAGTAAAGCGTCCCGCATGAGTCTGTTGACTACCTAAATCAGGCAATTGAGGTAAAAGTCCCTCCACATCAACAATCAACTGGTCAATATGTTTTTCAGCCAACAACACCTGCATAGGAGCAGTCATGTCATTAATATCCTTATACGGAGCCTGTCCATACAAATCGAACATCTGAGCAATATAAAAATACAACAATCCCTTAGATTCAGCCAAATACTGCTCTTTCACTGAAATATCACTCTTACCAATAGTTTCAATAGCCGTATAAGCCCTTGTAATCCCATTAGTCAAATCATTGAAATTACCAGAAACAATACTGTTATCAGGCCCCCAAGTAAACTCAGCAATACCTCTCCAACGCCCAGCATCACCCCAGTCACTACCACGAGTTGGAAGAATTGCCACATCACTACTAATCTCTTGAAGAGCAAATAATCCCCCCGTACCAGTAAAAAGATTGCTTCCTAATCTTGAATAAGCCGAAGCAAGAGCCGAAGCCGGATCAGCTTCAGAAGAACCCAAATTCTCATCTAAAACCGATTCTTCCAAATCAGTACAAGAAACCGCTAATAAAGAAGCCCCAATAGTAACTAAACTACCTATGCGAAATAAAATGTTTTTCTTCATAATTAAAATTTTGCCGATAAGCCGAATAAAAATGTTTTTGATGTAGGGTAAGAAGTGTAATCAACACCAATAGATTGATTCCCTGCAGTTGCTTTGTTCGAATTAATCAAAGGATCATAACCCGAATAATTAGTTAAAGTCAATAAATTCTGTCCACTCACATACAAGTTCAAATTATCAATCCAACTAATATTGTCAGTAGGAACCGTATAACCCAATCTCACAGAATTTAAACGTAAGAAATCCGATTTCTCAATATACAAAGTAGAAAACTGAGGAGGATTACTAATGTTCGCTCCAGAATCAACATACTGAGAAGCTACGTTTCTATCAGAAGCAAGATTGTTAATATTCAAAGCATTCAACATCGTATTGTTTGCCAAATACCCACCAGTCTGTCCGATAATAGAAAAAGAAAAATCCCAATTTCTATACTTCATAAAAGAATTAACCCCGAAAGTAAAATTAGGAATCCCTCCCTCTATAATAACACGGTCATCCATACTAACAATACCATCTCCATTAACGTCTCTAAACAAGTCCTCTCCATCTTCTCCATATCCAATATGTTCTAAAGCATAGAAACTACCTAAAGCATAGCCACTCTTGTAAATATTAGCATTAACATCAGACTGACCAGGACCAGAAATCTTACCAGATAAGATTTGAGAAACAGGGAGATTCTCCATTTTATTGTTCAAAAGAGTACCATTCACATCTAGATTCCAAGTAAAATCGTCTGTTCTAACAATATTAGACCCCAACATAAACTCAAATCCCTTGTTAACAATTTCACCATCAATATTAACCCATATATTAGTAGTAGGACTAAGAGGTTTAGACGGAATATTAAGAATTGCATCCTTAGTAGTCTTATTAAAATAATCTAAACTACCATACAACTTATCATTCCACAAACTAAAATCAACCCCAAAGTTCAGCTGAGAAACAACCTCCCATTTCAAATCAGGATTAGGAGTTCTTGTAATAGTAACACCAGGAATCAATTCACCATCACTGTTCAAGTAATACCCATCACCGTAAGACTGAGAATAACTAGCCTGAGTAATCTTGTTTTGAACCTCTTGATTTCCAGTTTCACCCCAACTAGCACGAAATTTCAAAGCGCTAATCATTTTAGAATCCATTAGAAAGTTTTCCTTATCCAAGTTCCAACCCAAAGCAAAAGAAGGAAAATAACCATACTTATTATTAGCACCAAAACGAGTAGACCCATCTGCACGAACAGAAGCAGTAACCAAATACTTACCATCAAACGTATAATTCAAACGACCGAAATAAGACTGCAATTCATTCTCTTGAGCAAACCCAGAAGAACCATTATATTTTCCCTTATACCCAATATTGTTCATTGGAGGAACACCATCATTTTTATCCGCAATATCAGTATAGCTAATCGTACTACCAGAATTATAAAAATACTGATAAGAAAAACCTCCCAACACATCAAATTGATGCTTATCCAAATCCAAATTATACGTCAAGTAATGCTCCAAAAGAGATGATTTACTCTCCAAGTTTGATTGAAAATACTGTCCCCTCGGTGACCTATCCGTAACATTGGGATACATCGTAGTATTACGCTCAGAATTACTAACATCATACCCAAAGTTGAACTTATAATGCAAACTAGGCAAGATTTTATAGCCCACCTCCAAATTCGCTAAAGCGCGTACAGTACGAGTTTCATCCTCATAAATACTCAACAAATAAGCAGGATTATAATGCGCATTCATATTAAAGTTGGTATAATCCCCTTTCTCATCAAACACACTCCAAGTAGGGTTTGCCATCAAAGTATGAATCATCAACTGACCATCAGACCCCCCATCATCAGAAGTAGGAACACCATTCTCCTTAATCTCACTAGCCGTAACATTAGCCTTAATCGTTAAACGATCTTCAAAGAAACTTTCCGTTCCATTAAAACGAGCACTATTTCTATTAAAATCACTTTGTTTGATAATCCCCTCTTGATTCAAGTTGGAAAGAGAAGCAAAGTAATTACCCGTTTTAGTTTTAGAAGCAAAAGACAAACTATTATTCCTAGTAACAGCTGTTCTCAAAATCTCATCTTGCCAATCTGTGTTTCCACCATGATCAAAAGCAGGCTCTTTAAGTCTTTTTCTATATTCATCAGCAGATAAAACATCCAGTTTTTTAATCACATTAGAAAAACCCAAAGAACTCTCAAAATTCAAAGTAGGTTTCTCAGAAGTTCCCTTCTTAGTAGTAATCAAAACAACACCATTCGAACCACGAGCACCATAAATCGCAGCAGCGGAAGCATCTTTTAATACCGTGATAGATTCTATATCGCTACTGTTTAAAAAGTTCAATGGATTCTTAGCACCAGAACTCCCCATTCCAATATTTCCCCCTTCAGGAGAAACATTCTCATTAGACAAAGGCATACCATCAACCACAAACAGAGGAGTAGAACCACTTCTAATAGAACCAATACCACGAATAGAAACATCTACTCCAGCACCCGGTTCCCCACTAGATTGAACCACACGAACCCCAGAAACCTTTCCCTGTAACAATTGATCAGGAGAAATATTAACCCCATCCTTAAAACTAGCCGATTCCAACTGAGTAATAGCACCCGTTAAATCCCTTTTATGCTTATTACCATATCCAATAGTAACAACAACCTCATCTAGAAGCTCATCATCGCTCTTTAAGACAATTTGCAAACGTTTACCCTTAACAGCAGCCTCATATTTGTGATATCCAAGAAATTCAACTTGAATAATCTCACCATCCTTAGCCTGAATACTAAAATTTCCAGAAGAATCACTCTGTGTGTGACGCTGAGTTCCCTTTACAACAACAGTAGCATAAGGAATTGGCATTCCTGACTCATCTAAAATGCTACCACTAATAATTCCATCTTGAGTCTCAAGAAATGTAGAATTAGATTGATGAACCAACAACGGGTTCGAAAGCACTTCAGGGCTATACATTAAGATTGCGGACAACCCAACATAACGCCACTTAAAAAAGTGTTTTAATAAATGAAAATTGGTGTGTTTGTTTTTCATGTTTACGTTTAAAATAGTGTTGCAAAATAACGCCCCTAGAGTTACCCCAACATTACCTACACTTTATATATAAATGAAGAAAAGTCTCTATTTAGAATTGAAATCACACAAGATGTAATAACCATTAAACACATCATTAACACTCAATTTACCTAGCGAATCTATTTTTGTCTCAAACTAAATACAATATGAAAACAACATGGATTGTCCTAATGACACTAGGAAGCTTTAGCCTAACGGCACAAAATGTCCCATTATCAAAAATTCAAGTAATAGGATCACACAACAGTTATAAAAAAGTAATGGATGAAAAATTATACCAGCACTTATTAAAAAAAGACCCAAGCGTTAGTACACTGTACTATGACCATCCAAGCATAGAAACACAATTAAACTTAGGATTGCGAAACCTAGAAATAGACATATGGAAAGATACCAAAGGAGGGAAATACGCCATCCCATCAGGAGCAAAAATCGCAAACAAAACCTATGAATGGCAAAATGAGATGCAAACTCCAGGATTCAAAATATTTCACATGCCAGATGTAGATTATGAAACACACCAACCAAACTTCGAAAAACAACTACGTGAATTAAAAAAATGGTCAGAACAAAACCCTACCCATGAAACAGTATTCATAACATTGGAACTAAAAGATGAAAAAGAAGACAAGGAGACATCTTTCACCTATCAAGATATTGAAGCAATCAACCAGCAAATTCAAGATAATTTAGGAGCAGAACACCTCATCACACCAAAAGAACTAAAAAGACAGAACGACCAAATCATCTGGCCAAGCATAGACCAATCAAGAGGCAAATTTGTTTGGATAATAGACAACACAGACTATAGAAGAGAACTCTTTGACAAAATAGAACTAGAACAAAGCAACATTTTTCTAAACGTAGCTATAGACCATCCAAAAGCAGGATGTATGATACTAAATAATCCATATGATGAAACTATACCACAACTAGCAGAAAAAGGAATTATCATTCGTACAAGAGCAGACGACAGCACAAAACAAGCAAGAAACAATGATTACAGCACCTTTGAACAAGCAAAAAAATCAAAAGCACAAATTATAACAACAGATTACTATATTCCAAGTGAACTATTCCCATCCACATACAAAGTAATCTTTGATGACAACACCTACGTTCGCGTACAAGAATAAACAAAAAGGTCATCCTGTGTAGGATGACCTTTTTTCATTAAAATAAAATTCCCTTTTTCAAATAATTTCAACTAGTCATTGCGAACCTGACCCGCTATTTTAACCCTTTTGTTTCTTAGTACCTTTGCTCCTCTCAATATTTACGAATAAACTCCTTTGCCTCTTTGCTCCTTAGCTCCTTACTCCAGCACACCTGCTGGCTCCGTCGCTATTTTAGTCTACTAGACTAAAACTTACGCTCGGCCCTGCTCCTTAGCCCCTTTGCCTCTTTGCTCCTCTTCCAATTAACGAATTCACATCCCAATCCTAACATCAACAGTAGGAATACTAGCATCAATTAAAAACTGAATAGCGGTAACCAACCTATCCAAATCACTTAGTTCATTACTAAACATCCCATTCAATCTATTCCATTCCTTATACAAAGCCAAGCGTTCCTTATCAATTTCAGCCATCCCTAAATCATTCCCATTTCGAATCAAATACAAATCAAACAAAACAGACTTAAAATCCAATTCCTTTAAAGAAGACTGATGTTGTAGACCAAACATATTCCATTTTTTTGAAGAAAAATTAAAAGCCAGAGCCTCTACCTTAAACCTATCCCACTTCACATCTTTAAAATCCTCATTAAAAAACCTGTTTTCAGTCAAAAAATGTAAATGACTCTTGGTCAACGAAAAATAATCCTTTGAAGACAAGACCTTTTCAAAACGATCAGGGTTCTCGTAAAACTTAAAAAAAACATCAAACTCTTTCACTTCCTTAACCAAATGAGTAGAAACAGACAAAGCATTTTCCTCAACTGTAACTACCTTATAAGCAGGAGGAAAAGCAGCCAAAGAAGGAACCTGTATATTCCAAAGCTCTCGATTACCACCTCTCAAAACCCCATGCTGATTGATATGCATATGTCCCCCGAAATGAATCTGGAGTCCTGTGTCCAAAAACTCCCTCTGAATCTCCATGCTAGGAACACGATTCAACTGAAAATTAGATTTTCCCAGAAGCTCCTTAAGAACCTCACTTTGGCCATTATTAAAATCCAAAATTGGATAATGACCAAAAGCAATCAACTTTTTACCCCGAAGCTTAGCCTCCTTAACCACCATAGAAATCCATTCAAACAAATATTCTCGCTTATCCAATTGATGATACCCAT
The DNA here is from genome assembly GCF_900114085.1 of Myroides guanonis. Lineage (GTDB taxonomy): Bacteria > Bacteroidota > Bacteroidia > Flavobacteriales > Flavobacteriaceae > Flavobacterium > Flavobacterium guanonis. The sequence goes on along the minus strand of NZ_FORU01000004.1, from coordinate 83,904 downwards.
CACTCACATTCTTAAAGCGATTATCACCTGTTTTTTCATACATATTACCATCAATCCCCAATAACCAAACCCCTTCAATCGGCTCAACCACATACGTAAAATCAGGATACTTCACATCTCCAATCTCATACTTTCGTTCATCAAGAGAAAAAGCAGACGCATCAAAAACATATGAATCGCAATCAAAATCAGAAAAAGGAGTACTATAAAACAGATCCGAAGCAACAGGCAATAAACCAAAATCCTTCATAAACTCAAAAGTACCCTCATAACCCAATTCACGCATACCCTCATAAACCAGATCACCATCACGTTTCAACAAGTCAGAGTCCGAAAAAACCCCAACCTTATCACCCTTAACATCAAGGAAGTCGGGTTTACCACTTTCTCTATCCACCCTATTAACAGCTTCATGATTACCATTAGTAACCAAAAAACGCATACCATATTTTTCAGAAAAACCCTTCAACAAATCGGAAACAAGCTTAAGATTAACCCACTGACCATCATCCGTATAATCACCATTCAAAACCACCACGCGAACCCCCTTATCAGCCAGTTCATTCAAAACAGTTTTAAAAGCAAAAAAATTCTCATTAAACAAACGCGTAGATCCCATCTGACTCTCCAAAGTTCGAATAAAACGAAAATCACCACTGTCCAAATCACGAAACTCATCCAACTCAAAACCATCGTGAAGAGTAGGACAAACCGCATGAACATGAGCATCCGCAATAAAAGCAATCTGACTTCCTTTAGGAGATTGAGCCCAAACAAGAGACCCTATAAACAAGAACAAAAAAGAAAAAACTCTCATATAAAAACACACCCTTACTTAGCAAGAAAAACACGCAATTCACAAGGCATATCCGTATTGATAAAATCAACCCCTAAACCAATCAAAGAAGACCAAGCATCAGGAGTATCGGGAGTAGCCCAAAAACGAATCGGTTTACCAATACTGTGAACACCATCAATAATCCCTTTCAGCACACGCAAATCACTGTCGGGAATCTGTCCAACACCATTCCAAGAAGAAAACCTTTGAAAGTTATAACTAACCATAGCAATACGTTCAATAGCATTTGAATCCGTTGGAAGTTCAAGCAATTGATAATCATCCAGAACATAAGAAGGCATACCCAAGAACAAAGCAGCATTCGGTTTATTACCAGAAATAACAAAACGAATATCATTCTCTAAGATAACCCCCTCATACCTTTTTAAAATAGGTAAAAGCAATCCCATAGAAATATCTGCATCCCCTTTCAAATCAATCAAAAACTGAAGCCCCTTCACATCCCCCAACCCTAACTCAACAACCTCATTCAAAGGATTAAGATACAAACGTTCAATAGTACGAAGAGGATTAGCATCCTCAATATCATGAGCTACGAAAAGTCTATTATTATGTAAAACCAGATCAATCTCAATAGACCTCATGCCCTGCGCATATGCATTCCAAAAAGGAACAACCTGAACATAATCATTATGAGAATGAAGTTTAAAAGAAGAAGACTGAGACCAACCCAGCATACAAAAAGAAGAAGCAACCACAAGAAACAACCAATTCATAAGAATACTATTTAAAAAATTATCCATTTAAAAGTGCCAAAAGTAATCGCTAAAAAGCTTTAAAAAACTAGAATATCAAGACTTAATAAATAGATAACCATCAGATAATATTTCAAGAATAAATACAACCACTTCCTCATAAACACGTAACGTTTGATGGCACATTTTCGCATTTTTACCACTTTGCCTCTTTGCAAATTCACGAATAACCGCATTCACAAATCAACGAATTAGCTTCTTTACAAATTCACGAATAACCTCATTCACAAATTTAACCACCCCGCCTGCTGGCTCCATCACTATTTTAGTCTACTAGACTAAAACTTAACGTTCGACCCTGCTCCTTTGCCCCTTTGCCCCCTTGCTTCTTCGCTCCTTTTACAAATTCACGAATAACCGCATTCACAAATTTAACCACCCCGCCTGCTGGCTCCATCACTATTTTAGTCTACTAGACTAAAACTTAACGTTCGACCCTGCTCCTTAGCCCCTTAGCCTCTTTGCTCCTTAGCCCCTTAGCTTCTTCGCCTCTTCGCTTCTTCGCTTCTTTACAAATTAATAAAACACTTAATTAATCAAAATTTATCGTAAAAAATAGTTACAGAAAAATAAATTATTATATTTACCTCAACCAAAATAAATAAAAACTATAATTAAAAAACATTTTTAACTATTTACAATTATTATGAGAAAAACCATTTTATTACTCTCAAGTGTTTTCATCTTCATTTCATGTGAAAATGAAATAGCAAACGAAAGTGAACAAAAAGCAGAGTTCACAGTAGACAACCAAATCCCCTACAGCTCACCATTCCAGATAGGAAATTGCTGTTCTCCAACAAACTATGAATTCATTAATGAATCAGACTTACACCTAACCATGTTCCCTCATGTAGGACTAGCAAGATTTGATGGTAACGCAAATGATGGACATCACTTTGGACAACCAATATTCAATTCGGGAAACTTCCCAAATATCATGAAAGGAGGATCTGAATTTCTAAACATAATAAATTGCTATCCAGTTACTATAGACCCTAATAACTCTATAACCGTTAACTCAGTCATGCAGCTTCCAACCACAGCCACACCACCTACACCTAAAATCATCCAATTTGTAAACAACTTAGGAGTTACCACTGACGAGAAAAACCTATTAACTGACTACGGAAAAATCTACTCATTTCAAGCAATCATAGCAGACCCGAACTCGGGATATACTATGATATTAGATGAAATAATGAAATTTCCATTTCTACCAAGCGGAGTTACAGACCCCTCATTACTATCAAATGACTGGGCACCCGTTCCAGCAACAAAACCCAGCTCTCAAGACTTATGGTATAATTTAAATACAAAAGAAATTTGCATAGGAAACGACAACACCAATTATCCAGCTGGAGGAGCAGGTCTAAATGGTATGCCATCAGTAATTGATTTCGATTATAATGGTTCTCAATACACAATAGAAGCAACCATTTCTACATCAGGATACAAAATCTTACTACGCAATAATTAATATGACATAAAATTAGCAATCAATAAAAAATAAGGTGTTTCTAAACTTGAAACACCTTATTTTTATTACTTCTATACTCCTTTGCTCCTTTACAAATTCACGAATATCCGCATTCACAAATCAGCTCTTTCCCCTTGTCTCGGTCTCCTGTCCCCCCTTTTTCTTCTTTACGCATTTTCAAATTCACGAATAACCGCATTCACAAATCAACGAATTAGCTTCTTTACAAATCAGCTCTGTATTCAAATCACTCGCAAAAAACATTTCATACATTCGTTCTTATACACACCTATTTTTATTCATACCTTTAACATTGAGAACTGGCAAAACACCTTTAGAGAAATAAAATCTAACATACCTATCATGAGTGTAACACAATAAAAATTAAAAAGACAAAACGAATATTAAAAAGCTTTAAATCAAAAGCTTCAACTTTTTATATTTAATTTTTATGAACCAAGACAGCATACAATTAACACTTATAAATAAGCTAAAAATAAAGGCGCAAAATGATGAAAACATCTCCGCCGTTTTAATGTATGGATCATTCACAAAAGGAGAAGGAGATCAATACTCTGACATTGAATTCTACATTTATTTAAAAAACATTAAACTATTTTCAGCTAAAAATTGGGTAAATGATATTCAACCAGTAGCATTGTACTTTAAAAATGAATACGGAAGCGACGTAGCCATTTTCGAGAATATGATAAGAGGAGAATTTCACTTTGAATCTATAGAAAAAATAGAAGTCATAAAGACTTGGGATGGGTTCTTAAAATTCAGTGAATTTAAAGAAATGAATTTAGTAGACAAAGAAGGAAAATTAAGCAATATACTCAATCGAATAAAAGTCAAATCACCTGACAGAACTACGAGTGAAAATATCTTATGGCTAAGCGAATCTTTGTTAAATGTATTATTAACCACAAATAATCTAATAAAGCGCCAAGAATATGCACATGCACATCATAGTTTAAATAATACCCATAAATATTTACTTTGGTTAATCAGAATAGTGACAAATGAAACAAATCATTGGGAAAGCCCTACCAAAAGACTCGAAAAAGACATTGAAAGTAAATGGTATAAAGAATTTCAACTTGTTACATCAAACTTAGAAACAGAAAATCTAAATAATGCCGTTAGAAACGCATTAAACCTAACAAAGAAACTCTTTGAAGAACTAAAAGTACCACTAAAACTCCACCAAATATTAACCAGAATTAAGTAAAAAATTTACTCTAAACTCACAATAACACATTGGTGATAATCAGTTTCCACAATAGGAAATCGATTATCACTATTTTGAAACACCTTCTTTTTTATTACTTCTATACTCCTTTACGAATTCACGTTAATAATATATTACCCATCCCACCTGCTGGTTCCGTCGCTATTTTAGTCTACCAGACTATAACTAAACGATTGACCCAGCCTCTTTGCCTCTTTCCTCCTTCGCCTCTTTGCTCCTTTACCTCTTTGCTCCTTTGCCTCTTTGCTCCTTTGCCTCTTTCCTCCTTTGCCTCTTTGCTCCTTCGCCTCTTTCCTCCTTCGCCTCTTTGCTCCTTTGCCTCTTTGCTCCTTTGCTCCTTTGCCTCTCTCCTCCTTACTCCAGCACGCCTGCTGGCTCCGTTGCTATTTTAGTCTACTAGACTAAAACTTTACGCTCGACCCTGCTCCTTCGCCTCTTTGCTCCTTCGCTTCTTCACAAATAAACCAAAAACCAACAACAATAGGCAATCAGCCTAGCTAAGTACATTTAATTTTATACTTTTGCGGTTCTAATTAAAATTTTACACTCATGAAAGAGCTAATAGAAAAAATCAACACAGAATTTGAAGCATTTAAAACTGATTCAGACATGCAAGTAGAATCAAATAACAAAGCAGCAGGTGCAAGAGCAAGAAAAGCATCATTAGCTTTGGACAAACTTTTAAAAGAATTCCGTAAGGCATCTTTAGAAGCTTCTAAAAACTAACAAATAAAAAAGGCTGTTTCATTTCTGAAACAGCCTTTTTTAAATCAATATCACAAACTATTCTAATAGAACATTAGCGGTTTATTTGAACCCATCCAGTTTTAGTCTGACCAAAAGTTTCAACAACATAATAATAAGTCCCACTAGGTAAATCACCACCAGATTTAGAAGTACCCTTCCATTGGTCCGTATAAGCACCAGAAAAAGAATAAACCTCAGAACCAAAACGATTGTAAACCTTTACACTTGTTACGCCATGAGCACTCAAATCAAAACTATCATTCAAGCCATCACCATTCGGAGAAATCCCTTTTTGAATAGGACATTCCTCATAGTTAATAGTAAAACTATGCTCATCCGAACAAGCACCATTAGACGAAGTAGCAACAACGATAATCTCAGTATTATTCTGATAAATAATTGAACCAACCGGTAACTCAACCCTATTACCATTAACAACCGTAAAATACTTGTTATTAGCAGACAATGGAAGCAATTCATACAACTTGCAATTCAATACCTGATCCTCAAAATAATCCGCTGTAATACCCTCACTAACCTCGATAGTAAAAGACGTTTCCTCAAAACAACCATTACCATTATCCTGAACAACAAACATAATATAAACCCCAGCATCTAAAATATCGCCAGCATTATAACGCTTACCCTTTCCACCAGACTCAGAAAAATAACTCAGACCCTCAGCCAAAGCAGGTAGTTCATAACTCTCACAAGCAACCACATTCTTAATCTTATCGGGCACAGCACCCTTAATAGGTTTCAAGATAAAATCATATAAAATAGAACAACCAGAAACCTTATCAGTAACCACCAGATAAATCTTTTGAGACTCGCGAATCTCACTCAACACAAACTGAGAAGGATTCTTCACATCAACAGTAAGAGCATCATCCAAGAAAAAACTCAAATCATAAGCAATACTGTCACCGTTAGGAAACATATTCAAAGTAGCCTCGAACAAATCAATAGCAACATCAGAAAACGCAAAACGACAAACCTCAATATCCTTAGGTCCATTAACAACATCCGTAAGAGGAGCATAAAACTCAACAACAATACTTCCCTCAGGACCACAATTTAAGTCCTTGTAAAAAGCCTTAACCATATACGTTCCAGCCTCAGTAACCTCTAATGACACATTAGTTTCACCAGGAATTAAAACCCCGTTCTTAAACCATTCAATAACCAAATTATCAACATCCTCCACCAAGCCAGAATGAATAACCTGAGATTCACCATAGCAGATAGCATTCTCAGTATCAACCAATAAATCAGCCCCTAAGTCAATATTACCAATATCAAAACTACCCGCATTAAAGAAAACAGCAGAACTATGCTGAGGAACAGCACAAAAATCCATAACAGTCAACTTAATATGGTATCTACGACCAGGCACTACCTTCACCTTTTCAGACTGCATAGCCTTTGTCATTCCAGCAAAATCAATAGGAGCTTGAATAGGATTATCAAACATATTCCCATACGACTTCCAAAAATACTCAGCATTACTACTCTCACAAGACAACCCTAATTTTTCGCTATCACGAACCGTATTTAGAGCGATTGTTTTATCAGTACCTTTCACTTTTGCAAGATTTTGAGCTTCTCCCGTTTCACTATCAATCAACCATGCTCCAAACATCGCTCCAGCTTCACAACTATGACCACAATCCTTAGAATAACTATTAGAAGCAAAAAGATACTCAAAACTCAACTCATCATGCAAAGGAATAAAATCAAACCCTAGCTGAGTAACTCTCTTGTCCTCAGAAGGACCACCACCGGCATTCTTAATTAAATCATTAATTTCTTTATCCCCATTCCATCTAAATGTAATAGCTCCCCTATTCACTCCTATATCCCCTCTATAAGGGCCAGAAACAAAATCAATATCATTAGTCGCTAATACAATACCAGACTCAAAAGGAAACAACGAATTAGCCTGTTTAAAAGAACCAATCGCATTCACCAATTTAGTCTCAGCAGACCCATCACCAACCTGATAATAAATATTATCCACTATGTCACATTCAGAATCAATCAAAACCTTCTTAACAAGATTTTCAAGAGAATAATCATCATCCACAGAACTAACCTCTAATGGAGAATATTCAGAACCCGTAATACAAAGATTAAAATAAAAATCAGCCTTAATACTATTAGAACCTAAACGAACCGTATAGCTATTTCCAGGAATTAAATCACGGAGAATCCAATTTTGCTTATCACTTCTAAAAACGAAACAATCCTTAGCAGCACCCGTAATATTTCCACAAGTTTCACTATACAAAGCCCCATTAATCTCATAGCCAATATTATCCTGACCAGAAAAACTCATAACATCAGTAAGACTAAGCAAATGCAAAGCTGAAGTCGCAGTAAAAGAATACCATACATCCTCTTTCATAGAAAATGCACAAGTAGCAGGGACAATTCCTGTTGAAATAGTCGCTCCATTAAATGATGATGCCAATACTAAATTACAAACCTCATCCTTATTAACAGGAATAACTGTAGCATTACTACACTCATCATTACCCCCAACCAAAGTTCCAGTATGAACAGCAGTAGCCCAATCACTAAAAGAATTAACAGTTCCACAAGCCGCTCTAACATAAATTGTAAAAGCAGTCCCAGAAGGTAACCCAGACAAAGTCGTATTAGGAGTTCCAGAAACAGTAGTCTTCAAAATTGGACTAGCATTCTCATCCTCTCCGTACGGAACAACCAATATCTCCCAATCAGTCAAACCACCTAACTGTTGCCACTTCAAGTCCAACGACGTATCAGTTGGATTACTCACCTCAATCAAATAAGGCTCTAAACAACCAGAAACCTCCTTAAGCGAAATATTATCAATAGAAACAGTAGTAACCCCATTAGTTGTTAAATGCCATGCAATATTTGCAATCCCTTTAGTAGCCGTAAAGAAAACCACCTCTTCAATATAATTATCATTCTTATAAACTTTACCCTTAACAAGCTCCGTCGTAAACTTTGAAACATCAACTCCATCATAAGACAATAACACCTCAAAACTATTCTCATATTTAGAATCCGATCGGTATTGATATTTTAAAACATACTGAGAACTCTCTAATTCCAAGCCCGGAGAAATTGCCCAATCATTATTAGGTTCACCATTTCCAGCAAAATTAAGAGCCAAATCCCCCTCATAAACATGACTGTTATCAATCTTCCAAAAATTCGTTCCCCAAGAAGAAGTATCCCCGTTCTCATCAAAAACAGTCCAACAACGAGCAGATTTAGACAAACTATTAAAAGTCTCTTCGAACGGAAGAGAATAAGTCGTACAAGCGGTATAAAAAGAAACAGCTTTAGTCCAAACACTAAACGCGCCCTTTCCACAAACAGTACGAACATAAAAATCATATTTCGTGTTTGGAATAAGAGATTTACCAGAATTTTCACTAGTTACAGTAACCGTTTTTGACTTCGAAACAACACCATTAGAAGTTGGCATACCCAATCCTGCCTCCTGAATAAAAAACTCCCAACTAGACCCCCCCATATCATCAGACCACACTAAAGTGGCTTTATCCTTTTCAATATCCTTAACTTCAGGGTTTAGTGGCTCAGGACACCCCTCCACCTCTTCAATAGAAATATTATCAATATAAACAGATTGATTCCCCAGACCCTTAACATGCCAAGCTAAATTAGCAGCACCCTCCAGGTTTTTTATAAAAACAATCTCTTCCAAATAATCGTCATTTGTATAAGATTTAATCTTAACAATCTCCTTATCAAAATTTTCAGCCTTAACCCCTTTAGAAGAAGCCAAAACCTCTACATTATTTAATCCCGAATAACTACTACCTTTATAAAAATACCTTAAACGATAAATCTTATTCTTAGAAAATACAAGTGTAGGAGACACTAAATAATCATCCGTATTTACCACATTCGAATAATCATAAACAGAAAGACGCATCGCACCGCTTCCCTCATAATAATCCGAAGTAACTCGTAACCATTGATTACCACCAGTTGTACCATCCTTATTTTCATCTAAAGTAGACCAGCAATAAAAAGACTCAGAATCCCCATTAAACCCCTCCCAAAAAGGCAAACTAAAATCCTCACACAAAGTCCTAAAAGAAACAGGACCAGTCCAATCACTAAACTCACCGTTGCTACAAACAGACCTCACATAAACCTCATAAGCCGTATTACTCTGTAAAACATTTCCCTTAGTATCTTTATCAGCAACAACAGATTTAGATGTTGTTTTTATACCAGATCCAGTTGGAACCCCAGTTCCCTTAACATTCACAGCATACTCCCATTCAGAACCAAAACCATCCTTCCAATCAATATTTACAGCGTTTTTAGTAGCATTTGTTACCACTAAATCAGTAGCATCCGCACAAGCCACTTCCTCTATCTTTAAATCGTCAATAAAAATATAAGTACTGCTATTCATAGTATTAGCATGCCAAGCTAAATTCACAGAACCGCTAATACCGTTAATGATAATTTTCTCCTCAATCCAACTCTCATTATTCAATTGCTTCCTCTCCAACAACACCTCCGTAAAAGCACTGATAGCAGCACCACTCTTGGACAATAAAACACGATAATCATTCTTAAAACTAACAGAAGTCTTATACTTATAAGAAACACGGTATATTTTATTCAAATCAAACACAAATCCAGGAGAAATCAACCATGCATCGTTAGAACCAGAACCATAATAACGCATAGACTGATCACCTTCAAAACGATCGCTATTCACCTTCCAAATATCACTAATCAAAGTGCCATCACTATTCACATTCGGAGTAGACCAACAATCAATAGAAGAAGAATCCTTATTAAACCCCTCTGCAAAAGGAAGATTAAAATCGACACAAGAAGTCCTAAACTTAATAGGACCAATCCACTTACTAAACTTATTCACCCCACAAGAAGAACGAACATAAAAATCATAAGGAGTATTAGGTAATAAATTAAGAGAACTAGCTCCAGTCGTTTTTAACAATGTGATAGATTTTCCAGAAGCAACCGCACCCGATTTAGTAGGCAACACCTCATCCTCTTCCAACAAATGATATTCCCACTTAGAGTTGTAACCATCTTGCCAACTAGCAGTAGCCTTATCACTCCCTATATTAGAAATTTTCACATCCAAATCAGGAGCCTTACAACTAACCTCCTCTAAACTAATCTCATCAACATACAAACTAGTGTCACCGTTAGTAACAACATGCCAACCAATATTTACAGACCCCGTAATGTTTTCAAAATAATAAGTGGCTTTCACATAATTCCCTAACTGCACCATCTTCTTAGGATAGATAACCTCAGTAAAATCAGAAACATCAACCCCATTAGTAGAATAATAAACCTCAAACTCATTTTTGTCATAAGTATTAGTTCTATAGAAATAAGACAACTCATACAAACCACCATTCAATGAAAAAGTAGGAGAAATCAACCAATCATCATTCGGTTTACCCGAACCATAAAAATACATAGTCCCATTCCCCTCATGAGTAGAATAAGAAATAGTCTTCCAAATATTACTACCCGTAGGAGAAGAACTATCCCCATTCCCATCAACAATAGTCCAGCAATCCAATGTCATCGAACTACTATTAAAAGACTCTTTAAAAGGTAAAGAAAATGGAGAACAATTTGATTTTGGACTGATATCTTCAGTCGAAAACAACATTACATTCCTAAAACCATCCTGTATACTCTGCTTTTGATAGGCAAACACAGCCATAATGCAAAACAAGCTTATACATAAGCTCCAATATTTAATTTTATTCATTTATTGTAGATTAAAAAGAAGAAAAGTCATTAACTCACTTAAGATAGAAAGCACGATAGAATAACAAACACTCTATAATCTTCCCGAGTAAGAAAAATTCTATCTCTCTATAGATTAATTAAAAATTGATAAAAAAGAAATTGTATAAATAAGAACTACTATTAATTATGAAGTAGCAAAGGGAAAAGTACAAAGTACCGGTAACAGTAAGACATGAAATAATATGATTTAATATTTGGCTATGACAAAATTGACATTAAGTCCATAAAACTATAGAAAAAACCAAGACATACAAGCAAAATAATCAAATAAAAGAACATTTAATTGCTAATATATCACAAAACTAAATAAAAACAACAACATTCTTTCATATTGCGAGCCTAGTAAATATCAGCATTTTATTAAACAAATTAAATTTATATCACTTTTATCATAAATTAAAAACAACACACTCCCCCTATTTTATTAAAAACATACAACAATCATATTCCCGAACAAACCAACTCTACTTAATCCAAAACTCACCAAAATCTTAATCAGAGCAACATGATATTGTTGAAAAATATATTTAGATTTAGAATTCTAAACAAAAAAAACACAAACAACTATGAAATTCGATTACACAAAAGCAAGCTTTAAAGACTTTGAAAACATTCCAAACATGGATATATTTGAAAGAGCAAAAGCACATGAAGGATATCTTGACTATCTAAGAGAAAACGAGTTCATGAATTATCGACTCCTGGCAACCTCAGGGTGCGGACCAGAAATCGATATGGAAGAAAACGGCTATATCAAACAAGGGAGTTACATAAGTTTCGTTTGCAACGACTATTTAGGATTCACACAACACCCAGAAATCAAAAAAGCAGTCATAGCAAGCATTGAAAAATATGGAACAGGAGCAGGCGCTTCACCATTAATAGGAGGCTATTTTGACTACCACAGAGACTTAGAAAACAAACTATCCGACTTTTTCAAAAAACCAAGAGGATCAGCAATCGCCTATACAACAGGATATACATCAAACAGTGCTTCCCTTCTATGCCTATTAAAAAAAGAAGACATAGCAATCGTTGACATGTCAGTACATGCAAGCGTTTACGAAGGAGTTTTAGGCACGACAACCAAACGTTTTCCTCATAATGATGTCGTAGCACTTGAGCGAATATTAGCACACTCAAAAGATGCTTACAGAACCAAAATGGTAATCGTAGACGGAGTCTATTCACAAGACGGAGACATCGCACCACTAAAAGAAATAGTAGAACTAACCCATAAATACGGAGGAGTAGTCCTAGTAGACGATGCACATGGAATAGGAGTACTCGGTGAAACAGGACGAGGAGCCATGGAATATTTCGATGTGATGGATAAAGTAGACATCATAACAGGAACATTCAGTAAAACCTTTGGAAACATAGGAGGATATGTAATCGCAAACAACCCACATATCATTAGCTATTTACAATTTCAATCTAGACAATACGCGTTCTCAGCCTCCTCATCCCCAGCCATAGCAGGAGTAACAAGAGCAATAGAACTAATAGATGAAGAACCAAAATGGCAAAAAATGCTATGGGATAACATAAACTATTACAAAAGCGGACTACAACAAATAGGACTAGATGTCGGCACAAGTTCATCAGCAATTATACCAGTAAAAATAGGAGATGTAACAAAAAACAGTGAAGCAGGAAAGCTACTATTAGAAAATGGAATTTACACCAATCCTATCATGTATCCAGCAGTATCACTAAAAGATTCAAGAATTAGAATGAGTTTAATGGCCACACACACCAAAGAACAACTAGACAAAGCCCTAAACGTTTATGAATATATAAATAAGAAACTAGGAATAACAGCATCCGCGTCCTACATAAGTGAAGCAAAATTATAGACAATTGTGAAACTCTACTATTTAGCGATATAGAAACTAAAACACTCTGTATCGCTAAATACACTTATACTTAAATCAATTAAGTGTAAGAGTATCTATACTTGAAAACAGAAATAGAAAACCCTTTAAATCACTTAACAAACCAGTCCAAATACAACAAAAAGTGAAAAATAAAAACCTATATGTAATAACAGGCGGACCAGGAGTTGGAAAAACAACCCTATTAAAAGAATTAGAAAAACACGGCTACAAAACCATACCCGAAGAAGCACGTAGAATAATAAAAGAGCAAATAGAAATAAACGGAAACGGGCTACCATGGAAAAACAAAGAACTATACGGAGAACTAATGTTCAAAGCCACCCTAAAAACCTATTTTGAGACCCTTGAAAAACACCCAGAACAAACCGTATTCTTTGACAGAGGCATTTTAGATACACATTGCTATTTTGAAATGGAGAACATCCCCATCACAAAAGAAATGAAACAAATCACCGATCAAATAACGTATAACAACAAAGTATACATCCTTCCACCATGGCAGGAGATCTACGAAACAGACACCGAAAGAAAACAAACATGGGAAGAAGCACTATACACGTACAATAAAATGAAAGAAACCTATCAAAAACACGGTTATACAGTAATAGAAGTACCAAAACTCAACACACAAAACAGAGCAGAATTTATAATAAAACAACTAAATTTGAAATAACCCAACAAGTAAAACACAGATCACTATGAAAATATACAAAGAAACAGAACGACTACAATTAAGAGAAATCCACCCAACAGACGTAGAAGGAATACTCAAACTCGACACAGATCCAGAAGTACACAGATATCTTGGAAATAGCCCGATAAAAACAAAAGAAGAAGCACTCGCAGCAATACAGTACATAAGACAACAATACCAAGACAATGGAATAGGTCGATGGGCAGTAATAAACAAAAGCACCAATGAATTTATAGGCTGGTCAGGATTAAAACTCATAAAAGAAAAAACCAATAACCATATAAACTATTACGACTTAGGCTACAGATTTCAACAAGAACACTGGGGAAAAGGATACGCCACTGAAACCGCAATAGCTTCACTAGACTACGCCTTCAACAACTTAAACATAAACGAAGTTCACGCAATTGTCGATTGTGAAAACAAAGGATCAAACAATGTACTCCAAAAAGTAGGACTACAATATATTGAAACATTTGAATTAGATGGAACACCCCATAATTGGTATACCATAACCAAAACACAATACAACAACCTAAAATTTTAGGGACTGTCTCATTAAGTGTGTAAGTTCAAAAAATAAAGCTTGGATAAGGTTTTTTAATTAGAGTCTAACCTTTTTAATATAGGATTAAAAATTGGTCGATGATTACTCCCAATTCTTTACGGGCATAGACCATTTTTTAGTAGTTTCTCTGACAGCCAAATATACTGATTTCATCACGCCTTTCTATATTCGGTGTTCGATTCTCGAATTTCTCATTACTATCCCCTGTCTCCTCCTTTACTCCTCAGCTCCTTGCCTCTTCGCTTCTTTGCCTCTTCACTTCTTCGCTCCTTCGCTTCTTTGCCTCTTTACTTCTTCGCTCCTTCACTTCTTTGCTCCTTCACTTCTTTGCTCCTTCGCATCTTTACTTCTTCGCATCTTTACTTCTTCGCTTCTTTACTTCTTCACTTCTTTGCCTCTTCGCTTCTTTACTTCTTCGCTTCTTTACTTCTTCGCTTCTTTGCCTCTTCGCTCCTTCGCTCCCTTACAAATCAACGAATAACCAAATTCACAAATTAGCCCTTTGCTCATTACCCCCACTATTCCCTTAATTAAGATAAACTTTGAAAATACAAAAACATTTATTATCTTAGATAGTCATTTTCAACTGATTACACGATGAATAAAGAAATCTTAGGAATCACGCTTTACAACAAGCTAACAAAAGACCAGAAAACTCATTACAAAAGTGCAATGGAAATCACATTAAATGAAGATGAAATAATGACAGATCAACAAGTACAAAAACTACTAGGCATATCCCAGAGAACCCTATATACGTGGCGGAAATGCGGGCTAATAAGATACTTCAAACTAAGAAGTAGAAACTATTATTTAAAAACTCTACTACTTCTCGATTTCATAGAAATAACAAACGAACAATAAGCCGGTCATTAAGATCGGCTTTTTTTGTATCAAAAAAACACAAAATGGATATAGCTTGGATATAGCTAGAGCGAACCTAGGATATAGAACGGATATACAATGGATATACAACCGATATAGAAAGGATATACAAAGTGGTAAAAAAACAACATTTCGATATACAAATTCGGCAAATCATGGCAATCAGTGGCAATCCGTGGCAAATGGTGGCAAATAATGGCAATCTGTGGCAAATCGCAGCAGAACTCGGCAGAACTCGGCAACAATTTAAAACCGATTAAAAAAAATCCCAACTTAGCAATAAGTAAAAACCAAAAGGTGTGAAAAACACCAAAATTAACTAACAAATTAAACAATTAAATTATGGGAAAAGTCGGTGATTCACTATTAGGAGGCACAAGCGGACGCACGGGGCGTATCGTAGTAGCAAACGTCTATGGCAATGAAATAACGCGCATAAGACCAAAAAAAATGTCAAAAAAACCAACCGTAAAACAAGAGTTGATTCAATCGCGAATGAAAGAATCCGCAACCTTTATGGAATCCTACAAAGCATACGCATGCAAACACTATGGAGTGAGAATAGGAATGAAATCATGCTATAACCTAGCCATGACAAATCTAATGGCAAACTTTGAAATAGACTACACAGCAAAGACCATCACGCCAAAATATCCAAGTCTCAGCTTTTCAAAAGGAAGCCTATTACCACCAATACCCTTAGCCCTAACATCAACAGCACCAAGTGCAATAGAAGTCAATTGGCAAGACAATAGTGGAGGAACACCTGAAAGAGCAACAGATCTCGCGCAAATACTATTCGCAGTAAAAGACGAAGGAAACACCATGTTCCTCGAGAACACAGCAACAAGGTCACAAGAAACCTACACAGCAAACCTACCAGCAACAGTTTCAGGAAAAGAAGTACACGTTTGGCTAGCATTCCGAAACGATGAAAAAAGCAACGTCTCAAACTCCGTTTATCTCGGTACAATAACCGTCACTTAAACAAAAAAGGCTGTCCATTTTGGATAGCCTTTTTTATATCTTTTCAATGTTTTAAACACCCAATGACTAAGAAATAGCCTCTAATTTATCAAAGGTGTTGATTAAAGCTCTAAAATCAACTATGAATTCATTATGAACTTCTTTTCCTAATTTTTTTAATGCTTTACTAGAATCCCAATATAAATAAATCCAAACATCCAAAGCTCTTCCAGTAACCAGAGATAAGTCTAAATAAAAAGCCTCCTCCCTTTTTTCAGGATCAGACTCCCCCTCATTATATTCCATAAAAGAAATATGCTTCTCCTGCATCTCACAAAAATCCTCCATTGTAATGGTGTACTTAGAAAGATTTTTTCTTCGTTTATAGTATTCCCAAAAAATACTAAAGATAATGCTTAGTTTTTTTCTCTGCTTCTTATTAAAGCTCAAGCGTCCCTTAGTAAGGAAAAACCATAATATAAACTGTTTCTGAGCCATTTCCTTTTCATTTTTTCTAAAATATTCTTTACTCTCAGTTTTAATATCATAATGTAAGCTATTAATCTCTTGCATTTCGAACCCTATCTCGTCAATTAGTGTCATATATAAAGTTTTCAAGTATTAAATAATTCATAATACAATATAGGTAATTTTAATAAAAACACAATCAGATGATTAAAAAATTCCATCACTAAGAAACAACCTCTAATTCATCAAAAGTGCTAATTAAAGCTCTAAAATCAACCATAAATTCATAAAGAGCCTCAACCCCTAACTTCCTAAGTGCCTTACTAGAATCCCAATATAAATAAGCCCAAACATCTAAAGCTTTTCCAGAAGCCTGAGATAAGTCTAAATAAAAAGCCTCTGTTAATTTTTGAATATCAGACTCAACCTCCAAATATTCCATAAAAGAGTTATGCTTGTTAATCTTCTCAATAAAATCTTTGGATGTAATGTTGTACTTTGAAAGATTCTTTCTCCGTTTATAATATTCCCAAAAAACATTATAAATGATGGTTATTTTTTCTTTCTGCTTTTTATTAGCATGCATGCGCCATTTAATAAGCTGAATCCATAACAAGAGTTGTTTACTCGCTATTTCTTGCTCATTTCGTTCAAAATAATCTTGATCTTTATCCTTAACTTCAAAATACAAGTCGTTAATCTCTTGCATTTCTGAGCCTATTTTGTAAGTTAACTTCATGAAAAAAGTATTTAAGTAACTAATTGTCAGTAATTTTACATTACAATATACATATTTATATTAAAAACATAATGAGATGATTAAGAATAAATTCATAAAACAGCACTTCATAACCTAATAACAAAACCTCCAACAAGTAAATAATATTTCCCTACACCAACCCAACATACCCCATAATTTGATAACTTTGTAACTAATAGAGATTTAAAATAAAATTCAATGGAACACAAAATACATCAAGGAAGAAACGTGAAACGTTTTCGCGAAATGCTAGGCATTAAGCAAGAAATGTTGGCATTTGATTTGGGTTCAGATTGGAACCAAAAAAAGATTTCTATGTTAGAACAAAAAGAAGTCATTGAAAAAGACCTCCTAAAAGAAATATCTAACATCTTGAAAATCCCTGTAGAAGCGTTTGAAAACTTTAATGAAGAACAAGCTATTTATAATATTTCTTGTAACTTTTCAGGAAATGCAATCAATAATAATGGTACTAATATCCAAAATATTAATCCAATAGACCAAGTTCTAAAACTACACGAAGAAAAGATTGCTTTATATGAGCGTATGCTCAAAGAAAAAGAAGAAATGATCGTAAGATTAGAGCGTTTGTTTCAAGAAAAATAACTTCTCTACTCCTTCTCTTTCAAGCGTTCGTTGATGAGCCAGCAGGCTTCAAGTAATTTGTTGTAAGTAATTATTTGAATATCTTTTTCTGAAATACAGTCAATATAAGAATCACCCATTGCATAGGATATTGTATCGAATAGTGAAGCTTCTAAATTGTTTAACCCAATTTCGTCAAATACTTTTTTAAAAACTAAAAAAGGATTAATATATTCCTCTCTACTAAGTGTGCTTAAACAATAATCTTCATAAAACACGGCGCTCTTTATCAACTTTCTCTTCTTAAACTCCTCAGGCTCTAAATAGATATTATAACACGCTTTTAAAGTAGACAATAAAATAGCACAATTAAACATCACACTTGAAGCATTTCGTTTACTATAAACTTCTTCTTTCTTAGAATATAAAAAGTAGTAGGTAATCTCGTTTTTAAAGCTTTTGATATCTTCAAAATCAAAAAGTTCTTTGATAAAATCATATGGACAATCAAAAGTATCTGTTGACCAATAGTATGTATTCATGGAAACAGTTTTTGTTTTCATAATTTGAAGTTTAATTATTTATACTTATTTCATGCGTTCATTGATTAACCAACAAGCATCTAGAAGTTTAAAATATGTCATTATTTGAACAGACCTTTCATCAGTATAAACATCTTCTAAAGAATCTAGTAATGTTGCTCGAACAATTTCTGAAAAAGTACCTTCTAATTCTTCTATTTCTACAATATCATATATGCTTTTTATAGCTAGATAAGGATTAATAAACTCTTCTCTACTAAGAGAACTTAAATAGTAATCCCGCTCTTCCACTTCTTCGTGTAATAGATTTCTTTTTTCAAAACCATTAGGTCTTACATATATATTATAACATGCTCTAAAAACTGAAAACAGCACATAACTATTAAAAATCACTTCTGAAACACGTTCCTCTTTATATGCTTCATTTTGAAATGCAAAATGAAAATAATTAAGTACTTCTTTTTTATAATAATCTAAGTGAGCTATATCAAACATTTGGCTAATTAGTTCATAGGAAGAAGAGTAACAGCTCCTTGTCCACAAATGTGTTTGTAATGATAGGGTTTTCTTTTTCATAATCTAAAATTCTATTAGTTAGAGACACTTTCAATACTTCTTTCATTAATCAACCAACATGTATCTAAAATTTGATTAATTTGAATGTAAGGAGTTAATAAATCCCAACTTGGCTCATCGCCATCTGTCCTCAATGAAAAATCTATTAATTCAAGAAGAACGATTTCTAAATCATCCAAATTTGTTTGTTTAAAAACTCTCTTTAGAACTAGATAAGGATTTTGAGATTCTTTTAATGTTAGAGCGCTAGTGAAAGCATTCTTTTGATTGTTATCATTTTCAATTAATAAGTCTTTTCTATATTTTTTATCCATTAAATTTAAAAGATAAGCGGCTCTAATAGCGGACTTTATAATAACATAATTCCAAAAAATGTCAGGTAAGTTTCTTTTATTAAAAATTTTACGCCTATAACAATAAATCGCCTTTCCTCTTAAATCACTTTTAAGTTCTTCTAAACTTATAAAACAAAAAAGTCTTTCAAGCAGTTCATAAGGACATTCTATGTGCTTTCGTTCCCAAACATGGGATTCCAAAAACGTTTGTGTTGCTTTCATAAAAATTAATTTTAAAATTCTACATAAAACTACAATGCAGAAATGGGATAAAATATTCCAAAAAAAGGATAAATTATCCCCACTAATTTTCCATAAAATCACTTCATGAAAACAAAAAATCCTTATACCAAAAGGCTTTAAAGCCTTTTTAAAGACACTTTTCAATGGTGGATAAATTATCCCTCTCAGGAATATTTTACCGATAAAATACTTTTGAACTTGCAATCATAAACCATAAAAAAAATATTATGAAAGCAATTGAAACAACTAGTAAACAGCACGAATTACCAAAAGAATTAAATGAGAAGCTAAACAAGCTCATAGAAAATGACAAAATTCATTTTATTTTTTATTCCAATGATAATCTGCTAGACCTCCCTACCTTAACCATTGTATTACAAGAGCATGCTAACTCCAAAAAGCTTTTAAAAAAGAAATGGATTAGCAAAAGCGTTGAAAGATTTAAGCTTCATGTCCATTTTATTAATATGCAAAGTTTCTATCAATCAGATTCGTTTCAAAACAACATCTATGCTTCCTTAAACTGCCAAAGCATACACCTTGTTTATGGCTCAGAAAAAGATTGTAAACCTCTTTTTATATCTGATTTCTCAAAGAGACATCAAAATAAAGTTTTAAATTCAATAGACATTTGGTTTCAATCAGAACATCAAAGACACTCAATGTTTCTAAACATACTTGAAAAGGAATATGACGATGATAAATTAATAAGTAATGAGGCTGCATTACAGTGTTTAAAAACAATACTACTCGAAATACAAAATCGAATTCAGCCCATCATTAAACCTAATAGTAAAGACAATACAAAATATTTTCTAAAACTTATACTCCAGCATTGCAAATCTGTTAAAGAAAATTTCGATAATGCAGAAACCTCCAAAAATTTAGAAAGCATTTTAGATTTTAAAATAGAGCAGAATTTAATACCAAAAGAAGACAATAACCCTCCAAATATCAAAAACTTAATTGCTCTCACACTTAAACTCGTAGATGCACTCTACATAGATCTAGCAAATGATATTTTAACTAAATACAAAGAGATTTCCCTCACTTGCGAAACAGCAATTTTAAAGCAACAACAAGCGACACTTCAAAAAAATCTTGAAGCTAAAACCAAAGAAATTTTAAAAAACTATGTCGGACTACATTCTATTTATTTTCTAAAAAGAAAGATTACCCAAATTTATTCCTCAAAAAAAACTCCTGAGTTTAAAGTAGAATTGTTACTCTTAGTAACGGTAGACAGAAACACCTTGGAAATGGAAGGAAATCTCCGACAAAAAGTACTGTTAGAAACAGACAACAAAGTAGAAGTAACTTTTATACTTCTTAAGAAAAGCAATTGGCAAAAACACCTTCCCGTTTACGGAGTCTTCTTACACAAACACCTAAAAAAAGAACAACATTGGATAGGCGATCCACTTGTTCCAGAGCTTAGCCTTTCAGAAACTATTCCGTTAGACCAGCTAAAATCTAAGTTTTGGATTGAATGTAAATCAGTAGTTAACCCAATCATTCAAAGAAATAAACTATTAGGTGTTAACAACGGAAGTGTATTAGATTATGGACTTTATAAAGGGTTATTTCAACAACTTTTAATCGCTATACTATTTTCAAAAGCAAACTTTATTCCCCAAGTGTTTAGCGTAAAATACATATGGAGACTAATAGAATGGTATGTTCCAGAAATACTCGATAAAATATATCTTAATGAAAGAACTAGTTCAATTCTACTAGGTTCATATAACATCATTCGAAATCATCCAACTATGATTCCATATAAATTCAATAATGTAGAAGAAGAATGGAAAGACTTACAAGCAATCTGTGAAACACTATTGGATTACGCTAACTCTTGCTATGAGAACATACCTGTCTTCCAAGTTACTCCCGCAATAATCACTCCCACTTTCATCGAATCCGAAAACACCAACCATGTTCAACCAATTCTAGAAAACCATGAAAAATCCAATCAATAAAATAGACCAACTGCCAATATCAGTGGGTTTTAGAGAGAACTTAGAAGAAATTTGCAATGAGAAGTTAATGCTTAACTGTTGGCTTAGCTCCACCCCTTTAAACCCTATTCCCTTGCTCGTCATTCAGCTTTCAGACAAAGCAGACCTCAAACACTACAGAAACCAACAATGGGCAGTAGATTGCCTTAAAAAAGACAACACCCACATTAGTTTCTTCAACACTGAAAAACTCTCAGAACACGAAAATTCAGGAACTCTCTTTTTAGACATTCATTGCCAAAAATCTAAACTCTATTATTCAACAACTCTCTTTGAATTCTCTCAATACAGAAGCCAAGAAAACCACAAGCTTTTTGTTGAAAAATACAAAGCCTTAGATTTCCATGTTAGAGATTACCTAGAAAATCCATCTAACAGTTGTTTTTTGGGAGGCGGCTACTATGTATATAGGTCTTTAGAGTTTTATGTAGACTATATGGAACTTCTGCTTCTAGGTTTTAAATACAGTAACGATGATTTACACCTAACAGAAAGATTGGATAATCTAGAAATGATACTCCCTTATCTTAAAACTTTTTTTCTAATAGATGAACGAAATGATAAGTTCTTAATCAATCAGATGATACAAGATTTCAAAGAAAATAACTACTACTTTGAAGATTGGATTAATGAATCAATTTCGATATTAAATAAATGTAATGAGTTAGTTCAAACAATAGTCAATAATCATTACTTAATCAAAAGCAGAAAAGAATTGATAGAATTGCAACAACCACAATCACATTCCGAAGTACTAGAATTAATCCAACTATCAACAATACTTTCAACCAATGAAAATGTGATGGAATTGTATCACTTTCACACTAAAACGTTCATTAAACAAGAACAAATTCAAAAACAGTATTTCATTCTACTTATAGTAGCAAATCCAAATATCACAACCTCCTCAGAATTAAATAAAATGTTGTCAAGTTACACAAATGACAATGTTGAATTTTACTTTGTAATAGAAACTTTAATTAGACTTCAAAATTCACTCTACTACATTTATAATTTCATTAAGGATAAACTAATTCATGCAAAGTGTTTCTATAAACGAGATAGCCTCTCTCCATTCATTCATTGGACATATTACAACGATTTAACAGTTAGTAAAGAAGAGTTGTTTGTTGATGAAAAAATAATCTCAATTGAGAATACATCATTAAATATCCTCATAGAGCAAAAAGAAATTCCCAAAAACATACTATTATCAAACACAGAAATTACTAATCTAACTCTTAATATTACTAAAGTTTTAGTTTACGATAAAACATGTTATTACAACGATGATGCAAATGATTTAGGAGTTTTCTTAGGTCTAGCCTTTTACTGCGATGACAACTTTACCAACAAATGGCATCGCATCCACGAAACCATAGATTTATACAAAATCTGCACAACCGATGAAGAAGTCTATGTAGATATAGAAACCGCAACCAAAATCCTAAACTTCTTTCAAGAACTCTATGATGAAATATTGGTGCAGTAATTATTAGAAATAACTAAAAAGCAAAAGGCTACCCAAAATGGATGGCCTTTTCGCTTTTCTAATATCCTTCGTATAATTCATAAAGAACAAAACACCACTAAACTACTTCACGCATTTTCAAATCAACGAATAACCGAATCATCAATTCAAACACTATTCCCGAGACATTGTAGGATCTTGAGTATTCGGATTAATCAGTAGCAGATACAATATAAGCACATGAACAATCTGATTCATTACCCCTTGCCATTGCTCAAGCATACCGCTACCAAACATCAAAAAACCCATTAGAAGGATCCCTAACGCACACCCCCAACGAACAAAACGCCCCCCTAATAACAAAAGCACACCAGACAAGACTTCTCCTATAATAATAACAGAAGCAAAAACATAAACCAGTTCATAAGGTAATATCGTATCTGCAAACGAGTCTGCAGTAGCCGAAGAAAAAGCACCCCATTTTGGTATGCGAACCCCGCCATGCATCAACAAACTCAACCCCATAGCGATGCGAACCACTAAATACCCCAATTGACTATTTGAAAACTTAAGCATATATATTCTTTAATAATTTACAAGATAGCAATGTAAATATAATTTACCATACCAACGGCATATCATGCATTTGCCAAATCTTAATTTCTTGAGAACCGAGTGAATAATAAATGTTCAGAGAACATAATCCAGCAGGCGTAGTGATTTAGAATAAAGAGGTGAATAAATAAAGGAAATGAGTTGACCAAAAACATAAATGCTTTTCACAAATCACCAAATTAGCGAATTAGCGAATTAGCGAATTTTCAAATTAACGAATAACAAAATCACCGAATAACAGAATCATCAACCAAAACCACCCCTTCAACATGCAAACGCTCTTGCAACCATTCCTTTAATCTCAACTTATCCTTAGAATCCAAATCATGGCTAGAATCATACAAAACAACCACCTCAACCTTAGTACTATCACTAGCCACATATTTCTCCACCTTACCAATAGCAATACCCTTTAGAGAAGGAAAAAGAATACCCATTTCATTAACCAAACCAGGTTCATTAACCCTATACCTATCCAACTCATGCTGAAGCTTATTAATAGTAAGATCCTTTTCAGAAATGGAAACATTCTGTTTACCCAATTCACTCAAAATCTCAGACTTCAAATCCGCATTATCCTGTCTAAAAACCAAAGTAGCATCACTTAGTCCACGTTCCCTCAAAAGTCTATTGTACATCTCCATATCCTCCTTGCTCAACTTCTTGTTAAGAAAAGCGATATCAACAGTCTTAGAACTATAATTCAACTTCTTATAAACAACAGTATATCCCCTACTACTAAACTCAGTATTAATAAAATCCTCCACAGTACTCGTAAACTTCTTCTCCTGAAAAAGATTATAAGCAAGATAAAAACTTGGAATAATCATAACAAAAATCAAAACAGTAATACTAAAGCGAATACGCTTTTCATTCTGCGGATTAACCGCCTCAGAAGCAGGATAATCCAGATACTTAATCACCAAAAAAGTAGCAATACAAATAAAAAAACAATTAATAGTATACAAATAAAAAGCCCCTAAGAAGAAACTCAAATTAAAAGTAGCCAAACCATAACCAGCAGTACAAAGAGGAGGCATTAAAGCAGTAGCAATAGCAACACCAGGAATAGGATTACCCTTCTCAACCCTTGTGATAGCAATAACCCCAACAAGACCACCAAAAAACGCAATTAAAACATCATAAATAGTAGGAGACGTTCTAGCCAACAATTCCGATTGCACCTCTTTAAAAGGACTCAAATAAAAATAAAAAGCAGAAACAAACAAGCTAACCACGGTAGCAATAAGAAGATTCTTCAGCGACTTTTTCAATAACTGTGAATTATAAGTCCCCAAGGCAAAACCCGCACCAACAATAGGTCCCATCAAAGGAGAAATCAACATAGCACCGATAATAACAGCAGCCGAATTCACATTCAAACCAACAGAAGCAATAAGAATAGCACAAGCCAAAATCCATAAGTTCGAACCCTTAAAAGAAATATTCGCCGTAACCATCTCTAAAACCTTACGCTTGTCCTCCTCACCACTGTGAAGATTCACATAATCCCAAAACTTATTTCTTACATTCATCTGGATAAAATGATATTAGTTAGAACTCCAATAACACAACAACACCCCTGAAATACCCAGAATACAGAACAACAAAACTCAGTATAATAGAAATACACAGAAACATTATTACACTAAAATACGAAAATGATTAACACCAAAACATCACCGAATTAACAAATCACCGAATTTTAATTCACAAAATACATCCACATGAGGTATTCACATTCCTACAAGCAGCATATCGTCTAATCAATTTCATACTGCAATACAACAACATTCACACAAAGCATTCACACTCCTACAAACGGCATATCATGCATTTGGCGAGTGTCAATTGCTTGAAAAGGTCGCAGTGAGAAAAGGTGTTTGAGTGAAACGAGTTCTTTTCGAGCAGACCTTAAAAGTTAAATTGACCGTCTAATGGATGTAGCCTTGATCTTTTGTCCACTTTTGCATCAAGGCAAAAGATGGAAGAAACGCATTTACAAAAAATCACAATAAAACCACCCTATCAACCCCAATCTGCTCCAAAAAATAATCATCATGAGAAACAACAATCAAAGTACCCTCATAGCCACTAATCGCAGAAGTTAAAATTTCAATATTATGAATATCTAAATTATTAGTAGGCTCATCCAAAATAATCAAATCAGGAGACTGACTAGCAATTTCTAAACAACAAAGAAGTAAACGCATACGCTCACCCCCACTAAGCGAACCACAACACTTATTCCAGTCAGCAGCAGAAAACAAAAACCGATTAAGCCTCATTTTTACCTCATGTTCCATAAGAAACAACCTATTAAAAGACAAAGCCTGTTCAAACACACTAAGCGAATTATCAATCAAAGAATAATCCTGATCAATATAAACAGAATCAATAACAGCCCTATTCAAAACCCCACTATGAACCTCCAACTCCCCTAGCAATAATTTAATCAAAGTAGTCTTACCCGAACCATTAGCCCCCTTAAGAGCAATACGTTCACCACTCAAAAACTTAAAACTCAAAGGAGAACTCCAAAGAAGCACATCGCTATACGAAAAATTGATACCATCTGCCTCAACAAGCACCTTTCCCCTATGTAACTCAGAATTATCAAAACGCAACTTAACCCTATCAATAGAAGATAACGAAGAACGAAGAACCCTTAACTCCTCAGAAAGAGCACTCGTTTTATCAGCATGAATACCCTTCATTTTAGAAGTACTATTTTCAGCACTATTCTTCCAAGAATTAGCAACAATCTTCGGCATACCACCCTTAGCGCTCTTCTTCTTAGCACGAGCATCCAACTTTTGCTGTCTCTCAACAGACTCCCGCTCAACCTCTTTAGCCTTTCGAAGAGCACCCTCCTTACTCAAAAAATCCTCCAACAAAGCATTCGTTTGCAACACTTTCTGTTCCTTATAAAAATCATAATTCCCCCCATAAACCCTAATACCATCCTTACTCAACTCACAAACCTTATGAAGCAAATTAAGTAATTTTCTATCGTGGCTAATCAATAACAAAGAACACTGACTATTCAAAACAAAATCATACAACAAAGCACGCCCACCACTATCTAAATGATTACTAGGCTCATCCATCAAAACAAAATCAGGACGATGAATAAAAATACCCGCCAAAAAAACCCTAGTCCTTTGTCCACCACTCAAAGAGCCCATACTATCACTCAGTAGAACCCCCTCCAATTCCCAAAGCCTTAAACCCTCATAACAATGCTCCTCAATCAACCAATCATCCCCAAGCACAACATAGTCCTCCTCGATAACAGAACCCGCTAAAATCGCATGCAAAGCCTTAATCTTACCATCCACACCAAGCGCCTCAGCAACCGTTAAATGATTAAACTGACCAAAAACCTGAGGAATATAATAAGGCATACCCTCAACAAGTAACTGACCATTAGAAATAGGTAATTCCTTGGCAATAATCTTCAATAAAGTAGATTTACCAACACCATTGTTACCAATTAAAGCAACCTTTTCGCCAGAATTAAGAATTAAATTTATACCCTGAAATAACAAATCCTTGTTCGGATGTAGGTACGAAATATTTTGTAGAACCAACATAGTACTATCTTTTGAGATTAATGAATTCGCAGACCAAACGGTCTACATTATCTGTCTAAAAGAATTATACTAACATGCTGTAAATTTTAAATTCCCTACAAATGTATAAAAACAAACTCACATCATCACAACAAAATCTAACACTCCCATTCTCCATCATCCCGTTTTCCGCCTCCTGTTCTCTGTCCCCTTCTCCAAAAACAATCCCCTCAAAAAAAGCAAAACACCCCCTCACCCCAATAAACAACACAAAAAAATTTATTAACTTTAAACAAAAAATGAAATTCGGACAAGTAGAAAACCCCTCAGAAGTAGACTTTACCCTACCAAAAACACATCCAGAAACCCTTAGGGTTTTAGAACAATACAAAAACAAAAACCAATTTGAAGTATATGTAGGATGTGCTAAGTGGAACAAAGCAGACCTAAAAGGATTCTATCCACGAGGAACAAAAGATGAACTCACCTACTATGCCACTCAATTCAACAGTATAGAATTAAACGCAACCTTTTACAACGCACCCACAAAACAACAAGTCCAAATATGGAAAGACAAAACCCCAGAAGACTTCAAGTTCTTTCCAAAAATACCACAATCCATAAGCCATTATAGTCGACTGTTAAACACAGACGAAAAAGTAATGACATACACCGATTCCCTAGCATTCTTCGAAGAAAAACTAGGAGCAATTTTCCTACAATTACACGATAATTATAAACCAAAAGACATGGACAGGCTAGCAGAATTCATAACCAAATTCCCAAAAGCATTCCCATTAGCCATAGAAGTTAGAAACGAAGAATGGTTCTCAAACCCAACCATATTTGACAATTATTGTAAACTATTAGAAACAAACAACTGTGCCAATATAATAGTAGACACAGCAGGAAGACGTGATATGGTACATATGCGACTAACCAATGACACAGCATTCATTCGCTACGTAGGAGCAAACCATCTATCAGACTATAATCGACTAGACCAATGGTTAGAACGAATCACCGAATGGAAGAAAGCAGGACTACAAAAACTCTATTTCTTTATCCACCAAAATATCGAACTCGAATCCCCATTACTAGCAACCCACTTCATTAAGAATTTAAACCAAGAACTACAAGTCGACATACGCTATCCAAACAAACAAAACCAAACACTATTCTAAGATGAACCTAGACTATCTAACATCAGTCAAAAAGCAATTTGCCTACTACAAACAATTAGGAGACAAAACCTTCGATCAAATATCAGACGAAAACATATTTTGGCAATACAACCCAGAAAGCAATAGCATAGCCATCATCGTAAAACACCTTTGGGGAAACATGATGTCGAGATGGACAGAAATCTTTACAACCGATGGCGAAAAAGAAACGCGAAACCGAGACACCGAATTTGAAAATGATCTAAAAAGTAAAGCTGAAGTGTTAGAAAAATGGAACAAAGGTTGGGAACAACTATTTCAAACATTAAACAAACTAACAGAAGCCGATTTAAATCGAATCATCTATATACGCAACGAAGGACACACAGTCTTAGAAGCCATAAACAGACAGCTAGCACATTACCCATACCATGTAGGACAAATAGTCTTTATAGGAAAGATGGTACAAAACCAAGACTGGAAATCACTATCAATACCAAGAAATAAATCCAAAGATTACAACAACGATAAATTCTCACAAGAAAAGAAACGTGCTCATTTTACAGATGATTTACTAAACAAATAATCAAACAAGATGTACACCATAAAAGAGCTCTTACAACATACCAAACACCGACCTTGGAAACATCCAAAACAAACCTACAGCTATTATCAAGAATGGAACAAAGCACTGTTCTTTCATTGGAAAGTAGATGCAGAAGAACTCCAAAAACAACTACCAGAAAACCTAGAGCTAGACCTTTATCAAGGAGAAGCATGGATATCGTTAGTTCCATTTACAATGCAAAAAATACGACCAAGACTACTGCCGTCAGTATCATTTATTTCAGATTTTGACGAAATCAATCTACGCACCTATGTAATAAAAGACGGAAAACCAGGAGTCTATTTTCTAAACATAGAAGCAGGAAAAAAACTATCAGCAGACATAGCCCGATTACTGTCAGGACTACCCTATCAATACTCAAACATACAACGAAATCAAGTCGATCAATATCAAGCAAAATTCCAGCAAAAAAACTTTCTATTAAAAGCCCAATACAACATAGGAAAACCACTACATGAAAAAACACCATTAGACCTATTCCTAACAGAACGCTACTGCTTATACGTAGACAATAACGACAAACTATACCGTTATGAAATACAGCACTTACCGTGGGAAATACAAGAATTACACACTACGGAACTAGAAATACAATATCAAATAGGAACAATAAAACTATCAAGCCCCCCAAACCTAATGCACTATTCCAAAGGAGTACAAGTCATAGCATGGGAAAAAGAATTAGTAATTTAAGTATCAAAACCATGAACCCCAAAGTAGACCTATTTTTAGAAAAAGCAGAAACTTGGAAAGAAGAAATGACCCAGTTAAGAAAGATAGCCCTAAAGTGTGACCTAACAGAAGACTATAAATGGCTACATCCCTGCTACACATACAAAGGAAAAAACGTAGTATTAATACACGCGTTCAAAGAATACTGTGCGTTACTATTTCACAAAGGAGCCTTGTTAAAAGACGAGAAGAAAATACTGATACAACAAACAGAAAACGTACAAGCAGCACGCCAATTACGTTTTTCGAACAGCGATCAAATAGAAGAACAACAAGACATTATAAAAGCCTATATTGAAGAAGCCATACAATTAGAAAAAGACGGAGCAAAAGTAATCCTAAAGCAAACCTCAGATTACAAAATGCCCATTGAATTACAAAACAAACTAGATGAAGACACGCAACTAAAAAAAGCATTCGAAGCCCTAACCCCAGGCCGACAACGAGCCTATATCTTTAACATCACACAAGCCAAGCAATCCAAAACCAGAGAAGCAAGAATCCAGAAATACATCCCAAAAATACTAGAAGGAAAAGGAATCGATGACATCTAAACACAACATTTCAAATCATTACAAGACCAATTACCTATCTCACAATTTTCTCTCTTCAGCCTTATTTACCCCGTCACTTCTTCAACACTACACGTCATTGCGGGATCGACCCGCAATCTCCTTTCATAAATCAATACATTCTGTCCCCTATTTTCCCCTTCACATCTTCGCTCCTTTACAAATCAACGAATAACCGAATTAACAAATTAGCGAATTAACAAATTAACAAATCCCCTACTTAATAATCTTAACCTTATCAGCATAACGAATAGGAGCAGTAGGACTTTCAGCAGGATAACCCAAAGAAATATTAATCGCAACCTCATACCCATCAGGAATATTCAACAACCTTAAAATATCCTCGTTCTCCGGTAAATTAAGAATAGGAACCAAAGTACCCAAAGGACAAGTACCCAAGCCCAACGCATCAGCACTCAAAAGAATATTCTGCATAGCCAATCCAACATCAAGCTTAGCGTTAACATTAGATTTATCACTCGCAATAACAATTAAACTAGGCGAATTATGAAAAATGCTAAACCCAGGCTCCCTATAACGAGCAGCACTCCCTTGAAACTCTTTACCCTGAGCAAAACTCAAAAACCTCTTATTAATCTCTTCAAGAATAGCAGGATTTTGAATCACACGAATCTCCCAAGGCTGCTTATTCAAAGCACTAGGAGCATAAATAGCACACTTCATAATAGTATCAATCTTCTCTTGACTAACCTGCTCAGCCGTATATTTTCGAATAGCACGACGATTCAAAATATTATGAATAATAGCATCCTTATCACCCCCATCATAAACAATCTGCTCCACCTTAACCTCATTACACCCAATAAGACCAAAAAGAATCAGTCCCGAAAAAACAAACTTTTTCATACCCTTATAATTAAACAACGTTATTAACTTTATTAGAAAACGAATAATTAAACTTTAAAACAACATAAACAATATAGATAAACACCAAAAAGTGAATCAAATCATAATAATACAAACTAAGAACAGCAAGAATAGCACAACCAATCTTCAAACTAAGCATAAAAACAGCCTCCAATCTTCCCTTCCAATCCCCAACAACACCCCAAGCATTCGGCTTAAAAACCAGACTAACCTGATCAGAAAAACCATTCATCAAAAGAATCGAATACGACATATACTCATAGCGAATCCCCCCCTTTAAAAAAGCAAACGTAGCAACACCAATCATCAAACCATAATATATTTTCCCATTCTTAGTCGTAGGACTAGACGGCATATCAGTAGCCATAAAAATAGTCCCTAGCAAAATTCCACCCATAGAATAACTAAGCCCAATATCCCCAACGAGCCAATTCAACAAAGTAAAAGTCGCTAAAAGAGAAAAAGGAATATGCCAACTAATCCTATTGCGAAGCAATAAATAAAGACCACCCAAAGCAATACACACTATAGAATACTCACCCATAGCCCCTTTAGTTTGAAACAACACAGAGCTGAAATAATCAGATAAAAAACCATCCTCCAGACCTTTAAAAAAGTTTGAATTAGGAGTTTGAATCAAGTCCTTAAACTTCCAAATATTAGGAGAAGTCATAATCGAAGCAAAAAACACCGACATAAACTCGCGACCGACCAAAGCAGGATTAAACCTGTTTTTTCCCAAACCACCCCACAAAACCTTACCAAAGAGAATCGCCGAAAAAGCCCCAAAAGCAACCACATACCAAGGAGTAATAGGAGAAACCGTAAAAACCAACAACAAAGCAGTAACGATAGCCGAACCGTCCAAAACAGAAGTAAACCTTTTCAACAACAAAGAAGAAAACAAAAAATCCGCCAATAAGGCAGATAAAACAGCAATCCCAATCAATTGAATAAGAACACCCCCATACGCCAACCACCCAACGAAAACCAATGGAAGCAATGCGATAATAACATCGATCATTACCATTTGAGTACCGTTAAAACGAGGCTTTATAAAAGGATTAAGAATCATATAAACTATATCAATTAAAACAATTTAGACTTCCCTTCAAAAATATTCTCCATCAAAGGAACATCACTAGGACACACATAAGCACAAGCACCACACTCAATACAATCCTGAAGATTAAAACTATCCAATCCCTCAATATTGTTAGCGATATTATGCCTAACAAACTCTAAGGGCATCAAATGCTGCGGACAAACATCAACACACAAGCCACACTTAATACAATTATTAACTAAAACCCTATTTTTCTTTAAAACCAGAATACCACCAGCACCTTTGTGAATAGGAGAATCCAAAGAATCAACAGCTTTCCCCATCATAGCACCACCAATAACCACCGTTTGAGAAGAAAGATCACAACTGTTTTTCGTTTGATTCAAAACATGAGCTACAGGAGTACCAATCCTAACAAGAAAATTCCCCAAGTTAGAGCAACTATTACCCGAAACAGTAACAACACGTTCAATATAAGGCTTACCCTCAAAAACAGCATTATACATAGCCCATAAAGTACCAATATTAGTTACCAACACCCCATAATCACTAGGAATAAAACCCTTTCGAATTTTCATTGAAGTCACACTTTCAATCAACTGTAACTCCCCACCCTGAGGATAAGAATTAGGAACCAACCTAACCTCCAGTTCCATACCAAGCCCTGAAGCGCACTTAAGAAGTACATTTCTAAGCTCCTTATGCTGTTTCTCAATAGCAAAAACAACCCTATTAACCATTAAAACAGAAGCCAACAACATAGCCATCCTAAAAAGCTCCAAATACCTCTCCTTCATCAACACAAAATCCGCACTCAAAAAAGGTTCACACTCTACACCATTAAAGATAAG
Organism: Myroides guanonis; assembly: GCF_900114085.1. Classification (GTDB taxonomy): domain Bacteria; phylum Bacteroidota; class Bacteroidia; order Flavobacteriales; family Flavobacteriaceae; genus Flavobacterium; species Flavobacterium guanonis. The sequence continues at coordinate 50,865 of NZ_FORU01000004.1, read as the reverse complement.
AGTATCAATACGCTTACCCTCAACCTGATACTTTAAATGAGTAGGAAACTGAGACCCACCAGCCCCCTGAACACCCCTATCCAACAAATGATCAGTCAAACCACTAAGACTAAGTTCCCTCAAATCCAAAGGAGACAAAGGCAAAGCCGTTTCCTTAAAATCATTCTCTATATGAAGCATCGACCGACCATCGATAGAAACAATACCCTTTACAACACCAGAAACAGGAGCATGAATTTTACAAGGAAAAACACCCTCAGATTCAGCTACCAACTCATACTTTTTCAAGTGAGTCCCCACCTCAACAACAAGCCCCATAGAATAACGATACCCCTCTAAAGGAATATAAAAATCCTTAGGACTATCCAATGAAGCTATAGCAATAAGTTTCGTTTTTTTCTTTAAAGAAGAAATTAAAAGCATATATCAGAAAATTTACGACCATCCCCTTCAACCCTAAAATAGTTGAAATTAATATGACTAGAAAGACTCTCAACCACAGAAACAAAATCAACACTGTCCACAGTATGTAGAGCTGTAGACAAAACATCACTTAAAAAAGCACTGCTAGTCACAACCCCCACCTGCTCAGTTGCTGAAGGAAAACCCGTATTTGAATTTAAAATATGACCATAAATTTTATCTCGAATAATCAAGTGATTATTACTTTTACCAGAAAGACTAAAACTCTCATTTTGAATAGTTAACCTTTCCGAAATATTAGAAATAGGATGAGAAAAATTAATCTTCCAACTAGCATGTGAAACATCGTTCAAAGCCCTCATAGAACTACCACCAGCATTAACAATAGCGTCAGTAACACCACTCTCTTTCAAAAATGCAATCACCTTATCAACAGCAAAAGCCTTGATAAAAGAACCCGTTATAATTTCCTGATTAACACCAATTCTAACACGACAACCATCAATCTCTATTTTTCGATAATCCACCAACTTCAAAACCTCCTGAACATCTGAAAATGAAGGTAAAGTCAAATTATCCTTACGATAAAAACCCCATAATTTAATCAAAGGCATACACGTAATATCGTAACAACCAGCAGTAAGATCCGAAACCAACTTTAAAGACTTTAGCAAAGACACACAATCCTCATCCACATCAACCCAATTCCCCGCATTTCGATTAATCAAACTAAAAAAAGAATCAGGCTGATAAGAATTATACCTCAAATCAATATCCTCTGCAATTTCAAAACAAGCATTAAGCAAATCTTCACCATAATCTCTAGGAATTTTCACCTTAAAATGACAATGAAAAAGAAAACGAGTCTGTGCAAAATATTCTTTAGAAACTATCTGAGGCATTTTCATCATCATTAGTTTCAACAAAAGTTTTATTAAATCTTTTCAACGCCTTGAAGTTTACATTACCAACATGCAAAGTTTGAAAATAAGTAGCCTTATTCTTCCATGACTTTTGAATAGAATCATATTCGAGTGTCTGTACCTCAAACCCTTTTTCAGAAGCAAGAAGCGCTTCATCAGCTATTTTTTTAGCAGTCTCCTTTTGCTTAGACGCTACTTTAAAATCCTCCCAAAAACTACGCTGTCCAAAAATCAATAAAGTAATACCAATCACATAAAGAAAAATGTGTTTTGTCTTAATTCTCACCATTATATTCGAAATCAAAATAATCCAATCTCTCAAAACTACAACGATATCTTGGGAGAACATAAATTAAAAAGAATTTTAACCATATTTCCCTTACTATAACTCTCAACCTATCAATACCAATTTCAATACAAAAGAACACTAGCAACCATCAATTCTTCTCTATTCAGCCTTATTCACCCTATCTCATTTCACAAATCAAAGCACCCTTTACACGTCATTGCGGGCTTGACCCGCAATCTCCTTTAATAAATCAATACATTCTGTCTTCTATTCTCTGTCCCCTATTTTCTCCTTCACAAATAACCGAATTCACAAATTAGCAAATTCACCTTACCCCATTCTCTCCTTCATCCACAAACTAACTCTAACCAACAAAATAAGAACCGGAACTTCAATCAACGGACCGATAACCCCCACAAAAGCCTGAGGCGAATGAACACCAAAAACAGCAATAGCAACAGCAATAGCCAATTCAAAATTATTCCCAGTAGCAGTAAAAGAAATAGCAACATTCTTATCATAGGAAACATTCATAGACCTATTCATAAAAAAGCTAATAAAAAACATTAACACAAAATAGATAACCAGTGGAATTGCAACCTTCACCACCTGCATAGGTAACTGAACAATATGCTCCCCCTTTAAACTGAACATAAACACAATGGTAAACAACAAAGCATACAACGTAAAAGGCGAAATAAAAGGAATAAACTTGCGGTTATACCAATTCTCACCTTTTAACTTTACTAAATACTTGTTACTTAAAAAGCCCGCTAAAAAAGGAATCCCTAAATAAATAGAGACACTTTTAAACACCTCGCTCATCTCAATCGAAACTGCAAAATCAGCAAAACCAAAATAAGAAGGCAAAACATTGATAAACAACCAAACAAAAAAGCTGTAAAACACAATCTGAAAAACGCTATTTAAAGCAATCAATAAAGCAGCATATTCTCTATTACCCTTCGCCAAATCATTCCATACAATAACCATAGCAATACACCTCGCTAAACCAATTAAAATAAGACCAACCATATAATCCGGCTCATCACGAAGAAAAATAACAGCAAGAACAAACATTAGAATAGGACCGACAATCCAGTTAAGAATAAGAGATAAACTAAGCACTTTCTTATCCTTAAAAGCCATCGGCAATAAACTATAATTAACCCTTGCCAAAGGCGGATACATCATCACAATTAAACCAATAGCCAAAGGAATATTAGTAGAACCAATAGACAAAGAATCCATAACGTTAGAAAAACCAGGGAAAACATAGCCAATAAGAACACCAATCCCCATAGCCAAAAAGATCCACAACGTTAAAAATCTATCCAAAAATTTCATTCTTACCTGCATAATTTATTTTTTTATTTGTGAAAACACATAAAACATTTCACGAGCAATTTCAAGACTCCTATCAAAATACACCTCTCTTTGGTTAGCACATCCATCCGATACTTTAGGATCCTCATAAGTAATAGGAATTCTCATATCAGCACCCAATATAAAAGGGCAACCACTATCCGCTTGAGAACAAGTCATAACAGCCGCAAAACCATTAACTGGATTAAAACTATTATCATACACCTTAGAAAAGCCAATAATAGGAAAATCATTCTCTCCGTACTTAACAACATTAATAGGGTTAGTTCCCTCAGAAACATTGAACACAGAAAAACCTTGTTCAATTAAGACCCCTGCAATCATAGGATGTAGGGCCGTAACAACAGTACCCCCAGAATAACAATATACATTGGGAATCTTAAAATAAGAAGCCGCCACTTGAGCCCAAATCTGAGCCAAGTGACTCCTACGAGAATTATGAGTACAAATAAAAACCAAATCAATCTTTTCATTATTAGAAACCCTTAATTGAATAAAATCAACCAAGGGTTCTAACACTCTCATTCTAGACAAACTAACCTCATGCTCTTTAATCAGTTCATCAACAGTCAACAATAAACTAGAAAACATCATTAAACAAGGTTAACAACACCCTCCACCAGGAGTACAACTAGTAGCCTCAATAGAACTTGAGCTAGCACCCTCAGGAGAAATCCCACAAGCATCCTCAGCCAAGCAAGCCGTTATCGTATTAAGCAATACAAAATTAGAACCATTAAAATCCAAATGATACTTTCCAATAGTATCCTTACCCTGAACCTCAACCTCAATTTCCCCATCTTCAATCTCCAACTTTCGCTCAGACAACCTGATAATGTTAAGCAACTTTCCAGCCTTTAAACGATGTTCAAAATCATTAGCATTCCACAATTGAAAACTAACCTTCTTCTCAAAACGCATCACACCACCACAATCAATAAACTTCTTCTCAACCTGACCAACCTCAGTCACGTGGAAATGTTCAGCCACAAAAGAACCATCCTCAAACTGAAAATCTACTCTTTCTAGCCCTTCTAGTGCTACTTTAACTTCTGATAACTTCATATTATATTTATTTAAAATTACTACAAACACATCGCTATATTACGATGTAACTATATAAAAAAACGCTTAACAACATTTTTCATCCCCAAGACTCTGAGCAAAGAACCCTTTAAACTCATCAGCGAAATCATTCCATACCATCTCATCAATACAATAACAAACAGATTTACCATCAATAGTACCTTGAATGAGACCACTGTTTTTCAACTCCTTTAAGTGTTGAGAAATAGTAGCCTGAGCCAAACCCAATTCATCAACTAGGTCATTGCAAATACACGCCTTTTGATTAATAATATATTGTAAAATAGCCAATCTTGCAGGATGAGCCAGCACTTTAAACATAATAGCTAGCTTATTCTTTCTTTCATTAAACAATTCCGTTTTAGTCACTCCCATACTACCTTTTTTTTATCATTGCAATATTACGATATTAAAATAAAACAAGCAACTAATTATTCATGAATACGGAAATCCTCACTTTATTCTTTACATCCCTATCATTGTTAATTTAATTTAATATTCACACAACACAAATTAAACATACTACAACGAAAAGCTATATTTAATAACATATATACTCAAATCTTTTTAATAAAATAAACAAATCACAACACTTAAATTCGAAACTATTTTATATCTTTAATCTATGAGTCGAAATATAAATAGTATTACAATAATAAATTAACACTTCTATAATAATGGTTGCTACTTAGAATGATAAATATCATATAAATTAAAAAAGCATAACTATACTTTTAACCCACAAAACTATTTACAAATTCATTAAAACACTACTACTCGATGAATACACTCGCAAGAAAGATTCTTATGGCTGCCACTGGCTTGTTTTTGTGTTTTTTCCTACTAATTCATTTCTTAGGAAATACTCAACTGTTTTTAGAACCCGAACATGCTCAAAAAGGCTTTAACGCCTATTCCAAATTCTTAAGCAATAACTTCTTGATAAAAGGAGTCTCCTATTTGCTTTACCTTTCTATAATAGCTCATGCTATATATGGAATAATCATCACCAATAAGAACAACAAAGCAAAAGGTTCTTATAAGTCAGACCACAGAGGTAGAGCCAGCAAATGGTATAGTCGAAGTATGGGAGTTCTAGGAACCCTCATCCTGATATTCTTAGTAATACACTTCCAGAACTTCTGGTATCAATACAAATTTGGAGAAGTAGGATTAGACCCATATGGAAACAAAGACCTATATGGAGTCGTAGTAGCTAGTTTCCAAAACTCATGGCTAGTCGTACTATATGTTATTTCAATGATAGCACTTGCATATCACTTAATCCATGGAATACAAAGTGGGATTCGAACCTTAGGGTTGTTTCACCCAAAATTCGTTCGCTGGGTAAATGTATTTGCGGTAATCTACTCAATAGTAATTTGTACCGGTTTTGCCCTAATGCCTATTTATATATACTTCACTACATAAAAATTGCAGAAATGAAATTAGACGCCAAAATCCCAAAAGGTCCATTAGAAGAAAAATGGTCAAATTATAAGAAAACAGCACGCATAGTAAACCCTGCAAACCGTAAAAAGTTAAACGTTATTGTAGTAGGAACAGGTTTAGCTGGAAGTTCATTAGCCGCTTCATTAGGAGAACTAGGTTATAATATCAAAAGCTTTTGTTTTCAAGACTCCCCTCGTCGTGCACACTCTGTAGCAGCACAAGGAGGAGTAAATGCTGCTAAGAATTACAAAAACGACGGAGACAGTGTTTACCGCATGTTTGTTGACACGTTGAAGGGAGGTGATTTTAGAGCCCGAGAAGCAAACGTATATAGAATGGCAGAATGTTCTTTAAACCTAATAGACCAAGCCGTTGCACAAGGAGTACCCTTTGGACGTGAATATGGAGGATATTTAAACAATCGCTCTTTTGGAGGAGTACAAGTAAGTAGAACCTTCTACGCAAGAGGACAAACAGGACAACAACTTTTATTAGGAGCTTACCAAGCACTGATGCGTCAAGAAAACAAGAAAACTGTAACCATGTATTCAAGCCATGAAATACTTGACATAGTAATTGTAGACAACCAAGCAAAAGGAGTCATTGCAAGAAATTTAGAAACAGGAAAAATAGAAAAACACGCAGCAGATGCTGTAGTATTAGCTACCGGTGGATTCGGAAAAATATACTACCTATCAACCCTAGCAATGGGCTGTAACGGTTCTGCGATTTGGAGAGCCCATAAAAAAGGAGCCTATTTCGCTAGTCCTAGCTGGACTCAAATACACCCAACCTCTTTACCTCAAAGTGGAGATTATCAAAGCAAACTAACACTAATGAGTGAATCTCTGCGAAATGACGGAAGAATATGGGTACCACTCAAAGAAAATGAAACAAGAGAAGCAAATAATATCCCCGAAGAAGAAAGAGACTACTATTTAGAACGCAGATATCCAGCATTTGGAAACCTCGCCCCTCGTGACATTTCATCACGAGCAGCCAAAGAACGTATCGATGCAGGATTTGGAGTAGGTCCATTAAAAAATGCAGTATATCTAGACTTTTCTAAATCAATTAAAGAACAAGGAAAAGACAAAATAGCCGAGAAATACGGAAACCTCTTTACCATGTATGAGAAAATCACCGGTATCAATGCATATAAAGAACCTATGAAAATCTCACCCGCAGCACACTTTTCTATGGGTGGACTATGGGTAGACTATGAATTAATGACAACAATCCCAGGGCTATTTGCCATAGGAGAAGCTAATTTTGCAGACCATGGAGCAAATAGATTAGGAGCTAATTCGCTTCTACAAGCATGTGTAGACGGCTATTTCATTGCACCCTATACAATTGCAAACTACCTAGCAGGAGAATTAACAAAAGAAAAAACAACAACAGACCATCCAGCATTTGAACAAGCAGCCTCACAAGCAGAACAAAAATTAGTGAGTTTATTAGCAATAAAAGGAAACAAAACAGTCGATTATTTCCATAAAAAACTAGGAAAACTCTTGTATGACAATTGTGGGTTAGCAAGAAATAAAGCAGGATTAGAATACGCGATAGAAGAAATAAAACATCTAAGCGAAGAATTCTACACAGACGTTTGTATCCCTGGGGACCTAAACAGCATGAACTCAGAACTCGAAAAAGCAGGACGCGTAGCAGATTACCTAGAGATAGCCATACTAATGTGTTACGACGCCCTAACAAGAGAAGAATCCTGCGGTGCCCATTTTAGAGAAGAATATCAAACACCCGATGGAGAAGCACAAAGAAATGATGAACTATATCAGTTTATATCTGCATGGGAATTTCCAGGAAACACCAAAGAAGAACCCATTCTCAATAAAGAAGAACTATCATTCGAATATCTACAACCAACTATCCGTAGTTACAAATAATACGAGTCTATGAAATTACAATTAAAAATTTGGAGACAAGTAGATCGAAACTCTGCTGGAAAACTAGAATCCTATCAATTAGACAATGTAAATCATCATATGTCTTTTTTAGAAATGCTAGACACCTTAAATGAACAGTTGATTACAAACAAAGAACGACCAGTGGAATTTGACCATGACTGTAGAGAAGGTATTTGTGGCCAATGCGGAGTTATGATTAATGGAATAGCCCATGGTCCTTTGAAAAACACCACAACTTGCCAATTGCATATGCGAGAATTCAAAGACGGAGAAACCATTCTAATAGAACCCTTTCATGGAGCCGGATTTCCAGTCAAAAAAGATTTAAAAGTAGACAGATCAGCCTTTGACCGCATAATATCTTCAGGAGGTTTTGTATCCGTTAACACGGGTCAAGCCCCCGAAGCTAATAGCCTTCCCGTTTCACATGAGACAGCAGAACAAGCTTTTGATTCCGCAGCCTGTATAGGATGTGGTGCTTGCGTAGCAACCTGTAAAAACGGAAGTGCAGCACTCTTTACTTCCGCTAAAATTACACAACTAGCATTATTACCACAAAGCGAAAAAGAAAGAAAAACACGCGTCATAGACATGGTCAATCAAATGGACAAAGAAGGATTTGGACACTGCTCTAATACAGAAGCCTGTGAAGTTGAATGCCCACAAGGAATCTCCGTATTAAACATCGCGAGAATGAATTATGAATACAATCGTGCAAACTTTTTTAAACACAAAAAGTAGATTCTAACTCTCTCATTATGAAAAAAAACAAATCAAAACAAATCTTGCGAAATGGATTACTATTATTCTCAACATTAGTTTTTCAAATCACTTTTGGACAAGAAATAAAAACAGAAACATCACCCCCTCAAATCGAAACAGATACAATCAAAGTATTTGAACATGATTATATAACGGGTGGTGCAAAAGTAACCTATCCAACATTTAAACTAGGTGGGGTTTTTCAAGCAAGATACCTGAATAATTTCAAAACCAACGTAGATGTCAACGGATTACAACACAGTGATGGATCAGGCACTAGTAATACTTTCGATATCAAAAGAATGCGTGTTTCTTTAAACGTAAAAGTCTCTCAAGATTTAGAAGTAGTAGTACTAACTAATTTTGCCGACTTTAAAAGCGACCCTAGAACAAAAGTTTTAGAAAACGCATATGCCAGATATTCCTTAAACCGTTATGCACAAATAACCATTGGACAATTCAGGCCACTCTTTGGCAGAGAAGAAACCTATTCAGTAGACATCATTAAATCAATAGATTATAGTAACTCCTATTACCTATTTGGTCCACTAGGATGGACAAGTTTTCAAATCGGTGGTGCAATAACAGGAAATGTAGATATAGGCTCAAAAATGGGACTTAACTATGGTTTCTCCGTAGTTAACGGAAACGGAAAAAACAAAATAGATAGTGATGATGGGAAAAACTACTCCTCTCGAATTTTATTAGATATAGACAAAACTCGAGGATTCTCTATAGGTATAAGTGGAGGAATCGCAGAAGTAGAAAAACAAAAATCACACGCCTATGGAGTTGAAGCAGCACTCACCATACCCTTAGCAAACAAATGGAGTGTCGATTTCCAAACCGAAGCAAAAAGAGCAACAAATCATACTTTATTCTTTGGAACAGCACCTATAAACCGCCTAGGTGAATTAAATGATTACATAGTAAATAGTTTTTACATACTGCCAAACATTCGTTATGAAATAGGGCTAAAACGCTTACAAGCAATCGAATTTGCATGTAGATATGAAATTTTAGATGAAAATTCGAAATTAGATTCAAACCCTCGACAAACTTGGGTACCTATGCTCAGTTTTGAATTTATAAAAGATTATAAAGCAAGACTTCAAATAGGAATGCAAATAGACAACTATAAACACAATTTTGAGAATACCACAAAATACAATTCAAATTTAGCATTTGTTCAACTCCAATGTAGGTTATAAAAGTATGAAAGAAGTTAAGATAAAAAGTTTCATCATCACCGTAGTGATAGGTGTTCTAATTTGGACAAGCCCCATTCCAGATGGGGTTGCTGTAGAAGCGTGGCACTTATTTGCCATTTTTGTTGCTACTATATTAGGAATAATCCTAAAAGCAGCACCTATGGGAACCATGTGTATGATTGCCGTAGCATTAACCGCAGGTTTTCAACTCTTGGCCCCAGGAGACCCAGGGAAATCAATCGCACTTAGTTTACGAGGATTTGGAGATAAAGTCATTTGGCTAATAGGTATTTCCTTTTTTATCGCACGCGGTTTTATTAAAACAGGTTTAGGAACTCGTATTGCTTACATCTTTATTCGCGCTTTTGGAAGAAGCACACTAGGGCTAGCATATGGCTTAGGATTAGCAGACCTTGTACTCGCACCAGCAATTCCGAGTAATACTGCACGTGGAGGAGGAATTATTTATCCTATTATGAAATCAATGGCTTTGAACTTCGGATCAGATGCTACCAAACCAGAAACCCATAAAAAGCTAGGTTCCTTCTTAACCTTAAACAGTTATTACATGAATCTAATAGCTTCTTCCATGTTTCTAACAGGAACTGCAAGTAACCCCATGTGTCAAAAATTTGCAGCAGATATGGGAGTAAATATAACATGGATGAGTTGGGCAGCAGCAGGTTTTGTACCAGGTCTAATCGCTTTTGCATTAACCCCTTTCGTCTTGTATCGAATATTTCCACCCGAACTCAAAAAGACAGCAGACGCACCTAAACTAGCTGCACAAAAACTTAGAGAAATGGGCAGATTAACCAAATCAGAAATATTAATGTTAATCACCTTTTTCATCCTATTAGTATTGTGGATAACAGGAGATTTATTCTCTATGGATGCAACCACAACAGCATTCATAGGATTAACAGTCTTACTTCTAACAAGCGTTCTAACATGGGACGACGTCAAGTCAGAAAAAGGAGCATGGGATACAATCGTATGGTTTGCCGTACTCGTTATGATGGCTAGCTCATTAAATGAATTAGGATTTATAGGATGGTTTAGCGATTTAATTAAAGCGCAATTAGGCGGAATACATTGGCATTATGCATATCCATTAATTATAATAGTATACTTCTTCTCCCATTACTTATTTGCAAGTGCTACAGCACACGTGGCAGCCATGTATGCGGCACTATTGGGAGTAGGAATATCATTAGGAGTACCACCAATGTTATTAGCTCTAATGCTAGGATTTATGGGAAGTATTTACGGAGCGCTAACCCATTACGGACACGGACCAGCACCAGTATTTTTTGGAAGTGGATACGTAGAACTAAAAAGCTGGTGGATATATGGATTAACAATAGGAATACTTCTTTTAGTAATCTATCTAGTTATCGGAACAGCATGGATGAGTGTGATAGGATACTTTTAAACACAAAGACTACCTAGTTTATAGGTAGTCCTTTACAAAACAAAAAGTGGTAAAACTGAAAGCAAATATTTGCTTTTAGTTTTACCACTTTTTTTATATAAATATCATATAAAGGAAAAACATCAAATCTCCTTTGCCCCCTCACTTCTTTGCTCCTTCACCACACCATCTCAATACGGGCTTAATCTACAATCTCAAACCTATCTTCTTTCACGAATTTACAAATCATCAAATCCACGAATTAACATCATTGCACCTTCATCACACTACCTCAATCGAGTTTAATCCTCAATATCAAACCTATCTTCTTTCACAAATTAACAAATTAACAAATCCACGAATTAACATCATTGCTCCTTAACTACACCACCTCAATACGGCTTAATCTACAATCTCAAACCTATCTTCTTTCACAAATTTACAAATCATCAAATCCACGAATTAACATCCTTGCTCCTTACAATCTCTTTTGATCCTTTAACTTCCAATAACGCATTAACCCACTCACAGACATCCAACTAGGATTTGCGTATTCATAAACTTGAATCTCCTCTTCCGTAACCCCCTTCTCTCTCAACTGACTATAAGTATACTCTTTAAACTCAGGAATAATCTGTTCAACAGGAATCTCCTTATCATAAAAAACTTTAATATAGCGCGACCAATTATCTAACATTAACTCCAAATCATTAAACAAAAGAAAAGGATCCTCATGCTTAGCAAAATGCGTCAAATATAAAATACGAGGATTAACAGCTCTTAATTTGTCCAAAGACTTTTTCCAAAGCTCAATATTAATATCAGGTGGCGGACATGGAGGTACAACCGGTCCATCACCAATCTTAACACCGGCAACATCTCCCGTAAACACAATATCTCCCATCCTATATGCATTGTGATGAATAGCATGACCCGGAGTATAAATTGCTTCTATTTCAAAATCACCAAAATTGAAGCGATCACTATCATCAGTACTAACCAATTGCTTTCTATCAATCGGTTGCATATTTCCCCATAATCGATCCATATCCTCACCATAAATCTGCGCTGCCGAATTCCATAACCGTTCTGGATTTTCTAAATGAGGCAATCCCGTTGGATGAACATACACTAAAGCACCTTCCGCTGCAAACTTCCATGCTGCTCCAGCATGGTCAAAATGTATATGAGTTAGAAAAACATGTTTTACATCTCTCCAATTATATCCAACATTTGCAATGCCTTTGCACAAATAATCGAAAGTCGTTTCTGGACCAGTCTCTATTAATACTAGTCCTTTAGGAGAATTTATTAAAAAAGCCCCAATTGCATGCTTTTCTTGTAAAAAATACAAATCAATGATATGAATGGTGTTGTCCATAATCGCAATTTTTGATGGTTAGCCTATCAAATATACAAAAAAAAATAGAGTTGTTAAAAAATTAACAACTCTATTTTTTTATTGTATACCTTGTGAATTAAGCCACTTCTGATAACGCTGACTATTAACATTATGCTGTGCTAAAGACGCAGCAAATTCATGATATCCCATTCGATCGACACTTGCGCAAAAATAAAGATATTCATGCTTTTCCGCATCCAAAACTGCATCAATAGAAGATACATCAGGCATAAAAATCAAACCAGGTGGTAAACCAACATTTCTATAAGTATTATAGGGAGAAGGAATATCCAAATCCTTGTGATAAACCCTTTTAATAACTTGGTCAAAATCATTAGTATAAAGTTTCTTCGCAAAAACAACAGTAGGATCAGCCTGTAAAGGCATACCTATTTTCAATCTGTTTAAATAAACTCCCGCAACAGCAGCTTTCTCATCATTCTTAGAAGTCTCCTTTTGAACGATAGAAGCAAGAATTGCAACCTCAACAGGAGTTAACCCCAAAGCCTCAGCTTTCTCTCTTCGAGCACCATTCCAAAACCTTAGATATTCTTTATGAAGCGTATTTCTAACCTTTAAAGGATTAACATCCCAGTAAAACTCATACGTATTTGGTAAAAAACAAGCCAACACAGTTTCAGGAGTAAAACCACTTTCTTTCAAAAACTCAGGGTCCGTAAAACTTTCCATCAAACTGATACTATCCGGTTCAATTTGACTACTCATTCGAGACACCAAATTCTCTAAACGCTCTTGATTATTAAATGTTAAACGAACAGGAACATTTCTTCGCAAAGCTTGAATTAAATCGTAGTTAGACATTCCGTTTTTAATTCTAAAACGTCCTGATATTACATTCCCAGCATACTTAGATTGTTCAGCCATTTCATCAAAAGAAGCCATATCTTTCAAATAAGGCTCAATTATCTTACGTACTTCTAAATAAGAACTATTTGCAGGAATATACAAGAACTCACTTTCACCCCAGTTCTCAACATTATTTGAAAACGCATTGGTATACATTCGATACCCATAAACGGAAGCCACTATCAAGCCAACTAAAGCCACTAGTGTAACAAACCTTTTTAAATTCATTGTTGTTTATTTATTAATTGATATAAAGCCTCATCTTTTCGGGTGTTTCCTACTCTATTCCATCCCCTTTTTATCCCTACTAATTCGAAACCAAATTTAGTAAAAAGAGCAATACTTGCACTATTTTCAGTACTGATGTTTGCATAAAGTTGAAACAATTGTAAATGATAAAAACCATAGTCAATCAACAACGTTAAAGCCTCTGTACCAACTCCTTTTTGTCTATCCTTTATATCTTTCAATACAATACCTATACCAGCTCTCTCATTCTTTGGATCAAAATCAAACAAATCAATAAGACCAATAGGATTATTGGACCCTTGCTCACAAATAACCAAACGTAATTGTTTAGCCTCATAAATATCTTGATGCGCATTTTCGAGATACTGATGTATCAAAAAGCGACTATAAGGAGTCTGAGTATGACTCACTTCCCAAAGAGACAAATCGTTTTCTATCTCGTATATAAATTGTAAATCCTCGGGCTCTAAAGCCCTTAGGAAAACCAATTTTCCATGTAGTGTTTTCATACCTAAACTGAAACAAATTCACCTTTAAAGACAAAAGTAGCAGGTCCCTTTAAGAAAACATCTTTAAAACCATTTTGATCGTCTAAATCAAAAGAAACCTCCAATTGCCCCCCCTCTACCATAATTTGTAACTTGCGTTCCTCAGTTTTGTTTGTAGCATACATAGCTAAAGCAACAGCTGTAGCACCAGTACCACAAGACCAAGTTTCATCTTCTACTCCTCTTTCATAGGTTCTTATTCTAAACTCAGAAGAACTCATTTGTTCAACAAAATTAACATTAGTTCCACCAGGAGAAAACTCACTCTTATTTCTTATAGATGCTCCAAGCTCCTTCACATTAACAAATTGTAAATCATCAACTTGCTCAACATAATGAGGTGAGCCAGTATCTAAAAAGCAATGAGTGTCTGTAATTAAAATATGAGGTACATCTTGCATTTTCAAACGAACGTCAAAGATTCCTTCACCAGCTTTCATGACAGTTGTTTCATGTTCACCATCAATAGCATTAAAAAGCCCTACCGATTCGATTATATTCAATTGATTTGCAAAAGCCACTGCACATCTACCACCATTTCCACACATAGTACTCTCTCTTCCATCAGAATTGTAGTAAACCATTTTGAAATCGGTCTCTGAATCATTTTCAATTAAAATTAATCCATCTGCACCAACTCCAAAGCGTCTATGGCACAAATGAGCAACAAGTTCGGTATCCGTCTTAGGAAATGTCATCAATCGATTATCTATCATGATGAAATCATTCCCTGTACCTTGGTATTTATAGAAAGTAATATTCATAGGGAATCTTAATTAAGAAAACCGCAGGTAAAAAAACCTGCGGTTTGTAATATATTATTGTAACCTTTCAATCATCTGTTGAAAGCTCAAAGTCTCTTGTTCACCAGAAGTCAAATTCTTCAAAGTGTAAGATTGTGTCTCCATTTCTTGAGAACCAACAACTACAACAAAAGGAATTCCTTTTTTATCTGCGGATTGAAACTGTTTTCCAATTTTAGCATTATCAGGATATAACTCTGTTTTTATACCCAATTCACGTAGTTGCATAGCAGCTTTTAAAGAATAAGCCATTTCTGCACTACCCAAATTCAAAAACATCACTTTCGAAGAAGCATTTACCGTTTCTGGAAACAATCCTAGCTCTTCCATCACCAAATAAATACGATCTAAGCCGAAGGAAATACCAACACCACTCATATTCTTAAGTCCGAAAATACCAGTAAGGTCATCATATCTTCCACCTCCACCAATAGAACCAAGCTGTACCGTATCTGGCGCAGCAACTTCAAATATAGCCCCTGTGTAGTAATTCAAACCTCTAGCAAGAGTAACATCTAATTTAAAATTAGCAGATTTTAAACCTACGCTCTCTACCTCATTATAGATAAATTGTAGTTCTTCTATACCTTTCATCCCTTCCTCAGAAGCCGAAAGCATTTGAGTCATTTGTTCTAATTTCTCAGTAAAACTTCCGTTTAGATTAAACAAAGGAGACACTTTATCAATAGCCTCAGGAGTAATCCCTTTCTCCTCCATCTCTTTTCTAACACCTTCTTCACCAATTTTATCAAGCTTATCTAAAGCTACCGTAAAATCAATCAATTTATCCTTAGCACCAATAACCTCTGCTATTCCAGAAAGGATTTTTCGGTTATTGATTTTAATAGTAACTCCATGAACACCAAGATTAGTAAAAATAGAATCATATAATAATACAAACTCTACTTCCTGCCATAAAGATGTAGAACCAATCACATCAGCATCACATTGAAAAAACTCTCTGAAACGCCCTTTTTGTGGTCTATCTGCACGCCATACTGGCTGAATCTGATAACGTTTAAAAGGAAACTCAATATCATTTTGGTGTTGCACGACATAACGAGCAAAAGGAACAGTTAAATCATATCTCAATGCCTTCTCAGATATGTAAGGTGTTAATTTCTGACTAGACCTCTCCTCCAAAACCTCATCATTTACCTTTGAAAGATAATCCCCTGAATTTAAAATCTTGAAAATCAAACGATCTCCCTCTTCACCATATTTCCCCATCAAAGTATCGTAATTCTCAAAGGAAGGAGTCTCTATGGGATGGAATCCAAAATGCTCAAAACCTTTTCTGATTGTTTGCATTATGTATTGTCTTCTCGCCACTTCACTTGGTGAAAAATCTCTAGTCCCCTTAGGAATTCCTGGTTTCTTTGCCATCGTTCGATTTAATTTTAAAACTGTGTTTATAATAAACAAAATTAGCCATTTTTTTAAGAATACAAGTATCTTTGATTAGTTTTGAATCGGATGAACACTTTAATTCATCTACTAAATTGTAACAGAACTTAAACTTGTTCTACTAATTGTGTATGTGGAAGATTAGTCAAGAAAACATCAAGATTGCTTTAAGTAGCATTTGGACTCAAAAAATGAGAACCATTATCACGGTTTTTATCATTGCCATTGGTATTTGGGCTCTGGTAGGTATTCTTTCTGTAGTTTCAGCCCTTAAAAACACCATTCTAAGCGACTTTGCATCCATGGGAGCAAATACATTTGTTATCAATCAATACGATGTAACAGCCCAAATGAATCAAAGTAGCTCCACCTTTAAACCGAATCCAGTTATATCTTACTCTCAAGCAAGAGCATTTAAAGAAAAATTTGATTACCCATTTCATAGTACCTCTATCTCTTTCAACGCAGCTTCGAATATTGAAGTAAAAAGTGAAAGTAAAAAAACGGATCCTGAGATAAATATCATAGGAGCCGATGAAAACTATCTACCAAATAGCGGTTCTCAAATAGTAAAAGGAAGAAACTTCACTTACTTTGACATAGAAAACAACAATTATGTATGCGTAGTAGGTTCAAACTTTGCTAAAGGACTATTTAAAGACCAAGACCCTATTGACAAGACAATTTCCATACGTGGAGCTAAGTTTAAAGTAATAGGCCTATTAAAAGAAAAAGGTTCTACATTCGGAAAAAACGAAGATTTAAGAATTTTCATTCCCCTTCAAATAGCACGTTCCATTTTTAGTGCCCCACTTATAAACTATGAAGTCAGAGTTAGCCTTCAGCGAGATGGTATGCTAAACCAAGCCGTGGATGAAGCAACCCTAACCCTCAGAAACATTAGGGGAATAAACCCAGAACAAAAAAACAACTTTGGAATCGAACGCAGTGATGAACTCATTCGCTCTCTAATGTCACAAGTAGACACCCTAAATATAGCCGCATGGCTAATTGGTATGATTACCATTTTAGGATCGTCCATAGCATTGATGAACATTATGCTAGTTTCTGTCACAGAACGAACTAAAGAAATAGGAATTAGAAAAGCACTTGGTGCCAAACGCAAGATAATAGCTATGCAGTTTTTCACAGAAACAATTGTAATCAGCCAATTAGGAGGTCTTTTAGGGACACTTATGGGAATTGGCTCTGCCTATCTATTTTCACTAATCATACATTTCGATTTCAGCATTCCTTGGGGTGCTATTATAGCAGCATTTATAGTAACAATTGTAGTTGCAGTAATCTCTGGCCTATATC
This sequence comes from Myroides guanonis, assembly GCF_900114085.1. Classification (GTDB taxonomy): domain Bacteria; phylum Bacteroidota; class Bacteroidia; order Flavobacteriales; family Flavobacteriaceae; genus Flavobacterium; species Flavobacterium guanonis. Next base: position 33,392 of record NZ_FORU01000004.1, on the reverse strand, counting down.
CAGCTTTAAAAGCATCTAAATTAGACCCAGTTGAAGCGCTACGATACGAATAACTAGATATATGCCTCTAAGTCAAACCCTATTACTCTATTATAAGCCATAAACTCTTCATCCAACGAAGCCGTTAGCAGAATATTCTCCTGAGTAATCGGATGTTTAAATTCTAATTGATGAGCATGCAACATCATTCCCATCAATTGATGTTCATCCAACCATAGCTTATTTTGTTTATTACAGCCATGAGGTCTACTTCCTAAAATAGGATGAAAGATGTGCTTAAAATGTTTGCGAAGTTGGTGCTGTCTTCCTGTTTCAGGTTGTGCTTCCACCAAAGAATATCGAGATGTTAGGTGCTTGCCAAAAGGCATATTAATCTCTCGCTGCTGTAAAGATTTTATATCTGTTACAGCATTCTGTTTAACACCATTATCATTCGTCAATTCGTAATCAATATGCATCACTTCTGGCGCATATCCCCTCACAATAGCAATATACTTCTTACCCACTTGCCTTGTAGCAAAAGATTCGTTTAATTGCTTTAAAACATCTTTATCTAAAGCGAACAATAATACTCCTGTCGTCTTTCTGTCCAATCTATGAACGGGATAAACTCGAACTCCCAGTTGATCACGAAGAATTTGAATAGCATTTTCCTCAATTTCTCTCGCAATTGGACTTCTGTGGACTAGTAAATTTCTTGGTTTGTTTATAGCCACCAAGTAAGCATCTTGAAACAATATTTCTAGCATCTTTTATTTGTTTCAAAGTTCCATAAGTCTCTCACTATACTAAAATTTTTCTTCTCAATATCTTACCAGTAGGGGTTTCTTCAAACTCAGGAACAAATTGTATTTCTTTAGGTTTTTCATATTTAGACAAAGACTCAAAAACCTCATCTTTAAGAACATATGGTTCACTCTCAATAACCAAAACAACCTTCTCTCCTAGAACTTCATCTTCTTTACCAATAATAAAAAAGCGATACGGAATATAATGAGCTAATCGTTCCTCTATTTGCTCAGGAAATAATTTAACTCCTCCACTATTAACCACATTATCAATCCTTCCTTTCCAAACAAAATGCTTATCATCAATTATATCCACGATATCATTCGTTTGAACTGGTTCATCCGTTATTTCTGGAGCTGTAATAAGCAAACATCCTCTCGAATCAGTTGATATAACAACATGTGGCAAAACAGTAAATGCAACCTCACCTAACTTTTTAATCGCTATGTGTGTAATCGTTTCTGTCATACCATACGTCTCATAAATAGAAGTATCAATCCCCTCTAACTTATTATGTAACTGCGTGCTAATTCTAGCCCCTCCAACAATAATTTTTTCTATTCTATGAAGATTATCCAACGAATTTTCAACCTGTAAGGGTACCATCGCACAGAAATCATAATCCTTAGTAATTCCATCTAAAGGAGACGATGTAGGTTCAACAAAATCCAATTCCCAACCAAGAATCATCGCACGAACAAACATCATTTTCCCAGCAATATACCTCGTTGGTAAACAAAGCAAAGCCTTTGTTTTCTCAAACACTCCGAAAAATGCAGCAGTAGCTTTTGCAGAAGCAATCATGTGTTCCTTATTCAGTTCAATTTCCTTAGGAGCACCAGTAGTTCCCGATGTAGTTAATAAAACAAAATCATTATCATCAAACCACTGCAAAATCAAATTACCTAAATCTTCTTCAAAAGGATTTCCATCCTTAATAAGCATAAATGCTAAATGCTGTAACTGCAATTCATCAAACGTTTGACCATTCAACTTAAAATCGGGGTGAATTTGAAACTTTTTCATAGTATTTATGGTTTGGGGGTTAGCACTTTTCCAAATAATCTAGACTTCCAATCATTCCACTTATAGATTCTAGAATAGAGTAATAACAATAAAGGAAATAATATTCCAACTTGAATTAATAAATCCGCAGCTGAACTTCCTTCTTCAACGGGTGTAAGGTCTAAAAAGATGGAATTTGTTTGAAAGGCTGTCCAATTAGAAGTAACCAAAAGTGCGCCAATTAAATTGTTCGCAGCATGAAAACCCAAAGCCAACTCAATACCTTCATCCATCAAGGTCATAATTCCCAACAAAAAACCCGCTCCTATATAGTAAATCATAATTGAATACCCAAGCTTTTCAACTTCTGGATTTGCTAAATGCAATAACCCAAACAGCAACGAAGTGATGATTAATGCCACAAATCTACTTTTACTCGCCAAACCAATAGCTTGCATTAAATAACCACGTAGAAAGTATTCCTCAAAAGCAACTTGCAGAGGAATTAATATAATCGCTATGACAAGAAACCCTAAAAAAGGAAAGAACTTTAAATTGAACTCAAAGTTCCCTGGATTACTTATATATTGAAAAATAAACATTGCAATAATACATAGCGACCATATTCCGAAAGACACACCTATCCTCTTAAAATCAATCTTAGAACGAGAAGTAGTTAAGCTTATAAAACTCTGTTTTTGAACGCCCAACACCCAAGCCAACAACATTAACAACATAAAAATCATGGGGCCCACAGTCATCAAAAAATTAATATTTTTGCCATATAACTCAATATTAGCACGAATAATCTCAGAAGTAGATTGGTGCAACATCTTCGTTCCTATCCAATTTAAAAACATTAACCCTACGAAAAATAAAGGAAACGGTAAATACAACCATAAGTTTACGGGTTTGTTTCCTTTTAATAATTGCTCAATATACTTCATATGGTTAAATTTGTAGATATTCATTAAAAAAATACAACTAAAAGCATGATCACAATCTATCACAATCCCCGTTGCAGTAAATCTAGAGAAGGTTTAACTTACCTAGAAGACAAGGGTGTCCAATACAAAATTACAAAATATTTAGACGAGCCACTCACTAAAGAAGAATTAACTGATATATTAAGAAAACTCAATTTTAAACCCATTGAATTAGTTCGTACCAAAGAAGAAATATGGAAAGAACTAACTAAAGATAAAAACTTAGAAGACAATGAAATTATCGAGGCAATGGTTAAATATCCACGTCTAATAGAACGTCCTATTATCATCAATGGAGATAAAGCTGTTATTGCTAGGCCCACTGAAAACATAGATACTATAATTTAGTTTAACAAAACATTATTAACCACTCCATTAAACCTTCGAGTTTAAATGAAGTCTAACTAGATTATAAACTAACGTAAATAATGAGAAAAATTCAAGCGACGTGTATTCTTTTAAGTATATTCTTTTTTACAATAACAAGTATTGCACAAAATCAAAAACGAGTAACATTGTCGGGGACCATCATAGAAGCCTCGACCAACCAACCATTAGAATACGCTAGTATTTATGCTGAAAACACTCAGGATACGTCAATAGTATCTGGAGGAATGACCAATGCAAAAGGATACTTTAGCTTTGAAGTTCCCGAAGGAAATTATTATTTAAAAATAGACTTTTTAGGTTTCAAAACTCTAGAAATTTCAAATGTTATAGTTAATGGTGATACTTCCATTGGTTTGCATAAAATTCAAGACGATAACCAAACATTAGAAGAAGTAACAATCATTGCTGAACGCTCGACTGTAGATATTAAACTCGACAAAAAAGTATATAACGTTGGTCAAGATATGATTGTAAAAGGAGGAACAGCAAGTGACGTATTAGACAACGTACCCTCTGTTACTGTAGATGCTGAAGGAACAGTAAGTTTACGTGGAAATGAAAGCGTAAAAGTACTAATAGATGGAAAACCATCAGGTTTAGCATCTAATATTTCAGAAGCCTTACGTATAATACCAGCAGAATCAATAGAAAAAGTAGAAGTAATCACAAATCCATCAGCACGTTACGAAGCAGAAGGAGGAGCAGGAATCATAAACATAATCCTTCGAAAAGGACAAGCGTTAGGAATTAATGGTAGCGTTACAGGAACAGTTGGACACCCTGATAATTATGACCTAAATGCAAACGTAAACTTTAGAAGTGAGAAATTTAATCTATTTACAACCTCAGGATATTCTGATTCAAAATCGGAGGGCTACAGCATCAACAATAACCAATACTTAGACCAACTTACAGGTTTGCCGTCTAGTTATATTTACGAGTCTAAAGACAACGAGAGAAATAGAAAAGGATACAATATCAACTTTGGTTTAGAATGGTTTCTAACAGACTCTTTTACATGGAGCAATGTTGTTTCAACAAGAAAGAATAAAATATCGAATCCAAGCCACGTGAACTACGATTACTTTGATGCAGATAAAAATTTTGATTATTCTCGCGCTAGAAATGAAGACAAAATAAGTAACAGAGAAAACATTGAGTATACTACTTCCTTTGAGAAAAAATTCAATGATGATGGTCATAAATTAAATATAGAATACACAGTTTCCAAAGATAAAGAAAGAGACAACTCAACAATTAAAGACCAAATCCTAAATCAATCTAACTTTGGACTAGAACGCACTTTTAGTACAGAAGATGAAAACAGAAACTACGTAAAAGCAGACTATGTTTTACCAATAGGTCAAAACGGTCAATTTGAAGCAGGATACTTAGGTAACTTTTCAACTACTCTTAATAGTTTTGTTTTAAACAATCGCGTTAATGACGAATGGGTTTATGACTCAAAACTTTCGAACACCCTTGAATACAAGGAAAAAATCAATGCAGTTTATGCACAGTACGGATCTAAAATAAACAAGTTTAGCTATATGTTAGGATTGCGTTTTGAGGACACCAATATTGACGTCAATGAACTTACTACACAAGACTACAATAACAAAAAATACAATGATTTCTATCCAAGTGTATTTTTAAATTATGAATTTTCTGAATCAAGTAGTACTACTATAAGTTATAGTAAACGAGTAAATAGACCAAGAGGTTTCTTCTTGAACCCTTTCTCAAACTACTCAAGTGATATTAACTTCTTTCAAGGAAACCCTAATTTAGACCCTTCAAAAACAGACGCATTCGATTTGGGATACATGAAGAGATGGACAGGATTCACATTAAGTACATCAGCTTATTTAAACAAAACAGAAGATGCTTTCCAATTTGTAAAAAGGATGAATGGAACAACCGCAGATGGAACACCTATCACAGTGAGCTCTCCAATCAACTTGGCTACAGAATATAGATATGGTTTTGAATTTACCGCAAACTATACCCCTTTTAAATGGTGGAAATTAAACGGTAACTTCAACTTTTTCAGATCAGAAACAAAAGGAGATTACACCTTTACAGATAGTGATGGGAATAAGGATACTCAAAACTTTGACAATACATCTTATTCATGGTTTGCACGTCTAAGCTCTAAAATCACACTACCATACAAAATAGATTGGCAGATGAATGGAATGTACCGCGCACCACAAACTACTGCACAAGGTAATATTAAAGGAAATCTTTCTGCAAACTTAGCATTAAGCAAAGATATCTTAAAAGATAACGCTACAGTTACACTAAACGTAAGTGACCTTTTTGACTCTAGAAAAAGAGTCAATGACTTAAACCTACCGTTCTCAAACTCATACAGTGAAATGCAATGGAGAGGAAGACAGATCAACTTATCACTTACCTATAGATTTAATCAAAAGAAAACTGAAAAACCGAAATACGCACCAAAAGCAGAATCGGAAGGAGCAGATATGATGGGATAATTTCTCTTATACTACCAAAAAAGAGGCGTATTGAATATTCAATACGCCTCTTTTTTTATCTACTATTTTGAAGAACATCTATTTAAAATAAGCTTCTCCTCCTCTATTCTGCAGCGAATAAAATATCTTATTATAAGTTGGAAGCTCCAATCCAAATAACATCCCTTGCTCAACAATATAACCAGTCATTATATTCAACTCGGTCAATTCCTTTCCAGCTAGATAATCACTATGCATAGATGTTGTAGAATCTCCCGGGATAGCTTTAAGGCGTTCAGTTATTAATTCTACTATATTGCTTTCTAATCTAACTCCTTTCGCTCTAGCTACACTTGTAACTTCTTCCAACAATTTTTCAATAGTATCAGCATGCGTAGACATCACCTCACCAATACTTGTATTAAAATAGGTCGTAGCTGTAGCAGAAGTAGACACTAAACTATACTTTTCCCAAATCTCAGTTGTAATTGAATCTGTTGCCTGAGCATTAATACCTGAATCCTTTAACATAGTTTCAAACTGACTCATACGTTCTGTTATTCCTGAATCTAATCCAAAAATCAAACGTTGTCTACCACTCTTGTTCTCAACAACTCCAGGAGCTATTAAACGAGAAACTATATACGTACATCCTTTCCAAATTTCATTCTCTGGATAAGCCACTTGTAAACTTTCAAATGCTTTAACTCCATTTAATAAAGGAAGTAAAATAGTATTATCACCAACACACGGTGCTATCTGTTTAAGCGTTTCTTGTAAATCGTAGTTTTTAGTAGAAAGAACTATATAATCAACTACTCCAATTTCTTCGACATTCGAAGTAACTAAACAAGGTTTACAAATAAAACTATAATCTTTAGAACTAACCCTAAGCCCCTGCTCTTGTATAACTTTCAAATTCTCACCACGAGCTAAAAAGCATATGTTTACAGTTTCATCCTCAGCGAATTGTTTTGCTAACAATCCTCCATAGAATCCTCCAACACCGCCCAATCCAACTATCAGGACTTTAACCACTGGTTTTTGAATTTTTGTATTAGTCATAACAATAGTCTAGTCTTCTTCCTCTGTTAAATCAAATATAGCAACATCTTCACTCATGGTTTTATCCATAAATAACTCTAATCTCTCGTCATACACAGATCCTGCATATAAACGTTGTGTTTTTCCAATACTGTCAGACAATCGAAATAACTTCGGTTCAAGACGATTTCGTAATAACTCATCTACTTCATCGATAATATAAAACTTCAACTGATTAACGTCAAAGCCCGCACCGCTCAACATCTCATTCAAACGATCTGGAGTCCCAATTAAGACATCATTACCCAATGATAACATATTCTTATCATTATCGAAATCTGTTCGATCATGCACGCCATAAACGCGAATATTCAAATTCGAACTTAATTTTTCAAACAATTCAACCATCTCTAAAACATGCTCCTTATCTTTTACGACAATCAAAGCCTGAGTAGCTATTTCTTCTTCTTCTTCCTCCTCTACATATCCAATTCGTTGTATTGCCGCGATAACCAAACAAAGTGTTTTTCCTTGTTCTGAATTAGCTATTAACAACGTATCTACACCACTTTTAATGGTTCCAAATGTTTTCTTCTGCAAAAGAGTAGGCGTCTCATAACCATTTGCTTTCAATGCCTCCTCTAATTGTATGTTGATTTTTTTTAATTTCATTATTTTTTATTTACTAGCAAACAAAACTACATCCTCTTTACTTACTTCTTTACCTCCTAAAATAATAAGACGTTCCACAACGTTTCTCAATTCACGTATATTTCCAGTCCAATCATATTCTTTTAACAACTCTATTGCACCAGCTGTAAATTCTTTTTTAGCCGTGCCGTGTTCTTGCGCTATCTTTTCAGCAAAATGCTCTATCAATAAAGGTATATCTTCTCTACGCTCATTTAAAGAAGGTACTTTTATCAAGATTACAGCCAATCGATGATATAAATCCTCTCTAAAGCGCCCCTCTTCAATCTCTTTTCTTAAATCCTTATTAGTGGCAGCAATAACTCTAACATCAATTTTCACATCTTTATCCGCACCTACTCTACTGATTACGTTCTCTTGCAAAGCTCTTAATACCTTTGCTTGAGCAGATAAACTCATATCTCCAATTTCATCTAAAAAAATAGTTCCTTTATTGGCAGCCTCAAACTTTCCAGCCCTATCCTTCACTGCTGAAGTAAATGCCCCTTTCACATGACCAAACAGTTCACTTTCTATCAATTCTGATGGAATTGCAGCACAATTAACCTCAACCAAAGTAAACTTTGAACGACTACTTTGTTCGTGTAATTGATGAGCGACTAACTCTTTACCCGTTCCATTACCTCCTGTTATCAAAACACGAGCCTCAGTAGGAGCAACTTTTTCAATGATTTCCTTAATTCTATTTATTGGTTCACTATTCCCTATCATCTGATAGTTCTTAGAAACTTTTTTCTTCAATATAGTATTCTCAACCACCAAATGACTTTTTTCTAAAGCATTTCTAACGGTTGTCAATAATCGATTCAAATCAGGAGGTTTGGAAATATAATCAAATGCACCCAATCTCATTGTATTAACAGCAGTTTCCAAATCTCCATGCCCAGAAATCATAACAAACGAGATTTCTGGTTTCATTTTTTTCGCCATTGCCAACACCTCTTCACCGTCCATCTTTGGCATTTTAATATCACAAATCACCAAATCAAAATCCTCATTCTTAATTTTTTCAATTCCCTGTAAGCCGTCTTCTGCCTCAGAAACTTGATAATCTGGATTTTCTTCTTCAAGAATTTTAGAGAGCACGCGACGAATCGCTGCCTCATCTTCAATGATTAAAATCTTTGATATTTTTGACATATCGCATTAATATAAAAACAAGTTATTTAATATTTTAACCACTTATACAGTTCTTTCCATGAAGGTTTTGTACCATACATTAAAACCCCAACTCTATAGATCTTAGAAGCTAGCCATACAAATAATATAAAGGTTGCAAACAAAATACAAACTGAAACTATAATTTGCCAAACAGGAACTCCAAAAGGAATACGCATTAACATCACTATAGGAGAAGTAAAAGGAATCATAGAAAACACCGTTGCAACTGTCCCATGTGGATCATTAATCACTGTAAAAAAACCAACATAAACAGCTAACATAAGAGGCAACATAATTGGAAACAAGAATTGCTGTGAATCTGTTTCATTATCAACAGCAGCTCCAATAGCCGCGTATAAAGAACTATATAAAAAGTATCCTCCTATAAAAAACACTATGAACGAAACAAACATAGTAATCAAAGGCATTTTTAATATCTCTCCAATATAACTTTGAATAGTTGCAACAATATCAGTATCCAAAGGCACAGCACCAGAACTAATAGCCTCTGTAGGCATAGTAGAGCCCGTTTCCAAACCTAATACAAAAGTTGTAATCATCATTAACAATCCTCCTAAAACACCCCAAATCACGAATTGTAAGATTCCTGCTAACGAAGTACCAATAATTTTACCCATCATCAATTGAAATGGTTTTACAGAAGAAATAATAATTTCAATAATTCTATTTGTTTTCTCTTCAATAACACTTCGCATTACAAGGTTACCGTACACAATGATAAACATGAAGATTAAATAACCAAAAGCCCCACCAATAACAATCTTAATCTCATTCAGACCTTTAACCGTCGCTTCACCAGAAGCCTTAGTAAGATTTAAACTAACCTCTGCTTTTGATTTTTCAATTAATGCTAAATCAATCCCTTCAGACAGCAAATTAATATTTGTAATCTTATCTTCTATTGTCGATTCAATCTTAGTTACTAATCCCATACTAGGACTGTCATCAGAAACATAAGTTACAGCATTTTGCAACTCGTTCAAATTATCCTTCTTAGGAATTACAATCAACCCCTCATAAGCTTTAGACAAAATACTGTCTTTAATAATGTTTACATCAATAGCAGATAGGTTCTGAAACTCATAACTCTCTGAGTTCTCAAATTGATCAACAAAAAGTCCAGTCTCATCGTGAATAGCTATTTTCTTAACATCAGCTTTCATTGAACTTAAATATCCAACCAAAGCGGCAAGACCAACAAAAATAAATGGACTTAAAAAAGTCATAACAATAAAAGACTTGTTTCTAACTTTCGCTATGAACTCTCTTTTTATAATTAGTGATAATACGTTCATATTACTTACTTACAGATTGAATAAAAATATCGTTTACAGTAGGGATTTTCTCTTGAAAATGAGTCACTTGTCCATTATTAATCAAGACCTGTAGCAGCTCATTTGGAGATTTAGAATTTAAATCAATTTCTAACTGCAATTCATCGTGAATAGATTTGAATTGAGTAGGTTGAATTTTAAAATCCTGAGTTAACTGAAACATCAACCTCTCAACATTAGAACTAAGAATTCCAATCTGATAAGTATTAGTTCTAAATTCACGTTTCACATCAATTAGTTTACCTTCTAATAATTTATTAGATTTATGAATCAAAGCAATATGATCACACATCTCTTCAACACTTTCCATACGGTGAGTTGAAAATATGATAGTAGCTCCCTTATCTCTCAGTTCTAAAATTTCATCTTTAATCAAATTAGCATTAACTGGGTCAAAACCAGAAAATGGTTCATCAAAAATCAGAAGTTTAGGCTGATGCAATACTGTAACAACAAACTGTATCTTTTGAGCCATTCCTTTAGAAAGCTCTTGAATTTTCTTATTCCACCAATCTTTGATATCTAATTTTTCAAACCAATACTCCAATTGTTTTTTAGCCTCTTGTTTTGTCAACCCTTTAAGTTGAGCTAGATATAAAGCTTGCTCGCCGACTTTCATACTTTTATACAACCCTCTTTCTTCAGGCATATAACCAATATGTCGAATATGTTTAGGTGATAATACTTCACCATCCAACAATATCTGACCTTTATCTTGAACCGTAATTTGATTGATAATTCGAATTAAGGAAGTCTTACCTGCCCCATTGGGACCTAGCAAACCATAAACACTCCCCTTAGGGATGGAGAGTGACACCTCGTTCAAAGCTGTTTTATCAGCATACTTTTTAACTACCCCTTGTACCTCTAGTATTGAATGCATGAATATTTATAATATTTTTCGTAAAAATAATCTTTTTATTCAAGAAAGAATCTATAATGCATTACGAATAGTCCAAAAAAAACCCAACCTTATTTTTTTCAAAATAAGGTTGGGAAAAATTGCTATGAAAAAGAAAATCCACCGTTTTATAAGTGTTGCCACAAATATATAAATAATTTATATATTACGAAAACATTTCTTTTACTTTTTCGAAAAAAGATTTATCTGATTTAGTTGGATGAGGTGTGAAATTCTCATCATTCTGCATAGATTCAAAGAAATCACGTTGTTCTTTCGTTAATTTTTTTGGAGTCCATACATTGATATGAATCAATAAATCACCAGGTCTATATCCATTTATACTTGGTAGTCCTTTGCCTTTCAGTCTAAGAATTTTTCCTGACTGAATACCCTCTTCTAATTTTATACGTACTCTTCCAGAAACTGTTTCAATTTCCTTAGAACCGCCTAAAACCGCTTCTGAAAAACTTATATATAAATCATAATGAAGATTTTCTCCTTCACGTTTTAAAAACTCGTGTTCAAGTTCTTCAATAACCACCAACAAATCTCCAGGTACACTATTATTTCCAGGAGCTTCATTTCCTTTACCAGAAACTTTCAACTGCATCCCTTCTACAACCCCTGCAGGTATTTTGATAGAAACTGTTTCATCACTCATTACCATACCTTGTGCATCTGCTCCAGCTGGCTTACTATCAATTATTTGTCCTGAACCATTACATGTAGGACAAGGTGAAGAAGTTTGCATTCTTCCTAAGATTGTATTAGTAATCCTTGAAACCTGACCAGAACCATTACAAGTATTACAAGTTTTAAAAGTAACACCCGAAGCTTTCACTTTGCGTTTTACCTTTATCTTCTTCTCAACACCATTAGCAATATCTTCTAAAGTCAACTTTACTTTAATTCGTAGATTGCTACCTTTCACTCGTCGAGCACCTCCGCCTCCGCCGAAGCCACCAAAGCCGCCTCCGCCAAAAGCTCCTCCGAATATATCCCCGAATTGACTGAAAATATCATCCATATTCATGTGGCCACTTCCACCGCCAAAACCTCCTGCACCATCAAAAGCCGCATGTCCATATTGATCATATCGCGCCTTTTTATCAGGGTCACTCAAAATTTCATAAGCTTCTGCTGCCTCCTTAAATTTCTCCTCTGCAGTATGATCGCCAGGATTTTTATCAGGATGAAATTCAATCGCCTTTTTTCTATAAGCTTTCTTTATAGTTGCTGCATCTGCTCCCTTGTCTATCCCTAATATTTCGTAATAATCTTTCTTCATCGATTTCGTATTATTTTATTTCTGATTATTGACCAATTACAACTTTCGGAAAACGAATAATTTTATCTCCAAGTTTATAACCTCGTTCAATTACATCAACAACTTTACCTTTCATATCATCTCCAGCAGGAATTTGTGTAATAGCTTCTGCAGAATCAACATTAAAATCATCACCTTTATCAATAGCTACCTCTTCTAATCCCTTAGAATTTAATGTATCTCTTAATTTACCTGATATTAAAGTTACTCCTGTCAAATGTTCACTTTCGCCTAACTTCTCTAATTCTGCCAAAGCTCTATCAAAGTCATCCAAAACTGGTAATAATGCCAACATAACTTCTTCACCTGCTGTTCTGAATAACTCTAATCGTTCTTTAGAAGTCCTTTTCTTATAATTTTCAAATTCAGCAAACAAGCGTAAGAACTTGTTTCTTTCCTCTTCAAGCTTCTCATTTAAAACTTGCTCCACATCTACCACTTCATTCTCTTGCTCTACAGCTTGATTCTCCTGTAAGTTTTCTTCTTGTCCTGTTTTTATATCTTTATCTTGTGTACTCATATCTAGAAAATAAGTTTTTATATTAAATTCATTGCATTCTAATCAAAAGTACTGCCAAGTTCAACATGAATGACATTTTGACACAAATCCCATAACTAAAGAAGATTTCAAACAAGGCTTGAAATAAGAATCCCCAATTACATTTATTCTTAAATAAAACAACATAATCAATGGATTTAATTATTATTTAATATTAATCTAGATAATAATTACTTATATTTGTTTTTTAAAAAATTATATTGAGTAACTATGAAAAAACATGTTATCACTTTATTCGCTTTGGCGGCATTGAGTTTAACTGCGTGTAAAAACGACAAAAAGGTTGATGAAACAACTACAGTTGAAACAGTCGAAGCATCAAAAGATTCACAACAATACAACGCAGTTGTAAGCGATTCTAAAATCAATTGGGAAGGTTCTAAAGTAGTTGGAGGAAAGCACCATGGTACTATTTCTTTAGCAAACGGAACAATCAATGTAAAAGACGGTAAAATCGAAAACGGAACTTTCGTAATCGATATGAACTCTATTACAGTAACTGACTTAGTGTCTGCTGATGGTAAAGAAGATTTAGAAGCACATTTAAAAGGAACCTCATCTGACGAGTCTGCTGATCATTTCTTTAACGTGGCTAAATACCCACAAGCTACGTTCAACATTACTTCTATCAAAGAAGAAAACGGAGTTACAACAGTAGTAGGTAACCTTACTATAAAAGGAACAACTAAAAATGTTGAGTTCCCAGCTGTAATCAATACCTCAGAAAATGAAGTTAGCATTCATGCAGATGCATTTCCTATCAACAGAACAGAATTCGGAGTTAATTACAACTCTAACTCTGTATTTGATGGGTTAGGAGATAAAGCGATTAACGACAATATCGAAATAAAACTACATATCGTTGCAAAAAAATAATTATTAATTCAATTACAATTATTTTAATCGATAAAAGAGCTCCTTGAAGGAGCTCTTTTTATTTTAGTTCAAACTCTAGACACTATTTATTCAACAAATTAGAAAGAGCTTTATCTAGAGTAGGAAACTTAAAAACAAAGCCCGTTTCTAATACTTTATCATTTGAAACTCGCTGTCCAGAAGTAACCAATACATGCTTTTCACCTAGAACTAACATCAGCATAAAAGTAGGTACACGTGGCAGCCATATAATCCTATCCAATTTAGTGGCTAACTTCTTAACAAACTCCTTATTCTTTTCTGGTTCTTGAGCTACAGCATTATAAACACCTACTAAATTGTGTTCAATAGCATAGGTAAACAATCTTGTTACATCCTCAACATGAATCCAAGAATAATACTGATTACCACTTCCAAGAACTGACCCAAACCTCCAAATAATTGGTTTAATCAACTCAGGTAAAGCACCAGCTGTTCGGGATAAAACCAAACCTATTCTAATCAAACAAACGTCTATTCCTAATGATTCAAATTTTCTATTTTCATTTTCCCACTGCAAGACCACATCCCCTAAAAAATCAGAAGCTACCTCACTCCTATTTTCATATTGCCATTGATCCGAATTCTTATAAACCCCAATAGCAGATGCACAAACAATATTTTTGACCTTATGTGAATTATTCTTCAAAACATTAAACAACAATTGCGAAGAAACAATCCTACTCTTTAAAATTCTTTCCTTTCCTTCTTTACTCCAAGACCCTGCGATACTCTCCCCTGCTAAATGCACGATAACTTCTACTCCTTCAAGACTTTTAACGTTCAACTCACCTTTTTTAGGATTCCACAAAAAACCATGATACCTGGTTGAATCTAAAAGTTTTTTAGGTTGTGTCGTTAAATAATGAATAGTGTGTCCCTTTCCTAGTAAAAAACTAGTAATAGATTGTCCTAAAAACCCTGTTGCACCCGTTATTAAAATCTTCATCAGTATATTTATTTAACCTTAACAGTCCATTCAAACTTCATTTCAGACACCTGCTCTCCTTTTTCATTTGTTCCGACCGACTTCATCCAAAAAGTCTGCCCCTCACCAGTGTCTATGGCTTTTTGGATAGCAAGCTCTACCAATAATCCATCAGTACATTTAAAATCTATGCGGCCCGTAGCTTTTTTAGTAAAACTACTCGTGTTATTAGCTACTAACATAGAAATTCTTTTATTGCTATCTTCTATTTTTTTCATAACCAAAACACCTGTAGATAATTCAGCTGCCATAGCTTGAACGGCAAAATACATAGAGTTAAAAGGATTTTGATTTCTCCAACCATGCTTAACAGTTGTTATACTAGAATTATCATCTATATACTTAAGCCTCACACCACTCCAAAAAGCGGCCGGAAGTTTTAAGAACAAGAACATATTGATTTTTGAAGGAGTAAATTTCATAATCTTTTTCTTTAAAGTTACAAAAAATCTCTAAAGCTAAAACAAAAACAAAAATGTTAATCTTTAGTTAATTTATAGTACTATGCGATACAAGGTACAGTCTTTTGTACATATCTTTGCTATAGACAATACGAAAGAAAATACTTCAATTATGAATATAGAAAACACTAAAGCACAAATGCGAAAAGGTATTCTAGAGTTCTGTATCCTTTCCATACTTAAAAGAAAGGACTGTTATACATCAGAAATCTTAGAAGAACTAAAAAGCGTTAAATTAGTAGTAGTAGAAGGAACAGTATATCCTCTATTAACCAGACTAAAGAATGATGACTTATTAATTTACAGATGGGAAGAATCCAATGCTGGACCACCTAGAAAATATTACGAACTCACAGAGAAAGGTAATCAGTTTTTAATAGAACTTGGAAAAACTTGGACAACACTATCAGAAGCAGTAGATAAAATAACTTCAAACAACATCAACCATGAATAAGACATTAACAGTTAATATAGCAGGCCTAGTATTTCATATTGAAGAAAATGCCTACCAGAAACTTTATCAATATTTAGAAGCGATCAAACGTTCTATAACAACAGAGGAACGCGAAGAAATCATTCATGATATAGAACTTCGAATTGCAGAACTATTTTCTTCTAAAATTGATGACTTTAATCAAGTTATCATTGATGAGAATGTTGAAGAGGTAATCCAAATTATGGGTAAACCCGAAGATTATAACTTAGATGGAGAAAGCGATAATACATCACACGATGAAACCTATTATAATTTTCCAAGAGTCAAAAAGTTATACAGAGACAAAGAAAACTCTTTATTAGGAGGTGTACTAGCAGGTTTAGGACATTACTTCAAAATTGATGTAGTATGGATGCGCGTTATATTCCTAATACTTCTACTCTTTTATGGAACAGGTGTTGTACTTTACATCATACTATGGATAGTGATACCCGCAGCTAAAACGACAACTCAAATTTTAGAAATGAGAGGTGAACCTATTAACATATCCTCCATCGAAAAAAAAGTAAAAGAAAACATCGAGTATGTCACTAATAAAGTACAAAATTTCGATTATCAAAAAATTTCAAAATCCACAAAAGAAACTACAAATCAAGGACTAGAAATAATTAAACGAATAATCGGAGTCTTACTACTTTTTGTTTCTATAGCTGGTTTTTTAGTCGCTAGTTTTGCAACAATTTTTATTTTAAAAAATGGCTCTTACATAAACAATGAGTTTAGTACATTATTCTTTACTGGATCCTACCCCAATTGGATAACTACATCATTATTTTTATTCGTAATGCTAGCACCTTTCATAGTATTCCTTTTAATAGGTCTTAAATTACTATATTCCAATATTAAATATATAGGAGCGTTTTCTATTACAATAGTAATTTTATGGATAATTAGTCTATTTACTTTAGCACTACCTGTCGCTGAAGTAAACAAAATAAATCAAATCATAGAAGTCTATGATGAAGATGACGTTCAATATGAAAACGAAATATCGTTAGGCTCTGCTACAGATACATTAAATATAAAAATGATGGACTATTTGTTCTTCTCTGATAATGAAAACAACACAAACTCGGAAAGCATCAAAAACATCCCAGAATATTTAGATCTAGACATTCAATTCCTTCAATCTTTTCAAGATACCGCATATGCTACTTTAAAAGTTGAAGTTGATGGAAAGGAAATTTCTTCAAAAAAGAAGAGAAAAGGTATTGTGGAGATTCCTAGCTACAACGTGAAATACAAGGATAACACCTTATATATTTCAGATAGTATTTTATATGAAAACAATGAAACGAGTTGGGAAAACAATATCAAATTAAATTTTTATTTACCTGAGAAAAGTTTTGTTCAATTTGACGAACAGTTAATTCCATTCATAAAGAATCAAAACACTATTCAAAAAGGAAATCACACATATCAATTAATCAATCAACAACTTAATTGTGTAGATTGTATTTAGTATCTTTACTACCCCCAACCAACTATAACTATTATGATAACAATATTTATTAAAATCGTCCAAGTAATTATGTATCAATTACTCAACCTATTCTGCTAAACAGAATTAATTATAACAATGTAATAGTATAAAAAAAGGGGAAGCCATTTAAATGGCTTCCCCTTTTGTATTTTAAAAGATGAATTCTACTAATAAGAACCAGCTTCTCTTTGTGCGTCTTGAATCATTTTGTCATTAGCTTTAATACCAAATTCAACTCGACGGTTTTTCATTTGTCCTTCTTTTGTATCATTAGAAGCGATTGGATCAGCAATCCCCATTCCTTGAGTTTTCATTCTTTTCGCAGAGATACCTTGTTGAGTTAAATAAGTTTTCACTGAATTAGCTCTTTGTCCTGACAATTTCAGATTATACTCTTCTTTACCTGTGATATCAGTATATCCATAAATATCAATATCTGTATCTGGGTTTTCTTTGAATACTTTTACCAATTTATCCAAGTTTGCTTTTGCTTTATCAGTTAAAGTAGCTTGGTTGATATTAAAGTTCACCGAATTCTCTCCTAAGATTAATTTAATTCCTTCACCAATACGTTCTACCTCAGCACCTGGAACTGTTTCTTGAATTTCACGTGCTTGTTTATCCATTTTATTTCCAATAACTCCACCTACAGCACCTCCAACTACACCTCCAAGAACCGCACCTAAAGCACTATTTTGTTTATTCCCTAGATTATTTCCTAAAATACCACCAATTATAGCTCCACCAGCAGCACCAATTCCAGCACCTTTTTGTGTGTTATTTGCATTCTTAACCGCGTCACAACTTGTAAGAGATATAGAAGTAGCTAGCATAGTTCCTGCTAATGCGTATACGCTTAATTTTTTCATAATTACTGAGTTTTTATATGTTTTGTTTTTTATATGTATTCTTAGTTTCTACTAAATTGATAAGTTATATCGTAAGATTGTCCTCCTGAATATACCTTGTCTACCAATTGAAAAGACGTTTCTGATTGATTTCTTACTTTCATAGAATAACCGGTTGAAACGTGTTTTGCCTTAACACCTTCATCAATAAATTTAAAATTAAAATCTCCTGATGGTGAAATGGTCCATTTTATATTGTTTTCAAACGTAGGGCAATCTCCTCCACCATTCATAGTAATAACCCCTGAATTATTGTTTGAAACAAATTTCCACTGACTTCCTACAAAACATTTTGCATCTGCAATATCAAAAGAATTCACCTTTACAAAATCACCACCGATATGATCTACCTTAGTTAGTGTCCAGTTCCCTTTCAAACCAACTTGTGATTTACTATCCATTGTAGGTTTACATGAAACCACAAAAAGGGCCATAAGGCCAATTGTAAGTACTTTTTTCATAATTTTCTTTTTTTAACTTAATCAAAACGCATGCCTATTTTTCCGAAATAATTCAAACCTAATTTCACTTTTATGACATCTTGTCATAAAATTTGATTTGGTATCTATTTTGAATCATGCATAATCAAAGTAAAATTAATCAAAATAATACAAATAATTATGACATCAGGTAAAATTAATGTTACAGTAGAAAATATCTTTCCTTTGATAAAAAAGTTTCTATACAGTGACCATGAAATATTCTTGCGTGAACTTATTTCTAATGCAACTGATGCTACACTAAAACTCAAACACTTAACGAGTATTGGAGAAGCGAATGTAGAGTATGGAAATCCAGTTATTGAGGTTAAGATTGATAAAGAAAACAAGAAAATTCACATCATAGACCAAGGTCTTGGAATGACTAAAGAAGAAGTTGAAAAGTACATAAACCAAGTTGCTTTCTCTGGTGCTGAAGAATTCTTAGAAAAATACAAAGATTCGGCGAAAGACGCTGGAATCATTGGACATTTTGGTTTAGGTTTTTATTCTGCTTTTATGGTTGCCGAAAAAGTAGAAATTATCACCAAATCGTATAAAAATGAACCAGCAGCTCATTGGACATGTGATGGTAGTCCAGAATACACTTTAACTGAGAGTGACAAAACCGATAGAGGTACAGAGATAATCCTACACATCGCTGAAGACTCTTTAGAATTTTTAGAAGAAGGTAAAATACGAGGACTTTTAGTAAAATACAATAAGTTCATGCCTGTTTCAATTAAATTTGGAACACATACAGAAGGAGAAGGTGACGATGCAGTAGAAGTTGATACTATCATCAATAACCCAAATCCAGCTTGGACAAAACAACCCTCTGAATTAAAAGAAGAAGATTATACAAACTTCTACAGAGAATTATATCCAATGCAATTTGAAGAGCCATTATTCAACATACATTTAAATGTTGACTATCCATTCAACCTAACTGGGATATTATATTTTCCAAAATTGAGTGCGGACTTGCAAATGCAAAAGGATAAAATTCAGCTTTATCAAAATCAGGTTTATGTAACAGACAATGTAGAAGGAATTGTACCAGAATTCTTGACTATGTTAAAAGGTGTTATTGATTCTCCAGACATTCCTTTAAACGTATCAAGATCTTACTTACAAGCTGATGGAAACGTTAAGAAAATATCTAATTACATCACGCGTAAAGTAGCTGATAAAATGAAATCTTTGTTCAATGAAAACAGAGCTGACTTTGAATCTAAATGGAACGACATTAAAATCGTTTTAGAATACGGTATGCTTTCAGAACCAAAGTTTTATGAGAAATCAGGTGCTTTTGCATTATATCCAACTGTAGATGGTAAATACTATACTTTTGAAGAACTTAAGGAAGCAATAAAAGAGAACCAAACCGATAAGGATGGTAACTTAGTGATATTATATGCTTCAAATAAAGATACCCAACACAGTTATATTGCAAGTGCACAAGAAAAAGGCTATCAAGTACTATTATTAGATTCACCAATTGTATCTCACTTGATTCAAAAACTAGAAGCTGATAATGAAAAAATTAGCTTTGCACGTGTTGATGCTGATCACGTTAGTAATTTGATTAAGAAAGAAGAAAACACAATTTCAAAGCTTTCGGAAGATGAACAAAAAAATCTACAAGAGATAATTGAATTAAACGTACCTAAAGGTAAGTATACTGTTCAATTAGAAGCAATGGATAGTACAGATGAACCATTCGTAATCACTCAACCAGAATTCATGAGAAGAATGAAAGAGATGAGTGCTTCAGGTGGAGGTGGAATGTTCGGAATGGGCAATATGCCAGAAATGTATAACTTGGTAGTAAATACTAACCATGAACTAGCATCTAAGATTTTGAACAACTCTGATAAAGAAGCTCAAGAATCAAACATAAAACAAGCTATGGACTTAGCTAAATTAGCTCAAGGACTACTTAAAGGAGAAGAATTGACTGCTTTCGTGAAAAGAAACTTTAGTCAATTAAAATAATTAAATTATTTAAAACAAGTCATAAAGGCTGTCTCATTTCTTTGAGATAGCCTTTTTTGTGTTAAAGCCCTTCAACGATTAACGCTTAATATTTATCCCATCTTCCCCTCCTTAGCTTCTTACCCTCTTTACTCCTTAGCTTATTTGCCTATTTATAAATTCCTCTAATTATCGCATTCACAAATTTACACACTTACAAATAATCAAACTAACACCCCCCTAGATTATAGTATTATCTTTGTTTAAATTGAAATGAAGAAAAACATGAAAGGAAACGATATATTAAAAGGCACATTCTTGGTAGCTTGCGGAGCATCTAGTTTTGGAATGTTAGCCTCCTTCGTAAAACTAGCATACGCAGCAGGATATACAACTGCTGAAGTAACTTTCTCGCAAGTTATATTAGGACTATTAGGAATAGCTCTTTTAAACCTATTTAAAAAGAAGAAAACAACAGATTTAAAAGAAAATAAGCGAGATATAAGAAACCTGATAATTGCCGGCACATCAATGGGATTCACCTCTGTACTTTATTATCTCTCAGTAAGTTTTATAGATGCCTCCATAGCTGTAGTCTTACTGATGCAATCCGTATGGATAGGTGTTGTAATAGAAAGCATAACAACAAGAAAAATCCCCAATCTTTCAAAAATTGTAGCTGTTATTCTAATACTCGTAGGAACAGTTTTAGCAACCAATATAATAGGAGCTGAAATCAAACTAGACCCAAGGGGAATTATTTTTGGTTTTCTAGCATCCTGTTCATTTGCGGGTACTATGTTTACTTCAAATTCAGTTGCAACCCATTTACCAGCGTTGAGAAGGAGTTTATACATGCTTGTGGGAGCAACAATCATAGTAGGAACATTTACAATAGTTACACAAGTGGGACCAAACAACTCCGAATTCTTTATGAAAATCCTTCAATCATTTTCAGATAATACTAAAGGAATTAGAGACTTTGACTTTAGTATAATGTACCAGTGGGGACTAATACTTGCACTATTTGGAACCATTATTCCCCCTATCTTATTAAATATGGGATTTCCATATACAGGAATTGGACTAGGCAGTATAATAGCTTCCATTGAGCTTCCTGTTTCAGTTTCAGTAGCCTATTTATTGCTAAATGAGCAAGTAATTGCGCTACAATGGGTAGGAATCATATTAATACTAGGAGCAATTGTCTTAATAAATAGTACTTTACTGTTCAAAAAAACAAGTAAAAACCTAATAAACAACACCTTACACACTTAAAACTTCAACCTTCCTGATTAGCATTATTTTTTTTTCAAAACTATTTTGTAATATCTATATTTTTACTAATATTGACATAACATTAATTACTTAAAAAAATTGATTAACTTTTCATCTGATGAAAAAAGGAAACAACACCGAGTTAAATTACGAAACTAAGGAGCGTATAATAGCGATGGCTAAAGAAGAGAAAAAACCTTTTGAAGCCATTAAAAATGAGTTTGGTCTAGGAGAAATGGAAGTGACCAAGATTATGAAAGAGAAATTTTCCACAGAAGAATTTGAATCTTGGAAAAAAAGAGTATTATCAAAAAAACCAAAACCCCAAAAGTTTAGGGATGATGATTTAGAAGACTTAGACGATAAATACTATTTTAAAAATAAATTCGATTAGAACATAAATCTTCAGTTTAATACTGAAGATTTTTTTTTCAACCCAACTTAACAACATGAAAAACAACTTTCTATTCTCCATTGCACTATTGAGTGGAACACTAGGCTATGCACAAGTTCAAAAGGATACTATTTGGCATGACTATTTAGACCAAAAAACAATAAAAGAAAACGCTACTGGATATCGATTCATCAAACCCATTTCCAAAGACAAATTCCAAGTTGAATCTTACAGTCTAGAGAATGTTTTAATCTCTAAAGGAAACACGAAAACAGACGATCCGAATAGTCCTAAGTATGAAGGGCAAGTAATATACTATCAAGAAGGAGGAAAAGAAATGATTCTGCTAAACGCAGAAAATGGAGTTCCAACTGGTAAAGTAATCAGTAAACTTTTAGATGGAACAGAATATGTGGGTGAATTTAGAGAAGGAGCACTATATGATGGTTTTCTTGTAAACGAGTACTATGATTGTTATAGTAAATTGGAAGCAAAAGATGGTCAATTTCTAAAAGCGACGCTCTTTTCAAAGTTAAACAACTCATACCAACAAGTTGTAACCTTCAAAGACAATGCTTTACAATTAGAAGAAGTATTTGATGCAAACGGCAATTTAATAGCTAGTCTAACCTATGACCAATTTGCACCAATTGAAGGAGTAAAATATACTTTTAGCCACAAGCCACTTTCAGTAGCTTCTATTCAGGTTTATAAAGATTCTTTAGAAATTGAATCAACCTCTTTCTACAGTGATGGAAAAGAAAAAATAAAAACAAAAACAGACGGATTATTTAAAGACTATACCTATTTCAACAAAAACGGTGAAGTTATTGGGGAATTCAGAAATGATGCTGGATATGAGTATGAAAGCCCGACGTATGAAGGTACCCATATAGAATTCAACTACCAAGAAGGAAAACAAGATAACATAAGTCAAATTATAACCTATGTAGACAATACCGCAGTCTTTATAAGACATTTTGATGAAAATGGAATACTAAATCAAACTATAACCTATAGAGAAGATGGTTTTTCTAATTCAAAAATAGAGTATTGGAATCCCGATGGTTCATTAAAAGCTAAAATAGAATATGCGGAAGATGGCTATACACCATGGGAAGGAACTGTTTTTTTATATAATACAACCTCAGAATACAAAGCAGGAGAATTGGTAGAAGAAACCACTTCTTACAAAAACGGAAAAGTTTTTGAAACCAAAAAAGACTTAAAAAGCACCTATTACGATAAAAATGGCAAAGTCTTAGGTACACTTACTTATACAAAAGAAGACGGATACTGGAGTCCATTAAACGGTAAATCATTTACAATGGTAGATGACCTTATAACGGATGAAGCGACCTATGAAAAAGGTCTTTTGAAACACAGTATTAATTACACCATTTCTAATGGAAAGAAAGTTTTAAAAACGGAATCTTTCTATGAAAACGGAGAATTAGTCAAACAGATAACTTATCATAACAATGGGGAAATTTCTAAAGAAGAAACCTATAGAAATTACGAACAACTGTTTTCCAAATTCTACGATAGTGATGGTAAATTAATTGGTGCATTTGACCATAAGAATACAGATGGAACTCTTTTGACTTTCTTTGACAATGATATATTGCAAAGCATAGTAAAATACAATAACGGTACGAAACTATACGAAAAGAAATACACACAAGATTATCTAGATTTCTCTTTAAATTCATTAGAAGCACCTAAAACATATCTACAATCTGAAATCGATTTCTTAAAAGAAGGTAAGTTTTATTCTAAAGGGGAATTAATCTCAACCGTCAAATACAAAAATGGAGCACCTATAGAAGGAACTGTCTACGAAGATGATGATTATTCAATTGTTGTTACTAATTATGAAAACGGTTTAAAAGAAGGAGAAGAAATTACTTTTTCAAAATACGATCCTACCACTATCACTGGAAGAACTGTATATCATTTGGGAAATAAGGTGTTTGAAGAGACCTACGAAGAACGAAGAGTCACTTCTAGAATTCCATATGAAAATGACATCTATCATGGAGAAGCTATTTTCTTTGATGAAAATGGCGATGAACTATCTAGATTAATATTTCAAAACGGAGAACCTTTTGAAGGAACGCGCATTACAAACCTTTACACATCAATATTAACACAAACCTATAAAGAAGGTACATTAGTGAGTGTAACCGATGTAAATATTGAAGGTGTGCTATTATACAAAAAAACAAAAGAAAACGAAAAATCAAAAACCTCTTCAATTCAAGTTTTTGACGATGCAGACGGCTCCCTTGTTTATTCCTATGAAATGTATGAAGATACTAATTTACATGGTACTGTTTCTTATTATGAAAATGGTAAACTTCAAAGACAAGCAAAAGTTAACAACGGTATACTAGAATCGGGCGCTATTGCAATTCAATTCAATAACTATTTATATAATACCGAAGAAACAAACGAAGCTTCCTATTATACACTAAACAAGAAAAAGAATAAAACACAATATCAATTGTTTAATGAGTCAGATGAATTATTGATGGAATACGAAATAAAAAGTGCAAAAAACCCTACAATGAAAACTCCATTATTCACTCCATTCACTCCAGATCAACTGTATCCAGAGAATGATAAAAATAATAGTTGGAGATACTAAATACATTTTAACCATATCTAAAAAGGGTTGTACTTGACTGTAAGTACAACCCTTTTTTAATATCATAAGACAAGAATATACTAATTCATATAAAACATAATTAAACTTAATTGCATTTGTATTTAATTTTATTTAAATTAGCATTAACATTATTTATCAAAATGAAATATAAACTACCTATTCATTGTCCAAGTTGCGAAACAGATTTAAAAGTAACTAAGCTGAGTTGTGAAAATTGCAACACAGCAGTTTCAGGTACTTTTGAATTACCTATGCTACTAAAACTAACCCAAGAAGAACAAGATTTCATTTTGCAATTCTTTCTTTATAGTGGGAGTTTAAAACAAATGGCACAGCAAATGAATATCAGTTATCCTACAGTTCGAAACAAACTCGATGACATAATAGAAAACATAAAAAAACTACAAAGCGAATAATTAGCAACCAAAAAAACTATAAAACCAAACTCATGAAAAAGAAACTAAAACAACCGTTTGAAACACTTCAAGAAAAACAGTTACTAACAATAGGAACTCTATTCTTACTTATATTTTCCTTCATAGCATATTACACCAACACTCGTTTTGATGGAGTAATTGACATGCACCACACTGCTAATGTTCTTATCCATCAACCTTTACTTGATAACATAGTTAATACGTTATGTTTAGGAGCATGTTTATTTGGTTTAGCTTATTTTGTCAACCATAAAACTAGATGGATAGATATTTTAGCCATCGCATTAATATGTAGAATCCCTATTTACTTTGGTGCTATATTTAATATTAATGACATCAGTCTAACAACAGGAAAACACTTAATAGAAAACTTAAGCACCCCTACAGCTATGTTCGATTTGCCAGCTATTAACCTTATTGTACTAATCCTAGAATCCATCTATATTCTTGCGGCATTAGTGCTATTTTGTATATTGCTATACAAAGGATTCAAGACGGCTACAAATGCTAGAAAACTATCACATAGTCTATTACTTATTCCAATTGTTATTTTAGCAGAAATTATTTCAAAAGCGCTTGTATTTTTATACTAGCAAACCTCTATAACAACCTTAAAACAATAAATACAATGAGACTACTTATATATCTTTTTACTCTAATCCTTTCAACTGTTTTGGGGTATAGCCAAAACTTCAAAAAAGAAATTATTGACATAGACTCCGATATTCAAGGCGACCTGTATATTGGAGACTCACAAAATAAATCTGTATCAATATTTATTGCAGGATCCGGTCCCACAGATCGCAATGGAAACGCTCTTCCGATTATGACTACGAATGCCTATAAATTATTAGCAGAAGGGCTATCACAAAACAAACAAAACATTTTTACATATGATAAAAGAGCTGTCGCATTAAGCAAAAAGAAAGATGCCCCAGAAAACGAAGGTGTTTTTGAAGACAATGTAAATGACCTAAATCTAATTATCAATACATTAAAAAAGCGATTCTCCTCAATAACATTAATCGGACATAGTGAAGGTGCCTTAGTTGCACTATTAGCCGCAAATGACCCTAGTGTAACAAAATACATATCTATTTCAGGACCTGGAGAAACTATCGACAAAACACTAAGTAAACAAATTGCTAAAAACGCGCCTTTTTTACAAAAACAATCTGATGAAATTCTAAGCGAATTAAAAAAAGGAAATACTGTAGACAATGTAATCCCAATGCTACAAAGCCTATTCAGACCAAGTGTACAACCATACCTTATTTCATGGATAAAATTTGACCCTGCGATAGAAATAAAGAAACTTAATAAACCAATTCTAATCATTCAAGGAGATAAAGACTTACAAGTAGATTTAGAACAAGGAAAATTATTACATCAAGCAAATCCACAATCTACAATTGTAACCCTTGCCGGTATGAATCACGTTTTTAAAAATATTGAAAAAGACGAAGACAATATGAAATCTTATAACAATGGGACATTACCTATTCACACAGAACTAGTTCCAACAATCCTAAACTTTATCAAGTAAATTAGAAATGTCAGAAGAAATGATTATTTCTATCTTTTTTATTGCTATTGGTGTTGTAGTACTATTATGTAAAAACAACACCAATCATATTTTAGGATATCGAACCTATATGAGTATGAAAAACCAATCTAATTGGCATTATGCTCAAATATACAGTGGAAAAAGAATACTTATTTTAGGAGTTATATTACTGATACTCTTAATTATCGCTCCCCTATTTGAAATAAATACTAAACTTATCTCAACCCTATACGGTATCGGTATCGGTGTTGGAACCTTACTAATAATAGTAGCAACAGAAATAGCATTAAACAAAAAAGAAAAAGAAAAAGAACAATAAATGACATCAATAATAATCCTATTTCTAATACTCTTTGGAATTAGCTTCATTGTTACTCCAAGCAATGCAAAATATACCTTATCGGGTTATAACACCGCATCAAAAGAAGAACAAGCTAAGTATGACATTAACAAGTTAGTTCCATACATCAATAGAGGAATTAGAATAACAGCAATAATCACATTAATCACCAGCTCTATCGCTTATTACTTTGAAAATAAAACTATCGTTGCCTTCTGCCTATCCATGATACCCATGATTGGAATTTTGATAACTCTTGTATTTGGTAGTTTAAAATATATTGATAAAAAAGCAAGTACAAGCAATTACATAGCTTATATATTAATCCTTTTGACGATTCTTTTATCGCTATATCTATTTATATATCATCCAGACAAAATCAATTTAGACATATAACTTAACTAACAGCACCCAAGATTCTAACCTCTACAATAAAAGCACAATGAACATTCAAGGATATATGCTAAGTGTCGTTTTCATCATCAGTAGCTTGGTAATTGTTATACTATGTCAATATAAACCCAAGTATTATAAAGAAATACTTAGCAAGAAAAAAGTAACAGACGAAAAAACATTCATTGAGAAATCTAAGATTAGCTCGAAGAGAATGGCACTTTTCGGAATTATTACACTTGTAATAACCCCATTCTTAAATAATTGGATAACATCAGATTTGACACTTTCCTATCTGTGTTTTATTATAGGAATCATAGGTTTTACAATAGCTTTCTTACACACTAAAAACAAACCCTCAAAAAACTAAAAATTACAATACCAATAACGCCATATCTCTCAAAACACCACATGGTTTAGAATACCAAAAAGGCTCAAAATCCTCCTGTGTAAAATCTTCGAAATCCTTTTTCATTTCTTGATAAGTCAATGTTTTAAAATTGCCTTGAACAAGTTTTTCGACAAATACAGAAAACCACTCACCTTCAATACGCTCAAATTCTACTGAAATAGTTTCTTTCTTAGTATAAAAAACAGCAATTGCCTTTTCAAAACTACGTCCTTTCTTGGTCTTAGTATAAAACTCTAAGTGAGGTAAGCTTCCTATCCAAACAATCTTCTGATTCGGTTTATAATTAGGAATAGCATCCTCCTCTAAAACACTATAGATATAATCCGGAGCTATGCTGGTTTTAGGAACCTTAAAATCAAACCAATCATTTAAAGACCAATCAAAACATAAGCCATGCATATAATTGAAGAGTGACTTGCGCAATCCCATTGAAAACTTGTCATGTATAGCACCTGAATTCTCACGGTGAGCAATGTCATTATTTGCAAACGATCCAATGTCTTCACTCAATTTCGAAACATTATAGTCAGTTGGATTCATACCAACAGGAGAATGTGCTGTCATAGCAAATTGATGCCAAAACCCAGATTGCATAACTCCTAACTCAAACAACTGCCTAACCATTTCTAGACTGTCAATAGTTTCCTGTGCAGTTTGAGTAGGAAAACCATACATCAAATAAGCATGCACTAATATCCCCGCCTCCGTAAAATTCCTATTTACACGAGCCACTTGAGCCACCGTAACTCCTTTATCTATCAATTTTAACAAACGGTCAGAAGCAACCTCTAATCCCCCTGAAACAGCAATACAACCCGAAGCTTTTAACAATCGACACAAGTCCTTTGTAAAACTTTTTTCAAAGCGAATATTAGTCCACCAAGAAACCGTTAGTTTCCTTCGAAGAATTTCTAAAGCCACCTCTCTCATCAAAGCAGGTGGAGCAGCTTCATCCACAAAATGAAAACCAGTTTCTCCAGTTTGTTCAACCAATGTTTCCATTCTATCGACAATCTGTTTGGCAGCAACAGGCTCATAAATCTTTATATAATCTAAAGAAATATCGCAGAAAGTACATTTACCCCAATAGCAACCATGAGCCATAGTCAATTTGTTCCATCTTCCATCACTCCACATACGATGCATTGGATTGACAATTTCAATCACAGAAATATAATCCTTCAATCTCAAATCAGAATAATCAGGAGTACCAACCTGAGCTTGCTTATAATCTTGAATTAAAGGATTGTTTATATAGACAACCTTATCATCTTGAAGTAATAAGGTGCGTTTCAATTGCGTAATATCAGATTTTCCTTCTACGTAATTAATCAAACACTCTACAGGTGCCTCACCATCATCCAATGTTATAAAGTCAAAGAATTCAAAAACTCTAACATCAGAAAGAGAACGTAGTTCTGTATTTGGAAACCCTCCCCCCATAGAAATTTTAATATCAGGGTAATTAGCTTTTATCCATTGCGCACAACGAAAAGAACTATATAGATTACCAGGAAAAGGAACAGAAAACCCAACGATTTTCGGGTTAGATTCTTTTATAATATTCTCTAACAATGACAAGGTAATTGTATCAACATAAGTAACGGGTTCTTGAAGACAAGAATACAACTCATCGAAAGAATGAGCGGACCTACCCAAGCGCTCCGCATAACGGCTAAAACCAAAATGAGAATCCACGGTTTCGGTAATCAAATCAGATAAATCCTCTAAATATAAAGTTGCCAAATGCTTCGCTTTATCTTGGATTCCCATAGCACCAAAAGCCCAGTCTAACTCCTCTAATTGCTCAAATCGAGAAGCCTGAGGAAGAAATCCCTCCTGAACAATAGCGTGGGCTAAAGTTGGATTTTTACCTTGTAAAAAAGAGATAACTTGATCAACAGTTGAAATGTATTCCTGCTCTAATGCTAAAATACGATGCGTATTCTCAGAAACTTCCTCGGTATGTTCATGAACATAATCAAAAAGTTCAGTCAATCCCTTTTTAGAAAAAAGCGCCAATATAACTTCAATTCCCAAATCAGATTGAAAGCAAGAAATTTGTTTCGTATTAAAAAAACCTTTCAAATAAGCCGTAGCAGGATAAGGTGTATTTAGCTGAGTAAAAGGAGGCGTAATTAATGTAATCGTCGTTTTCAAGATACCTATTTAATGTACTGCAAATGTAGGAGAATTCTATTACATCCTCTCTTAAAGCTTCCTAATAAAACATCCATTAGGACAATTCCTAAAATAAACAAAAATCCCTTTAATAGACAAAACTCATTTTGTACCTTTATGTTTTAAATAAAATACCATGACACATATAGAAAAACTATCTGCAATACGCGCTTTGATGAAAGAGCAAGGTATTGATGCTTATATCATTCCTTCTTCAGATCCACATATCAGTGAATACCTACCAGAACATTACAAATGTATCTCTTGGACGTCTGGATTCACAGGTTCTGCCGGTACTCTAGTTATAACGCTAGATTTTGCAGGACTATGGACAGATTCACGCTATTTCGTTCAAGGCCCAGAGCAATTAAAAGGTAGTGGTTTTGAGTTGGTAAAATTAAAAGTACAACACGCAGCGGAATATGTTAATTGGATATCAGAAAAATTCAACAATGGAGCAACAGTAGCTTTTGATGGTAACCTAGCTTCGTTAGCAGTTGCACATGCAATTAAAAGCACATTGGAACCATTGAACTTTACAATTAATGGACATGTGGATTTATTAGCTTCTATTTGGAAAGGAAGACCTGAATTGCCAAAAACAACAGCATACACATTACCTATTTCAACAACAGGTCAATCTACACAAAGTAAATTAGATGCTGTTCGAAGTGAATTAAAGGAGAAAAGAGTTACTGCACACTTGATTTCTTCTTTAGATGACTTAGCATGGGTATTAAACATACGAGGAACAGATGTACCTTGTAATCCTGTAACCTTAGGTTTCTTATACATAGCAACAGATAAAACTGTTTTGTTTATCGATCCTTCTAAGCTAGAATCAAAAACTGTAGAAGAACTAAACGGATTTGGAATAGAAATCCAAGACTATACAGACGTAAGAAAAACACTAAAAAGCTTAACAGCTTCAGATAGAATCTTAATCGATCCTAAACGTACTTGTTTTGCTATTTATGACAGCATACCAAACGAAGTAGAAATTGTAGAAGCAATGAATCCTTCTACCCTATTAAAAGCTATCAAAAACGACGTTGAACTTCAACACGAAAGACAAGCCATGATTAACGATGGTGTTGCAATGACTAAGTTTTTCAAATGGGTTGAAGAAAATGTAGCAAGTGGAACTCTATCAGAGATGAGTATAGCAGACCATTTACGTGGACTAAGAGCAGAACAGCCAGGTTTTAAAGACATCAGCTTTGATACAATTGCTGGTTACAAAGACCACGGAGCTTTACCACATTACAAAGCAGAAGAAAAAAGCAATTATACATTAAAACCAGAAGGGCTATTACTAGTTGATTCAGGAGGTCAATATGAAACAGGAACTACAGATATTACGCGAGTAATTACTTTAGGAACCCCTACAGCAGAAGAAAAAGAAGACTATACTATTGTATTAAAAGGAACTATAGAAGGTTCTATGGCTATCTATACTAAAGGAACTAGAGGATATCAAATCGATGCTATCACACGTAGACCTATTTGGGCTACCCTTAGAAACTATGGACATGGAACAGGACATGGAGTAGGTTTTTTCTTAAACGTACACGAAGGACCACATGTCATCAACCCTAGCAATGTAGATATCGCTCTACAAACAGGAATGATTAGTTCAATAGAACCAGGACTATATAGAGAAGGAAAATATGGTATTCGTATTGAAAATCTAGTAGTTTCAAAAGACTTAAGCTCTAACCAATTTGGTGACTTTATGGAATTTGAAACAATAACAATCTGTTATATAGCTACAGACCTAGTTGAAAAATCATTGTTAGAAAAAACACATATTGATTGGTTAAACAATTATAACCAATGGGTTTATGATTCTTTAGAAGCGAAGTTAAGCGCAGAAGAGGCTTCTTGGTTGAAAGAAAAAACAAAAGCTATCTAGTATATTTATAAACGAAACTAGTTTATTATCAAAGAGTAGAATCATTAATGATTCTACTCTTTTTTTATACCCTGAAAAAAGACTAGACTCTAAAATATCACTAAGTAAAAAACATCAATCTAAATCAACAATAATCCACGTATATGGATACGAATATATTTGTAACAAAAAATAAATAAATCACATATAATTGTTATTTTAGACGAAATTTATATTTTATGAAAAAATTAATACTTTTTAGCTTTTTAGCAGCTGCAACATTAACAAGTGCTCCAATACAAGCACAGCAAAAAGTAAAGTTTACAAAAGAACAGTTAAAAATTATGGATAACGAACTATTTGATGAGATGTTCGTTGGAGTTAGTTCTAAAAAGAATTCCACTCTTATTCTTAAAGATGGAACTGAAATTGAAGGTCCCGTTTCTGGAATAGAAAGAAGAAAAGGACAAATTGAATCTATAAAAATAAAAGATTCTTCAGGAAAAAAAGCTGAATATAGTGCTGAAGAAATAGAAGAAATGTATTTACCGATTTCAGCCAGTGCCAAAGCAACTAAAAATTCACGTTACTTTGAAAACTCAAAGAATTGGGGAAGACGAAGTTTTAGCAAAATTGTAAGTCCAAATCAAGTCTATGTAAAAAATGTTAGTGCTTCATTGAAAAACAAAAAAGAAGAACAACAATTTTTGATGCAGTTAATCAATCCAAATTTCAGCAGTGTAATTGAAGTATATGCAGATCCAACAGCATCAGAAACATCATCTGTAAGCTTTGGAGTAGGTCCTGCAATCGGAGGAGGTGTAACGAAATCATATTACGTAAAAAAGGGAGATGAAGTAATCTGGCTTAAAAAAGGAGAATTTAAAGATAATTACGAGTTTCTTTTTGGAGACAACCAAGAATTTATACAAAAATTTCCATACAATTCTATAAAATGGGAACACTTAAGCTATCTAATAGCGGAATACACTAAAATGTCACAAAACATATAATACTCTTCATTCTTTTATACAAAGGCTATCTCAAAAAGGTAGCCTTTTGTATTAGGAAACAAATCTGGTAATTCGGGAATATGCAAAGAGGCTAAGATGCAAAGGGCAAAGAAGGAAAATTTGGTGATTCGTAAATACGCTAATTCGGAGATATGCTAATACGCTAAGAAGCAAAGGGCAAAAAAACAGAGTTGAACGTTTAGTTTTAGTCTAATCTACTAAATTAGTAATGGAGTCAGCAAAACTAATATAAAGCTAAAAGACTAATTAACAGACGACTACAAAATAATTAACCCACCTCACTTTTCAGGAGAACTTCAAAAAAGGCAGCGCATCGAGCTTGCGACACGCTGCACCAAAACAAAAAACCCCGATTCGATAGAATCAGGGTTTA
>NZ_FORU01000027.1 GCF_900114085.1 Myroides guanonis | reverse complement strand
TTTATAGCGAATCCGTTTAGTGAGGATAAAACTTCCAGATTATACAGATCGGGAGATTTAGCGCGTTGGTTACCCGATGGTAATATAGAATATATCGGCAGGAAAGACGATCAGGTTAAAATCCGTGGTTATCGCATCGAGCTTGGAGAGATTGAGAATATATTGTCATCTTTGCCTGGAGTAACACAATGTTGTGTACTGGCTAAGGAAGATACAGTCGGCAACAAGCGTCTGGTTGGTTATGTTGTACCCGAGGGGGATTTCGATAAAGAAGTATTACAAAACCAATTAAAGCTAAGCTTGCCTGAGTATATGGTTCCTCAATTGTGGGTAACTTTAGATGCGATGCCATTAACCGGTAACGGAAAACTAGATAAAAAGTCATTGCCAAATCCTGATAGTTCAGAATTATCGAGCAAAGAGTATGTAGCACCACGCAATGAAACAGAAACGCAATTAGCAGAAATCTGGCAAGAATTATTGGGAGTAGAACAAGTAGGAATTTATGATGATTTCTTTGAATTAGGTGGTCATAGTTTATTGGTCGTTCGATTGATGTCTCGCCTGCAAGCGTTAGATTTTCATATCTTAGCTAAAGATATTTTTGCAAGTCCAACGATAGCTTCTATTAGTGATAAGTTATCTTCGATATCGTTTGTTTACACTGTTCCTGCTAATGGGATTTTAGCAACAAGTGATTATATCACACAATTGATGGTTCCTTTACTTAATTTTGAGCAGAGTGATTTAGATAAGATAGTCGCAATGGTTCCAGGTGGTGTTGCAAATATTGCAGACATCTATCCTTTATCTCCATTACAAGAAGGAATTTATTTTCACCACCTCATGAGCAATGCTGTTCATGGAGATCCTTATGTTCTTTCGAGTTTACTTTCATTTTCAGAATCACACAAGCGCACAGAGTTTATGGAAGCCTTACAATCTGTGGTGAATCGCTATGATATTTTGCGTACTTGCTTTTTAAGTACCGGTTTACCTAGTGTTGTTCAGGTAGTATTGCGAGAAGCTGTTTTACCAGTAGAATTATTAGATAGTTCAAGTTTGGATAACTCCAAATCTATTTTACCACAGTTGGAATTATTGGTAGCATCAGGTACTCATTGGATGGATACCTCTAAGGCTCCATTACTGGAATTGAAATTAGTTGATGATCCTGAGAATGAATCTTATTATATAGTAGTCTATTATCATCATTTAATAATAGACCATGTTGGTTTAGAGAAAGTCGTAGAAGAGGTAATGTTGTATCTGTCAGGAGAAGCTGAAAATCTTTCAGTTCCTTTTTTATATAGGGATTTTATTGGGCATACATTACATGCACAATCAGTCAACGATGGAGAGTCTTATTTTAGATCACTATTGGGAGAAATTAATGAACCTACATACCCGTTTAATTTATCAAATATCTTAGGAAACGGTACAAAAATGGAAGAGTCTACTGTAATTCTTTCTAAAGATTTAAGTACCTTATTGCGTACTGTTTGTGTGAATTTAAGTATAAGTCCTGCAGTATTGTTTCATGCAGCTTTCGGATTGGTAGTAGCAAGATGCAGTAATAAGCAACATGCGGTGTTTGGATCTTTATTTTCCGGACGTTTGCAAGGTTCTTTAGGCGCAGCTGATTCTTTAGGCTTGTTTATAAATACTTTACCAGTTGCTTTGGAATTAAAAGGCAGTGTTAGGGAGTATTTAGATCAAGTTAAATTAAGATTAGGAGAACTATTATCTTATGAACAAACTCCTTTGTCTCATATCCATAATTGGAGTGGTATCTCCAATCAAATGGCTGTTTTTAGTGCTTTATTAAATTACCGTCATTCTTCATCATCTTTAGTAGAAGAGAATAATATGAAAGATTTAGGGATAACTCTAATTGGAGATTATGAACGTACGAATTATCCTTTTAACTTTAATGTAGATGATTTTGGTATTGATTTTGGATTAACAGCACTTGTGGATGTAAATATTGGAGCAGATCGTATACTTAAATTCATGGAGCAATCATTAATTCAGCTCATAGATGATGCAACTCTAGAGAAAGAAGTAAGCATAAATACATTGAGTATTCTGTCTAATAAAGAAAAACATCAATTACTAAATATTTTCAATAACACAGATGTAGCATACCCATTAGATATAACCGTAGTGGATTTATTTATTGAACAGGTTAAGGAGACACCAAATGCTGTTGCAGTTGTTTATGAAGATGAAGAATTAACTTATAAAGAATTGGACCAACGTTCCAATCAATTGGCTCATTATTTATTATCTAATAATAACATTAGTCGAGATAGTTTAATAGGAGTAGTTTTAGATCGCAGTGATTGGTTAATTATTTCACTTCTTGCTATATTGAAAACAGGATCGGCTTATGTTCCTATCGATCCTAATTTTCCTGAAGAAAGAAAGATGTATATAAAGAATGACAGTAATTGCTCTATTGTTGTAGATAATTTTTTATTAGATACTTTCAAAGAGGTTATTTCTTCATATTCTGATGATTTACCTGAAATAATAACAACTCCTAATGATCTGGCATATGTTATTTATACTTCAGGTAGTACTGGTAAACCTAAGGGAGTTATGATTGAACATAGAAACTTGGTTCATTTATGTTTTTGGCATCAATCAGCATATTCAGTAACTTCTCAGAGTAGAGGTACTCTATTCTCAGGGGTTGGTTTTGATGCTAGTGTTTGGGAAATATTTCCATACTTGCTTTCTGGAGGCAGTTTATATCCTATTTCAGAAAAGTATCGTTACGATTTGGATAAGCTTTCATTTTTTTTAACCCAACATGCTATTACACATGCTTATATGCCAACAATAGTGTGTGAGAATTTTTTAGATAAAGAAATATCTTTACCTAACATTATTGTTTTAACAGGGGGAGATGTACTACGCCTAAGTAGATCAAGTGATATTACTATTTATAATAATTATGGTCCAACAGAAACTACTGTAGTTGCTACTAATTACAAAGTATTAAATACTCCAATGATTAAGATTCCTATTGGTAAGCCTATTGATAATTCTCAAGTTTATATCTTAAATAATCATGCTCAGCTTTTACCTGTAGGAGTTATCGGGGAGTTGTATATTGGTGGAGCAGGTGTTGCTCGAGGTTATTTGAATCAGGAAGATTTAACAAAGGAAAAATTTATAGCGAATCCGTTTAGAGAAGGTGAACGATTATATAAGACAGGCGATTTAGCGCGTTGGTTACCCGATGGTAATATAGAATATATTGGCAG
>NZ_FORU01000015.1 GCF_900114085.1 Myroides guanonis | reverse complement strand
ATCGTGAAGCTATTGCTATTGAAGCTGCACTTTCATATCCCGCACGAGCGGTTATCGAAACATTAGAAAACCTAAAAGAAGAAATAGGAGTCCCTAAATTTATTAGATGTGATAATGGACCAGAGTTTACCTCTAAAACCTTTACACAATGGTGTGCTAAGAACTTTATTGAGATTAAATATACCCAACCTGGAAAGCCGATGCAAAATGGATACATAGAGCGATTTAATCGTTTTTTTAGAGAAGATATATTGGACGTATTTTATTTTAATGATATATACCAACTGCAAAGACTCTCTGATAAATGGAAAAGGGATTACAACTTTAACCATCCTCACAAATCCCTAGGAAATAAATCTCCTAAAGAATTTAAGCCAAGATTTGATGAAGAATTTAAATTCTTCATCAAATCTGACAAGAATATCAATTATTTGTCGAATTTAGAGGTGTCCTAAAAAGGGGAAGCCTACACCTTATAAAAGTATAATTATTTATTAGAATTTTCTGTTCCGTCAAAAAAAGTATTTCTTATAACATCCTACTTTAACCTTGATTATAAGAATTCTATTACAAAAAAGAATACATTATACATTACTAGAAAAGCGTCGCTATTTTTTGTAGTTTTGACACTCGAATAACAAGACAAATAAATGAAAGAATATAAAATAAAAATAATAAATGTTGGAGCAATTAAAGAAGTAGATCTTACTCTCAATAAAATTAATATTTTTATGGGAGAACAAAGTAGTGGAAAAAGTACCATTGCTAAGATTATAAGCTTTTGTAATTGGGTTGAAAAAGACGTATCTATTAGACAATCGTTTAATCTTTATTCTGAAGACAATCTATACTTCATTGAAAAACTAGAAACTTTTCATAAAATGAAAGGGTATTTCAATGAAAAAAGTGAAATTCTATATAAAAGTAAAACTATAGAATTACACTATAAAACAGGTAACTTCAACATTAATTGGGTTGACCAATTTGCTTATAAAAGAAATAAAATTTCATATATTCCTTCTGAACGAAGTGTAGCAATTTTACCTGAAATTGAAAAAGTGGAATTAACCAATAATTATATTAAAAGCTTTTTGTTTGATTGGTTTGACGCTAGAAAAAACTATACCATTGATAGCAGAATACCTATCTTGAAAGAGATTGAATTTTATTATTCAGATAGCAATAAGGAAAGTCGTATACAAAGCAAAGATAGGACATATGATATCCTATTATCTAATACTTCAAGTGGTTTACAGTCGATGACACCATTAATCGTAATGATAGACCATTTGATAAACAATATTTATAATGATGAGTTAATCACTTCTTATGAATTAGATGAAGCAATGAAAAAGACTACTCAAATGTTAATTAGTAATCTAATCTTAATACCTACTTATGGAAAGGATTTTTTTGATTTAAAAGAAAGAAACAACAAAATAACTGAAGTAGATGAAAAAATAAACGAAAATGACAAGGATGCCTTAAAACTTTTCCAACATTATAAAGAGGTAAGAACTAACCTATTTAAAACACATAGTACAAATTTAATTATTGAGGAACCTGAACAGAATTTATTTCCTGAAACTCAAAAAACTTTAATTTACTATCTACTTGAAAGTGTTATTAAAACTTTAGAGCATAGTCTTACATTGACAACACATAGTCCTTATGTATTATACGCAATCAATAATTGTATAATGGCTTATTTGGTCCATGACAAATTATCTGATAATGAAAAACAAAGTTTAAACTGTTTGTCTTCAATGATAGACCCGAAATTAATTTCAATTTATCAAATAGATAATGGCTATATAAATTGTATTCAACAAGAGGATGGACTTATTGGAGAAAACTTTTTCGATGATCAAATGCAAAAGACGATGGATGAATTTTATTTAATGTTAAATCATTATTCATGATAAAAGAAGGGATTAGATTAAGTTATGACCATCAATTTCTTACAATTAAGGATTTTGTAGATGATTTACATATAGCTGATTATACAGAACAAACAAAAGCCGATGTAGTTAAAAGAAGTGTAGAATTTCATTCTCCAATTGGGCCGGTTGATATTAAACATTTCTCTATCGAAAATCCATTTAAATTAGATATTAGTGGTATCGAATTCGATAATTCTAGTTTTACTTGTGGAAATGGAAATCCACGATCTCAATGTGAATCTGTAATTTTCCCAACAGAATCTAATGAAAGCTCTTGGGTCTTATTTTGCGAACTTAAATACAGTTTAAATCCTTCAAAAAATAAATTCCATTTAACCAAGGCGATAAAGCAGCTGTACAAAACGAGGTATTATTATTATCAGAATGGAATTGTAAATTTTACTAACACCTCATATTTAGTAGCATCAATCCCTGCACAAAAAGTTCCTTTTGCTAATTTTACAATCTCTCCATCAAATTTATCAAAGTTAAAAAGGAAAAGAAATATAGTTCTAAAGCTTATTAATAAAATCACCATAAATAGTGAACAATTATTAGGTTAGAAATTAAATCAACACCCACTATCGTGGATTTACAATCCGTGAGAAGTAATGCGTGAACACTAACCTATTATTTTAATCAATTGAAACCCATAAAACCAATTTTACATCGAATAGAATAAGGTTGGTTTTTTTATATCATTAATTTGAGTAAATTGGCATGGATTTAACGACTCTAGCATTGTGAACAGATGAAGTACTTTACACATCCTGAAGGGATATTTGAAATTAAAATCCCATTAGATTGGCATTATAAAAACGAAGTTGCTGGCTATGAAAATAAATCGCCATTCAGCTTTGAATTGTTTCAAAATACTCAAGGATGTTTTCAAATAAGTTGCTACAATAAAAATGAACGAAAAATAAATCCGAATTTACCAAAAGGTTTATTTAATAATGACAAATTACATTTTATTAGAACCGAACTTCCTGACGATGAATTTAAAATTTTTTTATGGGCAACTGTAGTTGAAGATTACTTTTTTATGGCCAAATATGTTTGTCAACCAACAAAACGTAATTTAAACATTATAAAAAAACAAATTAAAAAAGTAGAAGATAGTCTTTCAACATTAATGTGTTTGAGTCTGGATCGAAGAGAATTTGCTATGAATTATGATAGATTCGAAAAATTCAATGCATCTTTAGCTGCATCTTTTGACTTAAAAAATAAAGCTATAAAAAATCGTTCTTATATTGAACTGATAATAATTACTGCCAACCAAATAGATGCTTACCTGCGCTTAATCATAGTTCATAAATTTCAAATAATAGAAAATTCTTCTATGTTTAAACTTGAATACTTATATCAAGCTGAAACTGACAAACCTATTATGGAAAAGAAAATTTATGACAAAGCAAAGGAAATGGCTGTCATATCTGAAGAACAGTATAATCAACTTTATAAACTTTATAATTTGAGGAACAAAGTCGTTCATAGATACATCATTACAGATATAAAAACTATGGAGCTTAAAGAAATTTGTATTGATTACGAGAAAATATGTGAAAAAATACGATTAATCTTAGCTAAT
This sequence comes from Myroides guanonis, assembly GCF_900114085.1. Taxonomy (GTDB): domain Bacteria; phylum Bacteroidota; class Bacteroidia; order Flavobacteriales; family Flavobacteriaceae; genus Flavobacterium; species Flavobacterium guanonis. The sequence goes on along the minus strand of NZ_FORU01000015.1, from coordinate 98,344 downwards.
ATTGAAATAGAGCAATTTGAGAAAAATGTTGGCTATCATGGAAAAAAAGATCCACATAGAAATAAAAGTGAAAGTCAAATAAATGAGCTTTTCTCAATGATTAATGATAAACATTTTTCTAAAGAATTTTACAGAAAAGTAAAATAAAGTACTCCGTTATCGCAGATTTACTTCGTCTCTTGTCTGAACTGTGATTTATATGATTTAAGAATTTACTTGATTTTGAAATGAGAAATTCTGATGTTTCAATACTTAGATATACTCCAAAAGATGTCTAATTTTTGGGGAAGCTTACAAATTCTATTTACCTAGATTTAAAGTCATGCTTATAAATTTAGATAAACTTTCACCTAAAATAGCCATACCTGCATCATGTGGATTTTCTAATTTGTATCTTCCTTTTGCAGAACCATTTAAAGCATAGTCATATCCCTCAATTGAAATAATACACCAATGACTATATCTACATTCAATAACTACCTCCTCACAATAAAAAGGCCATTCTCCTTCAAAATCTATCTTTTTAATTAATTGATATTTGTAATTTGGATTGTGTTTTCTTTCATTTTCATCTTCAATTGTTCTTTTATGACAACGAAGTGGGCTCTCTAAATATCTAGTAGTAAAAACCCTATAATCTTTTACACCAAAATCTTTTTCATATAGCATACCAAAATCTTGTATATTAGAAGAAATCACTTGCTTTCCTATATCGCCTAAAGAGTCAAAAATTATTTGTCTAGATAAAGATGAAACAAATTTCTCGAATACAATTATAATATAGGTTGATATTTTTTGAAAAACTTCATGACTTAGATTAAAGTCCATAAGCTTAATAAAATCATTCGAATTAAGAATTTTATTTTCAAAATCTTGCCATCGATTTTTTGTATCTACTCCTAGCTTTGTGCTTCCAGTGATTATATCGAAATTATGATATCTAGATAGTTTTCCAAATTCAGATAGTATGAAAAGGAGCTCTTTTAAGTCTAAATCCTTGTCAAGAAATTTTTTATCTAATATAAACTGGGATTCTCTCCTTTCTAAATAATAGTTTTTAATAATCTCATCAAGAAGTTTCTCTAAATCATGTCCTAAGATTCTTATATATTTAGAATCAGGAAGTTTTTTAAATTTATGGAAATGACCAACACAAATATACACTTTCATTAAACGTTCAAAACCCTGAGACAATAACTGAAAGGGTAGAAAGTAATAACTATTGTTAAGATTAATATTTTGTATCTCCCCAAAACCTAATTTTATCAAATTACCAGAGTTTTCAAACTCATCCAACAATGCTATAAATTTCAATTTCTCCATCTTAATCTTTTAAATATTTTCACAACAATTACATTGGAACAAGATCTAGAATACCATTCATCGCTAATTATCGTTTTCTTTTAAATTAATTGTATTGAGAAAAGATAGTGTAGCTTCTATATCATATTGCTCTGAGAGCATTAACTCAACTTGTAGGTTTTCAGGTAAAAACTCAGCCCATTTTGAAAAGCTTAAATAACTAATGTTTTGCTCAAGTTCTTCGCTTAAATAGCTAGAAATATGAGCTTTATCTTCATTGAATTTATGAAACAATTTGTATAGTTCTAATGCAGTTATTACTTGAGGAAACTCCATTTTACTTTCATTCGAGTCTAAACTACAATCAATTCCATTATAATTCAAAAACAACTTAATCGTTCTATTGATTATTGTTGAAGTAAATGAATGAAACACTGTCTTATTTACTCCTATTTTTAATGGACGATCTTGAATTTCATTTCTCAATTGATAAACTTTATACTCTTGATATAGTTTCTTTAATTCGCTTGTACTTTCAATATCTAAGTAAGAATATTCTTTTTTAGTTATAAGTATAGAAACCATCTTTTGACGAATTATATGGTCGATATCACCTCCACTTCCAAAAAACCTAGGTTTATTTCCAGACTTGCTTGGTGCTACTATAATCTTTTTTGAATTTTCGTCTACCATTACTATAGTCCATATTCTTGATGCTAACAAAAAACTCTCTCCTTCCGCAATTTGATGACTCATTGGAAGTTCTCCAATGGTAACATTTTGATGAAGAACTTTATACATTTCTTCTGTTTCGAATACACTATAAAAATTCTTATTATTTACTAAGTATTCTCCTTCAACACTAATAATTAATTCACGTTCTGTTTCTTCAATTAAATCCTTCTCTACCAATGAAGTTACAATATCTTTAATTGTATCACTATTAATATCTTTAAATGAATAGTTATCAGTAAAATTCTTTATCAAAGATGGTATTGTAATACCATTTTTACTGCGTATAGTTGATAGAATTTGATGTACTAAAATGTCATATGAATTATACTTAGACCTTTTCTTGTCTAATATTTTTTCGTTATACAATTCCCAAATAGCAACACTTTGTAATAAATTCCATGGAATTGAATTGTATAATATTACTTGACTTTTCTGACCTTCTTTCCGTCCACTTCTTCCTATCCGTTGAACTAAGGAAGACACATTATGGGTAGAATCAATCTGAATCACTTTATCTATAGATCCTATATCAATTCCCAACTCCAATGTAGAAGTACAAGCTATAGCGAAAGGTGTATTATAACTCTCTTTAGCAAAATTTTCAATATATACTCGTAGTTCTTTATCTACAGAAGAATGATGAGAATAGAAATGTTTATGTCCTTGAATTTTTTCGCTTATCCTTTTTAACTTATAAGTAACCTCTTCCACTTTAGATCTGCTATTAGGAAAAATTAAAACTTTATTTTGATATACTTCTTTATAAAGGTCTTTAATCAAATCTAATGTTAATCCATTGGAGGAATCATTATCAGAAAAATATTTAAACCGAATTGTACTTTCTTTTGGTGTATTATCTTGTAATACAACTGTATTCTCAGGATTTCCACCAAAATTTTTTATCGACTGTAAATCGCCAATAGTTGCAGATAAACCTATTATCCGAAAAGAATTATGATTGTGCTTTTGAATCCGATACAATAAGGAATTTAATTGAACTCCTCGATTTGATCCATCAAAATAATGTATTTCATCAATGACAACATATTTTAGATTAGAAAATAGATGAGATACTTCGTGAGGTCTATTGCAAAACATTGCTTCTATAGACTCTGGTGTAATTAATAAGACTCCATTTGGATTTTTAATCAACCTGTTTTTTTCTGACTGTTTAGCTTCTCCATGCCACTTAGTTACCGTAACATCTAGATTTACACATAATTCCTCGATGCGTTTAAACTGATCATTTATCAGTGCTATGAGCGGAGATATATATAGTACTTGTACACCTTCCTCACCAAAATCAACGTCTGAAAGTATAGGTAAAAAAGCGGCTTCTGTTTTTCCAGAAGCCGTTCTGGCTGATAATATATAATTTTTATCTGTTTGAAGTATTTTTAGAATTGCAACGCTCTGTATTGGACGTAATTCTGACCATCGTTGATCTCTTATATACTTTTTAATAGGTTCAGAAAGTAGATCATAAGCTGTCATACTAAAACTCTTCTATTGAATCTAAATAGGACAAATCATTATCTTGCCTTTCGTCTGAAATAATCAATTCTTTAAATAAAGTGTTTTTGTCAAGATTAGGGTTTTGCCTAAGTAAGTTTAATATATTTAAAAAATCTCGAGTTACCTCCCTAGGAGTAAGGAATTCACTTGCACCAGGTTTATTGTAAATTTCTTCCATAAATATTTGAATATCACTATCGACAATTGGAGAAACAACTTTATAGTTTTGGTCAAATATGGTTTGTAAATTCTTTAATAAAACATAAACTTCATTATGATCTAAAGGGCGTAATTTAATTACAGGTTGTGCAAAGTCTCGCATCTCTAAAGTTTCGAACCTGTTCGTCTCCAATCTAGTTTTAAGAGCATTATAACTGAACAACCCTCTTCGCGGATTTTCTAGAAAATCTTTTGTGCCGGCAAAATTGAAAAACAGGTTTTCTACTTTTCCTTGCAAGCAGTCATTATAGATAGTCAATATCTTCTCATAGTTCTTTTCTCTAGTTCCTGAGTTTTGAATTTTGTAAAGATTTATTGCTTCATCTAGGTTAATCATAAAACCACTATACCCCATACTTACAAAAAGCTTACAAAAGTTTTTAAGCATATCGTAATAATTATGGTCATTGATGATTTCTCTTATACCCAATTCTGCACGTGCCTCAGTTTTCGTTTTATATTCACCTTTAAGCCATTTTAAAGCAAACTTTTTTAAGTTTTCATCACTATTGATAAAACCTTCATAGTATTTCATAATTACAGTTCCAAAGTCATAAGCTCCCACATCAGACAATTCATTAATTGTTTCCATGATGTTTTCTTGCACTAATGGAAGATATTGCTCTTGAGTTATTTCAGTTAATGCTATACCATTCGCTTTTGCTGTTTTACTCATAACACCTTCAATCCATTTTTGCAATAAAATAGGTAGAGCTCCTCCTTCAGGTTTAGTTTGAATAGCAAGATTGTTCATGATGGCAGAGTATAATAATACTGATTTTCCATCATTACTATATAGTCGGTTCTCTGGAGTAAAATCTCCATTAGCTATCACAAATTTTTGTTTTAATGCTACAGTGTTTAGTAGATGAAGCATGAAAGATTTTCCCGAACCAAAATCGCCAATCCAAAACTTCACTATACTATGTCCGTTTTTGACATCTTCTAGCGAACTAACAAATGCATTTATTTCTTCATTTCTCCCAACAGCAATATGTTGTACCCCAATTTTCGGAACCACTCCCCCAATTAAAGAGTTAACGATTGCTGTAGCTTCTTTAGGTTTTATACTTGTAACCATTATTTCAGAATTGTTTTATAGTAAGGTTCATAAATAGTCAAATTATCTTCATCGTCTTCAATTAGATTGTCATCTAATAAGTCGAAAATCTTTTCATTCAAATTGCTTATAAATGAATCAACAAACAAACCTTGATTGCTGAGATATTCTTCAACTTCTTCTCTTGATATTTCAAAATTATATTGACTAATCTTAATTAGTATATTAGACTCTATTTCTGTAAGTCCTAGAATATCTTTATAAAGACTAACACCTTTTGGCTTTGCCGATAATTTTTCTAAAACTGATGTATCTAATTCTTCAATTGATTCTTCCTCCTCTTCTAAGTACTCATTAAGCAACTCAACCGTGTTATTGAGTTGAACTTTCACATCCTCAATTTGACTTAGATCTAATTGAATTTTTTTTCGTTTTAATTCATATATGCTGGGTAGTTCTGTAAGTGCTTGAGTAATATCCTTATTATTCAGATAAGTACTTACAATTTCATTGAATCTATCTAATTGTTCTTGATTTTGGAATAAGATTTTTAAAGTAGACTTATTCATTGCCTTATCATTGAACGTGGTTGATTTCAAATCTGCTTCTATATATTTCAAGTAATACTCCAAAGCTAATACTTTGTCTCTCTTAGCAACATACTTTACGGCTTCATAAAAAATGTTTTCAACAGAAGGATTCTCTTTATTCAATTCTGCAAGTGTATCGATCGAAGTTTTATATTCAGAGGTATTTTTAAAATTCTTATTTATTTGATCAAAATTTGATTTCCATCGCGTGGTATTCATCCTATTTAGCTCAACTTCAGTATCTGAATCTGGATATTTACAATACTCCATTTGATAGTCAACTGCGTTTATAAAGTCCTCTTTAAGAGTATCATAAAGTTCTTTTGTTTTATTATTTACATAAAAATCGTCAACATTTAATTTTCTTTTATTTTGGTAGAGTTCACGTAACCTATTTTCGGTAATTCTAAACAAACGATTATAAAACTCAGAAGTATTTTGCTCTAAAGCGTAATTATAGTTTCCACTTCCTTTCCTATAACCAAATTGTTGTTTGATGATTAAATAAAAATATTCATTTACTCTATCTTCTAGAGAGATACCTTGTGAAAGATAAGTTTCTGATAATTTTAAAATACTATTACTATACAAATGATACAATTCTCTTTGAATAAATTCATTAGTATTAAAAACATTATTTCCATAATAACCAAGTTGATTTAGAATTTCAACCTGTTCATCCTTAAGTTGAAATTTCTTTTGTCTCCTACTTCCTACTTTCCAGTAATCCTCATCATAAACATTTCTTTCCTGAGAATAAAATACTGGCTCTTTTACAACATCAATGGAATAACTACTAAAATCTAATGCTAACTTTTCTTTTTCTGAAACATGAATATCAGGCTCTACTTCCTTAATACCTCCACGATGCTTTTTAAGAATCTTATTAGCATAACTTCTTACCTTTGGATAATTAAGTCCAAGGTTATCGTATAGATTAGCTAATCTCCTATAGTCTTTATTATTAAGAAATTCAATCTCTAGGTCATATAATAAAACAAAAGCATAACTAAGGTGATTCTCTCCTAACGAAATATACTTTTCTTTTAAAAAATCCTCTTTAAACTTTTTATAAAACATTAGTGCTTCGTTTGAAGCAGATTTTAAATCATTGTATGAATAAACATAGCGAATATTCCATGCAGGTATGTTATTTACTTTAATACTAGGTTGAGGGGTTGGTTGGAAAATAATATTAGATATATTAGATTCTCTTTTACTAGCTTTTTCTATTATAATCTGATTTTGTTGGGGAGGTACTGTTAACCTTTTATTATACCTTGAATTAAATCCTTTTTCTGACATCACTGCATACACAATACCTTCAAAAAAACCGACCAAAGCCGGGATAAAAGTCCAAAAAAGTAAAAGATATATAACCCCCTGAATAGGGCGATTTAAATAGAATTTATGTATTCCGAAAATTCCTAAAAATATAGCAAGCGCAGCAGCCGTATATTGATTCTTCATTTGTAATTTAGTAAGGGATTTAACGAAAATAAGTCAAATGTTATGATAATACAAGTTTATATATTTATTTGACATTTAATATTTATGAACGTGTAAATCTTGTTCAAACTTTTATGGAAAAGAATCTTTAAAAAAAAATGTGTAAAAACCTACTCTATATTTCACTACTTACTCTCTCGGATTTGCTTCGACCATCGCACCTACTGGCACCTTACTATTTTCAGTCCACAGGACTAAAAATGGTCGTACGGTACTATCTGAACTGTAATTTATTAGGAGAATGAAACTTGGAGACAGGAGAATGAAAGTAGTGATGAGTGATGCGTAATCAGTGAACAGTTCCCCTCCCTTACTCCCCTACTTAATCAATTGAGACACTTATAACCAATTTTACATGTAATAATGTAAGGTTGGTTTTTTTATATCATTAATTTGAGTAAATTGGGATGGGTTTACCGGGATAAGGGTGTAGTCTTTTTATGAAGTTGGGTTGAATCGAAATAATACTTAACTGTAAACAACATAAAACAAATGAGAAGAATTTATTTAAAACATATAGCCATCTTTCTATTCACGGGTAGTGCACTAGCTCTTTTATCTTACTATTTTGATGCTTATTCTGTAAAACAAGCTATTATTTTTGGAGCAAGTGTTGCATTTCTTTCAGGCTGGTTTTATTTTAGGCAAGACATAAAAGCACATAAACTTAAAGATTAAGGCTAATTATCCATCACACTTCTTAATTAGATAGACTATTGAACTCAGAAAAATTTATAACTCGTAGAATTATTGCCGGAATAATTGACTATACAATTATTTTTTCACTAACATCCCTTTATATTTACATATTTGGCGAATCAGATTCTGAAGGAACTTATAATGTGAGTGGAATAAGAACTTTTCCAATATTTATTTTCTGGTTGATTTATATTTGTATAGTTGAAATAACTTTGAAATCAACTCTTGGAAATTATATTGTAGGGCTTAAACCTATTGATTTACAAACTGAGAAAAGTATAAATTTCAAACAATCATTCCTTCGTCATATTGTTGATCTTGTAGACATGATGTTTTTTGGAATTGTTGCTATAATGGTAATAAAGAACTCAAAAGAAAGTCAAAGATTAGGAGATTTACTCGCCAAAACTAAAGTTGTAAGAATAAAATAACACCTCCGCTAACAAAGTTTAGAGACAGGGAAAGACATTAGAAAAATGCAATGATTGAAAATTTAATAAACAGAATCGCACAAAATAAAATTGATTTTGAGATAGGTAGTCAAACAATTTTAAATGAACACAGTACTGATTTTCAAACAATTTTAGCACAATTGAAAAACTACATTTTCAATTCAATTCCGAACAAAACAAACTACAACTCCGAAACTTATCAAAACGCGATAAATACAATACCATTAAAACAAACTTCTACTCCAATTGTGATTCTAAAAACTTTTCCGACTAAAATTGCATTTAACAAACTTGAACAGTTACCGGAAAGTGAACAACATAAAGTAATAATTTCCTTGTTATGGATATTTAAGGAAACAGATTCTCAAAGACTAAATACAGAATGTAAAAATGGTTGTGAACACAAGTGGCACAATGTTGAATAAAAAACAAATCTAAAAAGATGGCTGGGATTTACTACGACCATCACACCTACTGGCACCTTACTATTTTCAGTCCACAGGACTAAAAATGGCCGTGCAGTCCTATCTGAACTTTGATTTTACATTAGGAGGACGGAACCTAAGAAAATGTCTTGTAGACATTTTTAGTGAAGAGGCCAGATGGCGAGGTGGCTGATAGTGAACGAGCCTGGCGACGTGATTGCCGTAAAAGAGACAGGAGACTGAACAAAACCCACTCTCACGGATTTACTACGGCTATAAAGAACACTTCATTGTGGAATACGAATATCGAGCCTCGAACGAGGTTTCTACAAAAAATAAACCCGATATTATAATATCGGGTTTAATACTTCTATTTATTGAAGATTGATAACTACAATACTTACAGAAAAGTTCTAATCAATAACTAATGGAACTCTATTAGATTCTATTTTACCAAAATAAGGCTCATATCCTTTTGCCTTTAATTCATCCAATATCTCTTTACTTAAATATTTCTCAATGCTCTCAGGATTCATTTGATAACTTAAATAAAAGTCATACTGACCATTTTCGAAATTCTCATAATCTTTATAAGAAAAGAAAAATGATCCTGTGATGTAATGATTAAAATAAAAATATACGTTTAATCTTTTGCTTTCTTTACTTTTTAATAGAACGAAGTCATTAATAGTTTTACTTCTTACTTTATTTTCCCAAGTTTCTGATAGTTCATCTATCTTATCGTCCCCATAGTACTCTATAATTGTGGGAACACTTTCCTGAATATTCTTTTCATAAACAATTTGTCTAATAGGGAAAATTTGTTGTTGATAAAGATTTATCTTGCTAAAATCATAAGCCAAAGTAGAAGTATCTATTGGAAGCCAAATATCCTTATCGGTATTATTTGTTATTTTCACATCCACCATCAAACTGTCTTGTACAAAAGAATTCTGTATTTCAAATACAACTTCTTTATTTTGAGCGAATGCTAGGTTACTCAGCATCACAAAAACTATATACTTTATTATTTCCATCTTATTAATTTAAAAACTCCAATTATTACTCTTTGCTTGATTGATAAATTTCTGATGTTCTGCAGAATTATACATACCCATTACAGATCCCATATTAAAATTATATGCTTGAATTTCTGATAGAGCTTTTGCAGCAAAACGATCTCCTTATTTTGAAACATCTTTTATCTATTTCATAAGTATCCTTTAAATCAAAGAAATAACTATTAAGATTCATTCTTATTTCATTATATCCTTTTTTGATATCTATTGATTCAGTAGAAGCTGTATCATAGTTAGAGTTATAAATATAACCAATACTCTTATCATATTTAAATAACACTTTTATAGACTCAATCGATTCTCCTTTATAAGAAAATTCTGTTTCGCCTTGTTTATCAATACTTCCCAAAAAAAACTCATTGTCTTTTGTATAAATAAAAACTTTTATATTGCTAAAAACTACCTCTTCAATATTTACAACAATTTTTAATTCATCATTATTCTGCGGTTTCTGAATTATTAAGTAGGGTAATTTCAATCTTTCTATCAAATCATCTATACATAGATTTCCTTTTTCATTCAAATAATACTTTCCTAATATTGTACCATTACTTGAAAAAAGAGACATCTTGTCTTGGATCACAAAAGTTGAATCTTTATTTAGCATCATAAGCATACTATTATCTTTCGAATAATATCTATTATAAGTTATCTCTTTTTTAATATTACAACTACAACACAAAATAATCAACATCAAAAATATTCCTTTCATCATTTTTAAATTTTTAGAATGGATAATTCTTACTTAATATTGAATTTCCATTAGCCACAAAAAAAAACCGTTTATTTTATTTTTCCTCTTCCCTACCTTCTACAAGCTGGTTAATATAAAGAAATTTTGAATACTAGATTTAAAAGTGATTATTTTGATATCATTTGATATATAATGATTTACATTATTCTATAAACCACTGTATATCAACACCTAATAACATTATAAAAGTACTTTGTTCGGGGGCTCTTCGGGGATTTCTAGTGTTTACTTGGGCTAGAGGCTCATTTACCAGGGTCGAGCGTTAAGAAAATGTCTTGTAGACATTTTTAGTGATGAAGCCAGGAGGCGTGTTGGCAAGAACATGACTCGAAGGAAACCCAAATAAAACCACAGAATTTGTGTTTTTTAGCATTCAATCTTTTGGATTAATCTAAATTTTTCAAGTATTTTTTACGCTATCTTTTGTCAAAATTGCTTGTAACGTTTCGTATATGAGCAGTAGCGTGGTTCGTCACGGACAATTGCAAACAGGTACATATCATTGGAGAATCCGCAGGATTTTCCAAGTAGGGAAGAACAAGCCATTGCTTATACACATTGTTACCACCAGTTATTTATACCTATGATTGTAAAATTCTTTCCCATCTCTCAAAATAGGACCTTTAACAATTTTGTTTAAAATTAAATCTATTTCTATACCATTCGCCAAAGTATAATGTAATTCAACAAAACCATATTTTTCATTAAAGTAACTTTTCAATTTCGATTTTCCAAGTCTTGAGTTTGCCATTGCCTCAATCACAACACAATCTATTTCTCCAAAATTAGAATTTATCTTTTCAGTACCTATGATTTCATATGCGTATTCTAATAATAGTGAATCTTCCCATTCGCCCCATATTTTATTTGACCATTGATTTCCAATAATCATACTGTCAACCCATTTAAATCCTACTGGTTTATTCAAGACAATATAAGGAAAAGGACAGGTTTCTAATGATTTGAAAAAACCTTCTCTAGGTGGATGAATCCAAATATTCTTTTCATTTTCTACTAAACCAGTAAATGATAAGGATTTTGGATTGGGTTCGTAACTATAAATTATTTCTGTCTGTTTTTTATTTGTCCTTTGAAATATTTTTGGTTTGAGGACTGTTAAACGAATTTCATTTATTACGAGTGAAGCAATATCATTGGTAAGTTCAATAGAATCACCGTCATTATTTTTAATAAAGTATTTCGAATTATTTTCCCTAATATCAAATTTAAAGCTGAACTCTTTGCCTAAACTATAAACTTTGTTATTCTTATCTACTTTTGAATTTTCAATAAATACTTTATCATATTGCTGTCCGAACGATAAACTTGAAATCAAAATTATTAATGTAGTTACGATGTTTTTCATAATTGGTGGTCACGTTAGGGGGCTTGGCGTCAGAGGTGGAAATTGAAGCGAAAAGTTTTCAATTTAACGACACGGTATGCAAAAGCCAATTCATTGAATAAATTTATGGAAAAAAGTCAATATAATTGGCTCTTTACGGAATAGAAAGCCGGAACTTCAAATTTTGCACTTAATCCGCCATTGCGCCAAACCCTTGTTAGCTGCTACCCATTTTTTAACAGTTTATTTTGGCTCAATAAATTTTGCTGGTGTTATTCTCGGTACAACTATCAAATAATCATATCCTTTAATAACTCTTGAAAGCATTACATTTTCAACGGAAAGTTTATTTTCTGAAATTGCTTTTTTAAATGGTTGTAAATCAAATAAATGCCAAGTTTCATCTTTTGCAATATTAAAAAACGGTTTGTAAATTTTCAAATAAGCACTATTCTCATCAATGATTTGTGTTGGATTGCTTTTGTCGGGTGTTCCAGAATAACCACTTTTACCTATTATCAAGATGTGTAAAGATTTTCTAAACTCACTATCTTCGATATTATTCACGAAGTTTCCGATGTCATAAATTTCTAAAAGACTTTCTCCGCTTGGCATATGAACAGCTCCAAATTTGAAAAGATTCTTTTTTCCTTTCCAATTTGGCAGTTCTTTAATTAGTTGATTTTTCATCCATTGAATTCGCAAATGATGTTTTGATTCTAAGTAAATTTCTCGACTTAGTTTCAATGCCATTAATTGCTCAGTTTCTTTTGCAGATAAATTCAATGCAAGAAGTTCATTCAATTTATTTTGAAAATCATCTGTAAACATATAAATGTCAGAGGAATTCTTTTTAGAAGTTGCTTCCATTGACGAATAAATTGATTTTGCTTTTTCGTTTTTGGATTGATTTTTAAGTTCACTAATTATCAATCTGTCAGCTACTAAAGAAATTTGGTCTAATCCAATAATATTTGTTTTCGATTTTACAAATTTTTGAAATAATTCAAATTCAGGTTTTAGTTCGAAAAATGAAAAATTATCGCCATAGTTTTTTAAAAAATCATTCAGTTTCTTGTCGTTTAAGTTTTCAATTTTACTTTCAATAGTTTTAGCTGAAAAAGGGTCGATTTCACAAATAAAATTGTCGAAATGAATTTCAGAACTTAATGTGTTAATCAAATATGGAATTTCATTAGTAAAATGCTCTTCGCCAACTAAAATGGAATTGCTTTTTTTAGAAACTTCAAGAAGTTTTTCCCAACCATTTCCGATAAATGTATTTTTATTTGTCGGGTTAAAAGTTGAGATATTTTCAGAAGCTAATTTTTGGATTTCGGATTCTTGGGCGAAAATTAGGTTAGTGCTTAAAAGTGTCAATAAAAGTATTTTCAATAATTTCATTCTCCTATTTTATTTTATGACGATTTTTTATTGGATTGCAGATAACAGAGTTTTCCACGAAACAAAATACAGCATGGTTTCGTAAAACCCATCTAGATCCGTATTTCGTTAAATTATTAGTTATTATATTTATATTCAGAAGAAAAGTGCAGTTCGTTAGCAGGCATATTTCTTAAATTTTGCCTAAACATAGAAAAAGAAAATATGTTAAACAAATCTAAATATACAGAAATAATTATGTCCCGAAAGGGGATTAGGAATAGGTCTTCTATTTCCTATACTGGCTTTGGGATTCCATATTGTTTCATATGATTATGTCACTTTTTAACAGGGGAAAGTAACTTGGAGACAGGGGACGGAAACGTGATGAGTAATGAGTGAAGCGTGAAACGTAATGCGTCAGAAGTAATGGGTAATGGGTAATGAGTGATACGAAAAACGTGATGATAAAACAGTAATACGACACGAGCATAGCGAACTGACGAAGTAAAAGACGTGATGCGTAATCAGTGAACAGTTCCCCACCCTTTCTCCCCTACTTAATGATTTGAAACCCATAAAACCAATTTTACATTTAATAATATAAGGTTGTTTTTTTATATCATTAATTTGAGTAAATTGGCATGGATTTAACCTGCCTGGCCTTGACGAGGCTACTAACTTTGGAACTGATTATTTTCTTTTAAAGATGAAATTTCTTACGAAATGCAAACGTGGATTTTCTATAAAATTTGCAATCTTGCCAAACGCCTCTTTACTGTTGGTCTTTATTCACTTATTTTTAGTTTTTTCAATACTGCATCTTTTTTTGCTTTCAATTGTTCAGCGCTGATTTTTTCATTTGATTCGTTTATTAACCTACAAAATTGTTCTAGGTTTTTTGTTCCACCAAGTTTAATACCTTCTTTAAGAACATCTTTCGAACTTAAATATTTATCTAAATGCGGCAAAATAATTTCTATAATCTTTCTGCTTAAGTACTCTGCAAAGAGATTAAACTCTTTAGTGATTTGATAGTAATTTTTCAATTTCGGTTCCAGATGTTGGATATAAGAACTCGAAATTGGCTCAAAATTTTCTATTAGAATGTCAGTGTCAAAAATCGAAACAATTGCAAATTCAGTCTTTAAAGAGCTTGACGAGCCTTGCCAAGAACCACGAGAATCTAAATGAATGATATGAACAATATCGTTAGACTTTCTAATCAATTTTCTACCAAACTTTCTAAATCCAAACGGCTCAAGTTTCTCAGTCACTATATTTTCAATTGATATTTTCGCATTACTTAATTCTCCTTTTTCAAGAGGTTTATAAGATTTTAAATCTTCCCAATTCATTACTTGTACTAATTTTGTCGAAGGCTTGCAGCTAACGTGCCTGGGCTTTGCAAAATGGAGTGAATTGAAAGCAAAAACTTTAAATTTAAGCCTTACCACTTCATTGCGCCAATACGATGTTATGTGTAGCTGTTTTTACTCTGCAAGTTCGGTCTTTAATTTTTCAAAGTTTTTAATGTGCTTGTCGATTTTCGCTTGGTCTTTAGTGGAGAGTAAAAATGATTTTTTTCGACCAGTAACCATTGTGTCCCAAACTGTTTTATTGTCAGCTCCAACGATGTTACAAGAATTTGTCGCCTTAAACATTTTACAATTGGTATTTACTAGTCTGGTTGCTAACCAGGCGTATTCTTTTGTCTCAAATTGATTTGACAAAAACAAAGTTTCTAAGTTATTCAGATGTCCTAATGGCTGTAAAGTATCGTCCGCAATCTTCAAATTTGTCAGGCTAAGAGTTTTTAAGTTTGTTAAATTCTTTAGCGAATTAATTGACTTTATTTTCAATGGTTTGTTGTGTCCGCCACCAAGTGTCAAGTCGCTTATTTGAGCTGCTAATGAAAGCTGATCTATTTCTTCTAGTTTTGAAAAGTCAGTTATTTCAAGCGTCTTTAAGACTTTGTTTTTGCTGATGTCCCAAAGAGAAGTTGATTTAGTATTCCAATTCAAAATTATCGTCTCAGTTTTATCGAGTGTTTCAAGAATTGTCAAGTCTTTTGCTAATACTTGATATATATTTAGATACTTTAAATTAACCAATGGAAGTATTTTTCTTAACTCTTTGTCATTTGCTCCAATAAGCCACAGATTTTCAATAGAAAGCTCTTTTAGTCTTTCAATGTTTTTAGCAGAAGTAGACATATATAAAGACTTCTCATTCTTGTCGAAATCATTCAAGTCTGTGGTAAGTACATTTGGTTTTTGCGGTAAATTGTCTGTCATTGTCGTTCGTTACAGTTACACATAACGTTTCTGGGTTTGGCACACTTGGCGGAAATTGAAGTAAAAAGTTTCAATTTAGTGACACAGTAAGCAAAAGCCAATTAATTGAATAAATTTAAGAAAAAAGTCAATGTAATTAGCTTTTTGCGGCATAGAAAGCCGAAACTTCAAATTTTGCACTTAATCCGCCATTGCGCCAAACCCTTGTTATATGCTGTGCCTATTTATACCTTTAGTTTTAAAAAATTCAGGTCATTAATTGTATCCCATAAAAATTCATAATCTTGGTTTAAAGTAAGATCATTTCCGTAGGGCTTCAATGTTTTATATTGAAGTATAGTTCCTGCGTTATATTTTTTTTCGTGCCGAAAATCGAAATCAGCCGTGTCCGGTGAGTAACTATCTTTGAAACAATAATGAGTATGATCTGTAGCAAGAATAAAATAGCACAAATCAATGTCGTGCTTTTTATATAATTCAAGATTAGAAATATCTTTGAAAACGTCATAACGATTATTAGGTTCTCTGTGATTATCTTTTTTAAAAAATTTTAATTCAATAGCTGCTTTCGTAGAGTTTTCATTATCTTGATACTTCAATAGTAAATCTATTCTAGCTCTATCAGATTTACTTTTTATACTAGTTCCGTTAAGAGAAATATAAGTTTCAAATTCTAGATGAAATTTATCAACTAGTCTAAATTCATAAAGCTGTCCTATAGTTTTCAAGATATGACCAAATTCAAGTTGAAAAGCACTTTCATTTCTTGCTGTTAAACCTCCAAAAGCAAGCTTATGAGTTAGTAATTTGTATGCAGTTTCAATTATTTCTTCAATTAATCTTATTTGGTTTTCTTTGAGCATTTTTGCTTATCTATTTTACGGACGTTTTTTCAAATGGTATTGCACATAATAGGCCGCCTATTAACGATAGTGGCGGATTTGAAAGCCTAACCTTTCAATTTTGAACTAAGCTAAGCAACAGCCTTTTATTATTTCTAAATTTATGAAGAAAGGAAATGTAAAAGGCTCTTACACCAAAAAAAGGAGAAACTTTAAATTTCTCCCTTAACTCGCCATTGAGCCAAGCTCATGTAGCAGAAGTACTATTTTATCATAAAGAAGTTTTCAAGAAATTTTGAAGTCTTTCTCAAAGAATCTAAATCTTGTTTTGAGATTTTATCTGGATGAAAATGCATAACAGCATTTCTAATATTTCGAATAGAATGTAAATTCTTAATGAAATCTGATTTATCAAAAGGAAGATTAAGCACTTTCCAACATTCTTCATTTTCCATAATTCTGAGATATTCACCAAAAGTCATATCACTAATTGACTCAATACATCTTTGATCTTCAAGTGATATTACTTTAGGCAAATCTTCAATTACTATTTTGTCATTAAGAATTAACCTTATGTAATTTTCAATTTGTTCTAACAGAATGAATGGTTCAATTTGTTCAATAAATTCTTCATTTAAGTCAGATGTCGTTACTGGACCTTTTATTTTTTGTTGGCTGTCTTTTATAAAAATAACTCCATATTTTATCACATCTTTTATTGCTTCGAAAAGTGGAGTGTTTTCATCTAGTACTGTGAAATCATTAGACATATAATCTTTCACAATATTAGAGTCTTTTTTTGCAATAAAACCTTTAGCGATTGTCTGCCAATTTATTATTCCTAAAACATTTCGTTCATCGTTCATCACTGGTAATTGTGAAAAATCATTTTGCCACATTAGATGAAACGCTTTATCCAAATTAGCATCTCTTTTTACACTAATTGGAGTTTTAGAGGTAGCTTCAAGAACAGAAAGACGACTAATAGGGTCGAATTCTTCGTTATTTGAATCTCCATTCTTTATCTTAGCTTTATCTTTTTCTTTGAGTTCAATAATTTCGTCAATCCACCCATTTTGATAGTTTGGAACTACCATCATTTTTTCTCTATCAAGAAATTCATTTATCCTCCAAACATTACCACTTGTTCTTTTTTCACAGTAATCAAATTCCCATAAAAATTTTCTAATTGACATTTTTTGTGATTGACCTGTTTTTTTTATTTCATTTACTAGGTCGATGAATTCTTTTCTAGGCATAATTGTATTATAGCATTTCTGCTAACATTATTTTTTTACGAGATAAAATAGCGTATAGTTTCGTAAAACCTCATCTATATCTGTATTTCGTTAAATTCTTAGTTATTTTATTTATATCTAAAATCAGAAGAAAAGTGCAGTTCGTTAGCAGGCATTTTTCTTAAATTTTGAGCCAAACTTAGAAAAAGAAATTATGTTAAACTAATCAAAACGAGATAAAAAAATATATCCCGAAAGAGGCTTTGAACTAGGAACTTGCAAGCCTTGATAGATTATGGAGTTGAGAGGATTGAAGGGAGATTATGTCACTTTTAAATAGGGGACAGAGAATTGGAGAAAGGGGACTGAAAACAGTGAAGCGTGAACAGTAATGCGAAATGCGTGAGCAGTGAAGCGTGAAACGACACGAGCATAGCGAACTGACGAAGTAAAAGTGTGAAACGTAATAAGTGGTTTGAAGGGCTATGGGTTTATTGAGATCCCAATTACTTTCTCTTATTTAATATAGTTTTAATTATTAAACAATTAAACTTCGTAAATTTGTTGCTAAATTAGTATCAATGTAATACCCACACGACTATGAGCTCAACAACCCTAAATCAAGTGAATTCAAAACTTAAAAAGCTTCCAGAGACACTACTAGAAGATGTTGAACGTTATATTGACTTTTTAACGTTTAAATATAACCAAGATACTCCTGAGATTCCACTGTGGCACAAAGATATTGTTTCCAATAGAATAAAAGATTCACAAGAACCAGTAGACGCTTTTAAAATGATAGACGAATTAGAGGTGGAATAATGAATGTCTATAATATTGTGTCCGACCCCAGGGTAAAAATTGACCTTAGAAATGCTAAAGATTATTTGAATAGTAAATGAAACAAACAAGGTCTCAAATTTTTAGCTGAATACCGAAAAGCCTTAAACGATTTAAAGCAAATTCCTTTTTTTGAACAACGTTATAAAGATATTCACTGCATACCTTTAAAAAAACACAAATACCTTGTTCATTATAGAATAGATCATAATAAAAATCAAATACATATTTTAGCTATCTTATCAACACACCTAAATCCTGAAAAAAATTGGTTATAATTTTAATCTAACGGATTTTTGACTTTCAATTTCTCTTCTCGACTACCCTATTCTCAAAAAACTAGTTAATATAAAAAATTGAATACTTGATTTTGAAAGTGATTGTTTTTGATATCATTTGATATATAATGATTCAAAATAATTTACAAACCTCTGTTATCAATACCTAAAAACAGCATAAAAGGATTTTGTTCGGGGACTCTTCGGAGATTTCTAGTGTTTACTTGGGCTAGAGGCCTGTTTTCCAGGGCGGAGCGTTAATAAAATATCTAGTAGGATCGAGCGTTTAAAAAATGTCTAGAAGACATTTTTAGTGAAGAGGCCAGATGGCGAGGTGGCTGATAGTGAACGAGCCAGGAGGCGTGTTGGACGTAAACATGACTCGAAGGAAACCCAAATAAAACCACAGAATTTATGTTTTTTGACACCCATATTTTGGATTAAGTATTTATGTTTGAGGTTCTACTATGAGTATAAACATCTTCATAAAGGCTATTTATAGTTGTTTTAAAAGGACTTTGTAGAAGAACTACCTCTTTCGTCCAAAGAGGCATTAAGAGAGCTTAGAAGGAAGAAAAATTGTCTGCGTTTTAATTTTTTGTGATTAATGGTTTTTCATGATTTTTAAATAGAGAACCAATTTAAAAATCATGAAAAACTCATCTAGAATTAAATTCTTGGTTTCTATAACTATATAAAAAATCTGCTTGGTTTCTAAACCAAGCAGATTTTTCAACTTACACAGTTTTTAGTACAGTGTCAGAGGTTTCTACAAAAATTAAACCCGATAATTCTAATTAAAATATCGGGTTTAATGCTTCTATTTATTGTAGATTGATAACTACAATACTTACAGAAAAGTTCTAATCAATAACTAATGGAACTCTATTTGATTCTATTTTGCCAAAATAAGGCTCATATCCTTTTGCCTTTAATTCATCCAATATCTCTTTACTTAAATATTTATCAATGCTCTCAGGATTCATTTGATAACTTAAATAAAAGTCATACTGACCATTTTCGAAATTCTCATAATCTATAAAACAAAAATAGTCCAAACTATTTAAGCGATGATAAAAATAAAAATACAAGCTTAATATTTTTGATTGTCCTTTGGGTATTAATACAATGTCTTCAATAGTTTTATTTTTCATACGATCATCCCATGCCAGATATCCAAAAGTAAAAAAATAATCCGAACCCTCAACCCCCTGAACACCAACATCCTTATTCAATTTTTTATCAAAAATAATCTGACTAATAGTAAAAAAATCTCTTGTATATCTATCTGACATTGTTTGATCATAAGCCAAAGTAGAAGTATCTATTGGAAGCCAAATATCCTTATCGGTATTATTTGTTATTTTCACAGCCACCATCAAACTGTCTTGTACAAAAGAATTCTGTATTTCAAATACAACTTCTTTATTTTGAGCGAATGCTAGATTACTTAGCATCACAAAAACTATATACTTTATTATATTCATCTTAATAATTTAAAAGCCTTCTGCCCTTCATATTAATTACTAAGACAATAATACGTAAAAATAGTGATTGTCATATTTTTTTGGTTACTATAGCCGCCTTCTCTACTAGTTAATAGGCAAGATCTATTTTCAGCATACCTCTGCCCGATCGCTCTGATTTACTTCGGCCATCGTACCTACTGGCACCTTACTATTTTCAGTCCACAGGACTAAAAATGTCCGTGCGGTCCTGTCTGAACTTTGATTTCTATGATTTAAGGATTTCTATGATTTTGGGAAACCTACAAGAATATATCTATAAACTCCATCCTAATATTAAACAATAGAAAGCCGAGCAATGCTCAGCTTTCTTATTCTTATACTGGATCAAACCATTCTTTTTTCTTTGCTACTTTAATTAAATGCTGAATAGTTATTTTTGGTTTATCATCATAATCATTTCTTTTCAATCTAATGACACCCCATAAACTTGCTTTAGGATAGAAGAATTTATCTAAATCTAAATATCCTTTTTCAATTTCAAATTTCTCAAAAAACTCAAGAAAGAGATAGTAAGCATCATCCTCATTCTTACAAAAATCTGTCAATGATGAAGACATTGTTAGCTTGCTACTTACAGCTTTCTTAAAAAAAACAAGCACATCATTTTCTAATATATTCATATCATTTATTATAAAAAGTATACGCGCCTCCAGACATTCTAGATCCGCCTAAAACTAATAAATTTATACCTAGAAATATATCTTGGCTATCTCAAGCATCGTAGTTGTGCCCTCTATATTAATTACTATGACAATAATACGTAAAAATAGTGATTGTCC
Source organism: Myroides guanonis (assembly GCF_900114085.1). GTDB lineage: Bacteria > Bacteroidota > Bacteroidia > Flavobacteriales > Flavobacteriaceae > Flavobacterium > Flavobacterium guanonis. Next base: position 77,474 of record NZ_FORU01000015.1, on the reverse strand, counting down.
TATCCTCCGGTTACTATAGTCATCTAAAAGCAAGGTTAGAATTTGTTTTTGAGTTTTCCCCTCTCCCCTCTTACTTAATCAGTTGAAACACTATAAACCAATTTCACAGGCAATAATGTGAGATTGTTTTTTTTATGTCATTAATTTGAGTAAAATGGGATGGATTTAACGGAATAAAAAAATTCAGCATCAAATATAAACATTGACACGTTAGTTGTTTGTTTAGAAAAAGAGAAGCTTAAGCATTATGAGACTGTCTCTTATTATGATATTCTAATTAGTATAGACAAATGGGTGTAAAAAGGAATAAAAAAAGAGGAGTTTAAATAAACTCCTCTTTTAAAATTTTCTACTAAGTTACATTTCCACGAAGGAAAGAGGCTTTACTAAGTCTGTATGGGGTAAGTGTACTAAATAAGACTAACTCTTAAAAGATAAATGAAAATACCTTTAAGACATTGTTATTTATCGAAACCAAGATATAGCAGATATTTAATTGCAGTAGATGGGACACTGTCAAAGAAAGGTTAACTATTCTGGCGGTGAAAGTCTGCTATTACTACTATTCAATAAGTTTCGACTTTCTAAATCTCTACGTTCATTATCCCAAATTTTAAATCTAGCCTCTGAACACTCTAAACTCTTTAATTCATTATTTCTATACTTTGCATAAAACAATACTCTTAAAGAATCTATATATTCATTTAAATCTTTACTATTATAAAAATCAAAAGCTCTTCTAAATGTCATTGTTGTTTTAATATTTGGATTATCCATTGAAATATATGGAGGATATTCTTTTTGCAACCACTTATGAATCAATTTATCATACTTTATATTTTCATACGTTGGATGGTCTTTTGAATAAAAGTCTACTATCAAACAGAATTCTTGATATAACTCCATTGACGTTATATCAAACAGAGAATCTCCATTTTGGATTTTAAATTTCTTTTCTTCTTGAACAATAGACTTTTCATATAAATCAATAAACGCATATTCTTTATGTATTGACAACAGTTTTTCTATTTTATTTTTAGCATCGTTATCTAAAACGTATTTAGATGTACTCAAACACCCAAAAAACAACAATGCTATTAAACAATAAATTACAACTTTATATTTCATCTTTAATAATATTTATTATAGTATCCTCCATAAAGTGTATTTCCGAATACTCCCTTACCATTTTTAAGAAAAATAACATCAACATGATATACTTTTCCTTCATACTTTTCCTTCATACTTTGAACTCACATATTGAGCAGCAATACCATACTGAGACATATTCAACCCTTTTGAAAAAGAAAGAAACCTAGACTATAAATCATCTTCTATTGTTTCCCAATCGTCATATTTAAACCATTGTTCTTGATTAACTTTCATTTTTTTAATAATTCTTTTTTTAGGATTATTCCATTTCTTAGTTTTAGGGTCATATATCATCTCCCCCTCATTGTCATAATAAATTATTCCTTTTTTATCACATGCTTCAATAACCTTAATCTTTAGTAGAAAATCAATATCATTACGTTCAATAATAATTCCCTTTGCAATACACCTACCATCATCGTAATTACGTTCTTGTTCCTCACTTACATAACCATAGTTAAAATAATATTCTACCACATCACCAATTTTGTATTTTACAAACTCTTCTCGTATTCTATTTAATTCTTGTTCTTCTGCATTTGTCCAAAAATCACGAACATCTTTTATTTGTTCTTGTAATTCAATTTCTTTTTTACTCAAAAATCTGTAATAACTCACTAATATAATTCCCGTCATATCATCTGGATGGGTAATTTTAAAATCTTTAAAATACCTAGAAAGCCTTGAACCTTTCCAAAGCTGCCAATTATTCCTCATCCACATACCAAAACCAAAATGTGCTTTACCTGCAAATTCGTTTTCATCCCATTTTAGAATTTGATTTCTTTCATTCTCATCCCAAATTATGTTTATCTGTTTAAAACAGTCTTCCAAATCTTTCGGAATATACACACCTCTTAATGTATCGGTACTAAATCTATTATTATCTTCAACTCTCCATTTAGCCTCAATTTTTAAATATGGTTTTAATAGAGAATCTTCACTAACAACAGTATTGTTTAAGTGTCTTTTATAGTTACTTAAAATTACTTCTTCTTTAAAATTATCAATTCCTTTCTTTGTCAAATATTTATAAATTCCTGATTTATCATTATTTGACCAATAATAAATAGTTTTATACTGACTATTCCCAAAAGGATAAATCAGCTTTTTAAGCTCTTTATCATCAGTGCTTTTTATAATTAGCTTCAAACTGTCTGAACAATCTTTATCTAAATAAGAAACTGTTTGTTTCAAGTTCTTAGGCATATCGCTTTGTCCAAATGAGTTGACCAAAGTCAAATAAAAAATAGAAACTATTAGTAAGATTGTTCTCATAGCAGTGTGTTTTTTTGCAAATATTCAATAAATTATTTTGTAAATAAGTTACTTAAACCCGATGGTTCGAATTTAACTTCGTTCTGTTCGGCTAAAGCTTAGAGTGCAATCCTTCAGCTTCCAAGACCAACTAAGTTTAAAAGTCACCTTATAGGCAATGTTTTTTAAATTTAATAGTCTTCATTGCGTTAGTAAAATCACTTTCAATATTTGGAGATAAGTGAGTTCCATATAAAGCCATTTTAGACTTCGTATATAGCTTTTTACTTCCCTTTAAACTATCGATGTATATTCCTGTTATTCCAAAACCTTTATTGATTGGGGTAACTATTTTTGCATCGTAACAATCAATTCGATAGTGTTCCGTTTTCTGTTTTGGATAATTCTTAAAGTCGATATTACTACTTAGCGAATCGACCAGTAAATGCTTTGTGCTTTTTAGAAGATTTTTCTCTTTCTCTGTCAATGCCTCATAAGACTCTTTATCAAACACTAGCGGAAAATCATCATTGGTTATATTATAAGAATACCAGCCTATGTCAAATACTAAAGTGTCGTTTTCATTAGTTACAATTCCTCCTACATAGCTGTCAATTCCACGTATTTCTATCGCTCTCCAGGTATTGGGAACTGTTATCTCAAAAGTTTTAAAATCAATCGTTTGTAAATCTGATGTCGATATGGATTTACACGATGTCGCTAAAACGAAGCAACCTATTAAAACAAATCTTTTTAAACGGAATATACTAATCAGCTGTAACATCATAAGTGTGTTTTTAAAGAAGTTGTAAATTAAGTTTTTTTGCTTAAAGTTTCGAGTAAATTCTTTGTTACAATATTGATATTATCTGCCCTCACCAACTTACAATCTCTGTTAGCTTATTGTTTGAATTGTGATTTATATTAGGAGGGCGAAGCGTTAAGAAAATGTCTAGAAGACATTTTTAGTGAAGAGGCCAGATGGCGAGGTGGCTGATAGAGTGAACGAGACTGGCGACGTGATTGCCGTAAAAGAGACAGGAGTCTGAACAAAACCCACTCTCACGGATTTACTACGGTTATAAAGAACACTTCATTGTGGAACACGAATATCGAGCCTCGAACGAGGTTTCTAGAAAAAATAAACCCGATAATTATAATATCGGGTTTAATACTTCTATTTATTGTAGATTGATAACTACAATACTTACAGAAAAGTTCTAATCAATAACTAATGGAACCCTATTTGATTCTATTTTGCCAAAATAAGGCTCATATCCTTTTGCCTTTAATTCATCCAATATCTCTTTACTCAAATATTTCTCAATGCTCTCAGGATTCATTTGATAACTTAAATAAAAGTCATACTGACCATTTTCGAAATTCTCATAATCTATAAAACAAAAATAGTCCAAACTATTTAAGCGATGATAAAAATAAAAATACACGCTTAATATTTTTGATTGCCCTTTGGGTATCAATACAATATCGTTAATAGTTTTGTTTTTCATTCGATCAGCCCATGCCATATATCCAAAATCGGATAAATAGTCAGTACCTTCTTCTCCTCTAATACCAACAACTTGATTCTCTTTTTTATCAAAGATATTCTGTCTAATTGTAAAAAAGCTTCTTGTAGCTATACTAGGCATTGTTTGATCATAGGCTAATGTAAAAGTATCTATAGGAAGCCAAATATCCTTGTCGGTATTATTTGTTATTTTCACATCCACCATCAAACTGTCTTGTACAAATGAATTCTGTATTTCAAATACAACTTCTTTATTTTGAGCGAATGCTAGATTACTTAGCATCACAAAAACTAAATAAGCATGACTTCTGCCCTCCATATTAATTACTAAGACAATAATACGTAAAAATAGTGATTGTCATATTTTTTTGGTTACTATAGCCACCTTCTCTACTAGTTAATAGGCAAGATCTATTCTCAGCATACCTCTGCCCGATCGCTCTGATCTACTTCGGCCATCGCACCTACTGGCACCTTACTATTTTCAGTCCACAGGACTAATAATGGTCGTGCGGTCCTGTCTGGACTGTGATTTTTGTGATTTAAGGATTTGCTTGATTTATATTGGGAGACTGAAAGTAGTGAACAGTTATTCTTGTGATTACGTTGATAAAAAAAGGGTTAAATTCTTAAATTAGAATTTAACCCTAGTTTATTTTGGAACTACAAAATTTGAGATATATCATAAAGTATTTTTATGGCTTAATCTTAACAATCTTACCTTCTTTTACAATAACAATCTCACTGTTATTTTTTCTTTTCAACTCTATCATTTTCTGATAAGCAACTTCAAGTCCTTTTAAAATCTTATTTCGTCTCTCTTCTTTTGTCATAATGCTCTTTCAAATTATTAAATTTCTTAAAATCTAAAATGTTTATTATTTCTTCCTTATTTTTCTCAGCGATTAACTCATGTACACCTTGAGAGTTATCAAAAATTAAAGCCTGATCTACTATTGGTAAATATATCAAATAAATTAACTATACCACTAATATACCTTCTCTCAATTACCTCTTCTGAAATATTATGGCCTCCTTCTTTTACACGCATTTTAACGCGCTCTTTTGCTAAATCAATACTACTTAACCAGAAAAACAACAAAGTTACGTTATAACCATCTTTTTGGGCTTTTAAAACCTTTTGTTTATAGATTTTAGTTGCTAAAGTAGTTTCAAATGCAAAATTTTCTTTTCCATCAAAAAGCTCTTCTATTCTATTAAGCATAATTCTTCCCGATTCAAATGAAACCTTTTCCGGTTGAAAAGGAGACAAACCTTTAGCTATCTCATCAGCATTTACAAACTCTTTACATTCTAAAATTTCCGGTAATATAGAAAATGAAGCAGTTGTCTTTCCAGCTCCGTTGCATCCAGCAATTATGTAAAGATTTCTTTCTCCCATAGTATCAAATATACAAATATTTCAGTTTATATACTACTATAAATATGTTAGCTAATTGATAGTTTCTCATAAGAACAATCCAGAATTGAAAGGTTTCAATAAAAGAGGATTGTACAGAATGATACAGTTTTATGAAACGTACGCTTCTGTTGAATTTGTGTCCCCAGTGGTGACACAATTTGAATTTCAACCTCAAGATATTAGAAAAACCATTTTAGCTCAATTAAGTTGGACAAATAATCTAATTATTTTTTCTCGTTGTAAAACCGAAGAAGACCCGATGGCACAGATTTAACTTCGTTCCGTTCGGCTAAAGCCTCGAGTGTAATCCGTACCTATAAATTCAACCTACTACCTTGGATTTACTTCGTCTGTGTCTGAACTGTGATTTATATTAGGGGACGAAGCGTTAAGAAAATGTCTAGTAGACATTTTTAGTGAACGAGCCAGGCGACGTGATGGCTTTAAAGGAGACAGGAGACTGAAATTAGGAGACAGACACTTGGAGACAGGAGACAGAAACGTGATGATTTAGAAGTATTTACGGTTTTTGAGAGATGAAAATTCGATAATTTTAATCAAAATGCCTTCAATACAATGTACCCTGTGGATTTAGTTAGCGGTTACACTCTAAAACAAATACAAACGGTATTAAATGGTTCCCATACCGTTGATGTATTTTATGATAAATTGTTTAACTTGTACAGTAATTCTACAAAAAATCATTTAAATCTCATGCAAACACAGTTGTTAACAATCTTTAGGATCATAGTAATATTTTTATTTTGTACAATAGCTTCTGCTTGTGACCCTGATGATAGGATGAATGCGAAACAATATGATTATAAAGTTGCCTTAGAAAACAAATCCATATCTGCGATTACTATCGATGGATATAGAACACTCGGTCAATTTGGAGATAAGTTAGAAACTTCAGTACTAGTATCCACATTATCCGTTTCACCTAAATCTATAAGTGACATTGAGTCTATTACAATTCCTAAGCCGTTAGGAAACCCTGCATTTGGATTTATTTATCCTGGGATGCAAAATAATGTAGACTCAATTGTTTTGAAATTTTCAAACAATAAAGGTTATTATACTAGCTCTAAAAACAAAGAGTTTTGGTTGAAGAACAAATCTTCATTACTAAGTATTTCAGAAAATGAAATTATTCAGAAAAATGAAGTATTAATCTATGAGATTTCTCAGGAAGATCTTATTATGGCATATGATTTACCATAATGACTAGTCCTAAAATATCTATACAATCTGAATAGATTAGAATTAGAAGGTAGTGCGTTATTGACTGACTAACTCCTCCGCTAGAGCAAGCGTCACGCTTGTTCCTTAGCACCACTCTCTCTGATTCATTTCATCTCTTCTCTGGACTGTGATTTAAGGATTTGTTATAGGAGACGGAAACTTGGAGACAGGAGACTGAAACTTACTATTATGAGTTAAAAAGTAAACTTAGAATTGAGGTTTTTTCAGGTTACTCTGATAATAGTATTCAACAAGATTTTAATTCAACCATTTTGTCAGTAATATACAAAGTATTATTATTCAACAAATTAATGATGAGCTACCTCAAGATAGAGAGTTATGAGGACAAAGTCATTAGTCTTTTATTCTCTGTGCAAAGTATGAAAAGAACCAAAAAGAATTAAGAATACTCTTTATAGATCATCTCATCCCAATAATACCAGGTTGGTAATTCCCTCGAAATTTGAAAAAAAACAGATTAAAAAGACATATTAAACACCCTGAAAATCATAAAATTAACATCTAAAAACAGCTTAACTTAATGACATAGCTAGGCTTAGTTATTAGGTGCAGGTGTGTTTATGTTTTGTTTATTTTTTGGATTGGAGGTAATTGTCAATTACCTTGTTGTAGCAAGCAAATTCTGGATACATAGCACAGTTTTTAGAGATTACCTGTACATTCATTGTAGCATATTTTTCCACAATAGAATCAGTTACCGTAATCATTCCAAAAACATAATATTTCATAGTGTTATTTCCAATATCTTTCTGAGCAAGTTCTTGATAAGACAAACACATAGAATCCGCAGCATTAATAGTATTATTAGTAGCACTGTTAGTACTTGCATTTTTTTTACAAGAAAAACAGCTCATTAGTATAGCACTACTCAAAATAAATGTTGAAAAGATATTAGTTTTATTCATAACCAATTATATTTATATCTAAATTCAAAAGAAAAGTTCAGTTCATGAATCAATACACTTCTTAAGTTTTAAGCCAAATTTACACAAAGAAACTATGTTAAACCAATCAAAACGAGATAAAAAAATATGTCCCGATAGAGGTTGTGAACTAGAAACTTGCAAGCCTTGATAAATTATGGAATTGAGAGGACTCAAGGGAGATTATGTCACTTTTCAATAGGGGGCGGAGCGTTAAGAAAATGTCTAGTAGACATTTTTAGTGAACGAGCCAGGCGGCGTGTTGGCCATAAAGGAGACTGAAATTAAAAAAGAAAGGTAAAGAGAATTATAAACCTTAGAAGTAATTCGAAAAACGATTAGTATGAAAAATTTAAACATTATTAAAGAAATATTCAACCTTACTATAAATATAGCTATTGCTTATACTTTTATAATAATTACAGATAAATTTATAGATGTAAATTCTATATATAATTTAGTAATTAAAACATTAGTAGTTCTTTTGCTTGTCGCATTCTATATTTATAATTTTTACAAAATAGTAAAAAAAAGAAAATCAGTAAGTGGATCTGATTGAAAACATGAACGCTCCCTTGAAAGGAAGGTATTAAAAAAAACGCTCTCGCGGATTTACTTTGTCTGTGTCTGAACTGTGATTTGTATTAGCAGACTTTTTATTGGTGACAGAGATTAGGAGACAGGGGACTGAAGATGAACTGTGATTTATATGATTAGAGGATTTAAATTATGTGAAACGTAAAAAGTGATTGAACTACTCGTCATATTTATCTTTACCCACAAAATTCATCAATTCCTTATTAAGTTCTTCTAATAACTGTTTCTCTGACGGTAGATAGAGTTTATATTGACTTGCAATAATTTGTTTTTGTTTTTCTGGAAGTGTGTATTTTACAACTGTATCATTTTTATTAGCACAAAGCAAAATCCCAATAGTTCGATTTTCATGTGGTAAACGCTCGGTTCTGTCGTAATAGTTTACATACATTTGCAACTGACCAATATCTTGATGTGTTAGCTTATGCGTTTTAATTTCGATAATTACGAAACACTGTAAAATTCGATTATAAAACACTAAATCTACAAAGAACTCATCTCCTTCAATATGAATTCTCTTTTGTCTAGCCACAAATGAAAAACCATTTCCTAACTCTAGTAAAAATTCTTGCAAATGGGTAATTATAGCGTTTTCGAAATCCTTTTCGTAATAAGAGGATTCTCTTTGTAATCCCAGAAATTCTAAAATCATCGGATCCTTAATAATTTCCTTGGGGTCGGAAGGTAACTTTTCATTCTTAGCAACTGCCAATACACTTTCTTTGTCATTGCTCAATAACAATCGTTCATACAGGCTACTGTAAATCTGTCTCTCTAATTGTCTTACTGTCCAATTATTTTTAATAGTTTCTGCAATATAAAAAGCCCTCTTATCCTCTGTATCAACACTTAAAAGCAACTTGTATTGTGTCCAACTCAATTGTGCATGCAGTGCGTGCACATTTTCAAAAGTGCGATAAAATTGTCTATATAAATTGATTTGTCGAATCGAAAAACCACTTCCAAATTCTGGCTGGAGTTGTTCTGAAAGATATTTAATTAGAAAAGTTCCATAATCTGCACGCTCCTTCCCATCTTGTTCCTCTTCAAAAATACGTTTACCTATGTGCCAATACATAAGAGTTCGCTGATGATCAATAGCACGTATGGCATATTCCCTTGATTGGGAAATAATGGATTTAATATCCGCAATAATGGACTGGTTAATAAGCATTCTATATATAATTGGATTGTAGTCACATAGAGTTAAATATACGATATTTCCTGTTTGAATTAATAAACAATTCGAAACCCACTCTCGCGAATTTACTTTACCTGTTCTTTCTATCGCAAAACTAGAGGGAAATACAAAACTCGTTTTGTATTGTGATTATTTTGATATCATTTGATATATAATGATTCGAAATATTTTATAACTAACTATATATCAATACCTAATAATTTTTAAAAAGTACTTTGTTCGGGGACTCTTCGGGGATTTCCAGTGTTTACTTGGGTTAAAGGCTCATTTACCGAACAAGACCCGAAGGAGACTCGAACAAAACTCGAAGGATTTGACTTTGAGGAGACTGGAGACTGGAGCGCGGAGCGTTAAGAAAATGCCTAATAGACATTTTTAGTTAACGAGCCAGAAGGCGTGATGGCCATAAAGGGGACTGAAATTGTCTGAACTGTGATTTTTATGATTTAAGGATTTCTTTGATTTATATTAGGGGCGAAGCGTTAAGAAAATGTCTAGTAGACATTTTTAGTGAACGAGCCAGGCGGCGTGATGGCTATAAAGGTGACTGGAGACTGAAAGTAGTGAATAGTAATCAGTGAGCAGATGAAATAAATAAGCGCATAGGCCTTTATGAAGGCTGTGTTTTTGTTTCGTTGAAAGAATAATATTGGTTGTAATTGTTTTGCAGAAAATCAAATATTAAATAAATTTAAATCACTAATATGTAAATATTTAAAGGTTACTTAATAACAATAATTGTTATTCTATTTATCTTTATCATTGTCCAAAGCTAACTTTGCAGAAACATTGAAAATCAAAATCAGATGCGAAAAATATCACTTTTCATTGCAATGAGTTTAGACGGGTATATTGCAAAACCAAATGATGACCTAAGTTTCTTGAAACTTGTAGAAAAAGTAGGAGAAGATTACGGCTATGCGGAATTTACGTCCAAAATTGACACCATAATTATTGGTAGAAAAACATATGACTATGTATTAAAAAATGTTGGTCTGTCTCATTATGACAACGGACAACGAGATGTTTATGTTATTACAAGAACGGAAAGACCGAAAGTAGGTAGAACTACTTTCTATACAGGGAGTTTGACTAAATTAATCAATCGACTGAAATTAGAAAAAGGAGAAAATATTTATTGTGACGGTGGAGCGGAAGTAATAAATGAACTACTGAGGTACGATTTAATAGATGAGTTTACCATTTCAATAGTCCCCGTATTATTAGGAAATGGAATAAGACTTTTTAAAGACAACAGACCAGAGCAAACGCTTGAACTTCTCAATGTCAAAACGTTTGAAACAGGATTGACACAACTGCATTATAAACGAAAGAAATAAATCTTCATCTGAATTGAATGGCTTCTTTTAAGGATTAAACCGCTCTCGCAGATTTACTTTGTCTCTTGTATGAATTGTGATTTAAATTAGGGGGCGAAGCGTTAAGAAAATGTCTAGTAGACATTTTTAGTGAACGAGCCAGGCGGCGTGTTGGCAATAAAGGAGACAGGAGACTAAATATGGGGACAGGAACGATGGGACCGGAGACTGGAGGGCGCAGCGGTAAGAAAATGTCTAGTATACATTTTTAGTGTACGATCCAGGAGGCGGATTGGCCATAAAGGAGTCTGAAAGGTGAACCGTGATTTAAAGACTCCCTTAATTTTAGCATTAAAAACATCATCTTGTCAAACTGTTGATAGCTGTAGTGTTCTATTTCAGTTTTGTTAATGCTTTGGAATTTCTCAATAGAAAAATATACTGAAAATAATCTGTTGTAAAAGTACCTTTTTGAGGAACAACATTTTCTCCAAAAACTCTCGATTTCACACTAATTAGGTGCTGAGATTTTAGAAAAGGGGTGTTCTCTGAATTTAACCTAAAAAGGGTAATTGAATTGGGTTTACTTAATTCCTTTAAATCATTGATTCCCTTAACAAGTTGCAATGGACCATCTGCATTAATCCAATCCACTTTTTCATTCTCCGGTGTAGGTAATTGGGGGGTTTTAGGAAGGTACATTTCGCTGTCTATAGTATAACTAACAAAACTTGTGGTTTTTATACCAGATTTTTTTAGTTCAGAAGCAAATGTTTCTTTTCCATTTTCAGTTATATTTTGCAAGACATGGAAATAACCAAAAAGACCGTAGAATTTTTCATTTTCAAGATTCAATTGTTTAATTGAATTCTTAAAATTAATTACCATTGCCAAATCTCTTGTTATTTTTGAATCATCATCGAAATTTTTGTCTATCCCAATTACTGTGATTTTTAATGAATCTGTTAGTTTTTGATTATAATCATAAATGTAATTCCATTTGTCAAATAGTTCTTGACTTGATTGTTGAGGAATTCTTTTTTTAATTGCCAAAACTACCTCTTTCAATGTTTCTTGATTTTTCAAGCCATCTGTCAAGAAGTGATTAAGTTTTTTAGCTGTTATGCTATCCATTTCTGCAATGTAATATTTAACACCTAACTTTTTATTCAGAAAAAAAAGCAACTCCTTATCTAATTTTTGATTGTCAGCATAACCGTGAATTTCTCCCAAAAGGAAAACCTTTGATTTATAAAAATCATCATCAAATAATTTGTCATTAATTGAATTTGTAGTTTCAGTACTATTTTTTTTCAAATAGGTTATGTTACTTTCATTTTTAGATTCTAAAAATAATTTATTGCTGATAAAAAAATATAAGATAAATAGTAAGCAAATACTTGAAATGGTTATAAATGTGAACTTAATGATTTTTAAAAATTTCTTCATTGTATATTTCCTTAATTATTTTGGTTCAAAAATAGTATCAATGGAACGAATCCGAAAAAATTAATTACCGAATTGCTGTTGTTTTATCATGAACCATCTTAAAATTGTAATGCTGGCTAAAACCACAGGTGACATTGTTTTTTTCTTTACGCAACACAGTAGATTGAAGTTTTGTAAAACAACACCTATATCCGCATTTCGTTAAATTGCCTGCTAATATAATTAAATATTTAAAATTATGTTTTAAATAAATATAACTACATGAATAGCGAAATGATTTACTCTAAAAGAACACTATGTAAATATGTATAACGCAATGATTTCAAAAACTTTACATACTTACAAACTACACAACAGTATGCAAATAATATCATAAAGCGTATCGTTCTTATGCCTATTTTTTTCTAGATCATATTAGCAAATGCCCTTCACTTAATGAAATCTTAATTTCCGAAATTGAAACTATTATCAATGCAAAAGTATTTCCAGACTAAAATTTAACAATCAGCCCTGCCTCTATGCTCCTTTGCCTCTATGCTCCTTTGCCTCTATACTCCTCACTCCAGCACGCCTGCTGGCTCCGGCGCTATTTTAGTCTACTAGACTAAAACTTTACGCTCGACCCTACTCCTTTGCCTCTATACTCCTCACTCCAGCACGCCTGCTGGCTCCGTCGCTATTTTAGTCTACTAGACTAAAACTTTACGCTCGACCCTACTCCTTTGCCTCTTTGCTCCTTTGCCTCTTTGCTCCTTTGCCTCTTTGCTCCTTTGCCTCTATGCTTCTTACTCCAGCACGCCTACTGGCTCCGGCGCTATTTTAGTCTACTAGACTAAAACTTTACGCTCGACCCTACTCCTTAGCCTCTATGATCCTTACTCCAGCACGCTTGCTGGCTCCGGCGCTATTTTAGTCTACTAGACTAAAACTTTACGCTCGACCCTACTCCTTTGCTTCTATGATCCTTACTCCAGCACGCCTGCTGGCTCCGTCGCTATTTTAGTCTACTAGACTAAAACTTTACGCTCGACCCTACTCCTTTACTCCTTTACTCCTTTGCTTCTTTGCTCCTTTGCTCCTTTGCAAATTATCAGATATCAATAAAAACGATTCACCTAAATTATTTGTCTAACTTTATCTAGTAAATAAATTCACTAACTATTATAAAAACAAAATAATATGAAAATAATATACATTTTATTAGTCTCAACCTTAGCTATATCTTGTAAACAGGATACGAAAAACAATCAGAGTGAAAATTCAGCTATTGAAACAAAAACAGAAATAGTAGACAACTTTGATTGGTTGAATGGAGATTGGAAACGTTTAAATGATAAAGACGGAAAAGAAACTTTTGAAAGTTGGACTAAAATAAGTCCGACCGAATTTTCAGGAATTGGATTTACAATTCAAAAAGGTGACACTATAAGTCTTGAGAAAATGCAATTAAGAAAGGCAAATGATAAATGGAGTTTTTTTGTTCAAACTCATGAGGAAAGAACCCCTATAGAATTCAAAATAACAGAAATACGAAATAACGAATTTATTTGTATTAACGACTCATTAGATTTTCCTAATCAGATTAAATATTGGTTTGAAGACGAAAAGCTAAAAGCAAACGTTTCTAACGAAGAAATGGATATTTATTTTGAGTTTAAAAAAATCAAATAACATATATACATCTTTAAAAAAAGCAAATTATTAGAGTTTTTATTAAAGAAAGCTATTAATATCTTTTTGATTTATTATCTTACTCTAATCTTCTAAGTTTAAAATAACAACTACTATGACATTTCAAGAAATCATAAATCAAGACAAGCCTATTCTCGTAGATTTTTTTGCTACTTGGTGTGGTCCATGTAAAACACAAGCTCCTATATTAGATGAATTAAAACAAAAAATAGGAGATCAAGCCTCTATTATAAAAATAGATGTGGACAAAAACCCAGCTGTTGCTGCTGCTTATAATATCCGCAGTGTACCAACACTTATGCTTTTTAAAAATGGAGAGCAGAAATGGAAACAATCTGGCGTATTTCCTTCCAATGAACTAGAACAAATTATTAAACAACATTTATAATCATGATTAAAATTAAACATATTGCTTTTTTACTCACTTTAAATCTCCTTCCAATTACTTCTATGAATGCTCAATCCATCGAGGAAAGAACATTGGAATATCCTATTCAAAAAGAAGGTAAATATGCTCTCTTAGTTGATAAAGCCAGCTATCTTATGGGAGCAATTAATAGTGGCATTAGTTTTAAAGAACAAAGTAGTCAAATTAAATATGAGATTGTTTTAATTGGACCAGTGGTTAAAGAACTACTTACAAACCAAGAACTTATACCTTTGATTGAAAAAGCGACTTCCTATGACATTAAAATAGTAGTTTGTGAATCAGCAATGAAAAAACACAACTTACATCACCAAGATTTTCACCCAAGTATTTATTTTACTCCTAATGGATTTCAATATTTATGGGGCTTACAAGATGATGGTTTCAAAACCATTGAACTTTAATAAGATTTCATCCCAATTAAAAAAGCCTTGTATATCTCTACACAAGGCTTTTTAATTAACTATTTATTATTTTCTCTATGAATCACTCAACGCTTTCATAAAAGCGATAATCGCATTCATTTCTTCATCAGTCAAATCCAATGGTGCATCAGGTAGTGTTTGATTCTCTACTTCCAATCCTAAACCAATACCCCCACCTTTATTATAGAAATCCATAACTTCCTCTAAAGTATTGTAAACACCATTGTGCATATATGGACCACTTTCATTTATATTTCTTAAAGTAGGTGTTTTGAAAGAATGTTTTAGTTGTTCGAGATCTGTATTAAACACATAACGACCTAAATCTGAATCTAATTCCGTTCCTGCTATATCTTTTGGCACACCCAATATCTCTTGCTCAGAACTCCTAAAATAAGGGGAAACTGTACCATTAAATACAGGTATGAAATGACAAGTTGCACATTGCCCTTTTCCTACAAACAAATTAAACCCACGCTTTTCTTGATCTGATAATTGAGTATAATCACCTCTCATATACAAGTCGAAACGAGATTTGAAAACTGCCAATGAACGAACATAAGAAGCAAGCGCATTCTCTAATTGTTTTACCTCGATAGGTTTAGTAGTATTAAAAACTTTTTTAAAACTAGCACTATAAACCTCATCTTTATTCAAATGTTCAACTATATCCTCCATATTTCCATGCATTTCATCAACGTTAGTGATAACATCCGATGATTGACTTTCTAAAGTCACACTTCGCATATCCCAAAACTGTCCGTGATAATATGCAGCATAGTTTAGAGAAAGAGCATTTCTTTGAAGAGGCTTACCAGCTAAGTCTAAAGATGTTTTTAATCCATCTGTAAAAGCTTTTTCTGGATGATGACAAGAAGCGCAATTGCGGTCTCCATTTTTAGAGAGTTTCTTATCAAAAAACAATTCCTTCCCCAATGCTATTTTTGCAGGTGTTGCATAATAACTACTGTCCGGTAAAAAAGAATTGATATTAATGGCATTCTCTTCAAACAAAGAACCTATCTCTCCTTTGATTGCTTGATTATATTCTAGAAATGGGATTTTTAGTTCTTTTTGCAATGCTACAACTTGTCGGCTTAAAGGAACTAAATTCTCTATTATAAATCCTAAATAATTAAAATCATTCTTTGATGGACTCGATTGCAAAATGTGAATTGACTTTTCAAGTAACGTATTGATAGCAACAAATGCTTTGGTGGATTTCCATTCTTCTTTAGTATTTATAAAATCTTTAATCCCTTGTAAACTAGCTGTTGCTTCCACAAACTGAAGTCTACTTGCCGGTGTATCAAAGCCAGTTATTCCCAAGGTCGTTATCTGAAAAACCTCCAATTTTAATGCTTCTAAAGCCATTGCATCTGAAATAGTTATTACTTCAAAATTCTTTCTAATTCCATTGACTGCATTTTTCAATTTGCGAGCATGAATCAGTAATTCTGAGAACCCTTCTTTATCAATTTCTGGAAAAAGTAACTCCTCTACTTTTTGAAAACCTTCTGCTGGAATGAATTTATTTTCGTCTAAATCTAGTTTATCCAGAGCTGGGCCATTTATAGCACTAGCCGTATGGGGTAGAAAATAAGAAACAGCCCATTCTATTTTTTTATAAGCTTCTCTACTTTCAATAAAATAGTTTCTAATGGAAGTGCTATCAGATTTTTGCTCAATTGCAATGATTAGTTCGTCTATTGGTTTGCTTAAAGAATCTACTTGTACTATTAGATAGTTCGAATTAGAAATGTCTTTATAATCACTTGTTGTCTTATTACACCCTATTATAAAAGAGGTTAAAACTATTAAAAGCGAAAAATTCTTGATGTTTAGCATAGGTATAAAAAAACCTCAAAAACTGGTTTCTACTATCAGTTTTTGAGGTTATTAAAAATTAGTATATTATTTCTCTACATTTCGAATGATGACAACCTGCCCTCCTTCTTTATTCGTATTCACACCTGCTTTATCAGCATCTTTGAATGCATCACTTTGCCAAGTGTGAGAGTGAATATTAACAGAGAATGTATTCGGAATTCCTACCAAATCAGAGATATCCTCCATAGCACCAAATTCCCATGAACCAAATTTCTGTAAATTACCAGATTGATTGTAATTTGCTTGCCATTGACTATCTTCTCTGTTGTGTTTCATATTCAACCATGGTTTATAACTACCGTCAGCCATTTTGTATTGCCAGATATACGAATCGTGTTTCGCATCAGCATAGTAAGAATCTCCATCTTCTTGAATATAAACGTAGTTCTCTGTAACGCAAAGATTATCTGGGTTAATTAAATTGTGTCCAGGATTACTATCCCCTTCAGCGGCAACAGACAATTTACCAGTTAACATTCCATTCTTATCAAGCACTAACTTATACACGCGTCCCCACATAGTGTAACCTGCAACAGGATTTCCACCACTTGCCTGACCTGTAGCTGTAAAATAAATTTCGTTTCCTTTAGCAGCTCCTTTGCGGTAATCAACATCTTCAACACGTGAAAATCGAATTACCCCTAAATCCATATTCTTTTGATTGATTTGAGCACCTGTTAAGTTCTTCGCATCTGGAATCTCAACAAATTCAACATCATATTCATTTCCTTTGGTCATATCCATTTCCGTATAACCTCCAGATTTTCTCTTTAAAGCATATAACTTTCCGTTTTGTAAATCTCCTCTTTCTCCAACATACATCAACAACTGTCCTGCACTTTGATGTCCTGAACCATAACCTTGGTCCTCTCCTATTAAAACTAATGTTTTACCGTTTGAAACGTCCATTGGTAAAGGCACTGCATTCTCCATACTTGCTTTTCCAAGTGCTGGTAGTACTCTGTCAGTAGATGACTTTAAATCTGTAGAACCCAATGGATCTATAGCATGAACCATACTCTCTTCCCCAGATTCACCTGCTGTTAAAAATACAGGTCCGAAACCGTGAATTTGAGGTTGTGCTAGAGTAGCTGAACAAAGTCTCGTAATTCCACCAATACCATCAACAATATAATCTCCTTTTACCGGTTTGAATGTTTTGTCTAAATAGACTCTTGATACCGATTGCATGATTTCGTGATTTGTAATCATTAGGTATCCTTCTCCGTTTGGATTTTTCATAAATCCTGCACCATCAGGCTGTCCTCCAAAAACGAATTCTGGTGAATCTTTTAACTTATCTTCACTTGAAATCAATGAAAATATCTCCAATTTATCAAACCCAGGCATCGCAAAGACAAAGGCTGGTGTTTTTGAGTGATTTGCTAAAGTCACTGGATTATTTTGAACTGGAGGTGTTGTAGGATCTTCTTTTGTCGGATCATCTTTAGAAGTTGACGGATCATCGTTATTACAGCTAACGCTCATTCCCGCAAGGACAACACTCATTGCCCAAATTGATAAAGTCTTGTTGATTTTCATTTTTAATATTTTGTTTAGTTTTTACATGGCAAACATATCGGTATTAAAAAACCTGACCGTTAAACCTGCTTTACGAAATCTTTATCATAAAAACCTAATATTAATAAATCAACAAGAAGTCAATTACAATGAAGAAAACATCGAATTGTTTTTCTAAAATCCCTATTATATAAAAACGATAAAAAACTACTGTATTGATTACAAACGAAGTAAACACAAGAAATTGAGAAGGATGAGCGCTACAACATTTCACATAACACCATAAAAAAAGCCCAAGCTAATTAGCTTGGGCTTTTAATAAAATTTAAATTTCATTTAATAAACCATATCAACAGCTTCAAATTTACCATCTAAATCATTCTCTTCTAGAAAAACTCTCAATTGAAGATAACTTTCGAAGTTTAATGATTTACTAAACCCTAATTGTACATCTGCTCTCTGCTTTAACAACTCTTTCAATCCTTCTCTTTCAACAGGTTTGGTTTCAAAGAACAAATCTTTAGAAGCATTCATATACAATAGATTATCAATATTCTGTGGTCTTAAAAAGGCAAACTCAATATTTTTGATCGGAAAAAACGCTAAGTTTTTATGTAAGGTATCTGCATAACTAAAAAAGATTCCTTTAGAATCGGGATGCACTTTATCTTTGTATTTATCTTCTTTAATTTTTTGACTTTCTTTTAATACTGTCTCTAGATTTAGATCTCTTGAAACCGAAAGTATAAAGTTAGTTCCAGAAACCACATTATTCTTATTCACAATTAAAGAGTCTGAATGTTCTTTATTTACCTCAAAATAGATAGGAGAATGATCTTCTATATTATCTATTACTGTATAAGAGGCTCTTGAAAGTTCCATAGAGTTCTTATTGCAAGATGATAATAACACCAAACTACCTACTAGCAATGCTAATTTTTTCATAGTATTTTATTTAAAATTTGTAAGGTTTCAACGGCTTCTTTTACATCGTGTACTCGAAGTATTTTAGCTCCTTTCTGTAAAGAAATAGTATTTAAGACAGTTGTACCATTTAAAGCTTCTTTAGGAGTCGTTCCTAGTAATTTATATATCATTGATTTTCTCGAAATACCCACTAATAAAGGCAATTCTAAAATTGAGAACAATTCCATCTTTTGCATCAACTCATAATTTTGGTCTAAGGTTTTAGAAAAACCAAAACCTGGGTCAATGATAATATCTTTAATATTGTAACTTCTAGCAGAAGAAATACGTTCAGAGAAATAATATAAGATATCGTTGATCAGATTTGTGTATTGAGTGAACTGTTGCATGGTATTAGGTGTCCCTCTCATATGCATCATAATATAAGGTACTCCCAATTCCCCTACGGTTTGCAACATATTAGAATCTAACATTCCCCCTGATATATCATTTATTATTGCAGCTCCACTGTTGATTGCTTTTTTAGCAACATCTGCTCTAAATGTATCTATAGAAATAAGTGCATCAGGAAATTCTTTTAACAACAATTCTAAAACAGGTAACAAGCGTTGTGCTTCTTCTTCAACAGATACAAATTCAGCATTGGGTTTCGAGGAATAAGCGCCTAAATCTAAGAAAGTCGCGCCATCTACAAACATGGTTTCGGCTTGCTTAAGAAAGTCTGAATCGCTCTTATAACGACCTCCATCATAGAAAGAATTAGGTGTTATATTTAGGATTCCCATAACTTTAGGAGTATCTAACTCAACTAATTTTCCTTTGCAATTGATTGTAAACTCACTCATATTATTTTATTTAACCTATATTTCCATATTATTAATGGCTATAGTTTTAATAATTTGACTTTATTGTTATTTTTGAAGAAATTATTTCCACAAATATAAAAGAAATGAAGAGGACTTCCACTGAATTCGACCAAGTAATTGCAGTTTGTCGAGCGCTATTTGAAAAAAAAATGAAAGACTACGGTCCAGCATGGCGCATTCTAAGATTGCCTTCTTTGACAGACCAAATCTTTATTAAAGCGCAACGAATTAGAGGATTACAAGAGAACTCAGTTCGAAAAGTGGATGAAGATGAAACTTCTGAATTTATAGGTATCATCAACTATTGTGTTATGGCACTTATTCAGTTAGACAAGGGAGTTGTTAATCAACCTGATCTTAATTTAGAAGAGGCACTACAACTCTATGATGAGAAAGTAGCAATCACTAAATCTTTGATGGAAAATAAAAACCATGATTATGGTGAAGCTTGGCGAGATATGAGAGTAAACTCACTTACCGACCTAATTCTTCAAAAATTATTGAGAGTAAAACAAATCGAAGATAACCAGGGAAAAACTTTGGTTTCAGAAGGAATAGACGCTAATTATCAAGACATGCTAAATTATGCTGTATTCTCACTTATCCTTTTAGATTATCCAAACAACAAATAATATCAATATGAAAATTATTACAAATTTGTCAAGACTCATCGTTGGAGTCCTTTTTATAATTTCTGGTTTAGTTAAACTAAACGACCCAATAGGGTTCTCTTTTAAACTTGAAGAATACTTTTCAGAAGGAGTATTAAATATGCCAATCTTTGAGCCTCATGCACTTTCTATTGCTTTAATAGTAGTAATCGCAGAAGTTCTATTAGGTGTTGCGTTGCTAATAGGTTTCAAGAGAAAACTAACGCTTACCCTACTCTTCTTAATGATCGTTTTCTTTACGTTTCTAACTTTCTACTCCGCTTATTTTAATAAGGTGACAGATTGTGGTTGTTTTGGAGATGCAATTCCATTAACTCCATGGGGTTCTTTTTCAAAAGATGTTATTCTTTTAATTTTTATATCTATTCTGATTTTTAACCGCAAATTTATCAAGCCTCTTTTCAATAATAGTATTTCTGGAATAATATTACTTGTAACATTGGCTCTATGTAGCTTTATGGGATATTGGGTTTTAAATCACTTACCTATTAAAGATTTTAGAGCCTATAAATTAGGAACAAATATTACTAAAGATATGGAAATACCAGAAGGTGCTCCAAAATCTGAATATGAGATTACTTTTATTTACAATGTTGATGGTCAAGACAAACGCTTTTCAGATAAAGAATTAGCGAACTTACCTGCTAACGCAACGTTTGTAGGCAGAGAAGATCGTTTGATTTCTGAAGGTTTTCAACCAGCTATTCACGACTTTACAATTGAAAAAGACGGTGATAGTTATTTAGAAGAAATGATGGAAGAGCCTAAACTAATCATAATAACAACATATGACTTAAACAGATCAGATGCTGAAGGATTAGCTGTTATGAAAGATTTTTCAAACAAAGCTACTCAAAAAGGCTATAAAGTAATCGGACTTACTGCCTCAACACCAGACATCTATGAAGCTGTTGTTAAAAAATACGATCTGCCTTTTGATTACTATAGCTGTGATGGAACCACTATCAAAACCATAGAAAGAGCTAACCCTAGTATTGTTGTACTAGAAAAAGGTACTATAGTAGAAAAACGTCACTGGAAAGACCGTGACTTAGTTACTTTAAAATAACTAACTTGTTTTCGTACTTACTTAAAAAAACAATTTATGCCATAGTTACGCTCTTCGGAGTTGTAACTGTGGTTTTTTTGTTATTCAATATATTGCCTGGCGATCCTACTCGTATGATGTTAGATCAAAATGAAAACTCAGAGCAATTAGCGTTGTTGAAAAAGAAGTTTGGTTTTGACAAACCAATTGAGAAGCAATATTTATATTATTTGAATGATCTATCTCCTATCTCACTACACAGTCTTAAATCTGAAGACTTTACGTATTGCAGTGTTGGAAAATACAATGAATTCCCTATTTGGAAAAACCAAAACATTCAACTGGTTATAAAACCTCCATACCTAAGAGAAAGCTTTCAGAAAAACGGTAAAAAAGTTAGTACTATTATAAATGAAACATTGCCAAACACAGCTTTTCTTGCGGTTTTTGCAATACTAATTGCCTTGTTAGTAGGTGTCTTTTTAGGAATTATTGCAGCTCTTAATGTACACACATGGATTGATAAAACCATTACTGTTGTGAGTACATTCGGGATGAGTTTACCTTCTTTCTTTAGTGCTATACTATTTGCTTGGATATTTGGTTTTCTACTTCACGATTGGACTCAATTACCTATGAGTGGCAGTTTATTTGAAGTAGATGATTATGGAAACGGTAATTACCTAGCTCTTAAAAACAGTATATTACCAGCAATTGTTTTAGGTATTCGTCCGCTGGGGGTTGTGATTCAATTAATGAGAAATTCTTTATTAGAAATTCTAAATCAAGATTATATCCGAACAGCGAAAGCGAAAGGAATTTCTACCGCACAAGTATTGTATAAACACGCTATTAAAAACTCTTTAAATCCTGTTGTAACTGCACTATCAGGTTGGTTTGCTTCTATGTTAGCAGGAGCTGTTTTTGTAGAGTATATATTTGGATGGAATGGCTTAGGAAAAGAAATTGTTGACGCTTTAAATACTTTAGACCTTCCTGTGATTATGGGAGCGGTTTTAGTTATATCTACAATTTTTGTTATCATTACCGTTTTAGTAGACTTTGTTTACGCTTATTTGGACCCAAGAGTCAAACTTCATTAATACCTACTTTTAGTGTTTTTACAATACTAATTAACTATAAACTCCTTTTTAAATTCTTTCATTATTAGTAAATTTGTTAACAAGAATGCAATAGCATCTTCGAATTTTTTAATAATCTTAAAATTAAAGCTTTATGAAAAAAATAATTTTATTATTTGTTGCTCTAATAAGCTTAGCTGCTTGTCAAAAGAAATCTCCGAACAGTTTTAGTCCGGAAGCTTTAGGTGAAGAGTTAGTTGCTTTAGATGGAAGCAAAATAGCACTGAACCAGATACTAGACAAACATCGTGGCAGTGTTGTTTTAATTGATGTTTGGGCCGCATGGTGTCCAGATTGTATTAAAGGATTTCCAGATTTAAAGAAAATTCAAACTGATTTTCCAGAAGTAGATTACGTTTTTCTATCGGCTGATAAAACAGAACAAAGCTGGAAAGAGGCCATTGAAAAATATGATTTAGAAGGTGATCATTATTGGATTACAGACGGTATGAAAGGTAATTTTGGTAAATCTATTAATTTGGATTGGATACCAAGATATATTTTGATAGATAAAGAGAGTAATGTAGCAATGTATAAAGCTATTGACACAAATGATGAGGCTCTAATGAGCCTATTAAAAAAATTAAATAAATAATGAGACATTCTATTGTAGCGGGTAACTGGAAAATGCATAAAACAGTATCAGAAACACACGCTTTTCTTGATGATTTAATTGAAAAACTACCGACAGATAAAGAAGTAGAGGTGATTATTGCCCCTCCATTCACTAGCTTATTTTCGGCTGTTCACCACTTAGAACATACCAATATTGTTGTTGCTGCACAAAATATGCACCAAGCAGAAGGCGGTGCATTCACTGGAGAAATATCTGCACAAATGCTAAAAGGTGTAGGTGTTGAAACTGTAATCATAGGTCACTCTGAACGCAGACACTATTTTCATGAAACAGACGCTATATTAGCCGACAAAGTCAATACAGCTTTAAATCATAATATGCGTGTAATTTATTGCATTGGTGAAGAATTAAAAGACCGCCAAAACAAACAATATTTAAACGTTATATTTAACCAATTAAAAGACGGTTTATTTCACCTAAAGAAAGAAGCATGGACCAATATCGTTATTGCTTATGAACCTGTTTGGGCTATAGGTACAGGAGAAACTGCAAGTCCTGAACAAGTGCAAGAGATGCATGCATTTATTCGTCGTGAAATTGAGCGTGAATATGGCAATGAGACTGCAATTAACACCTCTATCCTTTATGGTGGAAGTGTTAAACCATCAAATGCTGAAGAGTTATTTTCACAAGAAGACGTAGACGGAGGTCTTATCGGAGGCGCAGCATTACAAGCAGAAGACTTTACAGCAATTATAGAAGCTATCTAATTTAAGAGAATATCATTATTTAATAATGATTCATTTTCAATAAATTATCAGGGAATGGTTAAGTGAAATATCTTATTACCATTCCCTTTTTTTATTCAACTTGCTTTCCTCTTCTAGCACTTCTTGCGGAATCACTTTCAAGAATGAAGGATGTTGCTCAATTGCATATTCGATTTTCTCTACAATATCTTCTATAGAATCATTGTCATAATCTATTTCTAAAGGCTCTTTAATCACCATAGATTGCAAAATACCTTTCTTTTTTATGTAGAGTCCCTTTTTATCAAAAGACCTTCTGAATCCATCTATAACAATTGGAACAACAATAGGCCTATGTTCTTTTATAATATATGCTGTCCCCTTTCTAACCGGTTTAAAAGATGTAGTTGTCCCTTGAGGAAACGTTATAACCCATCCGTCATCTAATGCCTTTTTTATATTAGCTGTATCGTTAGGATTAACCGCTTTCTTTTCTGTTATATCCTCACCTTTTGAACGCCAAGTTCTCTCTACATGTATTGCCCCAACATAAGACAATATCCTAGGAAGCAATCCTGCTTTCATAGTTTCAGATGCTGCAACATAATATAGATTAAGCTTGGGATTCCATATATAAAAAATATTCTTTATCGAGTCAATACGCCCTTTTAAACTTGCATTAAAAACATGAAACATGGCAACTACATCCGCAAAATAAGTTTGATGATTGGATATAAAAAGTACATTCGTTTCTGGTAAATTCTTTATTACTTCTGACCCTTCTATCTTCAATTCGTTAAAACCTCTGAATCGTCGATGTGTTAAAAAACCGAAAATTCTAATTAGCCATTTCTTGATTAATAGATTATGTCCAAAAGGCGTCTTTTTAAATAAATCCATAGTGTGTTTATCAGTGGATAAAATTACTGTTTTTTGATACAAGTAGATGTTTTCTTCTTCCTAAAAAACATTTTTCATATGCATCATGTAAGAACAATTCGCATTTAAAATTATTGAATACTTGATTTATTCTTTGATAACACTAACTATTACAAGTTAAAAACAAAGTCTCTTTTAACTCGCTCATCATCATTGCAGTTGCTCCCCATACTTTATAATTCCTGTAAACATATGCAGGAACCTCCAAATCCTTAGCATAACTGGTTGTTTTTAGAATTGTTTTTACCAGATCATCTTCAAACAAAGCCTCTATAGGGAATTCAATTATTTTTGCTACTTCCTTTGCATCTGGTTTAAATATTGGCTCTGTTTCTAAAACCCCCATAAATGGAGCGACCAAAAAATTACTAGGTGGAATATATATTTGAGTGAAAGACTTTATAATCTCAATTTTAGAGGCATCAACCCCTATTTCTTCTTCGGTCTCTCTAAGTGCTGTCTCCTCTAAGTTTTTATCTTGCTGTTCCCATTTTCCTCCAGGAAAAGCAATTTGAGAAGAATGAACACCTTGATATGCTGCACGCTCAATCAATACTAAAAATGTATTATTCCCCTTTGGATAGAACAACATCATAACTGCTGATTTTCTAGATTGTAGCTTTTGATCTTCTGTAATTTTTAAATATTTCAACCTTTCAAGAGGTGCCATTTTCATATGAGCCATCTCAGCTAATAGTGGTGCTTCTTTAATCTCAGGTATTTTGTGTAAAAATGAATCAAAAGTCATAAGTTTGATGTTCTAAAATAGATACCTTAAATTTACGAATATTATTTTATTTCTCTATGTTCTCTAAAGAAGAAGCCCTACAAATTAAAAAAGACTTTTGGATTTCATTTGCAAATGAATATCCTAAAAAATGGTTATTACACAAAACTAAAATCAAAGATGTTTCCTTTAAGTTTTATGCGGACAATAAAATTGCTCAAGTGCTCTTAGATATTGAACCGAAAGATGAAGAAAAGAGAACAATCTATTATGAAAAGATTGAATCGTTAAAAAACATTTTACTTGAAGAATACCTTCCAGAGGCTATTTTTGAACGTCATTTTTTCCTTGAAAACGGAAAAGAAATTAGCAGAATTTGGGTTCATCTCGATGGAGTAAGCATTAACAACAAAAAGTCTTGGCCTACTATTTTTGAATTTTTTGATGCTCAAATGAGTGCCTTTGAATTGTTTTTTTATGAATATGAAGATTATATCAGCGATTTGGAAATAAACACTTAATAATAAAAAAATATTTATATATTTCTACTTTAAAATTGATAGATGATTCGAGTTGTTTTTGTGTTGTTTTTAATCATCCACTGTAATGTTGTAGTATGGTCTCAAAACCAACATACACAGAACGATTCTATAAAAATTTATAACAATATTGAAGGTTTTTCTAAAAAAACTAAAACTGGAAGTTTTCTACATAGATTGGTATTTAGAAAACCATCCTCATCTAAAAGTACGGAACCTGTCGTTCAAGCAAACCGAAATTTTGAACAGGGACAGAACAAGGTAATTCGAAATATAAATATAACTACGCTTGACCCTTTCGGGTATTCAGAATCAGATACAACAAAAGTTCCTAAGAATAAGCTTGAGGATTTTGGAAATAAAATGAATCTAAAGACAAAGGAGTTTACAATTCGGAAATTCTTAATGTTCAAAAAAAATGATGTTTTTGACTCTTTAATCATTAAAGAGTCTGAACGTTTAATTCGTACCCAACGTTATGTAAGACGCGTATTAATTAAACCTATTCCTATTGAAAACAATCCAGATTCGATTGATGTATCTGTACGTGTTTTAGACTCTTGGAGTATATTTCCAACGGGGTCTCTAACTACCTCATCTGGACGATTGCAATTGACAGACAGGAACTTTGGTGGTTTTGGACATCAAGTTAGTGCACAGTACAAAACTAGGTTCAATGAGAACAAGAATGCTTATAATTTCAGTTATAACATTAACAACATTCAAAACACTTTTATTCGTTCAACATTGTTATATGACATTGACTACGAAAATAATTATATAAAAAGTATTGGATTTGATCGCCCCTTTTATTCTCCGTATACCAAATGGGCAGGAGGTGCTAGTATTTATCAACGTTTTTTAAGAGACTCTTTACCTGATAAAGACTACAATTATGAATTACAAAGTTTTAAGTATAATATAAAAGATTTTTGGGCTGGGTATTCTATGCCTCTATATACCAAATACAAAGACCAAACTGAAATTACGAATCTGCGTACATCTATTAGATATATGCAACAAAACTATACAGAAAAACCTCTTCATGACTTTGACACTCTTGGGTTTTATGGTAGTCAAAAACTACTATTAGCTTCTATAGGAATAAGTTCGGTTAACTATGTTCAAGACAAGTTTATTTATAACTATGATATAATCGAAGATATTCAAGTTGGTAAGATTTTTTCAATAACAGGGGGATGGAATCATCGTTTCGGTAAGGACCGAGCCTATTTGGGAGCCAAATTTGCCTTTGGAAAATATACAAAGCATGGTTATTTTTCTACTAATATTGAATGGGGAAGTTATTTTACTAAATCCGGTCCTGAACAAAGTGCTTTTTTAATTGAAGGTGTTTATTTTACAAAACTGTCCCATCTGGGCAATTGGAAGTTTCGTCACTTCTTTAATCCTGAATTGGTTATTGGATATAACCGATATCCACATACGGGTGATGAATTGTACATGGAGGCAAGCATACAAGGATTAAATGCTTCTAAGATAAAAGGTACTAGAAGATTTCATTTTGCTTACCAACTCCAATCTTATGCTCCATATGATTGGAATGGTTTTCGTTTCAATCCTTTTATAAATATTGAGGCTGGATTTATTGGAGACAATAAAAATCGTTTTCTAGATCCTAAGATGTATTCTAAACTTGGAATCGGTGTAGCGATTTATAATGACTATTTAGTATTCAACAGTATTCAACTTTCTATAGCATACTATCCTAGCGTTCCCGATAGAGGACAAAGTGTTATAAAAACAAATTCGCTAAGAAATCATTATTTCACTCTTCAAAGCTTCAGCTATAGCAGACCTGAAACTGTTCATTATAGATAAATACTATAAAATTAATATTTCAAAAAAAACGCTTAAAACTACCACTATTATGGGTGCTTTAAGCGTCTGATTTTATCTAGTAACAAAAAATCTTATACCTGATTTTCGTTCTCGAAAATATACTTAATAATATCTGCATCTTCTTCCGTTAGCTCTATATGTCGGCGAGACATCACTACCTCCATTGTCTCCAATGCTTTGTCTAATTGATAAACCGTATCTTCCGTTACTCCTCCCCATGTAAAACTAGGTAGAAATGTTTTTGGAAATCCACCACCAAATATACTACAACCAACACCTATAACAGTACCTGTATTAAACATAGTATTAATACCACATTTACTATGATCCCCCATCATCAATCCACAAAACTGTAATCCCGTATCTTCATAATCCTGAACTTCATAATTCCAAAGCTTTACGTTTCCATAGTTGTTTTTAAGGTTTGAATTATTTGTATCTGCACCCAAATTACACCACTCTCCTATTACTGCATTTCCCAGAAAACCATCATGTCCTTTATTTGAGTAACCAAACATCACAGCATTGTTTACTTCACCTCCAACTCTACAATGTGGACCAATAGTGGTTGCCCCATATATTTTAGTACCCATTTTAACTTGAGCTTCTTCTCCTAGAGCAAATGGACCTCGTATAACACTTCCTTCCATAATTTCTGCATTCTTTCCAATATAGATAGGTCCAGTAGAAGCATTTAACGTTACAAACTCTAACTTAGCACCTTCTTCAATAAATACATTTTCTGGATTTATGACTTGAACACTAGACGGTATTGGTTCTGAAATTGAATCTTCTGTTAGTAACTGAAAATCTGCTCTTAAAGCTTGATCATTCTTTTGAAACAGATCCCATTTGTGTTGAACTTGGATTATATCCTCTTCTAACTCAATCCATTCAAATTCATCAAAATCAACTTCTTCTTGTCCTCCTACAATATAAAATGCGACTACCTCTTCTTTAAAAAGTATCAGTTGATTTTCTCCAAGAGTCTTAATTTTATCTACAACCTCTTGATTGGGCAAAAAAGAAGCGTTTATCATAACGTTCTCTTCCATTTCTATCATAGGATACTTAGTTGCTAAATACTCTTCGGTAATAGTGGACGTAGTATAACCTAACAACATTTCCCATTTTTCTCGAATGGTCAAAATACCAATTCTCAAATCAGCAACGGGTCTAGTAAATGTAAATGGTAAAAGAGCTTCTCTTACAGCTCCATCAAATAATATATAGTTCATAGAAGTTGATATTTTAAACAACCAAAGTTAGGAATAAGTTGCGAATCAACAACTCATAACCTTACTTCAAGTTTAGAAAAATAATAACTATTTAACCCTTCTACCTACCTTATAAGAAGATTTAATTACGAGTGTCCATCTATAAAAAGAAAATGAAAAAGGGTGCTTTCAAATTAATTGTTATCTTCGCGGTGAATTTTGGTGTAAATATTTCGTTTGGAAATATTACTTAAAAGGGAATCAGGTGTAAATCCTGAACAGACCCGCTGCTGTAAGCTTCATTAAATTCTTTAAAACTACTATATCCACTGTTTATTAAAATGGGAAGGATTCTTAAAGAAGAAGTAAGTCAGAAGACCTGCCAGATTAAAATAATTTTAAAGCTTTCGGGACATAAGGCTGACGAATATTACAGACTAAAAGGAATATATACCTAGTTTATATATTCTTTACATTCTTCTAATTTTCCATTTTTTATCCCGTAAGCGATTGGCAAAAATCAATCTTAATGAACTATGGATAAGAAACTTTTAAAAATTGGATTGCTATCTCTAACCGGCTTATTTCTCTTTAGCTGTTCTGATGACAATGACACCATCCCCCCAAAGGATACAAAACTCAGCCCTTATATCTCAAAAGTATATGATTTTCTACCAGCTGTAGGACAATTTACAAATAGCTTACCTTCTTTCACTGCTAGCGATACTAAAGAAAGTATGTTGGCTAAAGTAGAAAAAGCTTTAATAGGTCCCAAAAACTCTATGGTCAGTTTAGGTGGATATGGTGGTTATATTGTTTTTGGTTTTGACCATACTGTTGAGAACAAAACTGGTTTTATGGATTTTCGTATTAAAGGAAATGCTTTCAAAGCAGCCTCTAATCCAAATAGTGATAATACAGAAGGTGGAAGTAGTGAACCTGGTATTGTATTAGTTTCTTATGACGAAAACAAAAATGGAATACCTGATGACACTTGGTATGAAATTGCGGGTAGCGCTTACAACTCATCTATTAAAGACTATGAAATAACCTACTACAAACCTAATTCTAACAAAGAACCAATATCTGGAAATCAAGAGTGGGAAAAAGATGTGGAATATATAAAATGGACAGATAACCAGGGTAATTCTGGTTTCAAAACAAAGAACATGTTTCACAACCAAAGTTATTTTCCTGAATGGATTAAAGAAGATAAGATTACGTTTAGAGGTACTAAACTTCCGAATAATGCCGTGAACGAAGGAACAGAATCGGAACCTTTTTGGGTGTCGTATGCTTTTGAATGGGGCTATGCGGATAATTTGCCAAATAACGAAAACCAATCGGCTATAGATATTGATTGGGCGGTAGACAAAAACGGAAACAAAGTACATCTTAAAGGAATCGACTTTGTAAAAGTGTATACTGGTGTAAATCAAGAAGCTGGATGGTTAGGTGAAATTTCTACAGAAATTACGGGAGCCGAAGACCTTCATTTATTAAACAATTCTATTCCAACTATTCAAAACTAATTCAAATAAAAACTAATGATACAAAACTTTTTTAAACGTTCACTGCCTATATTGGCTGTTCTAGCTTTAGCATCTTGTTCTTCAGATGACAACTCTTTACTTAGACCAGCAGGTCCTCAAGATCCAACTATCAATGACGACACTGTTATTATTGAGGATTCTAAAGCATCTTTAGCCGTTCCAGCGAAAGGATTCTATGTAATCAATGAAGACTGGTTTGGACACGACCTAGGAACAGTGAACTATTTTAAAAATGATGGTTCTGTTCTATACAGAGCTTATAGAGCCGCTAACCCAGGAGAGACACTTGGATTAACATCTCAATTTGCTACTATCTACGGTGAAAACACTTTCCTTATTTCTAAACAACAGAACAGATTAGTTGTAGCCGACGCAAAAACACTTAAAAAGAAAGCCTTACTTACAGATATTGGAGGAGATGGTCGTTCATTTGTTGGAATAACTTCTAAAAAAGGATATATAGCTACAAGTAATGGTGTTTCTATCTTCAACATTGAAACTATGTCCTTGGAAGGAAGCATTGCTGGAATCTCTGGTGAAACTGGGAACATGGTTCGTGTAGGAGATTATGTATTTACTATTACCAAATCTAAGGGGACCTATGTAATCGACACCAAAACTGATTCGGTTGAAAAATTAATTGATGGAAACGACTTTGCTATGATGGTACAAAGTAAAGACGGTAACATTTGGGTTGGAGCAAACAAAAAGCTTATAAAAATCGACCCTTACACCTTAGAAATCACCTTAGAAGTAGATATTACAGAAGCTCCAATTACTGCTACTTGGTATGCTTGGACTGCTGGAAGCCTTTCTGCTAGTACACAACAAAATGTATTGTATTGGGCAAAAGGGAATGGTGTTGTTAAATTTGATATTGATTCTCAATCCTTAAACACTGCATTTTATAACTTAGGTAAAGATAATCAAGATATGCAACTTGGATTTTACGGAGCTTCTTTAAAAGTTGACCCTTTAACAGATAAATTAGTACTACTAGTAAAACGCGATGGTTGGGGAGATAGCGGTAGTTATAACTGGGTTCATATTGTAAATAACAATGGTGGTTTAGAGAAGAACATTGTAGTAAATGGGGATAATGGATCAGGTGGAGAATGGGGAACGGATGACGACCGCTATTTCTGGTTCCCTGCTATGCCATTCTTCGAAGATGCTAACACACCAGAGATTTTATTGAATCAGGTTATACTTGCACCAGATCAGCGAATAGCAATTGCTTTAAATGACAAAGTAGTAGATGCAGATAATACATCAGTATCAATCATTAAATCACTTAAATCTAATGATTCGAAAGTAGCTACTTATGAAATAAAACAAGACTCATTAATTGTTACTGCTAAAGGAATTACAGGAAAAGAAAAACTGACGATTATTGCTAATTCAAATGGTAAATCAGTTGAAAAAGAAATCAGAATAGACGTTAGAAACTAATTTCTATTGTATTTTTTAATTATCCAAAGCCGCTCTAAATAGCGGCTTTGTTATTTTACACTCATAGACATTGTTAAGTTGTCAAAGTAGCTCCCGTCTTGCTTAAAAAAGTTTTTAAGAACACCATTTTCTTGAAAACCCATTTTGTGATAAAGATTCATTCCTAGAACATTCACAGTATATACTTGTAGCCAAATCAATTCCAAAATTGGATTCTGTTTCGCCCAATCAATGATTGAAGATAGCAACATGGTTCCTAAACCAATATTTTGCCACTCCTCTAGCATTCCCATACCGATTACAGCTGTGTGTGCCATAATCTCTCTGCGACTACCTGTTAAGTCAATATTCCCTATTATTAGATTGTCAAACTCTGCTACTAAAAGCAAAGAATTATCGTTGGTAATAAATGAACTAATCCAATCCTCCTCTTGTTTCATAGTAAGCGTTATCTCATGCTCATATTTAGGAATGTAATCACTTTGAGGTACATATTGTTTTATACAATTTAGAAGGTTTTCTGCGTCTAAAATTGTTGCTTGTCTTATTAAAACAATTTTTCCATTTTTCAATTCAACTTTCTTAGGTTTAAACTTATTCATTGTCTCTCTTATTAGTCATTATTCAAAAATAAATATTTTACAATTATATTGTCATTTACTAACTTAAGAAAAGTTTTATAGAAAAAAGTTTTCAAAACTGACATATAAAGTGAAGAGATTATCTTTGCGGTCTACAATAATTTTATTCAACGCTATAATGACTATAAGACCTTACCAATCTCAAGACATCCAACAGATTACTAAACTTTTTCACGATACTGTTCACCATGTAAATATCTATGATTATTCTCAAGAACAATTGGATGTTTGGGCACCTGAGGATATTGACCTAGATAGTTGGCATCATAGACTTTCTTCTCAATGTTGCTTAATAGCAATGATAGAGAATAATATAGTTGGATTTGGGAGTATTGACCCCTTGGGATGTTTAGATATGCTGTATGTGCACAAAGATTTTCAAAAACAAGGAATCGCTAGTAAACTGTGTGATGAATTAGAATCCTTTTACTCTTTATCATCTGTTTATACACATGCTTCTATAACAGCAAAAGCATTTTTTTTAAATAGAGGTTATAAAGTCATTAAGAAACAAGAGGTGGAAAGAAGAGGTATTACTCTTATAAACTATCAAATGGAAAAGTGTTTTATCTAATAGAAAGCTCATAACTAAAGCTTATATAAAAAAAAGCTCCCTCAGCAGAATTGGAAGCCTGACAGAGGGAGTAAAGCCAGTCAAATAACAGATTTGACTAACAGTGCAATATTAGGGATAAATATTTACTTCATACTATATTACAGCATTTATTATATTTCTTTTTCAAAGACTGATTAACAACACATTTACCGCCTTTAAAAAACACCTTGTCAGCATCTTACGAACAGGCAACACTCTATCAAATCATTAAAAAACTAAGAGAACTTTAAAAAATAAATACACTAAAATAAAAAAGCGACCTAAAAAACGTCGAGCAAAGCTCTTTTTACACTTTTAACAAGTCTTACAAGAGGCACCAGATTCTTGGATTGGTGGACATTTTATAGTTCCATAACTACAAAAAACACAACAATCTCCCTCTTTAGGTTTTAGTAATTTCTTACAACCTTCACATTCATATAAATATTGGCAAGCGTCGGTAGGCATTTGCTCGGTCTTAGAAAATCCACATTGAGGACATACGATGGTAGAGTATAGTTCTAACTTCATAAATACTAAAACTTATCTATTACTTGATAGCCCGTCTTTTCTATAGCTTTCTCAATTTCATTAATAGATGTTAAGGAATCATCGTATTCAACCACGGCATTCTTATTTTCATAAGAGGTTGTAACTTTCACCACACCCTGTAATTTGTTTACCTCGTGGTTCACGTGAGCTTCACAGCTAGAACAAGTCATCCCCAAAACTGTAAACTGACTTTTCTTTAAAGAGCTCACATCCAATACCTCTTTATTTGTATTTGTGTTGGAATAAAACGATGAAGAATAATAAGGAAAACCTAACATTATCAATGCAAACACACTGATAATTCCCAAAAAAGCTTTACTTCTTAAAAAACTTTCTTTTCGTGAATCCTCACAGTTACAATCAATCTCTTCCTTCGATTTAAATAACTTTTGGTACCATGCGAAAGCTAAGGTTCCTATCGTAAGAATTATAAAAAATGGTCTTGCTGGTTCTAGCCAAGTGAATGTACTTGCAAAACCACTTCCTCCTGCAATGAGTGCTAATAGAGGGGTTATACAGCATAGGGAAGCTAATAAAGCGGATAATAAACCTGCTCCTAGTAATTTTTTTTCTGATTTCATTTTTGATGTTGGTTATACTATTTAAGTAATTTAGAACCATATCCTCCAACAATTTAAAGTTACACTAATGTAACAAACTAATTATAAACTTCAAGCATTTTGATTAACATTTTTTATCAAAAAACCATTATTAACGACTTAATTCTATAAATGATGTAGCACAACCAGCTACTCTAAAATATTTCCAAACAAAATCTTAAATGTTTTAAAAAATACACTATATTGTCCCGCTAAAATGAAATACCTTACTCATGAAAAGACACCTCGTATTAGTATTGATTATACTCACGACACTGTTGACATCTTGTTCCACTGTACTGAATCATAAAACATATAAAGTCAATATTAGTTCAAATGCTCCAAACTCAAAAGTTAGAGTGTATGACAGTATCTATGACCTACCCTCAAAAGTAGAAGTAGAAAGGTCTAAAAAAGAATTAGAATTAGAACTGATTACAGAAACGGAAAATCTAAACTATAAGGTAAAACCTGTTTGGGATCCGAAGTTTGTGTTTGTGAATTTAAGCGGATTTATTTTAGCTCCTGTTAATTATGCAGTGGATTTAACTAATCCAAAAAGGTTCTACTACAGGAAGTCTATTTTTTTGGATACCAATGATACTATAAGAACCATAACCCCTGAAAGAATTACTAAGGGAATAGAAAATGGATTCAAAAGATACTTTAGCACTGAACTTTCACGACAAAAAGGAGATCTATATGTACACCTAGGTTTACCCTTCGTAAATGGTTTCAAATTTAAACCAGAACTTGAAGGTTCTGTAAACATTGTTGGAATGATGGGATTTACAGCCGGTTTAGACTATTATCATACCAATAAACAATTCCTAAGTCTAAGACTATCGGCTGTTGAAGATTATAACAATCCAGTTCCCATAACTGAAGATCCAAGTGAAACTCTCAATATGCCTTTAAGTTCCGTATTTGTAAGTCTTTCAAACAACCATCAATTCAACCGATTTTCTGTTGGCTATGGAGTTGCCTTTGCAAGAAATATGTGGGAATTTGTTTTTAAAGAAGAATATCAATTTATTATAATGGAAACTAAGAAAAGAGCCCATAGCGCTATTGGTCTTGTCATTCCCGTACACTTTACAGTGTTCGACAACTTTAATATTGGCGCTATTTATAGACCGACTTTTTACACTTTTGGTCACAGTACTAAATTTCAATATGAACATTTACTTAGTCTAGAATTTTCTTATAAATTTAAAATTCGATAACTAGTTAAATAACTTACACTTCCCTCTTTTAGCATAAGATCTAAAAGAAGGAAGTGTAACAATTAAAAACTATACCCTAAAGACACTTTTAAATTTCTAGGTGCCCCGGGAAATGCTCTGGTATAGTCAAAACCTCCGTAGTAATAGTATTTATCAAACACATTATCTAGATTTACTGCCACTTTTAATGCACCTATATGATAAAAAAGTGCTGCATTTAATTTGGTGTATTCTGGCCAATAATCCCAAAGTGCCACACCATTAGAGTCAACTCCAACACTAGCATCCATACGCCTTTCTCCGACATAATACACTCCTAATCCCGCACCCAATCCTTTTAGAACAGATTTAGAAAACACATATTTCAACCACAAATTAGCTAGATTTTTCGGTGCACCTGGTAACCCCAAACCGACCTCAGAGTTTATCAAAGAAGCTTTTACTTCCGTTTTATTAAAAGTATAACCTCCTAATATTTGTAGTTCCTGAGTAATCTGACCTCGTAAATCTAATTCCAATCCACTAGAAATAACTTTTCCAGACTGGCGATATATAGGTAAACCTTCATCTGTTAAAGCACCCGTTGTCAACAACATATCTCGACGCTCTATATGGAACAGAGCCACATCCATTTGCAACTGCTTTTTAAAAAAAGTAGTCTTAACCCCTGTTTCTATTTGATAACTCTTTTCTGACTTGAATTCAAAATCTGAACCGTAATCTCTATAATTCAAAATCATATTGGCACCTACGGGCACAAAACCTTGAGAGTAACTCGCAAAGTAATTCACATCATCATTAATCTCATATGTTACTCCTAAACGCGGTAAAAACACGTTTTGATTTGCTGTTTTTCTTTCCTTACTATCAGTTGTTTCAGATGTATAAAACTCTTGGCGAATTCCCGCTATCAACTTTAATCGATAGCCAATACTCATCTGATCTTGTACATAGATACCAGTTGTTTTATATGGACTCAAAAAAGGATATTGTCCTTGCGGTCTCCACACATAATTAGAAATATCTTGAATTTCATAAATGGGGTTATACAAATCAAATGTAAGTGGCACTATTTCTCCATCTACCTTTTTACTTCTCGCTTCTCTTAATTGATTGTCTTTACCGCCTCTGTATTGTGCATAATCTACTCCACCCACAATGTGATGGTCTATCTTATCTCCAAACAAATCCCATTTTAAATAAGCCACTGCGTTGTCCGTATAATCCCTACCATGACGGTCGAAAAAGCGCAAATTCATTATGGTGTTATTCGGAGCATCTGCAAAGGTATTAAGTGTTCTATGTTCGTTAACATCTTCCTTATAAATACTCTTCATATAACTAAGGTTGATACTCAATCCTGAATTAATTCTATGTTGAAAACGTGCTGAAAAAGAAGTAGTGCTCGATTTATAAAAATCTGAAGGTTGACTAAGCGTAAATGAACGAGGCAATGCAAAAAGATCATTACTTCGTATCCCCATTCCCCTATCTAGATAACCATCAAACTTATCAAAAACCAAATCAACATCCACTTGTGTTTTATCAGAAGGTCTAAAAGTAAAAGATGGCATGAAAGCATAACTCGTTTGTTCATTGATATCTCGAAACGTTTTAGAGTTTTCATAACCCGCATTCAATCGATATAATATTTTTTTGTCCTTATCTAAAGGTCCGCCCAAATCAATAGTCGTTCTATACGTATCAAAACTTCCTACAGAAAAATCAACATATCCTTTATGCTCTTCCAAGGGTCTTTTTGTTATCATGTTTACAGTTCCCCCTGGAACTACATCTCCAAACAAAGAAGCTCCTGGTCCTTTTAAAATCTGAATACTCTCAAGATTAATAGTCATTGGTGAACGGTAATAAGCATTTCCATAACCATAACCTGAACGCAAACCATTTACTAAACGCACTCCTGATTCATAACCACTTTTAAATCCTCGGATTATAAAATCGTCATAAGAAGAAGCCATTGTTACACCAGAAAGGTCTTCTACTACATCGTTTATATGAAATGCATTTTTATCTTGTATAAATTCTCTTGTAAGCAAGGTTACCGATTGTGGTAAATCTTTCAACCGACCATTAAACTTTCCGCCCAGAGCTAAAGAATTGGTCGTATATGAATTATCTCGGCGAACAGTTACCAAAACCTCATCTAACTCATATTGTTCCTCAACTAACTGTATTTTAAACCCATATTCTGAATTGTAGTTCAATTTTGTAAGAGTAACCGAATAAGACACATAGTTTTGAGACTCTATTGACAACTCAACAGGCAATTGTTGTTCCACATCGAATCGAAACTCTCCACGGGTATTAGTGATTGTGAAATCTTTATTATTAAGACTCACTGTTGCTCCAACAATAGACTGATTGTTATTCCCAAAGACACGTCCCCATATTGCAGATTCATTTTGCGCTATTAGAACAGGAGCACATAGAAAAAGAAGCCACAGTAAGGCTTTACTATAGAAACTCGTTGTATTCATAAATTAAGGTCTGTTTTGTTTATAGGAAACTAGAGATTATAAAGTAATTTTTTCGCTTCTTCTACTTCTTTATCAAATGTCTCTTTTGTATATAAATTAGGATATGCCCATTGTTTTACTTGCTTTGAAAAGAGCACTTGTTTTACCGTGTGAGGATCAAAAAGAAATATAGGTTTCATCTCAAAGACTTGCTTATTTACGACTGCGGGTAATTTGGAGAGTTCCTTAAGCGCATATACATCAGAAACTGGAGTATTCCAAAGTATCATCAAATCAGGGTTCCATTGATATAATAGTTCGACTCCAATATTGGGCGCCTCCATCTCTAAAGGACAAGCATTCTCTACCCCTGCTAAACGAATCGCTGCATCCATCAATGTACCTTTTCCTGAAGTAGAAAGCACTCTACCCCTTGACCAAACATAATAAGCTGTTTTCTTTTTTTCAGGGATTAGTTCGTTCATCTTTTTAATTTCTCCTCTCATATAACCCGTAATCATTTTAGCTCTTTCTGACTTGCCTAACAAATTTCCAAGTCCTTCAAACTCTTTTAACGTAGTATCAATATCGGAACCTATCATAGAAAATACTTTGATTCCCATTCCCTCCATTTGTTCAATCATTTGTAAGTCTTGTGAAAATGTCACTACCAAATCGGGTTGTAATGCCATCAAAGTCTCCATGTTCACAGATCTTCCATTAAAACTAGGAGTAGCTATTTCCTTTGCAGCAAAGGCAGGGCTTAGTGTCGAGAAAAAATCATAAGAATCTGGCGTTAAATAAACCTGAGAGGGTACCCCAACCAAACGATCTTGAGCTTCCAACATAAAAACAGCATCAACGAATGCTTCGAATAAAACAACAATGCGTTGCGCAGGTTGCTCCAAACTCACTTCAACTCCTCTAGCATCTGTTGCTATATAATTACGTTCAATAGAACTTGTTATAGGTTCTGTTGTCTTTTGCTTACAACTTTGAAATAGTACCAAGAGTACTGTCAATAATATAATCGGGTAATTTTTCTGTCTCATTATTTTCTTGTCTTGATACTTAGATATTGGTACTGGTTTACAATAAAAACTTATGCTTTCTATAGTCACTGGGCGAATAGCCTGTAACTTTTTTAAACAACCTTGTAAAGTAAGAAGGAGAGTTATACTTTAATTCAAAAGCTATTCCTGCAATATCTCGAGACTTGTCTTGCAATAATATCTGACTATGTAAGATGCTAATCTCATTTATCCACTGTTTAGGAGACTTACTAGTAGCCTCTTTTACGCATTTATTGAGGTAATTTTCTGAGATATGTAAAACATTGGCATAAAACAACACATTCTTGTGGTCTATGTGAAATTTTTGAACCAACTCTCTAAATTGAAAAGCAATATCCAATTGTCTGTTCATTGGAGTTTTTGTCTCAATGTCTGTACGAATGATTTTTAGAAGGAGTGTTTTTAGGAGCGTTATACAAATCTCTGTCACCCTATTTTCACTATGTGTTTCTTCCTCTAGAAGTTCAAGTATGCGTTGCACCCAAGAAGCATTTTCAGGTTCTAATACTACATAAGGATTCATAGTAAAAAACTTCACGTCATTACTCCCCAAAGATATGTCTGTCACTATCTCATTTTCATAGGTTACAAAAAAACCCTCTGCATCATCAGATAAAGAAAGTGTAGCTACTATATTCCCTTGTTTAATATTGATGACTTCACCTGCTGATAAGGTATATGCTCCGTTATCCACATGTTGTGTCATGCTTCCCTTGGTAATAAAAACCAAAAAATTAAAGGTCGTCCTATAGGGGATCACAGGCATAATGATTCCCTTTAAATAATTCTCAACTCTATAGACTTGTATCTTACTATTATTTGATAAGCTTTGCTCATCTACATTGGGTAGAAACAAGTTTTTGTATTGCGAATTGTTTAAAATCTGTATAGAAGGCTTTGTCATTAAAATATGCTTATGATAAAAAAAACAGTTCTACAAACCATACTAAACTACTTATTTAAAGCGAAAAAATCATTGCTTTTATTCAATTATTATTTTTCTGCTAAAAACAAAACAATCATCTCACTATAAACATCTTAACTATCTCTTGATTCTTAAACTCTCTATATTAAACTATTGGTTTCTTCTTTAGATTCAATTTGAACCGTATGCGATATCATAATCCCCTCCCAAACATCATTTTGAATAGCTTGGAACATCTCAAACAATATCTCAGCACCATTACCTAAAACGCGTATCATAAATCCATCCAGACTAAGTTTACTAATTCCAAATGCAATGTCTTTAATTATTGAATACTTTTCATGAAAACGTTCTATCCAATCCTCTATAGCATATCCCGCTGTATTCACATAAATCAGGGTTGCTTGATGTGTATACCCCTCTAATATTCCTAATTGATTAATTGGCATTATTTGAGGTTGTAGCAATACATTATCTTTTACAACTAGTTTTCCTTCAACATATATTTCTGTTAGATTTTGAAAATGATTGTATTCGAATAATTCGCCAGTCAATTTCCTTCCACAAGTGATAATATCACTCAATAGAAAATGACAGTTCTTCTCCATTTCTACCACATTATGACTAACAAAAGAAGACGCATTCTGAGGAACAACAGGATGAGGAACAAAAGAAAATACGGTGCCTTTATCCATTTTTATCTCAGTGGTTTGACGAGACCCCTCTCTCATTTGAAAAAGTCGTTGATACGCCTGCGTTTGCAATTGTAATTTTGTATGCTTTTGTAAGTTTATTTTTATTTGATGATCATCCTTGTCTAACAGTCCCGGAGAAGAACTCATAATCATCAAATAAGCAGCATTATCTCTTTTATATTGACCAACAGGAACTATTCGAAACGGTTGTGTAACATAAGCATCTTTAAGATAAGAGTTTCCCTTGCGTTGCGCTACAGTAATATTCAGTGAACATACCATAATCTATCGTAATAAATTTGGTTCTTCAACATCTTCTAGAAGTGCGTATTTCTTAATCCAACCAACAATTTCTTCTAAACCTTCACCTGTCTTTAGATTAGAAAACAAAAATGGTGCACCCTTTCTCATCGCTCTTGCATCACTTTCCATGACACCCAAATCAGCACCTACATAAGGGGCTAGATCCATCTTATTGATTAACAACAAATCAGAACGCGTAATAGCAGGCCCTCCTTTTCTAGGTATCTTTTCACCAGCTGCTACATCAATTACAAAAACCGTAATATCTGCTAAATCGGGACTGTATGTAGAAGATAAATTATCACCCCCACTTTCTATCAATACCAATTCTAAATTTGGAAATCGAAGATCTAATTCATCTACAGCTTCTAAATTCATACTAGCATCTTCTCGAATAGCTGTATGTGGACACCCTCCTGTTTCTACACCTATAATTCGATCCTCAGGTAAGAGACTGTTCTTGGCCATGAATTTAGCGTCTTCTTTAGTATAAATATCATTGGTTATAACAGCCAAATCATATTCGTTCATCAAACGACGACTCAATCGCTCTAGTAGTGCTGTTTTACCAGAACCCACTGGTCCACCAACTCCTATTTTTATATATTTTCTTTCTTCCATTTTCTAATTCTTTATGATAAATACAGTCTTGAATACAATCGTTCGTGTTGCATACAACGGATATCTATTCCAATATTACACATACCAACTAAATTGCGATCCAATTCTAAAGACTCCTTTACCAGTTTTTCCAAATCTTCGTGAAGTTCAAAGAGTATATCTTGTCCGTCTAACTGTCCTAATGGAACTAACTTCACTGCATTTGTCACCATTCCAATAGCTGCATTGTAATAAAACCCATGCATAGCTTCTTCTAATGGTACTTTCATAAGTGCAGCAAAAACTCCAAATAGAACGCAGTAATGGGTATTACATTCCCTTTCACGAATCCATTTCTTCCATTTTTCAATGATTGGGTTTTCTATATAGCGTGAAAAAATCTTAAACAATCTCAAACCTAACTTTTGACTAGATACTCGAACTTCCATTGGACTTTTTAAAGCTTCACATTCTTGATCTAATTTCAAAAGTTCATTTACATCCTCTGCCATAGTAGCATCATAAGCCAATTTCATTAATGCAGCATCATTGTATCTTAGATTGTACCAAAGATTATTTTTTACATATTCCGCGGCTGAAACTTTATTGTTTACCAATCCATTTTGCACATAGGTCTCCAGTCCATTTGATTGTGTATAACCTCCAATCGGCAAGGTGGGGTCTGATAAATGTAAGAGCTTTCCTATAAATGAATGTTG
Organism: Myroides guanonis; assembly: GCF_900114085.1. Taxonomy (GTDB): domain Bacteria; phylum Bacteroidota; class Bacteroidia; order Flavobacteriales; family Flavobacteriaceae; genus Flavobacterium; species Flavobacterium guanonis. Next base: position 34,726 of record NZ_FORU01000015.1, on the reverse strand, counting down.
CATATCGTTTTACTTTATAATCAGTTTAAGTTTGGTTGTCTTAGAATGGATGGTTTTATGATGGTCAGGATTCACATTTGCTTCGAAAGGCTTTCTCAATGAGGCTATTCCCTTGATAGGAATAAAACCTAATGACTCTAGCCATTCAAATGTATTCTTCTCAAATGGTAATAATAAACTCCCATCTTCCCAGTACAATGGTAAATGCTTATTCCCAATTTCATAGGCAGCTTCTACCATTGCAAATACATTATCAGATTTTAAAATTATAACTTCACAGGGTAAAATATTTACTACAATACGTTTATTCTCATCTTCATAAAGTACATCATCTTGTCTTAATCGTTGTTCTTTTCCCAGAAATCGAATTGCTATTTCATCACCTTGTTCTGTATGTAAGCGTTGTAATCTTTTACTAACTTGATACCAAGCAATTGACAACTCATCGATTTCTTTATCGTTGTGTTCTTTTTCTAAAGTATATAATGCTTTACTTACAATCATAATCCACCTACTTACTAAGAATCAATCTCTTTTTAAAAATATTATTATCTAAATACTTTTAAAAAATCTAAAACAAGAAGTAACGTTGTCCCAAAGACACTTCATCTATTGGAGCACAAGTAATCACCTCTCCATCAACACTTACTTCATAGTTCTCTGGATTTACCTCTATAACTGGTGTTGCATTATTGTGAATCATATCTTTTTTAGAAATTGAACGACACCCTTCAACAGGAAGCAATTCTCTTTCAATACCGTATTCTTCTTTTATTCCTTTTTCTATGGAAATTTTAGATACAAAGTTAAAACAGGTTTTCAGTACAGCCTTTCCGTATCCTCCATACATTGTTCTAATTATAATAGGTTGTGGAGTTGGAATAGAAGCATTAGCGTCTCCCATTTTAGAAGCCACAATCATTCCTCCTTTTAATATCATTTCTGGTTTTGCTCCAAACAATGCTGGTTTCCAAATAACTAAATCCGCAATCTTGCCTTTTTCTATAGAACCTACATACTTAGAAACTCCGTGAGCAATAGCAGGATTGATAGTGTATTTTGCCACGTACCTCTTCGCTCTGAAATTGTCATTTCCTGTCCCTTCATCTTCTGGCAAAGCTCCTGTTTGCTTTTTCATCTTATCAGCAGTTTGCCAAGTTCGCAAAATAACTTCACCTACTCTTCCCATTGCTTGGGAATCGGAGCTCATAATACTGAAAACACCTCTATCTTGTAAGATATCCTCCGCAGCGATGGTCTCTGGTCGAATTCGTGAATCTGCAAATGCGACATCCTCTGGTATATCCTTACTCAAATGATGGCAAACCATTAGCATATCTAAATGCTCATCAATAGTGTTTTTTGTAAACGGACGTGTTGGATTTGTTGAAGCGGGTAATACATTCGGATACATCGCTGACTTAATAATATCAGGTGCATGTCCTCCTCCTGCTCCTTCCGTATGGAAAGTATGAATCACACGACCATTAATCGCTTGCATAGTATCTTCTAAAAAGCCTCCTTCATTCAATGTGTCACTATGAATGGCTACTTGAACATCATATTTATCTGCCACAGATAAAGCTCTATCAATAGTTGCTGGAGAAGCTCCCCAATCTTCATGAATTTTAACTCCTAAAACACCTGCTTCTATTTGCTCTATAATAGGCGCTTCTGTTCCAACATTTCCCTTTCCAAAGAAACCAAAGTTCATAGGTAAGTTTTCAACTGCTTGAAACATACGCATGATATTGTATTTACCAGGAGTAACCGTTGTTGCATTAGAACCATCAGCAGGTCCTGTTCCTCCACCAATCATAGTAGTCAATCCGCTATATAAGGCCGATTCGATTTGAGTAGGACTGATGTAGTGAATATGTGTATCTATACCTCCTGCTGTTACAATGAATCCTGCTCCTCCATGCACTTCTGTTGAAGCACCAATAATCATGTTGGGATCTACACCATCCATAGTGTCTGGATTTCCTGCTCTCCCTACTCCTACTATCTTTCCATCTTTTATTCCAAGATCCCCTTTCACAATCCCCCAGTGATCTATAACAATTACTCCAGTAATAACCATGTCCAACACTCCTTCATCACGAAGTTTTGTAGAAGACTGCATCATTCCATCGCGAATTGTTTTCCCTCCTCCAAATTTGGATTCATCTCCATAACTTGCAAAATCCTTTTCTATTTCAATGATGATATCTGTATCTCCTAAACGCAAGCGATCTCCAGTTGTTGGGCCAAATATCGCACTGTAGTTTAATCTATTTACTTCTAAACTCATGATTATTTGTTTTTAAAAAAGTTTTTCTCCACCAGCTTCATCGCAGCAGCCTTCGCTTCTTTCGATAAAGTCTCTCCATTCACTAAGTCATTATGACCATATATTTCTCTAGTTCCAGCATAAGGGACTAACTCCACTACTTTTACTTCTCCTGGTTCAAAACGCACTGCTGTACTTGCAATGATATTTAAACGCTTACCGAATGATTTCTCGCGGTCGAAACTCATCATTTTGTTTACTTCAAAAAAGTGATAGTGAGACCCAACTTGTATAGGTCTATCTCCCATATTCACAACTTCTATCTGGGTCACTTCTCTTCCCTCGTTGCAAATAATGTCTTCGTTTTTAATAAAATACTCTCCTGGAATCATCTCTAAACTCTAATTTATCGTATTGGATTTTGAACAGTTACCAACTTTGTCCCATCGGGAAAAGTGGCTTCAATTTGAACATCAGAAATCATTTCTGGAATTCCTTCCATAACGTCTTCTCTGGTCAATAGCGTAGCTCCAAATTGCATTAAGTCTGCTACAGTTCTTCCATCTCGCGCACCCTCCATCAATTCACTGCTGATATAGGCTATGGATTCTGGATAATTCAATTTTAAACCTCTAGCTTTTCTTTTTTTGGCCAACTCACCTGCTAAATGCAACAGGAGTTTTTCCGTTTCTCTAGGTAATAAGTGCATACCGTTAACTTTTAAAAATTAAATAATACCTTAGCAATCGATATCAAAAAACATCAATTATTCTATAAAATACCCTTAAAAATAAGTAATTTTTGACTACTACTCTCACACATTTGTCATAAATAAAAACTTAGACCAAATGGCAACCATAGTAAAATTCTGTTTTAACTGTCTGAAGAGACAATTTCACACCTCATCGGAACGTTCACTCGCAAACGCACTTCCGAATGGTTATACGGGTCGCATAAATTCCTTTACACGTTTCACTCCTCTCTGTTCCCAAAGAGATTGTCTCCATAAACCATTGAATAAAGAGCTTTTAGGACTACTCTTATTCAATTCAACCTTTTGAAAATCAATCCATAACTGTACCCAACCTACCTGAGTTTGTAGATTCTTTTGAGCTAATTGCAGCACACTAAAATACAGTTTTGATAATTTCATTTTTATTGGTGTATTCATCTCAGAATTACCATGCAAAAGTACCTCTATAGAACTACATTAACTAGTACAAATCAGGACTTTGCTAGTCCTAAAGCTACAAGATTTAAAGCATTATAGCTTTATATGCTTAAATCCATATGTAACGTAACAAACCCCGCTTCCACAGTCTGTTTAATAAGATGAAAAAGCTGTTTTTCCCAAAACACCTGAGCTCCAGGTAAAAAAGGATGAGTATGCAAATACATAATTTCAATCCCCTTATTTTTTGCTACTGTATAAAGCTCATTAAATAAAGTTGTGCCTAAGCCATGACGTCTATATTCAGTTTGTACAAAAAGTCGAGTAACCTCAACAATTTTTTGTTCACCATATTTTAAAACCTCAAAACGACGATCGTATTCTCGCATTCCAATAGTTCCAATCAAAGTACCTTCTTTTGTTCGAGCTATTAAAAACGAACTTTTCGGATCATCTATATAAAATTCCTTAAATCGCTCTAAATCTATAGGTAAAGGTTTATCATCCAACATAGGAAACAACGAACTTCTACATTGCAACACAAAAGAATAAATTTCTGCCAAGTCTTTTAATTGAAGTTTTTCAATTACTATATTAGTCATCTTTCGCATTAATTAAAGGCATAAAAACAGCTTTACCTTGATGAAACAATTGCCCTAAAGCTAATTTATAAGTTTGTTCTAATCGTTGCTTTAACTCAGTGGTATCTAAATTGGTTATCTCAGACAGTTTTGCATTCTCCATGAGATAAAATGAATCTCCGTACATCATAGCTAGATTAGGATCGTGCATTACACAAATTACCATAGTTCCCTTATTAGCTAAATCTCGAATGCAATCCATCACTTTTACTTGATAATTTAAATCCAAATGATTTGTTGGCTCGTCCAACAACAAAACATCTGGTTTCTGAACCAAAACCCTACAAAGCAAAACCAACTGTCGCTCTCCACCAGATAATGAAGTATAACTTTGGTCTTTCAGCTCCCATAAATCAAAGCTTTTAAGAGTCTCCTCTACAATCTCATAATCCTTTTTTGAAGGAGAAAAATTCGAGAATGCCGATCGCCCCGTAAGCACTATATCAATTACCTTATAAGGAAAAGTTGTCTGGTGAAATTGATTCATAAAACCAATTCTAACTTCCTGATTTTTCCCTAATTTAATTTCTTTTCTATTTAATCCTTCTATATGTACATTCCCAATATAACCACTCTCAAGACCTGCTATTATCTTGAAAAGAGTAGATTTGCCACTCCCATTTCTTCCCAGTATTACAGATAACTTACCGCTTGGAAATTGAGCATAGATTTCATCCAAAACTTGAAGTTTTCCATGATTGAACGAAACTTTATCTATTATTACACCTTTTCTCATGCATTCCAATTCATTATGTTTTTACGCATTAAATAGATAAAAACAGGTGCGCCGATTATCATTGTAAACACCCCCACAGGTATTTCAAATGGCATTACAGCCCGAGAAAAATTATCAATAACTAATAAAAATGTTCCTCCAATACTAAGATTAGCCCAAACATTTATATGATTACTCGGTCCAAATAACATTCTACTTATATGAGGTACTATTAAACCAAATAAACTAATTACTCCAACTGCCGCAACAGAAGAAGCTGTAATCATAGTAGCCACACTTATTAAAATCAGTTTTAACCACTTAGGATTCACTCCTACGGCTTTTGCTTCATCATCTCCTAAAGACAACAAATCAAGCTTCCACCTCAACATTATAATCACTCCCAATCCAATAACTATAGGAAAAAATGCGGTATGAAGTTTTGCCCATGATGCAGTATGAAGATTCCCCATAGTCCATTGAACAATAGCTTGTAGTTTATACGGATCGCTAAGATATTGCAACACCGTTAATAAGGCCGTAAATACACCAGAAACAATAATTCCAGATAACACCATTCCAATCAATGAAGCCTTTTGTCCTGCATACGAAACAGCATAAGTCATTGCAACAGCGCATACACCAAAAAAGAAAGCGGTAAAATTTAAAGATAAAACAGGAATTAACATTGCCAAAGCGGCTCCAAAAGCCGCACCTGATGATATTCCTAAGGTAAATGGATCAACTATAGGATTTCTAAAAATCGCCTGCAAGACCCCTCCTGAAGTCGCTAAAGCAGCCCCAACTAAAAAGGTTAAAAGAATTCTAGGTAAACGAACTTGCCAAAGAATCGTTTCAATAGGAACATCATGTAATAAGTCTGAACTTGAAAAATAGTTTATTATATATTGAGTAAGTTCCTGTATACTCAGATTTTCAGTTGCCCCTAATTGTAATGACCCAATAATTACTAGTATAGGAGTCAACCACAAAGCAATAATCCTTAATTTATTTTTCATCTATTTTAGATACGAAAAAATCCATTTTTAAAACACTCTAAACAGTTTACACTCATCACCCCTTCTTCTTAGGAATTCTTATTTAACAACTTATTTTCACTCAATAATTGTGTCTCTTCTAACACAATGAAGTTTTGGAATTTAGCTTTCAACTGATCAAACAAATTACCATCATAAGGAACCAATAAACAATTGCTCTCCGAATCAATAAACACAGGCAAATGACGGTTTCCAATATAATAACAAAAATCACTCAACATCTGTAAATCATCTGTACAAATCTTAATAGCTAGACATGGTTTAATTCTTATAACAGCTATACAACTACCGTTACTCCACAAACTATCCCCATCATTCCATTTCTGCCGTTGTTGTTTTTCCAGTTCTAGAAAAAAACCTTGCACAGAAGTCCTTCTGATTAACCTTTTATTTGTCTCAAACCATTCTAGTTCCAATATATCTGTACTACCACATACACTTTGCTCAACGCTTATTACAGCATCGATTTTTATGATTTCTAATGGATTCATTCTTTTATTCTGCCAAAGCTGCTTTTTCTTTTTTAAGTTTTACTTTTTCTTCTATCCATTCACACCAAACATCAATCCCTTCTCCATTTAAAGTACTTATAGTTTGAACTTCAATATTTGGATTAACTTCTCTTGCATCTTGAGTTACCGCATCCACCGAAAAAGGAACATAAGGAAGTAAATCAGACTTAGAAACTAGCATCAATTCACTGGTTAAAAACATTCTAGGATATTTTTTAGGTTTATCATCTCCTTCAGTTGTAGCCAATAAAGTCACCCTATAATCTTCTCCTAAATCAAATGCAGAAGGACATAGTAAATTCCCCACATTCTCTATAAACAACACATCTACTCCCTCTAAGTTTATATGATCCAGAGCTTGTAAAATCATTTGTGCTTCAATATGACACATACCTCCCGTTACAATCTGCAAAGCATTAACACCCGCCTCACGCATTCTAATAGCATCTCGTTCTGTTTCTGGATCTCCTACCAAAACAGCCATATTAAGTTTGCTAGCTAAACGCTTCCCTGTTTCTTGCATCAATGTAGTCTTTCCAGAACCTGGAGAAGAACACACATTTATTACACAAACGTCTTTCAATCGTTCGCGAATCGCTTTAGCAACAAAATCATTTGCTTTTAATAAGTGTAACGTTGTATTATCACATTCTAAAGAACCAACGCGGTTTCCTAAACTTTTGGGATTTGACATCTCTTTTAATTTTTAAGATTGTTTGAAAATAACTTTCGAAATGAATAACTCATTTCCTTGAACTATGTTTGTGGAAGGTGTTCCACAGGAACAAACAAAACGATGAAACTCGACTTTAAAATCCTTATCACAATTATCACAATGAGCAATAATATCATTGACCACCACCTCTAAATCCATATCATTATACACTTCATTGTCATGTATGAATGCATCAAAAGCATTTTGAATCAATATAGGCTGTACATTAGATAAGAGTCCAGCTGTAATCTGTACTTTTTGAATATCATTAATCTTTGTTTGATAATGCTCTTCCAAAGTGCTAAAAATATCCTTCACTATCGATAACTCGTGCATAGTCCAAATTTATTTTAATTTTAATAAAGTCTACTTAAACACTTCATAAGTATCTAAATAAACACTTAGATTCTCAAATTTATGGTTTTTCAATCATATTTCCCTGTCTTTATTACTCTTAAAAGCACAGAACACAATTATTTCCTTAAATATTCACTTATACTTTTCGGTTAAAAAACAACACAAATATTACATCCTACTTCTTTCTAAGAACAAAACCATAAGAATCTAATAACTAATTTATTAAAACTCATTTATAGCACAAAAGTACTACTATATTATCATAACAAATAGCACAAATCAGGAATTTGATATCCAAAAATAGGTCTTAAGCACTGCCTATCGAAAGGTAGTATAACATCAATTAAAAAACAGATAACAAAAACTCTCCCATTAACAAATTTATAGTCAAAACGCACATTAGGGTATTTTGCGAAAGACCGAATCCAAATCAACGGCAGCTTTAGTACTTAACACCGTTAAATTGGAATGGGTTTAAAAAATTTTAATCCCTTTATAACAAATCCTTTTCTCAAATAAGAGGTTTTGGCTAATTATGAAATACGAGATAAGCCTTGTTCTTTATCAAGATAGGACTGAACAATATCAATAGCATTAGAAACTACGTCGCAAAGAGCTACAATATAATTACCTTGTTCTGCAATAGAGATTGCATGTTCAATAGCTTCTAATTCTTTGGGGATTATTTCATAGGTTCTTTTTTGATTACACTCACCAATTCCCTTTAAAAGCAATCCTTCTATTTCCTTATCTGTTCTTCCTCTCAAATGTCTTTCCTGACGAATAATTATATGGTCAAACATTCTTGCAGCAATTCTACCACAAGCTATAATATCTTCATCTCTTCGGTCTCCAACTCCAGCTATGATACCTATTTTTTTGGTTGCTTCAACTTTTGCCAAATAATCTTCGATTGCTAAAAAACCTGGGGGATTATGAGCAAAATCAATCATTACATTAAAATTCTGAAATGCAAACACATTAAGTCTTCCAGGAGTATGCTTAGGTCCTGGTATAAAAGATCGAAGTGAATTTCTTATCCCCTCTAAATCGAAACCAAAAAGATATGTAGCCAAAGATGCTGCTAACACATTTTCAATCATGAATTTTGCATTACCATCCATAGTTAGTGGGATATTCTCTATTTTTTCTAATTCAATTACTTCTTCTCCCTTTAGTATTGTAATATATCCATTATCACACACCGCAACGACCTTATTATTATCAATTAATCTCCTAACAACTGCATTATCCTTATTCAACGCGAAATAAGCTGTATTGCAATTCAACTTTTTTTCTAAACTTAAACAATATGGATCTTCTCCATTTAAAATTGCCCAACCATCTTTTTTAACCGTCTCAACTACTACTGATTTTATTCGAGTTAAATCTTCTAATGTATTAACGTCCTTCAACCCCAAATGATCTTCTTTAATATTTGTTATTATTCCAATATCACATAAATCAAATGCTAAGCCCGATCTTATAATTCCACCTCTAGCCGTCTCCAACACTGCAAACTCTACTGAAGAATCTTTCAGAATATAGGAAGCACTAACAGGCCCTGTCGTATCTCCCTTTTCAACCATTCTATCTTGAATATAAATACCATCAGAAGTAGTAAACCCTGTTATATATCCTGCGTTTCTAACGATATGTGCTATTAATCGAGTAGTGGTTGTTTTTCCATTAGTGCCAGTGATTGCTATAATAGGAATTCGAGAAACTTTGTTTTTAGGATATAGCATATCAACAACAGACGCAGCTACATTCCTTGGCACTCCCTTAGATGGAGCCAGATGCATTCTAAATCCTGGAGCTGCGTTAACTTCTAATACTACACCTCCATTTACAACTAATGATTCATCAAGACTTGGTGCCATAATATCAATTCCACAAATATCTAGACCAATAACTCTAGAGATACGCTCTGCCATCCAAACATTATCAATATGCATATCCTTAGTAACATCTATGGATGTAGCTCCAGTACTCAAATTAGCAGTTGACTTTAAATAAATTATCTCTCCTTTATTAGGAACAGTATCAAGGTTCATATTACTTTTAGAAAGCAAAGCAAGTGTTAGACTATCTATTACAATTTTAGTTAAGACATTTTCATGCCCCATTCCTCTTCTAGGATCTTTATTCGTCTCTTCAATTAATTCGAGAATGGTTTTAACACCATTTCCAATTACATGAGCAGGAATTCGCTTTGCTGCGGCTACAACTTTATTACCCACAACTAGAATTCTAAAATCAAAACCAGATATATATTTTTCAACAATAACAGAATCGCAGTATTTCTTTGCAAAATTCAAAGCTATTTTAGCTTCTTGTATATTACTAACGTTTATCGTTGCTCCTTTTCCTTGATTTCCGTCCAAAGGTTTTACCACTATAGGAAAACCTATTTCTTTAATAATATCTCTCATGCCTTTCAAATCCACACACTTCCCTCCAGCTGCTACTGGAATAGAAGATTCTCTAAGCATTGTCTTTGTTTTCCCCTTATCACATGCAGTTGTTACAGCCAAATAACTAGTCGTATCTGTTATAGTTGCTTCAATTCTCCTTTGATTTATTCCATATCCTAACTGAACAAATGATTTATTATTTAATCGCATCCATGGAATATCTCTATCTACGGCTTCATCAACAATACTTTTGGTAGAAGGTCCCAACGCATTCTTTCTAAAAATAGTTCTTAGGTTTTCAATATCTAACTCTAATTCATAAGGAACTCCATCTATTAACGCTTGAGCAATATTCACTGCCGCACTTGCAGAATATACTCCAGCCTCTTCATTAATACAACTAAAAATAACATTATACGTACCGGATGAATTAGTTTCTCTTGTCCTTCCAAACCCTGTATTCATCCCTGCCAGTGTTTGAATTTCTAGTGCAATATGCTCAACAACATGTCCCATCCATGTCCCCATTCGAACTCTTTCAAAAAAACCTCCTACCTTCCCTTCCGAACATTCATGTTCATATAAAGACGGAAGCAGACTCTCAATTCGTTCCAAAAAACCATTAATTGTATTTGTAGGACGATCCTCCATCTCTACTAAATCTAACCGCATTTGAATAAGTTTTTTCCATTTAATACTCCAAACATTCGGTCCGTTTAAAACTTGTATACTCTCAATTACCATATCGATGTTTTTTACCATCAATTTACAAATAAAATAACGATTACCTTAATTTTTACCCGCATTTAATATATTATCATCAATAGCAACAGCCTTTTAAATTTTATTTATTACATTAGACTTAAATAGATAACTATAACTATTATGAGCATTAAAGGAAAGTTAATTATAGTAGGAGGAGGCATAAACACTGGTCATTTCGAAGGTGTCGATAACAGTATAATTAATCAACAAAAAGACTTTTTCTTCCAAAATGGCATCTTAAAGAAAGTGATCGACGAATCTAAAAATGGAAAGAATTCTAAAATAGAAATAGTTACAACAGCCTCCCAAATCCCACTTGAAGCTGCAAAAATATACAAAACTGCATTTGAAATGCTTGGAGCGGTTAATGCTAATCATTTATTTATTGAAACGCGGAGAGATGCCTTAGATTCTGATAAATTAAAAAGATTAACAGAAGCAGATGTAGTTCTTTTCACTGGAGGAGACCAATTGCGATTAACATCTACAATAGGTGGAACTATATTTCATCAAACATTATTAAACAAATACTATCACGAAGAGTTTTTATATGTAGGAACCTCTGCGGGAGCCGCAGCCGCAACTTCTAATATGATTTATGGTGGTTCAAGTTCAAATGCTCTTCTAAAAGGATCGGTTGAGATTAATAGTGGACTAGGACTTATAGATTCTATTATAGTAGACACACATTTTATTCACCGAGGAAGAATCGGAAGACTCTTTCAAGCAGTTGTAGGAAATCCAATGAAAATAGGTATAGGTTTAGGAGAAGATACTGGACTTGTTATCTTAAATAATAACAAAATGACAGCTATAGGATCTGGGAACATCATCCTAGTAGATGGCAGAGAAATAATGGACACAAGCCTTACACAAGTATCTATAGGTCAACCCATATCTATTAGCCATCTAATTTCTCATGTGATGACAAGAAATGATGTTTTTTACTTAGATGAAAACAAAATTGTTATCCAAGACTCTCAATATAAACAACAAAATTTTGAAGCATGAAAATAATTATTCACGGTGGATTTTTCTCAGAGTATTTTACTGATAAAGCTTCTAGAGTACAGAAGCAGAAAGCTCTAAAAACCATAGTAAAAAAAGGTTTCGATTTTTTGACAAATCATTCTGCTGTTGAAACAGTCGCCTATACAGTTTCATTACTAGAAAAAGACCCATTATTCAATGCAGGGACTGGATCTCAAATCCAATCCGATGGAATCATAAGAATGAGTGCAGCCATCATGGATGGTCAACTACTTAAAATGGCAGGTGTTGTAAATATAGAGGAAGTAGAACATCCTATTCTTATTGCTCAAAAGTTACTCGACTATGAAGATAAAACTCTTGGTGGATTAGAAGCAACCGCCTTTGCTAGAAAATTGGGATTCAAACAATTCAATCCAGAAACTAAACAAAGAAGAGAAGAATATGAAAACAAGAAACTTTCTTTACAGACAAGTACAGTTGGCTGTGTATGTTTAGATAAAAATGGGCATATAGCTGTAGCTACCTCAACCGGTGGTAAAGGATTCGAAACACCTGGAAGAATATCTGATTCTTCGACTGTGGCAGGAACCTATGCAAATACTTATTGTGGGATTAGTTTAACAGGTATAGGTGAAGACATAGTAAACAATGCAATGGCAGCAAAAATCGTTACTCGAGTAACCGATGGTATGAATATCCAACACGCCTTTGAAAAAAGCTTTAACGAACTTAAAGAACAGAACGGTTTTGCTGGAGCAATTGGGATTGATAAACATGGACATATTTATCATCAAGATAGTGAACCAACTATGGTTTATGCTAGCTATGATGGAGAATTATTCGATGTTTTTTAATAAACTCTACAATGATTTCTATTAGAAATCGTCATTATTGCCTTTTACCTGACTTCTTATATCCTGCATACCATAAATTTAATCCTGCATAAGCAATAACCCATTCAAAATTTGAAGGAAAGACCACAACATCTTGACGTCTTGTATTAAATAAAACATCCTCATCTACCTTTAACAGTTGATGTAATGAAACCTCAATCACAACAGCATACTTGAAATAATAGACATATACCTTTTGATCTACCAAACACATAGTTGTTATTAAATTTCTAAAAGTATCTTGTACATTTGAAGAACTAGAAATCTGAGAAACCTCTGGCTTATAATAAAAACCTTGAATAGATGGGTACTGATTATTAAATTCTGCCATTAATGAAGACGATTTTTCAAATTCAAATTGTGCTTCTAAAAAATTAAAACTTTTATACGGCGCTTTAGAGAATAATACTTTTAAATAAGAACTCCACTCAGGTACCACTCCAGTCAATTCTACGACTTTATAAGGAACTCTTTTTTTAGCTAAATGATTTAATAATTCTAGATAAGGGTCTATCTCACGAATAACAAACTCCTTAATACTAATTAATAATCGCATTACAAAACGGTGTGATTCAATTTCAATTCTAACTCGATTTCCCATAAGTTTTAATGTTTAAAAATCTCATAGACTTTATACTTAATTTTTCCAAACCTTCTAATTAATCTATCTTCTTAGTAGTAAAGTTAATTAGCATAGCTACCAATCACAATACCTATTTATAGGTATTTTTTTTAGCATTTTTCACACTATATCTTATTTATTATTAGTTTCTCATAATTCATGATCCTACCTTTCATTATTTAAAACAATATTATAATCATTAAAAAATTAAACCTTATTCATAGAACCCTTATACATAACAAAAACCAATCGATATTAATTAAATCGATAGCTAATTTCTATAAACGAATCAAATCAAACAATTTAATTAATTACTATATTGAGATATTCAATTGTAGATTCGCATTACAATAAAAAATATAAATATGAAAGACAATAACCTAACTACCGCTTCTGGGAGACCTTATGTAGACCATGAAGATTCTTTAACTGCTGGACCAAGAGGTCCAATACTCTTAGAAGATTACATTTTACACGAAAAAATGGCGCATTTTAATAGAGAGCGCATTCCTGAACGTGTTGTACATGCGAAAGGTTCAGGTGCACATGGTACATTTACAGTTACGAATGACATAAGCAAATACACTAAAGCAAAATTATTTAATGAAATTGGAAAACAAACTCCTGTATTCCTACGTTTTTCAACCGTTGGAGGTGAAAAAGGATCTGCAGATAGCGAGCGTGATCCTAGAGGTTTTGCCCTAAAATTTTATACAGAAGATGGCAATTGGGACTTAGTTGGTAACAATACACCAGTATTCTTCATTAAAGACCCTAAGAAATTTAGCGACTTTATTCATACCCAAAAAAGAGACCCTAGAACCAATATGAAATCACCAACTATGGTATGGGATTTTTGGTCATTAAATCCTGAAAGCTTACACCAAGTTATGATTCTGATGACGGATCGCGGTACTCCTAATGGTTATAGACATATGAATGGATATGGAAGTCACACATTCTCAATGATTAACTCCAACAATGAACGTCACTATGTGAAATTTCATTTTAAAACAGCACAAGGTATCCAAAATTTAACCGGAAAGCAGGCAGATGAAATGAGATCAAAAGACATGGACTTCGCTCAAAGAGATTTATACGAATCTATTGAAAACGGAAATTTCCCAAAATGGAATTTGAAGATTCAGGTAATGACTGAAGATCAATCTAAAACATATCACCTTAATCCTTTTGATCTTTCAAAAGTGTGGCCACATGGAGACTTCCCGTTAATAGATGTTGGTGTATTAGAATTAAATCAAAATCCTAATAACTATTTCCAAGACGTTGAACAAGCTGCTTTTGCACCAGCACATATAGTTGATGGAATTGGATTTTCTCCAGATAAAATGTTACAAGGTCGTTTATTATCATATCCTGATGCACAACGTTATAGATTAGGAACCAATTACGAGCAAATTCCCGTAAATCGTTGCCCATATGCTACAAATAACTACCAGAGAGATGGTCAAATGCGTATAGATGGTAATGGAGGAAGCAATCCGAACTATTATCCAAATAGCTTTGACAACATTCAAACAGACTCAAGCTATAAAGAACCTGCAAAACAGTTAGATAGTGTTTTAGCAGACCGTTTTGACAGAAATGCAGAAGGAGAAAATGATCACTATACGCAACCAGGGAATTTATTCCGATTGCTTTCACAGCAAGACAAAGAAAACACAATCAACAACATTGTAGGGGCTATGAATGGTATTGATGGACCAAAGCGTGAAGAAATCATCAACCGTCAACTTTGCCATTGGTTTAGAGCAGATGTTAACCTAGGAATGGCAATTGCTAAGGGATTAAACATTCAAATAGACCCAAGTCTTTTAAGATAACCCCCTTAACTATCAGTAATTTCATCTTTACTAAATTCTAACGTACAAAGGCTCGTTTTTTAAACGAACCTTTGTACGTTTCATTCTTTTTTAGTTTCCAAACACTCTAACAACAAAAAAGGCCGTTTCCTATAGGAAACGGCCTTCTTACTATTTATAAAGAAAACGACGATTTTAATCATTCATCGTTTTCAAAAACTCATCATTATTATTTGTTTTACGCATTCTATCAATAATAGAATTCATAGCTTCCACAGAATTCATGTCCGCAATATAATTTCTAATTGCCCACATACCTTGCAATACATTTGGCGATAATAACAAATCATCTCTACGTGTACTTGATGAAGTTAAGTCTATAGCAGGGAAAATACGTTTATTAGATATTTTTCTATCTAATTGTAGTTCCATATTACCAGTACCTTTAAATTCTTCAAAAATAACTTCATCCATTTTAGAACCAGTATCTGTTAAAGCAGTAGCAATAATACTTAGTGAACCACCATTCTCAATATTACGAGCAGCACCAAAGAAACGCTTCGGTTTTTGCAATGCATTGGCATCTACTCCTCCACTTAGTACTTTTCCAGAAGCTGGCTGTACTGTGTTATAAGCTCTTGCCAATCTTGTAATAGAATCCAAAAGAATTACAACATCATGTCCACATTCAACTAATCTCTTCGCTTTTTCTAAAACAATATTAGCAACTTTCACGTGACGTTCTGCAGGTTCATCAAATGTTGAAGCAATAACTTCTGCATTAACACTACGTTGCATATCAGTAACCTCTTCGGGTCTCTCATCAATTAATAAAACTAATAAATATACCTCAGGATGATTAGCTGCAATAGCATTCGCGATATCTTTTAATAACATCGTCTTTCCCGTTTTAGGCTGAGCAACTATCATTCCACGCTGCCCCTTACCTATTGGAGCAAACATATCCATGATACGTGTAGATATAGTACTTCTCTTTTCGTCTAATTTGAATTTTTCTTCAGGAAATAGAGGTGTTAGGTGCTCAAATGCAACACGATCACGAACTACTTGAGGATCAAAGCCGTTAATCTTTGAAACACGCACCAATGGAAAGAATTTTTCTCCTTCTTTTGGAGGTCTTACAACTCCTTTTACAGTATCACCCGTTTTTAAACCAAATAAGCGTATTTGTGATTGAGAAAGATAGATATCATCAGGAGATGATAAATAATTATAATCAGAAGAGCGCAAGAAACCATATCCATCAGGCATCATTTCTAGAACTCCTTCACTCTCTATAATTCCGTCGAACTCATAATCTGGTTCTCTAAAATTATTTTTTTTATTCTTGGAGTGATTATTAGAATTATTATTAGAATTACCATTGGTATTGCCATTATTATTGGCATTACCGTTGCTATTTGAATTAGCGTTAGTATTACCATTATTATTGGCATTACTGTTACTATTTGTATTTACGTTGTTGTTGTTGTTGTTGTTGTTGTTGTTGTTGTGCGGTTGGTTAGTGTGTACTTTCTTATGAGTTCCAACAGAAGTTTCTTTCTCTACAACCGCTTCTTTAGGAGTTTTAGCTTCTCCCTCTTTTTTGAAATCAGTTCTCGGTTCTTTTCGAATTCGCTGTCTCACTTGTTTAACAGGAGATTCTTCTTTTTCACCTTCAGTTTTGTCCAATTGAATCTGTTGATTCTCTTCTAACTTAACTTCATCCACCTTATCTTTAACAACTGTATTCGGTGATTTTTTTATTTTATTGTGAACTTCAACTCCCCCTTCAATATTCTTCGCTTTATTCGGTGATTCTTGGGATTGCACTTTTGTCTTCTTAGCTTGAGGTACTGATGCATCCTGTTTTTCGTTAGAAGATTTTTCCGCTTCCACAATGTTTTCTATTGTTACATCTTTAGCTGCTGACTTGATTAGCTCTGGGTTAGCTGCTTGATGATCTAGTATTTGATATATGAGTTCGTCTTTTTTTAATGTTCGGTAACGGTTTATTTTTGCATTTTTAGCAATTTCTTGAAGCTCAGGAAGCTTCATTTCCTTTAATTCAGAAATGTCAAACATAGAAATGTTTATTGATTAAAAATAGATTGAAATAAGTTTGTTGTTTAAAACAGATTGGAATAAGTTATGAAAGTCGTATAATGAAGAACTTACGACTTATACCTGCAATATTACGAATTAATTTCAATAAACAATAGGTTTTTTAAAAAAAGAAACACTATTTTTGTGTTCTTCAAATGTAAAAAAACATGATTCAACGAATTCAAACGGTATATATATTTTTGGTTCTCGTTTTTTCGGGTATACTCCCTTTTGTTTTTCCATTATGGAAAAATGGTAATGGAGATGCTTATTATTTTATGGAGAATCCCTTTTATACAGGTTTATTTGCGCTTTCTGCTACATTGAGTGCGGTTAGTATATTGGGATACAAAAAAAGACAAAATCAGTTTGTATTGAACAGACTTAATATGATATCAAACGTTATATTACTAGGATTATTTGTTTTTCGACTGCTAAGTGTATCTGGAGAAGCTACTCAACTGGTTTCTGAGAAAGGTATTGGGATGTTCCTCCCTATTGTTTCTATCGTTTCATTAGTTCTTGCTAATAGAGCCATCAAGAAGGATGAGGATCTTGTAAAATCTGTAGATCGATTAAGATAAACCTAACATCTTAGTTTATTAGTGCGCTAAAAAACCGAACCCTAGGGTTCGGTTTTTTTATTTTTTGGAAACTCTATCACTTCCATATTTTTTATTTCTGCATCATCAATTACAAATCGCAACATTGTTCTCACTTGATGAAACCCTGAAATACCAGCTGCCCCAGGATTTAGATGTAACACCCCTAAAGTAGCATCAAACTGAACTTTTAAAATATGGGAATGCCCGCATATATATACTTTTGGCTTATGTTTCAATAACTCTTGTTTTACTCGAGCCACATATCTTCCTGGATATCCTCCTATATGAGTCATAAAAACAGTTACCCCTTCACACTGAAAATACAAATCCTCAGAAAATTCACCACGCGCTTCAATTCCATCTATATTGCCATAAACAGCTCGCAAGGGTTTAAGTTTTTTAATTGTATCTGTCACTTCTATAGAACCGATATCACCAGCATGCCATACTTCATCTGCTTGATTTACATATTTTAAAATACGCTCATCAATACAGTTATGAGTATCCGAAATCAATAATATTTTTCTCACTTAATATTTTTAATAATTACAATTTACAACTAGCTTCCCGTATAAAACAAAATCAAATCCGTAATCGCATCCTGACAAATAGAACAAAACTTATCGTATTCATTAGTTCGCATTCTACATTCTAAACTTGCCTTATAGATTTTATTCCCTTTTAATCCTTCATATACACCTATCGGGTATTTGTCATTCAAACTTTGAGGCGTAGGAATTGGTGTTCCATTTTCTAACTTGTCTTTCCATTTAGATTCAAAGTCTACTAATGTGGTGATATTTTGCTCCCATGGTTCTTTTTTTGTAGAAATTAAATCACTCAATACATCATATTCATAAAAATACTCATCCGCTAATCCTGCAAAACTATGACCAAACTCATGTACAACCACAGGTTTAAACTTAGGATTCCCTGTAGTAGTCAAGGTATATGCGTTATAGATACCGCCTCCACCATACACTTCTGTATTTGCTAATATCACAATATGTTCATAAGGTATTCCTGCCAACAAATCATGCAATTGTTTTAAACTATTAGTCGTAAGATATCGTTCCGAATAGAAAGTATCAAAATTAGAAGAAACCGCTGTGTTTTTCCAATCATTAACTCTGGGTACACTTACGCCACTATCTTCAGATATACTTTCTACTGCGTAGAATGTAAATCGATCTGCAAACTCACCGAAAGGTTCATGTTTAAAAATTTCATTCATAGCTGTTTTTGCGTAATTATAAAACAGGCCCATTTCTTCTTTTTTAAATCCCTCAGCAACAAAAACTACTTCAATAGCCTTTTTTGGCTCCTTTGCTTTGTGCAATACAGTATGAGGTGTTATTTTATCAATACCTTTTGTATGTATCAATATATCATCTGGACTAACACTATGTTTTAACTTTACTTCTTCATTTCCACTTGTGTTAAAAAAAACAATTTCAACTACTATATCTTTTTTAGGAAATGGAACTAAAGCAATATTCTCAAAACTTCTAGATATAGTCTTTGCCTCGTCTGTAGACAACCATTCTTGAAAAAGAGTACTAAAACCTTGTGTATAAATTAACTCACCAGAGTCTTTATCATATATACGGACTTGGGCATTTCCCTCCAAAATATTTTCAGATAAATGATGTGTTCTACCTGCCCATTGTGGTAGCGAATTTAGTTCATCTAAAAACACAAACTGTTCATTAGAATTACCCCCAAATACATAATCCAATCGAAGAGTTTTATCCTTAAAATAAGTATCAAAATCTTGAGCCATTACTAAAGAAGGTAAAAGAAACACTAACAATAATTTTCTAAACATAATTATTCATTTGACATTAAAATGTAAAAGTAAAGAAATGATTTCAATCTGCTTAGTCCCATCCATCATAGCTAAAGTGTAAAAGTATTTATCACAATGAAAATCAAGCTCTCGCCATTTTCTATTATATTTGCTATCTATAAAAGCAAAGAAATAGTTTTGAGATATTTTTTAGAATTCGCATATAACGGAACGCATTACCACGGCTGGCAAATACAACCAAATGCAAAAACGGTACAAGAAACCCTTACTACTGCTTTATCACTATTGTTGAAAAACCCTATAGAATTAGTTGGAGCAGGTCGTACTGACGCAGGTGTACATGCCAAGAAAATGTTTGCTCATTTTGATTATATCGAAACTTTCGAAACCGAAGAACTACTAAAAAAGCTTAATTCTTTTTTACCAAAAGATATTGCAGTACACAATATACATCCAGTTGCCACTGATGCTCATGCACGTTTTGACGCATTGACAAGAACCTATGAATATCATATCACACTAGAAAAAGATGTTTTCTCAGATGAAACAAGATGGTATCAACACAGACCCTTAAATCTGGATCTAATGAACGAAGCTTGTAAAATTCTTTTTGAATACGAAGATTTTGAATGTTTTTCAAAGACTAATAGTGATGTTTTTACCTTTAATTGCACTATATTCAACGCTGTTTGGGAGCAAAAAGAATCTCATGTAGTTTTTACTATCACTGCTAACCGTTTTCTCAGAAATATGGTGCGCGCGATTGTTGGAACGATGGTTAATATTGGAATGCAAAAAACATCCTTATCTGAATTCCGAACAATAATAGAAAGTAAAAACAGAAGTAAAGCAGGTTTTTCAGTCCCTGGAAAAGGTTTATTTTTAACCCAAGTTACCTACCCCTATATATAATGAAAGCAATAAAATCTATATCACTACAAAAAATACTAGACTACTCAAAACCATATAAAAAACGTTTCAACTGGGTAGTTGTTTGGGCTATAGCACTTTCTATATTTGCTGCTTTACGTCCATATATGCTAAAACAAACAGTAGACGATTACGTACAAACAAAAGATACCTATGGATTACTAGTTTTTGTAGGACTCATGGGGATAGTTTTAATTCTAGAAGTCGTGTCGCAATTCTATTTTGTGTATTGGGCGAACTGGCTAGGTCAAGACATTGTTAAAGATATGCGAGAGCAGCTTTTTAATAAAATAACCAATTTCAAAATGCGTTATTTCGACAAAGAACCAGTTGGAAAACTTGTTACACGATCAGTATCTGACATTGAATCTATTGCAAGTATATTCAGTCAAGGACTGTTTATGATAGTCAGCGATTTATTAAAGATGATTGTAGTATTAGGCATCATGTTCTATATGAATTGGAAACTGAGCTGTATAGTTCTAATCGCAATGCCAATACTTGTTTATGCTACTCGTATTTTTCAATTAAAAATGAAAAGTGCATTTCAGGAAGTGAGAACACAGATATCAAACCTGAATACCTTTGTACAAGAGCGTTTAACTGGTATGAAAATCGTACAATTGTTCAACAGAGAAGATATTGAATATGAAAAATTCAAAGAGATAAACAATAAACACAATACTGCTTGGTTGCGCAATATTATGTACAACTCTATCTTTTTCCCCATTGCAGATATAGTTTCCTCTTTAACGTTAGGTTTTATTATCTGGTATGGAGGAATTTCTATCGTGAATGGTGACAACCTAACAACCTTTGGAGATTTATTTGCCTACACTATGCTTATTTCAATGCTATTCAATCCACTCAGACAAATAGCTGATAAGTTCAATGTCATGCAAATGGGAATCATCGCCGCAGAACGTGTCTTTGAAGTATTAGAAACCAATGAGGAAATTGAGGATAAAGGCACCCTTATAGCACCAAGATTCCAAGGAAATATTCGATTGGAAGACGTCTACTTCAGCTACATACCTGGTACACAAGTTTTAAAAGGCATTAACTTAGATATTAAGCGCGGAGAAACTATTGCTTTAGTAGGTTCCTCAGGAGCTGGTAAGTCTACTATTATCAATCTACTAAGTCGTTTTTATGATATAGATAATGGTAGAATTTATATAGACGGGACTAATATCAATGAATTTACTTTAAGAAGTTTGCGAAAACAAATTGCTGTAGTACTTCAAGATGTCTTTTTATTTAGCGACTCTATTTTAAACAATATTACTCTTAATAATCCTGGAATATCAAGAGAAGAAGTTGTAAAAGCAGCTAAGAAAATAGGAATACATGAATTCATACAGAGCTTACCTGGCGGATATGACTACAACGTTAAAGAACGTGGTGTTATGTTATCTTCTGGACAACGACAATTAATCTCTTTCCTCCGCGCCTATGTGAGTGACCCAAGCATTCTTATCTTAGATGAAGCAACATCTTCTATTGATAGTTATTCTGAAGAACTTATTCAAAGAGCTACTAATTATCTAACTCAAGATCGCACCTCAATAGTCATTGCACATCGTTTAGCAACCATAGTGAGTGCAGACCAAATAATAGTTATGGACCAAGGACAGATCGTGGAAAAAGGTACTCATGATGATTTATTGCAAATCGAAGGTGGATATTATCGAAACCTATACGACTCTCAATATCAAAGTGGTATTATAGCATAGTGAAATTTTGATTTTTTCAAATCATTTTGCACCCTATGATTACGAATATCTTAATAAAACTAACAGTTAATTATAATTATTAGATAGAAATACTTCAAGAGGAACTTTTCATTATGAAAGTTTCAATAACAGAAATAAATCATTATTTTCGTAACTTGATTGGTTATATAGAAAGACTCATAAATAACACACTAACCTTTGCCAGTTATGGTTATTCTTGAGAGTATTAAAAATATAAAAACAAAGACATGAAATTCGATATTATTGTATTAGGAAGTGGCCCAGGAGGGTATGTAACAGCAATTAGAGCATCTCAATTAGGCTTTAAAGTTGCAGTTGTTGAAAAAGAAAACTTAGGAGGTATTTGCTTAAATTGGGGATGTATTCCAACAAAAGCACTTTTGAAATCTGCGCAAGTTTTTGATTATCTTAAACACGCTTCAGATTATGGTTTAACCATCGACGGAACTGTTGACAAAGACTTCAATGCTGTAATTGACCGCTCAAGAGGAGTTGCGAACGATATGAGCAAAGGTGTTCAGTTCTTAATGAAGAAAAATAAAATTGAAGTAATTGATGGATTTGGTAAAATAAAACCAGGTAAAAAAGTTGACGTTACTGATAAAGATGGAAAAGTAACAGAAATTTCTGCAGACCATATTATCATTGCAACAGGTGCTCGTTCAAGAGAATTGCCTAATTTACCACAAGATGGTAAAAAAGTAATTGGATACCGCCAAGCACTTACTTTAGCAGAACAACCAAAGAAAATGATTGTTGTAGGTTCAGGAGCTATTGGAGTTGAATTTGCACACTTCTACAATTCTATGGGAACAGATGTAACCATTGTTGAGTTCATGCCAAATATCGTTCCAGTAGAAGATGAAGATATTTCTAAACAGTTTGAGCGTTCTTTGAAAAAGTCAGGTATTAATATCATGACAAATTCATCAGTTGAAAGTGTTGACACATCTGGTACAGGAGTTAAAGCAACTGTAAAAACAGCAAAAGGAGAAGAAATTCTTGAAGCAGACATCTTATTATCAGCTGTTGGAATTAAATCAAATATTGAAAACATTGGATTAGAAGAGGTTGGAATCGCTACTGATAGAGATAAAATCTTAGTAAATGATTTTTACCAAACTAATATCCCAGGATATTATGCTATTGGAGACGTAGTCCCTGGACAAGCTTTGGCACACGTTGCTTCTGCGGAAGGAATTTTATGTGTTGAAAAAATTGCCGGTCTACATGTAGAAGCATTAGATTATGGAAACATTCCTGGATGTACTTATGCTACACCAGAAATAGCATCAGTTGGAATGACTGAGAAGAAAGCTAAAGAAGCTGGTTATGAAATTAAAGTTGGGAAATTCCCTTTCTCAGCTTCAGGAAAAGCAAAAGCATCTGGAACACCAGATGGTTTCGTAAAAGTAATCTTCGATGCTAAATATGGTGAATGGTTAGGATGTCATATGATTGGAGCAGGTGTTACAGATATGATTGCAGAAGCAGTTATTGCACGAAAATTAGAAACTACTGGATATGAAGTATTGAAAGCAGTTCACCCTCACCCAACAATGAGTGAAGCAGTTATGGAGGCAGTAGCAGCTGCTTATGACGAGGTTATTCACCTATAGTCAATCTCATTAACGAATAAATACAAAAAAGGGAATTCTTTAATTAGAGTTCCCTTTTTTATTTTACTTTTCATAAAATGAAAAAAGCGCTACATAATTATATAGCGCTTTTTATATAGTATTTTAAAGCTTTAGACTCCTAAGTAGGTACTAGGTGTAATTTGTTTCAATTCTGCCTTAATAGCGTCAGAAACTTGTAAAGCCTCTATAAACCTGTGCATAGATTCTTTGTTGATAACACTATTAGTTCTTGTCAAATCCTTTAATGCTTCATACGGATTAGGATATCCTTCTCTTCTCAAAATGGTCTGAATTGCTTCTGCTACTACTGCCCAGTTATTCTCTAAATCCTCTGCAAACTTTGATTCATTTAAAAGCAACTTGTTTAATCCTTTAAGAGTTGAATCAAAAGCGATTAGAGTATGTCCCATTGGTACGCCAATATTTCTTAACACCGTACTATCCGTTAAATCACGTTGTAATCTAGAAATTGGTAATTTTGCTGAAAGGTGCTCAAAAATAGCATTAGCCATTCCCAAATTACCCTCTGAATTTTCAAAATCAATTGGATTTACTTTATGCGGCATAGCTGAAGAACCGATTTCTCCTTCTTTTATTTTTTGCTTAAAATATTCCATTGAAATATAGGTCCATAAATCACGATTTAAGTCAATTATTATGGTATTGATACGTTTTAAGGCATCAAAAAACGCAGCAAAATGATCGTAATGCTCTATTTGAGTAGTTGGAAATGAATGTTTCAAGCCAAGTGACAACTCAACGAAATCTGAACCAAATTGTCTCCAGTCACGATCTGGATATGCAACACAATGTGCATTGAAATTACCAGTAGCTCCACCAAACTTAGCAGCAAAGGGAACATTATTTAATAATCTCAACTGCTCTTCCAATCGTTCGACAAATACCAAAAACTCTTTTCCTAAGCGAGTTGGTGATGCGGGTTGTCCATGTGTGCGTGCAAGCATTGGAACATCTTTCCACTCAATACTTAATTCTTTTAATTTGTTGACAATATTAATAAAAGCAGGCATATAAACTTCGTGAAAAGCTTCTTTCGTTGAAAGAGGAATAGCTGTGTTATTAATATCCTGAGAAGTAAGACCAAAATGAATAAATTCTTTAAACTTACTCAAATTCAATCTATCAAATGCATCCTTAATGAAGTACTCAACCGCTTTCACATCGTGGTTGGTTACTTTTTCTGTCTCTTTAATTTTAAGAGCATCTTCATGCGAGAAATTCTGATATATCTTTCTTAATTCAGGAAAAACAGATTCAGATACACCACTTAATTGAGGAATTTCATACTCACATAAAGCGATGAAATATTCCACCTCTACCAAAACTCGATATTTTATTAAAGCTTCTTCTGAATAAAAAGCAGCTAAAGATTGAGTTTTACTTCTATATCGTCCGTCTATAGGAGAAATTGCATTCAAATTTGTTAACATAGTTGTATGTGTTGTTCAGATACAAATATAAACTTTTTGAAACCAATATAAAAAGACAGTCTCCAATAAGGTTTCGTTATTTTTTTAATAAACTATACAATTAAATAGTCAAATCTAAAAAGCTTATAAAGCTTTAATGAAATTAGTGATTGCTTTAATATACTTCTCTCCGTGATAAGTTCCTGAAAGCGCTTGAAATCCTTGGAGATGCCCTCCTTTAAATAAAACTATTTCACTCTTAGGATTAAGAAATGTCACACGTTGACTTTCCTCTACAGTTGTCAAACCGTCACGTTCTCCAGCAAATAGAAGGACTGGAATACTTAACTTGCTCAGTTCTTCCGAATAATGAGAACTAGATTTAGGAAGCAAGTAAACTTCATCTTTATACTCTTTGAGTTTTTCCACAATTGAATTTGGATCTGACACAAACCCCTCACTAACCATAAAACTAAACAAATTTGACTCTGCAGTTAAAGTTCCCATAATAGACCCCATTGACAATGTCCATAATCCAATTCTAGAGCTTTTAAAACGATTTGAAGCAAACTCTAAGGCAGACTTCAAATCAATTGCAAACTCATCGTAATAGAGCTGTTTTTCATCCATTAAAAAATCTTGACTCTCACCAAACCCCCGATAATCAAAGAGTAATATTGTAAAGCCATTTTTCACAAGTTCATCTACTTGTCTCAACAAATAAGACATATTTCCAGCATCTCCATAAGCTACAACTAGTACAGTGTTATTTGAAGTTTCTTTACTCGGCAAACATAGCCAAGAATTCAATAAGTAACCATCTTCTGTTTCTAGCTTATGTTGCTCATATTTAAAATTGAAATTAGCAGGATGTTCCACATATTCTTTAACCGGATTTAAAGCAAAGCAAAATGTTGTCAAGAATAAAAAAATAAAACTCAGATATCTATTCATAGCATTCAATATTAGATTACTCAAAGATAAAATATAAACAAGTCAACCTATACAAACTACTCGAAAATCAATGAATAATCACGACTCTATCCATGGGGTCTACAATAAATTTGTATTTTTGTTCTTATTAAATATGAACATCATGCAAAAAATTATTGATCGATTTATCAGCTATGTTACAGTTGACACAGAATCAGATCCAAATTCAGACACTTGTCCAAGTACAGAAAAACAATGGAATCTTGCCAACCAACTTGTAGAAGAGTTAAAACAAATTGGCATGGAAGATGTAACCATAGATGAGCACGCTTATATTATGGCTACGCTACCAAGTAACGTTGATTATGAAGTACCTACTATAGGTTTCATTTCTCACTTTGATACTTCACCTGATTTTACCGGTGCCAATATAAAACCGCAAATAGTTCCTAATTATGATGGTGGTGACATTATTTTAAATAAAGAACAAAATATAATATTATCTCCTGGTTATTTCAAAGATCTGTTGCAATATAAAGGTCAAACTTTAATTACAACAGATGGTACTACACTTTTAGGTGCAGATGATAAAGCTGGAATTACAGAGATTGTAACAGCAATGGAATACTTGATTAACCATCCAGAAATTAAGCATGGTAAAATTAGAGTAGGTTTCACTCCTGATGAAGAAATAGGAAGAGGTGCACATCTATTTGATGTAGAAAAGTTTGGAGCTGATTGGGCTTATACAATGGACGGAAGTCAAGTAGGAGAACTTGAATATGAAAACTTTAATGCAGCAGGAGCGAAATTAGTTTTCTCTGGAAAAAGTGTTCACCCAGGATATGCTAAAGGAAAAATGATAAATTCTATTCTACTAGCTAATAAATTCATTGCAAAACTACCTAAAGACGAAGTACCACAAAAAACATCTGGATACGAAGGTTTCTTTCACGTTCATACTGTAAGCGGCTCTATAGAAGAATCTAAAGTAGAATTAATCATTCGCGACCATAATCTGAAAAAATTCAAAGAGAGAAAGAAATTAATTGAAAAATTAGTTGAAAAACTGAATAAAAAATACAAAAAGAAATTTGGAGGTCCGATTGTAGAATGCACTATCGATGACCAATATTTTAATATGAAAGAAAAGGTTGAACCAGAAATTCATATCGTTGATATTGCAGAAAAAGCGATGAAAGATTTAGGCATTAAACCTTTGATTAAACCAATACGTGGCGGAACAGATGGTTCACAACTATCATATATGGGATTACCATGTCCAAACATTTTTGCAGGTGGTCATAACTTTCATGGAAAATATGAATATGTTCCAGTAGAAAGCATGCAAAAAGCAGTTAACGTAATTGTCAAAATAGCTGAATTAACAGCAATAAAATAACAACAAATTAACTCTATCAAAAAGACTAACTCAAACGTTAGTCTTTTTTTTTAAACATTATTCAAAAGATATCTATTTTTTTTGTAGCTTTATTACAATAAAACAGATTCTACTATGAATAATCATTCCTTAAACACCATTACGATTGGAAGTCAGACTTACAGTCGCACTGACCTAACAGATTATTTGCGAACTAATCGAGTTCAAGAACTAATTGAGAAATTGGTAAGCGAAACCCAGCTTACGGCAGATGAAGTAAGAACACAAATAAGTATTCTAGAAAAAACTTCGATTGCATCTAATGACGAAATAGCTAGTATTGAATACAAGGACAATATTTACACTTTCAAATACACCAATACAAAAGGAGAACAGTATATAGTAGGTCCAAAAGATAAGTACTGGGAAAGAGTACAAGAATTATTACGAGACGACCTATTGTACAAAAAGTTTAAAAAAGAATACGATGTATATAGGAATAGCAGAATAAAAAGAAGAAGAAACAACATCATACTACTTGTTGTTATTGCGGTTGCTTTACTATTACTATGGGCATTTTTCTTAGGGGTATTCTAGTTTAAAAACTAAATATAGTACTTCTTTTGAAATGGATTAAAATAGAAAAGCCACAATCTTTCGATTGTGGCCTGACTTAATATTTAAAAATTTCTAAGGATTATTTTTCTCCTTTTTCCATTCTTTCTTTCAATTCAGCTAAAGCATCAATATCTCCAAGAGTTGTTCTTTCCGCTTGAGAAGACGACGACGTCGATGTCTCAGCAGCTTTTACATTTTTCTCTTCTTCTTGACGGAAAATAGCAGTATGAGAAGCAACTACTCTTTTGAATTCTTTGTTAAATTCAATAACTTTAAATTCAGCAGATTCGCCTTTTTTCAATTTTTTACCATCTTCTTTCTCTAAATGACGAGTAGGAATAAAAGCAACGATATCGTCACCGAATTCTACAGTAGCTCCTTTGTCAACTATCTCAGAGATTTCTCCTGTATGAATAGTACCAACAGCAAAAGCTTCTTCGTATTTATCCCATGGATTAGCAGTAGTTTGTTTGTGCCCTAAAGAAAGTTTACGTCCTTCAACGTCTAACTCAAGAACAACTACGTCTAATTTATCTCCAACATTTACAAATTCAGATGGATGTTTGATTTTCTTAGTCCAAGAAAGATCAGAGATGTAAATCAACC
The DNA here is from genome assembly GCF_900114085.1 of Myroides guanonis. Taxonomy (GTDB): domain Bacteria; phylum Bacteroidota; class Bacteroidia; order Flavobacteriales; family Flavobacteriaceae; genus Flavobacterium; species Flavobacterium guanonis. The sequence goes on along the minus strand of NZ_FORU01000015.1, from coordinate 5,956 downwards.
CGTCAATTCCTTCTTCTAATTCAACAAAAACACCAAAATTAGTAAAGTTACGAACAACACCTACATGTTTAGAACCTACTGGATATTTTGAAGTAATGTCAGTCCAAGGGTCTGGAGTCAATTGTTTGATACCTAATGACATCTTACGTTCTTCTCTATCTAAAGTTAAAATAACTGCATCTACTACATCACCTACTTTAACGAAATCTTGTGCAGATCTCAAGTGAGTAGACCATGACATTTCAGAAACGTGGATTAAACCTTCAACACCTTCAGCAACCTCGATGAAAGCACCGTAGTCAGCTAAAACAACTACTTTACCTTTTACTTTATCTCCAACACTTAAGTTAGTATCTAAAGCATCCCAAGGATGAGCGAATAATTGTTTCAAACCTAATTGAATTCTTGTTTTCTCATCATCAAAGTCTAAGATTACAACATTCAATTTTTGGTCTAATTCCAATACTTCACTTGGGTGGTTAATTCTTGACCAAGAAAGGTCAGTAATATGAATTAATCCATCAACACCTCCAAGGTCAATAAATACACCGTAAGAAGTAATGTTTTTAACAACACCTTCTAGTACTTGACCTTTTTGTAATTGACCGATAATTTCTTTTTTCTGAATCTCAATATCTGCTTCAATAAGAGCTTTGTGAGAAACTACTACGTTTTTGAATTCATGGTTGATTTTCACAACTTTAAATTCCATAGTTTTGTTTACATACTGATCGTAATCACGGATAGGTTTAACGTCAATCTGTGAACCTGGTAAGAAAGCTTCAATTCCGAAAACGTCAACAATCATACCACCTTTAGTTCTACATTTCACGAAACCATTAACGATTTCTCCTGTATCATGAGCAGCAATAACTCTGTCCCAAGCTTTGATAGTACGAGCTTTTCTGTGAGAAAGAACTAATTGTCCGTATTTATCTTCTCTTACGTCAATTAAAACCTCTACTTTATCTCCAACTTTTAAGTTTGGATTGTAACGGAATTCGTTTAAAGAAATAACACCTTCAGATTTTGCATTGATATCTACAATCGCATCTCTGTCAGTGATTCTAACAACTACCCCATCAACTACCTCTTCGTCGTTTGTAGAAATAAATGTTTTGTCTACTAAATTTTCAAACTCTTTTAATTGGCTCTCGTCAACAGTATCAATACCATTTTCGTAATTTTCCCAATCAAATCCTTTCAAAAATTCGTCTTGTGTTTGTATTTGTTCAGACATCGCTGATAATAAATTTGTATTCTGCTTCTCTATTGGTTCCTAAGTCAGTAATAAATTATACAGAAGTAATTAAAAATAGATATAAATCTTTTGGAGAACCATACTAACCCAAAAGCCGTGCAAAAATAATACATTTCAATGAAATAGAAAAATATTATTTACTAATTTTCAATCCAATTACCTTAAAACAAGTATTTTAAAGAAAAAATGGTAATAAACACAAGGTCTATTACCATTTCATCGATTTATAATTGAAAAATAATTAATTGCTTAAATGAAGTTTTTTTAATTTTTTTAAAGGCTTCTTAAATGATTCAAAATATTTAAAATAGCGGTGTCCCTTATACAAATCCCAATTCATCAACAAAACACTTATTAAGATCACTACCAAACCCCAAATCTGTAAACTAGTAATAATATCATCTGTAAAAAAATAACTCAAAATCACTGCAACAATTGGATTCACATATGCATAAGTACTAACCTCAGTTGCTGGTCGAACTTGCAATAACCATATATAACTACTAAATGCTAACACAGACCCAAACGTTATCAAATATCCCATAGAAAACCAGCCCGAAAAAGAAACATCTGCTACATCTAATTGTGCATACTCTCCATTAAACAAAGCAACTAAAGTAAACATTACTCCAGCTGTAATCATCTGCCATGCAGTCTTTACCATTACATGTAAGTCTTCTGAAGACTCATCTTTTTTATCAGTACTATACTTTGAATAAAGAGATCCAACCGTCCAAGCAATTGAACCAAAGACCAATAATGCCATACAAAATATATTCAACCATTTTTGTGATTCGTCACCCGCTATAGTAATTTGCTCAGCAAATAACATAATAACTCCAATGAAACCAAATAACAGTCCAATAACTATAGGTAAACTAGAAAAATTACGTTTCCATTGAGGCTTATCCAATACAACAAACCAAATTGCCGCCGCCGCCGCCATAATAGCAGCAATACCACTTGAAACATGTTGTTCCGCCCATATCAAACTTGCCATATCAACAAATAACAATAAGAAACCTACGAAACAAGCCTGCTTAACAACTTTCTTATTAAACAAAACATAGCCTTTCATTTTACAATAAGTCATCAACAAAATACTGGCACTCAAAAATCGAAGAGAACCAAGGACGAAAGGAGTAAAATCACTTAATGCTTTATGAATAAAGAAAAAAGTAGACCCCCACACTAAATACACTACAGCATATGCAAAGATAACCATGCTTTTATTTGCCGCTTGAATTGAATTTGCCATAACTAATCTAAACTAACTGGAACTATAATTTTATTATCTTCTTTAACTGTCTGCAATACTATAATGGTTCTGGTTGAAATCACACCATCTATTTTCGAAAGAGAATTTCTCATTAAATGTACCAAAGCCAAAGAGTCCTGTGTTCTAACTTTTATTAAATATCCATCATCTCCAGCAATATCATGCACTTCTAATACCTCAGGAATCTCCGCTAATAATCTTCCGGTACGCTCGTCTCCAATAATTTCATCAACTTTAATAAAAATAAAAGACAGCATCTTTTGATTTAATGCTATAGGATTAATTTTCGCATAATATGCTAATAAAACCTCTTTTTGCTCCAACTTCTTCACTCGTTCCAGTACAGCCGAAGGTGCCATACCAAGTTCACGGGCTAACTCAGCATTATTAATGCGGGCATTATCCTGCATCATTCGAAGAATTTTTAAGTCTATTTCGTCTAACTTGTATTCCATATCTCAGTTTCAGCGCGCAAAATTACTAAATCAGAATATAATTCGGAAATATATACGAATAAAAGAATATAATTCAGTTGTTAAATATTTGCAAAGAAAATAATTCTAAAAACCACATGATTGTTTTAAAAATCAATCAACAAGATTTGATTAATCAAAAAAAAAAAAGGATTGTATAAATACAATCCTTTTACAACACAATACTTAATTATTTTAATTTAAAGCTAATAGCAGAGTTTCATTAAAAGAATGCCTACCTACAATCTCGCTATTCAATTGCAATAACAAATGTTCTTTAGAATAATTAGCTACTACAAATTCAACAGCTCCATCATGAACCTCTTCTCCATACAAACTGTACTTACCAATAAATAACAATCTCTTTAATAATTCTTCTTTATTAAAAGAAAACAACTCGTTTAGATAAGGAAAGAACACATGGAAACGAATGTGATAATCAATATAAGTTAACATCTCTGAATAGTCCTTTTCAGCATCCAATAAAGCAAAAACAAAATCTTCACTTCTTTTTCTCTTATGAAACTCAGATTGCAAATGTTTAAATAAATATTGTCGAAACTTCTTAAATGATGAAATATCATCATTATTCAATATATACATGTACTCTTCAACAGATCTATTATACAAAAAAAGTAACTTCTTGTACTTAACAACTTTCTCCAAATCATTAATACTTAAATACCAATCTTGAAGTATCTGATAATAAGCAAAATTGTATTTTTCTTCACGATTACTATTTATAATTGTTAAAGCATACTCTTCCATTAAATCACCATCGACATCCTTAAGAATATTCAGCAATTTCATATTAAACTCATTTTCAAATCTTATAGGAACGAAGTAATTCTTATACTCCTTAATCAAAGAATCACTTACTAGAACATCTAGAAAGAAACTTTTAACCTCCATAGACACACTGTCAAAAGATATTCCTAAACGTTCCATCTCCTTAATCGTTTCACTTACAAAAAAAACATTCTGCTCAACTGTACAACTTGAAAACACATACTTTAATAATTCGAAATCACATCTAGAATATGTTTCATTATTCAACTTAAATACATTATCCCATATTTTTCTAAACATATTTTTTAAAGCACTAACATCCTTTATCTGTACAATAGACAATGCAACATGCTCTATAAAAGCATCTAACACCCTTAACATTCTAACACTTGTATAAGTCACTCTGCTCTCAAAATCACTTATACACTCATACACAGCATTAGTTAAATCAATAACAGTTTCTTGATGACTATGAATTAAAATAAACTCCTTAACTCCTTCTAAAGATTGATTTACTAAGTCAGCTACTTTCTTCACTTCACGAGCATCAAGTTTTTTACGCTTTCCTACTACAGACTTAATAGCCTCATTAATAAGTAATTTAACATCCTCTGGAATATAATGAACTTCTTGTTTTCCGAATTGCAATAGAAACTGCAATTCCAAATCCTTGTTCACTTTAAACAATGATTGCATCCAAGATGCAATAGCATCTTTATCCAAATTCATAATTAATATTTCCGACTCACTAAGCTTCCTAGTTCTTTTTTTCTTTTCGACTTTTAATGTTGATTTATTCGCACTTTTTAAACTTTTCAATACAGCAAGTTTATGCAAACAATACTCCTCATCAACACCACAATCACACAAGTGTTTAATTAACTTATTTTCAAACACTTCGAGCCGTACATCAAAAGTTGAATCCCCCTCATCTACATAAGAAACAAATACTCCTTTCTTTTCTTCATCCAACTCTCGCACTAAGACACTCTCAATTTTTTTCAAAGTTGCCTTTGGTATACCTTTCAATATATCAGTAACTTTCATAATTTTTATAAAATATTAGCACTAATATCAGCGCTATAGAATAGTGTGTAATTTACGAACAAATGCAGTAATAACAGTTTGATTTATCAAGAAGTAGATATCTCAATTCGCAAATCTACAAAAGAACTAAAAGTTAGTATCCATGGTTCTCTTTTAGTCCAGCAAACTAAAAAACATTGAATAAGAAGGTAATTTAGGACATGTAAAATCAAAATCGTTGATTCGTTTATTTGTAAATATGCTTGTTCGAAGATATGCAAAGAGGCAAAGAAGGAAAATTTGGTGATTCGTAAATGCGCTAATTCGAGGATATGCAAAGAAGCAAAAAAACAAAATTTAGTGATTCGTAAATACGTTAATTTGATAATGTGCAAACAGGCTAAGGATCTAAGTGAAAAAGATAAGCATCCAATTAAAACACTTTTAATTACCTCTATAATCCAAAAAAGTCCTCACTTTTCAAGAGAACTTCAAACAAGATAGCGCACATTTGATGATTCGCTAATTTGGTGATTCGTAAATACGCTAATTCGGGAATACACAAATACGTTAAGAAGCAAAGAGCAAAGAAACAGGGTTGAGCATTTAGTTCTAGTCTTGTATACTAGATTAGTTATGGAGTCAGCAAACCAGTGTAAAACTAAAAGACTAAGTAACAAATGACTACAAAACAAAAAAGTCCTCGCTTTTCAGGAGAACTTCTAAAAAAAGGCAGCGCATCGAGCTTGCGACACGCTGCACCAAAAAAAAAAACCCCGATTCGATAGAATCAGGGTTTTAAAAAAAAAGGCAGCGAACCGAGCCCAAAGGGCGAACACGCTGCACCTATATGCAAAAAAAAATCCCCAACTTAAAAAAGTTGAGGATTTTATAAAAAAAGGCAGCGACATACTCTCCCACATAAATGCAGTACCATCTGCGCTAGCGGGCTTAACTTCTCTGTTCGAAATGGGAAGAGGTGAACCCCGCCGCAATAACCACCTTAAATCGGTTGTTACTGTTACAGTAACTAATATCTTAACATAGTTGAAACATAAACAAACAAACTATTTTTTTCTTGAATAATATAATTAGAAAGTCTCCCGCTCCCTTGACTTGCAAGGGAGC
>NZ_FORU01000002.1 GCF_900114085.1 Myroides guanonis | reverse complement strand
TGTGATTTCATAAGCCACCTTAGCTTCCTGAATACTCATCTTTCCTTCTTTAATACTCAAAAGTACTTTCCGCTTTAGATTAGTTGAATATCTACGAGCTTGTCGAGTATTAAAAAACTCTTGACTACCGTATTTTTGCATCCAACCATTGACCGTGGTTTTATTTAAATTATATTTATTTATAACTGAAATTTGTGTAGCTCCAAACTCAACTTCCTGGACCACTTTTTCTATGAACTTTAGATGGTAACGTTGACTGGTTTTTTGTCCTGATTTTTCCATTTTTTCTTGTTTTGAACTGTACAGCTATTTCAGGACGGGTCAAGGTTGAGTGGACTTTGAGTAGGGGATTAAAGGAAATTCGAGAGTGTATAGGAAGTTGAGGTAGGTGATTGGCACCAGGGGAAGGGGAGATTTATCAGACTCATCAAATTGGAGCTGGAGATAATGTGGTACCATTTCAGAATATTTACGATGAATTAGGACGTGTGAAGCAAAAGCGTGTTGGAGGAAAGCTAGGAGTTTTTATAGGAATTCCTCTTTCTGAAGCTAGTAGGTCAAATCTGGGAGGTGTCGTCCTTCCACCTAGTGGCTCTCCATCAGAATCGTCTTTCCTGCAAAAAGTAAATTATTCTTATAATATAAGAGGGTGGTTAACGGGGGTTAATGATGTTTCCAATTTACAACAATTAGACCAGCCAAAGTCGCTTTTTGCGATGAAGTTGAGCTACAATAAATTGGACAACGACACTATAAAAGGAGTGAAAAAGCTTTTTAATGGAAACATCACTGAGCAAACCTGGCGTACAGCCAAAGCAGATAAAACCAAGCGCTACGGATATGAGTACGATGGTTTTGATCGTTTGAAGAAAGCAACTTTTCAATTGCCAGGGACTACACAACCAATTTCTAAGGCTTATAATGAAAGTTTGAGTTATGACAGCAATGGAAACATTCTAAAGTTAGAGCGCTTTGGTAAAAAACAGGTGAATCAAGGAATTGAGTTAGATGATTTAACATATACCTATGAAGGAAATATGTTGAAAAAGGTCGTCGATGCCACCAACAATGCCGATGGATTCAAACAAGGTACGCATACAGGGGATGATTATACCTATGATACATTTGGAAACCTGAAAAAGGATAAGAACAAAGGAATAACAAATATCAAGTATAACCATTTGAATTTACCCGTTGAAATCACCTTTGGAAACGGTAAAATTGAATATATTTATAGCGCAGGAGGTGCAAAGGTTCAGAAGAAAGTAACACAAGGAACGGCAGTAACCACTACCGACTATTTAGGAGGTTTTCAATATACCAACAATGTATTAGAGTTTATTAGTACAGCAGAAGGTTATGTAGTTCCTAAGTTAATAAATGTTAAAGGAACAGTGCGTCCTGACGGTACGATTATAATGGTGAAAAGGTATGAAGCTGATTACTATGTATATCAGTACGCGGATCACTTAGGTAACACAAGGCTTAGTTATTCCGATATCAATAAGAATGATATTGTTGAGGCTAACGAAATATTATCGGAAGCGGATTATTACCCATTTGGATTGCAACACACAGAAAACAGTATTGCTACAACGGCTAATAAAGCTGCGGAAAAGTATCAATACAACGGAAAAGAGTTTCAGGATGAGTTGAATTTGAATGTGTTTGATTATGGTGCGAGGAATTATGATGCCGCTATTGGAAGGTGGTTTAATCATGATCCTTTGAGTGAGATGGCTTATGATTTAACACCATATCGTTATGGGCTTAATAACCCGATTAGTTTTGTCGATCCAACTGGTATGCTGGAAACACAATATAAAGATGAAGATGGTTTAACATTATTAAATACAAAGGATGGAAGTGATGATGTTATAACGGTTTCTAATGATAAAAGAAAAAATTTTAGAGATTATAATGCATCTTATCAAAGCGGAAATAAAAGTCTTTATGATAGCCAGGAGTGGAATGAAAACATGAAAGCAGATCTTCTTGGATTTAGCACAACTAATGAAATGAATGCTACTTTAGGAGGTTTTACAACACAATGGTCTCGTCAAAATGCTATTAATTACCTTCAAAATCCGACAATAGGTAATGTTTAGCAATGTCTGCTAGTGAGTCACTAAGTCAATGGACAGATCCTGAGAAACTAATAATGGGGCAAGTATATTTGTTGGAGGTATTTCGCCATCAATGAGAACTAGTTCTTTAGAAGGTACTCAAACTATAACAAAAAGTAAAGCCCCTATGCAATCGTTATTAAATGATATTGCAAAAAATGGAGTAAAAGAACCAATAAATTATGTTAAGAGTGGAGGGAGAAATTATATTGTTGACGGACACCATAGATTTTATAGTGCTCAAAAATTAGGGATTAAAAATGTACCTGTTCAACGTGCAACACTACCTTTTAAAGGATATAAATCAGTAACGGATTTAGTTAAAGAAGGACGTCAACCTGGATATTGGCAACATATGAAAGCTAAAAAATAATTGGTTATGGCTATATGGCAAATTACTTTTTATATTATTGATGCTAGCGTGAATAATATTAATTTAGATCAAGACACTGATTTTGATGATAGTTATTTTTGGAAAAATAGTAAGAGAGATGTAAGATTATTTAAATCAGTTGGTCTTTTTTTAGAAGAAAATAAGTCGTGGAGTTCACAGATAAAACAATATGGTGACTTAAAATCAAATTGTCTTGAAGTTTATTTCGATGATATGGATAAAATATTATCTGTTTCTTTTCGGATTGATTTTTTAAGCGATTATGTTCTAATTTTAGAAAAAGTTTTAATTTTTTGTTTAAACAATAATCTAGCTATAGTAACTTTAAAAGGAGATGTACTTCCTTTACAATTAGACTTTTTTAAATTGTATATATCAAAATATATAAAAGAGAACGGAATTGAAATAGAGTAATGTGGCAATGTTGTTATGATGTTAACTGACACAAAAATTCCTCGTTATTTATTTATCATTTACTCCCGCTAGCGCAAGGTGTGCCGTGAATGAATAACAAATATTAACTGTTATTCAATGTCGGATAAAAGATGGTGGTAGGTCCACCGAAATCGCTGTGCAAGCGGGGGTTTCAAACCGCCTCTCGTTGCTAAAGGAGTGATTCTGCGGTATTGAACGGAAAGAGGAAAAGGTTGGCAAGACCAATCAGGTATGAGTAAGAGAGATGAATGCAAATGAACCACTGAAGAAGTGATGAGATAGCGGATAAATCAAAAACAAGTCATTATAGATGCGTTGCGATTTTGTCAACATCAGAAAGGTTTAGAAATCTAGGCTTATGTTTTAATGCATAGTCATTTACATTTAGTTTGTAAAAGTGTAGGAACTCTAACGTTGGCAGAGATAATGAGAGATTTTAAAAAATATACGAGTAAAAAAATAATAGAAACAATTGTTAGTAACTGCGCCATCGTGGTATTACGATGCTAGAAATAGCAGATATATCTCATTAGAAATGTTATTTGTTTTGGTATTCGATGAACTGCGTTTGTATATCAATACAGTGACCACCTTGAGGGCGGAGCGTTAAAAAAATGTCTACTAGACATTTTTAGTGAACGAGCCAGTTGGTGTGTTGGGGAGGCTTAGTTATTCCGATATCAATAAGAATGATATTGTTGAAGCTAACGAAATACTATCCGAAGCGGATTATTACCCATTTGGACTGCAACACACTGAAAACAGTATTGCGACAACCGCTAACAAAGCTGCGGAAAAGTATCAATACAATGATTTCGGAGAAGAAAGCGAATAGCTTTTGACGAACGAACCGCACGTAGTGCTGGGTTGGATGAGTTGAACTTGAATGTGTTTGATTACGGTGCGAGGAATTATGATGCTGCCATAGGGAGGTGGTTTAATGTGGATCCGCTAGCGGAAGTTCAGCCAAACAAGACACCATATCATTATACAAGCAACAACCCTATTAACAGAATAGATCCGACAGGGATGTTGGATGATTGGTATCATAATAATGAAACAGATGAATTGGTTTATCTGCGAGATGTTCATGGATCAATGACACAAGAATCTGTTGATAAATATGGTTTAGGAGGTAATGCTAGTGATTATGAAAGACTTGGAGATAATAATGTGATGGGAAAGGTTTTTGAAAAGTTTACGGGAGAAAATATTTTGGAACGTGAAAATATAAAAATTGGAAACTCAGAACAATTTATGACAGCACAAGGTTATATGCATATTGAAGAACAAAGGATTAAAAAATATGAATTTACTCAAAAAGGATTTTCTTTTGATGAAAGCATTGTTAATATAAGTGATTTAGAAAAAGTTCTTAGCAATAAGACAAGATATATAGAACCCGGAGGATTTAAAACGGAAAAAATTATTGATATAGAAAGTCATAAAAGTATATTTTCGGATTCGAAAACTATAATTTTATTACGGCAAAAGGACTTAAATAGAAAATATATTTATCCAACTTCTATAAACCCTAATAGTGATTTTTGGATAGGTACAAGTTTAAAAGAAACTGCTAAATGGTTAGCGGATGAATTATCAGAAGCAGCTAAAAATTATAAAAAATGATAGAGACTAGAAAAGAGTTATTTGTTTTTTGTTTTCTAATATTAAATATTTCATGTTCGAAAAAAGATGTGAATGTGGAATATCCAGCGGAGTTGATTATGGACGAATTTTTATATGATCATTTTCCTGTAACAATATGTACTCAAGAATACACGATTAGAACTAATACAAACGAAGAAAGAAATAATGTTGCAATTTTTCTAAAGTACACAAACTGTTTACAGTCCTCAGATTCATTAGTCTCTGAATTTGTAAATCAGTCATTTGTTCAATATAAATTAAACGAGAATTGTTTATTAGTTATAAATTCAACAGAAACTAATGAGAGTTTAATAGATAGCGGAAGAGTTGAAGAACCCATAGACTTTGATTCCTTAGAGTGTAATTATTCTGATAAAACTCCTATTCCAAATATCAATATGTATTTTGAGAATTTAACAAGCGATTATGATATTTATATTTTTGAAGCTAAAAAAGGAGAATACTCAAAGTTTTACAAATTCAGTTATAATACATTGATGCCATCATATTGGAATCACGGTTATTCAAAAGGAGTCGCTTTTAGTAAAACTACAAACGAAATTATCTATTGGGGGTGCATGTGGTAGTGAACTCGGGCGAGTATACTTACTTCGTCAGTTCGCTTCGCTCGTGTCCAACACCAGAAGGGTATTACGATGCTAGAAATACCAGATATATCTCATTAGAAATGTTATTTGTTTTGGTATTCGATGAACTGCGTTTGTATATCAATACAGTGACCACCTTGAGGGCGGAGCGTTAAGAAAATGTCTAGTAGACATTTTTAGTGAACGAGCCAGTTGGTGTGTTGGGGAGGCTTAGTTATTCCGATATCAATAAGAATGATATTGTTGAGGCTAATGAAATATTATCGGAAGCAGATTATTACCCATTTGGGTTACAACGTACTGAAAACAGTATTGCGACTACGGCTAACAAAGCTGCGGAAAAGTATCAGTACAATGATTTCGGAGAAGAAAGCGAATAGCTTTTGACGAACGAACCGCACGTAGTGCTGAGTTGGATGAGTTGAATTTGAATGTGTTTGATTATGGTGCAAGGAATTATGATGCTGCTATCGGAAGGTGGTTTAATGTGGATCCGCTAGCGGAACATCCAAGCCAAGTCGATAAGTCACTGTACGCCTATGCTTGGAACAATCCAGTGAACCTAACGGATCCAGACGGACGTTGTCCTGATTGTCCTGATGAAGTATATGTTCCATTAGCAGACCACGTTTATACTGAAAATTTAGCAGTTGGTGATAAATCAAGTAATGGATGGGAGGTTGTGAGAATTGATGGAAACAGCGAAACTGGTTATAAGGCAGCATTATATAAAGGCGAATACAATGGAAATACAGAGTATATATATTCCACCCAAGGCACAAACCCTACATCTGGAAAAGACTGGAAAAACAACGCTCAACAAGTAGCTACTGGAAATTCACCTCAATACTCTGAGTCTGTAGAAAAAGCGATTTCTCTAGCATCAAATAAAGATTATGCAGGAGTTTCGTTTACAGGACATTCCTTGGGTGGTGGTCTGGCGAGTGCGAATGCACTAGCTACAGATGGGAAAGCAGTTACGTTTAATGCAGCAGGGTTATCAAGTAAAACAAAATCAAATCTTGGTTTAAGCGGGAAAACTGCAAACATATCTGCGTATGTTATTCAGGGTGAAATAGTAAGTCATCTACAAGGTCAAATAGGAATAAGAGCACAGGGAAACATAACAATATTCCCTGCAAGTTATGTTCCTCAAATACCATTTATAGGAGCAGACGAAGTAATACGTACTGGTCAGAGAATTAGAAACCATATGATGAACGTAGTAACCGATAAATTTAATGCACAGAACAAATGAGAATATTAAAGAGGATGCCATATTGTTTTTTTTTATTTTTTTTATGTCTCAATAGTTGTAGACAAGAGGTAAATAGAAACGTTAGTATGTTTAAAGAAACTAAAGCGTATGAGTTAGCGAAATCTGTAGAAAAAGGAGATTTACAGGCTATAGAAAATTTGATTGGAAATGATTCTACTTTATTAGAAGTAATAAATCCCATAAGTGGCTCGAGTGTATTAACCCTTGCACTATATACGGAAAATTATGAGACATTAAAAAAACTCTTAGAACTCGGGGCTGACCCTAATTTCGTAAACCCACTTACTAAGAAAAGTGTTTTAATCGAATCTATTAAATTTTATGAAAAACCAGAACCATATACTATAGACAAACGATACACTAAATTGCTTTTAGAAAATGGTGCCGATCCAAACTATGCAATAGAGAAGGACTTTACAGATGAAAAGGGGCATTTTCAAAATGCAACTACACCATTAATGCAAGCCTCTAAATTTGACGTAGATTTTGTAAAGCTATTAATTAATTATGGTGCAAATCCATATAAAAAATTAGAAAATGATCAATCTACACCTTTCGCATCAGCCTTTACTGGATATAAGGACAAATTCAATGTTGTTAATTACTTTATTGATTCTCTAAAAGTTAATGTTCATCAACCAATGAAAAAATGGTCTGATTATGAGTATCTTTTTATACAAGATTATATAAAAAAATATATGGCATATAAAGAAAGTTCTGAAGGATATGAAGAGCGTGAAAAACTAGTAGCTAAGTTGAAAAGTATGGGTGTAGATTTTAAAGATTACGATTATAAATTATGAGGTTAGAAAAAGCAACCAGATTACTGTGATTTACCCTCTGCTGGCGCGAGCATCTTGCTCGTGCCTTATTAGTATTGCAAGCCTCGATGGCGCGGATTTGCACCTTAAATCCACATGTATATTATAAAAACAACCGCAAAGATTTGATTACAAATACTTTGCGGTTTAGGTATTTTCACCTAAATTGGTGTTGCACCAAATACCAATTATGAAAGTAATAAATTCTTCGGATATAAGTCCATTTGGGGGTCTAAACTTTGTTTTAAAAGAATTTGAATCTCTACATTTAGGTGAATTTCTTAATGAAAATCTTCCTTGTTTACCTGCTCAATCTAAATATCAATGGAAAGATATTCTATATTCTTTTTGGAGTATTTATTTTTGTGGAGGAGATTGTATTGAAGATCTTTCTGGGAACTTTAAGCATCATTTTAGACAAAACCCATTCTTAAAAATTCCTAGTCCAGATAGAATCTTAGAGCGATTTAAGAATCTCTCTTTTCCAAAAGAAAACTTTACTGTTCCTAGAGGCACATCTCGTCATGAGTTTAGTTTCAATGACCCCCTCAATAAACTTAATCTTCAAATTTTGAATAAAATCAGATTTAACAAAGATGAAAAACTTACTTTAGATTACGACAATACGCTAATTTTTAACGATAAGAAAGACAGTCGTTGGAGTTATAAAAGCAAGAATGGTTACTGTCCTGGAGTTGGAATAATTGGCAAGAATGTCGCCTTTATTGAGAATAGAAATGGAAATAGTGATGCTAAGACATTGCAAGTTGAAACATTAGCTAGGATGTTCTCTTTACTTGATCAACAAAATATTAAAATACATGCTTTCCGAGCTGATGGTGCTACATATCAAATGAATGTGATCGACCTTATAAGTAAAAACGTTGAGAAGTTGTATATGAGAGCCTGTATGAGTGATGCGTTGGCTAGGGAAATTGCCAATATTGATAATTGGGAAGAAGTGGATTTAGGAACTGAAATGGGATATAGAGGTGATATTACATTTACGCCATTTGTTAGAACTGCAACAAGAAACAAAACACTTGACCAATTAAAGTCTTATAGACTTGTGGTTACCAAATTAGCACGGAGTGATAAACAGATAGACTTATTCACCAATGAAGCCTGTAAGTACTCAGCTATTCTTACCAATGACTACGAAATGACAAAAAACGAAGTTGCTTATTTCTATAATCAAAGGGGAGCTATCGAGAAAGAGTTTGATGTTTTAAAGAATGACTTTGGGTGGAACAATCTTCCTTTCTCAAAACTTGAACAAAACACTGTTTTTCTTTTGTTTACTGCGATTTGCAGAAATCTTTACAACTACATTATTAACTTGTTTTCATCTAGATTCAGGTATTTAAGCCCACAATTTAGAATTAAAAAGTTCATTTTTCGATTCATTACCATACCAGCAAAATGGATTAAAAATGCCAGACAAAACAAGCTAAGAATCTATGGTGATTTACATTATAAAACTTAGATCATAAAGAGTTACAATTAAAATATTGTTTAAAAAATCAAAACACATCAAGATTATTGAGTGGATAACTATTGCTCATTTTCAAGGTTCTTTCCTGAGAAACCATGTAAAAATATGACTCTTGCTAATTTTATGTAGATGATGAAATAAAATGAGAGTCTAAAAACCATAAAAGTACTAGAAAATAATTTTAGATTTGAGACATGCGGATTTAAGGTGTAAATCCGCGCCATCGGGGTTGATGAGTGGATCTCTTGGGCCAGGCGCCGTAAAAGACGTTATGACAGAGAGTTTTGATGGTGGTAAGTCATTTAACTTTAAGAATTATGCAGATAGGATAAAATTAGGTTAGGAATTAATTAAAAAAGTACACTATGAATAAGATTGTAAATTTTTTAACTCTTTATATCGTAATATTTTTGATAGAAATTGTTTTTATTTTTATCGAATTAGTTCTGTTTGACTTTTCTAAAATTGACTTTTTTAATATAAGAAGAGCTTGGTTGGGGTCAGCACAATGGAATTTTTGGAGAGTATTGTTTTATGGTTTACCGTTTTTAATATTGTATTTTCTGTTGTTTAAATATATGGGAAATGTCAAGCTGTATAAACCATTGTTGTTTTCTATATTTAATTTACTGGTTTATGTTTCATTATCTATTTTATCAAGAGTTATTATAGGAAAGAACGTTCCACTACCACCAGAAGGGATAATGTTTTGGATAACTTGTGTAGCTATATTTGTTAGCCCCCTTATTTTAGGGCAAATAACATACTTTAAAAAGCTAATGGAAAGTATATGAAGAAAAAGCCCCAATTCGAGGCTTTTTTTGTATTTAAGAAAGTTGCTGTTGCAAATTAGCTTTTAATCTGAAAGCAGCTATTAATTTGGTAACTACATTTTTATCTTCTTTTTTCATTTGCTCTTCAGCTTTAAATTGCTTTAAAAGCAAATTATCGTCAATTGCTTCCTAAGCTAGCGTAAGCATCTTGCTTGTGCTATGAGTAATAAAGAAACAAAAATCCTAACCTTTTGGTTGGGATTTTTTATATAATAGATTGTATTTTTCTTTTAGCTATAAAAGTATCAATAAACAAGAAGAAGTGATTGAGTTCTGTTTCTTCTGCTGGTTGGAGCATCTTGCTCGTTCCATAAAAGAAATTATTTTGATAGTCTATAAAAAATAAATTTGCATATTAAGTAATGAAGAAGTCACAAGCGTGACGCTTGCGCTAGCGGAGGGATATCAGTATCTACAAGTATCGATTACACTCGAGATTTTGTCAAAACGAAGCTTACAAATGATGAAGAGTCGTTTCAATAGTTCATTTTATCTTTTGGTAAACAATTTTTTTTGCAACTTTACAGTATGGCAAAACTCAATGTAAAAAATAAGGAAATAACGATTATATCAATTGAAGAGCGAGATTATATTTCGCTTACAGATATGGCAAATGCCAAAGAAGGTGAAAGTCGAGCTGCTGATATTATCAAAAACTGGATCAGAACCCGTTATACTCTTGAGTTTTTAGGAACTTGGGAACAAATTAATAATCCAGATTTTAAAGTGGTGGAATTTGACCACTTTAAAATGCAGGCAGGTTTGCCAAGTTTTGTGCTGAGTGTTTCTGAATGGATTGAGAAAACAAATGCCATTGGAATAATCGTAAGAAGAGGGAAATATGGGGGAACGTATGCTCATAAAGACATTGCTTTTGAATTTGGTTCAGCTATAAGCGTAGCTTTCAAACTTTATCTGATAACCGAATTTCAAAGATTAAAAGAAGAAGAACAAAAGCAATTAGGGTGGACTGCTAAAAGAGAATTAGCTAAATTGAATTATCATATTCATACGGATGCAATAAAACATAATCTAATTCCGCAAGAACTTTCGCCTACACAAACTTCAATCCTTTATGCTAATGAAGCTGATGTTTTGAATGTCGCGCTATTTGGCATAACGGCAAAACAATGGAGAGAAGCGAATTCAGGTTTGAAAGGTAACATCCGTGACTATGCAACAATCAATGAACTAATTTGCTTGTCTAATATGGAAAACTTGAACGCTGTTTTTATTAACGAGAAAATTCCACAAAGAGAAAGATTGATAAAACTGAATAAAATAGCCATTCAACAAATGAATATATTGCAAGACGTTGAAAAACGAAAACTATTGAAATAACAGAAAGTACTTCTAGATTGCTATGATCCCTAGCCCATGCATTTCATACTGTTGGACGTATTGGTAATTTTGTCGTTTTATAGCATTACAATAGTCTCAACTCTGGTTTTATGTTTAGATAAGGTTGTGTAGGTTGTTTTTCTATAAAAATCAAGAGAATTCGATAATCTAATAAATCAAAGTTTAGACTTTATACGTGTGTGAAAGGGAGTTGTGTTGAGATAGCGAATCAAGTTCGCAATGACTAGTGAGGATAGATTGTTGAGGATAGATTGTTGAGGATAGATTAGTTTGGATGAAAAAGATATTAGGATATTTTTTATCTGGGTCTTTTAAAATTGTGTTAAAAGTCTTAATATTGTGGCATTGATAGATTTCGTGAAAGAAGCTGCTGTCAATCGACGGAATCATTCGTCTGCTGAACTAAAAAGATTTCAATTACTAACACATTTTATATGATTAACTTTATTAAAAAACTTAGCTTTAGTTTGCTTTTTATAGCTACTGCGTCTTTTGCGCAAGATGTTCCTACTCAAAATCAAAACAATTCTGGAAAAGTCTATATGGGACTTGGGCTTGGATTAGACTATGGTGGAGTGGGTGCTAAATTGGAATATTTGCCTATTGAAAATGTCGGTATTTTTGCCGGTTTAGGTTATAATCTATACAGTGCAGGGTTTAATGTAGGGGCTTCCTATAAAATTAAGGCGGGTGAACGCGTGTCTTTCAATCCTACTGCTTTTTATGGTTATAATGGGGTTATTAAAGTGGAAGGTGCTTCTGAATATGATATGGTTTCTTATGGTGTGACATTTGGTGTTAACATTGATATCCATGTGGGTAAAAAAGGTAACAAAATCACTGCGGGTCTTTTTGTTCCTATCCGCTCTAAAAAATTCTCTGATAATTACGATGAAGTTAAAAACGATTACCGCGTAGAGATGCAAGCTGAATTGATTCCAATTGCCGTGGGAGTGGGCTATAATTGGAAACTGAATTAATTTAGAAAGTACAGTCAAGTGTAATAGCTGACAAAAGGTATGAAAATCAAGCAAGAGAGAATTTGACGTTTGAATTAAACCAATTGAATTAATGGGATTTTGGAATAAAATTTTCAGTTCTAAAAATGGCAGTTCAGCAAAAAAACAGCCAGAAGATTTTTACGAAACTGAAATTACAGACACTTATGTAAAAGTAACTCATCCTAAACGAAAAGATGAGCAAATCAACTGGAGTGAAATTGAAGAAATCAGATTAGTCAATACTGATGAAGGGCCATTTCTTCCTGATGTATGGTTGATTTTAATGGGTAATGGAAAAGGATGTTCCATTCCTCAAGGATCGGACGGATGGAATAAAGTTTACGATATCGTTTCAAAATATGATGGATTTAACTTTAAAAACGTAATAAAATCGGCATCTTGTACTGAAAATGAAACTTTTGATTTATGGAAAAAATAAAAGTACTACTCGCAACAATGGCTATAAGTAATTGCTTGTTCTCGTCTACTTCTGGAAATCCTCGCGGACTTGCTCCATGTGTATAAATCTATGATGTAACTCGTCCGTATAAAGTAAAGTCACGATTGTACCCAAGGTTTTAGCTGAACAGACGAAGTAAATCTGCGTCATCGGGTTTGAGAGGGTCATGTAGACTACTTTTTAAAAAAATCAAGGTATTCTTATTCATCAAACTAATCACAGTTCAGACAATATGCTTATGTGAAAAAATCAGAGATATGTGTTGAGATTGCGAATCAAGTTCGCAATGACTGGTGAGAATAGAATGGTGTGATAAAAACACCAGAAATGTGATACATTGTTTTTTCTTGTTACAAAAGTCAAAAAAACTAAACATGATGAAATTATCATGAAATGCCTAGAATCTCAATTAGAACAAACTTTTATTCGTTTTTGAGAATAGAGTAGTATTGCAAAAGGAATTACATATAGTCAAACCAATAGGCTAAAAAAAAACAGCAACGATATCGTTGCTGTTTTAATATATGGTTTTATTTTAATGCTTGTTCAATGTCAAGTATTAAATCTTCTATGTCTTCTATTCCTACACTCAAACGTACTAAGTCATCGGTTACTCCTATTTCTAGTCGTTTGGCTTCTGGTATAGAAGCATGTGTCATTAATGCTGGGTGATTTGCTAGTGATTCTACTCCTCCTAATGATTCTGCTAGAGTGAAGACTTCCAAATTTTCTAAGAATTGTATCGCATCTGCTTTTGCTTTTGATTTGAATGTGAATGAAACCATTCCTCCAAATCCGTTTTTCATTTGCTTGTTTGCTAATGCGTATTGCGGATGGTCTTTTAATCCAGGATAGAATACTTGATCTATTTTTGGATGTTTTTGTAAATACTCTGCTATTTTAATTCCGTTTTCTGAATGTCTTTCTACTCGTATGTGTAAGGTTTTGATTCCTCTTAACACCAAGAAACTTTCTTGTGGTCCTAAGGTCGCTCCTGTTGCAAATTGATAGAAATGTAGTTTTTCTCCTAGATCTGCTTCTTTAGTTATTAGCGCTCCTGCTATTACATCTGAGTGTCCTCCTAAGTATTTAGTTGCTGAATGCATAACGATATCTGCTCCTAAATCTAACGGGTTTTGTAAATATGGGGTTGCAAATGTGTTGTCTACTGCAAACAGGATGTTTTTTTCTTTAGTTATTTTAGCGATTGCTGCTATGTCTGCTAATTTCATCAACGGATTTGTAGGGGTTTCTACCCATACTAATCTTGTGTTTTCTGTTATATGGCTTTCAAATTTTTCCAAGTCATTCATATCTACGAAATGGAATTTGATTCCCATGTCTTGATATATTCTCGTGAACATTCTATAAGTTCCACCATAGAGATCGTCCATAGCAATTACTTCATCGCCAGGTTTTAAAGTTCTCATAACACAATCTGTCGCAGCTAAACCAGATGAGAATGCCAATCCTCGTGCGCCATTTTCTATGCTCGCTAAGGCATTTTCTAGGGCTGTTCTCGTTGGATTTGCAGCTCTACTGTATTCGTATCCACTGTGCTTTCCTGGACTTTCTTGTGCGAATGTTGAGGTGTGATAAACAGGTGGCATTACCGCGCCAGTACTAGGATCAACTTGTTGTCCTCCGTGTATGGTTTTTGTATTGAACTTCATGATTTGCTTATTTTATTTAAATACAAATATACTTTATATTCCACTGAATTGACGTATTTTTGGTTGTACTTAATAAATAAATAGCTGTGATTATGAGAGGATTTGGACTCGCTTTTTTTATTGTTTTTCTTTTGGTTGGTTGTTCTAAATCGCAAGAGCTTAAAGTTGAACAACAAGAGTATTATAAGAAATCATCGCTTCCTTGTTCTGATCATCGATGTACTGAGGTGTCGATTAGTATTCCTTTTGTTGTGGAACCTAAAGGAAAGATTGCAGATAGTATAAATGGCACGTTGTTTAGCAAAGTTGCTGAAATAATATCATTTGAAGAGTTGCCTTCTTTAGACAATGGCTATAATTCTATTGCTGATTCTTTTGTGAAGTCTTACGACGATGTGAAGAGGGATTTTCCTCAAGAAGGTGCTCCTTGGGAGGCTAATGTTAAAGGTAAGGTTATCATGCAAAAGACTAATTTGTTTAGTATTGAATTAGATCATTATGTGTTTTCTGGGGGTGCTCATGGTTATAGGGGAATTCAAGTTTATCATTTTGACCCTAGAACTGGTAAGCAATATTCTATAGATGATTTATTGGTTGATAAGGTTGGGTTCTCGAAATTGGTTGAAAAAAGATTGAGAGAGAAATGGGATATTGCTGCTGGAGTTCCAATTAATTCTACAGGTTTAATGTTTGAGAATGACGTTTTCGCTCTTCCCTTAAATATTTTTATTTATCCAGACAAGGTTGTGGCTTATTACAATGTCTATGAGATTGCTTCTTATGCGGATGGACCAACCGAAATTGTATTCACTAATGACGAAGTACAGCCCTTTATGACTGTTTTTGAATGATTATATTGAGTAGTTTTGTACTGCATTTGGAAATATAAACACATTGAGTATATATAAAAAGATTTTTCAGCAAACCGCTATCTATGGTTTAGCGACTGTTTTTCCTAAAATCATTGGGTATCTATTGGTTACGTTTCACACTTCGGTGATGACTAATGTGGCTTATGGTAGCTATAGTATTGTTTTTTCTATCATAATGTTGGGGAATGTAATCTTGGCTTTTGGTATGGAAACGGCTTTTTTTAGGTTTTATAATCTGCAAGATGATAAGAAATCGGTTATTAATAACTCTTTGTTATACTTGGCGGGTACTTCGATTGTCTTTCTGATAATTGGTTTACTGTCCAAGGATTTTTGGGCGAGTTATTTAGATATTTCACCCGAAATTATCAAATATGTTCTGTGGATTTTAGTGCTAGATGCTTTGGTGATTATTCCTTTTTCAAAGCTTCGCGCAGAGGAACGACCTCGTTTTTATAGCGCTGTTAAAATGGGTAATGTTTTGTTGAATGCATTTCTGAATGTGTTTTTTCTTTACTTATTACCTCAGTTAGCACATCACTTTCCAAATTCTGTTTTTGATTGGATTTACGTTGAAGATTATCAAGTTCCCTATATTTTTATTGCAAACCTAATAGCGAGTTTGGCTACTTTATTGATTTTTTACAAGGATTATCTCGCAATCAAATTGCGCTTTAATGTACAGTTGGGAAAACAGATGTTGCGCTATGGTTTTCCGATTATGATTGGAGGTCTTGCTTTTGCCATTAATGAGAGTTTTGATAAAATTCTTTTAGGACGCTTGTTGCCTCAAGATATCGCATTGGAAGAAGTGGGTAAGTATGGGGCCTGTTATAAGCTTGGATTGTTTATGGTGTTGTTCCGTCAGGCTTATACTTTGGGAATAGAACCTTTTTTCTTTAATTATGCTAAGAATGAGGATGCGCCTACTAAATATGCTACTGTTACGAAGTATTTTGTGATTACTGGAAGCTTGGTTATGCTGGGTGTAATTGTGTTTTTAGATGTTCTTAAATGGTTGATGATTCCGAATCCTAGTTATTGGGAGGCAATGAAAGTTGTTCCCTTAATTATTCTAGCTAACTTTTGTTTGGGGATTTATACGAATCTTTCTGTGTGGTACAAATTGCAAGACAGAACTATGGTTGGGGCATATATATCTATTTTTGGTGCTGTTCTAACTTTAGTGTTTAATTATTTATTGATTCCAATTTGGAGTTATATGGGTTCAGCTATTGCAACTTTATTGGCCTATGGTTCTATGATGTTAATCTCTTATGTTATGGGGGCGAAGTATTATCCAATTCCTTATGACAAGAAAGCTATTGTTGGATATTTTACACTTTCAATGGTGTTGTCTGGTGTCTACTTTTACGTTTTTAGAGAGAATTATTTTGTAGGGATTCTTTTTATTCTCTTTTTTGTAGGGATGATTGCCTATTTTGAAAGGGGATTATTGTCTCGTTTCTTGAAAAAGAAAAATGTTGGGCAATAGTTTAGGAACGAAGTCGATGGGTTCACCATTTTACTAGTATACTTTTTGTTTTAAATTTTCCATTATCCACACTATATCTTTTATATTTGTGTTCATTATTTAATATTATGACTAGAGTAAAAATTATAAATAAGTCTCAACATCCATTACCTAATTATGAAACTTCGCAATCTGCGGGGATGGACTTAAGAGCAAACCTTGATGCACCTGTTACATTGAAAAGTTTAGAAAGAGCTATTATTCCTACGGGACTTTTTATGGAGTTACCTGAAGGTTATGAGGCACAGATTAGACCTAGAAGTGGTTTAGCTGCAAAAAAAGGTATTACATTATTGAATTCTCCTGGTACAATTGATGCGGATTATCGCGGAGAGTTGGGTATTATTTTAGTTAATCTTTCTAACGAACCTTTTGTCGTTGAAAACGGAGAGCGTATTGCTCAGATGGTAATTTCTAAGTTTGAACAAATTAGTTGGGAAGGTGTAGAAATACTATCTGAAACGGAGCGTGGAGCTGGTGGCTTTGGTAGTACTGGTGTTAAATAAGAAAAAGAGAAAAAAGATATGAAGATTATTGTTCCAATGGCAGGTCGTGGTTCTAGATTACGCCCACATACATTAACGGTTCCTAAACCACTTATTCCTATTGCTGGTAAACCTATTGTACATAGATTGGTTGAAGATATAGCTAAGGTTTTAAATGATTCTATAGATGAAATCGCATTTATTATTCACGAGAGCTTTGGCAAAGAGGTTGAACAAGATTTAATTGCAATTGCTGAGAAATTAGGGGCTAAGGGAGTTATTTGTTATCAAAACGAAGCTCTGGGAACGGCTCATGCTATTCTTTGTGCTAAAGAGAGTCTTAGCGGACCGGTTGTAGTGGCTTATGCAGATACTCTTTTTAGAGCTGATTTTAATTTAGATAAGGACGCTGATAGTGTTATTTGGGTTAAACAAGTTGAGGATCCAAGTGCGTTTGGTGTTGTTCAATTGAACGAGGCTAATGAAATTGTTGATTTTGTTGAAAAACCTAAGGAATTTGTTTCTGACTTGGCAATTATTGGAATTTATTATTTCAAAAGTGGTGAGACGTTGCGTTCTGAACTTGAGTATTTGTTAGATAACAATATTATCAAAGGAGGAGAGTATCAGCTTACTGACGCTTTGGAGAATATGAAGGTAAAAGGCTTGCGCTTTGTTCCAGGAAAAGTGGAAGAATGGATGGACTGTGGAAATAAAAATGTTACAGTTGAAACCAATACGCGTATGCTGAATTTCCTTAAACTGGATAACGAATTATTGATTGACAATAGTGTTGTTCTTGAAAATAGCGAAATTATAGAGCCGTGTTTTATAGGGAAAAACGTCGTATTGAGAAATTCTACGGTTGGACCAAACGTTTCTATTGGAGATGCTACTGTTGTTGAGAACTCAACTGTAAAGAACAGCTTAATACAGACAAATTCGGTTATAAAGAATGCTGTTCTAGATAATGCTATGGTTGGTAACCATGCTGTTTATGACGGAAAACACACACAGATTAGTATCGGTGACTATTCTGTTTTAGAATAAGCTTTTTCAAATTTAGTGAATAGATTTAAGGTTGTGAAGAGTTGTCTTGTCTACTAGGAACAGTATTTGATAGTCTATAAGAAAAAAGTGTTATGAGGAGATTTGGATTGCTATTATTGGTTCTGTCGGTTGTTGGATGTAAGTCTACAGCAGATCTAACTACAAAAAATACTGTTGAGGATAAGACTGTGGTTGAAATTATCAATGCACACAACGATAATATTGCTAACTTTTCTACTTCATTTATACGGGGAACGGCTAATTATAATGATGGCAAGCAGTCTCAAAATGTTGGTTTAGATATTCGTATAAAAAAGGATGAAATCATTTTAATAAATATTAAGGTGATTGGTTTGTCAATGGCGAAGATTCAGCTTACTCCTACTAGTGTTCAGTTTTATGAAAAGTTGAATAGCCGTTTTTATGATGGTGATTTTGACTTTCTCAGTAACTGGCTAGGAACGGATCTTGATTTTTATAAGGTTCAGAATTTGTTGTTGGGAAAAGCAATTAATAGTTTGGAGAAGGAAAGAATGAAAGTGACTCTCGAAGAGGGATTGCACAAACTAGAGCATTCAAATAACCGAGAAATAACAGAGACTTATTATTTTGAGGATAATGATTTTATGCTTAGAAAAGAGGAGTTGAATCAAAAGAACGAAAATAGAAGTGTGATTATTTCTTACCCAACTTATCAGAAAATTGGTGAGAGTATGCTACCTTCAGAAATACATATAGAAGCGAAATCGGTCAAAAACGTACAGTTGAAAATTCGTTATGACAAGGTTTCATTAGATGAGGATTTGAATTTTTCATTCAGTATTCCGAGTAATTCTAAGAATATTATTACTAACTAACTTTATAGTTACCCCTCATTATGCAGCGAATTTACTATCTTCTTATACTTGTTTTAATCGGAGCTCCCATGTGGTCTCAGACGACTGATAAACAGCGTAACTTAGAGCGCAAAAAGGAACAAATTCTTACTGAAATTAAGGCTGTTCAACAGTTGCTGAAAACAGAGAAGACAAAGGAACGTAATGTACTTTCTGAAATACAAGACCAAAATCACAAGATTAAATTATCACAAGATTTAATTCGCAATGGGCAACAGCAAATTGCTTTAATTAATAGAGATGTTGAGAAAAATCAAGCGGAAGTAGCGGTGTTGGAAAAGGAGTTGAAAGCTCTTAAAGAAGACTATGCGAAAACGATTGTGAAAAGCTATAAAAGCAGATCTAGTCAAAGTAGAATCATGTTTGTATTGTCATCTGAAAACTTTGCACAAGCGTATAAGCGTGTTCAATACATGAAACAATATGCTAATTATAGAAAGAAACAAGGTGATGAGGTTCGAGAAAAATCGGATGCTTTGGCTGTGGTTATCAAAAGTCTAGAGGAGAAAAAGGTTAGGCAAAATGTTTTGTTGAGAGAGGCTGAAGTTCAGAAGAAAAACTTAGAGGCTGAGAGAACAAAACAACAAGGTCTTATGGCTTTGATTCAAAAAGATCAAAGAAAATATAACGATCAAATTAAAAAGAAACGCACCGAAACAGCGGCGATTGATAAACAGATTCAACAGTTGATTAGGGAAGCTATCGCTGAAGCGAATAGAAAAGCAAGAGAAGCTAGGGAAGCGGCAGCTAAGGCAGCTGGGAAAAAAACGGGTGAAAAGGTAGTGGAATCTTCTAAGGGTTCTAATACGGCTGTTTTTGAACTAACTCCAGAGGGCAAGGTTGTTGCAAATAGTTTTAAAGCTAATCAAGGTAGATTGCCGTGGCCTGTTAGCAAAGGGTATATATCCTTGCGATACGGAGATCAGCCTCATCCCGTTCAAAAGCATTTAACAATTCACAATAGTGGTGTTGAAATAAGTACTGTTGTTGGAACAAGAGCGAGATCGGTGTTTCAAGGTGAGGTTCTGCAAGTGCAGGTATTGTCTGGAAATAATAAGGCTGTTTTAATTCAGCACGGAGATTATATTACAGTGTATCAGAATTTAAGTGATGTATATGTGAAAAAGGGAGATAAGGTAACTTTAAAACAGGAGATTGGTGTTGTTAATACGAATGCTAGTGGACAGACTGTTTTGAAATTTTTATTATCTCACAATACTACTATTCACAATCCTCAAAGTTGGTTAAGTGGTAGTAATTAAACAATCAAAGCATGGGCAGTCAAAAAAGTTTTAATCTTTTTCAATGGGTGGAAGAAAACAAGCATTTGTTGAAACCACCTGTTAATAATAAAAACATTTATTCTGAGTCTTCAGATTATATTGTTATGGTTGTGGGTGGACCAAATGCCCGCAAAGATTTTCATTTTAATGAGTCAGAAGAGTTGTTTTTTCAGTTAGAAGGAACCATTCATATCGATATTCAAGAAGATGGAAAAAGAGAGCGTATTACTCTTAATGCAGGAGATATTTACTTGCTACCTGCAAGGACTCCTCATTCACCAGTACGTACAGAGCATTCGGTGGGACTAGTGGTTGAAATCAAAAGAAAAAAGGCAGGTGCTAAGGATGGTTTAATGTGGTATTGCGATGCGTGTAATAACAAGTTGTATGAGGTGTATTTCGTGTTAGAAAATATCGAAACTGATTTCTTGCCGCACTTTTCTGATTTTTATAACTCTTTGGAATTAAGGACTTGTAAGTGTTGTGGTTCTGTCATGGAGACGGATGATAGATTTGTTAAGTAAAAAATAATTCTACGAAATATTTTTTGTAGATTGCTTACTAATCAATCAACAACTAGTAAGAAATTATAATGACAAGAGAAAACGACCTTTATGGAATTCAAGAAGCATTTCAAAAATTAGGACTTCAAGAAATTAATAATGGCACATCAACTGGCTGTGTTTCCTTTTCAAATGGAGCAATTATCGAATCATATTCACCGGTAGATGGACAGTTAATTGGTAAGGTTAGGGCTTCTACGGCTGAGGATTATCAAAAAGCTATGGAAACAGCTGCTGAGGCTTTTAAGACTTGGAGGATGGTTCCCGCTCCTAAAAGAGGAGAGATAGTTCGACAAATTGGCGATGAACTTCGCAAGAACAAACAATATCTTGGAAAACTTGTTTCTTATGAAATGGGAAAAAGTTTACAAGAGGGACTTGGTGAGGTTCAAGAGATGATAGATATCTGTGATTTTGCTGTTGGTTTATCTCGACAATTATATGGTTTAACGATGCATTCTGAAAGACCAGAACACAGAATGTATGAGCAATGGCATCCTTATGGTGTTGTTGGTATTATTTCTGCTTTTAACTTCCCAGTGGCTGTTTGGAGTTGGAATACTATGTTGGCTTGGGTTTGTGGGGATGTATGTATTTGGAAACCTAGTTCTAAAACACCATTGTGTGGTGTTGCATGTCAAAATATTGTAGCAAAAGTTTTTAAAGAGAATAATATACCTGAAGGGGTTTGCAATTTAGTTATTGGAAATGCTTGTGGTGATTTAATTAATACGGATCCTCGTATTCCTCTAGTTTCCTTTACTGGTTCTACTAGAATTGGACGTCATGTTTCTAAAACAGTTGCAGAGCGTTTCGGAAATACTATTCTAGAGCTTGGTGGTAATAATGCAATTATTGTTTCTGAACATGCTGATATCAATATGGTATTGGTTGGAGCGGTGTTTGGCGCTGTTGGAACAGCTGGACAACGTTGTACTTCTACCCGACGTTTAATCATTCATGAAAGTGTGTACGATAAAACGATCGATGTTTTACAAAAGGCATATGCTCAATTGAAAATTGGAAATCCTTTGGATGCTGCTAATCACGTTGGACCTTTGATCGATAAAGGGGCTGTTCAAGATTACTTGAATGCTATTGAGAAAGCGAAACAAGAAGGTGGTAAAGTGATTGTTGAAGGTGGTGTTCTTGAAGGAAGTGGTTATGAAAGTGGATGTTATGTGAAACCTTGTATTATTGAAGGAAAGAACGAATTTCAAATTATCCAAGATGAAACGTTTGCGCCAATTTTGTATGTGATGAAATACAGTACAATTGAGGAGGCTATTGCAATGCAAAATGGTGTTCCTCAAGGATTGTCTTCTTCTATTTTTACAACCAATATGAGAGAAATGGAGTTGTTCTTGTCTCAAGCGGGTTCTGATTGTGGTATTGCAAATGTAAATATCGGAACATCAGGTGCTGAAATTGGGGGTGCTTTTGGAGGAGAGAAAGAAACAGGAGGCGGAAGAGAATCTGGTTCAGATGCTTGGAAGGCCTATATGAGAAGACAAACTAATACTATTAATTATGGAACAGCGCTTCCATTGGCTCAGGGTATTACTTTTGACTTCTAATTAAAGAATAAATAGTTTGTTATATAGTTAAAAGGGTTGTCTTTCACGAGACAGCCCTTTTGGTTTTATCGTGCTATTGAAGCTCCTTAATTAAATATACATACACTGGAAAGTGGTCGCTATATCCGACTTCTCCATTGGTGTTTCTCAATGGATATCCTTTATAGGCTCCTGTTGTGGCTACCATAAATGGTTTTCTGAAAATTCTTGCTTTCCAAAAACGAAAGGAATCGTATTCTTTTCTTAGTAAGGGTTCTGAAAGCATTATTTGGTCAAAGATATCCCATGCATCTCTGTAGGCTAATGTTCCTTGTCCGTCTTTTGCCATTTGTTCCATGGGGTTGTAAATTCCTAATGGTTCAACTTTTTCTTTGTCTCCAACAGCTCCTAATACTTTTTTAATACTCTTGTTGTAAGGACCGTCATTCATGTCTCCCATTGTAATTATCTTAGCATCTGGTTGTAATGAATAAAGAGAGTCTATTATTTTTTTGTTTAATGCCGCAGCTGCTTCTCTGAATGGGCTACTTCTCTTTTCTCCGCCTGACCTAGATGGCCAATGGTTTACTAGTATGTGTATTTCTTCTCCATCTAAAAGTCCTGAAACTAACAATTGGTCTCTCGTATATACTCTTACTCCTTTTTTACCCGTGTGTTTGTTGGTTTTAGATTGGTCGTATATATATAATGGATGTGAAGAGGTGTGAACTGGAGTAAAGTGTTTTTTCTGATAGAGTAATCCTACGTCTATTCCTCTTTTGTCGGGTGATTCGAAATGTACAATCCCATAATCAAACTTTTTTAATTGTTTGCTATTTGTCAAATCTTCTAATACATTTCTGTTTTCTACTTCTGATATTCCTAATAGAGTTGGGGCATTTTTATTTTCTTCTGTTCCTATTTGGGATATTACCAGAGACAGGTTGTTTATTTTTTCGGAATATTTTTCAGAGGTCCAACTTTGAGCTCCTTTTGGAGTCCATTCTTCATCATAGATATTGGGATCTCGTATGGTGTCAAATAAGTTTTCCACATTGTAAAAGGCAATTGTATGGATTTGGAATTTCCTTTCTTGTGAGTGGTTAACCGCATAGAATAAAACGAAAATGAGCAAGTATAAGAATTTTGAGTCTTTCATGAAATCTAGGCTTTATGTTATTAAAACGTATTGATTAAGTATAAATATAGTATTTTATAATAAATTTAGCTATATTTATACATAATATAATATTTGGAATGGTAAGTTGATAACATTAATTAACCTTTATTTATGAATAGATTTATATTTAGTATAGTTTCTATTTTGATTGCACCTTGGTTATGGGCACAAGAAGGAAGAGAAATTAGAGGGCAAATTGTTGATTCAAAAAGCCAAGAGCCTTTGGTTGCAGTATTGATATTGGTTCAAGGTAGTAATGTGTCGACATTATCGGGTGAAGATGGAACATTTACAATTCCTCAGTCTTCAGAAAGTAAAAATAATCTTCTCTTAACATACACTGGATATGTTACGAAAAGGTTAGTGGTGAATGTTGAGGATAAGCAAGACGTGAACCTGGGAATGATTGTGATGGAGGAGGATTTTTCGGCTGAAGCGCAAATGAATCTAATATCTTTAACAGATAATGATCTAGGAGATGACAATTCTGGTTCTGAAACAACTTCTGGTTTGTTACAAGCTACTAGGGATGTGTTTCAACAAGCGGCTGCTTTCAACTGGGGGCAAGCTCGTTTTAGAATAAGGGGACTTGACAATGAATATGGACGGACTTTGATTAACGGAATCGTTATGAATAAGGTTTATGACGGTAGACCACAGTGGGGGAATTGGGGTGGTTTGAATGATGTTACTAGAAATCAAGAGTTTTCAATGGGTTCTTCTTCTTCAGATTATACGTTTGGTGGAATTCTAGGTACTCAAGCTATTTCAACAAGGGCTTCTCATATCCGCAAAGGTAGTAGGGTTTCTGCTTCAGCAGCGAATACGAATTACAGCGCTAGGGGAATGGCAACTTATGCTTCTGGAATGAATAGCGAAGGATGGGCCTATGCTTTTTCTGCTTCTTATAGAGGTGCAGAAGAAGGACATTTTGAGGGGACTGATTACGATGCGAAATCTTTTTTTATCGCTATTGAGAAGAAGTTTAATGCAAATCACAGTTTGAACTTTACGGGAATTTACGCTCAGAACAAACGCGGAAAAAGTGCTCCTTTAACCGATGAGGTTGCTGATTTAATGGGATATAAGTATAATTCTTATTGGGGATGGCAAGATGGCAAGAAGAGAAATTCTAGAGAAAAGGTACTTGAAGAACCTATTTTTATGCTAACTCATTATTGGAAAATGAGTGATAAGAGTACTTTGACTTCTAGTTTAGCCTATCAGTTTGGTAAAATTGGTAATAGCCGATTGAATTATAACAGAACCAATAATCCCGACCCTACTTATTATAAAAATCTTCCTAGTTACTATTCTACTTATCACGATAGGGATGGAAATTACTTAGGTAATACTCCAGAATATATTGGATATGCAAATGCACAGAGAGAGTTTTTCTTGCAAAACAGTCAGATTGATTGGGATGAGATTTATAGAAAAAACAGTGAAAGTATTGATGAGAATGGTTTGAAAGATAATCTTGTCATGTTGTATGAAGATAGAACGGATGATAACACTTTGTCTTTTAATGCGAATTTTAAATCGCTTTTGTCAGATCAGATAACATTCGTTTCTGGTGTTAATTATATTAATCTGAGTTCTACCAATTTTGGTAAGATATTGGATTTGCTAGGTAGTGATTACTTTTTGGATTTAGATAGGTTTGCTTCTGGACAAGACCAACAGACCGATTTAAATCATCCTAATCGAAAATTGAAAGAGGGGGATACTTTTAAATATAATTATCAGTTAGATGCTAATGTTGTTAATGTATTTACTCAGTTTGAATTTAAATATGACAGGGTGGCTTTTTATTTAGGTCAGAACATAGCTTACACTAATTATCAACGAAATGGTTTGTTTCGAAATGGAATTTATCCAGATTCTTCCTTTGGAAAAAGTGAGAAGATAGATTTTAATAATTTTGGTTTTAAAGGGGGAGCAACTTATTACTTAACGGGTAGACATGCGTTGAATGCCAATGTGGCTTTTATGAATCAAGCTCCTAATTTGCGGAATGTTTTTGCAAATGCACGTATGAATAACTCTTTGGTTGATGGTATAGATAGTGAAACTGTTTTTAGTGTTGATGGTAGTTATATTTTGCGTACTCCAAAACTTAAAGCCCGCTTAACGGGGTATTTTTCAGAAATTAAAAATGCTACTGAGATTTCTTTTTTCTATGCTCAAGGTTTGGGGATTCTCGATGAAGATGGAGAATTGTTATTGAATGGGAATGCTTTTGTTGCAGAAATATTGACTGGGGTAGAAAAGCGCAATCTAGGTTTGGAATTCGGGGCTGAGTATCAGGTTACTCAAACGCTGAAAGCCATTGGTAATGTTGCTTTCGGCCAGTCATTTTATACGAACAATCCCAATATCGTTTTGAGTATTGACAATGCGAAAAGAACAGTCGATTACGGACAATCGTTCTTGAAAAATTATAGAGTTGCTGGTGGTCCACAAGTTGCTACTTCTTTTGGTTTAGAATATCGCAGCCCACAATATTGGTGGGTGGGTGCTAATGTTAATTATTTGACGGATAATTATTTAGATGTTTCACCTATTATGAGAACGAGCATGTTTACAATTAATGCTGAAGACCCTGACCAATTTCCTTATGAGGATATGACTCCTGAATCGGTTAGGGCATTGCTGAAACAAGAAAAACTTCAGGATTTTACATTGTTTAATTTATCTGGTGGAAAGTCATGGAGACTTCCTAATAGGAATATCATTGGTTTTTTCGCTTCTATAAATAATGTGTTTGATAAGAAATATAAAACAGGGGGATTCGAACAAGGTCGAAATGCAAATTACAAAGAGGTTTCACAGGATTATGCTGGCGGTACTCGCTCTTTTGGGAACAAGTACTTTTATGGATACGGAAGGAATTTCTTTGCAAATGTCTATTATAGTTTTTAATAATAATTTAAATAGAGTTATATTATGAAATCATTTTTTACATCAATTCTAATATTAGCATTTTGTGCGACCCTATTTAGTAGTTGTGCAAATGACGATTTTGCAGTTCCTAATATTGACTGTAGTGAACCAAATATAATCACAACTACCACCATTAAGGAATTAGCTGATATAGCTACAAAAACACCGGTACAATTGAATGGTAATGACGTTGTGACTGGAGTGGTTGTATCTAGTGATAAGGGTGGGAATTTTTATAAGGAACTATATCTTATTTCCGATGATAGCATTGCTTTCCGTGTTCCAGTTAATGAGGCAAATCTTCATAATTATTACAATACGGGGAGAAGGGTGTTTATCGATCTAAAAGGTCTATATATTCAAAAAAGCAATGGTATATTACAAATAGGTGATTTGTTTAATTTCAATGTTGGACAGATTAATGCTCAAACTTATAAACAACATTTAACTAGAGCTTGCAAAGTTGTTCCTGAAAAGGATTTGGTACATGTTGTTAAGCTTGAAGATCTTAAGGGGAATGATAAATATGTGGGGAAATTAATTACTGTAGAAGAAATTCAATTTCAAGCGGCTGATGTTAATACTACTTATTACGATTCTAAAAATGTGATTGGTGGGCAGACTAATCGTTCTCTAGAAGACAGTAAGGGAAATACTCTCATTTTTAGAACTGGTTCTTTTGCTGAATATAATGGAGATATTATCCCTAAGAACAGTGGTTCTATAACGGGAGTTCTGACAAAATTTGAAGCTGGGGATAGGGTAGATTATCAGTTTATTGCGAGAAGTAGAGCGGATATAAAACTTGATAAAGAGCGTTTTGGAAAGGATATTGAAGAACCGGGAGATGGTGAAGAACCAAAAGTAGAGGGGCAATTGGCTTTCATGGGATCGGATTTTGAAGATTGGAGCGTTTTTACGGCTCAGCTAACGTCACATGGATTGAAGGACTATGCGACACACCAAGTTGGTAAGGGAATGACTGCTTCTAATGCAATTGGATTTATTGGTACTCCTGCTGGTAATGATTATGTGTTCACAGTAGAAAACAATAAGAATGTTCCTATAAATGCAGATAAGATTTCCTTTTTTGTAAAGGGTACTTCTGCAAAATCATTGTCTATTAATTTATATAGAAGTAATGGGGTGAATTTCGATGTTTATAATCTTGAAAGTGCAACTGTGAGTAAAGACCTAACTGTAAATACTGAAATGAATTCACAAGGGAATGGAACCAATCAATACAACGGAACAATCAATACTAATGGAAATTGGATTAAAGTGACTCTTGACTTGAGTGGCGTAGATTATAACACTACTGGAGTTGGAAGTTTTATTGCCTTTAAGGTTGGTAAAGATGCTGCGTATGATTTATTGATTGACAATGTTATGATTGAAGGAGGGGAAGATGGTGGAGGAAATCCTGATCCGGGTAATGGTGATTTAGTGTTTCCTGGTGCTGATTTTGAAGATTGGAACGCGTTTTTATCTGTAGTTTCAAGTTTTGGTGTTAAGAGTTATGCGACGCAGAATGTTGGAGGTGGTCGAAATGGTTCTAATGGAATGGATCTTAATGGTACTCCGAGTGGAAATGATTATGTGTTTACAGTTGAAAATATAGCGAATGTTCCTGCGGGAAAAAGCAAGCTAAGCTTTTGGGTTAAGGGAACATCTCCGAAATCATTGTCCTTGAATGTCTATTTGAACGATGCGACTTATAAGGCTTTTAATGTGACAGATTTAGAGGTTGATAAAGAGATTGTAGCAGCGGGAAATAATCAATATACTGGGGTTATTGATACCAAAGGACAATGGGTTAAGTTGACTTTGGACTTGGCTGGTGTAGATTATAATACTACTGGTGCTGGAAGTTTGTTGGCTCTTAAGGTTGGAAAGGATGTGGATTATAAATTGATAATTGATGATTTTCAATTTGAGTAAATAGAGGGGTGGTATCTTCATTCTTTTCTTTGTTGAAGAGTGAATATTAGATATTATTTTTAAGTTGTGTATTTTGAAATGGTAAAAGAAAGTTGTGACTAAAGACTGTTCTTTTACCATTTTTTTATGGTGTTTTTAATTATGGGTTTTTACGGGTTAGACGGTTGAGATGTAATAATAAAATGCTCTAAACTATCAACTCATAAAAACCTTATATTTGTTTTTTACTATGAAACAGATGAGGTTTATTTTAAGCATATTATTTATTTTAACTTCTTTCTACAGCTTGGCGCAAAAGCAGGTTTGGAGGGATTATTTTTCTTACAATAATGTTTCTCAGTTGAGTGTTGGTGATGATGAGGTGTTTGGTGCTACTGAGAATGCAATATTAATTTTTAATACTAAGACGTCTTCGGTAGAGACTATTAGCTCTATTCAAGGTTTGAGGATGCAAAAGGTTACTGCCTTGCATTACAGCGAAAAATTCAAAAAGTTAATCATTGGAAATGAAGATGGAACTATTCAAGTAGTGAATAGAATCAATGGGAAGATTTCTTTTATTGACGATATTTTTGACAAAAACTCTTTGTCTCCTGAATTGAAAAGAATAAATAGTTTTTTGGAGTTTAAGGGTGAGTTGTTTATAGCTACTAATTATGGAATTAGTGTTATAAACTTAAATAACAATGAATTTTTAGATACTTTTTTTATTGGAGACCAAGGGGGGAATGAAAAGGTTTTCCAAGTTGCTGTTGTTGGAAAATGGATTTATGCAGCTACCGAAAAAGGTGGGCTTAAACGTGCTGAAGTGAACAACCCTAATCTAGTTGACTATAAGCAATGGAGTGTTTATGATTACGGTAAATGGATAGGAGTTTGTAGTATTGGAGAGATGTTGATTGGTGTGAAAGATGATAATGCTATGTATGTTTTGAAATTAAGTGGTTTTGAGAGTTTTGATAGTTTAGAGTCTGATTTTAGAAATATAGTTCGGTCTAAGTCGCATGTTACTATAAGTTCACAGTCGGAAGCAAAAGTATATAGTTTGGATTTAAAGTTTGTTGGAGAAATTGATCGAAGCTATATTCAGTCTGCGGTTTTTCTAAACGATTTTGTTTATGTAGGTGTTCAAGACAGTGGACTTTTGCAGTTTTCTTTGAGTAATCCAAATAATCCATCGCATCTTACTCCTGAAGGTCCTTTGAACAATCGTGTTTTCTCATTGTTGAGCACTGAGAATGGTATGTGGATGATTTTTGGTGGTTATAGCAATAGTTATAATCCTCACAATCCTGATTTGGGATCATATGGTCTAAGTAGGTATAGTGGCAAAAAAGGCTGGGAGCACATAGGTCATGATAAATTGAGAGGTGCTAAAGCGATGTCTAAAGCTAGACTACATCCCCGCAATCAAGATCAATTGTTTGTGAGTTCTTTTCATTCTGGACTGTTGCAAATAGATTTAAACGAAAGTGATTTGTCAAGGAGTGAGGTGGGTTTGTACGATTCTGAAAATACGGGTTCTAATGGTTTAGAAAAACTAGATCCTTTGACTCACGGTGTGTCTCCAGATTATGTGTCTGTTCGCGTTAATGGACCTGCATTTGATAGAGATGGTACTATTTGGGTTACGAATAGTATGGTTTACAATACTTTGAAACAGAAGATGAGTAACGGGGATTGGAACTCTTATAGTTTTGGGAATAGATTACAAGATGTTGAGCTTTCTAGCTTCGGTGCTCCATTAATTGATAGAAATGATACCAAATGGATTCCGAGTTATAAAGATGGTTTGATTGGGTTTAACGAGAAGAAGGGAAATAAGGTTGTTATATTAAATTCTAATTCTATCAGTGGGGACTTGCCTGATAATAATGTTAGGAGCATTGCCATTGATAAAAACAATCAGATGTGGATTGGAACATATAAAGGGTTGAGAATTTTGTCTAATCCAGATCGTTTCTTAAATGATGGACAGCTTCAGACGAATTCTATTGTTATTTTGCAAGATGGTTTGGCTGAGGAACTTTTTTATCAGCAAGATATTTCGAAAATTAGGGTTGACGGTGCTAATAATAAATGGGTAGCGGTAGTTGATGCTGGGGTGTTTTTGGTTTCAGCTAATGGACAAAAAACTATTTACCATTTCACTAAAGAGAACTCGCCATTGCCAAATAATATTGTCAACGATATCGATATTAACGAGAAAACGGGAGAGGTGTTTTTTGCTACGGATTCGGGTGTTGTCTCTTTTATTGGAAATGCAACAGAGGGTACATCTGGTTATGGAAATGTGATCGCTTACCCAAATCCCGTTAGACCTGAGTTTCTTGGAGAAGTAAAAATCACGGGACTTTTGGATAAGTCGAATGTTAAAATTGCTGATGTGGAGGGAAACTTGGTTTTTGAGTCTACTTCTCAAGGTGGAACTGTGGTGTGGGATACTTATTCTTTTTCGGGAAGAAAAGTTAATTCTGGCGTATATCTGATTTTTATTAGCTCTCAAGACGGGGCTGAAAAAACGGTTAAGAAATTAATGATTATACGTTAGAAGATGCAAGTGAAAACCAAGGCTTTGGTATTAAGTACTCTTAAATATCAAGACAAGAGCTTGATTGTTAAGTGTTATACGCAAGAAATGGGCATTCAGTCTTTTTTTGTAAGAAATGCTTTTACCAAATCAAAAAGTGGTTTAAGTATTGCTTATTTTCAGCCATTAACATTGTTGGAAATTGGTTTTGAATTCAAGAATAAAGGCGGGCTAGAGTATTTTAAAGAGGTTCGATTGTCTCATCCTTATCAAACTATAAGTTACGATTTTTCGAAAAGTAACATCGCAATATTTTTATCTGAAATTTTGTCGAATTCTATTAGGGAAGAGCAGATTGAAGAATCGTTATTTATGTTTTTAGAGACGGCTTTATTGTGGTTGGATACTCATGAGTCTATAGCAAATTTCCAT
Source organism: Myroides guanonis (assembly GCF_900114085.1). Taxonomy (GTDB): domain Bacteria; phylum Bacteroidota; class Bacteroidia; order Flavobacteriales; family Flavobacteriaceae; genus Flavobacterium; species Flavobacterium guanonis. Next base: position 326,902 of record NZ_FORU01000002.1, on the reverse strand, counting down.
CTGCTTTTTTTGGTTGAGCTTACTAAGTATTTAGGGTTTTATCCAGATTGTACTGGAATTGAGAAGGATTATTTTAATTGTATCGATGGTAGATTTTCGAGTTATTATGATGTGGGTGCTATTGAAAAGCAAGAAACGATTTTGTTTAAGAGGTTGCTTCAACATTCTTTTTTGAAAGACCAACGCATATTTAATGGAAAGGAACGAAATGTACTAGTCGATTTGTTGATGAGGTATTATGAATTGCATCTTAGTGAGTTTAGAAAACCAAAGTCTTTAGATGTGTTAAAAGAGGTTTTTTTGAATTGAAAAAGGTTTTTTGATGTATAAAGTCCTTAAAAAATAAGCTTTACTTTTATTACAATTTATAAATAAGGTTATTATTAAATGAAATTGTTTAATTTCGCACAACTGATAGAAATATAGATTAAAATGAGCACTAAATTTACTGAATATAAAGGTCTTGATTTACCTGGAGTAGCATCGGAGATTTTAGATTTTTGGCAACAACAATCGATATTCGATAAAAGTATTACCACAAGAGAGGGTAATACTCCTTACGTATTTTTCGAAGGTCCACCTTCTGCAAATGGGAAACCTGGAATTCACCACGTGATGGCTCGTGCAATTAAAGATATTTTTTGTCGATACAAAACTCAAAAGGGTTTTCAAGTTAAACGTAAGGCAGGTTGGGATACACATGGTTTACCTGTTGAACTAGGGACCGAGAAAGAATTGGGTATTACCAAAGAAGACATTGGTGTTAAAATAACTGTTGAAGAATATAACGAGGCTTGTAAGCGCACAGTAATGCGTTACACAGACTTGTGGAATGATTTGACTGAAAAAATGGGCTATTGGGTAGATATGGAAGATCCATATGTTACCTATAAGCCAAAATATATGGAATCTGTTTGGTGGTTATTGAAACAGATTTACGATAAGGATTTATTGTATAAAGGATATACTATTCAACCTTATTCTCCAAAAGCTGGTACTGGGTTGTCTTCTCATGAAATCAATCAACCTGGTAGTTATAGAGATGTTACAGACACGACTATAGTTGCACAGTTTAAAGCGATTGAAGATTCACTTCCAGAATTCTTACAGGGTTTAGGGGTTATCCATTTTTTAGCTTGGACAACTACTCCTTGGACATTACCGTCTAATACGGCATTGACTGTTGGTCCAAAGATTGACTATGTACTTGTAAAAACATACAATCAATATACTTTTGAACCTATTCAAGTAATTCTTGCAAAATCATTGGTTGGAAAGCAATTTGCTGGAAAATATGCAGTGGTTGAAACAGAAGATGAGGTTGCTGCTTATCAAGAGACTGATAAGAAGATTCCATTTTTAGTTGTTAAAGAGTTTAAGGGTGCTGACTTGGAGAATGTAAAATATGAGCAATTGTTGCCTTATGTTTTACCTTATCAAACACCTGAGAATGCGTTTAGAGTAATTCTAGGTGATTTCGTTACTACTGAGGATGGTACCGGTATTGTTCATACTGCACCAACTTTTGGAGCGGATGATGCAAAGGTTGCTAAAGAGGCAACTCCTGAAGTTCCACCAATGTTGATCTTGAATAAAGATGGTGAGGCTGTTCCTTTGGTGGATTTACAAGGGCGATTTGTCGATGCAATGGGCGATATGGCTGGTAAATATGTGAAGAATGAATATTATGATGATGGACAAGCACCAGAGCGTTCTGTTGATGTTGAAATCGCTATTCGATTGAAGGAAGAGAACAAAGCGTTTAAAGTTGAAAAATATGTTCACAGTTATCCTCATTGTTGGAGAACTAATAAACCTATTTTATATTATCCTCTAGATTCTTGGTTCGTGAAGGTTACAGAGGTTAAAGACCGTATGTTTGAACTGAATGAGACTATCAATTGGAAGCCTAAGGCTACTGGTGAAGGGCGTTTTGGTAATTGGTTGAAAAATGCTAATGACTGGAACTTATCTCGTTCTCGTTTCTGGGGTATTCCTTTGCCAATATGGAGATCGGAAGATAAAAAAGAAGAGATGGTTATCGGCTCTATGGAAGAGTTGATGTTAGAGATTGAAAAATCTATTCAAGCTGGAATTCAAAAAGAGAATCCTTTTCATTCTTTCGAAGTGGGCAATATGTCTGAAGAGAATTATGACAAGGTTGACTTACATAAGAATGTTGTTGATCAAATTGTTTTGGTTTCCCCATCAGGTAAACCAATGTTTAGAGAGTCAGACTTGATCGACGTTTGGTTTGATTCTGGTTCAATGCCTTATGCACAATGGCATTATCCTTTTGAAAACAGAGAGTTGATTGATGAAAATGGTGCATACCCTGCTGATTTTATAGCAGAAGGAGTGGATCAAACACGTGGATGGTTTTATACTTTGCACGCAATTGCTACTCTAGTTTTTGATACTAAGGCTTATAAAAATGTAGTGTCTAATGGATTGGTGCTTGATAAGAATGGATTGAAGATGTCTAAAAGTTTAGGTAATACGGTTGATCCATTTGAAACTTTAGCTGAACATGGTCCTGATGCAACGCGTTGGTATATGATCTCTAATGCAAATCCTTGGGATAATCTTAAGTTTGATTTAGAAGGTATAACAGAGGTTCGTAGAAAATTCTTCGGTACTCTTTATAATACGTATAATTTCTTTGCTCTTTATGCGAACATAGATGGTTTTACTTACAGTGAAAAGGATGTGCCTATTGAAAGACGTCCTGAAATAGACCGTTGGATTCTATCTGAGTTAAACTCATTGGTAAAAAGAGTTGATGAATATTATGGGGAATATGAACCTACGAAAGCAGCACGTGCTATTACTGATTTTGTAACTGAGAATCTAAGTAATTGGTATGTTCGCTTGTGTAGAAGACGTTTCTGGAAAGGTGAATATGCAGAAGATAAGATTGCTGCTTATCAAACTTTATACACATGTTTGATTACAGTTGCTAAATTAGGTGCTCCTATTGCTCCATTCTTTATGGATAAAATTTACAGAGACTTAACGCAAGCTACAGGTAAAGAAGATTTTGAATCTATACATTTGTCTGAATTTCCGAAAGTTGATGAATCTTTGATTGATGAGCGTTTGGAAAGTAAAATGGAAAAAGCACAGACAGTGTCTTCACTTGTATTGTCACTTCGTAAAAAGGAGATGATAAAAGTGCGTCAACCTCTTCAGAAAGTAATGATTCCTGTGTTGGACGACAGACAGAAAGAAGAAATAGAGGCTGTTGCTGATTTAATTATGGCAGAGGTTAATGTGAAAGAGGTTGAATTATTAGATGATGCTTCAGGAGTTTTGGTTAAGCAAATCAAGCCTAATTTCAAGACATTAGGACCTCGTTTTGGTAAGGAAATGGGACTTGTTGCAAAACAGATTCTAGCTTTTGGACAAGAAGAAATCGCAGAAATTGAGAAAAAAGGTGAAATAAGTATCCTCATATTGGGAAAAAGCAGTATCTTAACAGTTGAAGATGTTGAGATTTCTTCTCAAGATATCGAAGGGTGGTTGGTTGCAAGTTCTAATGGGATTACAGTAGCATTGGATATCACAATCAACGAGACTTTGAAAAACGAAGGGATTGCGAGGGAACTCGTAAATCGAATTCAAAACATTAGAAAGGATTCTGGTTTAGAAGTGACTGATAAAATTAAAGTTGTTTTACTAGAACAGAATGACATAAAAGAAGCCGTTTTGGCTAATGAAGAATATATCAAATCAGAGACATTGACTCATACTTTGGAGTTTGTTCAAGAACTAGAAGAAGGAGTTGAGGTTGAGTTTGATGAGCTAAAAACGAAAATATTAATCTTAAAATGAGCTATTATGGTAGGTGAAAACGTACGCTATTCTGATGCTGACTTGGCAGAGTTCAAAGTGTTAATTTTAGCTAAAATCGAAAAAGCGCAAGCTGATCTTGAATTGATCAAAAGTGCCTACATGAATGATTTAAATAACGGAACAGACGATACGTCTCCAACGTTTAAGGCATTCGAAGAAGGAAGTGAAACCATGTCAAAAGAGGCAAACTCTCAATTAGCTATTCGACAAGAAAAGTTTATTCGAGATTTGAAAAATGCCTTGATTCGTATTCAAAACAAAACATACGGAATTTGTAAGGTTACTGGAAAATTGATCAATAAAGAAAGACTAAAATTGGTGCCTCATGCGACTATGAGTATAGAAGCAAAAAACCAACAACGTTAGACTTTTGAAAAAAATAAAAAACGCTCTTCAAAGGAGCGTTTTTTTTATCTCCTAAAATAAATTACATTTGTTGCCAAACTCAAAAAAATGTCATTAAAGAAAGCTACCTTACTAGTACTAGTCATATTGATTATTGACCAGTGGTCGAAGATTTATATCAAAACGAATTTCCTTATGGATGAAGAGATTTTTGTCTTTGATTGGTTTAGAATTCATTTCATTGAAAATGAAGGAATGGCATGGGGGGTTGAATTGCCTGGTGATTATGGAAAATTGTTTCTAACATTGTTTAGAATTATAGCGGTTGGAGGAATCATTTATTGGTTGAATGACTCGGTAAAGAAACAGGCTTCTAATCTTCTAATTGTATCTATTTCATTGATTTTAGCGGGTGCTCTTGGTAATATTATAGATTCTGTTTTTTATGGGGTTATCTTTAATGAGAGCTATCACGAAGTTGCTACAATCTTTTCAAACGAACCTTATGGGACTTGGTTTCATGGACGCGTGGTAGATATGTTTTATTTTCCTATTTGGAGAGGTTATTTACCAGAGTGGTTACCGTTTTGGGGAGGTAAGTACTTCACCTTTTTTAATGCTATTTTTAATGTGGCTGATGCAGCTATCTCTATAGGGGTTGGTATTTTGATTGCTTTTAATAAAAGGATTTTTAAAAATAGTTAAACGACACGAATTAAGGTAATAGGTGATATTATCTAATATATAAGAATATGAAAAAACCACTTAGAAGAGATTCTCAGTGGTTTTTTTTATGCCATTTTTAGGGTTTAAGTAAAGATTGTAAGGGAAAGATTCTGGCTTGTCTAAATATGCATAGAGATAATGATTTTTTGTTTTTGTATCTTCTTAGGTATTTTGCCTCCGTATTTTTTAATCTCTTTGGTTAGATATTTTTATTTATGTACATTCGCAAAAAAAATATGAAAAAGTTTTTAAAGCCTTTAGCTTTTATGTTAATTGGAGTTGTTGGAATAGGTTGTTCTTCAGATGATAACTCGAATGGAGATAACGATAAAACGAAAGAATTGATCGTTTTAGAGTCGATGAATGTAGAAGAGTATGAATACGATGAACAAGGAGTAGCTACTGTAGACTGGAAAGAAAATCATGTATATAGTTATGATGAAAACGGTAGGTTGATTACGGTACAAGCGGAAGTGGATGATTTTTATGATGATATAATCGATAAGCAATATGTTTTGTTAGCACTAACTTATGATGACGCTGGATTTTTAAAAAAACTTAAAAGTGTAGATAGTGAAGGAAATGTAGATATTAGGGATTATGTGTTAACCTATGATGTAAATAACATGTTGGTTTCTTATGAAGAAAGCGTTGAAAATGAGCGTGTTTTTTATAAGTATAACGATAAAAAGCAAGTAGTTGAGTTTAAACAATTATTAGAAGGAGATAACGACTATATAGAAAGTTATTCATACAATGAGGCTGGACAACTGGCTAAGGCTGAAAATGATGATATTGGTACTAATCACTATTCTTACGACACTAAAAATAACCCTTATTTGAATATGGTTATTAATCTTTCTATGGAAAGAGTTGGTGATTTTCTAGAGGATCCATTTGTGTTTAAACCTATAAACAATGTAGTTAAAGTTGTTTCATTTAACAAGTATATGGGAAGTACAGAGAATCTTATTCTTGAGCATGAATACAATACAGATGGTTTTCCAGTAAAGACTTCTTATTATCAAGAAGGTAATAAATCACAAATAGAAACTAAAGTTTCTTTTGTTTATAAGAAAGTGAAAGTAGCTAAATAGTCAATAAATAGAAACTGCCCAGAGATAACTTTGGGCAGTTTTTTTTATAAGCTAAAATTTATAAACTCCTTTTGGGGTTACACAATAGTCTAAAGGGATGTCGTTTTCAGAGATCTCTGTGATTTGTTCTTCTGCTTCGAAAAAGCTCAGTCCTACTTTTATAGTGTTTGGAGAGCATAGGCTTAAAAATCTATCGTAAAATCCTTTTCCATAACCTACTCGATTTCCTGATTTGTCAAAAGCTAAAAGGGGAACAAAGACCACCTCGATATCTGTTTCCGCTATTTTAAATCCATTAATGGGTTCTGGGATACCGTATGAGTTTACTTTTAGAATGGTGTTGTCGGTGAGTAGAAAGTGCTCCATTGTACCGTCTTTAAAATTGGATTTTGACAGTATAGTGTTTTTGTCTTTACCTGTTAAGATGTGTAATATAAATTCGGTATTGATTTCTTTTTTATTGGCGATACTTAGAAATAAGTGATAGTTTGAGAAATTCCAAATCGGCAATTTTAACGTCTGATTTGCAATGTCTATGCTTAGGTCTTCAGCTTCTCCTAAGGTGAGCTGATTTCTAAGTTCTATATACTTGTTTCTAATTTCTGATTTAGTCATGTTTTATTTTTTTTGAGATATGAAAAATAGCGTCTCCTTGATATACAATTGGAACGTCATTTACATTGATGATATAACCTTCGTGTGGGGCTTTTATTAAGGCTGATTCTTTTCCATATGGATCTGCAATAGAGGCTAGAATTGTTCCTTTTTTTACAAAAGTGTTAACTGAGATTTGATCGATTAGCAGACCTGATACTTTGGCGCGCATCCAAGCTGAGTTGGTTATAGTGGTCATTTTATCTTGTGGTTCGGTAATTTCAAATTGGTCGCGTAACATTCCAAAGTGATTTAAGAATCGCATGGTTCCTTCTATTCCTATTGTTGATATGTTGCTATTAATGTCCATTGATTTTCCTCCTTCGAATAAAAGTGCTTTGATTCCTTTTTTGCTACAAGCACTTCTAAATGAACCTGAAATATTATTGGAGTACAAAAGGAATGGAGGATGGAATATTTTTGCAAGATCTTCTAGTTCATCATTTCCTGGGGCAACTCGAAGTTGGGCTGCGTTAAATCTACTTTGTCCTCCTGCATGAAAGTCGATTACATAATCTACAAGCGGTAAGATATAATTTACAAGATGATAGGCAAATCGAGAGGCAAGGGAACCGTTTTTACTCCCTGGAAACATCCTGTTTAAGTCTCGTCCATCGGGAAACTCTCTGGTTTTATTAATGAATCCGAAAATGTTTATGACAGGAATGCATATTATAGTTCCTCTTTTTGGAATGTTTATTTTTTTAAATATGATTTGACGTACTATGTCTATTCCGTTCAATTCATCTCCGTGTAATCCTGAAGATAATAATACGGTTGGTCCATCTATTTTAGAACGGGATACAATTATTGGAATCTTTAATTTAGTAGCTGTATGGAATTTCGCTATCTCTAAATTAATTGTTTTGGTTTCCCCCGGTTGTACAATCTCGTTTAAAATTTTCATGTTTTTAATGCTGTGTCATTAGGAGTGGTGAAAATACTAAATATTCAAACTACATTTATAGTAGGACTAAGAATTTGTTTTAAGAAAAGAAGCCTTATTTTTGTTAGACTATTTACGAAAATAAAAAAGATTTATGTCTATTCCTACTGCTTTAGAGCTTCAGATTCAAACCTTGCCAGATCAACCAGGTGTTTATCAATATTTTGATAAGGATGAGAAAATTCTATATGTTGGTAAGGCTAAGAATATTAGAAAAAGAGTTTCTTCTTATTTTAATAAGATACATGATAATGCGAAAACCAATGTATTGGTTCGAAAAATAGTGTCTATTAAACATATTGTTGTTCCTACTGAGACTGATGCTCTTTTATTGGAAAATAATCTTATAAAAAGATTACAGCCTCGTTATAATGTGTTGCTAAAGGATGACAAATCTTATCCATGGATTTGTATTAAACGAGAGCCGTTTCCCAGGGTTTTTTCTACTCGTAGAATGGTAAAGGATGGGTCAGAGTACTTTGGTCCTTATACAAGTGTGAAAACGGTTTATACTTTGTTGGATTTGATTAAGGAGTTGTATCCATTGCGCACTTGTAACTATGATCTTTCTCAAACTAATATTCGCAATGGAAAATACAAAGTCTGTTTGGAATATCATATTGGGAATTGTCAAGGTCCGTGTGAGGAGTATGAAACGGAAGCTTCTTATGACAAAAAGATTGTGGCTATACGAGATTTATTAAAGGGTAATTTCAAGGAAAATCTTAAGGAGTTTAAGGTTCTAATGATGAATTTGGCTTCGGAAATGAAATTTGAAGAGGCTCAAAAGATAAAGGTAAAAATTGAGGCATTAGAAAACTATCAATCTAAGTCAACTATTGTGAATCCTAAAATCACCAATGTTGATGTCTTTTCTATTGTTTCTGATGAAGTTGCTGGTTATGTAAATTTTTTGCAAGTATCTCATGGTGCTATCATTCGATCTCATACTATGGAATTGAAGAAAAAATTAGATGAGACAGATTCGGAATTGTTGGAGTTGGCAATTATTGAACTGCGTGATCGATTTAACTTATTGTCCAAAGAGATTATAGTACCTTTTGAGGTTGAGCTTGGTGAAGGGGTTCAAATAACAGTTCCAAAATTGGGAGATAAGAAGCAACTGTTGGATTTGTCTGAAAGGAATGCGAAGTATTATCGTATGGATCAGATGAAGCAAATTAAGATTGTTGATCCTGAACGCCATGTAAATCGCATCATGCAACAGATGAAAAAGGATCTGCGATTGCCGTTTGAACCAAGGCATATTGAGTGTTTTGATAATTCAAATATTCAGGGTTCTCACCCGGTTGCTGCTTGTGTTGTGTTTAAGGATGGAAAACCAAGTAAAAAGGACTATAGGCATTTTAATATAAAAACTGTTGAGGGGCCTAATGATTTTGCTTCTATGGAAGAGATTGTTTACAGGAGATATAAGAGATTATTAGATGAGAATTTAGAGTTGCCACAGTTGATTATTATCGATGGTGGGAAGGGACAGTTATCTTCTGCATTAAAGAGTTTGGATAAATTGGGGATTCGTGGTAAAGTGTCTATACTGGGTATTGCGAAACGTTTAGAAGAGCTGTTTTACCCCGATGATAGTATACCTCTTTATTTAGATAAAAAATCGGAGACTTTAAAAGTTATTCAGTATCTTAGAAACGAGGCTCATCGCTTTGGTATATCGTTTCATAGAGACAAGAGAAGTAAAGGTGCTTTGGAGAGTTCATTGGATGAAATACCTGGGATTGGTGTTAAAACAAGGGAGCTTTTGTTACAGCACTTCAAATCTGTAAAGCGTATTAAGGAAGCTTCAGAAAGTGAATTACAAGCTGTTGTCGGAGCTTCAAGAGCCTTAAAAATAAGAAAATATTATCACCCTAAAGACTAACGATCTATGAAAAGAGGAATAATTATACTGTGTTTTTTATTGATGGGAAATATCCTCTTTGCTCAGACTGAGAAAAAGCCTAAGATTGGTTTGGTTTTAAGTGGTGGTGGGGCGAAAGGATTGGCTCATATTGGAGTATTGAAGGTTTTGGAAGAGGAGGGGATTGAAATAGATTATATTGCAGGGACTAGTATGGGGGCAATTATTGGGGGTTTATATGCTTCTGGATATACTGCGTCTGAATTGGATTCTATCTTTGGAAGTGTGGATGCAGACGCGCTTGTTCGCGATTATATTCCTCGAATTTCAAAGTCTTTTTATGAAAAAAGAAACGATGAAATCTATGCGTTAACCTTGCCTTTTGAAAGATTTAGAATTGGTGTTCCTAGGGCTTTTTCTAAGGGGATGTATAATTATAATTTATTGAGTAGATTGTTGGCTCATGTTCGATACGAAAGAGATTTTAACAAGTTGAAAATTCCTTTTCTCTGTATTGCTACCGATATGGAATCGGGAGAAATGGTGGTTTTGAGAAAAGGGAGTTTACCGCAGGCGATTCTTGCGAGTGGGGCTTTTCCCTCCTTGTACTCTCCTGTTGAGATAGATGGAAAATTACTTATAGATGGAGGGGTCGTGAATAATTACCCGATTGCAGAGTTGAGAGAGATGGGAGCAGATATTGTTATTGGTGTTGATGTGCAAGATGGGTTGAAAAAGAGAGAGGATATTCAAAGTGCGCCCGATTTGTTACTTCAGATATCTAACTTTTCGATGTACCACAATATGGAAGAGAAAAAAGCTGATACTGATGTTTATATCAAGCCGAATATTTCTGGTTATAGTGTAGTTTCATTTGAGCAGGGTAAGGAAATTATTAAAAGAGGGGTGGAAGCTGCCAAAAAAGAAATTGTGAAGTTGGATTCGTTGAAAAAGAATGAGTCTATAGCAAATGAATTTGAAAGAAGTGTTCCCAAGTTTACGGACTCTTTGCATATAGGTGCAATACAGGTTGTAGGTCTAGAGGATTATACAAGACGCTATGTATATGGTAAGTTAGGATTTGTGCCAGGGCAGTCTATTACCTATCAAGATTTAGGTCAAGGGATTGATAGGTTGAATGGTACTCAAAACTTTAGTGCTATTTCTTATAAGTTTGAGGCTGATGGTGACAAGGATATTTTTAAATTGAATGTGATTGAAAACCCAATAAAAAGATATTTAAAGCTTGGGTTGCATTATGATGGATTGTATAAAAGTGCTGCTTTAGTTAATGTTACACAAAAAAAGTTGTTGTTTAAAAGTGATGTCGCATCATTGGATGTTGGGCTTGGTGATAATCTTCGCTTTAACCTAAATTATTATGTTGATAATGGGTTTTATTGGAGTGTTGGTTTTAATTCGAAATTCAATCAGTTTAATAAAACTCTTCAAATGCCAGAGGATAATTTTCTGGATGGTTTTAGCAAGAACATTAACGTTGATTACAAAAAATTGAGTAACCGACTTTTTTTCCAGACTTATTATGCGCAGAAAATATTGTTGGGTGTGGGTATTGAGCATTCTTTCTTAGATGTTGGTAGCAAAACCTACAGTGCAGATATCTCTAAGTTTGATAAAAGTCATTACCTCTCTGGATTCGCAAATTTAAGGTTTGATACTTATGATAATAAATACTTTCCAAGAAGTGGTTTTGTTTTTAAAGGAGAGTTTAACCATTATTTTTATTCGAGCGATTATACGGAAACATTTGAGAATTTTTCCATTGTTCGTGGTGAATTAGGATATGCGTATCCCGTCATGAAAAATCTTACTTTGGATCTTAGGTCGAGAGTTGGGATGACTATTGGAACGGAACCTAATCCTTTGTTTAATTTCTATATGGGAGGATATGGGTTTGAAGAGAGTGATAATATACTTAGTTTTTATGGATACGATGCTATGGGGATTTTTGATAATTCATTTATTAGCGGTAGGATTCAATTGGATTATGAGATAATCAAAAAGCATCATATTAATATTGCGGCCAATTATGCGAATGTTGGAAGATCGTTGTTTGAAAGTATGGATTGGTTTTCAAAACCTGAATACAATGGTTATGCTTTGGGATATGGATTTCAAACATTGATAGGACCTATTGAGGTTAAACATTCTTGGTCTCCTGATACAAAGAATCACTACACTTGGTTTGCTATAGGTTTTTGGTTTTAATTGCAATAAAAGTATGATTGTAGTGTTAAAAACTGTTGTTTTTATTTGAATTAAAGGTAATTTTATATTGTAAATTTTTTAGGGTTTTTCACAGTGTGAATTTTGCATGACAATCTGTACTCATTATCACAAAATATATTTAAGAATTAAATTTGGATAATTCATTTTAATTTCGATATTTGTGTGATTATGAAAACACAATGGGACGGTTTATTGGCTTTTGTTAAGTTCCTCATCAAGAGAAATCCTGAATGAGAGAAAGTTACTATAGATAAATTTATTTTCAACCAAAAACTATAAGTAATTATGCCATTATATCACCAGTTAGGGGAAATCCCCCCAAAGCGTCATACAATTTTCCGAAAACCTAATGGAGATTTGTATTATGAACAATTGTTTGGAACAGTTGGTTTTGACGGAATGTCTACCAATATGTATCACGAACATCGACCAACTCAAGTAAAGGAGATTCTAAAGCAATATAGTGTTGCTCCTAAGATCGCAATTGCGAACAATATAAAATCATATCGTTTACGTGGGTTTCAAGTTCAACCAGAAGATGATTTCTTGGAAAGCCGAAAAGCAGTTCTTACCAATAGTGACTGTACCATTGTGTTGGCTGCACCAAGAAAATCAACGGATGACTATTTTTATAAAAATACGGATTCAGATGAATTGATTTTTATACATAAAGGAACAGGAACTCTAAGAACCGTTTTAGGAAATCTTACTTTTAGTTATGGAGACTACTTATTAGTGCCGAGAGGTGTTATTTATAAGATAGACTTCGATACAGAAGATAATCGTTTGTTTATTGTTGAATCTAAACAGCCGATTTATACTCCCAAACGTTATCGAAATTGGTTTGGACAGTTAATGGAGCACTCTCCTTTTTGTGAGCGTGACATCCGTAGACCGGATCATCTTGAAACTTATGATGAGAAAGGTGAGTTTATGATTAAGGTTAAGAAAAAAGACGAAATTTTTGAAATGATTTATGCTACTCATCCATTTGATGTAGTGGGGTACGATGGATATAATTATCCGTATGCATTTTCAATTCATGATTTTGAACCTATAACAGGTAGAATACATCAACCACCTCCAGTGCATCAGACATTTGAAGCAGGTGGATTCGTGGTGTGTTCATTTGTTCCAAGACTATATGATTATCATCCAAATTCGATACCAGCTCCTTATAATCATAGTAATATTGATAGTGATGAGGTGTTGTATTATGTTGATGGAGATTTCATGAGTAGAAATGATGTTGGACCTGGACATATTTCTTTACATCCTGCGGGTATACCTCATGGTCCACACCCAGGGGCTGCGGAACGTTCTATCGGTCACACTAAAACAGAAGAACTAGCCGTTATGGTTGATACTTTTAAACCTTTAATGGTGACGGAAGAAGCGATGAAGATTGCTGATGAAACTTATTATCAATCATGGTTAGAGCCAGAAAAATAGAATATTAATACAAGCAAAACTATACTAAATGAAAAAAGAAGTAAAGTCAGTGGAATTTGGCTTAGAGAAGATTTTTGAAGGAGCTCAAGATTTCCTGCCTCTATTGGGGACAGATTATGTAGAATTTATTGTTGGAAATGCTAAACAAGCAGCACATTTTTATAAAACAGCTTTTGGATTTCAATCACTTGCTTATGCAGGTTTGGAAACTGGGGTAAGAGACCGTGCTTCTTATGTGTTAGTTCAAGATAAAATTAGGATTGTACTTACGACTCCTCTAACAGCTGAGTCGGAATTGAATGATCATATTGTAAAACATGGAGACGGTGTTAAAGTTGCCGCTTTGTGGGTTGAAGATGCTAGACAAGCATATGAAGAAACAATCAGCCGTGGTGCAAGGTCTTATATGGAGCCTATTGTTGAGAAAGATGAGTTTGGAGAAACTGTTCGTGCAGGTATCTATACTTATGGGGAAACTGTACATATGTTTGTAGAAAGAAAGAACTATACAGGAGTTTTCTTACCAGGTTTTGTTGAATGGAAAAGTGATTACAACCCTGAGTCGGTTGGATTGAAGTACGTTGACCATATGGTTGGAAATGTGGGATGGAATGAAATGAATGTATGGGTTAAGTGGTATGAAGATGTTATGGGGTTTGTGAACTTCTTATCGTTTGATGATAAACAAATTAATACAGAGTATTCTGCATTGATGAGTAAGGTAATGTCGAATGGTAATGGAAGAATTAAATTTCCAATTAATGAACCAGCAGAAGGTAAAAAGAAATCTCAGGTTGAAGAATATTTAGATTTCAACAACGGAGCGGGTATTCAACACATTGCTGTAGCTACTGATGATATTATTACAACGGTTGCTGCTATGAAGAGTAGAGGGGTTGAGTTTTTGTCGGCACCTCCACAATCTTACTACGATATGATTCCTGAAAGACTTGGGGAGCATAGAGATATGATGAAAGAAGATATTACTGAGTTACAAAAGCTGGGTATTATGATAGATGCTGACGAAGAGGGATATTTATTGCAAATATTTACAAAGCCAGTAGAAGATAGACCGACACTTTTCTTTGAGGTTATTCAAAGAATGGGGGCTAGAGGATTTGGTGCAGGAAATTTTAAAGCACTTTTTGAATCAATTGAGCGCGAGCAAGAAAAACGCGGAACTCTTTAAAATTCAGTTAAGTAAAACTTAAAATACCGTATAAATCAACCTACAGAGTTAAAGGTGAGTTAAATGTAAAAAACTAACTTTTTTAACTTGGAAAAAACTATACATTTGCACTCGCAAAAATGGGGTAATTATAGGCCTCATTTGAGTGTAATAAATTTTTCATAATTTATAGTTTTTTGGTTGGTTAATAGCATAAAAACTCAGTCATATTTTGGCTGGGTTTTTTTGTTTCTTATTTTTGAAGTAAAAACCTAAACTATGAAAAAAACACTTTTCTTATTAATAGCTCTGCTCTGGAGCTCGATTTCTTTGGTCGCACAAACTAATAAAGTGTTTGACTCGGGTGAATATTTCAAGTTTAAAATCAGTTATGGTATAATTAATGCTGGTGTAGCAACGTTAAAGCTTAGCGATACTGTTATTAATGGCACGGCTTTATATCATGCGAAAGGATATGGATATACGACAGGTGCTACTAAGTTTTTTTTCAAGGTGGAAGATGATTATCAAAGTTATTTTGAAAAGAAACAAGTTAAGCCACATCAGTTTATTAGAAAAATTGATGAAGGTGGATATACAAAGGACCAGAAAGGTTTTTTCAATTATAAAAACAATACGGTATTAGTAAAAGACTTTGAGAAAAATAAGGAGAATACGTATCCTATACACAATCAGGTTCAGGATATAGTTTCTGCTTTTTATTATCTGAGAAAGCATCCTAAGATAAAAACTTTGAAGAGTGGAGAGTCTATCGAAATCGATATGTTTTTTGATGGTGAAATCTTCACTTTTAAGCTTAAATACTTGGGTAATGAAAAACTAAAAACTAAGTTTGGGACCTTGGAAACTATGAAGTTCCAACCTTATGTACAGGCAGGCCGTGTTTTTAAAGCAAAAGAGAGTTTAATGGTTTGGGTTACAGCGGATGAGAATAAAGTACCAGTACGTATTAGGGCGAGCTTATTAGTAGGTTCCTTAAAAGCAGAATTAGAAGATTATAAAGGATTAGTGAATCCATTGAAAAAAATATAAAAATGACAAACAACCAAAAAACTCAAGAACAACTATCTGCTTTAGATGATAAGTTTAAGGCGATTGGACAAAAAACAGAAATACATTTAGAAGGTCTTCGATGGGCGAAACCCATTACATATTGGGATTATATTCAAACTGATGCTTTGTTAGGGTTGCAAATTCAACGTACTACTTTACCTGATGAGAATGTGTTTATTATGTATCATCAAGTAAATGAATTATTGTTTAAAATGATTCTTTGGGAATTAAACCAAATAGCTGACGAGGAGAATATTTCTACAGCAGTGTTTACTGATAAGCTAATGCGCATTAGTAGATATTTCGATATGCTAACTAGTTCTTTTGTGATCATGAAAGACGGAATGGATGTTGAGCAGTATCTAAAATTTAGAAATACTCTTACGCCTGCTAGTGGATTTCAAAGTGCACAGTATCGCTTAATTGAGTTTGGTTCTACTGATTGGGTTAATCTAATTGACAAGCGGTATGTTGATAAAATTCAAGATACTACGACAGAAGAAGAAGGCTTGGAGCTAATGTATTGGCAAGCGGCAGGTAAGGATTATGCTACTGGAAAGAAATCATATTTATTGGATCAGTTTCAGAAGAAATACAGTGAAAGTTTCGTTAAAGCTATGAAAGACTATGAAAAAACAAATTTATGGCAGAAATTTGTAAGTCTTCCCGAAGATGCTAGAAATGATGAAGAACTTATCAGAGCAATGAAGCATTACGATAAAACAGTTAATGTTACATGGGTATTAGGGCATTTTAAAACTGCATTAAAATACTTAGAGAGTACACCAGTGCCAAAAGAAGCTACAGGAGGTAGTGATTGGAAGAAGTATATGTTGCCTAAATATCAACGAAGAATATTCTTTCCGGAATTATGGTCTGCTGAGGAATTGGAACGTTGGGGAGAGGAAGATTAAAGAGTCAATAAAAAACAAAAAATAATAATATTGAAGTATTTAGCCTATCTCGTTATTGCATTAACAGTAATATCGTGTAAAAAATCAGTTGAAGTAGAATCTGTGGTTCCTCAAGAACCTATAGAAGAAGTGGTAGCAGAGGTTTATGGATTTAATTTAAAAGATTACGAACTCATTGAGGATACTATCCGTAATGGTGATAATCTTGGAAAAATATTTGCTGACAACAATTTAAATGCCACAGAAGTTCACAATGTAATTGAGAAAGTAAAAGACAGTATTAATGTTAGAAATATCAGGATAGGGCAAACTTATGCGCTTTTAAAGTCAAAGAAAGAAGAGAATAAATTAGCTGCTTTTATCTATCATCCTAATAAGATGGGATATCAGGTTATCGACTTGAGAGATTCTGTACATGCTTATACAAAAATGTATCCTGTTAGTATTAAGCGAAGAACTATTACTTCAACAATTGATGGCTCTCTATCTGTGAGTTTACAGAAACAAGGGGTAGACCAAACTCTAGCGACACGAATGTCGCAAATCTTTGCGTGGTCGATTGACTTTTTTAAGTTGCAACCAGAAGATAGATTTGCGGTAACAATTGAAGAAAAATATATCAATGATACAGTCTATATTGGAATAGAAAAGATAGATGCTGCCTATTTTAATTATAGAGGAAAGGATTTGTATTCTTTTCCTTACAAAAGACCTGGAAGTAAAGGGATAGAATATTATGATGAAGAAGGAAAGCCTATGAAAAGTATGTTTTTAAAAGCTCCATTAAAGTTCTTTCACATTACTTCTAGGTATAGTAAAAATAGATTTCATCCCGTTCAGAAGCGTTGGAAAGCACATGGAGGAACTGATTATGCGGCTCCTTCAGGTACACCTATTATGGCTACTGCATCTGGTGTTGTTGAGAGGGCTGGTTATACTGCGGGAAATGGGAACTATGTTAAAGTTAGACATAATGGAACTTATTCTACTCAATATCTACACATGTCTAAAATTCTCGTGAAAAATGGTCAGTATGTAAATCAGGGAGATGTTATTGGAAGGGTTGGTAGTACAGGATTGGCTACGGGACCCCATGTGTGTTATCGTTTTTGGAAGAATGGTGTACAGGTAGATCCTTTGAACCAAGTGTTGCCAAATTCTGAACCTATGGATAAGAAAGATATACCTGCTTATCAGGCACATATAAAGCAGTTGAAAATAGAATTAGATCAAGTTATTACAGGAAAAAACACCCAATAATGATTCGTAATATAAATCCTTCGGGTACAGTGTCTTGGCATAAGTTACGTAACCATTTTCAAGAAATGGAATACGTTAGAATGCAAGATTTATTTGCAGAGGACTCGGAAAGAGCTTCGAGGTTCCATGTGAAATGGAATGAATTATTGTTTGATTATTCTAAAAATAAAATTTCAGAAGAAACGCTCAGGTTGCTTGTTGATTTAGCGGAAGAAGTAGGTTTGAAAAAAGCTATTTCTGATATGTTTGAAGGAGTGCGTATTAATGTGACTGAAAACAGAGCGGTTCTTCATACAGCATTACGTGATTTTTCAGACAAGCCTATAATGGTTGATAGTTTCGATGTTAAGAATGAAATTGTTGCTGCTAGAAAACAAATAAAAAGTTTTACTGAAGAGTTTATATCTGGGAATTATAAAACATCGAATGGACAAAAGTTTACAGATGTTATTAATGTTGGTATTGGTGGTTCTGACTTGGGGCCTAAAATGGTTGTTAATGCCTTAGAGAATTATCGAAATGATATTGGGGTTCATTATATCTCAAATGTTGATGATGATTATTTGTATGCAACATTAGATAAGTTAGATCCAAAGACTACTTTGGTTTTAATTGTTTCTAAAACTTTTACAACTCAGGAAACCATTGAAAACGCTAAACGAATTAAAGGTTGGTTGGAAGTTGGTCTAGATGGAGTTGGTGTTGATAGACATATGGTAGGGGTTACAGCATCATATGAAGAAGCTGTGAAATTCGGAGTGTCAACTGATAATGTTTTTCCAATGTGGGATTATGTTGGGGGACGCTTTTCTTTGTGGAGTGCGGTTGGACTTTCTATTAGTTTAGCAGTAGGTTATAAAAATTTCGAAGAGTTGTTATTGGGAGCAAACGAACTGGATGAACACTTTAAGAATAGTTCATTTGAAGAGAATATCCCTGTTTTAATGGCATTGCTTAGTATTTGGTATAATAATTTTTACGGATATGAAACAGAAGCAGTTGTTCCTTATTCCCAATTGTTAGAACGCTTTCCTGCCCATTTGCAACAGATGATAATGGAAAGTAATGGTAAAAATAAGACTAGAGATGGTTATCCTGTAAATTATCAAACTGGTACATTGATTTGGGGTGAGGTTGGAGTATCTGCCCAACATGCTTTTTTTCAGTTGTTCCACCAAGGGACTAAAGTTATACCTATTGACTTTATTGGTTTTGTTAATCCATTTATTGGAAGGGAAAATAGTAATCACGATATCTTGATGTCAAACTTTTTTGGACAATCTGAGGCTTTATTGAATGGTAAAGTTGGAGAGGGGTATTCAGAAGATAGTAATAATGAGAATTTAAGTAGTTTTAAAGAGTTTTATGGGAATAAACCTTCAAATACTTTGTTGATTGAGAGTTTAACTCCGCGAAGTTTGGGGGCACTTATTGCTTTATATGAGCATAAAACTTATGTTCAAGGAATTATTTGGAACATTTTTAGCTTTGATCAATTTGGAGTGGAGTATGGTAAATTTTTGGCTAAAAATATACAATCAGAAATAAAACAAGGTATTATTAATAAACATGATAGTTCTACGTCCTTTTTGTTGAATTATTATTTGTCTGAAAAAAATCATAAAGAGCTGTAATATAGTAGTTAAGATCAAATGGTAATGTTTGCTTAACAATAGTTGTTTTTCTTTTTGTAGTTTTGCAGTGAAAATAAATTTATCACTTACACTTACAAAATGAAAAACTTGAAGAACTGGATGTTTTCGCTAGTGACTTTGTTCATGGCGGTGTCCGCACTTTCACAAACACAACTTACAGGTATTGTATTGGATGGGGAAATCAATTCTCCACTACCTGGTGCTACTGTTGTCATTAAAGGAACAACAAATGGTACGTCTTCTGATTTAGACGGAAAATTTGCATTGTCTTCCTCTGTTGCTACAGGACAAGTAGAAGTATCTTTTATTGGATACCAAACACAAGTAGTCTCTTTCAAAGGAACGGGACAAAATATCGACTTGGGAGTTATTTCCTTAAATGTTGATGGAAATTTATTAGATGATATTGTTATTATGGGGGTGGCTGATATTGCCAAAGACCGTAAAACACCAGTAGCTGTTTCTACAATTAAAGCTGCTGAAATTCAAGAGAAATTAGGGTCTCAAGAGTTTCCTGAACTTTTGAATACGACACCTTCTGTTTATGCTTCAAAAGGAGGCGGAGGATTTGGTGATTCTAGAATTAGCATTCGTGGTTTCGACCAAAAAAACATTGCTGTAATGGTAAACGGTATGCCTATTAACGATATGGAAAACTCTTCTGTTTATTGGTCTAACTGGGCAGGATTATCAGATGTTACTTCAGCAATGCAAGTTCAACGTGGTTTAGGGTCTTCTAAACTTGCGATCTCTTCAATAGGAGGAACAATTAATGTTTTAACTCGTACTTCTGAAGCTCGCGAAGGAGGGGCTCTTTCTATGGGAGTTGGAAATGATAATTACTTTAAATCATTAGCCTCTTATAATACGGGAATTTTAGAAAATGGACTTTCTGCTTCCGTTTTATTAGGACATACATTTGGAGATGGATATGTACAAGGAACTAACTTTAGTGGAAGTAACTACTTTGTTGGTTTAGGATACAAATCTAAAAATGATAAGCACAATTTACAATTTACTTTTACTGGAGCACCTCAAACGCACAGTCAAAGATATAGCTATGTTACTTTAGATCAGTTTATCGAACGTGGAGAGAATGGAGAGCCTAATAGGAGATATAATGCTGATTGGGGATATTTGAATGGAGAGAGATATAGTGCTAGAGAAAACTATTATCACAAACCTGTGATGTCATTAAACTATGACTGGAATATCAACGAAACTACAAAATTAGGAACTGTTGTATATGGTTCTTGGGGCCGTGGTGGAGGTGGTGGACTAATAGGTAGTATAGATGGTGGAATTAATCCTAAAAATGGAAAACCTATTAGTTATTCACCTACAAATGCAGAAGTTCGTGATGAATATGGTCAATTACGTATGGATGATATTGTTTCTTACAATAGAGGTGTTGATAATCAATTTGGTGGATCTGTTAAAGGAAGTTCAATTAATGAAAAATACAGTGGTTTTACAAAGATGAACTCTGTAAACTCGCATGACTGGTATGGTACTGTTATTAATTTGAATAAGAAATTGGGAGAAAGTTTTACACTTGATTTTGGTGTAGATGCAAGAACTTATAAAGGATATCACTTTAACAACGTATCTGATTTCTTAGGTGCTACAGGATATAAAGAAATGGGTAATAAAAACTTCGCTAATGGGTATGAAGTAACGAATAGTTATGGATCAAAGGTTAGTTATAATCCTTGGGCTTCTAAGAATAATGATGGAGTAACTCAATATAACAATGATGGAAATGTTCGTTGGTATGGAGGATTTACTCAATTAGAATATTCAAAAGACAACTTTACTGCTTTTGTTCAAGGAGCTATATCTAATCAAGATTTTCAACGTGTTGACCATTTTGTGAATAAGGAAGATCCTGGAACTTACAAGGATGGTACTGCTAAACCTGAATGGAAAACATCTTGGAAAAGTATTCTAGGTGGTAATGTTAAAGGAGGTGTGAATTATAATATTGATGATAACCACAACGTATTTGGTAATGTTGGTTATTACTCTAAACAACCATTCTTTAATGGTGTGTATATTAATAATACAAACGTATTGAATCCAGACTTGATGAATGAAAAAATATTCGGAGTAGAATTAGGATATGGTTTTCGTTCAGCTGTTTTCAATGCTAATGTAAATGTTTATAGAACTTCATGGGAAGATCGTATTGAAAGAAAAAGCACAAGTGTGACGATTGTAGATGCTAATGGTGTTGAGAAATTGCAGAATGCTAATGTTCAGCTAAATGGTTTGGCGCAATTGCACCAAGGTGTTGAAGTTGACTTCAATATTAGACCTACAGGTTCTTTAACTATTAATGGTGCTTTCTCTTATGGAGATTGGACATATACGAAAGATGTGAGTAATGCTACTATTTTAGATAGAGACACTAACGAGGTTCTATTAGATGCGAATGGTAATCCTATGATTAAACATCTATACTTGGATGGGTCTAAAGTAGGGGACGCTCCTCAGTTAACAGCTAGTTTAGGTGTAGACTATAGAATTGTTGGAGGATTAAAAGTAGATGGTACTTTCCGTTTTGTTGATAAATTATACTCTAAAATTGATGTTATGGCATCTGAGAAAAAGGATGCTTTAGGAGCTCTAGAATTACCAAGCTTCAACTTGTTTGATTTAGGTTTGACTTATACTATGAATGTAGGTAAGGATAAGAAAAACAGCGTTGTATTTAGAGCTAATGTTAATAATGTTTTTGATACAATATATATATCTGAATCTAATACTTCAACTCGTGCAGGTGATAAATATGCAACAGGTGAATCTTGGAAAGGAATTGATACTGGAAATCAAGTTTGGTTTGGTACTGGAAGAACTTGGAATGCTACATTGCGTTACAACTTCTAGTATTTAATACTATAAAAATTTGTAAAAGCCATTCAGAAATGAGTGGCTTTTGTTTTTGATATCCTTTTCGATATTCATTTTGAAGCAGTATCTTGGCATAAAGAATTTAAATAATAACTCATGAAAACGAAACTATTTGGAAATACCGATTTAACAGTTCCACCTATATGCTTTGGAGGTAATGTGTTTGGATGGACACTTGATGAAAAAGATTCTTTTAAACTGTTAGATGAGCTTTATGATAAAGGGCTTCGTTTTATAGATACTGCTAATAACTATTCTCGTTGGGCGCCAGGACATGTTGGAGGAGAGTCTGAGACTATACTTGGGAAATGGTTTAAACAGTCTAAGAAGCGAAACGATATTGTTTTAGCGACTAAAGTGGGTGGACGTATGGGAGATGGTACTAAAGGACTTGCTCCTGATTATATACGCAGTTCTGTAGAGGCTTCTTTGAGAAGATTACAAACAGATCATATTGATTTATATCAATCGCATTACGACGATTTAGAAACTCCACAAGAAGAAACAATGTCTGTTTTTAATGAATTGATTTTAGAGGGAAAGGTGCGTTTTATCGGTGCTTCTAACCTAGAGCCTAATAGGATTGTATCGGCTAATCAAATCTCCACGGAAAGGGGTTGGGCAACTTATAAGAGTGTTCAGCCACTTTATAACCTTTATGACAGACAGAAGTTCGAGGAAGAGTACTTACCTGTAGTATTGGAAGAGAAACTAGCTGTAATGAGTTATTTTGCCTTGGCAAGTGGTTTTTTGACAGGAAAGTATAGAACTGAAGCTGATTTAGAAAATAGTAAGCGTAAGGATATGGTGAAGGGATATTTAAATGAAAGGGGATTGCGTATTCTTAATGCACTTGAAAAGGTGGCGGAAAATCGTCATGTATCACTAGCGCAAATAGCTACAGCTTGGCAAATTAATAAACCTGAGATTACAACACCGATTATTAGTGTGACTTCATCGGTTCAATTGAATGATTTGATTGATGGGTGTTCATTAAAGTTGTCTAAAGAAGAAATGGAGTTTTTAGATAGAGAAAGTGTTTATTCAATTTAAAGATAAACTAAAGGAGGCTGTCTTACAAAGACAGCCTCCTTTAGTTTATGGTTTTATTTCTATGATGTAAAGATGATTCGAACTTCTATCGGTAAACGATAAAATATATTTTGATTGAGTTTTAAATAAATTAATACCTGTGGCTTTTCTAGAGGCTAGATCTATAAGGTAGGTTCTAGCTTTATCTATTACACTTTCTGATACTTCTTTATTGTTAAAGTTGAAATTAGAATCTAAAGAAGCATTTGTTAGTATGATTTTTTTATCTTTATAAGTACCTAGGAAATTTTTTTTGGGACTATCAATTGCGGTTATAGCTCCCGCAATTAAGCCACCTATAGCTCCACCAGCCACCCCACCTATAATAGCAGCGTTACTATTTTGTAAAACACTACTACCACCAAAGGTAAGTACATAGCCGTCTTGTGATGATGTAACAGCTATTCCAATGTTGTCAGCGCGATTAAGACGGTTAAGGAATTGATTTGATTTTGAAATTTCTTTACCTTTTTCAAAATTTCCATTGGTAAATTCAAATACTGGTGTAGTTGAGAAGTCTATTGTTTGGTCTCTGTGTATTTCTTTTTTAAATATAGGAGATGATGTGTCTATGAAATTGCTTATCTGAATAGTAGCAGATTCTTTATTGGTTTTTATTTGTGCGATTTTATCACCAAATAAAAAAGAATTAGAATTGGCTTGTTCCGTCTGATTGGCATTTAGAAAGGGTTGGCTGAATCCAACTGATTCTGCTTTCTTTGTTTTAAGATTAATACGAATCAATTGAGTGAACGATTTGTTGTTGTCAAAGCTGATA
The DNA here is from genome assembly GCF_900114085.1 of Myroides guanonis. Lineage (GTDB taxonomy): Bacteria > Bacteroidota > Bacteroidia > Flavobacteriales > Flavobacteriaceae > Flavobacterium > Flavobacterium guanonis. Next base: position 302,850 of record NZ_FORU01000002.1, on the reverse strand, counting down.
ATTAAATCATCATTCTGGATATAGAATTTTCTTTTTTTAACGATAGAAGGAAATGCTGTTGGAATGTTGCCTGCAATATATTGTATGTCGTACGATGCTTCATCTATGAAATAATCTTTAAACATTTCATCTAAAGATGCTAAAGCAATTCTTTTATTGTAGAAACGATTATCCTCAAAAGAAAAGAAGTGTGGTTTTAAAGGTGATTTACCGTTTAATTCGTATAATTTAAAGAGATTGGAATTTTTAGTAATCGAGGCAATGAAGAGACTATTGTCAAATGGAAAAGCTGTAATAACTTTTTCTTTATCCGTGCTTATAGATTCAATAGCTCCAATTGTAGATTCCTTTTTTTCAAAATCAAAGTGTTGTGAAATTACTTGGTCTGAGTTATTGGTGCTCCAATGCAAGCTAAGAGTATTCTCTTTCATACTGTGACCCAATAACTTTTTGAATTTCGATTCAGGGCGTTGGACTAAGAATTGATTCAAGACTTGAAAGGAAGAGTCTAGTTGGATAGCTTCTACCTCCTTAGAGCTAACTAGGAATAGGTAGGTTTTATTATTTACATCGTCTACAACATCATAGGTGATATGGTCTTTGTCTATTTTAGTGCTTATAGTATTGATGTAGTTTTGGCCTAAGGCATTACATGTGAAAGCGATACAGAAAAGTAGTAAGAGGTGTCGAATAGTCATTTTTTAGTTCTAATAAATAGTTTTTTATAGTAAAAAGGGTGCTGAAAAAGCACCCCTTATTTTGGTCAATAGGTTGGTATATTAGTTTATAGTAGATCCATTAGGAACTCCATCTGTAGCAGGATTTACAAATACCAATTTCCCGTCTTTATCTTCGGTCATTAAAATCATACCTTCACTTTCGACACCACGCAGTGCTCTTGGTGCTAGGTTGACAAGTACGGTTACTTGTTTTCCGATAACGTCTTCAGGTTTGAAATGCTCTGCTATACCAGAAACTATTGTTCTAACATCAATACCTGTGTCAACTTTTAAGACTAATAACTTATTCGCTTTAGGCATTTTTGCTGCTTTTATAATAGTTCCAACTCTCAGGTCTAGTTTTGAGAAGTCATCGAAAGTAGTGGTGTCTTTCTGAGGATCTACTTTTCTGTTTTCGGCTGCATTAGCTGCTTTTGAAGCTTCAAGTTTGTCCAATTGTTTTTGAATTTCTGCGTCTTCTATTTTGGCAAACAGCAGTTCTGCTTCTCCAATTTGATGTCCTGCGTTTAATAGATTATAATGCGTATTTAAAGTTTCCCAAGGAATAGGATTGTCTAATTTTAATATAGAGCTTAACTTCTTAGCAGTGAATGGTAAGAAAGGCTCACACAAAGTGCTTAAGGCTGCTGCGATTTGCAAAGCTACATACATTTGAGTTTTTACTCGTTCAGGATTTTCTTTTATTAATTTCCATGGTTCTTCGTCAGCTAGGTATTTGTTTCCAAGTCTTGCTGCGTTCATCATCTCTCCTAAAGCTTCTCTGAAACGGTAGCGTTCTATGGAGCTTTCGATTACACTAGGGTAAGCTTTTAACTCATTAAGAGTAGCTAGATCTATATCAGTAAACTCATTCGGTTGAGGAATGATACCATCGTAGTATTTGTTTGTTAATACGACTACACGATTGATGAAGTTTCCAAATACAGCTACTAATTCATTGTTGTTTCTAGCTTGAAAATCTTTCCAAGTGAAATCATTGTCTTTAGTTTCAGGTGCATTTGCAGTTAATGTATAACGCAATACATCTTGTTGATTCGGGAATTCTTCTAGGTATTCATGTAACCATACTGCCCAGTTTTTAGAAGTAGAAAGTTTATGACCTTCTAGATTTAAAAATTCATTAGCAGGAACGTTATCAGGAAGTATATAACTTCCTTCCGCTTTTAACATTGCAGGAAATATAATGCAATGGAAAACAATATTATCTTTTCCTATAAAATGAACCAATTTAGTGTCTTCGGATTTCCAATATGGCTCCCAGTCTTTTCCTACACGAGCTGCCCATTCTTTGGTAGAAGAGATATATCCAATAGGGGCATCAAACCACACATATAGTACTTTTCCTTCTGCTCCTTCAACTGGTACTGGGATACCCCAATCTAAATCTCTTGTTACAGCACGAGGTTTTAAACCATCATCTAACCAAGATTTTACTTGTCCATATACATTCGGCTTCCAATCTTTGTGACCTTCCAATATCCAGCTTCTTAAAAAAGCATCGTATTGATCTAAAGGAAGGAACCAGTGCTTGGTAGATTTTAAAACTGGTTTAGCTCCAGAAAGAGTTGATTTAGGATTTATTAAATCTGTAGCGTTTAAAGTAGTACCGCATTTCTCACATTGGTCACCATAAGCTTCTTCATTTCCACATTTTGGACAAGTACCAGTAACAAATCGGTCGGCTAAAAATTGTTGTGCCTCCTCATCATATAATTGTTCAGTTACTTCTTCGATGAATTTACCTTCTTCATAAAGTTTTTTGAAGAATGCCGAAGCAGTATCGTGATGTGTTTTAGAGGAAGTTCTAGAATAGTTGTCAAAAGAGATACCGAAATCCTCAAAAGACTGTTTTATGATACCATTGTATTTGTCAATAACTTCTTGTGGGCTCACACCATCTTTTTTCGCACGCATTGAAATGGCAACACCGTGTTCATCACTACCACAAATGAAAGCAACATCTTTTCCCTGTAAGCGTAAAAAACGTGCATAAATATCTCCTGGAACATAAACACCAGCTAAATGACCTATGTGTATAGGACCATTGGTATAGGGTAGAGCTGCAGTTAATGTATATCTTTTCGGATTCTGTTTCATAGTATCTAATTCGATTTATTCATTCTATTGTAGTGCAAAAATACACAATCGCGATGGATTGTCCTTATTTTTTTATAGAGGAGTGATAAAAGCAAAAAACCATCTGATGAGATGGTTTTATATTTGATATGTTATAGTATTTATGACAATGGACTTCCTACTGGAATATCACATCTGTGACCTGGTTGGCCATGAGCAGGATTAACATTTCCTGACGCAGCAGAAGCTCCACTTGTTGGGGCTTTTGCTCCATCGTTTACTAGGAATGGTTGATTTCCACTTGGAGTAGCGTTACCTTGTGTTGGGATATTTGCTTGACCTCCTCCAGCAGGAGTACTTAATGGTGCTCCAACAGGAATGTCGCATCTATGTCCTGGTTGTCCATGTTCTGGATTCATACCTTCAGCAGTAGATGAAGAACTAGGTGTTGGTGTATCATGTGTATGACCTGGCTCGCCGTGAGCTGGGTTTGATGTATTTTCTACACCAGTAGTGTTTTCAATTTGTGGATTAGGGTCTGTAACAGGCTCCTTTTTTGTTTCACCGCAAGAAGCAAACGCTAATGCTACTACAGCGAATCCTAATAAATGGATCTTTTTCATAAAATAGTTCGTCTAATTGTATTTAAAGAGTAAACATACATATTTTTAAATAAAAAAAAGAAGAGTTGGAATTTTTTAACTCATATTCAAACAAAAAAATCACGCTTAAAGTGGTGTTAGAACTTCTAAATTAGCTTCATCTATTTATCAGGATTCAATTGTGTTGAGTCTGAATTTGTTTCTTCTTGCAATGTGTTTAGAAGTATATTCTTTTTGCTGCTAACAACAAAATAAATACAATTGATAAACCATGCTAGCCAGAATAGATATCCTGCTATATGAAATTTAGCGCGCATCATCTTATGTGAGGTCGTTGTGAAATCAATATATGTAAAATAAGCACCTATTATTCCTGCTAGCAGCAAGGAGAAAGCGATTACTCTTGCAGTTCTAAGACCTGCATATGCTTTTAACGTTGAAAGAATTAAAATAAGAGCTAGTTGAATGATGAAACATACTAATGCTGTTTTCCACCAAGACTTAAAAATCAAATAGTCACGATACATGACTTGTATCCCCATTTTTCCAATAAAGGACATTTTGGAAGAGAGTATTCCGCATAACAAGGAAAGTATTCCTTGAACTAAAATTAATAAAGCTGTATTTTTCATAGGGTTTACTGTGCTACTTCCCAACCAAATTCCTCACTGAATTTTAATTTATACTTCTTAGTAATAAATCCAACATCTGGGGATTTGTCTTTTCCTAATGGCGCGAAGGGAGTTGGGTTTTTTGAAAGCATTACCGTGATACTTGCGGATTTCTTATTCTTATTGTGAATTTCAATAGGTTTGTCTTTGTTCACAGAATATTCAATTGTTTTTACTACGACTTTTTGATTTTTTTGTTCAACGACATACGCATTTGCTTTATCTGTTAAACGTAGTGTGACATCCCAAATACTGTCTTTTGAAAGCCATTTCTTTTTCAAGGAATGGGAATCAAAATTAATGAAACCTTCTTCTGCAAGTTTTTTGTATGTGTTGATTTGAACAGAATCTTTTGAAGTTCTCCACTTGACTTGACCTAGCTCTAAAGTTGCTGTTTCGTATTGTGGTTTATAATCCAAATATTCTTGAATGCTTTTTAAGGCTGTTGTTGTGGTTAGATCTTTTTCAGTACAAGAGCTTAACCCTAGGAATACCAACAATATTAAAACGGTTAGTATAGATGATTTTAATGACCAATTCATAGCGAGGATTTTTATTTCAAAAATATTAAAACTATTTCAGATGTTTAGATAATTGAATCAAAATGATTGCTAATAGTAAGGCTTATATTCTGCTTCAAATGCTTTATAAGTGGTTTTGTTTTCTGAAGGAGTTATTTGATTGATATTTCTTTAGAGAGACTAGTATCTAATATTTGTCAAGTGAGGTGATAGTTTGATTGTCAAAAAGGATTTGATACTTAAATATAGAGTGCATTTATAAAAATAGGAAATACTAAGATTGTGACCTATAAGTTTTTTTGTACTTTAGATAAAATATTATGATTGAAAAAACATATGAAAAAAATAGCATTGATATTGAGCTGTCTTGTCTTTTTGATGGCATGCAAGAAAACAACTGAAGAGCAAGAGTCACAAAAAAGTAATATCATTCATCAAAAGTTAACGATAAAGGAGGCTAAGAAAATTCTTGAATTGCCTTTAAGTTGTTTAACTCAAGAGTTCCCAAATCGCTTGGGACAAACATTAGGCAGTGAAATAGACTTAAAAACACCTAAAGCTTTACGCCCCATTTTTTATGGATGTTTTGATTGGCACTCTTCGGTTCATGGATATTGGTCTATAGTGAAAATCATAAAGACTTTCCCTGAATTAGATGAAGATGGCAAGATTAGAGGATTATTAGATTCTTTGATAACAAAGGAAAATGTAGCTACTGAATTGTCTTTTTTTGATGATGAAAACAACAGAAATTTCGAACGTACTTATGGATGGGCTTGGTTTTTCAAATTGCATAGTGAATTGTTGTCTTGGGAGGATGAAGATGCTCAACGTTGGGCTACAATATTAAAACCGATGACAGATTTATTCATTAATAGATATAAGGAGTATCTACCGAAGTTAAATTATCCTATTCGCACTGGAACACATGATAATTCTGCTTTTAGTATGTCATTGACGCTAGACTATGCTAGAGAAACAAAAAATATAGAATTAGAGGATTTAATTATTACACATACAAAAAGACTTTTTGAGAAAGATGTTCAATGTAATCTCGCTTTTGAACCAAGTGGTCACGATTTTCTGTCTCCTTGCTTAGAAGAAGCTTATTTGATGAGTAAAATTTTGGAAAGTGAAGATTATAAGGCTTGGTTAACAGCGTTTCTACCTGCGCTTTTCCAAACAGATTTCACTATGGAAGTGGGGTTGGTATCGGATCGATCAGATGGACATTTAGTGCATTTAGATGGTTTGAACTTTAGTAGAGCCACTTGCTTAAAAGGTATAGCTCGAAAATTGCCAGAACTTAAGGGTCTAAATAATATTGCAGAGAAGCATTTTCAAGCCGCATTTAAAAATATAACGGGAGATGATTATATGGGAAGTCATTGGTTGGGATCTTTTGCTTTATATAGTTTAGAGCACTAGAGGTGTTTGTTGAATTTTTTGGTTGTAATTCTTCTTTGTTTTCTGTGGGATTTATTTTTAACTAAAAAAAGCTATTTCGCTAATAGTGATTTGTTTGTGAATTTCTTATCTTCATAAAAAAAATGATAATTATGAGAAATCTAGTAACACTTGGGTTAGCTTTTATAGCTTGTTCCGCAATGGCACAGCAAACGACATTTAAAGAAGTAGAAGACTTTAAGCAAGGTAAAAGCGTATCAGAGCTTTTAGAGAAGTCGGAGTATTTCGGTTTAACGGCAGACCAGAAAAAACGAATTGAGGAAAAAAAGGCAGGAATTGGAGCTGAATTTAAAGCAATTTCAAAAGATAAAAAGCTAAGTGAGACTGAAAAGAAGAAAAAAAAGGAGGCGTTAGCATTAACTTTAAGAAATGATGTAAATAGTATTCTTACAGAAGGTCAGAAAGGACTTTGGAATTCGGAAGAAATGACTGAAAAAATCAATAAATCGGCTAAGAAAAGTATTGAATATAAGCTTGAACTTTTAGAATTAGAATATGAAACAGGAGAAAAGCAATTAGAGAATAAATATGCTAGTGATAAAAATAAATTGGATTCAGAGAAGAAGAAATTAAAGGAAAAATATAAAGCTGAAAAAGAAGTTCTTAAGAAGCAAAAGGAATCATTGTAGTAAATGAGGTAGTTTAGAAAGCGATATGAGTAATTTTAAAGATATTACTCATATCGCTTTTGTTTTTATAAAACTTTAGGTCGATAGTTGTTGATGTGTATTTTATTTTAAATTCGAATTATGGAAATAGATATTAAAGAAATTGTAACCATAGGGATGATTCTATTTGCGGTGATAGATATTGTTGGGTCCATTCCAATTATTGTTGATTTGCGAACTAGAGTTGGTCATATAGAGTCAGAAAAAGCAACATTAGTAGCAACTATTATAATGATTGCTTTTCTATTTGTCGGAGAGACTATTCTTGATTTAATTGGAGTTGATGTAAATTCATTTGCTGTTGCTGGAGCTTTTGTCTTATTTTTTTTGGCATTAGAGATGATACTTGGCATTCGCCTCTATAAGGATGAGGCTCCTAATACGGCTTCAATAGTGCCTTTAGCTTTTCCATTGATTGCTGGTGCAGGAGTAATGACTACGCTTTTATCTCTAAAAGCGCAATATCAAAATATTAATATTATTCTTGGAATCATCCTCAATATGATTGTAGTTTATGCGGTATTAAAGATGTCTGGAAGAATAGCCAAGATAATAGGAACTAATGGATTAGGGGTGATAAGGAAGGTGTTTGGAGTAATACTCCTAGCAATTGCTGTTAAATTGTTTGCTAGTAATGTTAAAGGGTTATTTGTTTAATGATAATTTAGTAAATTCGAGCACTCGGTAAAAAGAATATAATATTATGAAAGTATTTACTTACATCATGTTGGCGTTTGTAGTTGTTATGATTGCATTCAATATCTCTATGTTGGATTTTAAAAATCTATTTGAAGGAGAGAGTTTAATTGCGCTTATTGGAATTGTTGCTTTGTTGTGTGGAGCATGTATACTGCTAATCTACAGAACATCTCGAATGATTCATGATAAAACAAAATAAGATGTTTGACATATTAATTATTGGTGGCGGCGCTTCGGGTGTTAGTTGTGCTCAAATCTTGGGCTCTGCTTATAAGAAGGCTTTTGTTGCTGATAAAAAGATTGGAATTGTTCTACATCAAAAAGGCTCTATGCTTCAAGATGCTGTTTTTTATAATGCATTCGGAGTTCCCTCAGGTACATTAGGCAGTGATTTATTGAGTCAAGCTTCAGAAGTTCTCAGAAATCATTATCCTCATGTAGAACAAATCGAAAATGAAAAAGTTGTTAGGATTAAGCCACTAGAAGTAGGATTTGAGATAGAGACTAATAAAGGTATTTATAAAAGTCTTGAAATTGTGGTTGCTGTAAATTCGAGCAATTCATTTCATATTGAAGGATTGATGGACTATGTAGAACCACATAAGAAATCTATAGCTTCTAAGAATAGGATTCAACTAAAAAATATAGACCATCTCGTAGTTCCTGGGATTTATGTTGCGGGAACACTAGCAGGGCATAGAAGTCAGCTTTCCATTGCTGCTGGAAGTGGTGCTGCGGTTGCAACTGATATACTTACTGCATGGAATAATGGTATTGAAACACATAGTCATGATAGTATACGAAAATAGTATTGTGATTTATACAGAAAAGGGATGACAATCTAAATCAGATGTCATCCCTTTTTATTTATGATATAATCAGCTCATAAAAGTGTGCTACAAAAACGGATAATGATAGTATTCCTATTAAGAGCAACAAGCTGTATTGAAGTATCCCTATTTTCAGTTTATGTATTCTCATAGCTTTATAGTATAATAAGGCAGGAATAACAAGAGCTAGTATTACACCTGCAAGTGCTGCGTAACTTAATGCTAAAAGAAAGCCTTTAGGATAAAATAAAGCGAAAAGCAAAGGAGGAACAAAGGTTAATAAACTTGCTTTTAAACGTAGGCTAAGTAATTTCCCTTCTTTTAATAAATCTCGGTAATAGTCTAGTAAGCCAACACTTACACCTAAGAATGAGGTTCCTAAAGCTGTAGCAGCAAATATGGAAAAGAAAAGGTTAATCTTTGGATTGTGTGCCATTTCTCGTATACTATTTATCAAACCATCTAAGCCAGCATCATCTTTTAGGAAAACCATAAATGTGTTTTGTTCTAAACTTCCTAATACTGCAAACTGCCACAATAAATATATAATGAGAGGAAGTAGGCTACCCCATATAAATGCTAATCGAATTTTTTTCTGGTTTCCACCTAAATAGAGCACAATACTAGGAATGCTTCCATGGAAGCCAAAAGAGGTAAATATGATTGGAATAGATGTAATAATAAGCCCCTTTTCCAATGGCATATTTAATAAGTTTTCTCCTTTTATAAAGGGGATAAAAGCTAGAATTAATAAGGCTAAAAATACCAGCTTAATTATAAATAGAGCTCTTGTTGCTCCATCAATCCATTGAGTGCTGATGCTCACAATACCTCCGAAGATGACAGAAAATAGTAGTACTGACAATTGAGGATTTATAGATAAACCGAAAATTGTTTCTAAAAAATTGGAAACTATACTTCCTCCTCCAGACATATAGGCGGCGGTTAATCCATAAATTAGAAATAGCAAACTAAATCCTGCTATACGGTTTCCGAAAGAGCCTAGGTATTTTTGGGTTAGGGAATTAAAACCATCTTCTTGATTATTGAATTCATATACACGGACCATCAATAAAGCAGAACCACACATAGCAATCCAAATTAAAATAAGTAGTGATGCAATTCCTATAAAACCTACTCCTGCCGCAATAATAGGCATTGCTAACATGCCTCCACCTATGCAGGAACCAGCGATGATTAATATACTTCCTAATAATTTGTTTTTCACTTATTTTAATATGTTATGTATGATTGCAAATGTAAGGAAGAATATAATTCAACTGTTAAAGATGAGGTGTTTAAACTTTATTTAACGTTGTAATGTTAATGGACATAAATAGATTTCTATCTTTGTAATGTGCGAAGAAAAAAACACATAGCGCTAGCTTTATTAAGTATCTCATTAATGTTCTCAATGGTTTTCCATTTTGTACATAGTGCTACTCATATTTTTAATTCGCAATCACTCGCTCATCAAATAGATGGTGAGTATGAATCTCATCATTCACATGGCACCTTAGAATGGAATAAGAAAAATACTCAGGCGGAATGGCATAGTGCAACAGCAGTTGAAAAGTGTTTTGTCTGTGATTCTTTTCTAAGTCCTTTTCTGTCTTCAGACATTTTGAGCTTTGATATACTTCAATATCAGGTGTTCAATAAGGTTCAGACTTTAAAAGTTCAAGTATATCCTACTCTTAACTTTATTTATTTTTCTCTTCGTGCACCACCTATAGGTGCTTAACTTGGAGTGTTTTGTCTTTAATCTAGCTTTTAAATCTTTTTTAAGTTATTTGATGTGTTTCACGTTGTGTTTTTATAACACAATCGGCTTCTAGCATTCTAAGTTTTTTAAATTTTTATTGGAAATAAAATTCTCAAAATATTGAGAGTGATAAGAAATTTTAAAACGAATAATAATTATGAGAAAAGCTATTTTATTAGTCCTCATAATGGTTAGTCTCCCGGCTATAGCACAGTTTAAAGTTTCTGGACTTGTTGAAAACAGTTCAGGAATTCCATTGAAAGGGAGTACCATTATATTGTCAAATCAAGTACTAGTATCGAATGAAAAGGGTTTTTTTGGAAGTGGTATTTTAACTCCGGAAACACACGCATTGCAAGTTTCCTATTTAGGATTCCAAACTTTAGATACCGTGATTCAAGTAAGGGAAAACATGCATCTAATATTGAAACTAAGGGATGATGTTACGATGCTTGAACAATTGGTTGTAAATACTACTTCTAGAAAGGAGGTTCACAATTCAGAGCGAATGCAACAACAACAATTGACTCAGAATTATGCAGGTTCATTTGCGAAAACTTTGGAGAAACTGGCTGGGGTTCAAGCAATGGAAATTGGAGCAGGTGCTTCTAAACCTGTAATACGAGGATTGGGGTTTAACAGAGTAGCAGTTGCAGAAAATGGTGTCAAACAAGAAGGACAACAGTGGGGGGCAGATCATGGATTAGAGATAGATGCACTGAATACAGAAGAGGTGGAGGTGATAAAAGGTGTAGGTACTATTGCTTATGGTAGTGATGCGATTGGAGGTGTCATTAAAATCAATAATGAAAAAGTGCCAGCAAAACAATCTTTCTCTGGTTCGACTACATTACTTGCTAAGTCTGTGAATGATTCTTATGGAATCTCTTCTTCTATAAAGAAAAGGTCAGATTCGTTTTTCTATAAACTGAAGTTCACAGCTCAAGAGTACGGTGATTTCCGTGTGCCTACAGATAATATTAGGTATCTCAATACGGATATTCCCATTTATAATCAGCGCATGAAAAACACAGCAGGTAAGGAATGGGATGCCTATGCTCAAGTTGGTTATGTAACGGAAAAGGTTCGGAATATTACGAGTCTTAGTAATGTTTATAATAAAAGTGGTTTTTTCCCTGGTTCGCATGGTTTACCTTCTATAGAGAATAGTTTAGACGACGGAGATTCTAGAAATATTGATTTACCAAATCAAAGTGTTAATCACTTGAAAATTAGTAATAGTACAACTTTTAATGTAAGTGACTCGGATTTGTTGAAAATGATATTTTCTTATCAATATAATAAGCGCAAAGAGTCAAGTTATTTTCATTCTCATTATGGTGGACAGCAAGCACCAAAGGAAAACCCTAATCTAGAATTGCAGTTTGATTTGAATACGTTTGATGCGGATATTCAATATGAGCATCTATCTGTAGATAATCATAAAACGACTTTTGGATTGCAACAGAATTATCAAAACAACACCATTGGAGGTTATGGATTTTTATTGCCAAAATATAACAAGCTGGGTACTGGACTATTTGGAATTCATGAACATCAAATATCGGATGACTGGGTTGGACAAGTAGGTGTTCGATTAGATTATGCGAAATTGAATGTTCACGCGTTTTATGATTCGTTGTTATATAATTTTCTGATTTCAAAAGGTGAGAGTGAAATTACAGCTAATGAATATGCTCAGCGAAGTAGTGATTTAAATCGTGATTTCACAAGTTTTAATGCTATGCTAGGAACTCGATATCGTTTAAATGAAGCTTGGAATCTTGGAATTACAGCTGGAACGAATTTTCGTTTTCCTACGGCAATAGAATTAGCGGCTAATGGACTACATCATGGGGCTTTTAGACATGAAAAAGGAAACCCAAATTTGAATCCAGAAAGAGGTTGGGCTGTAGATGTGGAAGTAAACTACCAATCAGCTACTTTTAATACGTCAGTTAGTCCTTATTTATATTATTTTTCTAACTATATATTTTTGAAACCCTCGGGTACTTTTTCTATACTACCAGATGGAGGACAAATTTATGAATACACTCAATCGAAAGCTTTACTAACAGGCTTTGAGTGGAAACTGGATAAAACCTTCTGGGATGTTTTAAAGCTAGAAACTATTTTCGAATTCTTTTATAATAAACAAGTTACTGGTAATGCTAAAACTGAATATCCGTTACCTTTTTCACCACCGGTTAATGTGTTTGCTCAGTTAAATTATCAATTGAAAGACACTGAAATGTTTAAAGAGAATTCAATATATATTAATGGAAAGTGGAATGCGAAGCAACAAAGAATTGCCCAAAATGAAGAGATTACAGATTCTTATCAATTGATTGGAGCAGGTGCTTCCACTACTTTAAGCTTAAATAAATTTAAAGCGAATGTGTTTTTAACTGCTACAAATCTTTTGAATACAAAAGCTCTTAATCATACTAGTTATTATCGCCCATTAGAAATCCCTGAACTTGGACGTTCTTTTCAGTTAATGGTTCAAATTCCATTCTAATATGGATACATTGAAAGTAAGGTATGTCATATTTTGTTTGTGGGTTTTTTTGTTGCCACAGTTCAGCAATGTTTTTCACTTTGTTATTATTCCGCATGAATTTTCTATTGCTGAGAAACAATCCGTAGAGTGGATAAAGGTTAAAAAGGGACATTACTGTGAGCAACATTGGTTTGATTTAATAACAACATTACCAACTATACTAGTTGAAGAAATACTAATTAATCGAGTTCACTTTTCTTATAGTTTCGAAATAATTAAGGAGATATATTTAAAGAGTTTCGATTTTATAAGATTCCTTAGAGGACCACCTATTAAACAGAATTATCCGGAATTTAAAATTTAATATTACATACATAACATAATTAATAAGATGAGAAATAATATATATAAAGGAATATTAGCTGCTGGATTGATTTTAGGTTTTACAGCTTGCTCAAGTGATGATTCAAAAGATACTCAAAAACCTACCATACTTTTAAATGCACCGAAAGACGGAGCTAAATTAGAAGTTGGGTCTGATATCCATTTTGATATGGAAGTTTCGGATAATGAGATGTTGGGGTCATATAAAATTGACATACATGAAAATTCGGATGGGCATACGCATAGTGTAAAAAGAGCAGCAGCACTAAATGATATGGTAGAGTTTTCTTTTCAAAAGCAATGGTCTTTAGAAGGGCAACGAAATGCAGATGTACATCATCATGAAATAGTAATACCGCAAAATGCTGAATTAGGAAAGTATCATTTTGTAGTTTACGTTTTAGATGCAGCTGGAAATCAGAGTATGGAAGCTAGAAGCATACAACTCGTAGCTGCTGGGGAGGGAGATGTTAGTGAAGAGTATTCTAACCATTAATAATTTAATAAGGTAGCGCTAAAGCGCTACCTTTTTTTTACCGTATTTAAAAATTCATATATTTGATAAAATATAAATAATTTACTTCATCCTAATTTATGAAAAAAACACTCACAACATTGTTGGTGGCCACAGTAATCATGTCTTGTAAACAAGATGCTACCCAAGCAGATGTAGCTTTGGTATATCCAGAAACAAAAAAAGGAGACGTAGTTGATACGTATTTCGGGGAACAAGTAGCAGATCCATACCGTTGGTTGGAAGATGATCGCTCAGAAGAAACTGCAGCATGGGTAAAGGCTGAAAACGAAGTTACCTATAGTTATTTGTCTCAAATTCCTTTCCGTGAAGACTTGAAGAAGCAAATGGAAAAAGCTTGGAATTATGAGAAAATTGGAGCTCCATTTAAAGAAGGTGATTTTACTTATTATTTTAAAAATAATGGTTTACAAAATCAATCTGTATTGTATAGAAAAGGTACCGATGGAAAAGAAGAGATTTTCTTAGACCCAAATACATTTTCTAAGGATGGAACGACCTCTCTTGGGGGTGTTGATTTCTCAGAAGATGGGAGTAAAGTAGCTTATTCTATTTCAGAAGGAGGAAGCGACTGGAGAAAAGTAATCGTACTAGATGCTTTAAGCAAGGAGGTTATAGGAAATACTTTGGTAGATGTAAAATTTAGCGGTATTTCATGGTTTGGAAATGAAGGTTTCTATTATTCTAGTTATGATAAACCTGAAGGAAGTGAATTGTCTGCGAAGACAGATCAACATAAATTGTATTATCACAAGTTAGGTACTGCACAAGCAGATGACCAATTAATATTTGGAGATACTCAAAAGAGAAGATATGTTAGTGGTTCTGTAACACAAGATAATCATTATCTAATTATCACAGCGGCTAATTCTACTTATGGAAATGAGTTATATCTTAAAGACTTATCTAAAGCTAATAGTCCGATTGTAACTGTTGTGAATAACTTTGATAATAGCAGTAATGTAATTGAGAGTGACGGAAGTAAACTGTATATCGAAACGGACTGGAAAGCACCAAATCAAAGAGTGGTTACAGTTGATGCAAATAATGCTTCACAAGAAAATTGGAAAGATTTTATTCCAACAACTGAAAATGTATTGAGCGTTTCAAAAGGGGGCGGATATTTCTTTGCTAATTATATGAAAGATGCCGTTTCTATGGTAAAACAATATGATTATGAAGGGAAATTAATTCGTGAAATTGAATTACCAGGAATCGGAACAGCTAGTGGAATTGCTGGAAAGAAGAAAGAAACTACCTTGTATTATTCTTTTACAAACTACATTACACCTGGAACTATTTATGCTTTCAACGTTGCCGATGGAACTTCTACTGTTTACGAAAAACCAAAAGTAGCTTTTGATTCAGAGCAATATGAGTCAAAACAAGTTTTCTATACTTCAAAAGATGGAACAAAAGTTCCTATGATTATTACTCATAAGAAAGGTCTTAAGTTAGATGGGAAAAATCCAACGATGCTTTATGCTTATGGAGGATTCAATATCAGTTTAACTCCGAGTTTCAATATTGCAAATGCAATTTGGTTGGAGAATGGTGGAGTATATGCGGTACCGAATCTTAGAGGAGGTGGAGAATATGGAAAAGAATGGCACGTTGCTGGAACTCAATTGCAGAAACAAAATGTATTTGATGATTTCATAGCAGCAGCAGAGTTTTTAATAGCTAATAAATATACTTCTTCTGATTATTTAGCAATCAAAGGAGGTTCTAACGGTGGGTTATTAGTAGGTGCCACTATGACACAACGACCAGACTTGATGAAAGTAGCTTTACCTGCAGTTGGAGTATTAGATATGTTGCGTTACCACACTTTTACAGCAGGTGCGGGATGGGCATATGATTATGGGACAGCAGAGGATAGTAAAGAGATGTTTGAATACTTAAAAGGATATTCTCCATTGCACAATGTGAAAGAGGTTTCTTATCCTGCGACTATGATTACTACTGGGGATCATGATGACCGAGTGGTTCCTGCACACAGTTTTAAATTTGCAGCAGAGTTGCAAGCGAAGAATAAAGGAAATAATCCGATGTTAATTCGTATTGAAACAAATGCTGGACATGGTGCTGGAAAATCAGTAGCTCAAACAATCCAAGAGAATGTAGATATGCAAGCATTTACATTGTATAGCATGGGAATTAAGAAGTTGAAATAATTAAATTATCATATCTATAAGGTTTTGAAAAACTTATAGGTCTATAAAAACAAAAAACCGAACATTTGTTCGGTTTTTTTATTTAAACTATTACACCTATAAGGTTTCTAAAATCTTATAGATGTATAATTATTTACTCCTTTGGAGTATCTGTTATAATACGCATTTCTGTTTGTGGAAAAGGTATGTTTATGTTTGCTTGGTCTAAAGCCGTCTTAACCTTTTCTTGGATATTATAAACAGTATTCCAATACACTTCCGGATTCGTCCAAGCATATACTTTTATCTGAATACCACTATCTCCAAGTTTGTTAACAAAGACATCTGGTGCCGGTGTTTTTAGAACTTGATCATAGTCGTTTAAGGCTTTTCGAATAATGTTTTCTGCTGTTTTAATATTGGAATCGTATGAAATGTCTAAAACAAATTCTAAACGTCGGCGTGTAATGCTAGAATAGTTTGAAATAACAGAGTTGGCTAAAGTTCCGTTTGGACTGAAAACACTAATTCCGTCAGAGGTACGTAATGTAGTGTATAATATGTCAATACGCTCTACAGTTCCAGATGTATTGGAATTATTAGAGATGTAATCTCCTACTCTAAAAGGTCTAAAAAATAGAATTAAAATACCACCTGCGAAATTGGATAAACTTCCTTGAAGTGCTAAACCTACTGCTAAACTCGCTGCAGAAAATATAGCGATAAAAGAGGTTGTTGGAATTCCTACAGTTGAAGCAACTGTTATTAGTAATAAAGTATAGAGGGCAAACTTGGCGATTCTGAATATAAAAACGCGAAGAGATTCATCTACATTACTTTTTACAAATCGTCGTTGAATTAACTTTAAAATTAGTTTAATAACCAACAACCCAATACCGAGGATAATTACACCTACGATAATCTTAGGAATGCTACTCATGACCGTATTGATCATTCCATCTATTCCCCCTTGAAATCTTTCCATAATTAAGCTTTTTTTCAAAAATAAAAAACTCTTTGCGTATAATAGACAAAGAGTTCTTAGTTTTTAGTTAAATCTTTAATTTTTTACTGATTGTAGCAGGTATTCCTTTTTTGTGAAGTAAGATGTCTGTGGTTTTATATTTCACAAATTCTTTACTCATATACATATATCCTTTATAATCGTTATCTGAACCCCAAGAGTTTTTTATCAGATAATATTCTCTTCCGTTTTGGTCTTTTGAGATTCCTACTATATGCATTCCATGGTCGTCAGTAGTAGAGTAGTTGTCAAAAGCTTCTTGACGTATTTCTTGTGTTATTTTGCGCTCTGCTTTTGGTCCTTCGAAAAGTGTTTCTCTTTCTTCTTTGGTCATTTTTTCCCACTCTTTTTCAGGAACGAAAGCTACTCCATTTTTCCAACTGAAATAGCGCTCACTAACATCACCTGCCCAAGCAACAGTAAATCCATTATTAACTGCATGGTCGATAATTTCTGTTAGCTCGTCTACTTTTACGTTATAAACTTGGTCTAGTGCCCAGTTGTCTGGAACTAAAAGAGTGAATTTAGAATACCAAGGATAGTTTATATCTGAGCCAATTTCTATATATTCGTCTGGATTGATACCTACGACTTCACTTGCAAATGTTTTAGGAGTATATTTTTTGCCTTCAAATGTGAATTCTGTTGGAACTTCTCCTAAGTATGAGTCTATTACAGAAGTATATGCTTTTTCCCAATTTGGAGTCAATTTCCCATTTGGATTTGAAACTACTGCTTTTAATACACCTTCTAACATTGCTGCCATTTCTCCGGTTTTGTTTATATCAGTTCCGTAATTTAGACCGATATATTCAGATTGTGGCAATGCTCCATACTTTCTGTACATGTTTATTACATCATGGAAAGCTCCACCATCACCTAGGGTAACAGCTCCATGCATGCGAACATACATTTTTCCTTTCTCTACATATGCGTTTCTAGCAGTGAATATTTGAGAAATTTCAACGGGTCTTTTACCCATTCGCATCATTTCTGATTCTAGAAAAGAGTTTGCTGAATAACTCCAACAAGTTCCTGATGAACCTTGATTTTTAACTGAAGTGTTTTCTACGTTTACAACATCTGTAAACTGATACATTTCCTTACTCTTGTCACTTGCATTTACTTTTAATGCATTTACTAGACGATCTTGTGCGTGTGTTGATACGGGTATGCTAGCAGTAAAAATGAAAGCAGCTGCCCATATTTTTAAAATATTTTTATTCATAGTGTAAATTGTTGTGGTCGTAAAGGTAAAAAAGTGGACCAATAGACCAAAGCAAACTACACTTTTTTAAACTTTTAAATTAGTGTGTGTGAAAATGTAATTCATTTTTTAGAATGATGAATAGAACTTATGATTCATAGATGGCTTTTTATCTGTTTAATAAATTATTAATAAGGGACTTCTTTGCTGTCTTTTTTGGTTATTTTTATAAGAAAAGAGCTGATGAATAATCATAAAAGAAAATTGTTTAGGACTGCAGAGTTGCTTGCTATACTTACTAAGTATGGGTTTCAAGAGATTCTCATACAGGCAAACTTGAAAAAACCAA
The DNA here is from genome assembly GCF_900114085.1 of Myroides guanonis. Classification (GTDB taxonomy): domain Bacteria; phylum Bacteroidota; class Bacteroidia; order Flavobacteriales; family Flavobacteriaceae; genus Flavobacterium; species Flavobacterium guanonis. The sequence goes on along the minus strand of NZ_FORU01000002.1, from coordinate 284,653 downwards.
AGGAAATTGAGGTACCTGATGAGGTTGTTTATGAGAATGCACAGGTTTATGAGCGTATTAGAATTGCTATTGAAGAGTTGGGAACTACATTTATTAAACTCGGGCAGACTCTTAGTAATAGGGAGGATTTATTGCCAATGGCATTAATTGTCGAATTAAAGAAGTTACAAGACAACGTAGAGCCTGTTGATTTGGATTTACGTCAAACCTTTCTTGACGAGCTGGGAATTGTTCCTGAGGAGTGTTTTCAAAGTATAGAAACAACTCCTTTTGCTTCTGCTTCTATTTCTCAAGTATATCGCGCTACTTTAATTGATAATACACCTGTTATTTTGAAGGTTAAAAGACCTGGAATCGACGAGAAAGTCGTAGCAGATTTATTATTGATGAAGGATATTGCTAAAATGTTAGAAGCTAATAACAAGATGTTTAAAAAGCTTCACATTAGACAAGTGGTGGCGAGTTTTGAAAAAACGATACTAGAAGAACTTTCTTTAAAGAATGAACAACAGAACATAAACCAGTTCGCGCGTAATTTTGAAGGGGTTTCTTCTATACATACCTTAAAAGCTTTTAGTGAGTTTTCGTCAGACAAAATACTATGCATGGAATATGTAGAGGGAATCAAAATTTCGAATAAGGAAGCATTGATTGCAGAAGGCTTGAATACTGTTGAAGTTGCTAAGAATGGATTGGATTTATATTTGATGCAGGTATTGGAACACGGTTTTTTTCATGCTGATCCTCATCCAGGTAATATATTTGTATTGTCTGATGGGACTATTTGTTTTATTGATTTTGGGTCAATGGGCAAATTGTTGACTAGAGACCAAGAGGTATTAGAAGATTTTGTAATGAATTTTATCGCAAAGGATGCGAAACGAGTAATAAGGGCTATTAAAAAGATTGCTATAGAAGTTGATATAAGAAGTGAAGTGCAATTGGAACGTGATTTGTTGGAAATCTTTGAATTGCTCAATAATGAATCTCTAGCTGATATAGATATAAAAATGGTTTTAAAGCGATTTTCTAGTGTTCTAAATAAGAATGATGTTGTTATGCCAGAGTATGTTTATCTATTGATTCGAGGTGTGGTGTTAATCGAAGGTATAGGAAGAGGATTAGACCCGAAAATGAATATAGTGGAAAGCATTCGTCCTTATATTCAGAAAATAGTTATTAGAAGGTTGAGTCCTACTTATGTTTTTGAGAAAATTACAAAATCGATAAGAACGATGCAGGATAGGATGATTGATATTCCAGAAAACATGAATGAGATACTCAGTCAGTTAAGAAATGGAAAATTAAAGATTCAACAAGAAGATAAGGCATTAACCCATTCGAATAGGGAAATAGCAAATGCATTGAATAGAATTGCATTTGCATTGCTGATTGGTGGATTGTATATAGCTTCTTCTGTTTTGATTATGGCAGATAAACCACCTAAGCTTTTTAATTTTTCAATATTAGGTATGTTAGGGGGTTTAGTGTCAGCAGTACTAACTGTTGTTGCTTTATTATCTTTCTTCAAAAAGGTAAAATAAAAAAGACTATCCATATTGGATAGTCTTTTTTATTTCTACTATAATTGTGGTAATTATAGTGTTTCTTTTAACCAACGGAAGAATTCTCCTTGCCATACTTGTGCATTTTGCGGTTTTGTAACCCAGTGGTTTTCGTCTGGAAAATATACAAATCTACTTTTAATGCCTAATAATTGTGCGGCTTGGAATGCTTCTTGTCCTTGTCCAATAGGAACTCGGTAGTCTAGACCACCATGAATTACTAGTATTGGCGTATTCCATTTGGCAACGTTGTTGATTGGGTTGAATTCGCGCATTGCTTTTTGCGCATCTGCATTGTTTGTGTCCCAATAAGCTCCACCTGTGTCCCAGTTTGGGAAAAACACTTCTTCAGTTGTACCATACATACTCTCTAAGTTGAAAACACCACAGTGAGAAATGAACGTTTTAAAACGGTTTTCGTGAATACCAGCTAGGTAATACACTGAGTACCCACCATAACTAGCTCCAACAGCTCCAAGTCTATCCTCATCTACAAATGGTTCTTTCGCTAATTCATCTATAGCATTTAAATAGTCTTGCATTGGTTTTCCTGCCCAATCTTTACTGATTGCTTCATTCCAAGCTACTCCATGACCTGGCATACCGCGACGGTTTGGAGCAACAATGATATATCCTTCGGCAGCCATTAATTGAAAGTTCCAACGGAACGAATAGAATTGTGTAAGTGCTGATTGTGGTCCTCCTTGACAATATAATAAGGTAGGATATTTTTTGTTCGGGTCAAAGTTTGGTGGATAAACTACCCAAACTAACATTTTTTGACCATCTTCTGTAGTAATATAGCGTTTTTCGCTTTTACTCATAGAAACTTTGGAATATAAGGCGTCATTAACTTTTGTGATTTGATTCCAATTCGATTTTTTAAGATCATAACTGAAGATTTCAGTAGCATGATTGAAGTCTGTACGAGTAACGATTGCTTTGTTATCTTTAATTCCTACGATACTTGTTACATCAAAGTTACCATCAGTTATTTGACGAACTTGAATAGCGATACGCGTTTTTCCAGGGAAGTTTACTTCAAATAATTGAATAGTTCCATCTACTGGTGCTGTAAAATATATTTTTTTACCATCAACACTCCATTTATAATCTCCAACAGTACCATCCCATTGTGCGGTAAGGTTCATGTCAACTCCATTGAAACGAACGATAAGGTCGTTTTTGTCTGCTTCATAACCATCGCGTTTCATCTGTAGCCATGTTAAATGACCTTGAGGAGAGAACGTAGGATTTGTGTCGTAGCCCGGATTGTTTGATGTAAGGTTTTTAGTTTGTTTTGTATCTAAATCGTACTGGTATAAGTCTGTATTAGTGCTTAAAGCATACTCAGTCCCCACTTTCTTTTTAGAAACGTATATCACACTTTTCGAATCAGGTGTCCAGATATAATCTTCATCCCCACCGAATGGTTTTTGTGGAGAATCATAAGGTTCACCAACCATAATATCGGTTTTAGAGTCTTTCTGTGTGATTGGAGCAACAAAAACATGATTGTGTGTTCCGTCATTCCAAGTGTCCCAATGTCTATAATCTAAACCGTTAAATACATACGAGTCAGATTGTGAGGCTACTGGATATATGTCTTTTCCTCTTTGGTTGTTGATTTTCACTGCTTCATCAAATAGAATATTTTTTCCATCTGGTGATATGTTTTTATTGGTTACCAAATCTTTGAAATCAGAAATTTCTTTAGGTGTGCCTCCTTCTAAAGGAATTTGGTATGTTTTAGAATTGATTTTGTCACTTTTCATATCGGCGTGACCCACTCGGTAAATCAGATTTTTACCATCTTTAGAAATACCTATAGGAGATACTCTGCCCAATTCCCACAATAACTCTTTGGTCATTACATCTTGTGCGAATGTGATGGAAGTAGCCAACCCTAAAGTAAATAGAAAAAGTTTCTTCATAATCGATTAATTTGTTTAATCCGTAAATTTAGGCTTTTTTATTAAAAGCATGAAAAGGTTAGTTTGATTCCTCTAAGCAATGATTGTATACTTATTGAAGAATGTTATTTTTTAATTAAAAAGCATTTTTAGTTTAAAAATTATCTTATTTTCACGCCACAAAAAAATATGTATTGTGAAAAGCAATAATAAATTATTTATCGCGATACTCCTTGCTTTAATTCTAGGGGTGGTATTGGGTGCTTTAGTTCATTATCAATATCCTTCTAAAATTGAATCGTTTTCAAAGAACATTAATTTACTAGGAACTGTTTTTATTAGACTGGTTCAAATGATTATAGCTCCGTTGGTTTTCTGTACACTAGTTGCAGGAATTGCCAAGATGGGAGATATGAAAATGGTGGGGCGTATTGGCGCAAAAGCTATGGGCTGGTTTATTACAGCATCATTATCTTCGTTGTTAATAGGTATGTTTTTAGTTAACTGGTTTTCTCCTGGAACTAAAACAGATATAAACCTAGCTGAGCATGAAGGGAACGCTACAAAATTATTGGAGCAGACTTCTGAGTTTTCTTTAGAAATGTTTGTGAGTCATATTGTTCCGAAGAGTATATTTGAAGCGTTTGCTCATAATGAAATTTTACAAATTGTAGTCTTTTCTATTTTCTTTGGTGTAGCACTTGCTAGCATCGGTAAACAAGGGGAGTCTTTAGTGCAATTGTTTGAGCGTATTTCTACTGTGGTTTTGAAGATGGTTGGATATGTAATGTGGACAGCTCCTTTAGGGGTATTAGGTGCTATAGCGGCTTCTGTAGCTACATATGGTTTTCAAATTTTTTCTTTATATGCGCATTACTTGTTAGCTTTCCTGGTAGGTCTTATCGTATTGTGGGCTTTATTGCTAATAGTAGGATATATTATTTTAGGAAAAAGACTTTGGGTGTTATTGCAGCGTATTAAAGCACCGCTATTGATTGCTTTTTCAACGACGAGTAGTGAGGCCGTTTTTCCAAAGCTTGTTGAGGAATTGGAGAAATTTGGTTGTCAACCAAAAATTGTTTCTTTCACCTTACCATTGGGATATTCTTTCAACCTAGACGGAAGTATGATGTATATGACCTTTGCTAGTTTGTTCATTGCTCAGGTTTATGGTATAGATATGCCTATTGAAAAGCAATTAACTATGTTATTGGTATTAATGCTTACAAGTAAGGGTGTGGCAGGTGTGCCGAGAGCTTCCTTAATTGTAGTTGTTGCAACATGTAGTATGTTTGGAATACCTCCAGAGGGAATCGCACTAATATTACCTATTGATCATTTCTGTGATATGGGTAGAAGTGTTACTAATGTTTTAGGTAACGCTTTATCAACGGCTTCTATAGATAAATGGGAGTCTACTAACGAGAACACAAATATTTCACAACAAAATTCATAATGGAAGAGTTTCACATTTCCCAACTGATTAACCCAGAATTCTATATTAACTTAGAAATTGCTGGTCATCACATAGGAATCTATGTAGTATTATTTATTGTATTTGCAGAGACAGGTTTATTTGCAGGTTTTTTCTTACCGGGTGACAGTTTGTTATTTCTTTCTGGTATTTACAGTACAGCCTTGATGAAAGAACTTTTTACAATTGAAAGTGATTTTGTAAATGTAGCACTACTAGCGACTTTTGTAGCTTTAGCAGGAATACTAGGGAACTTATTTGGTTATTGGTTTGGCGCCAAAAGTGGTAATTATCTCTATAATAAAAAGGATAATTTTATATTTAAGAAAAAGTATTTATACGAGTCTAAAGTGTTTTTTGAAAGACATGGAGGACGTGCTATTATATTTGCGCGTTTTTTACCAGTTGTAAGAACGTTTGCACCTATTATTGCAGGTATTGTTCACATGGAATTTAAAAGATTTATGTTCTATAATATTGTTAGTTCTTTTTTGTGGGCAACTACATTAATTTTTGCAGGACACTACTTACAAGTATATTTGTTAGAGAGTTTTGGTGTAGATTTGAAGGACTATATTGAATACATTATATTGTTCTTAGTAGCGGTAACAACTTTACCGATTGTGTTAAAGTTGATGAAGCGAAAGAAACAAGAGGATTAAAAATTAAAGGCGGTTGTAATGTTCAACCGCCTTTTTTATTTTCTAAAAGGTTTTTTAGTATTTTCGCTTTTAAAATCTTACTATGTTTAGAAGGCTATTTCGTTTTTTGTTTAAAATCTTATTAGGTTTTTTAATCCTGTCTATAGGTTCTGTATTGTTGTTCAAATTTGTACCTGTACCCGTTACTCCTTTGATGCTTTTTCGTTCTGCAGAAATGTTGATAGATGGGAAAAGTGTTAGGATGAAGCATGATTGGGTGTCGTTAGAAAAGATAAATCCTAATCTTCAAAAGGCTGTAATAGTCAGTGAGGATGGTCATTTTCTTTCACATAATGGATTTGATTTAACTGCTATTAAGAAGGCTTACGAGAATAATCAAAAAGGAAAACGTATAAAAGGAGGGAGCACAATTTCTCAACAAACTGCAAAGAACGTATTCTTATGGCAAGGAAGGAGTTATGTAAGAAAAGGACTAGAAGCTTATTTTACAGTTTTAATTGAGCTTTTATGGTCAAAAGAGCGTATTATGGAGGTTTATTTGAATAGCATCGAGATGGGAGATGGGGTCTATGGAGCTCAAGCAGCCTCCCAGTTTTGGTATCATAAGGATGCGTCTAAACTCACTGTGAATGAGGCAGCTGGTATTGCTGCTATCTTGCCAAGTCCACGAAGATATAATCCAGTGAAGTCTGGACCTTATGTTTCTAAAAGAAAATCTGTTATTAGTAGATATATAAGATCTTATGGACCTTTGAATTATAGATAGTTAAAAAGAATAAGCGTTAATTTTGTTAAAAAACCAATATTTTGTGTTTTTAACTACTTTTTTTGTAATTTTGATTGTATAATTAAAAAACAAATACTATGAGAAAATTAATGTTAACCGTTGCTGCTTGTGGAATGTTATTCGCAACTTCTTGTAAGCAAGATAAAGCTGCACCAGTAGAAGAGGGTACAGAAATGATGGAAGAAGCTAAAGCAGAGCTTACTCAATTGGCAAGTGATGCTGAAGTTAAGTATCATGATGCTAAGAAGAAATTAGATGAAGCAATAGCAAGTGGAGATGAGAATGCTAGAAATGCAGCTCAAAAAGCAGCAGATGAGGCTAAAACAGCTTGGGAGACAGCTAGAACGAATGCTCAAAATGCAGGGGCAGAGTTAAAAGATAGCTATGAAGATGTGAAAGCAGAAGCTAGTCGAAAAGCAGAAGAGTTAAAGAGTGAAGCTGATTCGAAATTAGAAGATGTGAAATCTGATGTTAAAGAAGCAGGAAAAGAAGTAAAAGAAGCAGCTAAAGGAGCGGCTAAAGATGCTAAAGAAGGCATCAACGAAACTTTAGAAAAAGCAAAGTTGAAATAGTTAAATTAGAATTAAGAACCCTACTTTATGTAGGGTTTTTTTATGAACTGTATTGAGATATTCGTATCTTTATGAGAATTAAAAAAAGCACACATTATGAAAACATCAATTGGAATTAAAGAAGAGGCACGTCAAAGGATTGCTGAATTTTTGTCTGTGATTTTAGCAGATGAGCATATTTTATATACGAAAACACGCAACGCTCATTGGAATGTTGAGGGGAGTGATTTTCATGCAATGCACTTGTTTTTTGAAGAACAATATGGAGAGTTGGAGGGAGTTATTGATGAAATAGCTGAAAGGATTCGTCAAATTGGACATTATGCTCCTGGTACTTTGAAGAGCTTCTTGGAGTTAACTCGTCTAACTGAGGCTAAGGAAGGTAAAAATGATAGCACTAGTTATATTAAAGAATTGAAAGCAGACCATGAATCAATTATTATTCACATACGTGAAAATATTGAATGGATTGAAGATGCTAATGACAATGGAACTGCAGATTTCTTAATTGCGATTATGCAAGGACATGAAAAACAAGCATGGATGTTACGTGCTCACCTTAAATAGGAGATGAATAGTTATCTGGTTGCTTGAATTTGTTAGTAACGAAAGATATACTTATAGTTGGACATGATTTTAAAAAGTTTGCTTTTATAGGCAAACTTTTTTGCTTTATATTTACCGAAAAGAATAGAAATGAGAAACTATATAGCACTTGTAGTGCTTTTGTTTTTAAGTGTCGCTTGTGCTCAAACGCTTACTGATGTTGAAAAAACAGAACGTTTTCAAAAATCGTTGAATAAAGAATTTGCTAATAAGGCGACCTCACCACTTCCCGCGGATGCTTTGAAAAAATTTAAAGGGTTGGAAATGTATCCAATTAACGAACGTTTTATTATTGAGGCAGAATTGGTTGTTACACCCGATGAGATTCCATTTAAGATGTTAACTACTACGGATAGAAAGCCTACTTATAGAAAGTACGGTGAAATCCATTTCTTCTTGAATGGAAAAGATTTAAAATTAAATGTATATCAAGATTTAGCATTAGTATCAAAAGACGAATTTAAAAATCACTTATTTATACCGTTTACAGATCTGACTTCAGGAGTTTCTACTTATGGAGGAGGAAGGTATATTGATATGGAAATACCGCAAGGAGATAAAGTGATATTAAACTTTAATTTGGCTTATAATCCTTACTGTGTTTATAATCCAAAATATTCTTGCCCTATTCCTCCTGAGGAAAATTTCTTGAATACTGAAATCCATGCTGGAGTTAAAGATTATAAATACGAATAGATTTATTGTTATGAAGAAGTACAAAGTCTTCTTAGTCTGTCTTGTTGCGATAGGCTTTTTTGGTAGTTGTAAAGACCAAGCTACTACTGTGTCATCAGAACCCATTTCAATTGTAGGTGAAGAGGTTGAAGTGTATAAGGAGTTAAATCCAGGGGGAATTTTGCTCGATTTTGATGCGGAATCTCCGATTGCTACGTATTATGTTTCTGAAGATGATGTTCCTTATTTTCAGGGGCCGAGTGTAGATTCTAAGGTGTTAGGAAAATACGGAAAAGGAATTGAATTAGATGTTCTTGAAATTTCTGGAGATTGGCTTGTTGTAAGAGAACGTATTAGCAGAGATGTTGTTGAAGAAGGAAAAGAAATTAATCGTACTGCTTGGGAGAAGGTGTTCGTTCCAAAAGGTAAAGCTTCTAAGAATCCATTCGTTAAAGTTGAAGACAACGAGCTATACAGTACTACTAATACTGATTATAACACACATCCATCAACCTTGTTTGACATGGGGTGGTTGAGTAAAAAGGAATTTGAAAAAGCTTCTAAACAGCATGTTTCGGCTTTTAAAGCTGATACGTTAAAATTTGTACAAGAGAACAAAGTGTATAAGCTTGAATTTGATTCTTGTGAAAGATTGTTAGAAGATAATATTTCGGAATCAGATGATTATAGTCGTTATGAATATAAAGGGACCTTTGAGAAATTGAATAGAGAAGTTTTCTATGTTGGGCTCTATGAAGCTTGGAATTATATTATGATAGATAGAGAAGATTGTTCAATAGAAAACGATTGGAATTTCTTGGATATGCCTGTCTTGTCTCCTAAAGGTACACGATTTGCGACAATTGGATATGATCCGTATATGGATGAGACAAATGTTCAGTTGATTCCTTTGAAAAATGGGAAGTTAGGTGAAAGTATAAATGTTTCTATTGAGAAATGGACTATTTGGGAAACAGAACGTTATAAAATGTTCTGGGTGGATGAAAATACTTTTTATGTGCCTATTTTACATGTCCGCACTCTTTCAAATACTAGAAATGTTATAGAAGATAAAGAGGCTGAAAAGCATTTGCAGTTTATTTTCTGTACTTTAAAGAAAGCCTAAAAAGTGGAAGGTATTTTTATAATAAAATTACGTAGCAAAAGTTATTCTGCTACGTAATTTTGATATGTTTCTTCTATTTCTTCAAATAATTGTAATAGTTGAATAGGGTCGTCTGTAGTGACTAATTTCATGCGGTGTGGTTTAAAACCGTGAATACCTTTAAAGTAATTAGTATAATGTCTGCGCATTTCTACAATCCCTAGGCGCTCTCCTTTCCATTCCATAGACCATATAAGGTGGTTTTTAGCTGCATCTAAGCGATCTTTCATGGTTGGCGGAGCTAGTTCTTCTCCAGTCTTGAAAAAGTGCTTAATTTCGTTAAAAATCCATGGGTAACCGATGGCGGCTCTTCCAATCATCATTCCGTCTAATCCGAATTTATCTCTGTATTCTAATGCTTTTTGAGGACTGTCTATATCTCCATTTCCAAAAATAGGGATGTGTATACGCTGATTGTTTTTAATACGTTCAATGTGTGTCCAATCAGAATGTCCTTTATACATTTGTTCTCTTGTTCTTGCATGGACAGTTAAAGCGTGAATTCCAACATCTTGTAGGCGTTCGGCTACTTCGTCAATGTTTATAGAGTTGTGATCCCATCCTAAACGTGTTTTAACTGTAACAGGTAGGTGGGTGCTATTAACCACTGCTTTTGTTAATCGAACCATCATGTCTATATCTTTCAGTACTCCTGCTCCTGCTCCTTTACACACTACTTTCTTGACTGGACAACCAAAGTTGATGTCCACTAAATCAGGCTGAACGGTTTCAACAATTTTTGCTGACAATGCCATTGCTTCTTCATCTCCTCCGAAAATTTGAATTCCTACAGGGCGTTCATAATCAAAGATGTCTAATTTCATTTTGCTTTTCATAGCATCACGAATCAATCCTTCGGAAGAAATGAACTCTGAATACATCAAGTCTGCACCATGCATTTTACATAAACGACGAAATGGTGGGTCGCTCACATCTTCCATTGGTGCAAGTAATAATGGGTAGTCAGGAAGTTCAATTGGACCTATCTTTATCATTGTAGATTGAATTTGGTGCAAAAGTACAACTTTTTATTTTTTTAAAGTAATTGGGGATGAAATGGGGTTTTGGAGGTATGTTGATGTTATAACGAACTGATGAGTGAATTTATATTCAATCTATATCCTATCTATACTCCATCTATAAAAATGGTCGATTCTATAGATGGGGTATAGATGCACTTAACAAAAAAGATGTCTGGTTCTAGTATAGTTGCACAGTTTTTAACCATGAATGTTTGCTGATAAAATTATTTGTTTCGTTTTTTATAGAAATTCTTCATGTTATTTTGACTATCATATAATCTGAGTTAAATTTGATACAAAAAAGATGGGAAGGTATACTGGTTTTAAGAGGTGGACAATATTATCATTGCTGTTAACTATGGGGCTAGTCGCTCAAGAAAAAGATAAAAAAATTCAATATCCAATACCACAAGAAGGTTGGGAGAAGGTAGAGGTTATTTTACCGGTGATTAAAAAAGGTAATGGGGAATATAGAGTTGAATTTACTGTAGGATTCGAGATGGAAACAGATTTGTGCAATCCTTATTCTTTGATTGGTGAATGGACTGAACATGAAGTGAAGAATACTAATTTTGTATATTTTATCGCTTCAACAAAAGGGCAAGTTGTAAAGGCTATGAATGAATGTCCAAATGAGAAAACGAAGAGTCAATTTGTCGGGTTAAAGAGCAATTCTATAGTGTATAATGGGGAACAAGCGCTAGTTGTTTATATACCCGAAGGATATCAACTTCGCTATAGATTGTGGAGTGCTGAAAAAGGGTGGAATAGTATTATTCCCCAAAATAATGTCAGTAATACAAAGAAAAATAAAGTAGCTAAGTAATACTAACTGCTTACTTTTTTTTAAATTAAAAACACTTATTATGCAGTTGAATACATTCGAGAATAGTCCTTTTCAAATACAAATTTCATTTTGGAAGTTAATAGAATTCATCGAAAATGAAATTCACGATAATCCAGATGGATATCGTGGGATTTATTTAAGAAGTCTTTTAGAGAATGTCAATTCAAAATCTTCCCTTGTGAAGGGAATGACGACTGTTGAGGAGGTACAGAAACAACAAAATTCAATAGAAGAGTTATTAGAAGTTGTTTTCCCAAATGCTTTGTCTAATAATGAAATTAAGGCGGTTTCTATGCCGTTTCAAAATCTAATTTTTAATCACTCCAAACGTTTTAAGAAGTTATTAGAGGAAGCAGGTACTGAATTCGCGCTTGAGATTCGAGATTTTGATCAACATCAATACTATATTACGAGCTGCTGTATTATCCTGAATTATTATTTTAAAAAGAATTTTGATATTTCTAGACCTTTTTTCGTTGATATTCCCGATGCAAAAGGTTTTATGAGGCATTATCGTGTTTTGTATAATGCTGATTTTGCAGAGGTGCACCCCACAGAGAATGCCATCATGCTTACGGATAGTGATATACAAGAGTTGGAGGATAGTTACGATAATTTAGAACTTTGGCAGGAGAAATTCCCTCAGGAGAGTTGGATCTTAAGTGGTTTTGGGCTTATTAGTTTAGTAGATGTAACTATCGAAAGTGCTTTGTCAAATTTAAAGAGTAATCTCTTGAAATCGGAGTTTGGATTTTTGGATGTAGGAACTTCTTTAAGTCGTATTTTTAGTTCTGTTTATAAGCTTCCAAATTTAAAGGTAGGTTTCACGCCATTGGATTTGGATGAAACATCGCAAATTGAGTTTCGTGAATTTTTGGGTTTCAAAAGTTATTCGCTGAACGAGGATTGTAGTGGCTTTGTTCTTTGTAAATGTGCTTATGAATCTTTGTTCAAGGAATTAAAGTATTTTAGTGTATCAGATGTAAATGTAGCAACCGAGTTGGTTGATGAGCGATTGATGATCGAGAATCTGAAGAGGTTTGGAATTGGGAGTTGTATATTGGCTCCCATCGTAGTGAAAGGTAAAGTTGAGGGGGTTATAGAGATTGTTTCTGATACACCAAGAGCCTTACATTCTGTGAATGCACAGAAATTAGGTTCTATTATGCCTATAATAACGGATGCTTTTGAACGCATTCAATCGGAAATAAACAATTTGGTAGAGGCAATTATCCAGCGAGAATATACTACTATACATCCTAGTGTCTATTGGAAGTTTTTAAAAGAAGCAAGGAGAAATTATTTTGAAAATATTTCTGAAAAAGATTATTTGATTAAGGAAATTGTCTTTGAACAGGTGTATCCTTTGTATGGAGAGATGGATGTTAAGGGGTCTTCTTTTTTGAGGAATAGAGCTGTGATTCAGGATTTAAATGAACAATTGTCTATGTTGTTACAATTGTTGAAGCAGGGAAATTGGATGGGGCAAACATTGATTTTTGAGAAACGTATTTTAAAGTTGACCTCTTTTCAAAGACAATTACAAGAGTACTTTTACACTGGTTTGGAACAAAATTTACAAGAATATATCCGAAATGAAATTCATCCATTTTTAGAAAAGAATAAAACAGCTTTTGACTCTAAGATTATGGAAATCTATTTTCAAAGAATAGAGCCACAGTTTCAAACATATTATTACAATAGAAAGGTTTTTGATCAAGCGGTAGGTAAGTTGAATAAGCAATTAGTTGATGTGTTAGATGGCAGGCAAGTAGATGCTCAAAGTATATTTCCGCATTATTATGAACGATTTAAATCGGATGGAATTGAACATACTATGTATATAGGGGCTTCAATAGAACCAAATCAGATTTTTGATTTCATCTATTTTCAAAATCTCAGATTGTGGCAATTACAAGTGTTCGCCGAGATGTTGTTATTGCATAGCCGAAATACTTCCAAAGAAACGAATAGTTTGGAGTTAACTGCCTTGATATTAATTTATGATACTGCCTTGTCTATTCGTTTTAGGATGGATGAAAAGCGATTTGATATTGATGGGTCATATCATACACGCTATGAGGTTATTAAAAAGAGGTTGGACAAAGCTTGTATAAAAGATTCAGAGGAACGAGTGGTTCAACCTAATAAGATAGCTGTGGTTTTTGCTAACCAAGCAGACCAAGAAGAGTATATGAAATATATTACGTATTTTCAAAATAAAGGGTTGTTGTCTTCATCGATTGATTTTATGGAGGTAGAAGATTTACAAGGAGTCTCTGGTTTAACTGGAATACGAGTTGGGGTTAATCTTGATTTTAATTCTAATGCATTAGATTATTCTGGTTTGATAAGAGATTATCTTAAAACCCATTACCTTTAAAAGCTATTATAAAGGCTAATACGGAAACTAAAATCCCAATCATGAAGATAGAATAGGTGATTCTTAGTAATTTATATTTTCGATTAAGTACTAGACCTAAACTATGTAAATCCATAACTAAGGAATCATAAAGATATTCTCTGTTGTTCATGACTTGATGAATGGCTTTGGTGTAGTCTTCTAAAGAAACTTTGTGGAAATTTCCGAAGAACAATAAATTGACTTTTCTTTTTTCCATATCTTGAGAAGTGAAGGTGCCCGAAGTGATTTTTGGTCTAGTTGATAGAATCGCAAAAATGATCGACGCAACGCTAGATAGTAACAATATGAAAGTGGGATAGATGAGATGTGCATTACTCGGGCTATCTAGTTTCGGTATAAGTGCAGAAAGTGATATAGAAATAATAATGGCGTTTACTGATAATAAAATGTTTGCTTTGCTATCTGCTATGGCACTAAGTTCTGTGTGATTTTGTAAGGTCACTCTAAACAAGGTATCTATTCCTCTGTCTGGTCGGTCTAGTTTTTCAAATTTTTTCTTTTTAATTTCTTGTTTGGAAATATTATCAGAAGACTCGAGTTTGTCGATTCGTTCTAATACTGCAAAAAGGTTTTTCTCTTTTTTGACATGCCAATGTTTCTTCGCATAATTTGTATAATAACGATGCTTATTAAGCATGAAATCTTTGTTACTCATATTCCAATCAAGTTCTGTCAATTCTCGTTGACATGAGAACTCGATTTCTTTTTTCAGTAATAAGGAGATTTCATAGTAGTTAGGGTCTGCAAAATGAATAAAATCAGCATCCTTTATACAAGCTTCTAATAAGTCTTGTGGTTCGTGTTCAATTTGAGTGGCTAATATCAAATTAGCTACGCGTTCAATTTGGTCCGATTGATAGTTTTGTTCTTTTAAAAACTGTTGAGCAATTTCACTGCTTTTTTGTTCATGACAATCACAATTATGATAATGACCTGCATCGTGGAACCATCCTGCTAATAATAACATCTCTGCATCATTTGGTGAGATGTTTTCTGCAAGAATTAATTCATTTAAACCATTAATAACCCGCAAAGTGTGGTTGTAATTATGGTAAGCGTGTTGTTGGAATGGTGTATCTTTGTGTAGCTGAAAAATATAACTTTCAGCTTTTTGTAAAATAGTCATAGTATTATCGATTGCGAACTTTATAAAAATATGAAATTATTCCTCTACTCAAGCTTCTTTGGTAAAAAATATAGAATGTTCTCTTTTATAGTCTTAGTGCTAAGTTTGCATTCTTGTGCAACGTTTTCTCCTGAATATGGCAATGATATTCAAGTTGCTATAGATACAGTCAGGGAAAAAGATTTGAATATCTCCCATACTTTTTTGTTTATTGGTGATGCCGGAAATGCAGATGAGTCTAAATCGAAATGGACTTTGAATCTATTTAAAGAAAGGATTCAGCGAGCAGATTCTAATACTACATTACTTTTCTTGGGAGATAATATTTATCCTAAAGGAATGCCTAGCAAGGAAGATGTGTCCCGTACTTTGGCAGAAGAAAAGATTAACACTCAAATTGACTTAGCTAAAGAATTTGCTGGTAAAACAGTATTTATAAATGGAAATCACGATTGGTATAATGGGTATGAAGGAGTAAAGCGCCAAGCAGATTATTTATTTGAAAAGACTGGAGATAAAAAGATAGTTCTGCCTCGTAAAATTTGTGGTATTGAGCGATTAAAAATAAATAATGATGTTGTTTTGATAACAATTGATAGTGAATGGTTTTTACAGAATTGGGATAAACATCCGAATATCAATGAGGATTGTGATATTAAAACAAGAGAAGATTTCTTTGAGGAATTAAAGAGTTTAATAAATAAAGATCAGAATAAAATTGTGGTGATTGCTATGCATCATCCTATTTATAGCAATGGACCTCATGGTGGGTATTTTTCATTTAAGAAGCATATTTTTCCTTATAAAAATATTCCTGCTCCCATCTTGGGAAGTCTGGTTAACTATCTTAGGAAAACATCAGGTGGAAGTCCACAAGACATACAGAATAAAAAATATTCTGAATTAGCGCAAAGGGTGCGTACGTTGGTGCAAGGATATGATAATATCGTGATTGTTTCAGGGCATGAGCATAATCAACAGTATTTAGAAAAGGATGGTGTTAAGCAAATAATCAGTGGAGCGGGTTCAAAAGAAGAAGAGGCGAGAGCTATTCAGCCAATTAGTTTTAGCTCTGGAGAATTGGGATATGCTACTTTGGATGTTTATAAAGAAGGAAGCGCTTTACTTAAGTTCTACGGAACTGATTCTGGGAAGGAACAGACGCTTTTTAGTCGTGAAATTATAAAACCTGTTATGATTAGTAAAGATGTTTACGAGACGCTTAAAGTAGGAGTAACAACAGCAAGTGTGTATCCGCAAGAGTGGACAAAAAAATCAGGATTTTATCGCTTTTTATGGGGAGAACATTATCGAAAGTATTATGGTTTACCTATTGAAGTGGCTATTGCGAATTTATCGGTTGTTAATGGTGGGCTTTCACCAACTATATCAGGAGGTGGTAATCAGTCTTTGTCATTGAGATTGCAAGATAAATCAGGAACTGAGTTTGTAATGAGAGGTGTTCGTAAAAGTGCTTCTCGTTTTGTTCAATCGGCTGTTTTCAAAGATCAGTATGTGGAAAAAGCATTTCAAGGAACTTTTGCAGAGCGATTTATATATGATTTTTATACAACGGCTCATCCTTTTACCCCTTTTATAATTGGAGATCTTTCAGGAAAGGTTGGTTTGTACCACACCAATCCTTCTCTATGGTATGTTCCTAAACAACCTGGATTAGGGCGATTTAATTCAGAGTATGGAGATGAGTTGTATATGATTGAAGAAAGACCATCAGATGGACACGAGGATGAAAGAAGTTTTGGTAATGCTTCTGTAATTGTTAGCACTGACGATGTGATTTCTAACTTGAGAAAGGATGAGAAATACAATGTTGATGAAGATGTGTATTTAAAAGCAAGACTTTTCGATATGATTATTGGTGACTGGGATAGACATGCAGATCAATGGAGATGGTCTGAGTTTGTGGAAGGTGATAAGGTTGTTTATAAACCAATTCCAAGAGATAGAGATCAGGCTTTCGCAAAGATTGATGGTGTCTTACTTTCTTTAATTAAGAAGTTGCCACCTCTCCGACATATGCAAAGTTTTAAGCCAAAATTTGCGCATCCAAGATGGATTAATAAAACAGCTTTTCCTTTGGATCAACTGTTTTTAAATATGAAAACAGAACAGGATTGGATTGCAATGGCAAAATTGTTAGAAAGTGAATTGACTGATGAAGCTATCGAGGATTCTTTTTCAAAATTGCCAAAGGAAGTTCAGGATGATGAGATGCGTGAGATAATAGAAATTTTGAAAGAACGTCGAAATGAATTATCTGGTTACGTATCTAAATATTACAAGGAACTGTCAAAATATGTCGTTTTAGCAGGTACAGATAAGAAAGATCGCTTTTCAATAACACGACTTGAAAATGGTTCTGTTGAGGTTGTCTATGATAGGATGAAAAAATCTGGTAAAGAGTTTCAATATAGGAGAATCTTTAGCCCTGATAATACGCGTGAAATTTGGGTTTATGGTTTGAATGACCAAGATGAATTTATTGTAGATGGAGCTGGTAAATCAAGAATCAAGTTGCGTTTAATAGGTGGTAAAAATCACGATGTTTTCGATGTTTCATCTCCTAAAAATACAGTAGTGTATGATTATGAGGGCAAAGAAAATGATTTCCTACATAATGGTAATAAGGTAAAAAAAGTAATTAGTAATCGTTATGATTTAAATAATTATGATTACAGAAATCTACCTATTTCGATATCTACTTTACTACCTAATGTCGGTTATAATCCAGATGATGGGGTAAAAATAGGCTTTAGTTATAATATCATAAAAACGAAATTTGTTCAAGATCCGTTTTCTTCTAAACATACTATTAAGGGTAATTATTCTTTTGCAACTAAAGGGGTAGATATAGCTTATAAAGGATATTTTGCACAAGCTAAGAATGATTGGATGTTTACTTTTGGGGTTGCTACAACAAGTCCTAATTTTTCTCAGAACTTTTATGGCTTTGGAAACGAAACACATTATTTTGATGAGGAAATGGGAGATGATTACAAACGAGTTCGAATGGAGTCTTATAGGGTAGAGCCGGGATTTAGATATGAGGGAGATTTAGGTGGGAAGTTTGAGGTCAATGGTGTTTTTGAAAGTTTAAGGGTTCAGAAAACAGAGGGACGATTTATTGCCATTAGCGGAGTGGTAAGTGAAGATGTTTTTAAAGCGCAGCATTATGGGGGTGTTCAAATGGAATATAGCTATGAAAGATTTAATTCTGTATCTAATCCTACTTTAGGTTTTGGATTTCATTTTAAGGGTGGATGGAAGACAAATCTAGAAAAACAAAAAATGAATCATGGTTATATGGATATTGGATTGAGCTTTAATCATCCTATAGATAGAAATGAGAATTTTGTTTGGGCGTCCGACTTTAAGTATAAAACGCGTTTTGGTAATCAATACGATTTCTATCATGCGGCGAATTTGGGTGGTAATACTGAGTTGAGAGGATTTAGGCCGGAACGATTTACAGGTAAGACGGCTTTTGTTAATCGTTCAGATATTCGATGGAACATCGGGTCTATTCGTGAAGGACTTGTTCCTATGAGTTATGGGGCTTATGTGGGTTTTGATTATGGACGTGTTTGGAATCCAGATGAGGATTCAAATAAATGGCATAATTCCTATGGTGGAGGTATGTGGCTGAATGCTGTAGAATCAATGACTATCCAGGCTTCTTATTTCATGAGTGAAGATGGTGGACGTTTTGTTTTCGGTCTCGGGTTTGGGTTCTAATTTTTACTTAGGTTTTTTAAATCTACTTTATAGACTTTACCGCCGATACCTTTTTTGAATTCATCGGCTATGTATAGTGTATTGTTATCACCAAAGCTTATGGATTCTTTTTGGGAATCGTGATGTAACGAGTGCACCTGTAGCTCATTTTTATTGAAGAAGTTCTGAGTTGAGAAATTATTCAATGTCCAAATTTGTGAGTGAGAGAGTAGTATTATTGTTTTTTGGTCTGGGCTAATTGCTGCTGCTGTTATGGCGCAAGATGAATATTTATTGCAAGTTTTGAAAGTATCTACTAGTATTGCTTCATGGTTTCCGGGGCTGTTTGGAACTTTGTAAATTAAGCTTGTGCCATCGAATCCCTTACTTCTGTTTTTAGTGAAAATATAAAAGTTATCTTCATAAAGAATAAAAGCTTCGGAGTCATATAGTAGTTCTGTTTTTGCTGGTGGGAAATCTTTTTGTTCAGGGTATGTAAAATGTATTATCTCACTTGTTGAAGCTTGTGTTTTGTCTAAATCTGAATGGTTTATTTTTAGGATTTGGAGATTCCTTCTGGTGTTTTTATTATTTCCGAAATCACCTATATATAAATTTCCTTCTTTATCACTAGTTAATTCTTCCCAATCATTGTTTGTTTGATCGACCACCTGAAGAGTATGTAAAACTTTTCCAGATTCATCAATTTTGTATATTTCATTTGCATTTCCACTGTCTTGAAGTACCCAGAAACTTTTATCTTGATTGCGAACCATTCCCGAAACTTCCTTCAGTGAATCAGGGAAGACAAAAGTGGTCTCTAATTCATTTTGCTTTTGTGCGCAACTGAAAAATGTAGTAACTAAAAGTAACAGACAGAAAGATGTTCTCATACTAGATTGTGGCATTAAAGTATTGCGGATTAGTTTGCAATTACGGTATTGATTTTAAAGATAGAAAATATTTTTACAGGTTGTTGTTGAATTGTATTAATTATTGGAGGGAGTCGTAAAAAAAGTCTTATTAAATGTAAACTTTTGAACTATATTTGCAATATTATGGATGTGGTAGCGAATTCTTGTTTTAGAGTATAAATACCTCATGCTGTATTGCGTGAATTCTTAAAGTCAATTGGAGACTTTCGATAGGCGCGCAATAGAAACAACTTGATATTGAAGACGATGAAGAATATTAGAAACTTTTGTATTATTGCTCACATTGACCATGGTAAGAGTACCTTGGCAGATAGATTGTTAGATGCTACGCAGACGGTAACAGCTCGTGAACAACAAGCACAGCTTTTGGATAGTATGGACTTGGAAAGAGAACGTGGTATTACCATTAAATCTCACGCCATTCAAATGGACTATACTTATAAAGGCGAAAAATATACCTTGAACTTAATCGATACTCCTGGACACGTGGATTTTTCTTACGAGGTCTCTAGGTCTATTGCAGCTTGTGAAGGGGCATTATTAATTGTAGATGCTGCGCAAAGTATTCAAGCACAGACTATTTCTAATTTATATTTAGCATTAGAGAATGATTTAGAGATTATTCCTGTTTTAAATAAAATAGATTTGCCAAGTGCAAATCCTGAAGAGGTTAGTGATGATATTGTAGATTTATTAGGATGTGATTATGAAGATATTATTCCTGCTTCTGGAAAAACAGGGCTTGGAGTTGAAGATATTTTAGCTGCTATTATTGAACGTATTCCTGCTCCAAAAGGAGATCCTGAAGAACCGTTACAGGCTTTGGTTTTTGATTCTGTTTATAATCCATTTAGAGGAATAGAAGTTATTTTCCGTGTATTGAATGGAAAGATAACGAAGGGACAAAAAATCAAATTCATGGCTACTGGAAAAGAATATTTTGCAGATGAAATTGGTACATTGAAGTTGAATCAGGTTCCTAAGCAAGTGATTGCTGCTGGTGATGTTGGATATTTAATTTCTGGAATAAAAGAGGCAAAAGAAGTAAAAGTTGGAGATACTCTAACTGATGCTAAGACTCCAACTCAAAATATGATTGCTGGTTTCGAAAATGTGAAACCTATGGTTTTTGCGGGAATTTATCCTGTAGATACTGAGGATTACGAGGAGTTGAGAAACTCTATGGAAAAGTTGCAATTGAATGATGCTTCTTTGGTATTTACAGCAGAAAGTTCTGCAGCACTAGGTTTTGGTTTCCGTTGTGGTTTCTTAGGAATGCTGCATATGGAAATTATTCAAGAGCGTTTAGAGAGAGAGTTTAATATGACTGTTATTACAACGGTTCCAAACGTTTCCTACTTAGCTTATACTAGAAAGCACCCAACTACCCCACTTATTGTAAATAATCCTTCTGATTTACCTGAACCTTCTCAATTAGAGAAAGTGGAGGAGCCATATATTAAGGCAACTATCATTACAAAATCAGATTTTGTGGGTCAAGTAATGAACTTGTGTATTGACAAACGTGGCATAATCACAAATCAAACATATTTGACACCTGAGCGCGTTGAATTAACTTTTGACATGCCATTAGCTGAAATTGTTTTTGACTTCTACGATCGTCTAAAAACGGTGTCTAAGGGCTATGCTTCATTTGATTATTCACCTATAGGTATGCGTACTTCTAATTTGGTTAAAGTCGATGTGATGTTAAATGCTCATGTTGTCGATGCGCTTTCTGCATTAATACATGCTGATAATGCTCATCACATTGGTAAGAAAATGTGTGAGAAATTAAAAGAACTAATACCAAGACAGCAGTTTGATATTCCAATCCAAGCAGCGATAGGTGTTAAGGTTATTGCTAGAGAGACAGTTAAGGCTTTGCGCAAAGATGTTACTGCCAAATGTTATGGAGGGGATATATCTCGTAAACGTAAATTACTTGAGAAACAAAAAGCTGGTAAGAAACGTATGCGACAAGTTGGTAATGTGGAAATTCCACAAGAGGCATTTATGGCTGTGTTAAAGCTGAATGATTAAAATATTTATAGTTTAAGTTATTCATGTCTTAAACTATAATTGCTTTATAATATAAAGGCTGTTCTTTCAAGAATGGCCTTTTTTTATTTTTTTAACTATATGTGGATATATTTTTATTAACACTATTTTGGCATTTATTTTTAACGTATATTTATTCCCAAATACTAGGGTTTTCTAGGTTGTTTTAAATCATATATCAATTTAAAGAAGTGCTTATGAGGCGATTAAGTTTTTTAGTTATTCTATTAGGATGTTTAGTTTCCTTATGTTCAATGACTTGTGAGGGTGATGATTACGAAAGGGGAAGGGATTCTGATTACGAACCCATTACATTGGATCGTACAAATTTTGATAATTCAATTCGATTTGGAGTTTCAAATCCAATGGAGCAAGCAGGTAAGATTTATGTTTATAAGCAATGGATCTTTATATCTGATTTGAATAAAGGTTTTCATGTTTATGACAATACTAATCCCGAGACTCCTGTGTTAAAAAGTTTTATTGAGGTTCCTGGAGCAACAGATATGGCTATTAGGAATGATATTGTCTATATAAATCAGGCAGTGGATTTAGTAGCCATACAAGTAGACCCAAATAAGAGCGAGGTGAAGGTTTTGAAAAGAATACAGAGCGTATTTCCAACTAAGAAATCACCAGATGGATTTATTTATGGGATGAAGACGGACAAAAAAGTAGTTGTTGATTGGGTTAAAAAATAAGCTTATGAGAAAGATTTTATTAGTATTTAGTTTAGTTGTAGGTTCCTTTTTTAGCATTCAATGTTCAAGTGATAGCGGAGGAGATACTGGTGGGCAAGGAAATCAAGACGGAACGGGTGGTTCTCTGGCGGTTTTTGCTATTAAGGGGGATTATCTATACTCTGTTGATGACCGTTCTTTAAATGTGTTTTGGATAAGTAATCCGTCGAATCCTACAAATGTAGGAAGGGTTGATATTGGTTTTGATATTGAAACTATATTTGGGCTGGATAATTATTTGTTTATTGGTTCAGAAAGAGGAATGTATATTTATGATATTAATCATCCAGAAAATCCCAAAAAGCTTTCAGAATCTATGCATTTTAGGGCATGTGATCCTGTAGTAGCAAACAATTCGCATGCATTTGTAACTTTGCATTCAAATGCTGTTTGCGGGAATAGTATTAATGTCTTGCAGGTGTATGATATTGCAAAGTTAACGAATCCGAAATTAGTTCATCAGAGAAATTTAGTTCAACCAAGAGGTTTGGCTTTGTATGAAAAGTACCTGATTATTTGTGATGATGAATTGAAGATTTTTAACATAGAGAACGCTGAAGAACCTGTTATTGTTAGAGCATTGCCTTATAAATACAAAGATGTGATTATTTACAACGATATTTTATTTGCTTTTGGTGAAAATAGAATCACTCAATTTAAATGGGAGAATAATGATTTTGTTAGTTTAGAACCTATAAGTTCTTTAGTGTATTAAAATAAAAAGCCGTTTAACATTGTGTTAAACGGCTTTTTATTTTAATAATTACTCTCGTTTTGTTTTATGTGATTGAGAATAGTTTCTTTATTTATATAGCCAGAATGTTTCCATAATAACTTTCCTCTTTTAAAAAGCATTAATGTAGGTATACCACGCATTTGGTACTTGATACTGTACTCTGTTGTCAGCGCTGTATTTTTACCTATATCAATTTTTAAAATAGTGATAGAATTGTCTAAACTTTCTTCGACTTTTTCTAGCTCTGGGGTTAGCATTTTACATGGTCCACAGTCTTCTGAGTAAAAATCAAGTAAGAGAAGTTTGTCACCTTCAATTAGTGTATCTAAATCATTCATGGTTCAATTATAAAGTTGAAGGACAAACGAAATCAGTTGTTTTTAGTTCTGTTTTTTTAATTGCCCCAAAACCTCCAGCGACATCAATCATATTGTGATGACCTCTTGCTTTGAGAATTGATGCAGCAATTAAAGATCGATATCCTCCTGCACAATGGATGTAATATGGTTCTTCTGATGGAAATTTATCAATAGAATCATTTAAAAAGTCCAATGGAGTGTGAATTGCTTCTTCTAAATGAGAAGCTTGGTATTCTCCTGGTTTTCTTACATCAAATACCGCTAAAGGTGAGTTTTTCATGTTTTCTGCAAATGTCTCTGCTGATACTTGTTGTACTGTGTCAACTTCCATTCCTTCTTTCTTCCAAGTTTCGAAACCACCGTTTAAATACCCTAAAGTGTTGTCGTAGCCCACTCGTGCTAGACGAATAATAGTTTCCTCTTCTCTACCTTGAGGGGCGATAATTAGAATTGGCTGTTGTATATCTGTGATTAGCGCACCAACCCATGGGGCAAATTGACCATCTAACCCTATAAATATAGATCCTGGAACATGACCGTTAACGAATTCATTTATAGATCGAACGTCTAATAAGAGTGCGCCGCTTTCTTCTGCTAATTCTTGAAATTCTTTAGGAGATAATGCTTTGTTTTCGCTTATGATTGTTGCTACGTTCTGGTAGCCTTCTTTGTTTAGCTTTACATTCGCTGGGAAATAGGCAGGAGGTGGTAATAGTCCGTCTGTAACTTCTTTTACAAATTCTTCTTCTGTCATATCCGCGCGTAGTGCATAGTTGGTCTCTTTTTGGTTTCCAATTGTCCCAACAGTTTCTTTACTTAAATTCTTTCCACATGCAGAACCAGCGCCATGCGCAGGATATACAATTACATCATCTGCTAAAGGCATTATTTTAGTTCTAAGGCTATGAAACAAAGTTGCTGCTAATTGTTCTTGGGTCATGCTGGCTGCTTTTTGTGCTAAGTCAGGACGTCCTACATCTCCTAAAAATAGTGTGTCACCACTAAAAATGGCATAATCTTTTCCACTTTCATCTTTTAAAAGATAAGTGGTGCTTTCCATTGTATGTCCTGGTGTATGTAATGCAGTTATAGTAATTTTACCCAACTTGAAGACTTGTCCATCTGTTGCTATAATTGCAGAAAAGTTGGGGTTCGCATTAGGTCCGAATACAATCGGAGCTCCTGATAGTTCAGATAAAGTTACATGGCCACTTACGAAATCTGCATGAAAGTGTGTTTCGAATATATACTTGATTTTAGCTCCATTTGCAGTAGCTTTATCTAGATATGGTTGAACCTCTCTAAGGGGGTCGATTATAGCTACTTCTCCTTCACTTTCAATATAATAGGCTCCCTGTGCAAGACAGCCGGTATAAATTTGTTCAATTTTCATAGTCATTAATTTTTTATATTCTTTTGTAAATATAAGTACATAAATTTAGGATGTGTGTAATCTATGTTACATTTAAGATGTTTTTAGAACAAAAGTTCTACAGTTATTATATAACATGCCATTGTTAAAACAAACCAGCCAAAATATGTTTTTAGCTTAGTATCTTCAATTTTTTTGCTCAAAAATATACCGATAAAAATTCCAATAATTGCTATCATACTAAATGTTAGCAACAATTTCCAGTCTACTTCTTGATGGCTTAAGTCACCTAAAAAACCAAATAGGGATTGAACTGTTACGATTGCTAAAGAAGTAGCAACTGCTTCTTTCATAGGGATTTTAGAACCTAGAACTAGTGCGGGTACTATTAAAAAACCTCCACCAGCTCCTACAGTTCCAGCAACAAGCCCAATAAGTATACTTTGTATTAATAATGGGATGGTTTTTATTTCGAGGTTCTTAGGGGTATTGATGTCTGCCGAGGCTGGTCTAATCATCTTAATAGAGGCAGCCAGCATTACAATGCTAAACAATATCATCAATGCTAAACTTTTTGCTATTGTAAATTCTCCTATGATGAAGGAATTTGGAATAAGAGGGAGTAAAAAAGCTCTTGTAGCAAAAACGGTTAGCAGTGATGGAATTCCAAATATGAGTACGATCTTGTAATTGATGGTTTTGTCAATAATATTTTTAATGCTCCCAACAGCAGCTGTGCTTCCCACTATGAAGAGTGAATAGGCAGTTGCAAGGAAGGGTTCAATTTTCATCAAATAAACCAATATAGGAACAGTGAGTATAGATCCTCCGCTGCCGACTAATCCTAATGAAATTCCTACTAATAATGCGAGTGTGTAACCTAAATAAGATAATAAATCCATAAATGGGATTGGGTGGTTTGTGTATGATTTGAGAATTTATAGCGCTAAATCTATACTTTTTCGATTTAGTTTTATTTGCTTTTCGTTTTCCAACTTTTTCAAGATTCTAGATACTACTACTCTAGAGGTGTTTAGGTCATTAGCAATTTCTTGGTGTGTAATGTTTAATGTGTTATTGGCTGCTAATTTGGATTTCTCTTTTAAATAATTCAAAATTCTATCTTCCATTTTCATAAATGCTAAGTTGTCAATGGCCAAAAGCATCTCTTTAAGTCGATTATTGTAACTGTTTATTACAAAGTTTCTCCAACTGCGATATTTAGTCATCCATTCTTCCATTTTTTCAATGGGTACCATTAGAACGGTTCCATCAGTTTCTGCAATAGCTCTGATGTCGCTTTTAGAAGAGCCCATACAACACGTTAGAGCCATGGCACAAGTGTCCCCTTTCTCTATAAAATAAAGGAGTAATTCTCCTTCATCTGGATCTTCTCGCATGATTTTGATAACTCCATTTAATAGTAGTGGCATTTTCTTTATATACTGACCTATTTCGATAAGCTGGTCTCCTTCTTTAAAATCAAGTTCTGCAGCAACTATACAAAGATCCTCGATTAATTTAGGTTCAAATATATAACCGTATGCTTCTTGGATGTGTTGTGTCATAGTGCCTGATTTTGTATTTGCTAAAATAAAGCTAAATGTGGAGAAGGGCAATTTTTAATGAGGTAGTTTATCTTTTAATAAGCCATAAATCCAAGTCCCTCCAATGGCCCCTAATATAACTACTGCCATAGGTAAGAATCCTGCTCCAATATTAGCAAACATCGGGCCTGGGCAAGCACCACCTAATGCCCAACCTAATCCAAATATTATTCCACCTAACATATAGCGGTAAAAACCTTTGGCTTTTGGATGGAATATTATGGGGTTTCCCGACCAATCTTTTATGTTTTTTCTTTTTATTATTTGTGTGATGATTAAGCCTAATGTAACTGCTACTCCTATAATTCCAAACATGTGAAAGGAGTCGAAATGAAACATTTCAAAGATTCGAAACCATGAGGCTGCGCCTGATTTAAACATGGTGATTCCGAATATAATTCCCAATAGTAGATATATAAGTTTTTTCATGATTATTTTGTATAATAAGTTTTAGAATATTAGAGGAAATAATAAATGAACCATAATAAGTCCGCCAATAAAAAATCCAATAACGGCATAAAGTGAAGGCAGTTGTAGGTTGCTTATTCCTGATATTGCATGACCTGATGTGCAACCACCTGCATAGCGAGAACCGAAGCCAACTAATAGACCTGCTATTAATAACAAGAGTAATGTTTTTGGGGATTGAAATGATTCAAAGCTGAATAATTCAGAAGGTAAATATTCTTTTCCCGCTCCTTCAAAACCTAATTCGTTTAGTTTTGTAATGGTGTTTTCAGCCAAAGGAACTGCTGCTAAGTCTGTACTTAAAAAGTTCATTGCTATAAAGCCTCCTAGTATGGTTCCTACAAGGAATAATAAATTCCATGTTTGTGCTTTCCAATCAAAGCAGAAAAAATCACAGTTTTTTCCTGCTCCTGCCATGGAACAAATCGTTCTTAGATTTGAAGAGAAGCCGAAGCTTTTACCTGCCAATAATAATAGGAGCATTATAAGAGCTATTAGTGTTCCGCCTATATACCAAGGCCAAGGTTCATACATCCAGTTCATAGTAAATTTGTTTTATATTATAGTGCAAAGGAACGAAATTGATTTAGGCTCCACAGTAACATTTGCTACAAAGAGAATTTGAAAGATTGTTTTGAGGTAAATTTAATGTAGCTTATTTAGTAGTTACAAAGAAATGTAACTTTAGTTACTGTTATAAATTAACAAATTTTATAGATTTGGGAATTAATGAATGTAAAACCTTGAATGTAACGGCTGTGTTGAAAAAAATACTTTTTATTATTTTATTTCTGTTTTGCTTGACTCCTTATGTCGATACTCCTTTAGCATTGGTGATGGGGATTCTGTTGGCTTTAGTTATTGGAAATCCCTTTCAATCTTTAAGTCAGAAAATATCTAAATGGTTGTTAAAGGCAGCGATTGTAGGTTTGGGATTTGGGATGAATTTTTATGCAGTTGTTGAATCAGGTAAAGAAGGCTTTTTGTTCACAGTTTTTTCAATAATTATCACTTTGTTGTTAGGGTGGATATTGGGTAAATGGTTAAAAGTGCCTTATATAACAGCTTTTTTGGTTTCATCTGGAACTGCTATTTGTGGAGGAAGTGCCATAGCGGCAGTAGGACCAGTTTTGAATGCAGATGAAAAACAATTGTCTGTAGCTTTAGGTACTGTATTTATACTAAATGCGGTTGCACTTCTTGTGTTTCCTGTAGTAGGACATGCTTTAAATCTTACACAACATCAATTTGGTGTATGGAGTGCAATTGCTATTCACGATACAAGTTCTGTAGTTGGTGCAGCGCAAAAGTATGGGGAAGAAGCTTTGCAGTTGGCGACTACTATTAAATTAGGACGTGCTTTGTGGATTATCCCTTTGTCTGTTTTTACTGTATTGATTCATAAGGGGGATTCAAAAAAGATTAATATTCCTTATTTCATAGGGTTCTTTGTTCTTGCTATGTTGATAAGTACATTTTTTCCACAAGGGGAGTTGGTGTACTCTTATCTTGTTTTCTTTTCTAAAAGGGCTTTGGTGGTAACTTTGTTTTTAATAGGAACTGGTTTGTCGTTAGAAACTATTCGGTCGGTTGGAGGTAAGGCTTTTTTGATGGGATTGCTTTTGTGGATTGTTGTTAGTCTTGGTGTTCTAGGTGTTGTGTTGTATGCTTTCTAGTTTTTAGTTGCGCTTTGTTATTTCCTTATCGCTTAGGGGTAAAGTTCTATATGTATGATTGATGTAGTTTCTTCTGGTCATACACAGATTATACTCTTCCGTGTTTATAAATATATAAGGAATAGCGTAATCTAATGGTTAAACTGTTTTAACTTTGAATAACCATTTTAAATAGAATTTTTGAATAGATGAATATAGTTGAACTTGCTAGATTATTAGAGGCACAAATTGTTGGAAATATAGACGCTGTTAATTTAGAGACTTACGGAGTTTCTATAGATAGTCGTTCTTTGCAGCATGGTACTAAAACAATCTTTTTTGCATTGACAGGAAATAATCATAATGGACATGATTTTATTCCTATGCTTGTGGAACAGGGGGTTCGTTTATTTGTAGTCCATAAACTTCCTTTATTAAAGTATGAAAACGTTTGTTTCTTAGTTGTTTCAGATTCTTTAAGAGCATTGCAACACTTTGCTTCGTATCGAAGAGATTTGTTTACATATCCATTGATTGGTATTACAGGTAGTAAAGGAAAGACAATTGTTAAAGAGTGGTTGAATTTTCTTTTAGGTTCAGAATATACTATAATAAAGAGTCCGAAGAGTTATAATTCTCAGACGGGAGTAGCCTTGTCTCTTTTTGGTATTCAGAAACAGCATGATTTAGGAATATTTGAAGCCGGAATATCTACTGTTAAGGAGATGGATTTTTTGGAATCTATGTTGCGTCCTACTATTAGTGTATTGACATCGATTGGTGATGATCATCAAGAGGGGTTTAGCGATATAGAACAAAAAATAGATGAAAAGTTGTTGCTATTCAAAAATGTAAATGTAGGTATTGTTCCATATGATGAAATGATTCTATCTAGATTGAAGTTTGTTCCTAGGTTGGTAAGTTGGAGTTTCCAGAACGATTCTGCGACAGTACAATTTAAATATAAGAAAGACGGAATATTGGAGGTGTTGTGTGATGGGATTAGATTTGATGTTAGTGTTCCATTTAATGATGAAGCTTCTTTGCAAAATATGGCTAGTTGTATTTGTACTATGTTGATTTTAAATTATAGTGCAGAGCAAATACAAACTCGTATTCCAAACTTGTATGGGATTGAATTGCGGTTACAAGTAAAAAATGGTCAGAACAACTGTATTGTTATCGACGATAGTTACAATGCCGATTTCCAGTCTTTAAAGATTGCGTTAGATTTTCTAGAAAAACATCATAAGGGAGGTCTTAAAACTGTTATTCTATCAAATGTTTTTCAAAGTGGTTTTGGAGAAGAAGAGCTATATGGTAAAGTGAAGGAGTTACTCGTTGCAAATCAGATTACTAAATTTATTGGGATTGGACCTGCTGTGTCTAAATATAAGGAGATTTTTAAAGGGGATACTTTATATCCGAATTTGGATTCCTTTTTACAAAAGTTTAGTGTTTCCGATTATCACGATGAAACTATCTTGATAAAAGGGGCTCGAAGTTTTAGATTTGATAAGATTGTTAATTTATTAGAAGAAAAAACTCATGAGACTATTTTAGAGGTCGATATGGATTCAATACGACATAATTTGAATTTTTATAGATCCAAACTAAATACGGAAACCAAAGTGATGGTGATGGTGAAGGCGTTTGGATATGGGAATGGGAGCGTTGAGGTTGCAAAATTGTTGTCACATGAAAAAGTTGATTATTTAGGTGTTGCATTTGCGGATGAAGGAATTGCTTTGCGAAAAGCGGGTATTAAAATCCCCATCATTGTTATGAATCCCGAAATCAGTGCGTTTCCTGCTATGTTGGCTTACGAATTAGAGCCAGAAATATTTTCTTTTAAAGTATTAAATGCTTTTCTGAAATTAGCTAGAGAACATAATGAGCATTTGTATCCTATACATTTAAAGATAGATACAGGGATGCATCGACTCGGTTTTTTTAATTCTGAATTACTAAAAGTGGTTGAAATATTAAAGCATACGAATGTTTTAGAGGTTAAAAGTGTTTTTTCTCATTTATCTTCTAGTGATATGCCTGAATATAGGGATTTTACACTGAGTCAGATTAAAATCTTTAAAGAAGCTTGTGAAGTAGTCAAGCAAGGGTTGAATACAAATCCCATTCGACATATTTTGAATACTTCTGGAATTTTTAATTATACAGAACATCAGATGGATATGGTCCGAGTTGGAATTGGACTTTATGGGGTTGGTAATGATGAGGTAGAAAACAATCAGTTATTGAATGTTGGTACATTAAAAACAATTATTTTACAAATAAGAGAACTAGACGAGGGAGAAAGTGTTGGATATGGAAGGCGTTTTAGAACGGTTAAGAGAACAAGAATTGCTACTATTCCTATTGGGTATGCCGATGGTATTCATCGCTCGTGGGGAAATGGAATAGGGGAGGTTTATATAAATGGAGAGTTTGCTTCTATAGTTGGTTCTATATGTATGGATATGTTAATGGTAGATGTTACTGATGTTGTGTGTGAGGAAGGAGATTTAGTAGAGATTTTTGGTAAACACGTAAGTGTAAGTGCTATTGCTGCTGGGACTGGGACAATACCATATGAAATTATGACTAGTATATCACAACGTGTAAAAAGAGTTTTCTTCGAATCTTAATTTCGTAGGATAATATTTATAAAAATATTAATTTAGCTTAAAATAATTAAAAAAGAGAAAGATATGAGTTTTATTAAGGAGTTTAAAGAGTTTGCTGTTAAAGGCAATGTAATGGACCTAGCCATTGGGGTAATCATTGGTGGTGCATTTGGTAAAATTATCGATAGCGTTGTAAATGATTTGGTGATGCCTTTGGTTTCAGCTATCATTGGTACACATGACTTTTCGAATATGTATTTAGTTTTGAAAGGAAATGTAGTTCCAGACTTATCATTAGCGGATGCTAGAGCTGTTGAAGGGGCTATTATTTTTGCTTATGGTAATTTCATTACTGTTTTAATTAGTTTCTTATTGTTGGCATTGGTTGTGTTTTTTATGGTTAAAGGAATTAATAAATTAAAACGCAAGCAAGAAGTGGTTGAAGCGCCTGCTGCACCTGTTGGTCCAACTCAAGAGCAACTTCTTTCTGAGATTAGAGATCTGTTGAAAAATAAATAATATTTAAAATATTGTTTATTGTAAAAGTATATTATGTAGGAAGAGAAGCCGTTGTAGTATGTTCGATTGCTAATTAGTATGACAGTTAGGTTTCTTGAAAATTCAAATCATTTTGATTTTACGATTAATAAATAGCCACCTTATTATTTTAAGGTGGTTTTTTTATGGATAAATGCCACATTTGATAAATACTTGTTTTATTTGGTGGTTTTTTGTTTTAGTGTAGATAGATGTTAATGAAGTTTTTTATTTGTTGAGAATGTTCAAAAAATAATAATATTTTTTTACAGTATGAGCGAAAAACATGAGCGAATAACATGATAAAACAGAAGATTTAAATAGTTAATAAAGAGGTCGTGATTCTTGTTTATTGAGGTGTATTTTTATGTTTATTTATGACTCTGTATTTTAAGGTTTTTTTTGGTTACTCTTGTTTTATTGTATTGATTATTATCTAGT
The DNA here is from genome assembly GCF_900114085.1 of Myroides guanonis. Classification (GTDB taxonomy): domain Bacteria; phylum Bacteroidota; class Bacteroidia; order Flavobacteriales; family Flavobacteriaceae; genus Flavobacterium; species Flavobacterium guanonis. The sequence goes on along the minus strand of NZ_FORU01000002.1, from coordinate 252,544 downwards.
TATGTAATATTAAGTGAAATGTTCCAAAAAAAAGATAACATAAAATTAGCATATATCGAATTTTTGTTATTTGTTTGTTAAACAATTTAAAAATAATAAAACATGAGGAAAATTGTACTCAATTTCTTCTTAGTAATGTTCGCTCTTTGTATGGTACACGGGGCTTACGCGCAAGGAAGAAAGGTGACGGGTAAAGTAGTTTCTGCAGGAGATAATTTAGGTCTTCCAGGAGCAAGCGTGCTTATTAAAGGTACCCAAGAAGGAGTTACTGCCGATTTCGACGGTAATTATTCTATTACAGTTAGCGATGCTAACGCTACCTTGATTTTCGAGTTTATGGGGTATAAAACTCAAGAAGTGAAAGCTCAAGGAAAAACAGTTATTAATGTTTCTTTAGCAGAAGAAACAGAGATGATTGATGAAATTATTGTTAGTACTGGTATTGACAAGATGTCTAAGAGAATCTTTACAGGTGCAGTTAGTAGAATTACTGCTGAGGAGATGAAGGTAGATGGAGTTGTGAATGTTGACAGGATGATAGAAGGTAAAGCAGCAGGAGTTACTGTGCAAAACGTGTCTGGTACTTTTGGTTCTGCGCCTAAAATCACAGTTCGTGGTTCTTCTTCTATTTTGGGAGATACTAAACCTTTATGGGTTATTGATGGTGTTGTTCAGGAAGATATCGTAAACGTTTCTTTCCAAGATTTAGCTTCAGGTAACTCTGAGACTTTGTTGAGCTCAGCTATTGCTGGATTAAATAGTAATGATGTTTTGAGCCTTGAGATTTTGAAGGATGCTTCTGCAACCTCTATTTATGGTTCAAGAGCAATGAATGGAGTTGTTGTAATTACGACCAAGTCTGGACGAAGAGAGTCTCCTTTGAGTATTTCATATTCAATGGAGAATGCAATGCGTACAGTTCCTAGTTATGGACAGTATGATATTATGAATTCTCAGGAATCTATGTCGGTTTTGCAAGAAATGAGTTCTAAAGGACTTTTAGAATATACTAATGTCGCGCAAAGTAGATATGGTGGGGTCTATAATATCCTAGCGCGTGCGGTTGGTAAAGTGAATCCTGATGGAACCTTTCAAGTAGTTAATAATAAGATAGGTAAAAACGAGTTTCTTCAACAATACGAGAAGGCTAATACAGATTGGTTTAAAGTTTTATTTCGTCCTTCTATTACACAAAGTCATACTTTAGGTTTTTCTGGAGGGGGTAAGAATAATGCATATTTTGCCTCTTTAGGTTATTATGCGGATCCAGGTTGGACTTTGGCTGATAGAGTTCATCGCTTGACTTTAAATATGAAGAATACGTTCTTTGTTACTGATAAATTCAACTTGTCATTAGGAGCTAATTTATCTATTAGAGATCAAAAAGCACCAGGAAGTTATAATAGTAAGACTGATGTAGTTAATGGAGGTACTTCTAGAGATTTTGATATTAATCCGTTTAGTTATTCTATGAATACTTCTAGAACGTTACGTCCTTATGACAGTAATGGGAATTTAGAATATAATAGAATGAACTGGGCACCATTTAATATTTTAAATGAGCTAGATAATAATGTAATGGACTTGAGCGTTAAGGATATAAAGATACAATTGGATGCAGAATATAAGATTTTGCCTGAGTTAACTTATAATTTAAATTCATCTATTCGTTACGCAGATTCACGTAGAGATCATAATATTTATGAGGGTTCTAATGTTGTTGGAGCATATAATGCGAATGAGTCTACAGTTGTAAATGGACAAAATATTTTCTTATATCAAGATCCGAATGATCCTGATGGAATTAAAATACCAGTATTACCTAATGGTGGAATTCGTTATAGACATGATAATAATTTATTGTCTTATAATGTTAGAAATTCATTGAGCTATAAGCAAGTATTTGGAGATAAACATGAGGTTGATGGGTTTTTAGGAACTGAGATGCGCCATGTAGATAGAACATATGATTACTTAGCAGCTTTTGGATTACAATATGATAGAGGATTTATACCTTATACTGATCCAAGATTATTAGAGAAAATCATTGCTGATGGAGATTCTTACTTTCAATTTTCAGAGGAAAGAGAACGCACAGTAGGATTTTTTGGAAAAGGTACTTATGCATATGATAGTAGATATATCGTGTCTTTGACTGGACGTTATGATGGTTCTAATAGACAAGGTAGAAGTACTTCTTCGAGATGGTTACCTACTTGGACTGCTTCTGCAAAATGGAATGTTTCAGAAGAAAAGTTCATGTTAGATAGTAAGGTTGTAAGTAATTTAAGTTTAAGAGGTTCTTATGGTTTAACTGCTAATGCAGGACCTGCTACAAACTCTTATGCAATTTATAAAAGTTTTATTACGGACAGACAATTTATTGGAGAAAGAGAGCCAGGTATTTCTATTGAAGATTTAGAAAATTCTGATTTGACTTGGGAAAAACAACATGAGGCTAATATTGGTTTAGATTTAGGTTTGTTTTCAAATAGAGTTCAGTTAGTAGTAGATGCTTATCAAAGAAAAGCTTTTGACTTGATTGATGTGGTTACTACATCTGGTATTGGAGGACAAAGAAGCAAGCTTGGAAATAATGCGGATATGACTACTAAAGGAATCGAATTCGGTATTACAACGCGTAATATAGTTTCAGAAGATTTTAAATGGTCAACAACTATTAATGCTTCTTATTATGATCAACGTATTGATAAATTGCAAAATGTATCAAGAGTTATTGATCTAGTTACTGAAACTGGTGGAAATGTTGTTGGAAGACCAAGAAATTCAATTTATTCTTATCAATTTACTGGATTAAATGATGACGGTATGCCTACATTTATTCAAGCGGATGGTGTTACAGATAATGTATCAGGAGCTAACTTCCAAGATCGAAATAATATTACAGATTATTTAAAATATGAAGGGTCTGTAGAACCTAATAAATCTTTGGGTTTATCTAATACATTTAACTACAAAAATTGGTCATTAAATGTATTTATTGTTGCTTCTGGTGGTAATAAAATTCGTATGGCACCAACTTTTAAAAGTGGATACTCAGATTTAGATGTATTTACTAGAGACTTTGAAAATAGATGGATTAATCCTGGAGATGAGTTGACAACTGATATTCCAGTTATTGCTGATGGTGCTTTGTCAAGATATTATGGAAGTAGTGGACTTGCAAAAGCTTATAATTCTTATAATTATTCTGATGCTCGTATTGCTGACGGTGGTTTTGTGAGATTAAAAGACGTTTCTTTAGGATATGAATTTCCTGATTTGGTTAAGAAACAATTAAAACTATCAAATTTGACATTAAGAGCTACTGCTTCTAATCCATGGTTGATCTATGCTGATAAGAAATTGAATGGACAAGATCCGGAGTTTTTTAGAAGTGGTGGTGTGGCTATGCCAGTTACAACACAATACACTTTAACGTTAAATGTTGGATTTTAATAAACGAGTATTATGAAAAAAATTAATATATATATATCTTGTTTGATTCTTGCAGCAGGGTTCTCTTCGTGTGATGAGTTTCTTTCTGAAGTTCCTGATAATAGGACGCAAGTAGATAGCAAAGAAAAAGTTGGTGAACTTTTAGTAACTGCTTATTCACAAACTAGTGCAACTCCTTTTTTAGAATTGATGTCTGATAATGTCTTTGATTCTGAAAATTTAACCTTGACCAAGGATAATCAGTTAGATCAGTATAGTTGGAAATTGGAAGAAGGTATTACTCAAGATACTCCAACTGGATTTTGGGATTCATCATATGCTGCAATCGCTGCAGCTAATGAAGCCTTAGATGCAATGGAAAAAATGGGAGTGTCTGATGATCCAGAATATTCAGGGTTACGTGCAGAAGCCTTAATTGCTCGTGCTTTTGCTCATTTTGAATTGGTTCAAATATGGGGGAAAGCATATGATCCTGCAACTGCAGAAAGTGATTTAGGGGTTCCTTATGTTGATTCTCCAGAACGAGAATTGATTAAATTATATGAACGAGAAAGTGTTGCTGATGTTTATGCTAAGATTGAAGCAGATTTAGAAGAAGGTTTGAAATCCGTTAGTGATAATTATAGGCAGCCTAAATTCCATTTTAATAAACATGCGGCTTATGCATTTGCTACTAAATTTTATTTAGCAAAAGCAAATTGGGCGAAAGTATTGGAGTATTCAGATTATTTAGCTGCTAATCCTAAAGCATTTATTAGAGATTATAAAGCATTCAAGTTGGTTGGAACAAATGAGAAATTTCAGTATTATAGTAGACCTGAGCATGTTACAAATTTGTTAGTTAACACTCAAATATCCTCATATTGGAGATATGGATATGTTGGTGGTTCAAGATTTTTCTTAACCGGTAAGGATGAGGCATCTATAATGGGTAGAGCACTTAATCCTTTTAAGAAAGAATGGTTATATGAAGGAGCTTCTTACAATAGTAATGTTACAGTTGTTTATCCAAAATTAGGAGAGTATTTTAGACTTGATGATCCATCTGCTGGTACAGGTATGCCTTTTGTTAATTATGTGTTGTTTAGTAATGATGAGGTTTATTTGAATAGATTAGAAGCTTTGGTGATGGAAGGGCGTATTGAAGAAGCTATTAAGGGGTTAGAATTTTTCTTAGGAACTCGTACAAATGGTTATAATGAATTGACTGACAAGTTAACTTATGCAAAATTAGTCGAATTGACGCCATATGTGAGTGATGAGTTAACTCCGTTTTATAGCATGACCATTGAGCAAACTGTCGTTTTGAAATCAATTCTTGAAGCAAAAAGAAGGGAATTTATACAGGAAGGAAAGCGCTGGTTTGATATTAAGCGTTTTGATATTAAAGTAATTCACAAATTTGCAGGTGGAACAGAAATTGTATTAGAAAAAGGAGACTTGAAACGTCAATTACCTTTGCCTTTGCACGTAGTTTCTGCGGGGCTTATAGATAATCCAAGAAATTAATAAGATTATGAAGAGTACATTAAAAATATTTAGTTTAGCTTGCCTTTTGGGTACTTTGGGATTTGCATCTTGTAGTAAAGAGGACAGTTTAGGAGAAACTCGTATAGATTTAACACCTGAGCGTAAAACAGAATTAGATAATTGGATTGACAAGAATTATTTGGAAACTTATAATATGCAAGTATTTTATCGATGGGATCAATATAAAGTAGATATGAATAGATATTTAACTCCTCCAAGAGTTGATAGAGTTCAGCCTACTCTTGAAGTTGTAAAAGCTATTTGGTTAGATAGTTATGAGAAAATAGCGGGAGAGATGTTTGTAAAAGAAACTGCTGCTAAAGAATTGGTTTTGGTTGGTAGTGTGAATTCTAACACTAATGGTACCGTTACGTTAGGGGTAGCTGAGCAAGGAGTTAGAATCTCTTTATTTGAGTTAAATAAGTTAGATACAAAGAATAGAAGTCAAGTGGAGCAGTTTATTCATACAATTCAACATGAGTATGTTCATATCTTAAACATGAAATGGCCATTTGACGAAGGAGCTTTTCTTAAGATCACACCTGGGAGTTATCGCGCCGATTGGCAAAATGCAAGTAACGCTGAAGCAAATTCCTTGGGATTCATTTCTGCTTATTCTAGAAGTGCTCCAGGGGAGGATTTCGCAGAAATGGTAGCAACAATGTTACAAGATGTTGAGAAGTACAATGCTATGGTAGATGCAATTCCGAGTGAATTTGGGCGTTCAAAAATACGTGAGAAAGAAGCTTATGCAGTAAGTTATTATAAAAATTCTATGGGAATTGATTTATATGAGCTATGTAAAATTGCTAAATCTCAAACAGATATGGTTGTAAATAAATAAGCTTTATTGTTCTTAATTTAAAAAAGATGAAAAAAAGATTAATAAAAAGTTTCATAGCATTAGGTTTAGTGCTTTCGCTTGGGGCTTGTCAAGGTGATAATTTTGAAAATAAGTTTGAAGAAAATTCTACTGAACGACTTGAAAAGCGAAAACTAGAATTAAGTAATGAACTGACATCTGCTGTTGATGGATGGAAAATGACATACTTCACAGATGATTCTCAATTAGGAGGATTTACATATTTGTTTAAGTTTGTCGATGGATATAATGTGACGATGATTTCTGATTTTGATCCTTATTTGGGATATGATTGGAGTGGTAATCCTTTAGTTCCTGATACATCAGAATATAGTATAGCATTAGGTAGTACTGTTAGTTTGTTGTTTTCTCAAGGTACGTATATACATCTATTAGGTGATTCAGAAGTGCTTCCTAATGTAAAAAACCCTAACGGTACATTTAAGTTTGCAGGAAAAGGTTATAAAGGTGATTTTCAATATTTATATTATGGATTTGATTCCGAAGGAATCAATTTTAAATCAAATAGAGATAAAATCGATATCAAATTTGAACGTGCTACGGCTGAGGATTGGAGTGATTTAAGATTAAACAGGGTCATGATGGATGTCGTGGCTTCAAAAAAGACTTTGTTTACTATTGAGAATGGTGAAACAATGACTTATAATTTTAAATATACTAAGACTACTCGTTATGCTACAGTTTTATCTGCTGATAGAACAATGTCTGTGAATGAAAATGGAGGTATTGGAGTTGGTTTTACGCCTACTTCTATTAAAGTAAGTCCAGCTATAGAATTTGAAGATGGTTCTTCAGTTTCTGAACTTGTTTTAGATGGTAATCGTTTTGTTGGTGAGGCTAATGGAAATACAGTCATTATTCAATAACAAAATTTAGATTTCTATAAATTAAGAACCGTCTCTTTAATTAGAGACGGTTTTTTGTTTTAATATTACTTTCTAACTAGGAATACTGTATTTGTAGTTTGTATTGATTTAAATAACTATAGGTTTCTTTCGCTTTGTTGAGTTCATTTTAGATTTGGAAATATTTTATAAAATAAGCTCTCCTTTATAGGGATTAAGGAATTATTGCTGTTGTTACACCTTTTTAAGTAAGTGGAGTATTTGAGTGAGGTTTATAAAGCAAAAAAACCGATAGTGAAAACTATCGGTTTTTCTTTGCAGAGAGGAAGGGATTCGAACCCTCGATACATTACCATATACACACTTTCCAGGCGTGCGCCTTCGACCACTCGGCCACCTCTCTAAATTTCTATGACGGCAAATATAGAATATATATTTGTTTTTAATCTGTTTTTAGGGGAATATTATATGTCTAATTCTCCACATATAGGATTTTCAAATGCTTGTTTGAACTCCTCATTATTCATGTTACCTCTACCTAAAAGATGCATTAACTTAGTTATGGCTCCTTCGGTTGTTATATCTTTTCCAGATATAACTCCTAGTTGCTTCATCTCTGTGCTTGTCTCGTATTTGCCCATATCTACACTTCCACTAGAACATTGTGTTACGTTAATAACTTTCAATCCATTTGTGATTGCGTTTTTTAAAGTAGTTAAGAACCAGTTTTCTGTTGGTGCATTTCCTGCTCCATATGTTTCTAATATGATTCCTTCTAATCCTGATATGTTTAAAATGGATTCAAATACGTTTTGTTTCATTCCTGGATAAATTTTCAGAATGAGCACAGTGGCAAACATATTCGTATATACTTGAAGTGGTTTATCAGTATCTCCTTTTAATAAGGATTCTTCTTTTATTTTAAGGTTTACTCCTGATTCTACTAGATATGAGATATTAGGTGATGTAAATGCATTGAACAATTCAGCACTAACCTTGGAGGTTCTGTTTCCTCGGTATAGCTTGTATTCAAAGTATAGACAAACCTCTTGTATGAGGGGTCTATTGCCTTTCTGAAGTGATGCTATTTGAATTGCAGTTATTAGATTTTCTTTTGCATCCGTTCGTAAATCTCCTATTGGTAATTGAGAGCCAGTTAATATTACTGGTTTACATAGGTTTTGCAACATAAAACTCAACGCCGATGCTGAGTAAGACATAGTGTCTGAGCCATGGAGAATTACAAAACCATCAAATTTATTGTAATGTTTTTGGATTACTTCTGTCATTGTTACCCAGTGTTCGGGTTTCATGTCTGAAGAATCTATAGGTTCTTCAAATGAATACGTGTCTATGGTACATTCTAATAGATGTAATTCTGGTATTCGTTCTAGTAATTGGTCAAAATTAAATGCTTTTAATGCGCCTGTTGTAAAGTCTTTTACCATACCGATAGTTCCACCGGTGTAAATCAGTAGTATGGCTGGTTTATAGCTCATTATTAAGTTTTAATTTGTTGATTACTGGGTTTGCATACATAGCTAAGAATCCGTCAAAAACAATGTCGTTGTCTTTGTCTACTCTCAATTCTAAACGTCTTAAGAATAGTTGTTTTTCTTTCTCTGTATATTTATTGCTGAAGAGATTACCACCATGCATCAAATCATAAGCTATATAATTCGTAGGCCATAAGTGATAGTGTTCGTAGATTGACTCATCTATAAGTTGAGCCAATGCTTGTATTTGCTTATTGTTATTACAGTTTCCTCTCTGAATTTCATTCAGTGATTTATCAAGTACATCTCCTACATGAATGTGGATTCTCTTTTTCTGACCTATTACACCACTTAAAAGATTCACGAAGTCTTCGTTTTTTTCCTTGATGTAGATTTCGTCTTTTGCTTTAGCTAATAGTTGTGGGATTTTTAATGCATCTGTTGGATCATACTCATATGAAATTGATACGGGTACGATTTTGATCTTTTTGAAGTAATCCATTAGATTTGCTTCATCCGATGCCATAGCAAGCATTTTTAATACACCTGGATTCGTTGTGTCATTTCCATCTTTTGTTCGACCTTCTCTTTGTGCAATCCATACTGAGCGATTTTGTTCAAATAGTAGATGATTAATGTATTCGGACATTAGTTTTGAGCTTTCTAATAATTCTCTAGGTGCAAGACCTCTTTTTACTAGGAAATTGCGATTTAGTTTTGCTAGGGCTAATAGAAAACTTTTTTGTACTAAATTGTCGCCAATTGCTGAAGCAGTCATTATTAAACCATGGTCTTTAAGAGCTACGTTCAATAAAGAGGTGTCTAATATGATATCGCGATGGTTTGATATGAAAAAGTAGGCAGTGTTTTTGTCTAGTTTTTCAAATCCAGAAGTAGTCAATCCTTCAGAACTCTTTTCGAGTACTTTTTGAATGGAATGGTAAATGAAGTTTTTTTGAAAGTCTTGAATAGAATTCACTTCCTTAAATTCTTCACTCCATTGTTCTTCCGTTTTTTCTGGAAAAGTAAAACCCATCAAGGCTTTGATCATAGGGTGTTTGGAGATGTTTTGTAGCACCTCATTTACCTCGTGATCGTGGTAATGACGAATTGAATCGAACTTTAACATTGTATGGTTTTGTATTATATCTTTTTGCAAATGTATTGCAAGTTTATCATTTTTAAATGCCAAATACTGCTTTTGAATTTGCAGTAGTTATTTCAGCTACTTTTTCTATCGGGTAATCGTAAATTTCCGCAATTTTTTCGGCTACATATACCAAGTGTCCGCTCTCATTTCTTTTGCCTCTAAATGGGACGGGTGCAAGATAAGGAGAATCTGTTTCTAGCACGATGTTTTCAATTGAAATTTTGTTTAGGAACTGGTCTATCTTACCATTTTTAAATGTTACTACTCCTCCTATTCCTAATTTTAGATTGTAGGATGTGGCTTGATGAGCTTGTTCCTCGGTTCCAGTAAAACAATGAAAAATACCTTTTAGCCCTATTCCTTTTTCTTTTTCAAGTACTTCAAATACTTCGTCAAAGGCATCTCTACAGTGTATGTTGATGGGAAGCTGGTGTTTCTTTGCCAATTGTATTTGATATTGAAAGGCTTCTTGTTGAATACCTAAAGTACTTTTGTCCCAATACAAATCTATCCCTATTTCACCTACTGCATAAAAAGAACGACGGTTTAATTCACTTTCTACAAAGGCTAATTCTTCTAGGTAGTTCTCTTTTACGCTAGTTGGATGTAATCCCATCATTAGAAACACGTTTTCTGGATAAGCAGTTTCTAAATCATACATGCTTTGTGTATATCCAGAGTCTATAGCCGGAATAAAAAAACGAGTGACTCCATTTGATATTGCCCTATTTATCGTTTCTTTGCGATCGTCTTCAAAGGCATCGGAATATAAATGTGTATGGGTGTCTGTTAAAATCATTCGTACTTTTAGTTTGTGTTTTTAAACAAATTTGACTGCAAAATTACCTCAAATTAAGATTTTAAACTATTTTTAGCTTATGGAAAACTTACAAGACATATTAAAAAAAGATGGTTATAAGAGAATTGGGTTTAAAGTTTCTAAAACACAGCATCTTTTTATTAAAGTGAAAATAAACGGAATTGTGGGTGATTTTATTTTAGATACTGGAGCTTCAAATAGCTGTGTGGATTTTGGTTCTAAAGATTTTTTTGAATTAGTTGCCACTGATTCACCAACTAAAGCTTCTGGTGCTGGTGCAAATGGTATGTTTACACAAGTAACTTATGATAATAAATTACAATTGGGACGTTGGAAATGTACTGACTTTAATTTTGTTCTTTTAGATTTATCACATGTAAACACAGCTTTAATCGAATATAAAGTAAAAACGGTTCACGGTATCATAGGTGCAGATGTACTTTTACGTGGTGAAGCTATTATTGATTATAAGAATAGTTTTTTGTATATAAAGTAGTGTTATTTCTTAAGGTCTTTTGCAATAGTGTCTAGTTCGTTATACCATGCAGCTCCAAATTTTCTAGTCAAAGCGTCTTTTAAAAATCTGTAAACTGGTACTTCTAGTTCTTTACCTAATTCACAAGCATCACTGCATATATGCCATCTATGGTAATTTACGGCGGAGAAATCTGTAAATTCACGAATTCTAACAGGATATAAATGACAAGATATTGGTTTTTTCCAATCAATTAGACCTTGGTTGTAAGCTTGTTCTATTCCACAAAGAGCAGTGTCTCTATCGAAAATTACATATGCACAATCTGCTCCGTTGATCAAAGGTGTTTCCCAATCTCCATCTTCGCCTTTTATAGAGGTTCCTTGTTTTTCAATGGCCTCTATACCTTCTGGTCTTAGGAATGGTTTTACAATAGGATAAATTTTTTCCATAATTTCTAATTCATCCTCGTCTAATGGAGCTCCTGCATCTCCATCTACGCAACATTGACCTTTACATGCGCTTAGATTACAAACGAATTCTTTTTCTAATAATTCGTCTGATACTATGGTTTTACCTATTTGAAACATTGTTGTTTGATATTTATTTTCTGCAAAAGTACACATTTTTATTTTGCTCGAAAAGTTGGGTTCAATCTTCCTGTTTTGTTATTCTTTAAGAATGTATAATTACTTAAAATAGTTCAAGTTGTTTGTCTCTGTTGTCTCCTAGGTTAAGTAATGGATAGGAATGAATAATGTCGTATTGTTTTTTAATAGGGTTGAATTTTCGAAGTGATATGTTGGTTATTTCCGAGGTTATATGAGGAGTACTAAATAATTTAAGTGCTTTTTCGATTTTTTTTTCGTCGAGCTTTCTTGCTATAGAAAGGTGCGGGTCATTTGATTTTTCCAATAGTTTAATTTGAAATTCCTCTATAAGTTGAAGACTATACTCTTTTAATATCTCCTTGGACTTAGTATCAACTTCTAAATACAATGCTCCATTTGGATAGGTTCCGAATGATTGGAAATGAATTGTTACTGGTTTGAATCGTTCGGAACAACGTGTGATTTGCTTATGAATGCGTGATATTTCATCTACTTGAGCTTTAAATTCAACTATACTTATATGAGCAAGTGAATTCTTACTGTTATACCAACCTATTTCTTCGGCTAGTTCTAGCTTCATTGCTCTGACTAATTCTACTAAGTTTTCGTTTGGTTGAAAAACAATTGAGTATTTATCAATCATAATTTTATTTTCTTTTAATTCAACTATTTTTTAGAAGAATGCCCTTAATTGTACTGTGCCGGTGTGTATGGTATTGGTTTCTTCATTACTTCTTCCTTGATAATTAATGCTCATATCTAGATATTCAGTTAGTTTTTTTTGAAACATTAATCTCCAAGTAAGATTTTTACCTACTTGTAAACCTTCTAACATTTGATATGCTACGGGTGAGTATGAATTTCCTTTGAATATATTTTCATAGAATGCAAGTTCTCCATTTATAGACATTTTCTGTTTTGAATTATACTGAAAAGATATACCTAATTGATGTTGCTTTAATAACTCAGTTTTAGAAATAATATTTTCTTTTTGCTGAAATTCATAGAAGATATCTAAACTTGTGTTTTGGGTGAACAGGTATGATATTTTTGGTTCTATGCTATATATTTCTAGTTCATAGTTTTTAGCATCATAGTTTTCTGAAAGTGTTTCTTGATTTGATATTTTAGAACTAAAGGATAATAGCCATGTTTTTTTTATAAGATGATTATAGAATAATTGTTGAGAAGTTATACTGTTTTCTTGAGAGCCATAGGATAGAAGGTTTTTACTACGGGTATTTAAATATGTATAGGTTAGAGAGTGTTTCTGCTTTCCACGATTGTAAAACAAACTATTTCGAAAGCTTTGATTTAAACCAGCTAAGTTGTCATCGTTTTTATTAAATGGATTAAAATTTGTTTTGTTTCCTGTTTTAAATTCATTTCTATCTACCAAAAAAGAGGTTTGGTTGTGAAAGTGTGAAAGTGCTTTCTTCAGTCCATCACTATTTTGCCATTGTGTTGGATTTAGATTGATAGATTGTGAGAATTTATTTTGATGTGTTTGAACGAAAACTTGATTGGGAAGATATAGTCGAACATAAATTGCCTGATCTGGAAAGGGTGCGACTTCAAATTCTTCAAGTTCTTGTATTCCATTATTGTTGTAGTCATTCCACATATATACGCCTTGATCTGGTTCAACTTTTAAATAGGTGAATTCTTGTTGCGCAATAGTTCCTGAACTTGTTTCGTATGCTGTATTGGTTTGTATGAAACCATTAAAAAATTGATCGTTATAGTTGACTCTTGAATTTAATGTCTGTTCTTGATTGGGTTTTTGAAGTGTGTAGTTTACGGTTCTATGGTTTACATAAAAGCTTAAATCTCTACGCTCATTCTGAATTAACTTTGATTTAAAATAAAAGGTATTGGCTGTTGATACTTTCTTAAATCTCTGGTTGTGGATGCTATCGTTGATTCTGTGAATCCATCCAAATTCTGCGTATACGCTCAAGGAATCACCTCTTCCAATAAAGTTTTTGAATTCTGAGAATCTATGATTGAGTGGGTTGAGTTGTTTTGTATTTTGATTCTTTTCTTCTTGGTTTTCATAGGCAAGAGAACTGCCTATCCAATTTTTACCAAAATGGTATTTTACTTGTAAATTTCCTCTTACAAAGGAAGTTTTATTGTCTAATGATGTTGCTTCTAACAAACTATTTTCAGTATGACCTAACCATCTATTTGTTCTAATGGAACCAAATAGGCGATGTCTTTTTCCTTTAAAAGTTGTCCCATATTTTAGTGTTTCTATTTGATAGGTAAGAGTACCAAACTCTCTAAAACTAGTTTTTAATCCTGTTGTAAACAAACTTTGACTTCCTTCTGTGTATTGAAGATTCCAATCTCTATCGAATTCAATAGAATATAGGTTTTCCAATGACTTAAATCGTTTGTCAACGAATTGTAGGTTAGCAAAGGCTTCAAGTTTTAAATTAATGTTATTCCAAAGTTGTTGTTTAGCTATTATTTCAGTAGCCCATCCTTGATTATCTTCATCTTCTATTGTAGAAAAGAGGTTCTGATCGCTATTGCTAAAGGCTCCCTCAACCTTTATTTCAGTTTTTTCTGTTGGATGATAACTGGCGTTTAAACTGGCAACAGTATTTCTTATAGGAGCAATGAGTTTTGAAATAGGTGCGTAGTTACCTTGGGGTTGTCCATTTATTGGTGATGTGTATTTATATATTTTTCCGTTTGTTTGACTGTTTTCTATGATATAATCTCCATTGTTATTCCCAACTAAACTAAAGTATACAGTATAGAGCTCGTCATTAGGATTGTTGGAAAATTCAAAATAGAAACTTCCATCATCGTTCATCTTTTTGATGTATAATATTTTGTTTTCTGCATAGCTATCTAAGTAGGCTGATGGGGCAGTCATTTTATTGGGGTCATTTCCAGCATTCTTTAAAACTTCAACTTGTTCTTGGGTTAGACTTTGTTGAAGGGGTTGGTTTTTTAAATCGGATTCGATGAAGAAAGCTCCTCCCACGTTCCACGTTTCTCTTTTATGTTGTATGTTATTGTACGCTACAAATCGAGTGTAATTTCGGTCAGTGAATTGATATTCTACAGCAATTCGCATATCTTCTGTTATTGGAAATTGTGTTGTGAATCGAATCTCTCCAGAGTTGTAATCAATTACATAGTCGTTGTTCTCTCCTCTTTGTAGTGTCACTCCGTTTACGTAAACTGTTTCGGAACCTGATATTATTAGGATGAATAGCTCTCCTTTTGGGCCTTTAAGTTTGTAAGGACCTTGGTTTCCTTCTTGACCTTGAAATGTGCTTTTAGCATATTGTCCTCTTGCTAGTGCTCCTGCAGTTTCAATAGTTGTTTCAGATTCTTCATTTCCAAACGTGAATTTTGTAGCTAGTCCTTGTACTTTTTTATTGAAATTTAAGAATTTTGAACTCCTATTTTCTAAAAATATATCACCTGCTTTTATTGACCAAGTGTCAGAGAATAGCTCTATAAATATTTGATCAAATTCATTTATTTTTTGAGAGTATCCTCCATTTTGTAGCGGGGCATTGCTGTCCTGTAATGAGGCTCTAAGACTAATTTTGTCTGATAATTTTCCGGTTATTTGAAGATCTAAATTGGAATTGGTTACAGCGTTTTGATTGTTTCCCATAGTTAGTCCACGAGAGAGACTTCCAGAGGTTTGTAGTCCTTCAAAAGGAATGAAGTTATAAGTTTTTCGATCTTGATGTTGAAAGACGTATTGTCCTGCTTCATTGGCTACGATTCGATCTGGATCATAGAAACTATAGGTTTTTGTTATGAAGTTAGGGAGTTTTAGATATTTTATTACTAGTGTGTCCTTTTTTAAAGATTGATCCTTTAAGATGACTTGACTATTTTTGAAATCCACTTCATAGGACTCCGAGGGAACTAGTAGTGCATCATTTTTTAATATTTCAAAATAGGAGGGGTTTAACCCTTTTGTTTCTATGTTGAGGGTATCTTGACTCGCAATCCATATCAACGACTTGTATAGAGATTCTTGTTCCTGTGCATAATGGCTAGAAACAGAGAGTAGTAGAAGTATGTATAACCACTTTTTAATCATTACTCATTATAACTAAGAATTGTCAAAAGTAGTATTTTGAGATAGGACTAGTTTTTTTAAATCGTATTATTCTTTTGTAACCATTTGCATGGTTTCTCTGTTTACTTGTTTTAATAAAAGCGTTTTATCTCCAAGGATTTTTTCCAAACCTTCGAATTCGAAGTGACGTATAGTGTATAGTGACACGTTCTCGTTATAACTCATTTTAAATTGCGAGGATAGAAGTCCACGTAGTTCTTGAAAGTGATTGAACTTATCTTCTGCACATACTGAGAAACTGATTGCAGAGTTTTGTATCACACTAACTTTTATGTTGAATTGATGGAATAATTTGAAAATATCACTGATGTTTTCTTCCATAATAAAAGAGAAGTCTTTAGTAGCTAGTGATATTAATAGTTGGTTCTTCTTTACTATATAGCAAGGTACTTGTGGTTGCAATGTTGCCCCTTTAGAAACTTCAGTTCCTTCTAGTTCGGGACTTAAAAAGGATTTTACATATAATGGGATTTCTTTTTGTTGTAAGGGTTGTAGTGTTTTTGGATGTATAACCGAAGCTCCGTAAAAAGCTAGTTCTATGGCTTCTTGATAAGAGATGTGTTCTAATAGGATTGTATCTTCAAAATATCGTGGATCTGCATTAAGAACACCTGGAACATCTTTCCAAATTGTTACGCTTTCTGCATTAAGTATGTTTCCGAAAATAGCGGCAGTGTAGTCGGAGCCTTCTCTGCCTAACGTAGTTGAAAAACCATTTGGGTCTGAGCCTATAAATCCTTGAGAAATATAAAGTTGATTTGTTGTTATTCTTTCTTGTATGGACTTTTCAGTAGATTCCCAATCTACTATTGCATCTCTATAGGTTGTGTTGGTTTTGATAAGATCTCTTGCATCCGCCCAAATATTTACGATATTACAATCCAATAAGTAGTAGTGGAGAATAGTAGTGGAAAGTAATTCTCCATAAGATACTATTTGATCATAAACAAAATTATAATTAGGTGATTTGTTATTGTTTAAAAATGCACTTAATTTTTCAAAGAGATTTTGAATAGAAACATAGATTGGATGTGTTTCGTTTTCAAATAGTTCATTTATAATAGTATAATGAAAATCTTTTACTTCTTGAATTGAAGTTTCAATAGCTTCTTTATTGTAAAAATAATTATGTGTGACACTTTCTAATGCATTGGTAGTTTTGCCCATTGCAGAAGCTATAATTAATGAATTATTATACCCTACTGTTTGTAGAACGTTACAAACGTTTTTTACATTTGTTGAATCTTTTACTGATGCCCCTCCAAATTTGTAAATTTTCATCTATAGTGTTTTGATGTATTTTTGTAATCCTTGTTCGTCCATTTGTACTGTTCGCCAATCCTGCAGTACTTGAGCGCCAGTTTTGTTGTAGAAATCAATTGCGTTTTGGTTCCAATCTAAAACAACCCATTCTACTCTTTTTACGTTTTCATCAAATGCTGTTTTCATCACTTCTGAATATAGTTTGCTACCTACTCCAGTGCCTCTTGCATCTTCACGTACTATTAAATCTTCTAGGTGTATTGTTTTTCCTTTCCAAGTAGAGAAGCGGAAGTAAAAAAGTGCCATTCCAATAATCATATTGTTTTGGGTTGCGACGCGTATTTGGAAAAGTGGGTTAATACCGAATCCGTTTTCCAACAAAGTTTCTACTGTAATTTCTACAGCATCTGGTTCCTTTTCAAAGTGTGCTAATTCATTGATTAGCTCTAATATGGTTGGTAAATCTCCTTCAGTAGCTTTTCGGATTATTATCATTGAGGATAAATTTATTATTCAGACAAAATTAACGATATTTGCCACGCAATATACACAACTAAAGAATCATTTTTATATGTCCGCACAAAGTAAACAAACGCTTGGAGAATTTATTATCGATAGACAAGAGGATTTTAAATACTCGTCTGGAGAGTTAACACGATTATTCAATTCTATAAGATTAGCTGCAAAAATTGTTAGTCACAAAGTGAATCAAGCGGGGCTGGTTGATATTATAGGAGCCTTCGGTCAAGAAAATATTCAAGGAGAGCAGCAGCAAAAGTTAGATGTTTATGCTAATGAGGTTTTTATTCAGACTCTTATAAATCGTGAGATTGTTTGTGGAATAGGTTCAGAGGAAAATGATGATTTTATTTCTATAGAAGGTAAGGATGGAAATAATGAAAATAAGTATATCGTTTTAATGGATCCTTTAGATGGTTCTTCAAATATTGATGTAAATGTTTCTGTAGGTACTATTTTTTCAATTTATAGACGTGTGACCCCTATTGGAACACCGGTTACAAAAGAGGATTTTCTTCAAAAAGGGGAGAATCAAGTGGCTGCTGGTTATGTGATTTATGGTTCTTCAACTATGTTGGTTTATACTACAGGTAATGGAGTTAACGGTTTTACTTTAAATCCTGCTATTGGTACATTCTATTTGTCGCATCCAGAAATGTCAATTAGCGAAGATGGGGGAATTTATTCTGTGAATGAAGGGAACTATGTACACTTTCCACAAGGAGTGAAAGATTACATTAAGTATTGTCAGGCGGAAGAGGGAAACAGACCTTATACTTCTAGATATATTGGAAGCTTGGTGTCTGATATTCATCGTAATATTCTAAAGGGGGGGATTTATTTGTATCCTACTAGCGCTAAGGCTCCTAATGGAAAGTTGCGTCTACTGTATGAATGTAATCCAATTGCTTTTATTATAGAGCAAGCAGGAGGAAAAGCTTCAGATGGATTTAATAGAATAATGGAGATTGAACCTACTGAATTACATCAACGTGTACCTTTCTTCTGTGGTAGTAAGAATATGGTAGAGAAAGCGGAAGAATTTATGAGCTTGAATAAATAAATATTATAGTAGATAAAAAAAGGCTGTTCAATTTGAACAGCCTTTTTTTATCTACTTAAATTTTGAATTTCGAAAATAAAGGTGTCACTATCTACGTTGAGTACTAGTAGAGATAATGACTTGTCTACTAAATCTTCTATATTGCCTGTGAATCCTAATGCGACTGCAAACTTTTTAAGTATTTCTTTCTGTCTAGGTCCTAATATATGATCTGCATAAACCATTCTTGCTAAATCATATAGGCGTTCAATACGATTGATTTGAAGGTAAGGTGGGTTTACGGGGTATTTTTCAGGACTTTCTAGTATTTTAGTATAGTCTTCATCGGATATTTCTAAACGGTCTGCTAAATGGTCTAAAAAAGTTTTTTCTTGGTCTGATATAGCTCCATCAGCAATGGCAACTCTAACAATTGACGCAAAGTGTCCTCTGTTACGATCTTTAAAGCCTGGGTCGAATAAATCTGAATATGCCATAGTTAATAAGTTTTAGATTTTATTGAATGTTAATTTGAAACCTAATTTAGCAATAAAAAAGGATTGTCCTTATAAAACTATAAAATGTTTTTCCATCATTTCTACTTTGTTATTACTTTACTCTAGGTGTATAAGTTATTACTGTTTGTGATTGCTGTGGTTTTAATTAGATGTTTCATATTTTATTAAGTGATAACGGGAACTTGAATGCACTATTATGATTAATTTACTTGAAATGGTTTACTGTTAAACTTATTTATTAGTAAATGCTGTAGTAGTACAGTTTATGATGAAGAGATTATCTCTTGAGTATACTTATGGTTTGGGGCTTTTTATTATTTTTTGTACCTTATAAGCTAAATTAAATAAAATCGAAGATTAAATGATATAGAATCCTTTTGTGATTGGTGTGTTGCGTTAAACTAATGCTTATTTTTGCGCTGTAAAAACTAGTTTAATAGCGTTGAAAAAGTTTGACACTCAGTGTGTAATAGTTGTATTATGGATGATATAAAAAGAGCAAAATACGATAAGGCTTATTTGAGGATTGCGAGAGAGTGGGGGCAATTATCTTACTGTGTTAGAAAACAAGTGGGAGCCATCATTGTTAAAGACCGTATGATTATTTCGGATGGTTATAACGGAACTCCTTCTGGTTTTGAGAATTGTTGTGAAGATGTAAGTGGTTCTACTAAATGGTATGTGTTACATGCAGAAGCAAATGCTATTCTTAAAGTAGCGCGTTCTACTCAAAGTTGTCAAAATGCAACACTTTATATTACGATGTCTCCATGTAGAGATTGCAGTAAATTAATCCATCAATCTGGTATTAAAAGGGTTGTTTATAAAGAGCATTACAAGGATTCAGAAGGTATATCTTTCTTGGTAAAGGCTGGAGTAGAAGTTGTACATCTACCTGATTTAGATAATTGATTTTTCTATGAAAAAAATATATTGGCCTCTGTTACTTTCTATCGCCTTGGCTTTAGGAGTTTTATTAGGTGGTTTCTTGGTTTCGTCGTCTTTTAGGACACCTGGGCTTACTGCTAATGTAAATAAAATAAAGTTGAATAAACTTATTGATTTTATTGAACAGGAGTATGTTGATGAGGTGAATACAGACTCAATAGTTGACCAAACTGTTACTTCTATTTTAGAGCAATTAGATCCCCATTCGGTCTATATTGCGAAGGAGTCTATGCAATCGGTTTCAGAGTCGATGAATGGGGAGTTTGTCGGCATTGGAATTAGTTTTTATGTATATAAGGATAGCTTGGCTGTTATTAAGGACATTGCAAATGGTCCGGCACAAAAGGCTGGAATTCAACCGGGTGATCGTATACTTTATGCGGATACATTAAAAATTTACGGAGAAAAAATACCTAGCGAAGAAATAGTTTCAAAACTAAAAGGAGAAGAAGGGTCGGATATTAGATTGAAGGTATATCGAAAGAAGGAAAATAAATTTTTCACAACCAGGGTTACTCGTTCTATGATTCCTTTAAAGAGCGTTGATGTTGGTTTGAAGTTAGAAAATGGTTTAGGTTATATAAAGATTAACCGTTTTGCGGGTTCCACTTATACCGAGTTTATGAGTGCTTTAAATCGATTGAGAGAAGATCGTATCGATGGTTTAGTTCTTGATTTACGTGATAACGGAGGAGGATATATGGATCAAGCTATTAAGATTTTAGATGAGTTTTTAGATAAGGATTTAATTATTGTAAAGACTATTAATAAAAGAGGTAGAGAGGTTCTGACAAAGGCTTCTTCAAAGGGGAGTTTTCAAAAGGGACCATTATATGTGTTAGTTAATGAGGGAAGTGCTTCGGCAAGTGAGATTATAGCTGGTGCTATTCAGGATAATGACAGGGGTGTTATAATCGGAAGAAGATCATTTGGAAAAGGCTTAGTTCAGAGAGAGTTGCTATTGGGGGATGGTTCTGCAATACGTTTAACGACAGCTCGATATTATACACCTTCTGGCCGTTCTATACAAAAGCCTTATAATCATGGTTTTGAAGAGTATA
The DNA here is from genome assembly GCF_900114085.1 of Myroides guanonis. Classification (GTDB taxonomy): domain Bacteria; phylum Bacteroidota; class Bacteroidia; order Flavobacteriales; family Flavobacteriaceae; genus Flavobacterium; species Flavobacterium guanonis. Next base: position 231,801 of record NZ_FORU01000002.1, on the reverse strand, counting down.
ATAATGATTTTATAACTCGTTATGAACGAGGGGAGTTATATGCTGCGGATAGTATTAAAATAGCTGATAGTCTACAATATAAAACTCTAGAAGGCAGGGTGGTTTATGGTGGCGGAGGTATAGTTCCTGATATTTTTGTTCCTATAGGAGTGAAACATGGCGATGATGCGGTGGTTTTATTGATGCAGTCTGGTATTGTGAGTTATTTTGTTTTCGAACAAATTGATAGCAATCGAGGAATGTTCGAATCTATGGACGTTGAATCCTTAGCTAAGCATATTAAATCTAATGCTATGGTTTTTAAATCTTTTAAAGAGCATCTTAGACATAGTGGGCTAAATTTTAATTTAGACAAACGGAAAGATATGATTGAGTTTTATTTAATTGCTGAATTTGTGAATCAATTGAAAGATGAAAAAGATTATTACCATTGGCTTTTTAGAGAGGATGCGATGTTAAAAGCTATTCCGCTTAAAGTAACGAAATAAGCTATAGGGTTTTATAAAAAAAGGTCTAGTTTAGAAATAACTAGACCTTTTTTTTGCTTTATGTTTTTTCATTAATGATTAATATAGACGGTGCATGGTTGAGCCATATACTTCTTGTGGCTACTAAATTTTTCCAACTTTCCATACCTATTATCATGATGTCGTAAGTTTTTAAATATTCTTTATTTAGTAGCTTTTCATTGGAGACGCGAATGTGATTAGGTTTAAACTGTTCAATTCTCCTAATAGTCTCTTTAAAATCTGGGTTTCTGTCAACTTCTCCTGTTGCATCTAATACAGTAATCTGAGCTTCGGAGTGTGTTATCCATCGTTGTGCATAGTTGAGTAATACCAAGTCTGATTGAGTGAATACTGGTAAGAATACCTGTTCTACTTTTTCAAATTCTTTGTTGATAAATATACCAACAGGGGTTTTAGCGTGTTGTAGTATTTGTTCAGTGCGTTCATCAAAAAATGACGATTCAAATAGCTTTTCTTTTCTAGTAACTTTGTTTAGTAATGTATTTGGATTTATAATACTAGTTGTAAATCCAAGGATATTTCCTAGCAATGTCCCTCTGTATATGGAATGTCCCATCTCTAACAATAAAATATCACTTGAATCTTCATTGATTATTTCTACAATGTCATTTTCTATTTGATTAGATACTTTAAAAAGTGTTTGAACAGATTGATTTAATTCCTTAGTTTCTTCAACAATAGGTTCAAACATCTCTTCTTCGTAATATTCTACATTAAATGGATTAATTTCTGTACTATCGACTAAATGCATTGCGGTAATACCAGACTTAGTAGATTTCTTGTTTACAAAACTATGAGCTAATCTTAATAATGCTTTTGCATTTAAAATGTCTTCAAAGAAGATGTAAATTTTAAATCTTCCTGGTGAGTCGGTTATTTCGAGATTTGATTGTATTTCTTCCTTTTTTCCAAAGATTTTGTTTAATAGATCGAGAGTTGGGCCAGTTAGAAAGGTGGTAGCTAATGCCATAATAACCATCATAGCAAATATTTCTCCGGTTAATATGCCTAGGTCAAATCCTATGTTTAGTACTATCAATTCCATCAATCCTCGAGTATTCATTAAAGCACCTATAGTTAAGCTATCTTTCCAACTTTGTCCGACAAATTTTGCAGCTATAGCGCTACCGGCAAATTTCCCAACAGTTGCTACAATGATAATAAGAGCAGTGAGTTTCCATAAATATGGTTCGTTTAGTAAACCAATCTCAGTTCGTAAACCTGTATAGACGAAGAAAAGAGGTAAGAATAATACTACAGCAACATCTTCTACTTTTTCAATTATCAGCGCTCGAAACTTAATGTTATCTGGCATAATAGCTCCTGTCATAAAAGCGCCGAATAATGCATGAATACCTATTACTTCTGTACAATAAGAAGATACTATCAAGGTGAGCAAGAATATTGCTATCATTGACTTAGATATAGTTTTATTTTTAGATTGTAATTTTCCTATACGTTCCAAGAATGGTCGAATTACTTTTAGCATTACGATGACATACAGGATTGCCAGTCCTATAATGTATAATGAGCTTACAAAGCTTCCTGCCTTTACGATTGCGATGACCGCTGCTAATAGACACCAAGCAGTGATATCGTCCGCTGCTGCACAAGTTATAACAATGGTACCTAAGCGAGTTTTCTGTAGTCCACGTTCTTGTACAATTCGTGCTAAGACTGGAAAGGCCGTTATACTCATTGAAATACCTAAGAAGAGTGCGAATGAGAGAAATTCTACTCCGTCTGGAGCGAATGAATCGAAAATATAATAAGCAAGACCCATTCCCATTGTAAATGGGATGATTATACTTGCATGACTAATTAAAACGGCATCATGGGCTTTGTTTTTTAAAACTTTTAAGTCTAGTTCCATTCCTATTACGAACATAAATAAAATCAAACCAATCTGACTTAGGAAGCTTAAATTACCTAGTGATTCGACAGGAAATAGTGTCGCTGAAAACTCTGGGAAATGGGTGCCTAATAAAGAGGGACCTAAGGCTATACCGGCTATTATTTCACCAATTACAGAAGGTTGACCTATCTTTTTACATATCCATCCAAATGCGCGTGCAACTAGAACTATAGTTAAGATTTGTGCTAATAAGATTGCTAAAGGATGATGTAGGTTGTTTAGCATTGAGTCTACAAAGTCTTGAAAGACCGTTTGGTTCGAAACTAATTTTACTACGTTATGTTCCATATGACTTCCTTGGCTAACAATCCAATACATTGCCGCGGAACAGGCACCAATGACTACGGTATAGAATAATGGATTTTTGTATTTACCCATAACTATTAAATTTAAAATTTCAGGACAAAAGTCTAACTTAAAGTGTTAGAAAAAGTACTTGCTGTTTTGAAAAACCTCAATGATGTAACGAAACACTAAAATATTGTAACGAATATTCTAAACCTTGGTTAAAAAGTCTGATTTAAAGGCTACACCGAGTGTTAGTACGATAGGTTTTCCTTGTTCTCCTAACAGCGTTGTGGTAATCTCATCATGACTAAAGTAGTGGATGGTTTTAAGCGAGATTATTTCACTTTTATTGATTCTACAGAAATCTCTTTTAGGTAGGTCTTGGAGAAGTTTGTCTAAAGAGATATTCTTTAATATAATTGGGTTGCTATCTCCTATTAGATATACTAATTTATCTCTACTATCTAATTCGGAAGTTTTAATGTATTGTATTGCTTCAAAGTGTAATATTACTTTCCCTTTATTAGAGTTCGTCGTTATATAGTTGTTTTTCGGCTTAGCTTCCGTAAATCGTAAGGCTTTGTGGATTGCTTTTTGGAGGCGTTCTCTTTTAATTGGTTTCTGAATGTAATCTATTGCGTCAATTTCAAATGCTTCTACAGCAAACTCTTTGTAAGCGGTTGTGAAAATCACCGCCTTATCTGATAGCAATTGTGCTAAACTTAAACCATTTATTCCAGGCATTTCAATGTCTGTTATAATAGCATCGAAATCTAGTTGATTGATTTCCTCTAAAAAATCTGAGGGGTCATTAAATGATTTTACTACTTCGATTTCTGGTACTTGTTCACATAGCATTTTAAGGTATGTCAGTCCAGGTAGTTCGTCATCTAAGAGTATGCATCTTAGTTTTGAAATCATTGAGTTGAATTTTTAAATGCATTGAGAAAACGTCTTCATTTACGAAACGTTCTAATTTAAAATAAGGACCATATATTAGTTCTAATCTTTTAGAAAGGGCCTCTAATCCGAAACCACTATGTTCTTTTTTTAATGTTGTCTTTCCTGAAATTTTGTTGGTTACTATTAAATTAAAAGTTCCTTTTTTTATCTCAAACAATATCGATATGAAAGAATCTTTGTTTTGTAGATCTGCATGTTTGAATGCATTTTCTATTAACTCAACACAAAGTAATGGAGCAATTAGTGATTGATCGTATAAGGGGTCTCCATCGTCTATTAAAGATTTTACACGTAATTCAAATAATGGACTTAATTTTATTTTATTTATATCGATGAGTCGTAGAGAAAATTCGTGTTCTTCTCGAAGGCTTACTAATTTTTTCTGGCTGTCATATAGAATGTAATCTAAGACACCTGCCATTTTATCTAATGCATAATAGGTCTGATACGCATGAGATTGAATAGAATTTAATATGTTTTTAAATAAATGTGGGTCGAGTCTAGATTCTAAAGTTTCTAATTGCAGATATTTTAGTTTTGAATCAAATAGGTGTTTTTCTTTTTCATAAAGAACTCTTTGTCTATTGGAACCTATTAACAAATAAATTAAATATCCTATGATAATTAGTAGGATGATTACTGTTAATGCAAAATATATTCTAAGACTCACGGTGTTGCTAATTTTCAGATTTTACTTTTTCTTCTTCTTTTTTTTCCGTTGTAATCATGGAGCCTTTTACAGGGAAGAAAAACTCTGCAGGAAAGTTTTTAAAATGTATCCATATAGAACGGATCAATGGAAAAACTTCAGTCCATGGTATATTGCGAGATCTAAACGCTAGTCCTAAAGAAAGACTGAAACTTACAATGAAGTTAACAAATCCAAAAGACCAAAGTCCAATAAAAGCCCAAATCAACATAGAGTTGTTAACTGCAAAATCGGCACCATATAGTCCTAGAGCAATATTTCCGCTTACAAAAGTAATGTGACGAACATCTATATTTAAGCCTATAAATATACCAATTGAGCTAGCACTACCCATAAATATACCAAACCATATATTCGACATAAGTCCTGGCCATTTATTTTCGACCCAATTAGCTATATTTTTTGTTTTTCGAATTCCTAAGTTACGTTTAAGCCAAGGATGTTCTTGGATTCTATAGTAAACCCGGTTGTGTTTTTGTTTATTTGCTACGCTACCTGAAATTAATCCAGAAAGGAATAGAAATACACCAGCTATAGCGGCATGTAATAAACCAGGTGAGTGTATTGGACTTGAGTCTTCTAATAATGTATGCCACTTCGTATCGACGATATTAATTCCGGTAGCCATATCGATTAGCCATACAACTAATAACGCAATAGGAAATGCTAGGATAACGTTACCAATAAACGCAATGAACTGTGAGCGAAATAAACGAGCAAACAATTTAGCAAAGGCAATGTGTTTGTCCCCGTCGTTTACTTTTAAATGTTGTTTCATTCCATCTTCAATTGCTTTTATTAAAGCAGCTGCAGTCATTGCAGGTTGTTTGGTTGCAAGTGTGAATCCTAATAGGTATATTAAGACGAATCCAAATGCGTAGTTTAAACTGTATAAGAAAGCAAATCCTAAAGCACTTGTGTCAGCTTTTGATAGTAGAACTTTGAAAACACAAAGAAATCCTACTACTACTCCGGCACCCATTGCTGTTTTAAACATATCCCAATATTCTTTAGCAGTATTGGTTATGTAATGTTCTCCAGTTTTAGCAGTATGCTGTGTAATTTCATAAGATATCAATTGGGTGCTTTCTCCAATTAATTTTGTGACATTATTTTTATAGCAATTATATTCTATTAGCTTCAATACTAAATAGATTGAATTTTTCTTTTTGTCAAGCTCATTGGAAACGACCAATAATGATAAAAGAATCCTAACTCGTTGTAGCTGTTGTCTAATGCGGAGTAAACTTTGATTAACTTTTAAAGATATTCCATATTTGGAACTATTTTTGAAAGCTTGATTTACAAAGTCGATGCATTGTTTATGGAGTATTAGTAGTTGTTTGTAGTTTAAATCTTCAGGAGTTATGTAATGCATATTTCCTTGTCTGAGGTTGTGTTCTATCAGAAGGAACTCATTTTCAAATGCTAAAAAGGGACTTTCGAAGTGAGAGTATTCAGGTACCATTCGTATTAAATAACTTTCCATAGCTCTACCGCTCATACGTTGCGTAATAAGTCCCATAGAAGCCATTAGCTCAGCAAGTATTGATTCGTCCTTAGTGGAGCTAAAAATATCGTTGAATTGTAATATATCAAATAGACTTAATAGCTGTCCCTCTGGAATTTTATTAATCCATTCTGAATCAGTATGTTTATAAAACACTTGATTTAGGATATATTCAAAGGTGTCTTTATCTGGTTGAAAAGGTAGTATTTTTGCAGAGAGTCTTTTTTTAATCTCATATATAAAATCAGAATCTTGTAGAATACCTGCATCCGAAATCATTCTGCTAAACTTTCGGTTTACTAGTAATGATTTTAAATACTTTGTAAACGCTAATGAATCTGAAGGATTTTGAGTTAAGTAGGTTAGCAATTCCTCAATAGATATCCGTTTTATATTTTTAACTTTCTTTGGTCTAAAAATTTGAACGAGGTCTATTAAAAAGAGTAACTCATCTTGTGCATAAACTTCGCCATTTATTATATATTTTCTAAAAAGTTCCTCTACTGTTACTATAGGTTGTTGCTTTTGTCTTAATCTCATCCGAAATAGTATTGATAAACTCTTAATAGTTCGTATTAATTTGCTTATTTTGGATTAAAATTACACTATTATTTTAAAATCTATGATTGAAATCGAAAGAAAGTTTCTGATTGACAATACCAACATTACTAAACTGGCTACCAATCAATACCTTATAAAACAAGGGTATCTTAGTTCAGTTGCAGAACGAACGGTTCGTATTCGAACGAAAGATGATAAAGGGTACATTACTGTTAAAGGAAAGAGCAATGAATCAGGTACTTCGAGAATGGAATGGGAAAAAGAGATACCTTTTGAAGAAGCTTTGAAGCTTTTAAGTATATGCGAAGATTACATTATTGACAAGACTCGCTATCTTATTCCACATGGAAAGCATTGTTTTGAAATAGATGTATTTCACGGGGCTAATGAGGGCTTGCTAATCGCTGAAATTGAATTGAGTGCCGAGGATGAGGTTTTTGAAAAACCAATTTGGCTAGGTGAGGAGGTAACGGGTGACAACCGCTATTACAATTCGTTTATAGCTAAAAAGCCGTTTAAAAATTGGTAGTCTTATTTGATGATTTCTATTTTTACATCTAGAGCCCCCTTACTTTTACTGTCTGTTATCTCCATAAAAGCCTTTTTGCTTAGGTCGATGTCTCTCCCTTTGGTAAATGGTCCTCGATCATTTACCTTGACTTCTGTAGATTTTTGATTTACAAGATTGGTTACACGTAGTTTTGTGCCAAAAGGAAGTGTCTTGTGTGCTGCTGTGTATTTATTATTTGAGAATAATTCGCCAGAAGCGGTCGGTTTTCCATTGTATTTATCGTGATAATATACTGCAACGGCTTTCTTTTCGTAAATTTTGGAATTTGATATATGCTGTTTGGAGCTTGAGCAAGATGTTATTATGCAGAAAGCTGCTACTAGAGGCAGGATAAATATGAAAGTTTTGTGGGAAAGTGACTTAACTATCTTCATTAGTAATGCGTTCTACTTTTACATTAAGTGTACCGTGACCTCTGTTTTCTGCTAATTCCATAAAGGCTTTTTTGGTAATATCTATTTCTCTACCTTTAGTATATGGACCCCGGTCGGTAATCGTTAGTATGACTGATTTAAGGTTTTTTAAATTAGTTACTTTTACTTTTGTTCCGAATGGTAGAGTCTTATGAGCTGCGGTATATGCTTTGTTATCAAATACTAATCCACTAGCGGTTTTCTTGCCTATAAACTTGTCATGATAGTAAGAGGCTTTTGTTTCTGGTGCAATCAATTCTAATTCTTCGTTGATTTCTTCTACAGCTTGTATTGAATCTTCTATAGTATTGTTTGAATCAAATTGTTTATTCCCTACTGTAACAAGTCCCAAAGTATCTATTGCAATAGTGGGTGTAGTGTCCGATTTTCTCCATTGTTTATCGGTAGTGAAACTCGAAAATAACAAGAAACTCAGTATCCAAATTAGTGCTGTATATTCTTTCATTGATTTATTTTTAATTACTTACTTTCTACAAAATAAGTGCCAAAAAAAAGAGAGTCTAAAAACTAGACTCTCTTTTGTATATTATTATGGCCATACATTCCAAGGAATTCTCGATAAAATCAAGACTAAACCTAGGGTGTATAGGATAGCAAACAATTTGAATTTTTTAGAACTCTCTGTTGCTTTTTTATGTTTTGACCATGCAATTGTAATTAATATCACTGCGATGATATTCATTAAAGGATGCTCTAGTGCATAAAGTCTCAGTGTACTATCTTTCATCGCTACTCCAAAACCTTGTACTACTGGAGATACGAAATAAAGAATAATTCCTCCTAGTAATTGAAGGTGAGTGAAAATCAAAGCAAATAATGCTAGTTTGCGGTCACTTTCTTTAAATTCCCTTTTTGAAACAAGTCCAATGATAGCACTAATAGCTGCTACTGCTAACAAAATTAAAGCAAGGTAGGCGATACCTGAATGCGCCTGTTTTACAATGTTATACATATTGTTGTTTTTAGTTTGGAAACAAATATAACGATTAAGTCCAAAATATAAAGTGTAATCTGCATTATTTCTGTGTTTTATGAAAAACGATTATCTTACTTTATAAATACTTTCAGATTATTCACTTACAGTATAATTAATGAAAACTGAGTGAAAATATTGAGGTTTAAGATTCTCTGTAAATTAGCATTGTTAAAAAGACACGATAATCAGTGAATTTTTATAACTTCGTAACAATGCGTTAAATACACACAGAATAAAGAAGAATTTGGAAGTATCTATTTTATTCTTTTATCAACCCTGTAATAAAATGAAATTATGAGATTAAACTTTGTTACAACTGCCTCTTTGGTTGTGTTAGCTATTGTTGCCTTGAGTTTTTGGTGGTCACCTATACTTTGGACCTTACTTCTAGTATTGCCGCTAGTGGGGCTGGGAGTTTTTGATGTGTATCAATCTCCTAGAGCTATTAGGCGTAATTTCCCTATTTGGGGAAGACTTCGTTATGTGATGGAGGATTTAAGACCAAAGATCTATCAGTATTTTGTGGAGAGTGATACAGATGGAAAACCTTTTAGTCGTATCCATAGGAATGTGATCTATCAAAGGGCCAAGAGACAGATGGATACAGTTCCGTTTGGGACGCAGTTGGACGTGTATGAGAATAATTATGAATGGCTTAATCACAGTATTAAGGCGCTCTCAATGAAAACTATTGACACAGATCCTCGTGTTTTGGTTGGAGGTCCTGATTGTAAGCAGCCTTATTCAGCAAGTGTATATAATATTTCTGCAATGAGTTATGGTTCTTTGAGTAAAAACGCAATTATGGCATTTAACGAAGGAGCTTTGTTAGGTAATTTTGCTCATAATACTGGAGAAGGTTCAATAAGCGATCATCATCTTAGAGGTGGAGATTTAATATGGCAAATCGGAACTGGATATTTTGGTTGTCGTTACCCAGATGGTACTTTTAATCCAGATGCTTTTAGGGAGAAGGCAATATTGCCTACCGTGAAAATGATCGAAATAAAATTATCTCAAGGAGCCAAACCTGGGCACGGAGGTATGCTCCCAGGGTCTAAGGTTTCGGAAGAGATAGCGCGTATTCGGTTAGTAGAAGTTGGTAAGAATGTAGATTCACCATCTTATCATTCTGCTTTTACTACTCCTTTGGAGTTTGTTGCTTTTATTAAAAAATTAAGGGAGCTTTCTGATGGAAAACCAATAGGGTTTAAATTGTGTATTGGACATAAAAGTGAGTTTGTTGCTATTTGTAAAGCAATGGTTCAGACGAAAATATATCCTGACTTTATCACTGTTGATGGTGGTGAAGGTGGAACGGGAGCGGCACCTTTAGAATTCTCTAATCATGTAGGTATGCCACTTCGAAACGCTCTAGCTTTTGTATATGATGCTTTGACTGGTTTTGATTTGAAAAGGCATATTAAAATCATCGCTTCTGGAAAAGTTACAAACGGATTTGATTTAGTTAAAAACTTTGCTTTGGGTGCAGATATGTGTAACAGTGCTAGAGGTATGATGATTGCAATAGGTTGTATACAGGCTTTAGAGTGTAATAAAAACACTTGCCCTACTGGTGTGGCAACCCAAAACCCAAAATTAGTTCGTGGACTTGTGGTAGAGGATAAAAAGAAGAGGGTTGCTAATTTTCATAATGAAACAGTCAAAAGTGCTTCTGAATTATTGGCCGCAGCTGGATTGAAGCACCCAAGTGACATTCATCGAGTATACATTCAAAGACGTATTTCTCCTGACAAGGTGCTAACATATTTAGATAGTTATCCTTATATTCCTAATGGTAGTCTTCTGCAGGAACCCTATGCAAAACAGTTTGAGACTATTATGGCTATTAGTAGTGCAGAATCTTTCACTCCTAATTTTGACAATTTAGATTGGGATAACTTAGCTTGGGCTAGAAAACCTCTATCTAATTGAAACGTTTAAGAATTATTTAGTTTTTAAAGAATGACCTATTGTTTTTTGTTCACTGTAGGTCATTCTTGTTTTTATTGAATTGGAGATAATTATCTTAAAGCATAGCGGATTCCTAGAAAAACTCGCGAACCTTGCATTGGAGTGTAGCTGTAGTCATTGGGTTCAAAAATTACATCTGTTCTACCTTCTGGAGGTGTTATTCCGTTTCCTGGTTCTCCGAATGGATCCCACCAACGTGCTATTGCATCTGACTTTGGAAGTATATTAAAAATATTTTTGACCCCCCCATATACTTCTATACCATTGACAAAGGTCTTTGTTAGTTGTACGTTTGCTAAGAATATTGTTGGGGAGTATTCATTTCTGTAATCATTATCTACTCTCGGTAATCGCATTGGGCCTTTCCAATCTACTGTAAAGTCAGAATTCCATCCATTTTTAAAATGATAGCTAGCTAAGAAGGTACCTGACCATTTTGGCGCATGATATAAGGTTTTTCTGATATTTTCTTCTTGGCGATATACGTCCATGTAGCTTCCTCCAATTAATAGGCGTAAGGGGATGTCAAATTTAGCTTCTAAATTTATAGATATACCTTTAGAAACTGCATAACCGTCTAGGTTATTGTATACTATTTTTGTTTGGTCAGTATCTGTATCAGCATCAATTTTATTAGTAAAATAAGTGTAGAATCCGGTTATGTCAAAATTAAGCATCCCGAAAGAGAAGGGGGTAGTAAAAACATAATTTAGATTTGCATTGTAAGATTCTTCGGGTTTTAAATCTGAATTGATAATAACTTCTCTCGCACCGGTTAAGGCTCTGTGGTCTTCTGTAAAGACATTAACTACTCGAAAACCTGTCCCCATACTTAATCGGACTGTATTTTGAGGGTTTGGCATATATTTATATGCTAATCTAGGTGAGTGTATGAACTGATGTGTTTTGTCATAATCTAATCGGTAACCTAGTAATATTGTGTGATTTTTGTGTATTTCCCATTGGTCTTGAATAAATATTCCTATTATGGGTTTCTTCATTGGTTTATTTTTGACAATTCCATTTTCATCATATATCCCCGTGCCTCGAGTGTCATCATCGTAGTAGGTGTATTTAAATGAAGTTCCTAATAATAAACTATGGTTTTTATATTGAGAATCCCAATAAGCTTGTCCAAAAACAACTTGTTGATTAGCTTGGTATGATTCAGTTCCATAGAAAGAGTTTTGATTATGCCAATTATACGAGAATTGGGTCATTATCTTTTGAGAAATTGGTAGTTGATATTGACCTATTACTTCTACTCTATTAGTAAAAATGCTTTCAGCATATATTTCATCACTTCCTCGGTGTTCTTTTCTATCCCAATTTGTTTGTCCTCCCCAACGATCTTCATACAGATAACGCATTGCTAAATTTACAATTCTGTTTTGTTTTCTTTCAAAGTCCCATTTATTAAAAATAGAGATTCTGTTTTGTTGTGTAACATCTGTAAAGCCATCCTCGTTTTTGTCGTAGCGTTCTCCAAACTTGAAGTAGTTAATACCTAGAAGGCTTTGAGTTTTTTCTCCAGCATTAAATTTGGTTGTAAGGTCTAGATTGTGTTCTAGCCAAGAGGTTGAAAAAAGGTCCATACTGAATATAGGAGAAGTATCTGTTTTTTTTGTAATGATATTGATAATTCCTCCCATGGCTTCTGTACCATACAATGATGAGGCAGGTCCTTTAACAATTTCTACTCGTTCTATCATTGACATAGGAATTCCACTCATTCCATAGACAGAGGCAAGAGATGATATAATAGGCATTCCGTCAATGAGTATCATTGTATATGCGCCTTCCATTCCGTTGATATGGATATCTCCGGTATTGCAAACATTACAATTGAGTTGAGGTTGGACACCGTTAACTAGTTGAAGACCTTCGAATAGATTTGCAGATGGATTTTTTTGAAAAAACTTTTGTGTGTATATCTCTATAGGTATAGCAGAGTCAGATTTTAGTATTGGTTTTAGACTCGTTGAAATTACAATTTCATCCATGTTGTCGTCTTCTTGTAGTTGAAAATTTAAGTTTGAACTATTGATTTCTGTAAGTATTATTTTATGGAATTTTGCTTTGTAGCCTACATATTCGACTTTAATTATAATTGAATCGGTTTCAGGTTGGACTGTGTTCAAAGAGAGTTCATAAAAACCATTTTCATCTGTTAGGACTCCAATGTTAGTTTTCTCTACTGATATAGATGCGAATGGTAGAGGTTTTTCGTTCGAATACACATTGCCTTTTATTTGTTGTGCGACTCCGAAAGACGGAAACAAAAATAGACAGTAAGATAGGATAAGATAAATGTTTAGTTTGTTCATGTAATAATGTTTAGTCCTGTCTAAATATAAATGTATTGCAAACCTAAACATTATTTAGTTAATAAAAAAGAGTGTAACTTTGTATTTCAAATTTTGCTTATGCTTACTTATTCAGAAGAAAACTATCTCAAGACTATATATCATCTTTCCTTAAATAATAAGAAAGGGGTTAGTACTAATGCAATTGCTTCACGTATTGAAACTAAAGCCTCTTCGGTGACAGATATGATTAAAAAGTTGGATGATAAAGATTTAGTAGAGTATCAAAAATATCAAGGTGTTCGTTTAACAGCTTCAGGTATGATGGCAGCCAAAATGATTGTTAGAAAGCATCGTCTTTGGGAGGTTTTCTTAGTTGAAAAGCTTGGTTTTAATTGGGACGAGGTTCATGAAGTAGCTGAAGAGTTAGAGCATATTAAATCGGAGCAATTGGTGAATAAGCTAGATGCTTTTCTAGGTTTTCCTACAGAAGATCCTCACGGTGACCCAATTCCAAATTCAAAAGGTGAGATAATATCAGTAGAGAAAAAGTTGTTGTCAGAAATTGAAATTGGTACTGCTTGCGTATGTGTAGGAGTAAAAGATTCCTCAAGTGAGTTCCTTCAATATTTAGATAAGCAGAAGATTGCTTTAGGTAGTGACATAAAAATATTAAATATAGAACCTTTTGACCAATCATATACATTGGAGATTGACCAAAGGGAATTGACTATTACCAAGAAGATTGCAAGTAATTTGTATGTAAAATCTTGATTACTTTAATTTCGTTGAAAAATTGTTTTTACTTCTTTTATTGTCACTAGTACTATAATATCTTTTAATTTTTTAGGATTTATTTTCAGCGGGTTTTCATTGATGATAGTTAAGTCTGCAAATTTCCCGGCTTTTATAGACCTTTTTATCTTCTCCTCTTGTTATTGATATGTGGCTTTGACAGATATTGCTTTCAGAGCTTTAAGTGGAGATGTTTGTCGTCTTCACCAAGTATTCTTTCCATTTTTGTTTTTCTGTTTACAGCTACATATATAGTAGTCATTAGGTATGATGGGGTAGAAGGAGTATTGTGATGAATAGTAAATGGTATTTCTGCTTTGAGTACTGAATTTGCGGGACCTATAAAATCAGTAGGGACAGGACCGAAAACATTTTTGTTATGCCAATCTCTCTATAAATATGTATGAGTGGAAAACTTTAAGGAATTACACCTAAGTTTTTGATTTCATGATGCTGAGATCGTCAGATCTTCTTTTTAGTTTGTTTATACTTAATGGAAGTATGCTAGACCAAACCATAACGGATTTTAAAGTATTCTAGTATAAAATATTTGAGAGAATACTTTTACGCTTAATAAGATTTCTCGGATTAAGTTACATCTTTTTTACTCAAAAAAGATGTAACTTAATCTTATGAAAAAGACATTTAAAATAGTGTAAAATTCAGTTTTTAAGATATTTTATTCTTCAAGCGGGATTATAATATGATTATTTATCAAATCTTTTAGAACTTTAAGAGAATTATAGGCTCGGTATATTTTGATTGTCAAATAAAGCGTACTAAATTTGGAAGACAAATAATTCGAAATGAAATATTCTATGAAAAATGTCTTCCACTCTATTTCAATGTTGTTGCTTTTCATACTGTTAGTAGGGTGTAATTCTCAGAGATCAAGTATTGTAACTCCAATTGTTGTTTATAAATCTCAGGATTTAATAATTACAGAATTATCGAAAAACACTTTCTTACATACGTCTTTTTTAAAAACTAATGATTTTGGTCTTGTTCCATGTAATGGAATGATTGTAAAGAATAACGATGAGGTTGTTATTTTTGATACAACTACTGATAATAAATCTTCTCAAGAATTAATTAGCTGGATTAGATTTACTTTGGGCTGTACGGTTAAAGCTGTGATAACTACTCATTTTCATGAGGATAATTTAGGAGGGCTCTCCGCGTTTAAGCATCATAATATTCCTTCGTATGCTAATTCTAAAACTATTGAATTGGCTAAAAAACATGGTTATTCTGTCCCTACCAATGCTTTTGATAATGCACTGACTTTAAATGTTGGTGACAAGGTTGTAGTGGCGAAATATTTTGGTCCTGGACATACAGAGGATAATATTGTAGGCTACTTTCCAAGCGAGGATATTCTTTTTGGTGGATGTTTAATAAAAGAATTAAATGCTGACAAAGGTTATTTAGGGGATGCAAATGTTGTAGAATGGTCTAAAACTGTAGAAAGAATTAAGCATGAGTTTCCGAGTGTGAATTTAGTTATTCCAGGTCATGGGACGCCAGGCACTTCTGAACTCCTTGATTATACTATAGAATTGTTTAAACATGGAAAGTAATAACTTAAATGTTTTGATTAGAAAATAAAAAAAGGTCTGTAATTAACTTTATTACAGACCTTTTTTAGTTATAAAAATATATTAGTAAGATTCTTTATCATTGCTTTTGTCCTTTTCCTTTCGTTCTTTGAGATTTCTTTTTAACATTTCACTTTGTTCTTGAAATTCCATTCGTGATAGATTGAAATAGTCTTCTAAATTATGCGTGTGTTGAGATAGTTTTCTTAATGACTCTCTATCACTTTTTATAAATAATTCACTTTGTACACTAGCTTCTTCATGAGTAAAGCCTACTTTTTCTAACATCACACCGCCGACATACACTGCCGAAAAAAATGCTTCCCTATACACCTCAGTCAAACCATCTCTTAGGTATTCGTATGCGTAGTGTCTGTTTTTTGCTCTAACAATAATTTCGGTTTTAGGAAAGTGCTTCCTCATGATTGCGACCAATTGCTGGTTTAGTTCAGGAGGATCCATAGCCGCAATAATATAATCTGCATCGTCTGCATCGACGGATTTTAGTATGTTTATTTGTGTGGCATCTCCATAATAGACATTAAATCCCAGTTTCCTGAGGTTTTCTACTCGAATGGGGTCATTATCTAGAATTAATGTTGGTACTCCATTAGCTTGTAAAAGTCTTCCAATAGTGTTTCCGAAGTCACCAAATCCTGCAATAATTATTTTCTTTCTTGCAGTGATTGATGAATCAGATAAATCATCATAAGGTTTATCGGGAATAGAATTGGTGGTTAGTCCTAGGTATGGAGAAATCCATTTTTCATTTAATAGTAATAGAATAGGTGTAATTACCATTGATAGGGCAGTAGTTGCTAAGAGTAAGTCGTACCATTCTTGATTGATTATCTTTATGTTTTTACTCAATGCTAGTATTACGAATGCAAATTCCCCTATTTGTGAAAGTAATATTGCAAAAAGAAAGTTTTGATCTCGACTAAACTTTTTTAATTTACCAATTATGAATAAGACAGACGCTTTAATGAACATAAAGCCGAATACTAATCCTGCAATTTTAAGGGGTTGACCAATGATGATACCAAAATTAATAGTAGATCCAACTGCTACAAAAAAAACACCTAATAAGAGAGCTTTAAATGGTTCAATATCACTTTCTAATTGATGTTTAAAAGGATTGTTTGCCAATACAACACCTCCTATAAATGCCCCTAGTGCAGGGCTTAGTCCTACAAATTGCATTAAAAGTGATACTCCGATAACAAGCATAAGCGCTGAAGCTGTAAAAATCTCTCTTACTTGCAACCTTCCTATTGACTTGAATAGTGGGTTAACAATGAAGTTTCCACAGAAATATATGAGTCCTATTGCACCAATTATAACTAATGTCTTAGTAAAAACTGGAGATCCATCAAGTATCGTTTGATGACCTGTTGTTGTCTCAATTTTATTAGTAGCTGCTAATAATGGTATAATAGCTAAAATTGGAATTACCATTATATCTTGAAATAGCAAAACTGAAAAACTTGATTTTCCTGCACTTGTTTTAGTTAGCCCTCTTTCTGATATTGTTTGTAGTATAATAGCTGTTGAAGACATCGTTACAATAAAACCTATTGTAAGCGAGGTCGCAAAGCTTAAATCTAGAATAAAGAGTGCAACAATTGTTGTTATAAAGGTTGTACCTAAGATTTGTAACCCTCCTAATCCAATTATCTGGCTTTTCATTTTCCAAAACTCTCTGGGGTCTAATTCTAATCCCACTAGGAAAAGCATCATTACGACTCCAAATTCAGTAGCATGCATAATGTCTGCTCCGTCTTTTCCTACAAACCCTAGAACGAAAGGGCCAATTAAAATTCCAGCCAACAGATATCCTAATACGGATCCCATTCCAAGTTTCTTAGAAATGGGTACACAGATGACTGCTGAGAATAAGAATACAAATGCTTGAAGTAAGAAATCACTCATAATCGAAAATTATTAAAAGGGAATTTGAATCCAAAATATTGATTATAAATTATTTTCCATAGTAATAAAACAAATAATCTTTCCGGCAGGAAAAATTTACTTGAGTATGAAAAAATCTCCTGAATGTATATGTGGAAATCCATATTCTAGATGCGGCTTGTAAATACAAAGTTAAAAAGAATTGTTATTACAGTAACGTTTTAATTGAGGGTAAATTAGTATGTTTTATATTATTACTAAATCAATGAAATGATGGTAGTTTGACATATTTGTTACTTTTGTAATGTAACTAACCTTATGAGCCGTAAAATTATTCATATAGACATGGATGCATTCTATGCATCGGTAGAACAATTGGATTTTCCCGAATTAAGAGGGAAACCAATTGCTGTGGGTGGAAGTGAGTTAAGGGGTGTTGTTGCGGCAGCTAGTTACGAGGCGAGAAAGTATGGGGTTAGGAGTGCTATAAGTGGAGTTTTGGCGAAGAAGAGATGTCCTGAGTTGATTTTCATGCCTCCTCGGTTTGCTAGATATAAAGAAATATCAAGTCAAATTAGAAGTATATTTTTAGAATATACGGATTTAGTCGAACCATTATCGTTGGATGAAGCATTTTTAGATGTCACTGAAAACAAAAAGAATATGTTAAGTGCTACGTTGATAGCAAAAGAAATTCGTACTAAGATTTTTGAAACAACTGGTCTAACCGCTTCCGCGGGTATTTCAATTAATAAATTTTTAGCAAAAATTGCGAGTGATTATAATAAACCTAATGGTCAAAAAACTATTAATCCTGAAGAGGTAATTCCGTTTTTAGAAAATTTGGAAGTTAAGAGATTCTTCGGTGTAGGTAAAGTTACTGCAGATAAAATGTATAAGCTTGGAATCTTTACAGGAGGGGATTTAAAGGGGAAGACTGAAGAGTTCTTAGAGGCTCATTTTGGTAAATCAGGAAAACATTATTATCAGATAGTTAGAGGAATACACCTATCAGCCGTGAGACCTGATAGGAAGATAAAGTCAATTAGTACGGAACGGACATTTGAAGAAAATCTTTCTTCAGAAATTTTCATAATAGATAGATTGGAGAGCATTACTGGGGATTTAGAACGAAGACTTCAGAAACAGGACTTATCAGGAAAAACAATAACATTGAAAATTAAGTATTCTGACTTCTCGCAGCAAACGCGAAGTGTTACTCTGCCTTATTTTGTGTCACATAAGAGTATTTTATTAGAGAATACTAAGGCATTGCTTTTCCAAGAAAGATTAAAAGATTCCGTTAGACTTATTGGAGTGTCCGTTTCTAATTTAAATGATAAAGAGCATAAAAAGGTTGTTGGAGTGCAATTGCGTTTTGATTTTTAAGCTGGAGGATCTTTCAATATGTTTTAAATTTATAAGTTTGTAAAAATTCGAATTATGATACAACCTCCATTTTTAAAAATAGGAGATACAGTTGCAATAGTATGTACTGCTAGAAAGTTTAGTTTTGAAGAAGCAAAATCGGCTGCTTCCTTAATGGAAAGTTGGGGACTAAAAGTAATTTATGGAAAGACAATAGGTGAAGATAATCATCAGCTAGGTGGTAGTGATGAATTAAGGGCAGAGGATTTCAATGCTATGTTAGAGAACCGAGATGTTAAGGCAATTTGGTGCGCACGTGGTGGTTATGGTTCAGTCCGTATAGTAGATGTAATAGATTTCGAACTTCTAAAGACAAATCCAAAATGGATAATAGGTTTTAGTGATGTAACAGTTTTTCACAGTCAGATTCATAATGAAGGGGTTCAAAGTATTCATGGAATCATGGCATTTAGTGTCCCGAAGGCAACCGATAAGAGCAAAGACTCTCTAAGAGATGCTTTGTTTGGAGAGTCAATTTGTTATGAGCTAAGTCCAAATTGTAATAATCTATTAGGTATTTCAAAAGGGATTCTAGTTGGTGGGAATTTGTCTATTCTTTACAGTTTATTAGGTTCGAGGTCTTCATTAAATACTAGCGATAAGATATTGTTTATAGAGGATCTAGATGAATATTTGTATCACATTGATAGAATGATGTATAATTTGAAAAGGAATGGTTACTTCAAAGAATTGGGAGGGATGATTGTTGGAGGGATGACTGATATGCATGATAATAGTATTCCTTTTGGACAAAATGCAGTCGAAATTATTACTGCAATAAGTGAGGAATACGGTTTTCCTATTATTTTTGATTTTCCTGCTGGACACGGAATAGACAATTGGGCCTTAAGGTTCGGGTCTGTTGTGCAGCTTGATGTGAATAAGAATTCTGTTAAAATTAAATGGAGTTAAATGGCTGCCCATAACGATTTAGGTAAAGAGGGGGAGTTAAAAGCTGTAGAATATTTAATAGACAAGGGGTATAGTATACTTGATGTCAATTGGCGTGGACGTTTCGGAGAGTTAGATATAGTTGCACTTTTTAATTCTAGGTTGGTTATTGTTGAAGTAAAAACAAGAACCTCTTTAGAATATGGAGAACCAGAATTATTTGTGGATAGGAGAAAAATAAGAAAGATAGTTAAAGCGACAAACGAATACATTTGTTTTAAAAATCGAAGAGAAGAGGTTCGTTTTGATATTGTAGGAGTTTATAAAAACTTGAATTTATGGGAGTTAAACCATATTGAGGACGCCTTTTATTACTTTTAATTTCTTTAGTTAATTCAGACTAGAAAAGATAATGAATAGGAGTTTTTAGGGTGTTATTATTGAAAATAAAATATTTATTAAAAATATTATACCTTATAAAGCCACGGAATATACGGGTTCTAACATAAATTAATCATATTATTAAAAAATAAATAGAAAAACATTTTTGTAACAAAGTATTTTGATTATATTTGTGGAGTAGAAAGAAGATAATTAAGAGGGGAATTCAGATTAACCTGGTTTGAAATTTGAAATCTACTTAATGATTGAGATGTATTACAAAAATACACTTTTGATAAAGGAAATAAAGAAATTGAAGGTGTCTAAACCTTGAAAAAGAATAAGTTCTAGATAATATTCTTTTAATGATCTTTATGTTCTAGCGAAATTCCTAGAGTAATCTTAAATGCTTTTGGAATAATTGAAAATACTTTATTACTACAGAAGTATTTTATTGTGTGATATTTAAAGAAAGTGAAAGTTTAATTTTTAATGACGCATAGATTGTCCATTGTGCTTTCCAAAATAATTTTGAACATAATTTTATCTACGTTACTAATTTGTAGATGATTAAAATGAACAACTACTATTCACTATATTCTTCAGTGTTTTTGGTAGTTGGATGTATATAGCTGTACTTTCCACAGTATATGGTGATTGAAATAATTAAAACTCATTAAGTTTAGTTATTGTCATAAAGATCTATTTTCGAGTTGGTCTCGATTTTATTACAATCTAAAAGAGTAATATTCATAATATAAATATTTGATTAATTCTTGTGATGATTTCCTATAGGACTTGGAATCTTATTAGGTCATTCTAAAATATTAAAGTTATTAAGATGTGTTTTGTAAAGTCATTAATTCTTGATTTTATTATCTATCATATATAATTACACAATCCGCCAATCTGTAAACACCGAGTTCGTTTTAAGTTTTTTTCTTATTACAGTATAAATTCTGGTATTAGGACAGCGAATCCTTTTGCATGTTAATCTCTTCAATCTAATATCAGGGCGGATTTGTAAAAAGGGAATGTAAATAGTTGTTGGTTGTTTTGGGAGTTTTTAATAGTCCTCAATATTTATAACTTCATTTTAAACAATCAACACTTCATTCCTATTTTATGTTTATTTCTTGAATGATTTAATCACTACGCTCTTTGTAGTAATTGAATTCTAAATATTTGAAAAAGAAAATAATAACCAAACCCCAAAAACAAAAAATAATGAATTAAACTTGTTAGAGAGGGGCCCAATTAGTTTTAAATAGTTACCATATCCTCATAAAGATTTTGGGTCTCTCTTTTTCTATAGCCAATGTATTTTTTTGATAAATCATTTGATTTTGAATTTGTTAGTTAATAGTTATTAGACATTTGCTATTGAAACAAGTAGGTGGATACACATTAAAGCGTTGTGTTTAACGGGATGTTAAGCCACGTGCAGTAATTTCTTAATTTACATCCATTGTCAGAATGGTGCTTTTTTTTGGGAGACATTAAGCATTGTTATTGAAAAATGGGTGTGGGTTTAAAAAAGAGATGTTTAAAAACATTTTTTTCATTGACTTTTCGATGAAAGTAATGTCTAATAATTTAAATCGAGGATGCTTGTTAAGAGTTGATCGTCTTATATAGTCCTTGTGAAAAGTCAGCTCAAAGCTGGCTTTTTTTTTAAAATTAACTTGTCTTTTTTTCTAAGTATTAAGATTCATTGTGTTTAAAAAAGAAATATTACAATGCATATTAATAATTTATGTTGTCTATAAAGTGAGCTTAAGAGTTGAATTTGTTTGTTATGTTAGATTTTTATAGACTCTAAGTAGCGAATTAGGAGTAGAGTTGTGTTTTTTATTTAATTACTATTTTAAGATTAAAATCAATAGTTTGTATGTTTTAGATAAAATATGTTGTGTTTATTTATTTAAAACTTAAAAAGACTATTAATGATGTATAAATTGGTTTTATTTTGAATTTTGCTTATTTAAAAAAAGTCTTAATAAAGTTTGTGGTTAATTATCTGCTACTATATATTTGCCTTAATTTTAAATGAGTCTAAATAATACAGCAATATGAAATTATTACAAAGCATCTTATTGACCCTTTTTGTCATCAGCCTAGGTTTCGGACAAACAGGAATTGTTAAGGGAAAAGTAGTTGATGAAAACAATAAGCCTATAGGTTTTGTAACGGTGTATGTGAATGAAACTAATATTGGTGTTCATACTAATGATAAAGGAGAGTATAAACTTCAAAAAATTGGAAATGGCACACATACAATAAATGCTGTTTTAATTGGATATGAGTCTGTATCTAGAATATTGGTAGTTAAAGAAAATGAGACTATCCAGAATTTTACACTAAAGGCTTCTACTAATGAATTAGATGCAATTGAGCTTTATAGTAGAAGTAATAAAAACGAAAAGAAAGTTCAGAACTTAACTCGATTACCATTAAAAATAAAAGACCAAGTTCAGAGTATTTCAATAGTTTCTGATGCTGTTATTAAGGAACAAGGAGCTTTGAGTATTACTGATGCAGCACGTAACGTCGCGGGGGTAACACAGTTTGCTAGTTATGGTGGTGTACGTGAAAGTATGTCAATTCGTGGTTATAGAGGTACACCAGTATTAAGAAACGGGGTTGTGATGGACTCTGATTTTAGAACCGGAGCTGGAGTTGTCGATATGCAAGGTATTGAAAGTATTCAGGTGATTAAAGGATCTGCTGCAATTGGACAAGGGATTGGAAATGGTTTAGGTAGTGCAGGTGGAGTTATCAATATGGTGACTAAAACACCTAATTTCAGAAATCAAACAGAGGTCGCTTTCCGTACAGGAAGCTGGAATCAGATTCGTCCAACAATAGATTTCGAGCAAATATTAGATAAGGCAAAAACAGTTTCTTTTAGATTTAATGGAGCATACGAAAAAGGAGATGGGTTTAGAAAAAATGTAGAGCATGAGAAGTTTTATGTTAATCCATCTTTGGAATGGCGTCCAGATGATAAAACATCTATTATTTTGGAAATGGATTACTTAAATAGTGATGCTACTCCTGATAATGGTACAGTTAATTTAGGTCCTGATAGTCAAAATGGATTGTATAAAATGCCTAAGGATAATTTTTTAGGGTTTAAAGAGAATAATTATAATGTTAAAGCCATGACTTATACTGCACGTGTTCAAAGACAGTTGACAGATAAGTTGAGTTTGAACGTAACATCAGTAACTTCAAATGCAGAATCAGAAACATTAGGCTTAGGTTTAAGTATATTTAAAAATACACCTGAGTTAAGGGCTCGGAATGTTTCTAAAAGTTATAGAGATGATAAGAATTCTTTGTTTCAGATTGATTTAGTAGGAAGAGATATTCAAACAGGTTTTTTAAAGCATACTTTTCAAATTGGATTTGATTATCGAGAAGGAAGGCTAGGGACAGAAACTTTTAAAACTTTTAAAGATGGTGTTGAAATTGATAAGGGTAAGTACGTTGATGTTGTAGATGTTACGAAACCTATTGATAACGACCTACCTTCTGATGTTCGTTTTGAAGGACAAGGTGAGGTGGTTGAGGTCACTCCAACTATTGGGTTTATGGTGCAGGATTATCTACATTTCTCTGACCAATTAAAATTAATGCTAGGGATCCGTTATAGTAGAATGAATGGTAATATGAAAGAAAATGCAACTATTGATCGTTGGAATCCATTGGTAGGTATCATATTATCACCTACAGAAAATATTAATACATTTGTTTCTTATACAACTACAACAAATTTAAGAACTTCAAGTAATGCCTTGTTTGGTGGTGGTTTTGCAGGTGCTTCAGATACAAAACAATTAGAGTTTGGGTTTAAATCAGATTGGTTGAATGAGCGTTTGGGTGTGAATTTTACTTATTTCTTTATAAATAATTCTGGATTGTCAGCTCAATATTATGAAAATAACTTGCCCTTAGACAAGACATTTATACTTGCAGGGGATTTGAAAAGAAATGGTTTTGAGTTAGATGTGACGGGTAGAATTACGAATAATTTAGAAGTGATGCTGGGATATGCGAATCTTATTGCTAGATATACAGATAGTCCAGCATATGTGGAAGGTTCAGCGCCTATGAATGCTCCAGAGCATACAGCAAATGGATGGTTACATTATCGTTTTTTACAAGGAGCTTTAAAGGGGCTGTCGATAGGAGCTGGAGCTTATTTTGTTGGGGAAAGACCAGTTAATGAGCATCAGATGGTATCAGATGGACACGGTACTGAGCCAGGTGTGAAACCGTTTGATATGCCGGATTATACTACTGTTAATGCACAGATTGGTTATGCGTATAAAGGAGCTTCTCTTCGCGTTTTCTTCAATAATATTTTTGATAAAACAGGATATACTTCTTATTATAGAGGAGGATATATCAATGAAACAGACCCTAGAAATGTTGCAGTACAATTGTCATACAAGTTTTAAATATAGTTAGTTTTTACATTGCTTAAATACACGGTTTTCTGAGCCGTGTATTGTGCTTTTATAGATTCATACAATGGGGAATAAGAAGAGTTACACGTTTAGAAAGTTCATAAATGATGCGCATTTATGGTTGGGGATTGCAAGTGCTTTAGTGCTTTTTATAGTATGTCTAACAGGTACTATTTATACTTTTAAATCAGAGATTGAAGGATTCATAGAGCCAGACAAGTATTCTTTAAAGGAAGCTATAGTAGAGACTTATGATTTAGATGCGTTAACAGCGTTCGTAGCTCAAGAATCGGGTTTGAAAGTTCAACGTGTTACAGTAGGAAATAATCCTTTAGAACCAGTTCAGTTTTCTGTAGCTGCAAAAGAAAAAGGAAAAAGAGGTGAAACATTGTATGTAGATCCTTATAAGAAAGAAATACTGGGTTCTGGAAAAGGACCTGCGTCAGAATTTTTCATGACTGTATTTAAGTTACATAGATGGTTGTTGTTGGATTCTAGTATTGGTAGACCAATTGTAGGGTGGGCAACTATAATTTTTGTGATACTTTCTATTTCAGGACTTATACTTTGGCTTCCAAAGAAAATAAAAGGATGGAAAAGCTTTAAATCAGGATTCAAAATCAAGTTTAATGCTAAGTGGAAGCGAATTAATCATGATTTACACAATACACTTGGGTTTTATTCTTTGTTTTTGATATTGGTGATGTCTTTTTCAGGGTTATGTTGGTCGTTTGACTGGTATCGTAGTGGGTTGAGTGTAGTATTGGGTACTGAGGTTTTTGATAGATCAGAAACGAAATTAGAATCTGTTGAAGTTGAAGGAGAGGAAACGATAGATATAAAGGAAGCTTTAAATGTGGCAAATGAGATATTGAGTTATGATGCTAGAACGACAACCATATCATTTCCAAAAGAATCTAAAGGTGTAATTGAGGTTCATAAGAACGAATTAAGTCGTTTTAATGAAACTGTTTTTGACAAAGTATTCATTGACCAGTATTCAGGAGATATTATTAAGGTAGAGTATTTTGGTGATAAAACTCTAGGTGAGAAGATAGCTGCACAGATAAAACCTTTACACTTAGGGACTATTTATGGAACGTTTTCTAAAGTGTTGTATTTTATAGTGTGTTTAATAGCAACTAGTTTGCCTATAACTGGAATTTTTATCTGGTTAAATAAAATGAAGAAAAAGCCAAAAAACCGTAATAGTGTCATGGAATAACATTACTTTATGAAAGTGAATTATACATCTTAAACAAAATAACGTAACTTTGCTAAAGAACTTATTATAATTAAATATTATGTATCCAGAAGAAATAGTAAACCCAATGCGTCAAGAGTTAGTTGATGCAGGATTTAAGAATTTATATACCGCAGAAGAAGTAGAATCAGCAGTTAAAGCTACAGGTACTACTTTAGTAGTGGTTAATTCAGTTTGTGGCTGTGCTGCTAGAAATGCAAGACCAGGTGCTGTGATGAGTTTGGTGGGTGGTAAAAAACCAGATCACATTACAACAGTGTTTGCAGGAGTAGATAAGGATGCAGTAAATGCAGCTCGTGAGCTTATGTTCCCGTTTCCACCTTCTTCTCCATCTATGGCATTGTTCAAAGACGGTGAGTTAGTGCATATGTTAGAAAGACATCACATTGAGGGTAATCCAGCCGAAGCAATAGCGGAGAACTTAAAGGATGCTTATAACGAATATTGTTAAATAATTAAACCACCCTTAGGTGGTTTTTTTTTTAGATGTATATTTGCTGATTGGAAACCAAACAACATGCAATGCTAAAGATTATTTCTTATCCAATAAGTGTTCTTTTTTATTTGATTTTTATATTTTTCTTATTGGTTTTTCACCCAATACAATGGCTTTGTTTTAATCTATTTGGTTACCAGGCTCATAAGAAAAGCGTAGATTATCTAAACTTCTTTTTACTAAGATGTACGAATCTTTTAGGGACTACCTATAAGGTTGATTTTGAGGCTGAAATACCTAAAGATCAAGCGGTGATATTTGTTTCAAATCATCAGAGCATGTTTGATGTACCTGATATCATTTGGAATTTAAGACAATGGCATCCTAAGTTTGTTAGTAAGATGGAGTTGGGAAAAGGTATTCCAAGTATTTCTTACAATTTAAAGCATGGTGGTTCCGTTTTGATTGATCGGAAAGATGCGAAGCAAGCGTTATTAGCAATTAAGAGTCTCGGGCAATATATCACAGAATACAATAGGTCGGCTGTGATTTTTCCTGAAGGGACGAGAAGTAGGGATGGAAAACCTAAACGGTTTTCTGAAAATGGATTGAAGATGCTTTGTAAATACGCTCCGAACGCATTAGTAGTCCCAATAACGATCAATAATTCATGGAAGTTAACGAGATATGGAAACTTTCCGATGGGGTTAGGTAGTAAAGTCTCAGTTTTAGTACATGCACCATTAAAAGTAAAAGATTATAGCTTTGAGGAGTTGTTTATGAAAACAGAAGAATCTATTAAAGCATCAGTAAAATAAAAGTATAAATAAGCTACAGGCTGTGCAATCAGGAGACGTTGAGTTCGGAGAAAATTGTTTGTAGGAAAAACATCTAAATTATGTCAATTAAAAATGTTCGTCTTGAAGTTATGAACTTCTTAGAGAAAAATATCGATACTTTCGTAGACAACTATTTGATACCTGTTGAGAAAATATGGCAACCATCTGATTTACTTCCGGATTCGGAAAGTGAAACATTTATGGAAGACGTAAAAGAGTTACGTGAGTATGCAAAAGAACTACCGTACGACTTTTGGGTAGTTTTAGTAGGTGATACTGTAACAGAGGAAGCTCTTCCTACCTATGAATCTTGGTTGATGGACGTTGAAGGGGTAGATCAGAAAGAAGAAGGAAACGGTTGGGGAAAATGGATTCGTCATTGGACAGGGGAGGAGAATAGACATGGAGATTTATTAAATAAATATCTATATCTATCAGGAAGAGTTAATATGCGTGAAGTAGAGATTACTACACACCATTTATTGAATGATGGTTTTGATCCAGGTACAGATCGCGATCCTTATAAAAACTTTGTTTTCACTAGTTTTCAAGAGTTAGCAACTTACATTTCACATAATAGAGTTGCTCAATTGGCTAAAAAATATGGTGATCATAAGTTGTCAAAAATATGTAGATTGATTGCAGGGGATGAAATGCGTCATCACCATGCTTATACAGAGTTTGTGGATAGGATTTTTAAAGTTGATCCTAGTGAAATGTTATTGGCATTTCATTATATGATGAAAAGGAAGATTGTTATGCCTGCAAACCTTATTCGTGAATCAGGGGGTAAAATGGGAGATGCGTTTGAATTGTTTTCTGATTCGGCACAAAGAATAGGGGTTTACACAGCTCATGACTATATTGATATCATGAAGAAGTTGATTGATAAATGGCAAATTGAAAAGCTTAATAACCTTACGGATGAAGCAGAAAAGGCTAGAGATTATCTAATTAAGCTTCCTGATAGAATGACTCGTATTGCTGATAGAATGGTAATTCAATCGGAACCTCATATTTTCAAATGGGTAAGACCAGCGCTTATTAAGTAAGGTTGTTTATGGATTATATAGAAGATACTATTTTATTTGTAAAAGAAACCTTAGAAGGAGCGGAAGGTGGTCATGATTGGCATCATATACATAGGGTGTATGTTAATGCTAAGATGATTGCTAAAGGTGAGGAAGGGTGTGATGGGACTGTAGTTGAGTTAGCGGCTTTATTACATGATATTGCTGATAGTAAATTCAATGGAGGTGACGAGGCGATTGGTCCTAGCAAAGCTGAAGTGTTTTTAGTGGGTTTGGGAGTAGATGATGAGATTGTTGAGCATGTAGTTCAAATTATAAAAAACATATCTTACAAGGGCGGAAATTTCGAAAGAGACTTTAATTCTTTGGAACTTCAGATTGTTCAGGATGCTGATAGATTAGATGCGATTGGGGCAATTGGTATTGCTAGAGCTTTTAACTATGGGGGTTTTAAAAATCGAGCTATATATGATTCATCTATAGAGCCGAGAATGAATATGACGAAAGAAGAGTATAAGAACTATTCAGGACCGACAATTAATCATTTTTACGAAAAATTGTTGTTGTTAAAAGGTTTGATGAATACTGAAACCGGTAGGCAACTAGCGGAGAGTAGGCATAAATATATGGAAGGATTCTTAGCTCAGTTTTATGCCGAATGTGACGGTGTTGTATAGTTTCTGATTAAATCTGATTTAATAATAAAAAAGCGAGAGCTGTATCAAATGATGCAGCTCTCGCTTTTTTATTAAAGCTACTTTTGAATTGAAAGTAGCTGGTATTTTTATGAAATGTTACTCTATTGCAGAGATTCTCAAAGTGTTAACCATACCTCTTTCAATAATTGGCATTGCTGCAAGATTTATAACCATGTCTCCAGTTTGAGCAAAACCGTGTTCTTTAGCAAGATTGTTTATATCTTCTATGGTTTCATCTGTACTAACGAATTTATCGTAGTAAAAGGTAGTAACTCCCCAAAGAAGGCTTAACTGTGTTAAGATTCTTTTATTTGAGGTGAAAACCAATATGTTTGAGTTTGGTCTCCAAGATGAAATTTGAAAAGCTGTATAGCCACTATTTGTTAATGTACAAATTGCTTTAGCTTCGATGTCATTGGCCATTGTAGCAGCATGAAAACAAATAGATTTAGTGATATATCTAATAGTTTTTATCTGCGGTGGACTTTGAGGAACTTTAATCAAAGGTGAGTTTTCAACACTTTGTAAAATTTGACTCATTTTTTCTATTACTTCAACAGGGTAGCTACCAACAGAAGTTTCGCCAGAAAGCATTACTGCGTCTGCACCATCCATTACAGAGTTTGCAACGTCGTTTACTTCAGCTCTTGTAGGAGTCAGGCTTGAAATCATCGTTTCCATCATCTGGGTTGCTATGATTACAGGGATTCTAGCAGTTTTTGCAGCGCGAACTAATTGTTTTTGAATTAATGGAACTTCTTGTGCAGGTATTTCTACACCTAGGTCACCCCTTGCTACCATTAGTCCATCACAATATGCAATTATTTTGTTGATGTTTTTAACGGCTTCCGGCTTTTCTATTTTTGCAATAATAGGAATTTTGTGTTCAGAGTGTTGATTGATAAGGTTTCTCAGGTCTTCTAAATCGTCTGAGGTTCTCACAAATGATAGTGCTAACCAATCTACTTGATTCTTTATTGCAAATATTGCGTCTTGAATGTCTTTTTCTGTTAATGCAGGTAAAGAGACTTTAGTCATAGGTAGGTTTACTCCTTTTTTAGATTTTAAAGGACCTCCTTGAATGACTTTAGCTTTTACTTCATCCGATTTATTGGTTTCAATTACTTCGAAAATTAATTTACCATCATCTAAAAGTATTGTTTCACCTACGTTTACATCTGTAGGGAATTTCTTGTAGTTCATGTAAACTTTTGAAGCTGTTCCTTTGAATTCGCTCGCTGTTGAGAAAGTTATAATATCTCCTTTTGAAACAACTACGTCTTCACTCATGATACCTACTCGGAGCTTTGGTCCTTGTAAGTCTGCTAGAATTGAAGTCGCATAACCGAATTCATTATTTAAATCTCTGATGATTTTAATTTTTTCTTCTACATCGGCATAATCAGCGTGTGAGAAGTTAATCCTAAAAACATTTACACCTGCTTTAATCATGTTGTGAATAACTTCACGGCTACTTGAAGCGGGTCCTAATGTGGCTACGATCTTTGTTTTCTTTTGTGTTAACATATCTTAGAAAATTAGATTGTTTTTGTTTTTTATTTTGTTTTGTTGCAATTCATACACCAAGCTAACGAATCGTAATGTCTTAATTTTATCAATAACCAAGTCTATGTCGAAAGCTTCGTCAATATCATCTATTTTTAATAAGAAATCAACTGATTTTAATTCAGGTAATAAGTAGATATAAGACCTAAAGGCTGTGTCCTGCTCATTAAATAAAGAGGTACTTTCTTTTATTACTGATTGAAAATGAGTTTTATTAGGAATTAGATTCCATAAAACGTCATGATCTAAATCTGTATAACTGTAGTGATTGAATAAGGCGTATGTGTTTTCAACTTTAAGCTCTATTTGTTCAGGGCATATAGATAAACGCGTGTTTAAAATTTTGTTGATAAAGTAAGCTATTCTGAAATCTTCTAGTCCAGAATGAATTGCTATTACTTTATAATCAGAATCGTCAAAATCGTCTATGTTTATTTTGTGAGCAGTCATAAAGCCATTGATGAATGAGCAAATATACGACAATTATTGCTTTAATGAAGTGAATTGAATGTGCTTCGGTATTAAACTAATATTAATTAATTCCTTTTGCCTGTAAATTGATTTTGTAGAACAAAATAAGCTCTCTGTGAAGCTTTTTCTTCTGCTTTCTTTTTAGAAGTAGCTCTGGCTTTAGCAATTACCTTATTGTCGATGAATAATTTAACGCCAAAATACTTTATGTGTTCGGCGGTTTCTTCTTCATAGGTGTCGTATTTGAAACTATGTTTGTTTTTTTGACACCATTCAATTAGCAAGCTTTTGTAGCTTGTGATTTTGGTCTCTAATCTCTGAATGTCTGTTTCGTTAGCGAGTATTTTCTCCTGAATAAAATTTTCACAAGCAGGGTATCCCCGGTCTAGATAGATAGCGCCAATTAGTGCTTCTAAAATATTTCCGTGAATGTTTTCACCAAATTGTTGATTAGTCAATTTACTTTCAATTCGGTCAATAAGCTTTAAGTTTTTGCCAATGCGGTTTAGGTTTTCTCTATTTACTATTTTAGAGCGCATTTTGGTAAGGTAGCCTTCATCGCCAGTTGGAACTTGAAGATATAGATGTGAGGCAATTACGGATCCAAGCATTGCATCACCTAGAAATTCTAGGCGTTCGTAGTTAATTGCGTTGCCGTTTTCATCTGTCAGGTTCATAGAACGATGAGTGAAAGCGATTTCGTAATAACGAATACAAATTGGTTTGGCACCAATAATGGATTGTATTTCTTTCAAGAAGTTCCCGTTATCCTTAACGGTACGGGAACCTTTGAATATTTTTTTAAATAAGTTCACCTTAGCGAAAAAATTATTATAGATCTACTTTTTTTAGAAGTACACAAGCATTGTGACCGCCAAACCCAAAAGTATTACTCATAGCAACTTTTACATCGCGTTTTTGAGCCTTGTTAAATGTGAAATTTAATTTAGGGTCAATGTTTTCGTCTGGTGTAGAATGATTAATAGTTGGAGGGACAATTCCGTGCTTAATAGAAAGAATTGAAGCAATAGCTTCAATTGCTCCTGCTGCACCAAGTAGGTGTCCTGTCATCGATTTTGTCGAGTTTAGGTTCATTGTGTATGCGTGTTCTCCAAATACATGTTGAATAGCTTTTGATTCAGCGATATCTCCTAATGGGGTAGACGTTCCGTGTAGGTTAACACAGTCTACATCTGTAGGTTTTAAACCTGCATCTCTAAGGCAGTTAAGCATTACATTTTTAGCACCCAAACCTTCTGGGTGAGGAGCGGTAATGTGATGAGCATCAGCAGACATACCTCCACCGCCAATTTCGCAGTAAATTTTTGCTCCACGTGCTATAGCGTGCTCGTATTCTTCTAAAACTAGAGCGCCCGCACCTTCACCTAGAACAAAACCATCACGATTTTTATCCATTGGTCTAGAAGCTGTTTTCGGGTCGTCATTACGTGTAGAAAGAGCGTGCATTGCATTGAAACCTCCCATACCAGCTATAGTGATGGCAGCCTCAGAACCTCCTGTTAAGAATATATCTGCTTGTCCAAGTCTAATGTAATTGAATGCGTCAATGATGGCATTTGTTGAGGAAGCACAAGCAGAAACTGTTGTAAAGTTTGGTCCTCTAAAACCGTATTTTATAGAAATATGTCCACCAGCAATATCTGCAATCATTTTAGGTATAAAGAAAGGATTGAATCTTGGAATACCATTTCCATTAGCGAAGTTAGTTACTTCATTTTGAAAAGTATCTAATCCTCCAATACCTGATCCCCAGATTACACCAGCTCTATCTTTATCTAAAGTTTCTAGGTCTAGACCTGAATCTAGAATAGCTTCGTCAGCAGTTACCATTGC
The DNA here is from genome assembly GCF_900114085.1 of Myroides guanonis. Lineage (GTDB taxonomy): Bacteria > Bacteroidota > Bacteroidia > Flavobacteriales > Flavobacteriaceae > Flavobacterium > Flavobacterium guanonis. The sequence continues at coordinate 199,426 of NZ_FORU01000002.1, read as the reverse complement.
ATATTGTGCGTAATGGTCCATCTTTCTAGCTTCCTTTCTATCTATAAAATCTTCAACATTAAAGTTTTTCAATTCACAAGCAAATTGAGTCTTGAAATTTGTAGCGTCAAAATATGTAATGGGTGCAGCTCCGCTTACTCCATTAATTAGGTTATTCCAATACTCTTGAATATTATTTCCAATAGGGGTAAGGGCACCTAAACCTGTTACAACAACTCGCTTTAATTCCATAAAAATATGTTTATAGTTTGTTTGTGATTATAAAAAAAAATCCCAATTTTCACTTTTATAACAAAAAGGAAACATTGGGTTGTTTGATTTTTTATTTTTTAGATTGTTTCCAATCCGTCCTTTTCCGTTTTTTAAAATCTGTCTGATTTAAAAAATAATAACACCCACGTGATAAGATTAACACGTGGGTTGTTTGTTATTATTTTTTAGCCTCTTCAATGTAAGAGATAGCTTGACCTACTGTAGCAATGTTTTCTGCTTGGTCATCTGGGATTTGAATATCAAATTCTTTTTCAAATTCCATGATAAGCTCAACAGTGTCTAGTGAATCAGCTCCTAAATCATTAGTGAAGCTTGCTTCTGCTACAACTTCGTTCTCGTCAACTCCTAATTTGTCAACGATAATCGCTTTAACTCTTGATGCAATGTCTGACATAATTTTTAATTTTAAATTTAATTTCTAAAGGCAAAAATAAAAAACTTTATTTTAAATCCTTTTTTTACATGTTAATTGTCGGTGCGAAATTATAAAAATAATTAATACTTCTACCTATTTTTCTGTTTATTGTCGGTTATTATTCTTTTTTTTGTAGTCAAATTGCACGAATCTAATATTTTTTATTCTTTTTTAAATGAAAAACATCGCTTTATTTGCTTCCGGCTCAGGGACTAACGTTGAGAATATTGTAAATTATTTTGAAGAAAAACATCAAAATAACAAATACATAGTTTTGGTAAACAAACCTAATGCTAAGATAATAGAAAAAGCGGAGAAAAGAGGACTTGAAGTTGTTATTTTTGACAAGAAAGACCTTCAAGAGGGTGTAATAGCGCATCGTTTAAGGGATTTTAATCCAGATTTAATTGTTTTAGCTGGGTTCTTATGGAAGTTTCCCGAGGAGTTGGTTAAGGCGTATCCTAATAAAATTATTAATATTCATCCAGCTTTGTTACCAAAATATGGAGGTAAGGGTATGTATGGGATGCATGTTCATGAATCTGTTGTGTCTAATAACGAAAAAGAAACGGGTATTACCATTCATTTTGTAAATGAAAATTATGATGAAGGGGCAGTGATTTTTCAGGCTCATACACCGGTGGAAAGTTTTTACACAGCAGAAGATGTTGCAAAAGCTGTTCAGGTATTAGAGCATCGATATTTTCCGGAGGTTATTGAGAAATTATTGAATTCGAAATAATGACAGATGTACAAGTTATTATATATACTGATGGGTCATCTAGGGGGAATCCTGGGCCAGGTGGTTATGGGTTAATATTAGAATGGGCTGGACGTCGTATTTTTAAAGAATTTTCTGAGGGGTATAGGAAGACCACTAATAATAGAATGGAGTTGCTGGCTGTCATAGTAGGATTAGAAAAATTGAAGAATACTGGTACTAAGGTATTGGTGGTGTCGGATTCAAAATATGTGATTGATTCTGTTGTTAAGGGTTGGGTATTTAATTGGGAGAAAAAGAATTATGCAGGTAAGAAGAATCCAGATTTATGGATGCGTTTTTTGAGAGCATATAGACAGCATCAGGTGAGTTTTAAATGGGTTAAAGGACATAATAATCATCCTATGAATGAACGTTGTGATCAATTAGCGGTTGCTGCGGCTCAGAAATCACGACTTTTGGTTGATGAGTATTATGAGAAAGAGGAACAAGGATAATTCTTTTTGAAACTTCTGTTTAATTTAGGAACGCCTTTTTTGTGTTCTATGTAGTTTGCAGTATATTTGCATCTTCATTTCTTAGTAATAAACATGAATAAATTATTGATAGTGGGTACTGTAGCTTTCGATGCTATTGAAACCCCTTTTGGAAAAACAGATAAGATTTTAGGTGGTGCAGCTACTTATATTGGCCTTGCGGCTTCTCATTTTAAAGTGCAGTCAGCAATAGTGTCAGTGGTAGGCGATGATTTTCCACAAGAATATTTGGATTTATTATCTAGTAGAAATATCGATTTAACAGGTGTTGAAAAAGTATCTGGAGGAAAGACGTTTTTTTGGAGTGGAAGATACCATAACGACTTGAATTCAAGAGATACTTTGGATACACAGCTGAATGTGTTGGCTGAATTTAATCCAGTAGTTCCTGAAAACTTCAAGGATGCAGATGTGGTGATGTTGGGGAATTTACATCCTAATACTCAAATTAGCGTACTTGATCAAATGACAGAGAAGCCAAAATTAGTGGTGTTAGATACTATGAATTTTTGGATGGACTGTGCTTTAGAAGAACTTAAAGAAGTTATGAAGCGCATAGATGTTATTACTATTAATGATGAAGAGGCAAGACAGTTATCTGGAGAATATTCTTTGGTTAAAGCGGCAGAGGTGATTCGTCAAATGGGGCCGAGATATGTAGTTATTAAAAAAGGAGAGCATGGAGCTTTGCTTTTTGATAAGCATGATGTCTTTTTTGCTCCTGCATTGCCTTTAAAGGAAGTATTTGATCCGACAGGAGCAGGGGATACATTTGCAGGTGGATTTGCAGGATATTTAGCGCAGAGTAGTAATATTTCATTTAAGAATATGAAGAATGCTATTATTTATGGGTCTAATTTAGCGTCCTTTTGCGTAGAAAAGTTTGGAACAAAACGAATGGAAGAGATTGCAAAAGTTGAAGTGAAGGATAGATTACAACAATTCAAAATGTTAACACAATTCGACATCGAATTATCAGAATAACGGATTTCCGAAGCCTCATTATGGGGCTTTTTTTATTTAAAATACAACAAACCACACAATATAGCTATGAGCGACGCGCTAAAACATGAATGCGGAATTGCCTTCTTAAGACTTAAAAAACCGCTATCTTTTTATAAAGAAAAATATGGATCGGCATTTTATGCGATTCAAAAAATGTATTTACTAATGGAAAAACAGCACAATCGCGGTCAAGATGGTGCAGGGTTAGCAAGTATAAAATTAGATATGAATCCGGGTGAGCGTTATATTAGTAGAGTTCGTTCGAATGATGCTCAACCTATTCAGGATATTTTTTCACAGTTGAATAATCGTGTTAATAAAGAACTTGAAGATCATCCAGAGTATGCTGATGATGTGGATTTGCAGAAGAAGCATATTCCATATGTTGGAGAAGTGTATTTAGGACATGTTCGCTATGGTACTTTTGGAAAGAATGGGATAGAGAGTGTTCATCCTTTTTTACGTCAAAACAACTGGATGCACAGAAATTTAATTGTTGCAGGGAACTTTAATTTAACGAATGTTAAAGAGCTTTTCAATGATTTAGTTCGCTTAGGGCAACATCCAAAAGAAATGGCGGATACGGTTACTGTTATGGAGAAAATCGGACATTTCTTGGATGATGAAATCAATGATTTGTATTATGATATTAAGAAAGAAGGTTTTTCTAAAAGAGATGCTTCTCCGTTAATTGGGGAACGTTTGAATGTTGGAAGAATCTTGCGCAGAGCTTCGAAGAACTGGGATGGAGGATTTGTGATGGCTGGAATGTTAGGGCATGGAGATGCTTTTGTGTTTCGTGATCCTGCGGGAATCAGGCCAGCTTTTTATTATGAAGATGATGAAATTGTTGTTGTGACTTCTGAGAGACCAGTAATTCAAACGGCTTTCAATGTGCCATATGAGTCTATTAAAGAGTTGAAGCCAGGGCAGGCTATCTTGATAAAGAAGGATGCTAGTGTTAGTTTTGAACAAATATTAGAGCCTCTACCAGAGTTGGCTTGTTCTTTTGAAAGAGTTTATTTTTCACGTGGTAATGATGCGGAGATTTATCAAGAGCGTAAAGACTTGGGGAAATTGATATTTCCAGAAGTATTGAAGGCAATCGATAATGATACGGATAATTCAGTGTTTTCATACATACCAAATACGTCTGAGACTTCTTTCTTTGGAATGGTAGAGGGAGCACAAGATTTTTTAAATCAGCGTAAGATTGCAGATATATTAGCTAATAAAGAGGGTTTAACAGAAGAGAAGTTGCAGGAGATTCTGTCTGTTAAGTTACGTTCAGAGAAAATAGCAGTAAAAGACGCTAAGTTGCGTACGTTTATAACGGATGATAGTAGTCGCGATGATTTGGTGGCTCATGTTTATGATGTGACTTATGGCGTTATAAAACCTACTGATAATTTGGTTATTATCGATGATAGTATTGTTCGTGGTACTACTTTAAAGAAAAGTATTATCAGAATGTTGGATCGTTTAAATCCAAAGCAAATTGTTGTGGTTTCTGCGGCACCTCAAGTTCGTTATCCAGATTGTTATGGTATTGACATGGCTCGTTTAGAGGGGTTGATTGCTTTTAGAGCTGCGATAGAGCTTTTACAAGATACTGATCAATATGATATAGTGGAAGAGGTTTATAAGAAGTCTAAAGCACAAGAAGGTTTAGCGAATGGGGATTTAGTGAATTATGTGAAAGAGATTTATGCTCCGTTCACTGATGAGCAGATTTCGGCCAAAATCGCAGAGATGGTGAAAGATGAGGGGATTAAGTCTGATGTGAAAATTATATTTCAAACAGTTGAAAATCTTCATGTTGCGTGTCCAAAGAATAAGGGTGATTGGTATTTTACAGGAAACTATCCAACAGATGGAGGTAAGCGTGTCGTAAATCAAGCTTTTGTAAATTACTACGAGGGTAATGATGCGAAACCATATTAGTTGAAAAGTAATAGATTGATATAATTTGAAGCCCACTTGTGAAAGTGGGCTTTTTTTTGTTTTTATAATTAGTTTTTTGTTCTTTATTTAAGTAGGATTGTTTTTTATTAGGTTGTTGGTATGTAAGTGGTTAGGTTGGTTGTAGGCATTTGTTTCGTATTGTGAAATCAGGTTGGAACTTGGTATTTAATCCTGTTTAGGCTCTTAGTGAAAGTTGTGATGAAGTGTAGGTAAAGCATGTAATATCTGTTCAAAGTCAATTCAAAGTCCATTCAAGGTATATTTAAATTCTATGAAATTAGTAGAGATTAAATGGACTTTGAGTAGAGGTTAAAAGGGGATTGGGTGTTCTTTTGTGGGAGTATCCGTGAAATGTGTAGGGTGATGAAAAGTGTTTGATAAAGGTTGAGGTTTTTGTGGATATGCTTTAAAGCTAAGATGGTTTGGTGGTTATTTGGTTAATTCTCTTTTTTGGATTTGTAATTGAAATTCTAAATAAAAGAGACTGGTAGAGGTGTGAGTATGTTGCTTAGGTCTTTGTAGAAGCTTGCTGTTTTGAGATTGATTTAAGGGGTAAAAAGTCCTGAGATGAGTGGGGCTTTGTTGTTTTATAGAGATGTTAAAAGAGGGTTGTGTTGCATTGAATTTATAGTGTTACTAAGAGGATTTTGCTCTTGTTTTCGAGTTTATTTGGGTTTGATTTACTAAGTTTTTGACTGTGTTTTCTGTTTGAGAAAAATCGCCTTTTGTGACTAAAAATCGAATTGGTTAAGAAATTTTTTGGGTTTTGTGAATGTGTGCTAAGTGTTGAATTATAGTGTTTTAAGTGGTTGTGGGGCTTTAAAACGTTAAAGTGCTAAAACTTATCAACAAAGTGGGTGAAAGTGGTAAAAAGTGGTGAAAAATAAGTACATTTGCTATTAAATAGTAAAATTGAGTTAAGTGACTTCTATCATCGGTACATACGAGTGTAAGATTGACGCCAAGGGAAGGGTGTTGGTTCCTGCTTTGTTGAAAAAGCAGTTGCCAACTCTTGCTGATGGGTTTGTTTTGAAGCGCTCTGTATTTGAACCTTGCTTAGAGCTTTGGCCGATGGAAGAATGGAATAAGATGATGGTGAAAATCAATTCGTTGAATCCTTTCGTAAAGAAGAATAACGATTTTATCAGACGTTTTATGGCGGGTGTTAAAATGGTGGAAATTGATGATGCAGGGCGATTGCTGATTGCTAAAGATTTGATAGATTTTGCATCTATTTCTAAAGAAATTGTTTTGTCTTCGAAGGTGAATGTAATTGAGATTTGGGATAAACAAGCGTATGAAAATACCTTGAATAATGATGATTTTGATTTCGGTGAGCTTGCAGAAGACGTAATGGGTAATTTGAATTTCGATGAGTAAAGAGTATGAATATCACAACCCAGTGTTGTTGAAGGAAAGCGTGGATGGTTTAAATATTAAACCGGATGGAATTTACGTAGATGTTACGTTTGGTGGTGGTGGACATTCTAGGGAGATTTTAAGTCGATTGGGGTCTGATGGGAAGTTGTTTTCGTTTGATCAGGATGAGGATGCTCTTAAGAATGCAATTGACGATCCAAGATTTACATTAATTCCTCAAAACTTCAGATTTCTGAAGAGATACTTGCGTTTTTACAATGTTAGATCGGTGGATGGGGTTTTGGGAGATTTGGGAGTTTCGTCTCATCAGTTTGATGTAGCTGAACGCGGGTTTTCTACTCGTTTTGATGCTGAGTTAGATATGAGAATGAACCAATCGGGCACTTTGTCTGCATTTCAAGTAGTGAATGAATATGATGAAAAGGATTTAAAAAGAGTGCTTTTTCAATATGGAGATTTGAAAAATGCTGGGGCAATGGCTAATACAATTGTGTTGGCAAGGGCTGAAAAACCTATAAAGAATACGGAGGAGTTAAAGCAAATTTTGAGTAGGTTTTTACCTGCTCATAAAAGCAATAAAATATTGGCTCAGATATATCAAGCGATACGCATTGAGGTAAATGAAGAGATCGAGGTGCTGAAGGAAATGTTGGAGCAGAGTTTAGATATTTTAAATAAAGGAGGGAGATTGAGCGTGATATCTTATCATTCATTAGAGGATAGGTTGGTGAAGCGTTTTATGAAGAATGGAATGTTTGAAGGGGAACCTGAAAAAGACTTCTTTGGAAGATTTGAAGTGCCGTTAAAACAATTAGGGAAATTGATTGTTCCTAGTGATGAAGAGATAAAGAGTAATAATAGAGCCCGTTCGGCTAAGTTGAGAATAGCAGAGAAGAATTAATGAAATTGAGTTTGTATGACATAGTAAAGGCGAAGTACTTAGTAGATGAGAATGCTACTAAGAACTGGTTGTTTATCATTTTTTTGATAGTACTGTGTTTGTTTATGATTGGAAATATCCATTTGTATGAAGGTAAAAACTTTATGATTGAGGATATGAATCATGAATTAAAGGAGTTGCGAACGGAATTCATTCAAACGCGTTCTGATTTGATGGAAATGAAGATGGAGTCTTCTATTTCGGTAAAAATGGAAGAGATTGGAATTTATCCTTCTGAGGTTCCGCCACAGAAGATAAAGGTAATAAAAGAAGTTAACGATAATTTTTGGACAAGACTATGGCAGTAGGTGGAAAAAATATTTACGCCAATATCTACATTGTTTCTAGTGTAATCTTTTTGATGGCATTGGGGGTGGTTTATCGTTTAGTTAAGATACAGTATTTTGATGGTGAGGAGTTGCGGGATAAAGTTCGTGAGCGAAATATTATAAGTCGTGATATTCCTGCAAATAGAGGAAATGTTTATTCGGCAGATGGAAGTCTTTTGGCTACTTCAATGCCTATGTATACAATTCGATTTGACTCGCAAGCTCCAAAAAAAGAAGATTTTGATAGCAATGTGAAAGCTTTGTCTGATTCTTTGTCTGTAATGTTACATAAGCCTGCTTCTCATTACGAGGTAGCGTTGCGTACCGCTCGTGCTGAAAAGAATCGATATTTATTGATTGTAAGAGGTTTGAATTATATGGAATATATGCGCTTGAAAAAGTTCCCGTTGTTTAAGATGGGACCTAATCGAGGGGGCATAATTGCGGAACAAAAAACGGTTCGACAACATCCAATAGGTAAAATAGCCCAACGTACCATTGGGTATGAAAGAGATAATGGGGATAATACAGTAACGCGCGTTGGAATTGAAGGTGCGTTTTCTAATTATTTGAAAGGTACAGATGGGAGACAGGTTCTGCAAAGAATGTCGAGAAGTCACTATAAACCTATTAGTGATGGAAATGAAGTGGAACCAATAGATGGGAAAGATGTTGTTTCAACTATAGATGTTTACATACAAGATATTGCTCATCATGCACTCTTAAAGCAATTAGAGTATTACGAAGCGGATCATGGGTGTGTGATAGTGATGGAGGCGAAAACAGGAGCTATTCGAGCTATTTCAAATTTGGGAAGAGCTGATGGGGGTGGTTATTATGAAACGGTAAATTATGCTGTGGGAGAAAAACATGAACCAGGTTCAACTTTTAAATTGGCGGGGTTATTAGCACTGTTAGAATCAGGAAAAGCTGATACTGCTACAACCTATGATACACAGGGAGGTTTGGTGAAGTTCTACAGAAGAAGTGTACGTGATTCTAAGAGAGGTGGTTATGGAGTTGTTTCTTTGGCTAGAGGTTTTGAGGTTTCTTCTAATACTGTGATAACACAAGGAATTAGTGAGGCATTCAAAGATAATCCATCTGAATTCATTGGATATCTTGAAAAATGGGGGTTAGATAAACCTTTGGGGATTTCCCTTGTTGGAGAAGCTAAACCTTATATTCCAAAACCAGGACAAAAAGGATGGAGTGGTGTTGCTTTGCCTTGGATGGCATTTGGTTATGGTTTGGCATTAACACCTTTACAAACTTTGACATTGTATAATGCGGTTGCTAATAATGGAGAGATGGTTAAACCTCAATTCGTTTCTGAGGTTAAAGAATATAACAATACAATAATTCGCTTTGAAAAAGAGGTGATAAACCCTCAAATAGCTTCACCGGAGGTTATTAAAAAGGTTCAAGCGGTTTTAGCAAATGTGGTAAAAAAGGGAACGGGAAGAAAATTGTATTCTCCTAATTTTTCCATGGCAGGGAAAACTGGAACTGCTCAAGTAAATTATGGTGGAGGAAAGGGAAGCGATATGTATTATTCATCTTCTTTTGCGGGTTATTTTCCGGCTGAGAATCCTGAGTACTCTTGTATAGTTGTAATTCACAAACCCAATCGTGCAAAAAGTTATTATGGAGCGGATGTGTCAGGACCCGTTTTTAAACGTATTGCGCAAAAGATTTATACAGATGTTCCTTCAACAGAAGAAGTAAAGAATATTGACCAAATTTCGGATAAAATAGAAAGTGGTTACGAGCAGTATTATGCTAAAGCGAATGCAGAGGTGGCAAGTATGCCGGATGTTTGTGGTATGGCTGTGATGGATGCTATTCCTTTATTAGAAAATATGGGGCTGGTTGTTAAGGCAAGTGGAGTAGGACGTGTTAAAAAACAATCTATCATAGCGGGAAGTGTTATACAAAGAGATCAAACTGTAATATTAGAATTATCGTGAAACAGCTGAAAGACATATTATATAAAATGACAATAGAATCCATAGTGGGTTCTACTATCGTATCTGTATCTTCTTTGGTTATTGATTCAAGAAAGATTGAGAAGAACTCATTATTTGTTGCCTTAAGGGGCACTCAGGTTGATGGACATGCTTATATTGATCAAGCTATAGAATCTGGTGCTGGAGCTGTTTTATGTGAGAAATTGCCTGCTGATTTGAGAGAAGGGGTTACTTATGTTGAAGTTTTGGACACTAATCAGGCATTAGCTATAGCGTCAACTAATTTTTTCGACAATCCTTCTTCAAAATTACATTTGGTTGGAGTTACTGGAACAAATGGTAAAACAACGATTGCAACTTTGTTGTATGACATGTTTACAGATATGGGGTATACAGTAGGTTTGTTATCTACTGTTAAGATAAAAGTGGGTGATGAGACTTTTGAAGCTACACATACTACGCCTGATTCAATTTCTATAAATAGATATTTGAATGAGATGGTTTTAGCGGGTTGTACTTATTGTTTTATGGAGGTTAGTTCTCATGGAATTGATCAAAAGAGGACATTTGGGTTACAATTTAAAGGTGGAGTTTTTACGAATTTGTCGCATGACCATTTAGATTACCACAAGACTTTTGCTGATTATAGAGATGCAAAGAAAACTTTTTTTGACCAATTACCTAAATCGGCTTTTGCGATAACAAACAAGGACGATAAAAATGGTATGGTGATGGTTCAGAATACCGTTGCTAAGATTAAAACTTACGGATTAAAGAATGTAGCAGATTATAAAGCTCAAGTTTTAGAGAATCAGTTTTCAGGAATGTTGATGAAAATCGGATTACACGAACTGTGGGTTCAGTTGATTGGTGCTTTTAATGCTTCTAATTTGTTGGCTGTTTATGCGGTTGCAATAGAATTAGGTGCAAACGAAGAGGAGGTACTTGTAGGGATTAGTAAGTTGAAGAGTGTGGATGGTCGTTTTCAATATATCGTTTCTAAAGATGAGATTACTGCCATTGTTGATTATGCACATACACCAGACGCATTGAAAAATGTTTTGGATACGATTAATTCAATAAGAACTTATAATGAACGATTGATTACAATTGTTGGTTGTGGAGGAAATAGAGATAAAACGAAGCGTCCTATAATGGCGCAGATTGCAACAGAATTGAGTTCTAAAGTGATTCTTACTTCAGATAATCCAAGATTCGAAGATCCATATGTGATTCTAGAAGAAATGGAAGCTGGTGTTGAGCCACAGAATGCGATGAAAACCTTGTTGATTGAAGATAGAAAACAGGCTATTAAAGCAGCCTGCCAAGAAGCTAAGCCAGGAGATATTATTTTGATTGCTGGTAAAGGGCATGAGACATACCAAGAAATTAAGGGAGTTCGAAGTGACTTCAATGATTTGGTGATTGTAAAAGAGTTTTTGGATAAAAGAAGTTAGAAGAAAAGAGACGGTATGCTATATTATTTATTTGAATATTTAGATCAACATTTTGCTATTCCAGGTACTGGGGTATTTCAATATATCACCTTTCGTTCGGGTATGGCTGTGATTTTTTCTTTGTTGATATCAATTATTTACGGAAAGCGAATTATCAATTATTTGAGAAAACTTCAAGTTGGAGAAACAGTTCGTGAGCTTGGTTTGGAAGGACAAAAGGAAAAATCTGGAACACCAACTATGGGAGGGGTTATTATAATTATAGCTACTCTAATTCCTGTTTTGTTATTCGCTAAGTTAGATAATATTTATATCGGATTATTGATACTTACTACACTTTGGATGGGAGTAATTGGTTTTTTAGACGATTATATTAAGGTTTTTAAAAAGGATAAAGAAGGGCTTAAAGGGAGATTCAAAGTTATTGGACAAGTTGGGCTTGGGCTTATAGTTGGTTCAGTATTGTATTTTCACCCAAGTGTTACGGTTAGAGAGGCTCCTTCTGTCGCTATGATGGTAGATGCAGAGGTAAGTCGTTTTGATATTAAATCTACAGCAACGACTATTCCTTTTTTTAAAGATAACGAATTTGATTATGGACAAATATTGGCGTGGTTAGGTGATGGTTATGAGAGTTATGCATGGCTTATATTTATTCCTATCGTAATATTTATTGTTACAGCAGTGTCTAATGGTGCTAATCTTACGGATGGTATTGATGGGTTAGCGGCTGGAACCTCGGCTATATCGGTCTTTGTGTTAGGGATTTTTGCGTTTGTTTCAGGTAACGTTATTTTGTCGGGTTATCTCAACATAATGTATATACCTAATTCCGGTGAAATGACCATTTTTATTGCCTCTTTCGCAGGGGCTCTGATTGGGTTTTTGTGGTATAATACATTCCCTGCTCAGGTTTTTATGGGAGATACGGGAAGTTTGACTATAGGCGGGATTATTGCAGTTCTTGCAATCGCAGTTCGTAAAGAGCTTTTGATACCGGTGTTATGTGGTGTGTTTTTAGCAGAGAATTTATCGGTGGTTTTGCAAGTTTCATATTTCAAGCTCACGAAGAAGAAATATGGTGAAGGGAGGCGTATTTTTTTAATGGCTCCTTTGCATCATCACTTTCAAAAGAAAGGGTATCACGAAAGTAAAATAGTGACACGTTTTTGGATTATTGCCATATTATTAGGTGTTTTTTGTTTGGTATCACTAAAATTGAGATAGAGGATGAAGTTAGTTGTTTTAGGTGCAGGTGAAAGTGGTGTTGGTTCAGCTATATTGGCTAAAGCACATGATTATGAGGTCTTTGTTTCCGATTTTGGAAAGATTGCTTCTAAGTTTAAAAATATGTTGGATGAGCAAGAAATTGCTTGGGAGGAAGAGAAACATACAGAGGAGTTGATTCTAAATGCTTCTTTGATTGTTAAGAGTCCTGGAATTCCTGATAAGGTTGCTATTATAAAAAAAGCGAAAGAGAAAGGGATTCGCATTATTTCAGAAATTGAGTTTGCGTTTACTTTTAATAGTGATTTGCCAATTGCAATTACGGGTAGTAATGGAAAAACAACTACGACTATGCTAACGCACTACTTATTGAAAGAAGGTGGGTTAGATGTTGGATTGGCGGGAAATATCGGAGATAGTTATGCTGGTCAAGTTGCTATAGATCCTGATAAGAGATATGTTTTAGAGTTAAGTAGCTTTCAGTTAGATGGCATTGAGACTTTTAGACCTCATATTGCGGTTATAACAAACATTAGTCCAGACCATTTAGATCGCTACGAATATAAATACGAGAATTACATAGACGCAAAGTTTCGAATTACGATGAATCAGACTTCTGAAGATTATTTGATTTATGATGCGGATGATGTTGAAATAGAAAAGTGGCTTGATAGTCATGAGATTAGTGCTCAAAAGATACCTTTTTCTTTGACTAAGAAATTTGATATTGGAGCTTATGTGGAAGACCAAAAAATAATAATAAATATGAATAGTGAAAAAGTAGCAGTGTCGGTTGAAGATATTGCTTTAGAAGGAAAACACAATGTAAAGAACGCTATGGCTGCAACAACAGTAGCTCAATTAATGAAAATTAGAAAGCAGACGATTCGCGAGAGTTTATCAAGTTTTCAAGGAGTTGAGCATCGTTTAGAACAAGTATCTAAAATTAATAACGTTCAATATATCAATGATTCTAAAGCGACTAATATCAATGCGACTTTTTATGCGTTGGATAGTATGAAAAATGCTACGGTTTGGATTGTTGGTGGTGTTGATAAAGGAAATGATTATGATGAATTAATGCCTTTAGTTCGTGAGAAAGTAAAAGGTATTATCTGTCTTGGTGTAGATAACCATAAGATTCAAGCAGCTTATTCGGGAGTAGTAGATACAATTATTGAAACTCAGAGCATGGTTGAGGCAGTTAAAATTGCAGAAAAAATGGCTGAACAAGGAGATAATGTATTACTTTCGCCGGCCTGCGCAAGTTTTGACTTGTTTGAAAGCTATGAAGACCGTGGTCGTCAATTTAAAGATGCTGTTAGAAATTTATAAAAGAATATGAAAGAGATACTTTCACACTTAAAAGGGGATAAGTTAATCTGGGCAATGGTTTTTCTATTGGCTCTGTTTTCGTTTATGCCTGTTTATAGTGCGAGTACTAACTTGGTTTATACAGTAGGTGCAGGAAGTTCTACTTTCGGGTATTTAATTAAACATTTTACGCATTTGACGATTGGGTTGATTATGATGTATTTTACTCATAAAATACCCTATCAGCGTTTTAGAGTTATTTCTGTGTTAGCCATATTTGTGGTTGTTATATTGCTTGTTTTTACAGCTTTTCAAGGTAATACTATTGGAGGAGCTAATGCAAACAGATGGATATATATACCTTTTGTTAATGTTGGTTTTCAGCCTTCTTCTATTGCTTCGGTGGTATTGTTGGTTTATGTTGCTCAATATTTAGCTAGTATACGAGATACGGTTGTTGATTTTAAGGAATCTTTGATTTGGTTATGGTTGCCTGTGTTTGTTATTACAGGTTTAATTTTGCCTGCCAACTTATCGACGGCCGCTCTTATTTTTATGATGGTTTGTATGTTGGTATTTGTTGGGAAATATCCTTTTAAATATTTGTTGAGAATAGGTGGAATATCTATAGCGATGGCAGGTTTGTTTTTCTTGACAGCAAAAGCTTTCCCTTCAATGATGCCAAATCGGGTGGATACTTGGATTAGTAGAATTGATCGTTTTACTGCTACTGATGAAGAGGATGCTGATTTGTATCAAGTTGAAAATGCTCAGATAGCAATCGCTACGGGTAGTGTTTTTGGATTAGGACCAGGGAAAAGTGTACAGAAGAATTTTTTACCTCAATCGTCTTCCGATTTTATTTATGCAATCATAGTTGAAGAGTATGGTTTGTTAGGTGGATTGGCTGTATTGTCAGTTTATTTGTTCTTGTTTTTTAGGTTTGTTCGTGCAGCTCATAAGGCTCCAACTTTATTCGGGAAATTATTGGTAGTTGGATTGGGTTTTTATATAATATTTCAAGCCATGATTAATATGGGGGTAGCAGTTTCACTATTGCCTACTACGGGGCAAACTTTGCCATTGATTAGCAGTGGGGGTACTTCTATTTGGATGACTTGTGTGTCATTGGGTATTATTATTAGTGTTACTAAAAAAGAAGAGGAAATTAGAGAGGAAGAGCGTATACGCATGGAAAGAGAAGACGCTTTACAAGCCCTGATTGATAGAAGCTTGTTAGAGAAAGAACAAGAAATAATGGCAGAGGGAGGAAATCCTATGGATGCTGTTCGAAATAAATAATGATTATGAAAGAGAATCCTAGATTTATAATTAGTGGTGGTGGTACAGGTGGACATATCTATCCTGCAATTGCTATTGCAAATGAATTAAAATCAAGGTTTTCAAATGCCGAAATATTGTTTGTTGGTGCGGCAGATAAGATGGAGATGCAAAAGGTGCCTCAAGCAGGTTATAAAATTGAAGGACTTTGGATTGCAGGTATTCAACGAAAGTTGACTGTTGAGAATTTAAAATTTCCTTTTAAGTTGGTTTCTAGTTTGTGGAAAT
This sequence comes from Myroides guanonis, assembly GCF_900114085.1. Taxonomy (GTDB): domain Bacteria; phylum Bacteroidota; class Bacteroidia; order Flavobacteriales; family Flavobacteriaceae; genus Flavobacterium; species Flavobacterium guanonis. The sequence continues at coordinate 184,325 of NZ_FORU01000002.1, read as the reverse complement.
CTAGAAAAATAATTAAGCAGTTTAAACCAGATGTGGTTATTGGTACTGGAGGATTTGCTAGTGGAGCGGTTGTTAAAGTAGCTGCGTCTATGGGAATTCCAACAGTTATCCAAGAACAAAATTCATATCCAGGAATAACCAATAAATTGTTGGCTTCTAAGGCAAAGAAAATATGCGTGGCTTATGATGGCCTTGAGTCTTATTTTCCGAAAGAAAGATTAGTGAAGACGGGTAATCCTGTTAGGCAAGATTTGTTGGAGATTGATTCTAAGAGATTCAAAGCTCTTGCAAGTTTTGGTTTGTCTACTGATAATAAAATCTTGCTTGTTTTGGGAGGTAGTTTAGGAGCTAGAAAAATCAATCAATTGATTGTTTCTCAATTAGATTATTTCAAAGATGAGAACATTCAGGTTTTATGGCAATGTGGAAAATTATATTATGAAGATTATAAGAAGTATCATGGTGATAACATCCGTGTGCTTCCATTTATAGACCGTATGGATTATGCTTATGCTGTGGCTGATTTTATAGTTTCTAGAGCAGGAGCTTCATCGGTGTCAGAATTGGCTATTGTTGGGAAACCGGTTGTGTTTATACCTTCTCCTAATGTAGCAGAAGACCATCAAAAGAAAAATGCTTTAAGCATAGTGAATGGTGGAGGTGCATTAATGATAGAGGAAAAAGATGTTGATGTTACCTTTCAGGAAGTTTTTGGCAAGTTGCTTAGAGATGAAATGAAACAGAAAGATTTGGGTATTACTATTAAAAAAATGGGAATGCCTGATGCAACAAAGAATATAGTTAACGAGATAGTGACTTTGATAAAGTAAAGGGTTATGAGAATAGAGGACATTAAAGCTGTGTATTTTATTGGAATTGGAGGTATTGGAATGAGTGCTTTGGCCCGATATTTCAAGTTTCTAGGCAAAGAGGTTGCGGGTTACGATCGTACATCTACTCAATTAACTCGAGAATTGGAAGCGGCTGGTATTGTTATACATTTTGATGATGCTGTTGAGAATATCAATGAAGTTTTTAGGGATGTTTCCTCTACTTTGGTGGTGGTTACTCCTGCTGTTCCAAAGACACATTTGGAATGGAATTATTTTATTGATAATGGTTTTGAGATTAAGAAACGTGCGGAAGTATTAGGGATAATAACTAAAGATACCTATTGTTTTGCTGTTGCTGGAACTCATGGAAAGACAACAACGACGAGTATTTTGGGACATGTTCTTTATGAAAGTGGTGTTGATGTTACGGCATTTGTTGGTGGTGTTGTTGAAAATTATCAGACTAATTTAATTGGTAGTGGTAAAACAGTAACAGTGGTAGAGGCAGATGAGTTTGATCGTTCTTTTTTAAAATTGTATCCGAATATGGCTTGTGTGACTTCTACAGAAGCTGATCACTTGGATATTTTTGGAACTGCCGAAGAAATGCTTGTCGCATTCAAGGATTTTGCTGCAAAAGTTGAAGATAAAACACATTTTTTTAAAACACCTGCTGTTGATTTAGAGGGTGTGGAGGTTGCTGTTCGATTGGGAGAAGATTGCGGAAACACTGCTTTTTCAATTTGTAATATTGAGATTGAAAATGGATGGTATGTTTTTGATATTCAAACTCCAAATGAACGTATTGCAGGAGTGCGTTTTGCATTGCCTGGACATCACAATCTTTCGAATGCACTTTTGGCGTTTGCAATGGCTTATACATACGGAGTAGAAAGTGATAAGATAGTAGCGGCTCTTGAAAGTTTTCAAGGGGTTCGCAGAAGGTTTTCATATAAGTTAAGAGATGAAAAACTTATATATATAGATGATTATGCACATCATCCTACCGAGATTCGTGCTGTGGCACAAGCTGTACATGAGTTGTATAGTGATAAAAAAATAGTGGCTGTTTTTCAACCTCACTTGTTTTCTAGAACGAGGGATTTTATGGATGAATTTGCTGCAAGTTTATCTGAATTTGATAATGTAGTATTGATGGATATTTATCCTGCTAGAGAATTGCCTATCGAAGGAGTGACTTCAAAAAGGTTGTTAGAGAGAATAACATCTGATTCTAAGGATATAGTTTCTATGGATGATATAGTGTCGTATTTGCAGGAATCAGATGCCGATATTATATTGACTTTAGGTGCTGGAGATATTGGTGAAAAAGTAGAAGAAATAAAAGAAGGATTGATAGAAAAGCTTAAAAATTCGAAAAAAGCGTGAAGATTCTAAGAAAAATAAAATGGAGCGACTTACGATTGATTTTGATTTTTATAGTTATAATCGGGCTGTATTCCTTTGCAAATAAGCGAAGTGAGGTTAGGGCGATAGAAAATGTAGAAGTTAGGTTTTATGGAAATGGCGACCATTTTATTACTAGTCAAAATGTTAATAACTTGTTGATACAAAGTTTTCCTAAGCCTTTTAATATTAATAAATCTAGTCTAGATTTGAATAGTTTGGAGGCAGGTGTACAGGAAAATGAGATGGTTAAAAGCGCTGATGTTTTCGTGACTGTTGATGGGAAATTGGTTGCAGATGTTTGGCAAAGACGTGCTATTGGACGTGTTTTGAATGAAGGAGAGTCATTTTACATTGATTCAGAGGGAACTATAATGCCGTTGTCGTCTAATTACACTGCACGCGTACCGATTGTTGTTGGAAGAGTGGATAAGTCAAATAGTAAAGCGTTAGCAGGTTTATTAAAACAGATTGACGAAGATGCTTTTTTGAAGAAGAATATAACTGGAATTACCATTGGTGTAGATCAAAAAATGGAGATGAGAAGTCGTGATCAAGATTTTAAGATTCTATTTGGTGGTTTTGATCAGATTACAAAGAAGTTCGAAAATTATAAAGCTTTTATAAACTTCGCGTCTAAAGATAGCGTGTTGATTGGGCAGTATAAAACAATAAATCTAAAATTTACCCAGCAAGTGGTGTGTACCAAATAAATGAATATGGAAAGAGAAAATATAGCTGTTGGATTGGATATCGGAACGACTAAAATAGTTGCGATGATAGGCAAGAGAAACGAGTATGGCAAACTCGAAATTTTAGGGCTTGGTAAAGCAAAAAGCTTAGGTGTAAAGCGCGGTGTTGTTAACAATATCACGCAGACTATTCAGTCTATACAGAATGCTGTTGTGGAAGCTGAGGCATCTTCTGGATATAAAATAAAGAATGTTGTGGTTGGAATAGCTGGGCAACACATCCGCAGTATACAGCACAGTGACTATATAAGTAGAGAGAATCCGGATAAGGTTATTGACGATATGGATATAGAGCAGTTAATTGCTCAAGTTCAGAAGTTGAGTATGTTACCGGGTGAAGAAATAATTCACGTATTACCTCAGGAGTTTAAGATTGATGGCGAGCCAGGAGTGAAAGAACCTATTGGTATGTATGGTGGGCGCTTAGAGGCTACTTTTCATGTGGTAGTTGGTCAGGCTGCCTTAATAAAGAATGCTGGTAGATGTATAAAGGATGCTGGTTTAGAGCTTTCTGGTATTACGTTAGAGCCATTGGCGTCAGCAGAAGCTGTGCTAAGTTTTGAAGAGAAAGAAGCTGGTGTTGCTTTGATTGATATAGGTGGTGGTACAACAGATTTGGCCATTTTTAAAGATGGAATTATTCGTCACACAGCTGTAGTTCCTTTTGGAGGTAATGTTATAACAGATGATATTAAAGAAGGGTGTTCTATTATTGGAAAACAAGCTGAATTGTTAAAGGTGAAATTTGGTTCTGCTTGGCCTGGTGAAAATAAAGACAATGAAATTGTTTCTATTCCTGGTTTAAGAGGTAAAGATCCAAAGGAGATTTCTCTTAAGAATTTGTCGAAAATAATTCATGCTCGTGTTGAGGAGATTATAGAGCTTGTGTTTTCAGAAATCAAAACATATGGTTATGAGAATCCTCAGAAAAAATTAATTGCCGGTATTGTATTGACAGGTGGTGGTGCAGAGTTGAAACACATTAAGCAATTGGTAGAATATAAGACAGGTATTGATACTCGTATAGGATATCCAAATGAGCATTTAGCAGGAGATTCTGAGAAAGAAATTTCTAGTCCTTTGTTTGCTACGGCTGTTGGATTGGTTATGGAAAGTGACCGCAATCGTACACGTGGAGCAGTTTCTTTAGAGTCATTAAAAGAAGAAGCGAGATTACAAGAGGTTAAGCAAGTTGTTGAAATTAAAAGAGAGAATCCTTTTGATTTTAGTGATAGTCAAGCGCCTCATACGCCTAATAGGGCGGTTTATACAGAAGAGAAACTGAGACAATCAGAGACTCGTTCTGAGGAAGAACAACTTTCTACAGCCGATAGATTTGAGACAGGCTTCTTAGGAAAGTTTTATAAAAAGATTAAAGAATTCATTGAAAAGTCAGAATAAAAAGCGATACGTATGGAGACTACAGATTTTGGAAACATCAAGTTTGATTTGCCTAAAAACCAATCAAACGTTATTAAAGTAATTGGAGTAGGAGGAGGAGGAAGTAATGCAATTAACCACATGTTTAAGCAAGGGATTAAAGGGGTGGATTTTGTGGTATGTAATACTGACTCTCAGGCCTTAGAAAACAGTACAGTTCCTAATAAAATTCAGTTGGGTATTAACCTAACGGAAGGTTTAGGAGCAGGGGCTAACCCTGAGGTAGGACAACAATCTGCCTTAGAAAGTATCGAGGAAATTGAAAAAATGTTGGATACCAATACAAAGATGGTGTTTATTACTGCAGGAATGGGGGGAGGAACAGGTACAGGTGCTGCACCAGTCATCGCTCAACTTTCTAAAGAAAGAGACATTTTAACTGTTGGTATTGTGACTATTCCTTTTCAGTTCGAGGGTAAAGTTCGTCAAGAACAAGCCTTGAAAGGAGTGGAACGACTTAGAAAAAATGTTGACTCGCTTATCGTGATTAATAATAACAAGCTTCGTGAAGTTTATGGAAATCTTGGCTTTAAGGCTGGGTTCTCTAAAGCAGATGAAGTTTTAGCTACTGCTTCTCGAGGGATTGCAGAAGTTATTACACATCACTATACGCAAAATATTGACTTAAAAGATGCTAAAACAGTACTTTCAGACAGTGGTACTGCTATTATGGGATCTTCTGTAGCTTCAGGTGAAACGAGAGCTAAGGAAGCGATTGTTGAAGCATTGGATTCTCCATTATTGAATGATAATAAGATTAGCGGAGCTAAAAACGTATTGCTGTTAATTGTTTCAGGTACTAATGAAATTACTATTGATGAGATTGGTGAAATAAATGATCATATTCAGACAGAAGCAGGACATAATGCTAATATCATTATGGGGGTTGGTGAAGATGAATCTTTAGGTGAATCTATTTCTGTTACAATCATTGCTACTGGTTTCAATGTAGAGCAACAAATGAATATTGTGAATTCTTCTGAGCCTAGAGTGATTATTCATGCTTTAGAAGAAGAACAAAAAGTAGTTCGTGATTTAACACAAACTCATACTCCAACTATTGGTTTTACATCTCCTCAAGAGCCTTTAGCTCATAAAGAACCTGAAGTTCATGTAGAACAAGAAATTGTTGAAGAAAGAAAAGTATACAATTTAGATGATGACGCTCCTATAGGGGGATTGGGAAACGACGGTAATGGTGGTTTTCAAGTTGAAAAAAAAACTACTAGCGAAGGAGTAAATCATGAGGTTGCTTCTGGTTTAGATGTGTTTTTTGAAATCGTTGAGCCAACTGTGAAAACTACAGCTACAGATTCTCCTATTGAGAATACTATTGCGAAGGTTAGAGATATTAGAGAGATTCAGGTTGTTGAACCTGAGTTTGTAATTGTAGAGCCAAAAGTTCAACAGCAAGAGATAGCTAAGCCTTTTTATCAAGTTCATGAGCCAATTATAGCTCATAAAGTTGAAGAGCCAGTTTTGTTTCAATTAGAGGAAGTGCAATCAGTTGTTTCTTCGGAGCAGTCTAGATTTGAACAGCCAAAACAATCTGTATTTTCAAATGAATCCATTACTTCAAATAATGATGTAGTTCGCTATTCATTGGAAGATTATATGGAAGTTGAGAATGAGTTAATGAATTCAAAACCTAAAACTGTTCATACTGAAGCGATAGAAGAGGAGTTTAAGTTTAGTATTCGCACAAGTGAAGAAGAAATTCCAACCACCCATATAATCCATGAGGAAGTGAATCCTATGGAAATGAGTATTGAAGAGGTTTTGAGAAATAGAACAGAAGAACGCAAAAGAAAAATGAAGGACTTTAATTATAAGTTCAATACTTCTAATGCGCAGTTGGATGATCTTGATCGAGAACCTGCTTATAAAAGAATGGGAGTTGATTTAGAATCTACTAATTCTGATGTCAACAGGTCTAGAATGACAGTTGGATTAGATAGTAATAACGATTCTAAGTTGCGTTCTAACAATTCTTTTTTACATGATAATGTAGATTAGTGAGAACATGAAAGATTTAAAATAACCCGAAAGCAGTTTTGTTTTCGGGTTATTTTTTATATTTGTGAAAATTAAAAAATCAAGACTATGAGTTTGCAAAAACAAATTATGGATGCATTGAAGGAAGCAATGAAATCGAAAGATACTACAGCTCTAGAAGCGTTGCGTGCTATTAAATCTGAATTGTTATTAGCACAAACTCAGTCGGGTGCTAAGGAAGAACTTAGTGCTGAAGATGAGATTAAGATACTTCAGAAATTAGTGAAGCAAAGAAAAGATAGTGCGGCTATATTCAGTGAGCAGAATCGTTTAGATTTAGCTGATCCTGAAATAGCACAAGCTAAAATTATTGAACAGTTTTTACCAGAACAGTTAAGCGTAGAAGAAGTTGAAGCTGTAGTGGCTTCGATAATTGAGAATGGTTCATTTTCTGGAATGGCTTCTATGGGACAAGTAATGGGATTGGCTTCTAAGGAATTAGCAGGAAAGATAGACGGTAAAACAATATCTACTGTTGTTAAGGCTTTACTTTCTAAATAATATTGGGGCCGCGTAGTTCAACTGGATAGAATATCAGATTTCGGCTCTGAGGGTTGGGGGTTCGAAACCTCCCGCGGTCACTTTTTAATAGAAACCGTTTCAATTTATTTTGAAACGGTTTTTTTATTCTTATAAGTTGTGTGTTTTATTCTTTGGTTAAAGATTTTATTTTAACTTAAAAAACGTTAAGTTTACTAGGGTTTCTTAGATGTAAGATTGTTTAAGTACTGAATAATGTAATTTTTAAAATTAAAATATACTTCATATGATAAGAATCGGTGTTAGCGTTATTTGTTTGCTTTCTTTATGTATTGTTAGTGCACAAGAATTAACGATTAAAGGGACTTTAAGGGGGTTTGATGAGGGAGCTCAGGTTGTATTGAGGGATCTGGAATCGATGGAGGTTGTTGGTACCACTGAACTTCTAAATAATGAATTTAGTCTATCTCGATTTGAAAAAATTGATTTTCCTAGAACAATACATTTATCAATTGGAGGGGAAACAGAAAGACGTTCAGATGTGTTTTTATTTGTAGAGAATGGAGAAAACATTGCTATTCATTCTCAGTTTGAAAATTTCGAGGATAACCTCAGAGTTGAAAATTCTAAGTATTATGCTGTTCAGCAAGATTTTAATAGTCTGACAAAAGAGCTTTCTGATAAAAGAAATGAATTGATGCAGGAATATATGCAAAAGTATTATGGAAAACCTGTGGATGAATCAGTTTCGGAATCAGTTTCGGAATCTTATTGGGGGAAGGATGGATCTATTGGGAAGATAGATTCTGAAGTTGATAATATAAACAAAGCTTATTTACTGGAAAATGCTAATAATTATTTTTCGTTATCTTATATCGTACGAAGTTTTACTAGGATAGAAAAGCCTGTTTTGAGTGAAATGTATGAAAAGTTAGATGAGAACTTGAGGGTTTCTAAATATGGAGTTTTTCTTAAAACTTATATTGATTCACGTCAAATGGAAGAGGGAATGGAGTATGCTGATTTTAATTTTGAGAATAAAAATGATGAAAAGCAGAAGCTATCAAATTATTTTGACGGACGTTATTTGCTTGTAGATTTCTCTACTCTTTATTGTGGGGCTAGTCAAATGTCAAGACCCGGTTTAGAAAAGTTGAGTAATATGAATAAAGAAAAAATAAATGTCTTGACTTACTATATAGATCAAGACGAAGAGGGATTTAGGAATTATATTGTTGACGGGGTGGATAATTGGAATATCATACGCAATTCTGATGGTAGGATGAATGATGCTTTAGCACAATACATTATAAGTGGTACTCCAACTTATTTTTTGTTTAATCCTGAGGGAGTATTAATTAAAAAATGGAGCGGTTATGGTGAGGGTACTGTAGATGAGATTGAAGGGTTAATTAAGTAATATATTTTCTAACATGACAAATGTCATAATGTTAGCCAAAATATCAATGTATTTTTGTCCTGTAATTTAATAGCATGTTCACTATGAAGGAGAGAATACCTGTATCTATTGTAATGACAGAGAATGTTGTTAAATTGAATTTGAAAGACACTTTAAGTAAAGCGGAAGAGTTATTCCTAAAGCACAATATTCGTCATTTACCTGTAGTTGATGGGGATCGTATCGTTGGAATTCTTAGCTATACTGATTTATTACGAGTTGGAGTTGCTGAAGGATTAGATGAAGAGGATAGAGTGATTAGTGCTACTATTTATGATATGTATTGTCTAGAGCAGGTTATGACAAAAGACGTAGTTACAATTGAATCTCATACAAATGTGAGGGAAGCTGCGGAAATATTGGTAAAAAGTGGGTTTAGGGCTTTACCTATTATGAAAGATGAGAATTTGGTTGGGATGTTAACTACTACTGACCTTATTTTATACTTATTAAAGCAATATGATTAAAATAGCTGTGAAAAAGAAAATTTTTGATTTTGTAGTTTTGAGTTTGCTACAAGATTACATATTGTAGTTTGAGTTTAAAAAAGCCCTAATTATTTAAATTAGGGCTTTTTGTTTGTTATTTACGTTCATATTTACAGCAAGAGTGAAGGCTGTTGTATTCTTCTTCTGTTGCTTTTACATGCTTGGTGTCATGTCCTACTTTTGCGATTGCTTTTTCAACTTCCAATACGTCTACTTTTTTTGGATTTAAAAAGAGTTCCAATTGTTTGTTATCTACTGACCATTCTGCGGCTCTAACTCCTTTTACAGATAACGCTGCTTTTTCAATTCGTTTTTTACACATTCCACATTGACCGTTTACTTCAACGATTTCTTTGTTCTTTGGTTTCTCCTGTGCGTTTATAGCTATTGAGAAGAAACTTGCTAATGCAATAAGGATGTAATTTTTCATTTGATTGTTTTTTAGTTATTTAATTTTATATCTAAGTCCTGCATAATACATTTGACCAAATATTGGTGCATACACTATAGAGCTGTCAAAGTCTGTTCCAAACGGTTGGTCTGCTCCTAAAATAATACGGTCTTGTGTGTAATTAGTCATATTTTCTCCTCCTATGTAAATTTCAAATCTGTCAGAGAATACTTTTGTGATTTGCGCATTTACGGTAGAGAAAGGGTTGGTGTATGGTTTTAATTGGTTTTCTACAGCATTTTGACTTGTATTTGGTAAACGTTGTTTTCCAATCCAATTATAGGTTGCATCAAACTTCCAGCTTCCTCCTTTTTCTGTAGTTTGGGTTTCATATTCTAAATTAGCGAATAGTCTGTGTTTAGATTGTAATGGGCGTTCTTTTCTGCCACTCTGATAATCGGTTTGTATGTCGTAATATTTATATGCGCCTCGTAAGTTTAGGTTGTGCGCTAAATTGTAGTTCAAATCTATTTGAAGGCTGTTTGCAAATGATTTTCCGTCTAAGTTGTAGAAGTTAACTTCATGTGAGTTTTGGTCTATGTCTACAATTATTTGGTTTTCAAAATCGGTTCTATAAAAGTCGACTGTTATGTTTCCTTGTTTGCTGAGCAAATTAAAGTCCTGGGAAAAGCTTAATCCATAATTCCATGCAATTTCTGGGTCAAGCCCGTAGATGTCACCTTGTACGTTATGAATTATGAACTGACGGTTACTAGCGAAGAAACTTTGATTCTCTGCAAAAATATTAGCTAATCGCTTTCCTCTTCCTGCTGATAATCTAAATGTTCCTGTACTCCAAGGGCTGTATTTTAAATGAAAACGCGGTGTCATAAAAACCCCCATTCGATTGTGGTAATCGACTCTTAGGCCCGCTATGAAACTTAAATTCTCTGTGTTGTTATAAGTGTATTCGAAAAATCCACCTACAGAGTTGTCCATACGGTCAAAATTTTGATTTAGTGAGAAGGCTACATATTCATTGTAGTTGTCCATAGTAAAACTTACTCCGGTAGAGAAGTTATTCATTGTGTTACTGATTATAGAGCCAAAAATAAAATTCGTATATAGACTATTGTGTTGAATGTTGTATGGGTTTAGCCCAAAATAGGAGTCTTGTTTGTGGTAATTATAGGATACTTGCAATCCCATATTTTGAAAAGGCATGTCTGGAAATACATATCCCACCTTTGCACTTAGATCGACTTTTTCTGTGTTTATTTCAGAACCCCATATTGTAGGTTTAAGTTTGTCTGTTTTTTTGTCAAAATCAACTTCTCCCATTTGCTTGTTATCTTTCATATAACGCAAGGTCAAAAAGCTTACGACTCCTTTTTCGAGATTGGTATATTGCCAACGATTCATTACGTTGATCTGTTCTCCTATCGGGGAGTCAAGAAAGTTGTCATGATTCATATCGTTTTTATTCTGACGTAGATTTCCGTGTAGAAATAGAGAAGTACTCCATTTGTCAGAAACTTTCTGATTGAGATGGATGTTTGCTTCAAAGCGGGCGTCGGTGGAACCATATAAGTTTACAAAGAGTGGAATATCGTTTAATGGTTTTATCAATTCCGTGTTGATTTGGCCAGAGATACTTTCGTATCCATTAACGACACTTCCTGCTCCTTTGGTTACTTGGATACTCTCTACCCAAGTTCCTGGTGTAAAAGATAGTCCATAGGCTTGTGAAGCACCACGTACGGATGGAATGTTTTCTTCTGCAATAAGAATGTAAGGACTAGTTAGTCCAAGCATTTTAATTTGCTTAGTTCCTGTTATTGCATCAGCGAAGTTTACATCAATTGCAGGGTTGGTTTCAAAGGCTTCTGCAATGTTGCAACAAGCTGCTTTTAGAAGTTCTCCACTGCTCATGGTGATCGTATTGGCTGTTCCGCTAACTGAGCGTGTAGTATTTCTCTTTTTTGTTTTTAAAAGTACTTCTCCTAAAATGTTGTCTGGTTTGAGGATAATTGTTTTTAATGATTTTGTATTGGATATAGGGAGCTTTCTCTCTTCATATCCAACATATGAAATGATGAGAACTCCGTTTTCGTGCAAGGGAATTTTAAAAGTTCCATTTGCTTCTGATGTGGTTCCAATTGTTGTGTTTTCCCAAAAGATTGACGCGCCAAGTATCGGGCTATTGGTTTCGTCTACAATAGTTCCGTTGAGTTGTTCTTGTGACCATAAGGATAGACTTAAGGCGCACAATACAACAGTAATAAAATGTTTCATTTATAGGTGTTTAGATGTATTAACTTTTTTTGTAGCTTTTCTACTTATATAAAAAAGTTATATCACCCGTAAAATTGAAATTTACAATAGAGTTTAAAAAGAGGGGGTGCGTGAGTGTCTGTGTAGAACTCAGGAATGACTGGAGATATCTCTCCTAGAATAATATTGCTAAAAATGGGATAAAACCAATCTGTGTCCGGTGATATTAACTCTAGCTGTAGAGGTAATACCTTGACAAAGGAAGATATATCTAAGTTTGGTTGAGTGATTTCATTTTTACAACAACTATCTTCTTTTGTTTCGGAATCTGTATGTTCTGTAGAGCAGCAACTAGGTTTGTCTTGTGTTTCAGTACAGCTACCTTTTTCATGTTTACCTGCAATAGAAAATAGTGTTTTCTGCAATTGTCCTTGACAAGAGTGTGCATTGATAGACCACCCTATGTTTGAGAAAATTAGGATGGCTAAGAAAAGATAACTAAAATGTTTTCTATTAGACATGTAACAAAAGTATTTAAATTGAAGTGAATTAAATGTTAAAATTTTAAAAATTTATGGAGTTGTTCTTTTTTGATAGAAGAGAGCACCAATAAATATCAATAATAAAATAGGGTGAATTAAGAATCTTCTAGTATATATCAGTATTTGTAAATTGTCCGCTTTGAAGTGTAGGCTATAGCATAAAAGCAATAGTAAGACTATGTAAAAAGTTAGATAGATTATAGATATAATTTTAAGATGTGCTTGCTTTTGAAATATGTTCCATAGTATTGCTATAGAAAAGAAGCTGTTTAGCAGAAATCTTACAGTATAGGATATGTATAGTAACGTGTAGTCGGTATTTGGAAAAGGCAGATTATGGTAGTTCTGTTTGAAATAGGAAATTAGTGGGTCATAAAACAATTCGGTTTCGAAATTTCGAATCAATATAAGTGCTATTAGTGATAGTAGTCCAATTACTAATCTTTTTATGTTTGTTTGCTTCATGGTTTTTTATTTAGTTTAAAAATCCATATTAACCATAGTAGTAAAACATATCCATAGATGCTTAAAGGAAATAATATGTCGTGTAGAAAGTCTTTGTGTTGAGGATAATGATGCAACCCTAGGATGAACAAATCAATTCGAAGAATGTTTAGCGTGAAAATAGAGAGACTACCTAATAATATGAACAAAAAGGTTCTGAATAATCCTGAGTAAAAGGCAAATATAAATGAGGCGAAAAGAATGATAATGCTTATGCTGTTGCAGCCTTCTATAATTTTCACAATGGCTTTATCTGGGTTTATAAAAACGAGTACTGCGGGTTCTAGATTTGATTTTAGAAGAGAGACTTTTAAATCAAATAATTGGAGACTTTTTTGTGTGATTTTTGCAACATAATTTGAAATAGGGTCTAGTTGAAGATTCTTTGCTTCAAATTGTTTTAGGTATTTGTAATATACTGCGCTTAAGGAAGTGTATATTGCAGTAAAGCGTAATATGAAAAAAACAAAGGGTGGTAAGGTTTTCATTTAAAAATCTTTTTTAACTAAAATACAACCTAGATTTGAATAGATAAAAAATATATTTGTAAAAAACGATATGAATTACGAAGAAGCTGAATTAATTACCCAAAAGATTTTAAGAAAGGAAGGGGTTTCTCGTGATGAAAAGCTACAAGAGCTTTGCGAGTATATGGAAATAGAGTTTTCTCTCTATGATTGGGTAGGTTTTTATTTTGCAGCAGAGTCAGATACTGTTCTTTATTTAGGTCCTTTTGCTGGGGAGCCTACAGATCATACAGTTATTCCTTTTGGAAAGGGAATTTGTGGGCAGGTAGCAGTTAGTGGGAAAACATTTGTTGTCGATGATGTAAATGCACAGGATAATTATATTGCTTGTAGTATTGATGTTCGGTCAGAAATAGTTGTTCCAATTTTCGTTAATGGTAAGAATATTGGGCAGATTGATATCGATTCACATACAGCAGAGGCTTTTGGAGACGAGGATGTTTTGTTTTTGGAGAAGGTTGCTGAGGAGGTTGCTTTATTGTTTTAATAAATAATCGAGTTAGCAGGACTTTTATTTTAAAAATAAAGTAGATTTTTTCGATGTGTTTAGTTTTATTTCAAAAATAGAATTACATTTGCGCCTGAATTGTACGGGTTGTATAATTCATTACATAATAATCATTTAAAGAATATTGGCATGTATTTGACAAAAGAAATTAAAGGAGATATTTTTACTAAACACGGTGGAAATATTGCAAACACAGGTTCTGCAGAAGGGCAAATCGCACTTTTTACATTCAGAATTTCACACTTAACTGAACACTTGAAAAGAAATCGTAAAGATTATAATACAGAGCGTTCATTAGTACTTTTAGTAGGAAAAAGAAGAAGACTTCTTGATTACTTGAAGAAAAAAGATATCAATAGATATCGTGAAATTATTAAAGAATTGGGTATTAGAAAATAATCCATACTAAAGAGGTGCTTTTGCGCCTCTTTTTCTTTTTAGTCTTTTGGCAGAAAAAAAGTCTGGTTTTTCATTGGGTTTCATACAACTACACACAACTACAACAACACAACAACCCATTTAGTCCTTTTTTATAAAGGCGAAAACCTTTTAATTAATCAAAGTAAAAATTTAGTATGATTCCTAAGGTAACTAAAGAAATTATCGATTTGGGAGATGGTAGAAGCATCTCCATCGAAACAGGAAAATTGGCAAAACAAGCTGATGGTTCTGTTGTGGTGCGCATGGGAGATTGTATGTTGCTTGCAACTGCGGTTTCAGCGAGAACAGCAAATCCAGGGGTGGACTTTTTGCCACTAACTGTAGATTACAGAGAGAAATTTTCTGCCGCTGGACGTTTTCCAGGAGGCTTTTTTAAACGTGAAGCTCGTCCGAGTGATAGAGAAATTTTAACCATGAGATTGGTTGACCGTGTGTTGCGTCCTCTTTTTCCAGATGACTATCATGCAGAGACTCAAATCATGATTCAGATGATGTCTTATGACGAAGAAGTAATGCCAGATGCATTAGCTGGTTTAGCGGCTTCAGCTGCTTTAGCAGTGTCTGATATTCCTTTTTACAATTATATTTCAGAAGTACGTGTTGCACGTGTTGATGGGAAATTGATTGTAAATCCTAGTAAAGCCCAATTAGAGGTTGCGGATCTTGATATGATGATCGGTGCTTCTAAAGATTCTATCGCAATGGTAGAGGGGGAAATGAAAGAAGTTTCTGAAGCTGAAATGATTGAAGCTATTAAATTCGGTCATGAAAGTATCAAAGCTCAAATCGAAGCACAAGAACGTATGCGTGCTGCTTTAGGTTTGGGATATAGAACGTATGAAGGAGAAGAAGAAGATGCAAATGTAGAGTCTGCTATTCATTCTGCTGCATATGATAAAATGTATACTATTGCTTCATCTGCTAGTTCTAAACAAGAACGCAGTGAGAATTTTGATATTGTTAAAGCAGAGGTGTTAGCTTTATTCTCAGAAGAGGAGCAAAGTGCAAAATCTGATATGATTTCAATGTACTACTCTAAAGTTCAAAAAGAAGCAGTTCGTAATGTTATTTTAGATCAAGGTCTTCGTTTAGATGGTCGTAAAACGGATGAGATTCGTCCTATTTGGTCAGAAGTAAATTACTTGCCATCTGCTCATGGTTCTTCTATTTTTACACGTGGAGAAACACAAGCATTAGCAACTGTTACTCTTGGAACATCTAGAGAGGCTAATATTATTGATTTACCAAGTGATCAAGGAGAAGAGCGTTTCTACTTACACTATAATTTTCCTCCATATTCTACAGGAGAAGCAAGACCACTAAGAGGTACTTCTCGTAGAGAGGTTGGGCATGGTAACTTAGCACAACGTGCTTTGAAAAACATGATTCCTGCCGATTGTCCTTATACTATTCGTGTGGTTTCTGATGTATTAGAATCTAATGGTTCTTCTTCTATGGCTACTGTTTGTGCAGGTACATTGGCGTTAATGGATGCTGGTATCCAAATTAGTAAACCAGTTTCTGGTATTGCTATGGGATTAATTTCAGATGCAAAAACGGGTCGTTGGGCTGTTTTGTCTGATATTTTGGGGGACGAAGATCACTTAGGAGATATGGACTTTAAAGTAACAGGTACTGCTGAAGGAATTACAGCTTGTCAAATGGATATCAAGATTGAAGGTTTGGCATATGATATCATGGAACAAGCTTTATCTCAAGCTCGTGATGGTCGTTTGCATATTTTAGGTAAAATCATGGAAACTATGGAAGTTCCAAATGCTGACGTGAAACCTAAAGCTCCGAAAATTATTACAAGAACTATTCCTGGTAACTTTATTGGTGCTTTGATTGGTCCAGGTGGTAAAGTAATTCAAGAATTACAAAAAGCTACTGGCACAACAATTGTTATCAACGAGGTGAATGAAGAGGGTGTTATTGAAATCCTTGGAACAGATCCAGATGGTATTGAAGCTGTTTTAGCGAAAATTCGCTCTATCACTTTCAAACCAGAAATGGGTGGGACTTATTCAGTGAAAGTAGTTAAAATGTTAGATTTTGGTGCTGTTGTTGAGTATATAGATACACCAGGAAATGAAGTTTTATTACACGTTTCTGAATTGGCTTGGGAGAGAACTGAAAATGTATCTGACGTTGTTAAAATGGGAGATGTATTTGATGTTAAATACCTAGGGGTTGATCCTAAAACTAGAAAAGAAAAAGTTTCTAAAAAAGCTCTTTTACCTAGACCTCCAAGAGAGCCTAAGGCTGAAGGTGATTTTAAACCGAGACAATCTGATTCTGACAAAAAGAATTAGTATTTTGATAAATAGGAAAATGGGCTACAATTTGTAGCCCATTTTTTTTATATATTAACGAAATGATTGGAAAGATATGTTGAGAGCTTAGAGTGCTAATTTTTGGTTAATTCTTTTAAGTTGTTTATTGTTCAAGTGCTTTGTGTTTTGTCTTTTCTTTAAATTTTAGTATATTTGTAGTTGTAAGGAAAATAAATGTGATTAAAGTTTTTATAATCACTTAAATATTTGCACATAGTGCATCTTAATAATAATGGATTTCCTTTCTTTTAAGAGTCTTTCTGACTCTCCTTTATTGGGCTAGTTTTCTAGTCTGTCAAAAATCATTCTTTTGAAGAATGTCGATAGTTGAATCCTTAGTGGTTCTATCTGGACTGAGTAATCAGTATAATCTAGATTATTAATTGCGCTCTGTAAAGGAGCTAAACGATTTTGTAGTAAAATGAAAAATTTAAAAATTGGAATTATTGGTGCTGGTCCAAGCGGGCTTGCTATGTTGAGAGCCTTTGAAGCTGAAGAGAAGAAGGGAAATCCAATTCCAGAAATTAAGTGTTATGAGAAACAGGATAACTGGGGCGGTATGTGGAATTATACTTGGAGAACAGGTGTAGGAAAGTATGGTGAGCCGATTCACGGGAGTATGTATAAGTATCTTTGGTCTAATGGACCTAAAGAGTGTTTAGAGTTTGCAGATTATACTTTTTCTGATCACTTCGAACAGACTATATCTTCTTATCCACCTAGGGAAGTGTTATTTGATTATATACAAGGAAGAATTAGACAGAGTAATGCTCGAAAGTATATTCAGTTTAATACGGTAGCTCGTTGGGTTGATTACATTGAGGGTAAAAAACAGTTCAGAGTTGTTTTTGATAATTTGGTGGAGAACACCACTTTTGAGGAGTATTTCGATTATTTGGTAGTTGGAACAGGGCATTTCTCTACACCAAATATGCCTTATTTTAAAGGGATTGATAATTTTTCTGGTTCTATAATGCATGCTCATGATTTTAGAGGGGCTGATCAATTTACTGGAAAAGATATTTTACTAGTGGGTAGTAGTTATTCTGCTGAGGATATTGGAGTTCAGTGCTATAAACACGGTACGAATTCTGTGACAATTTCTTATAGAACAAATCCTATTGATTGTAAGTGGCCAGATGGAATTAAAGAAGTGCCTTTAGTGACTCATTTTGATGGAGATACTGCTTATTTTAAAGATGGAACTTCTAAGCGTTTCGATGCGGTTATTTTCTGTACGGGTTATCAACATAAATTTCCTTTTTTACCTGATAATCTTAGATTGAAAACCAAAAATTGTTTATATCCTGATGGGATTTATAAAGGAGTGGTGTATAATGATAATACGCAGCTGATTTATCTCGGTATGCAAGATCAGTATTATACTTTTAATATGTTTGATGCGCAGGCTTGGTTTGCTCGTGATTATATGATGGGAAGAATTGCTGTTCCTGAGAAATCATTAAGAGAAGAGGATATTGCAAAATGGATGGAAGGAGAAGCTAATTGTGGGACTAGTTGTGATCATGTTGATTTTCAGACGGAGTATATTCGGGATTTGATGGCTCCAACTGATTATCCAGATTTTAATCTTGACAAGGTTGCAGAAATGTTTAAAAGTTGGTTGTTGGATAAAGAAGAGAATATTCTAACGTACCGTGATAAAATCTATACTTCTGTAATGGATAATACCAAAGCAGAAAAGCATCATACTCCATGGATGAAGGAGTTAGATGATAGTTTGGAACGTTATTTAGAAGAAATCCCTGCTGATGAAAAGGAATTAAGTAAAGTAAATTACTATTAATATATTCTATAAAGCCCCACTAAAAGTGGGGCTTTATTTTTATTTAAAACTTTTTTACAAAAAAATGAAACCTTTTGTACTCATCGTACGTATAACTAGTAGTTGGTGACAACAAAACACAAAATTAAACGGATATAATACTATGAGACAACTTAAAATTACCAAGCAAGTAACCAATCGTGAGACGGCGTCGTTAGATAAATATTTGCAAGAAATTGGTAAGGTAGATTTGATTACGGCAGATGAAGAGGTAGAGTTAGCACAAAGAATCAAAGCAGGTGATCAAAGAGCTTTAGAAAAATTGACTAAGGCGAATTTACGTTTTGTAGTTTCAGTAGCGAAACAATATCAAAACCAAGGGTTGACACTTCCCGATTTGATTAATGAGGGTAACTTAGGATTGATCAAAGCAGCACAACGTTTTGATGAAACTCGTGGATTTAAATTTATTTCTTATGCTGTTTGGTGGATTAGACAGTCTATTTTGTCTGCCTTGGCAGAACAATCGAGAATCGTACGTTTACCTTTGAATAAGATTGGGTCGATTAATAAAATCAATAAAATGTATGCTTTGTTGGAGCAATCTAATGAGCGACCACCTTCTGCTGAGGAAATTGCTAAAGAGCTTGACATGACTGTTAATGATGTGAAAGAGAGTATGAAAAACTCTGGACGTCACTTGTCAATGGATGCACCTTTGGTTGAAGGAGAAGATTCTAACTTATATGACGTTTTGCGTTCTGGAGAATCTCCAAACCCAGACCGTGAGTTAATTCACGAATCTTTGCGTACTGAGATTGAGCGTGCATTAGAGACGTTGACGCCTAGAGAAGCTGATGTAGTGCGTTTGTATTTTGGATTGGGAGACCAGCATCCTATGACATTAGAAGAGATAGGTGAGACTTTTGATTTGACTCGTGAACGTGTTAGGCAAATTAAAGAGAAAGCTATTCGCAGATTAAAACATACTTCAAGAAGTAAAATCTTGAAAACGTATTTAGGATAAGGATTTAGAATATATAAAAAGCCACTTCAGTATTTAATATGAAGTGGCTTTTTTAATGAGGTTTTTTAAAGTAAAAAGGCGTAGCAAGTATTAGAACTGCTACGCCTTTGTTTTTTTAACGTCTGTATTTTAGTGTTTGTAGATTACTACTTTTACGTCGTTTTCTGTCATTACTTGAGTTAAGTCATGAGAAGCAAGTCCTTTCATGGCTTTGTCCCATTTCTTACCGCTTAAGCCAGCTGTTTCTTTTAGAGTGGTTATTTCCATTTTACCTTCTGCTTTTTCCAATATAGAAACCAATAGCTTTTCATCTTCGGATAACTCTACTTCTATTGTTTTCTTTTCAGGGCGCATTTGTGGGAAGAATAGTACTTCTTGGATGGAAGGGTTGTTTGTTAGGAACATTATTAAACGGTCCATTCCAATTCCTAGTCCTGATGTTGGAGGCATCCCATATTCTAGAGCTCTTAAGAAGTCTTGATCAATAAACATAGCTTCGTCATCACCTCTGTCAGCTAATGCTAATTGAGCTTCAAAACGTTCTCTTTGGTCTATTGGGTCGTTTAATTCTGAATATGCATTGGCAACTTCTTTACCACATATCATAAGTTCAAAACGCTCTGTTAATTCTGGGTTATCACGGTGTTCTTTGGTTAATGGAGACATCTCTTTTGGATAGTCTGTAATGAAGGTTGGTTGTATATAGTTTCCTTCACATTTCTCTCCAAATATTTCGTCTATCAATTTACCTTTACCCATAGAGTCGTCCACTGCTATTCCCATTTCTAGTGCGGCTTGGCGGATTTCATCTTCTGTTTTCCCTGTAATATCAAAACCAGTAAACTCTTTGATAGAGTCTGTCATAGTGATTCTCTTATAAGGAGCTTTGAAGTTTATCTTATGATTTCCAAAAGTAGCTTCTGTTGTTCCGTTTACTTCTTTTGCACAATGTTCTAATAAATTTTCTGTAAAATCCATCATCCAATTGTAGTCTTTATATGCTACATAGATTTCCATTGCTGTGAACTCTGGATTGTGGGTTCTGTCCATTCCTTCATTACGGAAGTTTTTAGAAAATTCATAAACACCATCAAAACCTCCAACGATGAGTCTTTTTAAATAAAGTTCGTTGGCTATTCTTAAGTATAAAGGAATGTCTAAAGCATTGTGATGTGTTATAAAAGGGCTTGCTGCGGCTCCTCCTGGTATAGATTGTAGTACAGGTGTTTCTACTTCAAAATACCCTGCTTCATTAAAATAGTTACGCATTGCGCTAAACAACTTCGTTCTTTTAATAAACGTTTCTTTTATGTGTGGATTTACAACTAAGTCCACATAACGCATTCTATAGCGTAATTCTGGGTCTGTGAAAGAATCAAAAACGTTCCCGTCTGCATCTGTTTTTGGTAGAGGTAGAGGGCGAAGTGATTTGCTTAATAGTGTAAGTTTTTCTACGCGAAGTGTCTTTTCACCAACCTGAGTTGTAAAAAGAGATCCTTCTATACCGATAAAATCACCAAGGTCTATTAGTTTTTTATATACCTCATTATATAAGGTTTTATCTTCTCCTGGGCATAATTCATCTCTATTGATATACAATTGAATTCTACCTTCGCTATCTTGTAGTTCTGCAAAAGAAGCCTTTCCTTGAATTCTAGAAGACATTAGTCTTCCTGCTACAATTACCTGCTTACCTTCCTTAAAATCATCCTTAATTTGCTTTGAAGTGTGGTTCACAGCAAATAGGTTAGCAGGATAAGGATTGACACCAAGTGCTTGTAGCTTACTTAGCTTTTCTCTTCTGATGATTTCTTGTTCTGAAAGTTGCATAATAATTGTGAATTTATATAAGAGCGCAAATATAGTTATTATTTGAGAGCGTGGCAATTGTAAGTGTGTAAATCAAGTGTTGGTTTTCAATAAACGATAGAACTGTTCTATAGTTGCTGATGTTTTGTTTTAAAATTGAAGGACTGAAAGTCAAAGATTTATTGTAAAAATAAAAGCAATTGCTAAAAGAGTTGAGTATTCAATCAAAAATGACGAATTTTGTAATCATATGTAAAAACAATATAGTATGAGTTTTTGGAGAGTAATTTTGTCTTTGTTTCTACCACCTCTTGCGGTGTTTGATAAGGGATGTGGGTCTATTTTAATCGTATTGCTTTTGACTATTTGTGGATGGGTTCCTGGAGTTATAGCTGCTTTGGTGATTTTAAATAACCCTAAATACAACCGTTAGGATGAATAAGGAAGTACAAATTTTAGATTTAGGGTTGAAAGATTACAAGGAGACTTGGGATTTTCAAGAAGCTCTTTTTCAAGGTATTTTAGATGTTAAGATATCGAATCGCAGAAATGAGCAGAATGAACCAACTAAGAACTATTTGATATTTGTTGAACATCCACATGTTTATACATTGGGTAAGAGTGGTGATTTTGCAAATTTGTTGTTAAGTGAAGAACAGTTAGCAGAGAAGGGTGCTTCGTATTATAAAATTAATCGTGGTGGTGATATTACTTATCATGGACCGGGGCAAATTGTTGGATATCCAATTTTAGATTTGGAAAATTTCTTTTCTGACATTCATAAGTATTTACGCTTATTAGAGGAATCGATTATTTTGACTTTGAAGGAGTATGGAGTTGAGTCGGGGAGAAGTGAAGGGGAAACGGGTGTTTGGTTAGGTGTTGGGACTCCTTTTGCAAGAAAAATTTGCGCCATGGGAGTTCGTGCTTCTCGTTGGGTTACTATGCATGGATTTGCTTTTAATGTAAATGCTGATTTAGGTTATTTTGATAATATTATTCCTTGTGGTATTCGTGGTAAAGGAGTTACTTCTTTGCATGTAGAACTTGGTATAGAACGAGTGGATGAAAAGGAAGTTGAGGAAAAGATTATCAAGCACTTTAGTTCTCTTTTTGAGGCTGAAATGGTTAGGTAGTATTAATGTTGAGTATTTTATAGATAATATTTTATTAGAACCATATAAAACAAGAATGAGATTTTCTTTATTTCGTATCTTTGTTTAAACAAAACATTTTATGAGAAATACAAAAATTGCACCTTCGATTTTAGCCGCCGATTTTGCTAATTTGCAAAGGGATATTGAAATGGTTAACGCAAGTCAGGCTGATTGGTTTCATATAGATATTATGGACGGGGTTTTTGTTCCTAATATTTCATTTGGAATGCCGGTTTTAGATGCTATTAGAAAACATGCACAGAAAACGATTGATGTGCATTTAATGATTGTAGATCCTGATCGATATATTAAAGTGTTTAAGGATTTGGGAGCGAATGTTCTTACTGTTCATTATGAGGCTTGTACGCATTTACATAGGACGCTTCAAGCTATTAAAGCTGAGGGCATGCGGGCAGGTGTTGCTTTAAATCCACATACTTCTGTTTCTTTATTGGAAGATGTTATTCAGGATATAGATTTGGTGTGTATAATGAGTGTTAATCCTGGTTTTGGTGGTCAAAGTTTTATAGAAAACACCTATGATAAAGTTAAGAAGTTGAAGCAGTTGATTATTGAAAAAGGGGCAAGTACGATAATCGAAATAGACGGAGGTGTTACGTCTGGAAATGCAAAGCAATTGGTAGATGCTGGTGCGGACGTTTTAGTTGCTGGAAGTTTTGTGTTCAATGCGCAAGATCAATTAGGAACGATTGCTGATTTGAAAAAACTTACTTGTTCTTAATCCATAGGGTTGAGTATAGATATAAAAAAGCGGGTTGGAATTTAAATTCCAACCCGCTTTTTAAATATATGATTGTAGGTCTTACATCATTCCAGGCATTCCACCTCCCATAGGAGATCCGCCATTTTCGTCTTTAATTTCTACTAAAGCACATTCGGTTGTTAGAATCATCCCAGCAACAGATGCTGCATTTTCTAAAGCTACACGAGTTACTTTCTTAGGGTCAATAATTCCAGCAGCAAGCATATCTACGTATTCGTTTGTTTTTGCATTGTATCCGAAGTTTCCTGTTTCTTCTAATACTTTTGCTACTACTACAGATCCTTCTAATCCTGCATTTTCTACAATAGTTCTCAAAGGAGACTCGATTGCTCTTGCTACAATTTGAATTCCTGTTTCTTCATCTGCAGATGCTGGTTGTATGCTAGCAAGTGATATTTTAGCTCTTAAAAGTGCTACTCCCCCTCCTGCAACGATTCCTTCTTCCACGGCTGCTCTAGTTGCGTGTAGTGCATCATCAACGCGGTCTTTCTTCTCTTTCATTTCTACTTCAGAAGCAGCTCCTACATAAAGAACAGCTACTCCTCCAGCTAATTTAGCTAGGCGTTCTTGTAGTTTTTCTCTATCATAGTCAGAAGTTGTTGTCTCCATTTGTGCTTTGATTTGGTTTACTCTATTTTTTATCATAGAAGCTTCTCCAGCACCGCTTACGATAGTGGTATTGTCTTTATCAATGCTAACGCGCTTGCAAGTACCTAGCATTTCTAAAGTTGTGTTTTCTAATGTGTAGCCTTGTTCTTCAGAAATAACTACACCACCTGTTAGGATAGCGATGTCTTCCAACATAGCTTTTCTACGGTCTCCAAATCCTGGTGCTTTAACTGCAGCGATTTTTAGAGCCCCTCTTAGTTTGTTTACAACTAAAGTAGATAAAGCTTCTCCATCTACATCTTCTGCGATAATAAGCAATGGTTTTCCAGATTGAGCTACTGGTTCTAAAATTGGCAAAAGTTCTTTTAATGAAGATACTTTTTTGTCATATAATAAAATGTAGGGAGCATCAAGTTCCACTTGCATTTTTTCTGAGTCTGTAACAAAATAAGGTGATAAATATCCTCTGTCAAACTGCATTCCTTCAACAACATCTACAAAAGTTTCTGTTCCTTTTGCTTCTTCAACAGTGATAACACCTTCTTTTCCTACTTTTTCAAATGCACGAGCAATTAACTCTCCAATTACTTCGTCATTATTTGCTGAAATAGCTGCTACTTGTTGGATTTTATCCATTGAGCTACCTACTTCTTGAGCTTGTTCTTTTAAATTCGCTACAATTGCTTCTACAGCTTTGTCAATTCCACGTTTAAGATCCATTGGATTTGCACCGGCTGCAACGTTTTTAAGACCTTCTTTTACGATTGCTTGTGCTAAAACAGTAGCAGTTGTAGTTCCGTCTCCTGCTAAATCATTTGTTTTAGAGGCTACTTCTTTAACCATTTGAGCTCCCATGTTTTCAAGGGTGTCTTCTAGTTCGATTTCTTTAGCTACTGAAACACCATCTTTAGTTACAGTTGGTGCGCCAAATGACTTTCCAATGATTACATTTCTACCTTTTGGTCCTAATGTTACTTTTACTGCGTTTGCTAATGCGTCTACACCGCGTTTTAAACCGTCGCGTGCTTCTATTTCGAATTTAATATCTTTTGCCATCTGTATTTACTGTTTAAAATTATTATAGAGTTAGGTGTTGATTAGATAATTGCTAAGATGTCGTCTTCACGCATCATCAAATAATCTTTTCCTTCTAACTTTAATTCTGTTCCTGCATATTTTCCATAAAGAACGGTGTCGCCTAATTTAACAGTCATTTCATGATCTTTAGTTCCCTTTCCAAAAGCAACAACGATTCCCTTTTGTGGCTTTTCTTTTGCTGTGTCTGGGATGAAAATTCCTGAAGCCGTTTTAGTTTCAGCTGGTAGTGGTTCAATAAGAACTCGGTCTGAAAGTGGTCTAATGTTTAATGCCATACTATTTATAATTTATGAAATGGATGTTTATTATTAATCTTTCTAAATAAGAAAATTCACAAAGTATGCCAAAGGTGTTTTATGACAGTTTGTGAAATAAAAAATGCCAGCTTGTCAGGGCTGGCACAGTCTTATATGTGTTTTTTGAACTATTTTGTTTCTTGTACAGGCGCTTCTTCTGTTACTGGAACAACTTCATTGTTAGCTGGAGTTGCTTCGTTAGTTTGAGGTGTGCTTACTGGTGTGATTGGCGTAGCAACGGCATTCGGGTCTAGTACTTTAGAATCTCCATTTATACCACCTCCACTGAAGCTCATGCTTGATAACAGTATCAATGCGATTAATAAACCTCCTAATGTCCAAGTACTTTTGTCTAAGAAGTCATTTGTGTTTTTTACACCTCCAACTACTGTTGAACCTCCGAATGAAGAATCTAATCCTCCTCCTTTAGGGTTTTGTATCATAATTGCTACGATAAGTAAGAAACAAACAAATGTTATTAATATTAAGAATATGGTAAATGTGTTCATTGTTTTTAACTGTTATGTTGTTGTAACGCTTTTATATCTATAATTTGGTCTGCAAAGAAACTACTTTTTTCTGGATATTTCAAAATTAAAATCTCATAAGCTTGTATTGCTTTCTGATATTTTTTCTGCTCTAGGTAAATTTTAGCTAATGTTTCTGTCATTAGACTTGAATTGTCTTGAATAGAAACCTCTATATTTATTGGTGTTAGAGGCATATTCTTTGTTGTGATAATTTTAGGATTTGTTTCGATAAATTTATCTATCAAATCTATTTTTTTTTGTCTTTTTGGGTCAGAAAATTCATAATTGCCGTCTTTTATTTCGTCTTTTTCTCGATTTATAGGGCCTGATTTATGTAGTTGTAGCCATTCTTGAAAGGAGTGCTTCTCCTTTTTATTGAATTCTAGAGGTTCTCCGATATGTAAACGTTGTTCTAAATTTACTCTATTTTCAATAATAGTATTCGACTCTAATTTAATTTCAGTCGATCTATTTTCGTTTAAATCTTCTTTATTGTCTTCAGTAGTATCTACAGCTATTTTTGGGCTCTTTTTTTCTAAAGTTGTTATTGCTTGAATAAGAGAGTCAACTAATTTATTTGATTTACTTTCTTTAGCTTCAATTTGCTCTTCTTTAATATCAGTTACAAGACTAAATGGTTTGTAGGAAACAAATTCAGTAGAAGTGATAAATTCAAAAAGGATGTCTCTGTCAGCGGTATGGGCAGCCGTCTTTTTTAATTCTGTGTTATACTTAAAACTTTTTTGTTTGTATAGACTTTGTAAATAAAGGGCTCGAGCAGATTGAAAGTACGGGAAATCATGAAGAAGCTCTTCTAGAAAAGGAGCGTCTTCCGATTTTATAAGGTTTGGATTCTGAAGAATATTATGTAAGTCGTTAGTATTCACTTTTATGATTTGTTTTTACCATTTTGCTAAAGATTCATTGAAAACGTCTTGTGTAATTCTCTCATAAATTTCGTCTAGTGCTGTTGATAATGCTGATCCTGCTAACTGTGTATCTGCCCCGAAATCATAAAAATGTGAAAATCTTTTTTCAAAGTCGTCTTCTGGATTTTTCTTGTTGATAAAACGAACATTGATTGAGATGTACAATCTGTTTTGAGCAGCTCGTTGGTCTGCTGTTGCTGTCATGGGGGATATTCTAAAGTCAGTGATTTCTCCCTCGTAAATTAAATCTGCTCCAGAATTAGTTAAACTTAAGCTTGTTTGATTCTGAATTAAATCTTGTAAAGCTAAGGTGAATGTTCTTTCAATTCCTGGTTCTACTAATTCGGCATTATTCTGAAAGTAATTTACTTGAAATGAATCAGCATCTATTTTCCCCGTTCCTGTAAAATTGTAATATTTACAACTGTTAAAACAAACGGTTGTAGCCAAAAATAGTAAAATATATTTGAATCTCATGGTGTTACAAATTAAATTGTTTGATTTTTCGATACAAAGTTCTTTCGGAAATTCCTAATTCATCTGCGGCAGCTTTCCTTCTTCCGTCATTTCTCTCTAAGGCTTTCTTTATTAATTCGATCTCTTGCTCGTCTAATCTTAATGATTCTTGGTCATCTATCGTTTCTGCTAATAAATATGTGGTGTTATCATCTTCATCTTCATTGTCTTCAAATGTTCGCTGTCTATTGGCTACATCAATAGGGTAGATTTCTACGTTGAGATTTGTGTCTTTGCTTTCTGTGGTGGGTGTAGAATCATCTTGACCGTAGATGCGTTTGATTAAGTTCTTATTTGTTTCTTGAACGTGATTATGATCGTTTTCCATTAACTCAAGAGTGAGTTTTTTTAAGTCATTTAAATCATTTCTCATGTCGAAAAGAATCTTATATAAAATTTCTCTTTCGCTGCTGAAATCACTTTCTGCCTTCTTTGTATTTATAAGTGAGGGTAGTTGTTTATCGTGATTTGATGGTAAATAACTTTGTAGTATTTGTAATGAGATGATGCGATTGGTTTCGAGTACGGAAATTTGTTCTGCTACATTACGCAATTGGCGAATATTTCCATCCCATCTGTATTTAACTAAATAATTTGCGGCTGCTTCGTCTAATTTAATAGGTGGCATTTTGTACTTATGAGCAAAGTCTGATGCAAATTTACGAAAGAGTAAATGAATGTCTTCTCCTCTTTCTCGTAAAGGCGGTAAGGTAATCTCGACGGTACTCAATCTGTAATATAGGTCTTCTCTAAACTTTCCTTTTTCAATAGCTTCTGCCATATTTACATTTGTAGCAGCAACGATTCTGATATCTGTTTTTTCAACTTTGGAAGATCCTACTTTCATAAACTCTCCATTTTCTAATACACGGAGTAGTCTTACTTGTGTAGTTAAAGGGAGTTCTCCTACTTCGTCTAAAAATATGGTACCGCCATCTGCTACTTCAAAATAACCTTCTCTTGTTGCTGTAGCTCCTGTAAAAGCACCTTTTTCATGACCGAAGAGCTCGCTGTCTATAGTCCCTTCTGGGATTGCTCCACAATTGACTGCAATGTATTTTCCGTGTTTTCTATGAGAAAGCGAGTGTATTATTTTTGGAATATTTTCTTTTCCCACACCACTTTCTCCTGTAACTAGAACCGAGATATCGGTAGGTGCTACTTGAATGGCTTTTTCAATAGCTCGGTTTAGTTTGGGATTGTTTCCTATGATTTCAAATCGTTGCTTGATGGCTTGAACGGTTTCCATAGATGTTTTTATAAGGTTAGAGAATGGTCTAATTTTTTGGTTTTAGTGCTAAGAGTGCATTTCACTGTAATTTACAGCTTCACCTATTAGAGTTGCAGAGGTGCAATTCGTGATTTTTACTAAAACAAAATCTCCTGCTTTATAGTTTTCTTTAGGAAATACTACAACGGTATTTTGAGAGGTTCTTCCAGACCATTCGTTTTCTGATTTCTTAGATGTTTTTTCGATAAGTACTTCAACTGTTTCACCTATGAAACGCTGTGTTCTTTCTAGTCCTATTTCTCTTTGTAAATCTACAATCTCTTGAAGCCTTCTTTGTTTAACATCTTCAGGGATATCATCCTCTAGTTTTCTAGCTGCTAAAGTTCCTGGTCTTTCAGAATAAGAGAACATAAAGCCAAAATCGTACTTAACATATTCTATAAGGGATAAAGTATCTTGATGGTCTTGTTCTGTTTCTGTAGGGAAACCTGCTATTATATCTTGTGATATGCTGCAATTTGGAATTATGCTTCGAATTTTATCAACGAGTGCCATGTATTCTTCTCTTGTGTGCTGGCGATTCATTTCTTTTAAAATTCTGGTGCTTCCTGATTGAACTGGAAGGTGTATGTATTTACAAACATTATGATATTTGGCAATAACATGAAGTACCTCTTCGTGCATATCCTGCGGATTAGACGTTGAGAATCTAAAGCGCATTTTTGGAAATTGAATTGCACAATTTTCAAGTAGTTGTGCAAAGTCAACTGCTGTTGCTTTTTGCATATCAGTTGCTTTGTCGTAGTCTTTTTTCAGACCACCACCATACCAAAGATAGCTATCGACATTTTGACCTAGTAGCGTTACTTCTTTAAATCCTCTACTGTAAAGATCAGTGATTTCTTCTAAAATGCTTTGTGGGTCCCTACTGCGTTCACGCCCTCTTGTAAATGGAACGACACAGAAAGTACACATGTTGTCACAGCCTCTAGTGATTGATACGAAAGCGGTTACTCCATTGCTCATCAATCGAACAGGAGAAACGTCTCCGTAAGTTTCTTCTTTTGAAAGAATTACATTTATAGCATCTCTACCTTCTTCTACTTCTTTAAGTAGGTTGGGGATGTCTTTGTATGCATCTGGACCTACTACTAAATCAACAATCTTTTCTTCTTCTAAGAATTTGCTTTTTAATCGTTCAGCCATGCAACCTAAAACTCCTACTTTCATTTTAGGATTAGATCTTTTTACCTTATTATACTTTTCGAGTCTTTTTCTTACAGTTTGTTCTGCTTTGTCTCGAATTGAGCATGTATTTACCAAAACCAAATCAGCTTCTTCTAAATTTTGAGTGGTATTATATCCTTGATCTAAAAGTATAGATGCGACTACCTCACTGTCTGAGAAATTCATTTGACATCCATAGCTTTCAATAAAAAGCTTTTTTGTGTTGTTTTCTTTTTGCGCTAATTCTAGGCTAGTTCCTTGTAAACTTTCTTCAATTACCTTTTCCATTGTGTCTTTGTAATGGGTTTTATTCAATTGACAAATATACTTTTTAATATGGTTCTGACAAGTTGGCAGTTGAGTATTTAACGTTTATTTCAATTTTCACCATATCTGGATCGTGGATTAGGTAGTAAAATGTTATTTCATGATAATTATCGAGGATCGAGGTGTCTTAGGAAGGGGCAGAGAACTATTTCTAAAGAGGTTTGTTGGTGTTTTTTTTAGTAAACCAAGGAAACTTAGTGTTATAGAGTATATCGAATTACATCATTTTCGCTATTTGTATTTATCAAAGGGAGCCTTATTGTTGTAAGAGGTCCCTTTATTTGGAGTTTTTGATTTATTGTCTAAATTAATGGTGATAGTATTAATGAGTAAAAATTTTACAGCTAAAGATATGAGTGGTGAATTGAAGTGTTAGTTTAAGGTAGTTTCATGTGATAGAAAAGTCATTTGATTTTTTAAAAGAGGTAATAAATGTAATATTTAAAAAAATCCTATACTTTTGTTGGCAAAATAATGAAATATGGCAAAGAATTTAGTGATTGTTGAGTCCCCTGCAAAGGCAAAGACGATTGAAAAGTTTTTAGGTAAAGATTATCAAGTAGAATCTAGTTATGGGCATATAGCAGATTTACCTTCTAAGGAAATTGGAGTGGATGTTGAGAATAATTTTAAACCTAAATATGAAGTTTCGTCTGATAAAAAAGCTGTTGTAAAGAAACTTAAGGATCTTTCTAAAAAAGCGGAAATGGTTTGGCTGGCTTCGGATGAGGACCGCGAAGGTGAGGCTATTGCTTGGCACTTGGCGGAAGAATTAAAGTTGAGTGAGGAGAAAACTAAACGTATAGTATTTCATGAAATTACAAAGACTGCTATTTTAAAAGCTATTGAAAACCCACGAAAAATCGATTACAATCTGGTAAATGCACAGCAGGCTAGAAGAGTATTGGATAGATTGGTTGGATATGAGTTGTCTCCTGTGTTGTGGAAGAAGGTGAAAGGAGGACTTTCTGCAGGAAGAGTGCAATCTGTTTCGGTGAGATTGATTGTTGAGAGAGAGAGAGAAATCAACGAATTTAATTCAAAGGCTTCTTATAGTATAACTGCTGAGTTTACTAATGAAGGAGGGAAATTGGTTAAGGCTAAGCTTCCGAAAAATTTCGAATCATTAAGTGAAGCAGAGGCTTTTCTAAATAAAAATGTTGGTGCAAATTATAAGGTTAGTGAGTTGGATACTAAACCTGCTAAGAAATCACCAGCAGCACCTTTTACTACTTCTACTTTACAACAGGAAGCGGCTAGAAAGTTGTATTATTCCGTGGGGCAGACAATGATGCTTGCGCAGAGGTTGTATGAAAGTGGATTGATTACTTATATGAGAACAGATAGTGTTAATCTTTCTCAAGACGCTATAAATGCGGCGGCAGCGGAAATTACAAAGTCTTATGGTAAAGAATTTAGTAATCCAAGAACTTACGTTAATAAAAACAAAGGTGCACAAGAGGCTCACGAGGCGATTAGACCTACGGATATGTCTTTGCATAATGCTCCTGTAGATAGAGACCAGGCTCGGTTATATGATTTGATTTGGAAGCGAACGTTGGCTTCTCAAATGAGTGATGCAAAATTAGAGCGTACAAATGTGAAGATTGTGGCTGATGCTTATTCTGACCAATTTGTTGCGTCGGGTGAGGTGTTGCTTTTTGAAGGTTTCTTAAAAGTTTATTTAGAGGGTAATGATGATGAAGAGGAAGAAGTGGAAGGTATTTTGCCAACACTTCGAATAGGAGAAAAAATGTTAAATAAGAAAATTGTAGCGACACAACGTTTTACCAGACCTGGTGCTCGTTATACGGAAGCGTCTTTAGTAAAGAAATTAGAGGAGTTGGGTATTGGTAGGCCGTCTACGTATGCTCCAACTATTTCTACTATCATAGCTAGAACTTATGTTGAGAAAGGGACATCAGAGGGTAAAGAACGACCTTACAAGATGCTTGTACTTAAAGATGGAGCAATTACTTCTTCTGATTTAGTGGAGAAAGTGGGAGGAGATAAAGGACGATTGATACCAACAGATATTGGTATCGTAGTGAATGATTTCTTGGTAAAGAATTTTGAGACTATTCTTGATTATAATTTTACAGCGAAAGTTGAACAGGATTTTGATGAAATTGCTGCTGGAAATGAAGATTGGGCTAAGATGATGAAGGATTTTTATGATCATTTCCATCCAAGAGTCCGTGATGTTGAAGAAAATGCGGAACGTGAATCAGGAGAGCGAATTTTAGGAACAGATCCCAATACGGGTAAGCCAATTTTAGTTCGTTTAGGTAAATTTGGCCCTATGGCTCAAATAGGGGCTGCAGATGATGAAGAGAAACAATTTGCTAGTCTAAGACCTGATCAAAATATTGGAACGATTACCTTAGAAGAGGCACTTGTACTGTTCCTTCTTCCAAAGAAATTGGGAGAATACAAAGGAGAAGAAATTGAGGTTAGTAATGGAAGATTTGGACCTTATGTAAGGTTTGGGAAAACTTTTATATCTCTAGATAAAGGTGAGGAACCTTTAGATGTTACTATTGAAAGAGCTATGGAGTTGATTAAGCGCAAAGAGGAAGAGGACGCTCCAATTGCTACTTATCAAGATTTGCCAGTACAGAAGGGTGTAGGGCGATTTGGACCATATTTGAAATGGAATGGATTATTTATTAATGTGAATAAAAAATACGATTTTGACAATCTTTCTAAAGCTGATATTGATGCTTTAATTTCGGATAAGGTTCAGAAGGAGATAGATAAAGTAATTCACGATTGGAAAGAAGAAGGGATTCGCGTAGAGAAAGCGCGATGGGGGAGATCTGTGATATTAAAAGGAAAAACGAAAATAGAATTGGGTAAAGAGATTGATGCTGAGGCTCTAACTTTAGAAGAGGTTCAGGATTTAATTGAAAAAAAGACACCTGCAAAAAAGAAGACAGTAGCAAAGAAACCAACGGTAAAGAAAACAGTAGTTAAGAAAGCAACGACTAAAAAATCTACAAAATAATTCAGGCATATGATTTTTGAATTGATTAGACCTTTAGATTACGATTTTTTAAAATTTATAGACGGATTACCTAGTCAGTCTTTGGGGAAAAAGGTGACGTTTCATTCAGGAACTTCATTTGATTCTTTCTCTAATTATCAAATTGCTATTGTGGGCGTTTTAGATAATAGGGGTTTGGAAAATGGAGATGATATCGTTGATATCTCTAAAGTTAGAAAAGCGTTTTATAGTTTATATCCAGGAAATTGGGCTTCTAAAATTATTGATTTTGGAGATATTTTGCCTGGTGAAAGTCTTGCAGATACTTATTATTTGGTTAGAAAGCTTACAGAGATTTTATTGAAAAACAATGTGATTCCTGTTGTTATTGGAGGATCTCAAGACATGACTTATGCAATGTATCGTGCTTACGATTCTCTAGAGCAGATGGTTAACTTGGTTTGTATAGATGATAGATTAGACTTGATGAAAGAAGGAAGCTTTCCTGCTGCGTCATTTTTATCGAAAATTATTGTTGATGAACCTAATAATTTATTTAATTATTCAAATCTGGGATATCAGACTTACTTCAATTCGCAAGAAGAGATTGATTTGATTGAAGGATTGTATTTTGAAGCATACCGTTTAGGTGAGATAGTAAATAACGGTAAGTTGGCAGAACCTGTTTTAAGAGATGCGGATTTGGTAAGTTTAGATTTAAATTCAATAAAATCTGGGGATTCTGGAGACTATGAGAATTTTAATCCTAATGGTTTTGATGGTAGAGAAATTTGTTCTTTAGCTCGATATTCAGGTTTAAGTGATAGGGTAAGTTCTTTTGGTGTGTTTAATTATAATAATTCAAATAGTGAGACGTTATTAATAGCACAAATAATCTGGTATTTTGTCGAAGGAGTTAATTTTAGATCCAACGAATATCCATTTACAAGCAAAGAATCTTATTTTAAATACATAGTTCCTTTGGAAGATTATGAGGATTTAGTGTTTTATAAAAGTGATGTGTCTGGAAGATGGTGGATCGAAGTGGAAATGGAGACAAGTGTTAATAAAAATATAACTAGAAAGTTATTGTTACCTTGCGATTATGACGATTATCAAAGCGCTATTAGACAGCAAGTGCCTGATAGGTGGTGGAGAGCGTTGAAAAAGAGTTTGCTTTAACTGTTAATGCTTGATTTTCATCAAATGTTAAATATAAATTAAATTTTTTTTAGTTTTTCTTTGTGTAATTAAAAATAATTAGATAGGTTTACGGCTTTAAAACCTAAATTAAAAATAAACCCCAAAAATATATGAAGAAGTTCATTACACTAGCAGCATTTGCATCGTTATTATTCAGTTGTGGTTCTGGAGATAGAGGTGAACTAATGGGTGGTGTACCTGGAAAAGAATGGAAAGTAGAGAAGCCACACGGTATGTCTTTAATTCCTGGAGGTACATTTACTATGGGAAGTTCAAACGAGGATTTCTTAAATGCACAAGATGCGCCTACTCGAACCGTGACAGTTGGATCATTCTATATGGATGAAACAGAGGTCACTAATAATCAATATCGAAAGTTCGTTGAGTGGGTTAAAGACTCAGTGGTAAGAACAAGATTGGCTATCTATGCAGATGAAATGGGTATGGCAAAAGGTTCTGGTGGAATCGGAGAGTATGCTTTTGTTGAGGAGAATGAGCCAGAAAACCAAACTCCTTACGAAAAGTACATGTATGATAATTATTATAGCATGGAAATGAGTGATGATATGTATGCTGGAAGAAAAATCAACAAAAGAGCAAGATTACCGATCTCTAAGAAAAGATATCCAGACGAGTATTTTGTAGAGGTTATGGATTCTTTGTATTTACCTGCAAGTGAATCTTATAATGGGATGAGTAGTTTTGATGTTTCTAGATTGAAATTCAAATACTCATACATGGATATTGAGGGGGCTGTTAAGGATAATGGTCAAGATTTAAGATCAAAAAGAAGTAGACATACTAAAACAGAGGAATTGTTGATTTATCCTGATACGACTCGTTGGATAAAGGAGTTTCAATATTCTTATAATGAGCCAATGCACAATGATTATTTCTGGCATGCTGCATATGGAGAATATCCTGTGGTAGGTGTTAACTGGAATCAGGCAAAAGCGTTTTGTGCTTGGAGAACTCTTTATAAAAATTCATATTTGAAAGATAGAAGACAATCTCATCAAGTAAGTTCTTACCGTCTTCCTATGGAGGCTGAATGGGAATATGCTGCTAGAGGTGGTTTAGAAGGTGCTAAATACCCTTGGGGTGGACCTTATACGACAGATGAAAAAGCATGTTTCTTAGCAAACTTTAAGCCTACAAGAACTGATTATGCTGCTGATGGTGCTTTGTATACTGCAGAAGCTAGATCGTATGTTCCAAATGGGTATAATTTGTATAATATGTCTGGAAACGTTTCTGAGTGGACAAGTTCTTCTTATGATGCTTCTTCTTATAGTATTGTTTCATCTTTGAAACCTAAGGATACAAATACTAGTAATCCAATAAAAGTAGTTCGTGGTGGTTCTTGGAGAGATCCAGCTTACTTCTTACAAGTTAGTACACGTGATTCGGAATATGCAGATTCAGCTAGAAGTTATATCGGATTCAGAACAGTACAAACATATTCAGGACCTAATGTAGTACAAACTGCTAGAGGTGCTAGATAATCATGAAATTTATAAAAACGAAAAACTTAAACAAAACCAAATAACTAACTTAAACTAACTATATTTAATTATGGCAATACCAAAAAAAGTGATGAACTTCTGTTACGGGATGGGAGCGTCAGTAGTAATTATCGGAGCATTATTTAAAATTACTCACATGGAGCTAGGTCCTATTAACGGTAATAATATGTTGACTTTGGGACTTGTGGTGGAAGCATTGATTTTTGCTATTTCTGCTTTTGAACCTGTGGACGATGATCTTGATTGGACAAAAGTTTATCCGGAATTGAAAGGTGGTGAAGCACGTTCTATCCAAATTGCTGGTGGCGGTATGATTGGTTCTAATGGAGGACAAGAAGAAGGAATGTTGTCGCAAAAATTAGATCAGTTATTAAAGGATGCTAAGATTGATGGTCAGTTAATGAGTAGTCTAAGTAGAAGTATTCAAAATTTTGAGGCTGCAGCAAAAGAAATTGCTCCAACTGTTGATTCAGTTGCTTCAACTCGTAAATATGCTGAAGAAATGTCATTAGCAGCTACTCAATTAGAGTCATTGAATTCAATGTATAAAGTTCAGTTAGACAGTGCAACTAGAAATGCTGAAATAAATGAAGAAGTTGCAGAAAATAATTTGAAATTGAAAGATCAAATGAAATCATTAACTAATAATTTATCATCATTGAATACTGTGTATGGAGGAATGCTTTCTGCTATGGGTTCAAGAAGTGCTAGTTAGTTTATAATTATTAATTATTTTAAATGAAATTGTAAACTATGGCAGGAGGTAAATTGACGCCAAGGCAAAAGATGATTAACTTGATGTATTTAGTGTTTATCGCGATGATGGCACTTCAAATGTCGAGGGAGGTATTGTCTGCTTTTGGTATGGTAAATGAAAAGTTTGAATCGGCAAACGAAGCAGCATTAGTGAATAATGGGATTTTGCTCGATGCTTTAAAAATAAAAGCAGCGGATGATCCTACTCGTTACGCTATTCCAGCTAAGAAAGCTGAGGAAATGAGTGTTGTCACTTCTGAATTTTTTAATTACTTAGGTAGTTTGAAAACAGAAATTCTTGGTCCAGTAACAAAGGATGAGAATGGTGAACCGATGTATGAAAATATGGATAAAGGAGAGGTTACGGATTCTCAATGGTTTGTTGGGGATAAGTACTCTGATAAAGGAAATGAGATTATATCAAATATTGAAAAATTCAAAACTCAGGTTAAAGATATTTTAGGTACTGATGTTAAATTTCAACCAATCTTAAATGATTTAGAGAAGAGGTTTAATCTTGAGGATGTTAAGGATAAAGAAGGTGTTGTTAAGCCATATTTAATGTATCATTTTCAAGGATTTCCAGCAGTATCATCTTTAGCAAAAATATCAACAATGCAAAATGACGCTAAAGTTATTGAGCATGAAGTTATGAATAGCTTGCTAGGAAATACATTAAGTCAAGCGGCTTCAATGAAAAATTATGCTGCAATTGTTATTCCTGAAAAGTCTGCATTTTTCGCGGGTGAAACATTTAAAGGTAAGGTTGTTTTAGGTCGTTATGACAAATCAACAGTTCCTACGAAAGTTGAAGTTAATGGTAACACAATTGATTTGTCTACTGCATTAGAAGATGGACAGGTTAATCTAGCTTTTGGTACTGGAAATGTCGGGGAACATGAAATAAATGGAAAGTTTACTTTTATGGAAGATGGTAAGGAAATTCCTATCGACATAAAAGGAAATTATGTGGTTGTTCCAAAGCCAAATGAAGCTACTATTTCTGCTGATAAAATGAATGTTGTGTATAGAGGAGTTAAGAATCCTATGACAATTTCATTTGCTGGTATTTCACACGATAAAGTTGTTGCTTCTGCTCCTGGATTAGTGAAGGGATCAAAAGCTGGACAATATGTTATGAGTCCTGGTGCCGGTAGAGAAGTGGTTATTAATGTTGTTGGAACTCTACCTGATGGTCAGAAAGTTGCAGATAAGAAGACTTTTAGGATTAAAGGAATTCCTGCTCCTAGAGGAACAGTTCGTGGAGAATATTCAGCAAAAGGACAAAAATCTAACTTAGAGATTGTGACGGTAGGAGCAAAATTAGAGGATTTTGATTTTGAAGTTGGGTTAACAGTTACAGGGTTTGTTCTTCAAGTTCCAGGGCAACCTAGTGTTGTTGTTGCTGGTAATAGAATGAATGATAGAGCAAAAGATGCTATTAGTAAAGCTAGAAGAGGAGATGTAGTTGTAATTTCTGATATAAAAGTGCGTTTAGAAGGTGCGGGAGATTATATGTTGCCTCGTACTGCTCCGTGTACTTTTGAAATCAATTAATTGCATTTTAATTAAAGAAGAAAATATTTACAATATGAACTGGAAAAAAATATCAACATTCATTGCGTTTAGTGCAATTTCTTTAGGAAGTTACGCGCAGGCAAATTTATTGAATGCAAGATCTGCTGATGAGATTGGAATAAAAGATCTTGCTGAAATTGTTGCTGAGAGTGAAGGGCCTATACCTTATGGGCGAGTTTCGGATCGTGACATACTTTTTGGTATGAAAGTTTGGGAAACAATTTCTTTAGAGGAGAAAGTTAATGCTCCTTATTATTTTCCAACTGAAGCTATTGCTGCTGAGGGTAGAAAATCTTTGTTTCAAGTTTTAATAGATGGAATTAAATCGGGAGATTTAGATGAAGTTTATGGAGATAGTGATTTTAAAAAGAAGCGTACTTTGAAAGATTTAGAGTCGGCTTTTACTAGAATTGATACTACGGATGCAGGTCGTGATTTTTACAATGCAGGAGAGAAAATTCCTGATGAATATATTGTAAGAGAAGAATTGCAGCCACACCATGTGAAAGAATATCATATTGTTGGAATGTGGTTTTTTGATAGAAATCAAGGCGAGCTGAAATATCGTTTACTTGGAATTTGTCCAGTAGTTCCGGATATCTATACTTTAGGTTCTGAGAATGAAAATCTAGTAGAGTTATTTTGGGTTTTTTATCCTGGAGCACGTGAACTTCTATTTAGAAATTATGCATTTAATGAGAAGAATCCTATGAAGCCAATTAATTTTGATCATATGTTGAATTCAAGAAGATTTAGTGCATCAATCTATAAAACAGATAATGTTTATGGTGATAGAAGAATTGATGATTATATTCAAGATAATTCAATGAGACAACTTTTAGAGTCTGAAAGAATAAAAGAATCTATCAGAAATTTAGAAGATGATATGTGGAATTACTAAATTTGTAATTGCAATCATAAAGACTCTTACTTACTTTTGTAGGTAAGAGTTTTTTTATTTTTAGTTATGTTAGATTATATTATAGTAGGAGCTGGATTAGCTGGGGTTTGTTTCGCAGAAACTGTATTGTGTGAGAATAAGAGCTTTTGTCTTATAGATGGCGGGAGTCGTTCTTCTTCATTAGTTGCTGGTGGTATGTATAATCCTGTTGTTTTAAAAAGATTTACTGAGGTATGGAAAACCAAGGAGCAAATAGATTTAGCAAAGCCTTTCTATAAAGCTATTGAGCGGCGATTGGATATTTGCTTTAATCATCCCATGCCTTTGTATAGAAGATTCGCCTCTGTTGAGGAACAGAATAATTGGTTCCAAGCTTTGGATAAACAGAATTTATCGAGTTATCTTTGTCCAGAATTAATATATGATAAAGTTTTGGGTGTCAGGTCTGAATTTGGTTTTGGAGAAGTGAAAGAGACTGGTTATCTAGATGCTAAATTATTAATTGAATCATATCGATCTTTTTTAGATTCGAAAGGACTTTTTGAAAATGAATGTTTTGATTATTCTGAGTTACAATACACTTCATCTTATGTTGAGTATAAGGGTATTCGTGCCAAAAACATTGTATTTGCTGAGGGTTTTGGTTTAAATGAGAATCCTTTTTTTAATTATCTTCCTTTAGATGGAACAAAAGGGGAGTTGTTGGTCGTTAGAATTCCTAATCTGAAAGTCAATTTTATTTTAAAGGCTAAAGTGTTTCTAATTCCTTTGGGTAATGATTTGTTTAAAGTAGGGGCAACTTATGATTGGAAGGATAAAAGTGACTCTATAACTGAGGAAGGGAAAGATGAACTACTCGAAGGGCTTAAGGAAGTAGTTGGTTTGGATTTCGAAGTAGTTAGTCATGTTGCTGGTGTTAGACCCACAGTAAAAGATAGACGTCCTTTGGTAGGGAGTTCAGAGGCTTCTAGTGCTATTCATGTATTAAATGGATTAGGTACTAGAGGAGTATTGTTAGGGCCTTTTTTAGCGAAGGCTTTATACAATTATATTGAAAATGGTGTTGAATTGGATAGAGATATTTCAATTGAACGTTTTAAAAAAAATAATAATTAAATTTATTTATGCTTAATATACATGACTTGTCGGTTTCATTTTCGGGTACTTTTTTATTTGAGAGTGTTACATTTCGACTAGGTGCTGGCGATCGTATTGGATTGGTAGGGAAGAATGGTGCTGGTAAATCTACTATGCTTAAGATTTTATCTCGTGACGTTGCTCCAGATTCTGGAAGTATTGCAACTGAGAAAGAATTGAAAATTGGATTTCTTCGTCAAGATATTGATTTTGTTCAGGGCAGAAGTGTTTTGGATGAGGCTTATCAAGCTTTTGAAGAAATTAAGGATGTAGAGGCTAGGCTAGAGGCTGTTAATAAGCAATTAGCGGAAAGAACGGATTATGAGAGTGATAGTTATTCAGATTTGATAGAGTCTTTGAGTGATTTAACGCATCGTTTTGAAATTATTGGTGGATATAGTTATGTTGGTGAGACTGAGAAGGTTTTACTTGGTCTTGGTTTTAAAAGAGAAGATTTTAATAATCTGACAGATACTTTTTCTGGAGGATGGCGTATGCGTATTGAATTGGCAAAGTTGCTTCTTCAGAATAATGATGTGCTTCTTTTGGATGAGCCTACTAACCACTTGGATATTGAAAGTATTATCTGGTTAGAAGGATTTTTAAGAAATTACTCTGGTGCTGTAGTAATTGTTTCTCATGACAAGATGTTTCTGGATAATGTTACTAATAGGACAATAGAGATTTCTTTAGGTAAGATCTATGATTATAGCAAGCCCTATAGCGAGTATTTGGTTTTGCGTGAGGAAATGAGAGAACAGCAATTGGCTGCGCAAAAGAACCAGTCTAAGAAAATAGAAGAGACGGAAAAGCTTATTGAAAAATTTAGAGCTAAAGCAACAAAGGCTTCTATGGCTCAATCTTTAATTAAGAAATTAGATAAGATTGAACGCATCGAAGTTGATGAAGATGATAATTCTGTAATGAATATTTCTTTTCCTGTTAATTTAACTCCTGGTAAGGTGGTGCTAGAAATGAATCATGTTACTAAAAGTTTTGGCGAAAAAGTAATTTTTGAGGATTTATCTTTGTTGGTAGAAAGGGGGGCTAAAATTGCATTTGTAGGTCAAAATGGACAGGGTAAATCAACTTTGATTAAGGCTGTGGTAAAAGAGTTTGAATATGAAGGTGAGATAAAAATAGGACACAATGTTCAAATTGGATATTTTGCACAAAATCAGGCGGAGTACTTGGATGGTGAGAAAACTATTTTGGATACTATGTTAGATGCTGCGACTGATTCTAGTAGAACTAAGGTTCGTGATATGTTAGGTGCTTTTCTTTTTAGAGGAGATGATGTTGAAAAGAAAGTTAAAGTCTTGTCGGGTGGAGAGCGAAATCGTTTAGCACTGTGTAAAATGCTTTTAAATCCAATAAATGTAATGTTAATGGATGAGCCTACGAATCACTTAGATATTAAGTCTAAAAATGTTTTAAAGGCTGCTCTTAGGAGCTTTGAAGGAACTTTAATTATAGTTTCACATGACCGTGATTTCTTGCAAGGATTGACAGATTTTGTTTATGAGTTTAAGGATAAAAAAATAAAAGAGTATTTAGGAGATATTAATTATTTTTTAGATGAAAGAAAAGCGATGGATATGAGAGAAATTGAGAAGGTAGAATCTGTTAAAGTTTCTAGTTCTCAATCAGGATCTTCGGGATCTGCAGCTTTATCATATGAAAATCAGAAAAAACAAAAGTCAATACAAAATAGATTGAGTAAGATTGAAGCTGAAATTGGTAGTTTGGAAAAGAAAATTGTGAAAGACGATGAGCGTTTGAGTGTTGACTATGAAAAACTGATGAAGGATGTCGTTTTCTTTGAGGATTATAAGAAGAAAAAGAACAAGGTAGAGAAGCTTATGGAGGAATGGGAAGTGTTACAAGAAGAACTAGAAAGCGTTAAGTAGATTTAAAAGTCTTAAGTAAAGAGTTGTATAATAAAAAAAGCCATACTGAAAAGGATGGCTTTTTTTATTATATAATATTGGATGATAGGTTTTTATAAATAAAAAAACCACTTCGATTTGAAGTGGTTTAATTTTAGTAGCGGGAACAGGACTCGAACCTGTGACCTTCGGGTTATGAGCCCGACGAGCTGCCTACTGCTCTATCCCGCGCTATTGTGGTGCAAATATACTATGAATAATTGAATTGACAAATAAATACAGCATTTAAATATTTTTTTATTGTATTTGATTGATATAAGCTACCTTTGTACTCGTTAAAATATATAAATATGGAACATAAAGCAGGTTTTGTAAACATAATTGGTAATCCAAATGTTGGGAAATCAACCTTAATGAATGCTTTAGTAGGTGAGAGACTTTCTATTATTACATCTAAGGCACAGACTACAAGACATAGAATTCTAGGTATTGTAAATGGAGACGACTTTCAAATTTTGTTTTCAGATACTCCTGGTATTATTAAACCTGCCTATGATTTACAGGAATCTATGATGGATTTTGTGAAGTCTGCTTTTGATGATGCTGATATTTTAATATACATGGTTGAAATTGGTGAGAAGGATTTAAAGGATGAAGCTTTTTTTAATAAAATAACGAATTCTAAAATTCCTGTTTTATTACTTATAAATAAAATTGATAAGTCTAATCAAGAAGAATTAGAAGAACAAATTGCTTTGTGGGAGTCTAAGGTTCCTAATGCTACTGTTTTTCCTATTTCAGCTCTTGAAAATTTTAATGTTCAAGCGGTGTTTGAACGTATAATAGAATTGCTACCAGTCTCACCTCCATATTATCCAAAGGATGCTCTTACGGATAAGCCTGAGCGGTTCTTTGTGAATGAGATAATTAGAGAAAAGATTTTACTTAATTATGAAAAGGAGATTCCATATTCTGTTGAGATCGAAACAGAGGAGTTTGTAGAGGATGACGATATCATACGTATCAAATCTGTGATTATGGTTGAACGTGATAGTCAGAAAGGAATAATCATAGGGCATAAAGGTAGCGCCTTAAAGAGAGTAGGTATTGCTGCACGTTTAGATATGGAGAAGTTTTTTGATAAAAAAGTACATATTGAACTTTTTGTAAAAGTGAATAAGGATTGGAGAAATAATACCTTCCAATTACGTCGTTTTGGTTACAATCAAAAATAGAGATTGTAGATAGAGACGTATTAAAAAATAAGTTTAAAATTGTCACACCGAACATAGGTAAGTGACTTAGTTAATAAGAATTATGAGCAGTATAGTAGCGATAGTTGGGAGACCAAATGTAGGAAAGTCGACTTTTTTTAATCGTTTGATTCAAAGAAGAGAAGCGATAGTTGATTCTGTAAGTGGTGTTACACGAGATAGAAATTACGGAAAAAGTGAATGGAATGGTAAGGAGTTTTCTGTTATAGATACAGGAGGATACATTAAAGGGTCGGATGATGTTTTTGAAGGGGAAATCCGTAGACAGGTTGAATTAGCAATTGACGAGGCAGATGCTATTGTATTTGTTGTTGATGTTACTGAGGGAATTACTCCTATGGATGAAGAGGTAGCAAAATTGTTAAGAAAAGTTACAAAACCTATTTT
Organism: Myroides guanonis; assembly: GCF_900114085.1. Classification (GTDB taxonomy): domain Bacteria; phylum Bacteroidota; class Bacteroidia; order Flavobacteriales; family Flavobacteriaceae; genus Flavobacterium; species Flavobacterium guanonis. The sequence goes on along the minus strand of NZ_FORU01000002.1, from coordinate 140,925 downwards.
CCTAGCGGTTAATAAAGTTGATAGTGGATCTCGTGAGAAAGATGCTTTTGAGTTTTATAACTTAGGATTGGGCGAATATTTCACTATGGCAGGTATGAGTGGTAGTGGAACTGGAGATTTGTTAGATGCTCTAGTGCTTGCTTTACCAGATGCTCAAGAACCTGAAGAAGATGTTGTTGAATTACCTCGTTTTGCAGTTGTAGGACGTCCAAATGCTGGTAAATCTAGTTTTATAAATGCTCTTATTGGTGAAGATAGATATATCGTTACTGATATAGCTGGAACTACAAGAGATTCTATCGATACACCTTATAATCGTTTTGGATTTGAATTCAATTTGGTTGATACGGCTGGGATTAGAAGAAAAGCTAAGGTTAAAGAAGATTTGGAATTTTATTCTGTAATGAGATCTGTTCGTGCAATTGAGCATAGTGATGTTTGTATTTTGATGATTGACGCGACAAGAGGTTTTGAAGGTCAAGATCAAAGTATTTTCTGGTTGGCTGAAAAAAATAGAAAAGGAATTGTTATCTTAGTTAATAAATGGGATTTGGTTGAGAAAGAAACAATGACCACTGTACAGTTTGAGAAGAAGATACGAGAGATGACAGCTCCTTTTACTGATGTGCCAATTATTTTTACATCAACTATTACAAAGCAACGTTTATTGAAGGCATTGGAGACAGCAGTAAAGGTTCATGAAACTAGAAAGAGAAGAATTCCAACTTCTAAGTTTAATGAAACCATGTTGCCTATTATTGAGCAAACTCCTCCTCCTGCAATCAAAGGGAAGTATATTAAGATTAAGTATTGTATGCAATTGCCAACACCAACACCGCAGTTTGTGTTTTTTGCTAACTTACCTCAATATGTAAAAGATCCTTATAAGAGATATATTGAAAATAAACTGAGAGAAATTTATGATTTCAATGGGGTTCCTATTGATATTTATTTCCGACAAAAGTAAATTTATAAGTTTTAATGCGGTTTGGTACTTTGGTATTATAACCGCTTTTTTTTTGTATGATTAGACATTTTTTATTTTTTTTAGCAGCTTTTTTAATTTCTGTTTTTGGTTTTTCTCAAAATAATCTACTTATAAAAGGTAAGATTATGGAAGGAGAAATTATATCTGCGGAGGCTGCGACGGTGTTTTTATCTAAGGCTAAAGACTCTACGTTGGTTGATTATGCGGTTACAAATTCGCAAGGTATTTTTGAATTAAAAGTCAAGAAACAGACAGAACCAATCCATTTAGTGGTTTCAATGATAGGCTTTGAGGATTTTAAGAAAGAGTTCCTGAAAGTAGATGAAACGATTGATCTAGGAGTCGTATTTTTAAAAGCCATCAGTACTAATTTAGATGAGCTTATAATACAAGCAGAGATACCACCAATAAGAATAAAAAAAGATACTATTGAATTTAACGCTTCTTCTTTTAAAGTTAGACCTGATGCAAATGTTGAAGAACTTTTAAAACAATTGCCAGGGGTTGAAATTGATGCTGAAAAGAAAATTACCGTAAATGGTAAAGAGGTTAATCAAATTTTAGTTAATGGTAAGCCTTTCTTCGATGAGGACGGTAATATTGCAATTCAAAATATCCCTTCTGAATTAATTAATAAAGTTCAAATTACAAATACAAAGTCTAAGAAGGAAGAGTTTACAGGAAAGGTATCTACTTCTGATAAGGCTAGTATCAATCTAACAATCGATGAGGATAAAAACAAAGGGTTGTTTGGGAAGTTTATGGGGGGCTATGGTTCAGGTAAACGTTATGAGAGTAGTGGCTTGCTAAATTATTTTAAAGGTACTCAAAAGATTAGTGTGTTGGGATCATCTAATAATATTAATGCTTCTGGGTTCTCTATGGATGAGGTGTTTGATAATATGGGAGGAGGTAGATCTAGAAGAGGAGGAGTTAATTTTTCTAGAGGTAATGGAATAACTAGATCTAACTTATTGGGTATCAATTTTAGTGATGAGTATTTTGATAAGCTACAAGCAAATGGTAGTTATATGTTTAGTACTAGTGATAATGAAAATAAAAATCGTTCTACAAGAATTAATCTTCTTCCGACGGATGAGTTTACAACGGTATCAGAATCCAATTCCAATAGTTATAATGAAAATCATAATGCTAATTTTTCATTCGAGTATAAAATAGATTCAACATCTACTTTGTATGTAGCTCCTGTTTTTTCGAAAGTGTTTAATCATTCTACTTTTGCTTCTAGTGAGTTTTCTGAAGATGCTGATGGTGTTGCATTGAATGAAAGTAATTCAAGTTCTGATGCTAGTAGTAATAGCGTGAACTTTAATAATAATTTACTTTACAGTAAAAGGTTTAAGAGAAAGGGGAACTATATGTCTTTAGGGATTACAAACTCCAACTCCAAGCAAGATGGTGTGTCCCATGTTGAATCCTTAACTCGTTTTTTTAAAGATAATCAACAAGATGATATTAGAAAACAGCTTCGTGATACGTATTCTACCTCTGATAATTATAATTTTAATATTGAATACTCCCAGCCAATAACTGACTCCTTGTCTTTAGTTCTTGGTGCAGATTATAATCATGCTAATTCTATTGATGACAGGCTTGTTTATGATTTCAATGATCTTTCGGGTGGGTATATGGATTTAAATGTAAGTGAGTCTAATCGGTATAGAACTACTTTGAATCAATATACTCCTAAGGCAGGTCTAATATTGTCAAAAAGTAATCTAACTATTGATTTAGAGTCGGGGGTAGTGATTGCAGATAATTTCTCTAGTGCATTGTTTAATCAAGAGAATTATTCTTCTTCTAAGAATTACGTTACTCCTCATGGAAGAGCTTTTGCTAATTTTAGATTGAATAAAGGGATGTCGTTATTTGGGAATTATAGTTATAACGTTCAATACCCAACAGGGTTTCAAGTATTAGATATTGAGGATGTAAGTAATCCACTAAATACAATTGTTGGAAATCCAGATTTGAAGCCAAGTGAAACTCATGCAACCTTTCTTAGTTTTAATAATTATAATTTTGCTTCCAGATCAGGATACAGTATAAATATTAATTCATCCTTTTTTGAAAATCAAGTTGTTTCAACAGTTGTTTATGATGAGAATAAAAAAAGGACTACTTCTTATGAAAATATTTCTGGGTCTTACAATATAGGAATGGGGGGTAATTGGAGTAAGTCGCATAAAATTGAAGAGCACCAATTGCGTTACGGCTTTAATGCTAGAATTTCTTATGCTAAGACTAAAGGTTTTACTGATGGTATTGAGTTTGTGTCTAAATCCACAACATATAGTCCAAGAGTATATGTTAGTTGGGATTATGGAGAGGTTCTCTCAATGACACCTTCGTATAGTTATAGTTATTATAAATCTACGTATGATAATTATATGGTTGATCAGGCTAATAATTTTCAACACAATTTTAATATTCAGTTGACTTCTTATTGGCCTAAGAATTGGGTTTTTGGTAATGATTTTGGTTATTCATATAATTCTAAGATAGCAAGTGGTTTTAAAAAATCGTTCTATTTATGGAATACGAGCTTGTCTTATGCTTTTAAGGACAAGGCTTTTGTTGCTAAAGTTAAGGTATATGATCTTTTGAATCAAAATATAAGTTCTACTCGAACTTTAGATCCAACAATGATATTAGACCAAGAAAATACTGTTTTGAAAAGATATGTTATGTTTTCATTGGCATACAAGTTTGATCGATTTGGAAATGCTGATTCAAGGGAGAAGAGAGGGGGGCAAAGAAGGATGAGAATGTAAATTAGAAGAGTTCGTATATGTGATAATTTTGCTTTTAAAATAATACAAAGAGGGCTTTCGATTATGAAAGCCCTCTTTGTATTATTTGTTTTTATGTTATGGGGTTTACCAACTTCCTCCTGCTCCACCACCAGAGAATCCTCCGCCGCCAAATCCACCGCCGAAGCCACCTCCACCAGAGAATCCACCACCTCCACTCCCGAAACCGCCTCCTAAGATGCTACCAGCTCTTCCAAGTGTAATCATGTCAAATAAATCTGGGCCCGAATGTGTGCCTCTATTGCCTCTACCTCCTCCTCCATTTTTTCTAGTGAAAAGAAAAAGTAAAATAAGTGCGATTACAATAATGGTTCCTATACCTATACCGTCTCCTATATTGTTTGAAGGTTTTTTGTCGTTAACATATTTTCCTTCTAATGCACGAATGACTTCATCAGTACCAGATTCTAAGCCTTGATAGTAATTTCCCTGTTTAAAGTAAGGTGTTATAGCTTCTCTTATTATTTCTCCTACCACACCAGCGGTTAACCTATCCTCAACGCCATAGCCTGCGGAAATCCATATTTCTCTTTCTTCGTAAGCCAATAATACTAATACACCATTGTCTTTACTTTTACCTCCTATTCCCCATGCATGTGCCCATTTAGGAGTTAGTAGACCTAAGTTTTCTCCTTTAGATGAAGGTATTGTGATTACAACGACTTGATTAGAAGTGCTGTCAGCATAATTGATTAGTTTTTGTTCTAATTGTTTCTTTTGACTTGCTTCTAAGATGTTGGCATAATCATATAGGCTAGTTTGTTCAGAGGAACTTTTTGGTTTTTCTGGTATATCAAATTGCGCGTGACTGATAGTGCTCACTAAAACACTTAGCAATAGTATTAGGAAATAAAATTTTTTCATTTGTTTTTTCATTCTCCTTTTGATATTTCATTTGGCAACTCATTCGTGTCGTTTCTCTCGAATGGAAAATGAGTATGAAGTTTATTGCCTGTTTCAATGATACCTTTGATGAGTCCTATTTTAAATTCCCCCATTTTAAAATGTTTGACCATAGTATCTTTAATGCTGTCCCAGAAGTTGTGTTTAACGATTTTGTCAATTCCTTCGTCTCCTATGATTGCAAAGTTTTTTTGTTTTATAGCAATGTAGAATAAAACGCCATTTTTAGATGCGGTTTGATCCATTTTTAGAAGTTCAAAGACTTCTTTAGCTCTTTCTAAAACAGGCTTATCATAACCACTTTCTATATGCACTCGAATTTCTCCAGATGTGTTCAATTCTGCTTCTGTTATGGCAGCTACAATCTCTTGTTCGTCTGACTTAGAAAGTATACCGTCTGTAATAGCCATGTGTTAGTCAAATGAGAAATTTACATCAACTGGTTTTTCTGCACCTTCAACTGCATTGAAATATGCTTTTTCTTTAAAACCGAATATGCCTGCAAAAAGATTGTTAGGGAAAATTTTTATGTGGTTGTTGTAGCTCATTACTGATTCATTAAAACGCACACGTGCAGTTTGAATGGTGTTTTCTGTGCTTGCTAATTCATCTTGCAATTTTAGAAAGTTTTGATTTGCTTTTAAATCAGGGTATCGCTCTACATTTACTAATAATCTTGATAATGCTGATGATACACCACTTTGTGCTTTATTGAATTCTGCTAATTGTTCTGCTGTTATATTTGAAGGGTCAATAACAGTCTTAGTTGCTTCTGATCTGGCTTTAATTACACCTTCTAGCGTGCTTTTTTCAAAATCTGCAGCACCTTTAACGGTATTTACTAAGTTACCTATTAAATCATTTCTACGTTGATATGAGGTTTGTACATCTCCCCATGTTTTTTCAACTGTTTGATTTAATGTTACAGCAGTGTTGTTGATTCCTTTCGCCCAGCTAAAAAGACCAATGATAATTACTACTACAATGATGATTGGGATAATTGCTTTTTTCATTTTTTTTTATTTAAAGTTCGTTTTTAATGTTTAATAATGTGTTTTTTATGGACTCTAATTTCTGTATCAATTCAAAATTATCTAATGATTCTTTTGGTTTTGTTTTCAAATAGTCTTTAGCTCCGTCTAATGTGAAACCTCTTTCCTTTACTAAGTGAAAAATAATTTTAAGGTTTTTTAAATCTTCAGGAGTAAACATTCGATTGCCCTTTGCATTTTTCTTGGGTTTAAGAATGTCGAATTCTTTTTCCCAAAAGCGAATTAGGGAAGTGTTTACCTGAAAGGCTTTTGCAAGCTCTCCAATGCTATAATATCTTTTTTCTGGTAGTTCTAACATTAGTCTAAAGATTGGTTTTCATGACTCGCTTGTTCTGCTAATAATTCATATTCTTTCGCAGAAATTGAACCGTAATAATAATTTAATGGATTGACCACTTTTCCTTGGTAATAAACTTCATAATGTAAGTGAGCACCTGTGCTTCTTCCTGTATTACCTACATATCCAATAATATCTCCTCTTTTTACTTTTTGACCTTGCTTTGCATTGTATTTGCTCAAATGTCCGTAACGTGTTTTATATCCAAATCCATGTGTAATTTCTATCAAATTTCCATATCCGGAAAGTTGATTGTTCGCTCTTGTTATGGTTCCGTCTCCTGTTGCATAGATTGGAGCTCCTACATGTGCAGAAAAATCCATTCCTTCATGGAATTTGCGAATCTTAGTAAAAGGGTCTGTTCTGTATCCGTATCCTGAAGCCATGCTTTTTAAATCTTCATTTTTTACTGGTTGAATAGCTGGGATAGAAGCTAATAATTTTTCTTTTCCTTTTGCTAAATCAACTAATTCATCTAAAGATAAGGATTGTATTGCAATTTGTTTGGATAAACGATCCATTCTCTCATTTGTGGATATTAATAATTCTTCATTATTGAATTCTTCAAATTCTTTATATCTATTGATTCCTCCTAATCCAGATCTTCGTTGCTCACTTGGGATTGGTGCAGCGTTAAAGTAAGACCTGTAAATGTAATTGTCTCTAACTTCAAGTTCATCTAAAACTTCGGTTAACAAATCCATTTTTTTACTTAATAGCTTATAGTTCGTTTTGAATGCTGCAATCTCTCTTGCTTGTCTTTTTTGTTTTGGAGTTTCTAACAGGGAAGTGTTTAGAAGAATAAAAAAAGCTAACAATCCGAAAAGAGCTGCAGTGAATATGAAAAGGAAAAAATAGCCAAACTGCTTCCTTTTTTTAGGAAGTATTTTGTGAAATGCTAATTTCTCCGGATCGTAATAATATTTAACCTTAGCCATATACTAAAAAAATATACTATTTTTGCAAGTTCAAAACGGTATGCTATGCAGTGTATAGTGATCAATAGCTAACAAATTTAAAAAAATGTTTTTCATTTGATTGATGCAGTGTGTTTATTTAATAGTTTTTTGGTAATAATGATGTTATTTAGTTTCTTTTGCTAAAAAACGCTAGTCCAGTTTTGAATTAATTTAGTTTTAGAAAATAGTTTCCTTAAGATATGAAATCACAAGAAATTCGCAAGAAATTTTTAAACTTTTTTGAGGGGAAAGGTCACCTTATCGTTCCCTCTGCACCTATTGTTTTAAAGGATGATCCTACATTGATGTTTAATAACTCAGGAATGGCTCAATTTAAAGAGTATTTTCTTGGGAATGCCACACCAAAGAGTAAACGTATTGCTGATACGCAAAAATGTTTACGTGTTTCTGGAAAGCATAATGACTTAGAAGATGTCGGTTTTGATACATACCATCACACTATGTTTGAAATGCTGGGTAACTGGTCTTTTGGGGATTATTTCAAAAAGGAAGCAATTAAATGGGCATGGGAGTTTTTAACTGAAGAGTTGAAAATAGATAAGGATAGATTGTATGTTTCTGTTTTTGAGGGAAATGAACAAGAAAATGTTCCTTTTGATCAAGAAGCTTTTGATTTGTGGAAGCAATATGTTTCAGAAGACCGTATTATCCTTGGGAATAAGAAGGATAATTTTTGGGAAATGGGTGATCAAGGACCTTGCGGACCTTGCTCTGAAATTCATATTGATATTCGTTCAGAAGAGGAAAGAGCGTCTGTGTCTGGTCGTTCTTTAGTGAATGCAGATCATCCGCAGGTGGTTGAAATATGGAATAATGTTTTTATGGAGTTCAATAGAAAGGCCGACGGCTCTCTTGAAAAACTACCAGCAAAACACGTTGATACAGGAATGGGCTTTGAGCGTTTGTGTATGGCAATGCAAGGTGTTACCTCTAATTATGATACAGATGTGTTTACACCGTTGATTTCTAAAGTGGAGGAAATAACAAGATTAAAATACACTAATAATGAGATTAAAGAAATCTCTGAAGAACAAAATAAGGTTAATATAGCTATCCGCGTTGTCGTTGACCATGTGCGTGCGGTTGCTTTTGCTATTGCTGATGGACAATTACCTTCAAACAATGGAGCTGGTTATGTTATTCGAAGAATATTAAGACGTGCTATTCGATATGGTTTTACCTTTTTAGGAACAAAAGAACCTTTTATTTATAAGTTAGTAGATGTGTTGGCTGAACAAATGGGAGACTTCTTCCCTGAAATTGTAAGTCAAAAGGGATTGGTTCAAAATGTGATAAAGGAAGAAGAATCTTCTTTCTTGCGTACACTTGACCAAGGGTTGCATTTGTTAGATACGGTTATTGGAAATACAGATGGAAAGATCGTTGATGGGGCTAAGGCTTTTGAATTGTATGATACTTTTGGTTTTCCTATTGATTTAACGGCTCTAATTCTTAGAGAGAAAGGATATGAATTAGATGAGGAAGGTTTTAAAAAGGCAATGCAAGTTCAAAAAGACCGTTCACGTGCTGCTTCTGAGGTTTCTAAAGATGATTGGAAAGTGTTAATAGACGGAAATGTTGAAACATTTGTTGGATATGATAAAACAGAAAATGAAGTTCAAATTACGAGAATTCGTAAAGTTGAAACGAAGAAAGATGGGGTCTTATATCAATTAGTTTTAAATAATACTCCGTTTTATCCTGAAGGAGGTGGACAAGTTGGTGATAAAGGGTTGCTGGTGTCTGCTAATGAAACTATAGAGATTTTTGATACTAAAAAAGAGAATAACCTTATATTACATTTTACAAAAATGCTTCCTGAGAATTTGGAAGGAGTATTTATTGCTAAAGTTAATACAGATTTACGTTCAAAATCTTCTAAGAACCACTCTGCGACACATTTGTTACACCAGGCATTGCGTTCTGTGTTGGGTACTCATGTAGAGCAAAAAGGCTCATTGGTTGCTCCTAACTATCTTCGATTTGACTTTTCTCATTTTTCTAAGGTTACTGATGAGCAGTTAAAAGAAGTGGAGAATTTTGTGAATGCACGTATATCAGAGCAATTACCACTTGTTGAAAGACGTTCAATTCCATTTCAACAAGCTTTAGAAGAGGGAGCAATGGCATTGTTTGGAGAAAAGTATGGTGATGAAGTAAGAGCAATTAAGTTTGGTGAATCTATGGAGTTATGTGGAGGAATTCATGTGACTAATACTGCTGATATTTGGTCTTTTAAAATCATTTCTGAAGGAGCTGTGGCTGCAGGTATTCGTCGTATTGAGGCGATTACAGGTGATGCTGTTAGACAGTTTTATTCGGAGCAAGAAACGGTTTTGAAGGATGTAAAAGAAATTTTAAAAAATCCTCAAGATACTTTAAAGGCAGTTTCTTCCTTACAAGAAGATAATGCAAAGCTTAAAAAACAAGTTGAACAGCTGTTGAAGGAAAAGGCGAAACAGATGAAAGGTGAATTGATGCAAGATATTCAGATGGTTAACGGAGTTCAGTTTTTAGCAAAGCAAGTTGATTTGGATGTTAATGGAGCTAAAGATTTGCTGTATGAGATTGGTGGGACAGCTGAGAATTTCTTTATGGTACTTGGTATAATACAAGACGGTAAGCCGATGTTAAGTTGCTATATTTCTAAAGAATTATCAGAAAGTAAAGGATATAATGCAGGACAAGTTGTTCGTGAGCTAGGTAAATTTATTCAAGGTGGCGGCGGAGGTCAAGCATTTTTTGCTACTGCTGGTGGAAAAAATGCAGAGGGTATGCGAGAGGCGATTGATAATGCAGTATCTTTTATAAAATAACTTGAAGATTCTCCGTTTTGGAGAATCTTTCTTTTTTCATTCAATTCTTATATTATGAAGTTTAGTACTGTAGTTCCGGTTGATGAAGCCTTGGTTAAAATCGACTATAATTCCAAAATAGTTAGTTTGGGGTCTTGCTTTGCGGTTAATATGGCTCAAAAGTTTAAGAGATTTCAGTTTAAAACTGAAACTAATCCAGTTGGGATATTGTTCCATCCACTCGCTATTCAAAGGCTACTAGAATATGCGATTACTAATTATGAATTCTCTAGTAAGGATGTATTTCTTTATAATGAAATTTGGAGTTGTTTTGATGCGCATTCCGATATGAATGAATTAGAGGAGGATGCAATTATTGAGAGTTTAAATAACGCAGTTATTGAGTTTTCTAAGTCTCTAAGAGAGGCTTCTCATGTTTTTTTGACATTTGGCACAGCATGGGTATATGAGAGAAAGGAAGATAGTAGAGTTGTTGCTAATTGCCATAAGGTAGCTCAAGATGTTTTTGAAAAACGTTTATTGTCTTATGACGAGATATTGCAAAGTTATCAGGAAATTACTCGATTAATTCATGAGTTGAATCCTAATGCACAAATTGTATTTACAGTTTCTCCTGTGAGACATATAAAAGATGGTTTTGTTGGAAACCAAAGAAGTAAGGCAAATCTTATTGGAGCTTTACATCAGTTTTTAGATGAGAATTTGGATGTGAAATGTTTTTATTTTCCTGCCTTTGAATTGGTAATGGATGAGTTGAGAGATTATAGGTTCTATGATCAAGATATGTTACACCCAAATCAATTAGCAATTGATTATATATGGGAGCGGTTATTAAAGTCTTTTGTTAGTTCGGAGACAATGATGATTATGAAAAAAGTAGAAGAGGTTACTAAGGCTATGGAACATAGACCTTTTAATCCAACTTCTGAACAGCATTTGAAATTTATGGATAGCTTGATTGATAAAATAGATTATTTGCTAGATCGTTATCCGTTCATGAGTTTTAGGTAGTATTCTGTAATATAAAAAAATCCACTTCATTGAAGTGGATTTTTTATTGAGGTTTAATTTAAGATCTCAATTCCATTGTCGATAAGATGTTTTATTTCAGGTCTTGAATTCTTTACATTTTCTAAATGTGCATAAGAATCTTTTTCCAATTGTTTGTCGGATTCTTTAGTAGCGATTTCTAAAATCTCTAATGTAAGAAGCCAGTCGTTTTGAAATTTATTTTTTAGAGTTTCAAGAATGGTATTTAAATCTGTTTTTCCTTCATTTTCGCGATGTTTTCTAACAGCTAGATACATTCTTTCTAATTCGACCTTTTCCTCATTGCTAATTGCTTTGATGGTTTGAGAGGAAGGGACATGATTAATCAAATTGAAACTCTTGAAGTCAGCAGGACCTGAGAAGGCAGATACTATTTCTGAACCAATTGCCATATCATATGTACCCCATTCAGGTTTAAAAAGGATTTGATTTTCATAGTTAACTGTACAGTTTTTAAAGCTAATTAATATGATTTTGCCTTTTAAATTTCTGATGCCTGTTATAATTTCTCCTTTTACAGTAACTCCTCCTTCGAATTCTAAAGTAGCAACCTTTCCCTCATAGATATTGTAAGCTTTAAGGTCTTTTGGACTCATATCTTCAATAGCTAGATTTATTCCTTTTAATTTACCTATTGCAGATCCAAAACCTGAGGAGTGAAGATCTGTTCCGTGACCTACTAATTCTTTTTCTCTATAAGCTAAAGCTGTTTTACCTGTGGTTTGAAGGTATATAGGTTTGTTTTGATATTCTATAACATTTGTGAAAACACCGGATACTTGTAATCCTGTGTTTAACTCAATAGTTCCTATTGCTTTGGAATCTATAAGTTTTGATATTCCTTCTAATCCTCCGGTTCTCAGTGCCATTTTGCTCGCAAATTCCTCGAGTACTTCACTTAAATGAGCAAAATCAGGAGTAACATATAATTGTGGTTGAGGCTTGGTAATGTCAAAATCTTGATATGCCGCTTGGATCGTATAAGGTAGTTTTTTTACTTTATCGGTCATACACCATGAACTTTCTCCAATGGAAGAAAGTAAACCAGCTCCAAATATTTTCGGATTTTCCATAGTTCCTATAAGTCCGTATTCAACAGTCCACCAATGAAGGTTTCGAATAAGAGCCATTTCAGAAGGGGTTTCTTTTTTATTTTGAAGTTCATCTACTCGGTTAGCTGCCGCTTCAACTTCTTCTGGAGCTACATTTTCTGCTTCTTTAAGAATAGATAATAAGCGAATTGCTTCATACATTTCATAGTCATGAGCTGACGAGATAGCTTTGCATCCAATTTCTCCAAACCTTCTTAAGTATTCAGCATATTCAGGATTAGCTATAATAGGAGCATGTCCTGCTCCTTCATGTATGATATCTGGTGCAGGGGTGTATTCAATGTGTTCAAGTTGACGTATGTCTGATGCAATCACTAAAACTTTGTATGCTTGAAATTCCATAAAAGCATTCGGAGGGATAAAGCCATCAACAGCAACGGCTGCCCATCCAATCTCTTTTAGAATCCTATTCATGCCATACATATTGGGAATGCTTTCAATCGAAATTCCAGTCTGTTTAAGTCCGTTTATATAGGATTCGTGAGCTACTTTACCTAAGTAATCTACATTCTTTCTCATAACATACCTCCATACAGCTTGGTTTATTGGAGTGTAATCATCATAATGTTGAGGTTTGATAAATTGCTTTAAATGAGGTGGAAGTCTGTCTATTAACGGATTGCTTTCATATTCCTTGGCATTCATGTTTTTTTGTTATTGGTTATTTTAATGGGGTAAATATAATAAAAGTGTTTTATTAGAGTGCTCTTTAATAGGAATTTGTGATTCATAAAGGTTAATGACTTAACGTATGATTTAAAAAAAATTAACTTTATTTTTTTCAATTGTAAAAAAGTTTTATATTGCGCCGTGATTAACTATTTAAAATAAAACATTTATGAAAAAATTATTTATGTTCCTTGCGGTAGCGGGACTTGCGACATTCGGAGCATCATGTAGTAGTGATGACGGAGGAGGAACTCCACCAAAAACGTCACAATTATTGGCGAAAGCATCTCCTTCAACGGTTGAAGTTAATAAAGCAGTTACATTCTCTGCTACTTCTGATGGGAAAGCTGTTGATGGTGTTAAATTCTATGATGGAAGTACAGAATTAAAAAACCCTCATACTTTTACAGCAAAAGGAGAATACAAAATTGTTGCTAAAAAACAAGGATTTACAGATAGTCCTGCAATTACAGTGACAGTTAAGGATGTTGTTGTTCCAGGAGAACAAACATTAATGTTGACAGTATTGCCTTCTGAAGTTACTTTAGGAAGCGCTGTAACTTTTGTTGTTAAGGAAGGTTCTGCTGACGTGAGTACTTCTGCTGAAATTTTTGTTAATAATCAAAAAATTACTGGAACTTCTTACACTGCAACTGCAGTTGGAACTTATAAGGTAATTGCTAAGAAAGCTGGTGCTATTGATAGTGCTGAGAAAACTTTCACTGTTGTAGAAGGTGGTGTTGAGCCAGAAGGATCTTTTATTGAAATTGGAGGCGAGTACTATGATGTTGCAAGTGCAAGATTGTCAGCAAATGCTGCATCAGATGGTAAAGGAGGTTGGACTGTTTATGTTTATACTAATGAAGATGGTGAGAAGTATAGTGTTTTTGCTATGGATTTAGCTAAAATAAATGCAGCGGGTACAGAATATGTGGCTAGATCACTTGTTACAGTGGTGGTATTTCAAGACCCTGCTAAGCCTGGAATTTTACTACCTGGTCAAGGGGCTTTCCAATTTGTAGGAGGAATGGCAACTGATTTTACAACTACAGTACAATTTGCATTTGATGATATTAAAAACTTTACATTTACAACGCCTGGTGCAAATGGAGTTGTTGAGCTTGCTGCATCAAATGCGGAAGGATCAATAAAACACAACGGTGCATATGAAGGTATTGGAGTTTTACCTGTTGATGCTAATGGAGATCCATTGCAATCAAAATCAGCTTTTGGAGTTTCTAAAGCTGTAACTAAGAGTAATCTACAAGCGAGATTCTAATGATCTCTGTTATGTAAATAGATGTTATTAGAAAAAAGGGTATTCAATCGAGTTGAATACCCTTTTTTTAATACTAAAACCTATGAGTAAGGTAGTATAAGATAATTATTAGGATTAGAATTTAAGATTGGGTTTTAAGGATATAAATTAATGTCACGTCCTGAATATCGATACATAAAAATCATCGATATGGATAATACCACAAACTATTTAAAGCGTTCACAAAAAGACTATACGCTAAGTTTTAAACTCCAAGTTGTTAAGGAGGTTGAATTAGGAGAGTGTAGCATTTCTTTTACTTAACAAAAATATGGAATTCAAGGCAGATCTACCGCTGTAAATTGGTTGCGAAAATATGGTAACTTTGATTGGGAAAACCAAACTCCCTTAAATATGCCAAAGACAGCAGAACAACGAATTATGGTGCTAGAGGCTAAGGTTAGCTTTTAGAAAAGCAAAAGGCACATCTAGAGAGACAAACTTATATTGTTGGTTCTAAGCTGTGTTTTTGATATGATGATTGACTTAGCTGAAAAAGAGTATAAAATCAATATCAGTAAAAACTCTGCACATGAGCAATCCAATCTTTCTGCAAAGAAAGGCAAGAAACTATAAGTTTTACTTGTGGTTTGTTCGGGTCCAACAGATAGGTTTATTATCGTTCCTTAGCAAGAGTAAAAAGGAAAAAGTCTATTGCTAAACAAGTAGTAGAAATGGTCAGTGACAAGCGCATGCTTCTACCACGTGTTGGCACAAGAAAACTTTACCATATGCTTTATCGAGAGCTTAAAGAACTAAAAGTTGGCAGAGACAGGTTCTTTTCGATTTTAAAACGAATCATTTATTGATACATCCAAAGAAAAGTTATCATATTACAACTTGGTCACATCATAGGTTTCGTAAGTATACCAACATACTTTTAGGTTTGTCAGTCACTAGGTCTGAACTGGTGGGTTGCAGACATAACTTACCTTGGAGAAAGATAAAAAGCCTTATTACCTAAGGTTGATAAGCGATGCTTATTCTAAAAAAAATATAGGTTATGATGTATCAAATAGCTTAAATAGCCAAAGTTGTAATGGCTCATTAAGAACGGAAATATAGCCAAAAGATTATTCACCGCTCTGATAGAGGAGTTCAATACTGTTGTGATGAATATCAAAGTATGCTGGAAAACTATAAAATGGGTTACAGTATGACACAAAACTCTAATCCCTACGAAAATGCAGTGACAGAAAGAATAGATGGTGTTTTAAAGCAAGATTCATATTATATATTTGGACCTTTCTGTTATGTAGGAAATAGTGAGCGAGGCCATTAAAATATATAATACTATAAGATCACATCTATCAAACAGTATGTTAATACCTGTTAAGATGCATCAACAGAGAAAATTAAAAATGGAAACTTATAAAACAAAAAACAGTAGTAAGAACTTGCCTACTACTGTTTAAGATAATAATTTTATTTATCTAAAATCCTGTATCTTTATTTTAGGATTATTCTAATATTAATTACTTCTTAGGAGGAAAATCTTTTAAAATCTCTTTAACAAATTCTTGAATACGTTGCTCTTTTTTGGCTCTAGTATTTGTTAAGTAGCCAGTTCCGGTTCCTTGCCAAATCAACTCTTTTTTGTTAGCGTCTAATATGTCTATAAATAAACGACCTTCTGTCGAAGTAGATACTGAGTTGTAAGACGAGCCCCAATAAGGTCCCCATCCATATCCATAATAGCCCCAAGGGCTATAGTAGTTATTGTTATATACATCTACTCTTTGTTGAGCTTTAGTAAAGATGTTGATTAAGACATCTGGACGATCTCCTTTTACTAAACCTCTAGATGAAAGTTCTGCATCAATTGCGTTGAGAATTCTTTTTTTATCTAAATCGGAGATCTCTGCTTTATCTATACCGTCTTTAAAAAAGGCGTAAGATTTAATTTGATTGAAATCTGTTTTGTCATCATAATCTGAATGTACTCGTACACTGCTGCATGAAGAAGCTAAAGCCATAAAGGCTATGACTGATAAGATTTTTAAAGCTTTCATAATTTTAGGTTTTAGTTAGTAATCTTATAATAAACTATCATCAACTAGATTTGGAAGAGTTACTTTTAATAAAGGTTCTACTTCCATCGCTCTTTTGATAGCGAAAACTGCTTCTTCATTTCTAGCCCAACTTCTTCTAGCGATTCCGTTGTTTACATCCCAAAATAGCATTGATTTTAAGCGCTTTGAAGCTTCTTTTGAACCATCAAGAAACATGCCAAAGCCACCATTTATTACTTCACCCCATCCTACACCTCCACCATTGTGGATTGATACCCATGTAGCTCCTCTGAAACTATCTCCAATTACATTGTGAATAGCCATGTCCGCTGTAAATCGAGATCCATCATAGATGTTTGAGGTTTCTCTGTAGGGTGAGTCTGTTCCAGATACATCGTGGTGATCTCTTCCAAGAACTACTGGTCCAATGATTCCTTTTTCTATAGCTTGATTAAAGGCTTCTGCAATTTTGATTCTTCCTTCTGCATCTGCATATAATATTCTGGCTTGTGAACCTACTACTAGTCTGTTTTCTTGTGCACCTTTAATCCAACGAATGTTGTCTGCTAGTTGTTGTTGAATTTCTATTGGTGAGTGTTTTTTGATTTCTTCTAAAACGGCACAAGCAATTTCATCTGTTTTAGCTAAATCTTCAGGTTTTCCTGATGCACAAACCCATCGAAAAGGACCAAAACCATAATCAAAACACATCGGGCCCATAATGTCTTGTACATAACTTGGGTATTTGAAATCTATATTGTTGTCTGCCATAACATCTGCACCTGCTCTTGAAGCTTCCAGTAAGAATGCGTTACCATAATCAAAGAAATAAGTTCCTTTTGCAGTGTGATTGTTTATTGCAGTTGCTTGTCTGCGCAAAGATTCCTGAACTAGTTCTTTAAATTTGTCAGGATTTTTAGCCATCATTTCGTTTGCTTCTTCAAAAGAAATCGAAACTGGATAATAACCTCCTGCCCAAGGATTGTGGAGAGAGGTTTGGTCTGAACCTAAATCAACGTAAACATTCTCTTTATCAAATTTTTCCCATATAGAAACTATGTTTCCTAGGAATGCAATAGAGACTATTTCTTTGTTCTCCTTTGCTTTTTTGACTCTGTTCACTAATTCATCTAAATCGCTAATTACTTCGTCGACCCATCCTTGACTGTGTCTTGTATGAACAGCTTTTTCGTTTACTTCAGCACAAACGGTTATGCAGCCTGCAATATTACCTGCTTTTGGTTGTGCTCCACTCATACCTCCCAAGCCTGAGGTTACAAATAGTTTACCTGCTAAGTCTTCACCATTCTTCGCTATTTTTCTACCTCCATTTAGAACGGTAATAGTTGTTCCGTGTACTATTCCTTGAGGACCGATGTACATGTAGCTTCCAGCTGTCATTTGTCCGTATTGAGATACACCTAACGCGTTGAATTTTTCCCAGTCATCTGGTTTTGAGTAATTCGGTATCATCATGCCGTTTGTCACAACTACTCTTGGAGCATTTATGTTTGAAGGGAAAAGTCCCATAGGATGTCCAGAATACATGACAAGGGTTTGCTCATCTGTCATTTCAGATAAGTATTGCATTGTAAGTAAGTATTGTGCCCAGTTTTGAAAAACAGCACCATTGCCACCATACGTGATTAGTTCGTGTGGGTGTTGTGCAACTGCATAATCCAAATTGTTTTGAATCATCAGCATGATTGACTTTGCTTGTGTTGAATTCCCAGGGTATTCTTCAATCGGGCGGGCATACATTTTGTATTCCGGACGAAAGCGATACATATAAATTCGGCCGTATTTTTCTAATTCCTCTTTGAATTCTTCTAGTAAAATAGGGTGGTGTTTAGCATCAAAATAACGCAACGCATTTCTAAGAGCTAATTTCTTCTCGTCATCAGATAAGATTTCTTTTCTTTTAGGAGCATGGTTGATAGTTAAATCGTATTCTTTTTTTTGCGGTAATTCTGTAGGAATACCCTGTTTAATTAAATCTTGAAAGTTCATTTTTAGTATTTCAGTTGTAATTATTTGTGTGATATTGAATCTGATAACAGCTTATATTGTGTAATTTTGTTGTGTTTAAAACAGATGTAAATTTGGAGTCTAAGTTACAGATTTAATTAGATGTTTAAAAGGGGTAATTTTAAATCATATAGATGTATAGGGTATTAGTGGTAGGCGGTTTAATTCCGAAAGGATTTGACGGGCTTAGTTTTTTTCCATTCTTATTTGTTAAAGATAAGAAGTTGCTTGATTCTAAGGTTTTTATGAATCATGAGAAAATTCATTTGAAGCAACAATTAGAAATGCTATTACTGATTTTTTATGTTTGGTATCTCCTTGAGTTTGTAGTTCGTTGGATTCAATGTGGTTCAAGATACAGAGCTTATCGTGAAATTTCTTTTGAAAAAGAAGCGTATCAAAATGAGATGGATTTAGATTATTTAACTAGAAGAAAACTGTTTTCATTTATAAAATATTTATAGAGTGTTTGAAGAAGAATTGGTGTCAAATGAAAAAATAGAGTTTGATTTTCCTGATGGAATTGAATTATATATCAAGAGAGAAGATTTACTACATAAAGAGATTTCGGGTAATAAATTTAGAAAGCTTAAATACAATTTTAAAGAAGCAAAAGGATTAGGGTTTTCTAAAATAGTAACTTTTGGAGGAGCTTATTCGAATCATATAGCAGCGACTGCAGCAGCAGGACGTATATATGGAATGCAAACAATAGGAATTATCAGAGGAGATGAGTTAGTATCTAACTTTATGAATAACCCAACCTTAAAAAAAGCTCATGATGATGGAATGAGGTTTGAATTTATTAGTAGAACGGAGTATAGGAAGAGAAATGATATCGGTTTTTTAGAGATGCTAAAAAAAACATATCCTGATAGTTATATAATTCCTGAAGGAGGAACGAATGAAGTTGCTGTATTGGGATGTGAGGAGATTTTAAAAACTAAAGATAATTCTTTTGATGTGATATGTTGTGCTGTTGGTACTGGAGGAACCTTGTCGGGTTTGATAAAAACATCTAATAGTAATCAGAAAATATTGGGGTTTCCAGCATTGAAAGGTGATTTTTTAAGTGAAGATATTCGTAAGTTTGTTGGTGAGAAAAGCAATTGGGAATTGAATTTGGAATATCATTTCGGAGGCTATGGGAAAATGACTAATGAACTGATGTTGTTTATAGGGAAATTTAAGAAGGATACAGGTATTTTGTTAGATCCAATATATACTTGTAAAATGATGTTTGGAATAATGGATTTAATAGAGAAAAGAAAATTTAAAAAGGGGTCAAAGATTTTAGCTATTCACACGGGTGGATTGCAAGGCTGGAATGATTCTATCAAATTAAAAGGGTAAGACTATGAGGTTAATAGTTATCGTATTAACGGTGTTTCTTTTTGTTGGATGTGGTTCAAGTAAAAAGAGTTTAACAGGTAAGAAAATTAGGAATCAGGAGCTGATTGATAAGGCAACTTATAGAGCAAACCTGAATAAGGAAGCAGCTAAGTCTGGAAAGAAATTATATAAGAACACAGAGACCTTGGAAGCTACTTCAAAATTGAGTGTAACTTCGGATGTTATTCGCGCTTATATTATGAGATATAAAGATGTAGCGAAAACGAATATGAGAAAACATGGGATTCCGGCGAGTATTACTTTAGCGCAAGGTGTTTTGGAATCAGGTTCGGGGCAAGGTACGCTAAGTAGGAACGCTAATAATCATTTTGGGATTAAGTGTCATGACTGGACAGGAGATTCAGTTCGTCATACAGACGATGCTCCTGATGAGTGTTTTAGGAAATATTCAGATCCAGAGGAGTCGTATAAAGACCATTCTATATTTTTAACAAGTAGAGGTAGATATAGTGATTTATTTAAATTAGATAAATCAGATTATAAAGGATGGGCAAAAGGACTTCGTAAGGCTGGATATGCAACAGATCCAAAGTATCCAGATAAATTAATCAGTTTAATTGAGCGCTATGAGTTGTATAATTTCGATTCAGAAGTTTTAGGAAATAAGTATAACACTTCGGCAATTGATAAAGCGATAAGTGGGGATGCAGTAGTGACTTCAAGTTATCACAAAGTGGTGGCAGGAGATACTTTATATTCTATATCGAAGCGTTATAATATTACTGTTTCGGAATTGCAAAATCTTAATAATTTATCCGATAATTCTATATCAACAGGGCAGTTGCTAAAAATAAATTAAATATGTTATATCAGAGAAGTAGTCAGCTATTTGCTGAGGCTGAAAAAGTTATACCAGGAGGAGTGAATTCTCCAGTACGCGCATTTAAATCAGTTGGTGGTACACCTATATTCGTTAAAGAGGCGAAAGGAGCTTATTTGTACGATGAAGACGGTAATCGGCTGATAGATTACATCAATTCTTGGGGACCTATGATTTTAGGCCATGCTTATGAACCTGTGGTTCAGGCTGTAATTGAAAAAGCGAAGAAAGGAACATCTTTTGGTATGCCTACGGAAATAGAGACGGAAATTGCTTCATTAGCAATATCAATGGTTCCAAATATTGATAAAATTCGTTTTGTAAATTCAGGAACAGAAGCTTGTATGAGTGCGGTTCGGTTAGCTAGAGGGTTTACATCAAGAGAAAAAATAATAAAATTTAAAGGTTGTTATCACGGACATTCAGATTCTTTTTTAATTCAAGCTGGTAGTGGAGCTGTTACTTTCGGGGCGCCTAATAGTCCTGGTGTAACTATGGGGACGGCTAAAGATACTTTGTTGGCGAATTATAATGATTTAGGACATGTTCAAGAAATATTAGAAAATAATAGGGGTGAAGTAGCAGCAATTATAATAGAGCCTGTGGCTGGTAATATGGGCTGTGTACCTCCGATTAAAGGCTTTTTAGAAGGGTTAAGAGCATTGTGTGACGCTCACGGTACTTTACTCATATTTGATGAGGTAATGACTGGGTTTAGGCTAGCAAGAGGTGGTGCGCAAGAGCTTTTTGGAGTTAAAGCTGATTTGATAACTTTTGGAAAAGTTATAGGAGGTGGCTTGCCTGTAGGTGCATTTGCTGGAAGGCATGAAATTATGGATTATTTAGCACCAGTAGGCCCTGTTTATCAAGCGGGAACTCTGTCTGGAAATCCTTTGGCTATGGCTGCGGGATTGACTATGTTGAAGTCTATTGAGTCTGATTTAGAGTTGTTCAGAAGATTAGAAGAAAAAACTGCCTATTTAGAAAGAGGAATTAGAAAAGTATTAATGGATAGAAACATCGAGCATACTATAAATAGAGTTGGATCAATGATTTCAGTTTTCTTCGATGAGCGTGAGGTTTTAGATTTTGAGACTGCGGGTTATGGTAATAATGATACATTTAAGAAATTTTTCCATGGGTTATTAGCAGAGGGCGTTTATATTGCTCCATCATCTTATGAAACATGGTTTATAACAGATGCGCTTACTTATGAAGATTTAGATTACACCATAAATGCTGTAAATAAAGTGTTTTCATAGTTAAATACTTTTTTTAAATATTCTAGAGCCCCATTTGATATTTTTATTAGATGGGGCTTTTTATTTTAGAAATCAATTTTTATTTGGTCAGGAAGCAGCTTGAATGTCATTCTATGGTATTTACTAGGACCATATTTTTCAATTGCCATTCTGTGTTCTTTAGTAGGGTAACCTTTATTTTTTTTCCAATTATACATTGGAAATTCTTCGTGTATTTCATTCATATAATCATCTCTAGCAGTTTTTGCCAAGACAGATGCTGCTGCAATACTTAGAAATTTCATATCACCTTTTACGATACATTGGTGAGGGATGTTTGGAATTGCATGAAATCGATTGCCATCAACGATAATAAACTCCGGTTGTGGTTGTAAAAGCAATAATGCATTTTGCATTGCTTTTATAGAAGCATTTAAGATGTTTATTTCGTCTACAACAAGATGATCTAAGTGGATGATTTTGTACGAGATTGCTTCTTTATATATAATTTCTCTTAGTTGAAAACGAGTTTTTTCAGATAGCTTTTTCGAATCATTAAGTATAAGGTTTTCGAAATCAGGAGGAAGAATGACGGCTGCTGCTGTAACAGGACCTGCTATACAGCCCCTTCCTGCTTCATCAGTTCCTGCTTCAAGTAGGTAAGTAGAATAATTCTTTTTTAGCATAGTATATTCCAGAAATAGATAAACGACTTTTATTAAGGCGCAAGTTACTCAAATAATCCATTTTCTTTTTAGCTAATTGGGTATGTTTTATTAGGAAGGCTTAGCGTATTTCTAGTAAGTTTGTTAGGTAGAAAGAAATTTTTTCGAGATTATAGTGACATTGTTTTACTATCGCAACAAAATATTTTTTTGTTGTGAGTTTATAAAAGAATGTGAAAGAGTTTAAAAAAAATAGAGACCGATTATAAATATTTGTATTGAATTTCAACGAAAAAGAATGCGTAATTAAATTAGATTTGTAAAAGTAGAATTGTTAATGAAAATAAAAAATGGAAAAAAGAAAGATTTTTAAATCGGTTTTAGCTGTGTTCTTTTTAGTGTATTCTCTAAATGGAGTTGCACAGAATTTAGATGTACGCAATAGAATACAATCAAGTTATGAGCTGAAAGATGTAGCAGATTTGAAAATCAAATATAAATCAAATAAAGATTTTAGGTTCAAGAGTAAATTACCTCATGATTCAGTTGATTTGATGGAGGTCGATTCTTTGGGGGTGGCTTTGTATTATAAGAGTTATAATCAAGTTTCTGCTAGAGTTTCCAATGTGA
Source organism: Myroides guanonis (assembly GCF_900114085.1). GTDB lineage: Bacteria > Bacteroidota > Bacteroidia > Flavobacteriales > Flavobacteriaceae > Flavobacterium > Flavobacterium guanonis. The sequence goes on along the minus strand of NZ_FORU01000002.1, from coordinate 118,057 downwards.
TTGATGAAAGTGGAAATAATGTTATGGGATTTTCTGGAAAGGGAATGATAGTTGGTTTGTGGGATTCTAAATTACCTAGACTAGACCATTTAGATTTAAAGGGTTCTATACGTGTTACTGACGATTCAGATTGGTTGAGTTATAGTAATCATGCTACGCATGTTGCAGGTACTATTGTTTCAAGAGGGGGTGTTAATCCAAAGGGGAGAGGATTGGTCTATCAATCTACAATATGGGCCAATGATTGGACGAATGATTTTGAAGAAATGGTTGATCTGGCGTCTAAAGGGATTTTGGTTTCGAATCATTCTTATGGAGTTGATCCTAAAAACATACCTGTAACGTATTTTGGAGCATATTTGTCAAGCAGTCAGCGCTTAGATGCTATTGCTTCTAGGTTTTTATTTTACCAACCTGTTGTTGCGGCTGGCAATGATAGGGAGCAGTTTGGGAAATATAATCCTACAAAAGAAGGAATGGATTTGTTGTTGGGAATGACTACAGCTAAAAATGCTATCGTCGTTGCGGCTGTTGAAGGGGATGATATTGATAATCTGAAAATGTCTAGTTTTAGCAATTGGGGACCTACGGATGATTTAAGAATTAAGCCAGACATCGCTACAAGGGGAGTTCGGGTGTTTTCTACGCTTGATGAAAATACTACAGATTACGGTTTTTTAAGTGGGACTTCTATGGCCGCACCTGTGGTGTCTTCGGTAATAACTATATGGCAGGAGGCAGCTATAGCGTTTTCGGGTAAACCTTTATGGTCTTCATCTATGCGCGCCCTTATGGTTCATTCTGCGTTATCGATTAATCAGGTTAATGAACCAGATTATAAAACAGGTTGGGGGTTGATTAATAATAAGGAGGGATTAGAGATATTAAGAAGCAGTGTTGATGAGGATGGAGTGCGATTGATTGAGACAGATATAAAGCAAGGAGAAAAACACAAATATAAATTAAAGGCTTCTGGAGATTCTTTTGAAGTAAAGGTGACTTTGAGTTGGACGGATCCTGAAGGTAAGGTTAAGTTTGGTTCTTTGGATGATGTAACTCCTGATTTGGTAAATGATTTGGATTTGAGGTTAATTGATGTTAAAGGGAATATCTATTACCCTTGGATGTTGAAAAGACAAGACGGGCGAATAATTGCGGTTCAGGGAGATAATACTGTTGATAATCTAGAGCAGATAACGGTTGTGAATGCTATAGATTTAAATGAACTTGTTTTAGAAGTTAGCTATAAGTCAAAGATATATAGAGGGGTTCAGTCGTATAGTTTATTAGTGTCAGGAATTGATGATTTTGAGGAGGTTATAGATGATGAGAATACGATAAAAAAAGAAGGTATAACGGTATGGCCTAATCCGACGCAGGATTTTTTGGTTTTAAGTGGAATTGATGTGAATACGCCCTTTGAGTTAGAAGTGTTAACTGTTTTAGGAAAACGTGTAAAGTCAATTAACAGTTATTTTCAAAATGATAATATAATTTTAGACGTTAATGAGTTGTCTGAAGGTTTGTATGTAGTCCGTATTCGGTCAGTATTGGTGTTTAAAGATGTTGTTTTTATTAAAAAATCTTAAAAAAGAAATTTTAAACTCATTATTTTAGGATTGTTAGTGTAAAATATTGTTAAGAAGTCTAAAAGCTTGTGAAAAAGCATATGTGATTTTTTAGATTTGTGAGACTAACTAATTCAATTTATAATGAGATCAAAGTTAAAATGGACAATAGCGCTTTTTATGGCGTTAGTTGTGCAGCTTTCTTTTGCACAAGAGAAGACTCTTTCGGGAGTTGTAACGGAGTCTGGGATGACATTGCCTGGCGCTACCGTGATTATTAAAGGTACCCAAAATGGTACTCAAACCGATTTGGATGGACATTACAGCATTAAGGTGAATCCTGGTGATGTAGTGATTTTTTCTTTTATCGGATTAGATGATGTTGCTTACACAGTTGGAGCTTCTAACACTTACAACGTTGCTATGAAGGCAGGTGATGAAATGTTGGAAGAAGTAACTGTAACAGCATTCGGTATTAAAAGAAGTTCTAAATCATTGGGATATGCTACACAAGAAGTGAAGAGCGATGAGTTGAACAAAACTTCCAATACTAGTTTATCAGGAGCTTTACAAGGGAAATTGGCAGGGGTGAGTATTACTCCTTCTTCTGGAGCACCAGGAGCTTCTTCTCAAATCATGATTCGTGGAGCGCGTTCATTTACAGGTGATAATACGCCATTGTATGTAATTGACGGTATGCCAGTTTCTTCTTCTTCAGATTTCTCTACAGGAAACAGTGTTTCGGGTTCAGACGTTGCAAACCGTGCGGTGGATATTGATCCAAGTGATATTGAAAGTATTTCAGTGTTGAAAGGACAAGCGGCTTCTGCTTTGTATGGATTACGCGCTTCAAACGGGGTAATTTTAATTACGACAAAAAGTGGTAAAGGATTAGAAGCAGGAAAACCAGTTATTTCGTATAACACGACTTCAAGTTTTGAAACGATTTCTAAGAAACCAGACTTGCAAAATGTTTATGCACAAGGTTCAGCGGGGAAATTTAATCCTTACGCTTCTACGAGTTGGGGACCAAAGATTTCGGATTTGGTAAACGATGTAGATAATGCTAAAATGAAACTTCCGGGTTATGGAGGAAATTTACCAAATAGTACTAATAACGGTGTTTTACACCCAGGAAAATACTATGTTCCTCAAAGAGCAACTATGGGATTAGATCCATGGGTAACTCCACAGGCATATGACAATGTTGATGATTATTTCAAAACAGGTTATACGATTTCTCATAATTTAAATGTGAGTCAGTCAACAGGTAAAACAAATTATTCTTTCGGATTTGGTACTTCAACTCAGGATGGATTTATGCCAGGAACTGGGATGGAGCGTTACAATTTGAAATTAAATGCGAATACCAAATTAAATGAAGAATGGAATACAGGTTTCTCTGCAAACTACGTTCAAACAAAAATTGATAAAGCAACTGCCGCAAACGATTCTTCTTTGCCAGGGGTTTATGGAGCGCCTTCTAGTTATGATTTGAAAGGAATTGGATATGGAGAGCCTTTAGATCCTTACAAACAAGTGTTTTTTAGAAAATCGGCATTCAATAACCCTTATTGGGCTGCGGAACACAATGAGTTTAGTGAAAAAACAAATCGTTTCTATGGAAATGCTTTTGTGGAATATGCGCCAAAAATTAGTGTAGATGAAGTTCATTCATTGACATTCAAATACCAATTAGGATTAGATTCATATACAACGAATTATCGCGATGTATATGAATATGGTCATGCTCATACTAGTAAAGGAAGTGTTAGTTTAACAGGAGTTACTAAAGATGTAGTGAATTCTTTGTTTACAATGAATTACAACTGGGATATTACGGATGACTTGCGTTTCGACGTAATGGCGGGTACTGAGTTGAACCATGAAAATTACAAAGGCTACGAAGATTTTGGAAACAATTTAAACTTTGGAGGTTTTGCTACTATTAAAAATGCTCAAAATGTATCTTCTGTAGAGTTGCGTAACCAAGAGCGTACGGTTGGTTTTTTCAGTAATGCAGGATTGTCTTATGCTGATGTAATTTTCTTAAGTGGTTCTATCCGTAAAGATATTACTTCTACGATGCCAAGAGGAAATCGTTCTTTTGTGTATCCATCAGTGTCTTTAGGATTGGTATTGACAGGTATTGAAGGATTGAATCAGAGTGATATAGTTTCGTTTGCTAAAATTCGTGGGTCTTATGCGCACGTTGGTCAAGCAGGACGTTTTAAGAAGCCTTATTACTCTACACCATCTTATGGAGGTGGATTTTGGTCAGGAACTCCATTTAGCTACCCAATGGGAGGAGTTGGAGCTTATATGCCTTCATTGACAGTATATGATCCAGATTTGAAACCTCAAAACACAAAATCATTTGAAATTGGTGCAGATGTGCGTTTCTTTAATAATCGTTTAGGTTTCGATTATACTTATTCAGAACAAAGAGCAGATGACCAAATTTTCAATTTACCATTGGCTGGTTCAGTTGGGAAAGCTATCTATGTTACTAATGGTGGGTCTATGCAGACTAATTCACATGAATTGGTAGTATTTGCAACTCCTATTCAGACTAAGGATTTTGAATGGAATGTAAATGTGAATTTCACGAAAGTAGACACTAAAGTTAACTCTTTGGAGTATGGTTTAGAGAATATTATGATAGGAGGGTTTGTAGAGCCACAGATTCGTATTAGCCAAGGTGATCGTTTTCCAGTGATTTACGGAAATAGTTTTGCACGTCATGAAAATGGACAAATCTTAGTAGATGAAGATGGATTGCCAATGATTGGTGGACAAAAAGTTTTGGGAGATGTGATGCCTGATTTTATTCTAGGAGGAGGAATGGATTTCAGATATAAAAACTGGAATTTAGGAGCTACAATGGAATGGAAAAATGGAGGAAAACTGTACAGTGGAACTAATAAAACATTGAATTTCTATGGTATGACAGAAGCTACAGCGAATCGTGATCAGGATATGATTTTTAATGGAGTGAAAGCAGATGGTACACCAAACGATATCGTTATAGGAAATGGTCAAGGTGCTAATCGCGAAGATTTAGAGTCAGTTCTAGTAGATATTACAGAAAACAGTGTCTATGATGCTAGTTTTGTAAAACTGAGAGAAATTACATTGGGGTATACTTTTCCGAAATTAGTAAATAATAAATTAGACTTAAGAGTTTCTGCTTTTGCAAGAAATATCTTATTGTGGTCTAAGGTTCCTAATATCGATCCAGAATCTTCTCAAGGAAACAACAATATGGCAGGAGGTTTTGAGCATTGGTCAATTCCACAAACGAAAAGTATTGGTATGTCGTTAAATGTTGTTTTTTAATTTAAAAAATAAAGAAAAATGAAACAAATAAAATATATAGTAGCAGGATTCTTGGGAATGTTGGCGTTGCAGTCATGTTCTGAGGATACTATGGATGATATCAATAACAATCAAAATGATCCAGAATATGTTGAGAGTAGATTTATCTTGACTGATGTAATGAATGCAACAGCATTTAGTGTAACAGGTTCAGATTTATCTTTTTATACAGGGATTTATGCAGAGTTGCATGCAGGAGTAGATAATCAGATGTTTCGTGCGCAAACACGCCAAGGAGAGCCGCAGTTGTCGACTACTTACAATAATAGCTGGAATACATTATATAGACAATTAGCTCCTTTACAAGAAGTGATTGAAAAGTGTTCAGAAGGAGGATCGGAAGCAGGGAATTATGAGACTTTGGGGATAGCACAAGTTTTATATGCTTATAATCTTGCGGTATTAACTGATTTGTTTGGAGATGTGCCTTTGAAGGAGGCAATGCAACCAGGGGTGATTTTTCAACCTAAGATTGACTCACAAGAGTACATATATAGTGTTGTTTTTGAAAACTTAAATAGTGCTCTTGAAAATTTGAATAAGACATCAAAATATACTCCTGTTTCAAAGCAAGATGTGATTTTTGAGGGTAATTTGGATAATTGGGAGAAAGCGGCTAATGGATTATTAGCTCGTTATACGATGCGTTTGTCTTTAAGGAAGCCGGATTATCAGAAAGTGATTGATTACGTGGATGCTTCATTTAAAAATAGTCTTGAGTTTCCATTTAGAGAGGAATTTGTTTTAAGAAATGAAGGTATACCAAATCCATTTGCGCGTTTTTATAACGACAGAAAAGGATTGGGAACTATCGATACGTTCTATGAATTGATGTTGTCGAATGGAGATTCAGATGTAAGAACACAAAAGTTCTTTACCGTTAATAAGGATACTGTGGTTGTCGCTTTTGATTCAAAAGCAAGTAAACCGGTACAAAGTACTACTTTGTATTCAGTATCAGGAATGATGAGCGAAAAAAACCCTATCTATATGTTGGGATATCATGAACTGTTATTCTTAAAAGCGGAAGCGCAAGCTAGATTAGGACAAGATGCGGATGCTTTAGTTACTTTGAAAGATGCGGTTACGGCTGCTTTTACAAAGAATCAGGATGTTAAGTTTACGGTAGAAGAGGCTAATACTTATACAGCTACTTTTGATGGATTAGCAGGTCGTGATTTATTGAAGAAGATTATGAATGAAAAGCATATTTCTTTCTATGAGAACGAAGGAATTGAGGCTTATAATGATATTCGTAGGTTGCAAGCTATGGGAGATGGAGATTTAATTAAATTAAATAATCCAGGTAAATTCCCTAAGAGATTAACTTATGGAGCTTCAGATGTTGCTGCAAATAGTCATATTAAGGCTGCTTTCGGTGATGGAACTTATGTTTATACAGAAGATGTTTGGTGGGCTGGAGGAACTAGATAAGTTTCTATAGTTTCAATCAATTATATTTATTAAAAACCACCTTCGGGTGGTTTTTTTTGTTTTGGGATTTGAGAGTTTTTTAAATTAATTATTGAGAAACTATTTAGTGAATGGTCTTGTTAGGAGTTAGATGTTCTGCTGATATAGCTATAAAATAGGTATTTATAAGTTTTAGAGGTCGTCGATATTATTAGTTGAGTCCATGGAGAATTTATCTGTTTTCTAAGTCTAGTAGTGATTTTTCCTAGTGAATATAAGCCTTAAGAGGTTGTTCTTAAGGGACTAAGAACGATGTGATTTCGGCGGATATATGGACTCACCTCGTTTGTGTCTCGCTCAGAGTACGGTGGTTCTACGCTCAAGAGTAGAAGCATCCGTACTTCATCTATACTTGAGCCTTACTGTAGAGAAGAAGGATATTGTAATAAGAACTCTATTATTTACAAATGTAATAATCTTTTTCAATTCTTTAGTTGCGTATTTTGTATGGAATGATGAATAGAAGTTAGTGGCAAAGTGATCTAAATATAAGTTGATTATTGCAAATTAAACTTAATTGTAATAATTGTTGAATTTGTATAAAAATAGCTAGATATGCCCTTGTTTTTATTGTTTTATTTTTTAATTATTTATTTTGGTGGTAATCAATTAATTTATTTCCTATTAGTTTGTTTTTTTAATTTTATCAAAGAGGTTTTTATTTTGTTTTTTATGTTAAAATTTGAGTTTGTTAAAATTTTGCAAATATGATTTTGTATATTTGAGTAACTAACTAATTCAATTTTAATATGAGATCAAAGTTTAAATGGACGCTAGCGCTATTTATGGCGCTGATTGTGCAAGTATCTTTTGCACAAGAAAAAACTCTTTCGGGAGTTGTTACAGAGTCTGGAGTTCCACTTCCAGGCGCAACTGTGATTGTTAAAGGAACACAACATGGTACACAAACCGATTTGGATGGTCGTTATACGCTAAAAGTAAATCCAGGCGATGTATTAGTTTTTTCTTTTATAGGTTTAACTGATTTGTCCTATACAGTAGGCGTTCCAAATTCGTATAATGCTAGCATGAGCGCAGACGAAGAAATGTTGGATGAGGTTGTAGTTTTGGCCTATGGACAGGTTAAAAATAAGAATGAGGTAACAGGAAATGTTGTTACGGTTAAAAGTGATGTTATTGCTAATACTCCTTTGCCAACAATTGATCAAGCATTACAAGGTAGGGTTTCTGGTTTACAGATGTCTTCTTCTTCGGGAGTTCCTGGGGCTGTACAGAATATTAGAATTCGTGGAAGAAATTCCTTAACAGCTACTAATGAACCGTTGATTGTAATTGATGGTATTCCTGTAATTAACAGTAATTTCGCAGGTTCAACAGACGAATCGTCTCTTTCAGCATTAGCTGCATTGGATAGTAATGATATAGAGTCGATGACAGTATTAAAAGATGCTGGAGCTACTGCTGTTTATGGAGCAAGAGGAACAAATGGAGTAATCTTGATTACGACCAAGAAAGGTAAATCCGGTGCTACTAAATTTGAATTGAAAACAACTTTAGGTTTTCAGAATTATGCGGTTAAAGGTCCGAGAATGTTGACAGGTGCACAAAAGAAAGAATTATACTTAGAGGGAGTTTATAATACATTTGGAGTAGCAAATGGATTTGGTAGAGATGAAGCTTATGCTTTTACAGAAGCTAATGCTTCTGGACTAGCTGGTGGTACATCATTAGTTAACTGGGTAAAAGGTGGAGAAGTAGAGACTAATTGGGGAGATCTAGTAAAGAAAAAAGATGCACCAGTTTCGACAGTGAGCTTTTCTGCTTCTGGTGGAGATGAGTCTTCAAGCTTCTATGCTTCATTGGGGCATAATAAAACGGAAGGGACTGTAATCGGGTCTGATTTTAGAAGGATTAGTGGAGTGTTTAGTTTTAATAAAAAATTGTCTGATAAGTTTGATTTTAACACTAATATTAATGTGTCAAATGTAAAACAAAATGGATTGTTAGAAGGAGCCGCCTATTTCTCAAATCCTAATTTAACTAAATTGTTTATGAGTCCATGGATACCTGCTTATAATGCAGATGGGACTTATAATTTACCTCGATCAGGGCTTCATAACATATTGTATACAACGGAAAATAACATTACTACTAATGATTTGACAAGAGTTTTGAATAGCAATGTGGTTTCTTATAAAATTACTGATAATTTAAAATTCACATCTAGTATTGCGTTGGATTATGCATTGGCAGCTTATAAATCTTATAAGAATCCTGTTCATGGAGATGGAGATGGTATCGGTGGTTATGTTGTGAATTCTATAAATAGAAATTTTAACTATGTAGCTCAAAATTCGTTAGATTATAGATTTTACGTTGGTGAAGGTCATCGTTTTGATGTGAAATTGGTTTATGAGTTTCAGAAAAATAAGTCTCATTTGTTAGAAGGAGAGGGACAAGCAGTTGCTTCTGGTTTTACTTCGTTAGGTACAACGGCTGATAATCATTTTGCTTCAGCGAATTTTACTGATTGGATGCAACAAGGTTATGTGGGGTTGTTAAGCTATAACTATCAGAATAGATATTTAATTGATTTAACTGGAAGAAGAGAAGGTTCTTCTAGATTTAGCGAAGGTTCTCAGTGGGGAAATTTCTTTTCTGTTGGTGCTGCTTGGAATATTAGTGAAGAGGAATTTTTGAGTAATCAAGAGACCTTAAGTCTATTGCGTTTACGAGGTTCTTATGGAACGAATGGTAACTCTACCATTTCACCAAATCAGTATCAGCAATTGTTGAAGTTTGAGATTTATGATCATGAGGGAGGATTAGTTCCTTCTCAGTTGGGTGGGCCTCTTAGTTGGGAAAAACAAAAGAAAATGGATGTTGGTTTGGAGTTCGGCTTCTTAGATAATAGAATTTCTGGTAGTTTTGCATATTATAAGAGTATGACAGATGATTTAATTTATGCTAAACCGCTATCTTATACTTCTGGATATGCAACTCAGTACGTTAATTTGGGTGCTCTTGAGAATTCTGGTTTTGAAGTTGATTTAAATTTTGATATTGTTCGTTCTAAGGACTTCAATTTATCATTAGGAGGAAACATAGGAACAGTTAAAAATAAAATAACAGAAATGCCGTTAGGACCAGACGGAAAACCTTTAGAGGTTTTAGGTTCTTATTCTGCTAATGTAGAAGGAAAAGCCATTGGAGAATGGTATATGCCAACTTATGCTGGAGTAGATGTACAGACAGGTGAAGCGTTGTGGTTTAAAAAAGATGGAGGAACTACAAATGCATATGGTCAAGCTGAAAAAAGATTTCAAGGAGCCAGTGCTCTACCAACCTATTCAGGAGGTGTAAATCTACATGTGGATTATAAAGGGTTCTTTATTAATTCATTAGTTGCTTTTTCAGGAGGTAATAAAGTTTACGAAGATTGGGTTGCTCAAACAAATGGTTCTGGGGCTACTACAACAGCAACTTATAATGGTGTTGAGAAATTGATGGATAGATGGCAAAATCCAGGTGATGTTACAGATGTACCAAAAACGGTTAATCGTAATACAGCAAATAGTAGTCAAAGTACTTCTCCTTCAACGAGGTTTTTATACGATGGGGATTATATCAGATTAAGAGACGTTAGTTTTGGATATAATTTTAGAGGTGCAATTTTAAGAACTTTAAGTCTTGATGGTTTAACTTTATCCGTAATTGGAACTAATTTATTAACTAAAGTGAAAGACGATAGATTGAAGTATGATCCGGAAATTGATCCGACAGGATTCACGAGTTTAACAGCTCCTCCTATCAAGTCAGTAGTGTTTTCATTAAATATTAAGTTTTAAGAGTTATGAGAAAGATAATATATACAGTTTTGTCTTTAGCGATTTTGAGCACTTCATTTGTCTCATGTTCTAAAGATGCTTTAGATCCAACTCTAGATGTAGATAGGGATAATGAGAAAAATCCGATTAAGACAGCGTCTGATTTGAGATTGATTACCACCGGAGCTTATAATACGATGGCATACTATACTTACTATGGTAAAGAGTATATCATTTACAATGAGGTAAGATCTGATAATGCTTATTCCGTTGGTTATTCAAATCGTTTCTTGAATGTTACGGAGTTTGTATTGACACCTACTCAGGTTTATCCAACAAATACTTGGCGACAAATTTATAAACTGATTAACTCAGTGAATTTGGCAATTAACGCAAAGGATATTGAGGGAGATGAAGCCGAAATAAATCAGAATTTAGGAGAGGCATACGCATTGCGAGCTCTTGGTCATTTTGATTTATTGAAGTTGTATGGACAGCACTATGTGAATAATGGAGGGGTAGATGCATTGGGAGTGCCTTATATGACAGAATTTGCAACAGTAGACATAGCAAAGTCGCAGCGTAAGACAGTAAAGGAAAATCATGATGCTATTATGGCAGATATTGATAAGGCAGTTGAATTATTAAGAGCTGGTACGGGAGAACTTAGTTCAGCTAGAATCAACTTGCAAAGTGCTTTAGGAATGAAGTCGAGAATGGCTTTGTATTTTTCAGGATGGTTTCCACAAGATATTACTCTTGTAAGAAGCGCTGCTGAAGAAGCATTAGAAATGGATGGTAATGTTGTGCCAATTGCTAATTTTTATCAGTCTTTTTCATCTTTGGATCCACAACCTAATTCGATTTTTGAACTTATTCAATATGGTACGCAAAATCAATCTACGGAATCTTTATATTATATCTATTCCGGAGATGGATATGGAGATGTATTAGCTAATGAGGGAATTCTTGACCTTTACACAGATAATGATAGTTTAGATATTAGAGGTGGTAAAAATATGATAGGGTACGATGATTACGAAGATTTTAGAAATATTGGAAAATACAGGAAAATGGATGATAATATAAAAATGATGAGATATGAAGAAATCTTATTGAATTATGTCGAAGCTGTATTTAGAATTGACGGGGCTTTAGATGCAACAGCATTAGGCTATTTAAATGGATTAGCTGTGAATAGAGGTCTAGAACCTTACACCTCAGTAACTCTAGATGATATATTGTTAGAGAGAAGAAAGGAATTAATGTTTGAAGGATTTAGATTCGATGATTTAATGCGTCTGAAAATGGATGTTCCTGCAAGCCCAATGATTGACGCGGATGTTTTGTATGGTGATACAAGGTTAGCTTTCCCTATTCCTCAATCTGAAATTAATGTAACTAGAATTCCTCAAAATGCTGGGTATTAGTTTTGAAGTTTTAAATATTGAAAACCACCTTCGGGTGGTTTTTTTTATTTAATTAAAAAATAAAAGTAACTTTGCTTAAATTCCATTTTTATGCAGAAGTTTTTTGCGGTTGTTTTTCTTTGTATGTTCTTTTCTGTGGAGGCGCAGGTTGGGAAATTACAGCCTATGTCAGGTACTATTGGAAATAGAGGTACTATTGGAAATCAGAACGGTTTTGACCAAAATGGATTTGATCCTCAAAATAGAGATCAAGAACGAAGTACAAAATCTACAGGTAAAGATTCTATTGCTCCCATCAAGGATTATAAAATAATTACTTTGTTAAACGATACGATTGCAGTAGATACTGCTTTGAGTATTAAGAAATATTATCGTTTTAATTATCTGAGAAAAGATAATTTCGGTTTGTTGCCTTTTGCTAATGAGGGACAGACTTATAATGTGCTTAAGTATAATATTAAGAAACCTAGTGTGTTTCCTGAATTTGGTTTCTCTGCTAAACATACGGCTTATTTAGAAAAGGAGGATGTTGATTATTATTCTGCTCCTACTCCCTATACCGAACTTTACTATAGATCTGTTATGAAACAAGGGCAAAACTTAGATGCTTTTGTTACTCTTAATACAAGTAAGGAGTTGAATTTCTTTATTGGTTACAAGGGATTGAGGTCGTTGGGGAAATATATGAATCAATTGTCTTCTTCTGGAAATTTTAGAATGGGTGCTAGTTATTCTTCTCCTAATAAGAGATATCTGATGCGAACTCATTTTGCTGCTCAGGATATTTTAAATCAAGAGAATGGTGGGATTCGCGATCTAGATCTTTTTGAGAGTAGCGTAAGTCCTTATAATAAAAGAGAGCGATTGGATGTGTATTTTAAAGATGCTGAAACGCTGTTAAAGGGTAAACGATTCTTTTTGAATCATCAATATCAATTAAATAAAGCGACTAAGAATGGTTTGTTATTGACACATGAATTTGTGTATGAGGATAAGCGTTTTAATTTTTCGCAATTAAATATTAATGTTCAGAATGATACAATACTCCGTTTTGGAAGTGCTTATCAGGATAAAATAGATAATAAGACAAGGTATTATCAGCTATCGAACAAATTTGGTGCAGCTTTCCAGTCTGATTTGTTGGGTAGGTTTGAGTTTTTTACCGATTTGCTAAAGTATGATTATCGCTATAATAGCTTGACTGTTTCGAGTGGTGGAAATGGTGCTGAACAAAGTATAATTCCCAATCAAATTACTAAAGATATAGCGCTTCTAGGAGGTAAGTATTTGTATAGAAAAGATAAGTGGAGGGCTAATCTTTTATTGTCTACTTCTTTGGGTGATGATCAAACTAGTAATTTAGAAGGGTCGTTGCGATACGATTGGAATGAGGAGGTCTCTGTTAACTTTGGTTATCAGAAATTGAATAAAATGGCAGACCTGAATTATCAGTTATACCAGAGTGATTATGTATATTACAATTGGTATAATGATTTTAAAAACGAGAAATACAATTCCTTTGATGTTTCTATGGAAACTCCATGGGTGACTCTTAGTGGTAATTACAGCATTATAGATGATAAGTTGTATTTTTCGAATGACAGAAAGTTGCTGAATGAATTTGGATTGCCAATTCAGTTAGTGACTACACCGAAACAGTTTAGTGGAACTATAAACTATTTGTCGTTACAGCTACAAAAGGAATTTAAGGTGGGTAGGTTTGCTTTAGATAATACGGTGTTATATCAGAACGCAGAGCAATCAGAAAATGTCTTAAACGTTCCGCAGTTCTTAACTAGAAATACGCTGTATTACACGGATGCGTTTTTTGATAAGGCATTGCATTTTCAAACGGGGGTGACTTTTAGTTATTTTTCAAAGTACTATGCTAACGGTTATAATCCTTTAATAGGGGATTTTTATGTGCAGGATCAAATGAAAATTGGTGGATACCCAGTGTTTGATTTCTTTATTAATATGAAAGTGAGAACAGCTCAGATTTATATTACGATGGAGCATTTTAACTCAAGTATGACAGGTTATAATTTTTATTCAGCTCCTAGTTATCCATATCGTGATTTTACTTTCCGTTTTGGGTTGATTTGGAATTTTTTCAGTTAGTGATTTTAATATTCTTAGAATCATTAAATCTGTTTATATATACCCCATTGGGGTTTAAATTTTTTTAAATGAAATACGCACAAAACATTTTGGAAACTATTGGTAATACACCATTAGTGAAATTAAATAAGGTTACTGAAGGTGTAGATGCTTTGGTGTTGGCTAAAGTAGAGACTTTTAATCCAGGAAATTCTGTTAAGGATAGAATGGCAGTTAAGATGGTGGAAGATGCTGAGGCAGATGGTCGTTTAAAACCAGGAGGAACTATTATAGAAGGAACTTCGGGTAATACTGGGATGGGATTAGCTTTGGCGGCTATAGTGAAAGGATATAAGTTGATCTGCGTTATATCTGATAAGCAATCAAAGGAGAAGATGGATATTTTACGTGCTGTCGGAGCAGAGGTTGTTGTTTGTCCAACTGATGTAGAGCCAGAAGACCCTCGTTCTTATTATTCTGTGTCTAAGCGTTTGGCTTCTGAAACTCCAAATTCTTGGTATGTGAATCAATATGATAATCCTTCAAATGCTTTGTCTCATTATGAGCAGACAGGTCCTGAAATCTGGGAGCAGACAGATGGTAAAATAACGCATTTTGTGGTTGGTGTTGGAACTGGAGGTACTATATCTGGAGTTGCAAAGTTCTTAAAAGAAAAGAATCCAGCTATTAAAATATGGGGAATAGATACCTATGGTTCAGTATTTAAAAAGTATCACGAAACGGGTGTTTTTGATGATAATGAGATTTATTCATATGTAACTGAAGGAATTGGTGAAGATATATTGCCAAAGAATGTTGATTTTTCTTTAATTGATGGATTTACGAAGGTTACAGATAAAGATGCTGCAATTTATACGCGTAAGATTGCTTTAGAGGAAGGAATCTTTGTTGGTAATTCAGCAGGTTCTGCAATCAAAGGTTTATTGCAGTTGAAAAAACATTTTAAACCCGAAGATGTTGTTGTTGTGTTATTTCACGACAGTGGAAGTCGTTATGTCGGAAAAATGTTTAACGATGATTGGATGCGTGAACAAGGTTATTTAAAAGAGGAATTTGCAACAGCTTTAGATTTGGTTCGTTATAAAATAGATAAGCCGTTGGTGTTTGTTCGTACGGAAGAGCTAGTTTCTCATGCTCTTTATAGAATGAAAAAAAATCAGCTTACAGAGCTTCCTGTCTTGGATTCAAATGAAATAGTTGGATCTGTAAGTCAGGATGATTTATTAGAGCGCTATAGAATTTCGAGTAATATGGAAGATGTTGCTATCAAAGAAATTATGTCTATTCCTTTTAGGGTAATTGATGCTGATGCTAGTTTGGTTGAAGTTTCTGACATGTTAGAGAATGAGGGTGCTTTGTTGGTGCTTTGTGACGGTGACAAGAAATATCAAGTAATTACAAGAGCGGATTTACTTAATTCAATTTAGGTTTTTTTAGACTCGATTTATAATAATAATTGAAAGCGTATCTTTAATGATACGCTTTTTTTAATTATAATGCATTGTTTTATAGGGATGTAAATGGTTGTTGTACAAGTGATTTGTTTTTCTTACTTTTAAGATATTCAAATTGTTTGGGATGAAAGAAGTGTTATTACATCATGTTTGGAAATCACAAGTTTTCAATACTAAAGCCTTATTTACTGAAGAAGGAAAGGAGTTAGTTGTCGTTAGTTCTGGTCGTTATCTAGAACAAGCTGGCCCTGATTTTTTTAACGCTCGTCTTTTTATTGATGGACAAGAATGGGCTGGTAATGTAGAGATTCACAAGAAAGCTTCTGATTGGTATGCACATGGTCATGAAGTGGATAGTAGATATGATAATGTTATCTTGCATGTGGTTTGGGAATCTGATTTACCTGTTTTAAGAGGAGATGGGTCTATAATACCCGTATTTGTGTTGAAGGACTATATTGATGATGGAATGCTAATTCGTTATACTCAACTTTTTGAAGATAGAAAATGGATTTATTGTGAGCAACAGATTCCTGAAATATCTTCTTTGAAGTTATTGAATTGGAAAGAACGCCTTTATGTTGAACGTCTAGAAGAAAAATCGAAAGGGATCTTGGAGTTGCTTTATCATTGGAATAATGATTGGAAACAAGTTTTTTTTATTTGTTTAGCCCGTGGTTTTGGACTTAATGTAAATGGAGAGGTTTTTGAGAGAGTTGCAAAGGGAGTTCCGGTGAAATTGTTATACAAGCATGTGGATAATCTAGTTGTTTTAGAGTCAATTTTAATGGGGAGGGCTGGGTTATTGCAACGAGACGTTGAAGACGTTTATGGGACTTTACTTAAGAAGGAATGGTGCTATCTTAAAGAGCTTTATAGTTTAGAAGAATTGTCTGCTGACTATGTGCAATTTTATAAGTTGCGCCCAGATAATTTTCCTACGATACGTTTGTCTCAATTGGCTTCTTTGTTTTATCAAAAAAGCAATGTTTTGAAGCTTGTGCTTGAAGCTAAAACTCTTCATGATTTTTATGAGTTGTTTAATGTAAGTGCTGCGTCTTATTGGGATACTCATTATGTGTTTGATAAAGAGAATAAAAAGATGGTAAAGAGAGTTTCTAAAAGCTTTGTCGATCTTTTATTGCTAAATACAGTTGTTCCTTTTCTTTATGTTTATCACAAACAAAAAAGAAGTGATTTCTCAGATGAATTATTTGCTATTATTCGAGGATTAAAATCAGAGAAGAATATTATAATTTCTAATTTCAAGAAATTGGGATTTGAGATAGAAGATGCTCTAGATAGTCAAGCTATGTTAGAGTTGAAAAAAAGTTATTGTAATAAAGGACAGTGTTTGAATTGTTTGATAGGTAGGTCTATAGTTTATAGTTAATGGTTTTTAAAATATTTTAAATTCGAGTTATGATAAATAAAATGCGTTATTTTTTTGAAAAGTATGGTTTTAAAGTTTCTTCACGACTTGCAGATAGATTGGGAATGCGAGTGAGTAGTATTAGGTTGTTTTTTATATACTTATCCTTTTTTACATTAGGACTTGCTTTTGCTATTTATCTTACCTTGGCTTTTATCGTGAAATTAAAGGATTTGGTATATACGAAGAGATCGTCCGTGTTTGATTTGTAAAAGAGCTTTTAAAAATCAGCTTGTATGAAATCTTTTTTTAGATTAAGAAATGGGATTTATTTCAGTCGATCGCAGCGTATGGGATTGATTGTTTTGTTATTTCTTATCCTTTGTACTCAGACTCTTTTCTTTGTAAGTGGCTTTTTTGGCAAAATGCATGACTCTAGTAAGTTTGTTGAAAATAAAGAGTTAGGGCTAAAGTTAGATAGTATTCGTTTGATTGTGGAACGATTAGAGAAGACAAAGAAATTTGTTTTTAATCCTAATTTTATTACAGATGAAAGGGCTTATTTTTTAGAAATGAGTGTTGAAGAATACGATAGATTAAAGGTGTTTAGGGAGCAAGGTAGGTTTGTAAATAGTGCTAAAGATTTTCAAAGTGTTACGGGGGTTACAGATGCTTGGTTGTTAAAATATGAAGAAAAATTTCGATTTCCAGTTTGGACCACTCGTAAGAAGGTTGATAAAGAAGGGGAGAATAAAGATTGGAATGCACGTTCAAAAGAAGTTGAGATTGAGAAAGTTGATATAAATCAAGCTTCAAAAGAAAGGTTGATGGAGGTAAGAGGAATTGGAGAGGTGCTTTCTGAGCGGATTTTGAAGGAGCGAGAAAAGTTTGGAGCTTTTGTCTCTGTAGAGCAGTTTGGATTTATTTGGGGTATTAAACCTGAAGTAGCTTTGGAAATGGAGAAACATTTTGTGGTAGCTGACACTAAATTGAAGAAGATAATTTACATTAACCGTGCAGATAGGAATGAGTTGAAATTAATTCCTTATTTGAATTATGGTATTGCTTTAGATATTATAAAGCATAGAAGTATGAATGGGGATTTGAAATCTATTGAAGACTTGAAAGAAATAAAAAATATACCACTTGACAAAGTAGGTATAATTAACTTATATTTGGATTTTTAAGAATTTAAACAATCAACCAATGAATTTTGAATATAATGAAACGCAAGCGATGATCGCGCAAACTATTAAACAATTTGCAGAACAGCATATCCGTCCACACATTATGGAATGGGATGAAGCGCAAATTTTCCCTGTGGAATTGTTTAAGAAGTTAGGTGAGATGGGCTTTATGGGGGTTTTGGTTCCTGAGGAATTAGGTGGTTCTGGATTAGGGTACCATGAATATATTACGGTAGTAGAAGAGATATCAAAAGTAGATTCATCTATTGGATTGTCGGTTGCGGCTCATAATTCTTTGTGTACGAATCATATTCTTACTTTCGGTAATGATGAACAAAAGAAAAGATGGATTCCTAAATTAGCAACAGCTGAATGGATTGGAGCTTGGGGATTGACAGAGCACAATACAGGTTCTGATGCAGGAGGAATGAATACGACAGCTGTTAAGGATGGAGATGATTGGATTTTGAATGGAGCTAAGAATTTTATAACACATGCGATTTCTGGAGATGTAGCGGTTGTAATTGTGAGAACTGGAGAAAAAGGTGATTCACATGGAATGACAGCATTTGTAATTGAAAAAGGTACGTCTGGTTTCTCTAGTGGAAAAAAGGAGAATAAATTAGGTATGCGTGCATCTGAAACGGCAGAACTTATTTTTGATAATTGTAGAGTGTCTGATGCAAACCGTTTAGGTGAAGTTGGTGATGGTTTTGTTCAGGCTATGAAAATATTGGATGGAGGGCGTATATCAATTGGAGCTTTATCTTTAGGAATTGCTAAGGGAGCTTACGAAGCTGCTTTGAAATATTCGAAAGAAAGAGTTCAATTTGGTAAACCAATTAGTTCATTCCAAGCAATTGCTTTTAAATTAGCTGATATGGCTACTGAGATTGAAGCTTCTGAATTGATGCTTCATAAAGCGGCATTTTTAAAGAATAACCATAAGCCAATGACGAAAATTGGTGCAATGGCAAAAATGTATGCTTCAGAAGTATGTGTTAAGGTGTCTACCGAAGCTATCCAAATACATGGAGGTTATGGGTATACAAAAGATTTCCCTGTAGAGAAGTTTTATAGAGACTCTAAGTTGTGTACTATTGGTGAAGGAACTACTGAAATACAAAAATTGGTTATCTCAAGAAATATTTTAAAAGATTAATATCTTTTAAACTTAAATATAGGCACCTGATTTATCAGGTGCTTTTTTGTTATTTGTAATGTTATTTTTGAAAAAGCTTGTTTTTGTTGTTGCGCTAATAAAAAAAAGTACTACTTTTGCTCCACTAAATGAGAGGAGGTGTATAAAACATGTTGATAATTCCAATTAAGGACGGAGAAAATATTGATAGAGCACTAAAGCGCTACAAAAGAAAATTTGACAGAACTGGTACTTTACGTCAGTTAAGATCACGTCAAGCTTTTAACAAACCGTCAGTACTTAAGCGTGCTAAAATGCAAAAAGCTTCATATATTCAGGGACTAAGAGATGCAGTAGAAATCTAGATTATTGTTCTGAATTCAATTTAAACCGTTATAATAAAGTAGTAACTTTGTTGTAACGGTTTTTTTATGGAATTAATAGTTGAAAAATATCGAGATTATTTGATTAAAGAGCGAAATTACTCTAAGGATACTGTGTTGGCTTATGTGGGTGATGTTATCTCGTTTGATGAGTTTGTCAAGGAAGGTGGAGTAGGTTTGATTGGTGTTGAGTATGCTGAAATTCGCTCATGGATAGTTTTGCTTTCTGAAATCGGTTTGGGGAATAGATCTATCAATAGAAAGATTAGTTCGTTGAAATCGTTTTATAAGTTTCTACAAAAGATAGATCAGGTTGAGTTTAATCCATTGCAATTACATCGGTCTTTAAAAGAAGAGAAAAAGTTGCAATTGCCTTTTTCTCAAAAAGAGATGGATATGGTAAGGGAGTTGTTTGATGGGAAGTGTGATTTTGAGTCTTTGAGAGATTTGTTGATAATTGAGATGTTGTATTCTTTAGGGTTGAGGCGATCTGAATTGGTTTCTATTGGGCTTGGTGATTTGGATTTTTATTCGGCTACGGTGTTGGTGCAGGGGAAGGGGGGTAAAGAGCGTATGTTGCCTTTGTTGTCTGAATTAGTGATTTTGCTCAGAGAGTATGTTGAGGTTAGAGAGGGTGTGTTGGAAGGGAGAGTAGAGGATGGGCTATTGTTGTTGAAAAACGGAAATAAAATTGATGAATCATTTGTTTATCGGGTGATAAATAATTACTTTAGTAAAGTAACATCAAAGGAAAAAAAGAGTCCTCATGTGTTGAGGCATACCTTTGCAACTCATTTGTTGAATAATGGTGCGGATATTAATTCAATTAAAGAATTGATGGGGCATTCTAGCTTGTCGTCAACTGAGATTTATACGCATGCAAACTTAACAGAGTTGAAGAGGGTTTATGAGGTTGCTCATCCTAGGATGAAGAAAAAGTAGATTTTTTAACCCCAAAAAGATTTTATTATGAAGGTAAACATTCAGGCAGTAAATTTTAATGTAGATCGTAAATTGGTAGATTTTATAAATGAGCGATTGACAAAGTTGGAGAAGTTTTATGACAAGGTCGTTTCCTTTGAGGTGTTCTTGAAATTGGAGAACAGTAGCGATAGGGAAAATAAAACTGTTGATTTGAAGGTGTTGGTTCCTGGGGATGATGTGGTAGTTAAAAAAACGTGTAAAACATTTGAAGAAGCGGCAGATTTATGTGCTGATGCTGTAGAGCGAATGTTGGTGAAGCGAAAAGAGAAACAAAAAAGTTATTAGTGTGAAAATCAAAAAAAAGAGTAAATTATTTTTTTTAATCAATAAAATATATACATTTGCAGTCCGTTAGAAATAGCGGACTTTTTGTATTGAGTAAATTGCCGATATAGCTCAGTTGGCTAGAGCAGCTGATTTGTAATCAGCAGGTCGTGGGTTCGAGTCCCTCTATCGGCTCAATAAAATAAGGAAATCAAACAATGTTTGAGGGGAGATACTCAAGCGGCCAACGAGGACGGACTGTAAATCCGTTGGGTAACCTTCGCAGGTTCGAATCCTGCTCTCCCCACTAGAAATAAGAGACGCAAGCCGGTGTAGCTCAGGGGTAGAGTGCTTCCTTGGTAAGGAAGAGGTCACGGGTTCAATTCCCGTCATTGGCTCAGGTTTTTTTATTATATTTGAACACTAATTATATAACTAAGATTAAATTATTAAATCATGGCAAAGGAAACTTTTGATCGTTCAAAGCCGCACTTAAACATCGGTACAATTGGACACGTGGATCACGGAAAAACTACCACTACTGCTGCAATTTCTAAAGTATTATCAGATGCTGGTTATTCAGAAGCTAGATCTTTTGATCAAATTGATAACGCACCTGAGGAGAAAGAGCGTGGAATTACAATTAATACTTCTCACGTAGAGTATGCTACTGCGAACCGTCACTATGCGCACGTTGACTGTCCAGGTCACGCGGATTACGTGAAAAACATGGTTACTGGTGCTGCGCAGATGGATGGGGCTATCCTTGTGGTTGCTGCAACTGACGGACCAATGCCACAAACTCGTGAGCACATCCTTTTAGGACGCCAGGTTGGTATTCCTAGAATTGTTGTTTTCATGAACAAAGTTGACTTGGTTGATGATCCAGAGTTGTTAGAGCTTGTTGAGATGGAAATCAGAGATTTGTTGTCTTTCTATCAGTATGATGGTGATAACTGTCCTGTTATTCAAGGATCTGCTTTAGGAGCATTGAATGGAGAGCAACAATGGGTTGATAAATTGATGGAATTGATGGAGGCTGTTGATAGCTGGATCGAAGAGCCAGTACGTGATACAGAGAAACCTTTCTTGATGCCAGTTGAAGGTGTGTTTACAATTACAGGACGTGGAACTGTTGCTACAGGACGTATCGAAACTGGAATTGCTAATACAGGAGATGCTGTTGAAATCATCGGTATGGGTGCTGAAAAATTAACTTCTACTATTACAGGAGTTGAGATGTTCCGTAAAATATTAGACCGTGGAGAAGCTGGAGATAACGTAGGTTTATTGTTGAGAGGTATTGATAAAAACGATATCCGTCGTGGTATGGTTATTGTTAAACCAGGATCTGTTAAGCCACACGCTAAATTTAAAGCTGAGGTTTATATCTTGAAAAAAGAAGAAGGTGGTCGTCACACACCATTCCATAATAATTACCGTCCACAGTTCTACGTTCGTACAACTGACGTAACTGGAACTATTCAGTTACCGGAAGGTGTAGAGATGGTTATGCCTGGAGATAACTTAACTATTGAAGTTGAGTTGTTACAACCAATCGCAATGTCTGTAGGTTTACGTTTTGCTATCCGTGAAGGTGGTAGAACTGTAGGAGCTGGTCAGGTTACTGAGATAATAGGATAATCTATTTTAGGTAAATATAAAAAAGTCAGTAGTTTTTGCTACTGACTTTTCTAACAAACGGGTGTAGTTCAAGGGTAGAATAGCGGTCTCCAAAACCGTTGATGGGGGTTCGAATCCCTCCACCCGTGCAAATATAAAATACAATGGCAAAAGTTTTTAATTACATATCAGAAGCGTTTACGGAGTTGAAAGACAACGTGACTTGGTCTCCATGGTCGGAAGTTCAGCGCTATACCATTATTGTTGCGGTTTTTGCAGTTTTGTTTGCTTTGGCTACTTGGGGAGTGGATTCTGCTTTCGGAGAAGCGTTGGGTGTTTTTTATAACTGGATAAAATCGTAAGGAAATAAATTATGGCTGATACAAATGTCAAAAAATGGTATGTGATTCGTGCGGTAAGTGGGCAAGAAAACAAAGTTAAGAATTATATCGAAACTGAGATTTCTAGACTTGGTATGGCGGATTATGTTTCTCAGGTTTTAGTTCCAACTGAAAAAGTTGTGCAGATAAAGGATGGGAAAAGATCTACTAAAGAGCGTGTTTACTTTCCTGGGTATGTAATGATTGAAGCAAATTTGACTGGAGAGATTCCTCATATAATAAAATCTATAACAAGTGTTATTGGGTTTTTAGGGGAAACAAAAGGTGGAGACCCTGTTCCTTTAAGAGAGTCTGAGGTAAATAGAATGTTAGGAAGAGTGGATGAATTAGCTGTTAAGGTTGATTCTGGTGTTATTCCTTTCTCAATAGGTGAAACTGTAAAAGTTATCGATGGTCCATTTAATGGGTTCAATGGTACTGTTGAGAATATCAATGAAGAAAAACGTAAGCTTGAAGTTATGGTTAAGATTTTTGGAAGAAAAACACCATTAGAGCTTAGTTTTATGCAAGTAGAAAAAGTATAATGTTACATATTAGAACACGTCTTTGCTTCCAATTGAAGATGTGCTAAATTTTTATTAAAAATGGCAAAAGAAATTAGTAAAGTAGTTAAACTACAAGTTAAGGGAGGTGCTGCGAATCCTTCGCCACCGGTTGGACCTGCTTTGGGGGCTGCTGGAGTTAATATCATGGAGTTCTGTAAGCAATTCAATGCTAGAACACAAGATAAACCCGGTAAAGTTCTACCTGTGCAAATCACAGTGTATAAAGATAAATCTTTTGAATTTGTCGTTAAAACGCCACCTGCTGCTATTCAATTATTAGAAGCTGCAAAAGCAAAGTCTGGTTCTGGTGAACCTAATAGAAAGAAGATAGCTAGCGTTACTTGGGAACAAGTTCGTGCTATCGCAGAAGACAAAATGCCTGATTTGAATGCATTTACCATTGAGTCAGCAATGACAATGGTTGCTGGAACTGCAAGATCTATGGGAATTTCAGTAACGGGAACAGCTCCTTTTTAATTGTAAAAGAAAGAAGAAATGGCAAAATTAACAAAAAAACAAAAAGAAGCGGCTTCTAAAATAGAGAAGAACAGATTGTATTCTTTAGTAGATGCTTCGGCATTGGTAAAAGAAGTTGCTTCTGCGAAGTTTGATGAATCAGTAGATATCTCAGTTCGTTTAGGAGTAGATCCTAGAAAAGCGAATCAAATGGTACGTGGTGTTGTAACATTACCTCACGGAACTGGAAAAGATGTTAGAGTATTAGCATTGGTTACTCCAGATAAAGAAGAAGAGGCTAAAGCTGCTGGCGCTGACTATGTTGGATTAGATGATTACCTACAAAAAATTAAAGATGGTTGGACTGATGTTGATGTTATCATCACTATGCCAGCTGTTATGGGTAAACTAGGTCCATTAGGTAGAATTTTAGGGCCAAGAGGTTTAATGCCAAATCCTAAAACTGGTACTGTAACTATGGATGTTGCAAAAGCAGTTCAAGAGGTTAAGGCAGGTAAAATTGATTTCAAAGTTGATAAAACTGGAATCGTTCATGCTTCTATTGGTAAAGTGTCTTTCGAGGCTTCTAAAATCCAAGAGAATGCTGCTGAATTAATCCAAACATTAATTAAATTGAAACCAACTGCAGCTAAAGGTACGTATATCAAGTCTATTCATGTGTCTAGTACTATGAGTCCTGCTATTGCTTTAGATCCTAAGGCAGTTTAATTGGTAGAAAAAAATATTTTAGTATGACTAGAGAACAAAAAGCAGTTGCGATAGAGGATTTGAAAGCTAAGTTAGCTGATGCAAATATCTTCTATATCGCTGATATTTCAGGAATGAACGCTGATGTTACTTCTAACTTTAGAAAGGCTTGTTTTAAAGCTGGTATTACTTTAGAAGTAGTTAAGAACACTTTGCTTGAAAAAGCAATGGAAGCGTCTGAAAATGTCAATTATGAGGAGTTACCTTCTGTATTAAAAGGAAATAGTGCTATTATGATTGCTGATGTGGCTAATGGGCCTGCAAAAGTAATTAAAGAGTTTAGAAAAAAATCTGATAAACCTGCATTCAAAGGTGCTTACATCAATGAAGAGGTTTATATCGGAGATAATCTATTAGATACTCTAGTAGCTATTAAATCTAAGGAAGAACTTATTGGAGAGGTTATTGGATTACTTCAATCTCCTGCACAAAGAGTTATTTCAGCTCTTCAAAATCAATTTAAAGACGGAGCAGACGAATAGTCTGAACTGGATTTAAATGTTCGAAAAAGAACGCACATTAATAAATTATATTTTTACAAATCAAATTAAAAGATAGAAAAATGGCAGATTTGAAACAATTCGCAGAACAATTAGTTAGCTTAACTGTAAAAGAAGTTAACGAATTAGCAACTATATTAAAAGACGAGTATGGTATCGAACCAGCAGCTGCAGCAGTAGTTATGGCAGGTGGTGCTGAAGGTGCTGAAGTTGAAGAGCAAACTGAATTCACAGTTGTTCTTAAAGAAGCTGGAGCTTCTAAATTAGCTGTTGTAAAAGCAGTTAAAGAATTAACAGGACTTGGTCTTAAAGAAGCAAAAGACATCGTTGACTCTGTACCAGCTAACATCAAAGAAGGTGTTTCTAAAGATGAGGCTGAAGGTCTTAAAAAATCTTTGGAAGAAGCAGGAGCTGTTGTTGAGCTTAAATAAGCTTTCTTTCATGTAAATATTAGGTTTAGGTCTTGGGATTCACTTCCAAAGGCCTAAACCATTTTGCGTATAATACGATTTGTACGTAAATCCACTTAAATTCTTTAATCAAAATTTTGTCCATTGATGATCACAAATCAGACTGAAAGATTAAATTTCGCCTCTACGAAAAACATCCCTGCATATCCAGATTTTTTGGATATTCAAGTGAAGTCTTTCAAGGATTTTTTTCAACTCGAAACGAAATCTAATGAAAGAGGCAATGAAGGTTTATATAACACCTTCATGGAGAACTTCCCGATAACAGATACGCGTAATCAATTTGTATTGGAGTTCCTTGATTATTTTGTGGATCCTCCGCGTTATTCTATCGAAGAATGTATTGACAGAGGATTGACTTATAGTGTGCCTTTAAAAGCGCGTTTAAAATTATATTGTACAGACCCTGAGCATGAGGATTTTGAAACTATCGTTCAAGATGTATACTTAGGAACTATACCATATATGACGCCAAGTGGTACATTCGTAATCAATGGTGCTGAGCGTGTTGTTGTGTCACAATTACACCGTTCACCTGGTGTTTTCTTTGGACAGTCTTTCCATGCAAATGGAACAAAATTATATTCAGCCAGAGTTATTCCTTTTAAAGGTTCTTGGATTGAATTCGCTACCGATATTAACAGCGTTATGTATGCTTATATCGATAGAAAGAAAAAATTACCTGTTACAACATTATTCCGTGCTATAGGGTTCGAAAGAGACAAGGATATCCTAGAGATTTTCGACTTGGCGGAAGAGGTTAAAGTATCAAAAACAGGATTAAAAAAATATATTGGACGAAGACTTGCTGCTCGTGTTTTGAACACTTGGCATGAAGACTTCGTAGACGAGGATACTGGAGAGGTTGTATCAATTGAGAGAAATGAGATTATCTTGGACCGTGATACAGTTTTAGATAAAGATAATGTCGAAGAAATCATTGATGCTAACGTTAAAACGATCCTTCTACACAAAGAAGATAGCAATCAGGCAGATTATGCCATCATACATAATACCTTGCAAAAGGACCCTACAAACTCTGAAAAAGAAGCTGTAGAACATATTTACCGTCAATTAAGAAATGCTGAACCGCCTGATGAAGAAACGGCTCGTGGTATTATTGACAAATTATTCTTCTCTGATCAACGTTACAATTTAGGTGAAGTTGGTCGTTATAGAATGAATAAAAAACTGAATTTAGATACGCCTATCGACAAGCAAGTTTTAACAAAAGAGGATATTATCACTATTGTTAAATATTTGATTGAATTGATTAACTCTAAAGCGGAGATTGATGATATTGACCACTTGTCTAACCGTCGTGTTAGAACAGTTGGTGAACAGTTGTCTGCTCAGTTTGGTGTTGGTTTAGCTCGTATGGCTAGAACGATTCGCGAAAGAATGAATGTTCGTGACAATGAGGTGTTTACTCCTATTGATTTGATCAATGCGAAGACATTATCATCTGTTATTAACTCTTTCTTCGGTACGAATCAGTTATCTCAATTTATGGATCAAACGAATCCATTAGCGGAGATTACTCACAAAAGAAGATTGTCTGCATTAGGACCAGGAGGTCTTTCGAGAGAGAGAGCTGGATTCGAGGTGCGTGACGTTCACTATACTCATTATGGACGTTTATGTCCAATTGAAACTCCTGAAGGACCAAACATTGGTTTGATTTCTTCGTTAGCTGTTTATGCTAAAGTAAATGGTATGGGATTCATTGAAACTCCTTATCGTCCTGTTATTGACGGTGTTGTGGATGTTATAAGTGAGCCAATTTATTTAAGCGCTGAGGAAGAAGAAGGTAAGTTGATTGCGCAAGCAAATATTGCACAGGATGAAACTGGTAGAATTACAGAAGAGCGTGTAGTAGTTAAAGAAGAGGGGGATTTCCCAGTAGTTGAACCTAAAGAGGTTAACTTCACGGATGTTGCGCCAAATCAAATTGCTTCTATTTCGGCTTCTTTAATTCCTTTCTTAGAACATGATGATGCGAACCGTGCATTGATGGGATCAAACATGATGCGTCAAGCTGTTCCATTATTACGTCCAGAAGCTCCAATTGTTGGGACTGGATTAGAAAGACAAGTTGCTTCGGATTCACGTGTTTTAATTAATGCTGAAGGTGAAGGAACTGTTGAGTATGTAGATGCACAAAAGATTACAATTAAGTATGACCGTACTGATGAGGAGCGTTTAATTAGTTTTGATACTGACGAAAGAACGTATCACTTGATTAAATTTAGAAAAACCAATCAAAGTACAAGTATCAACTTGAAGCCTATCGTTAGAAAGGGTGATCGTGTTACTAAAGGTCAAGTACTTTGTGAAGGATATGCTACTCAGAATGGTGAATTAGCTCTTGGACGTAACCTTAAAGTGGCATTTATGCCTTGGAAAGGGTATAACTTCGAGGATGCTATTGTTATTTCTGAGAAAGTAGTTCGTGAAGATATCTTTACATCTATTCATGTTGACGATTATACATTAGAAGTTAGGGATACTAAGTTAGGAAACGAAGAGTTGACTAATGATATTCCAAACGTAAGTGAAGAGGCTACTAAGGATCTTGATGAGAATGGAATGATTCGTATTGGAGCTGAAGTAAAACCTGGTGATATTTTGATTGGTAAGATTACTCCTAAAGGGGAATCTGATCCTACTCCAGAGGAAAAACTTTTACGTGCTATCTTTGGTGACAAAGCTGGTGATGTTAAAGATGCTTCTTTGAAAGCTTCTCCTTCATTGAGTGGAGTTGTTTTGGATAAAAAATTATTTGCTAGAGCTGTTAAGGATAAACGTAAACGTTCTAAAGATAAGGATGAGTTGGCTTTATTGGAAACTCGTTTTGAAGTAAAATTCAATGATCTTAAAGAGCGTTTGGTTGAAAAATTATTCTTCATAGTGAATGGTAAAACTTCTCAAGGTGTATTAAATGACCTAGGAGAAGAAGTTCTTCCAAAAGGTAAGAAGTTTACTCAAAAGATGCTTTTTGCGGTTGAAGATTTTGCTCACTTAACGAAAGGACAGTGGACAACGGATGAAACTACAAATCGCATGGTTGCTGATTTAATTCACAACTTTAAAATTAAATTAAACGATCTTCAAGGTGCGCTTAGAAGAGAGAAATTTATGATTACTGTTGGGGATGAGTTACCCGCTGGTATCTTGAAATTAGCTAAAGTTTATATTGCTAAGAAGCGTAAGCTGAAAGTTGGTGATAAGATGGCTGGTCGTCACGGTAATAAAGGTATTGTTGCTCGTATTGTTCGTGATGAAGATATGCCTTTCTTAGAGGATGGTACACCTGTTGATATTGTATTGAATCCACTAGGGGTTCCTTCACGTATGAACATTGGTCAGATTTATGAGACGGTTCTTGGTTGGGCAGGACAGAAGTTGGATAAGAAGTTTGCGACTCCAATTTTTGATGGTGCTAATCTTGATCAAATTAATGAATTGACAGATGAGGCTGGTATTCCACGTTTTGGACATACGTATTTATACGATGGAGGAACTGGAGAACGTTTCCATCAACGTGCTACTGTAGGTGTGATTTACATGCTTAAATTAGGACATATGGTTGATGATAAAATGCACTCGCGTTCTATTGGTCCATACTCATTAATTACGCAACAACCTCTTGGAGGTAAGGCGCAATTTGGAGGTCAGCGTTTTGGAGAGATGGAGGTTTGGGCTTTAGAGGCTTACGGTGCATCTAGTACATTACGTGAAATATTAACGGTTAAATCCGATGATGTTATAGGTAGAGCTAAAACTTACGAAGCTATCGTTAAAGGTGAAGCAATGCCAGAACCAGGACTTCCTGAATCATTCAATGTTTTAATGCATGAATTGAAAGGACTTGGATTAGATATCAGATTAGAAGAATAAACTAAGATTTGGAGTGAGTGGTTTTTTTAAACTACTCACTCTTTATCATACACTTTAACAAGTAAGTTTACCATGAATAAAAATAAAGAGAAAAATACCGTTAAAAGGTTTAATAAAATCTCAATAGGTTTATCTTCTCCTGAAGCAATTCTTGCAGAATCTAGAGGAGAGGTTTTAAAACCTGAAACCATAAATTATCGTACTCATAAACCTGAGCGTGATGGTCTTTTCTGTGAACGTATTTTTGGTCCTGTTAAGGATTATGAATGTGCTTGTGGAAAATATAAAAGAATCCGTTATAAAGGAATTGTTTGTGACCGTTGTGGTGTAGAGGTTACTGAGAAAAAAGTACGTAGAGATAGAGTTGGACACATCAATTTGGTGGTTCCAATTGCACATATATGGTATTTCCGTTCGCTTCCAAATAAAATTGGTTATGTTCTTGGGCTTCCTTCAAAGAAGCTAGACATGATTATTTATTATGAGCGTTATGTTGTTATCCAAGCTGGTATAGCTAAGAACGTTGATGGTGAATCATTAAAACGTTTGGATTTCTTAACAGAAGAGGAGTATCTAAATATATGTGATACACTTCCAATGGAAAATCAATTCTTAGATGATACTGATCCTAATAAATTCGTTGCCAAAATGGGAGCTGAATGTATTATGGATTTATTGGCTAGTACTGATTTAGATCAGTTGTCGTATACATTGCGTCACGCTGCTAATAATGAAACATCTAAGCAAAGAAAAACAGAGGCTTTAAAACGTCTTCAAGTTGTTGAAGCTTTCCGTGAATCAAATAAGAATAGAGAAAATAGACCTGAGTGGATGATTATGAAAGTAATTCCGGTTATACCACCAGAGTTACGTCCATTGGTGCCATTGGATGGAGGTCGTTTCGCTACTTCAGATTTAAATGATTTGTATCGTCGTGTAATCATCAGAAACAATCGTTTGAAAAGATTGATGGAGATTAAAGCTCCAGAGGTGATTTTACGTAACGAGAAGCGTATGCTTCAAGAGTCAGTAGACTCATTGTTTGACAATACTAGAAAATCTTCTGCAGTTAAAACGGAATCTAACCGTCCTTTGAAATCACTTTCAGATTCATTGAAAGGTAAGCAAGGTCGTTTCCGTCAAAACTTATTAGGTAAACGTGTGGATTATTCTGCTCGTTCGGTTATTGTTGTTGGACCAGAATTAAAATTATTCGAATGTGGATTGCCTAAAGATATGGCAGCTGAATTATACAAACCTTTTGTTATCCGTAAATTGATAGAAAGAGGTATTGTTAAGACGGTGAAATCTGCAAAGAAAATTATAGATAAGAAAGAACCTGTTGTTTGGGATATTCTAGAGAATGTGATTAAAGGACACCCGGTTTTATTAAACCGTGCTCCAACTCTTCACAGACTTGGTATTCAAGCATTTCAGCCTAAGTTAATTGAAGGAAAAGCTATTCAACTGCATCCATTGGTTTGTACCGCTTTTAACGCGGATTTCGATGGTGACCAGATGGCTGTTCACTTACCTTTAGGACCTGAGGCTATTTTAGAATCTCAATTGTTAATGTTGGCTTCTCATAATATCTTAAACCCTGCTAATGGTGCTCCAATTACAGTACCTTCTCAGGATATGGTTTTGGGGTTATACTATATGACAAAACTTAAGAAATCAACTCCAGAGGAGATCGTATTAGGTGAAGGTTTAACGTTCTATTCAGCTGAAGAGGTTAATATTGCCATCAATGATGGTAAAGTAGAATTGAATGCTGGTGTTAAGGTTCGTGCAAAAGTATTCAACCAAGATGGTGTATTAGTAAATAAAATTATTGAAACTACTGCTGGAAGAATCTTGTTTAATGAAGTTGTTCCTGAAAAGGCCGGTTTTATTAATGAGGTTTTAACTAAGAAGTCTTTGCGTGATATTATTGGAACGATTCTGAATTTAACAGATGTACCTACTACTGCTGAGTTCTTAGATGATATGAAAAACATGGGATATGGTTATGCATTCCGTGGGGGATTATCATTCAGTTTAGGAGATATTATGATTCCTGAGCGCAAGCAAGAGTTGATTGATGATGCTAATGGACAAGTTGATCATATTACTGCTAACTACAACATGGGATTGATTACAAACAACGAACGCTATAATCAAGTGATCGATGTTTGGACTTCTACAAATGCTTTGTTGACTGAGTTGGCAATGAAAAATATTCGTGAGGATAAACAAGGATTCAACTCAGTATATATGATGTTGGACTCTGGAGCGAGGGGGTCGAAAGAACAGATTCGTCAGTTAACTGGTATGCGTGGTTTGATGGCTAAGCCTAAAAAATCTACTGCTGGTGGTGGTGAAATTATTGAAAACCCAATTCTTTCTAACTTTAAAGAAGGTCTTTCGATTCTAGAGTATTTCATTTCAACGCATGGTGCTCGTAAGGGACTTGCGGATACGGCATTGAAAACTGCCGATGCTGGATATTTAACACGTCGTCTTCATGACGTAGCACAGGATGTAATTGTTAATACAGTTGACTGTGGTACTTTGAGAGGTGTTGAAGTTGGTGCATTGAAGAAAAATGACGAGGTTGTTGAATCATTAGGAGAGCGTGTTCTAGGACGTGTTGTTCTGAATGATATCGTTAACCCGTTGAATTCTGAAGTAATTATTCATTCTGGAAAAGAGGTAACAGAAAGTATTTCTAAAGCTATTAACGCTGCTCCTATAGAGACAATTGAAGTAAGATCACCATTAACATGTGAAGCTAAGACAGGTATCTGTGCTCAGTGTTACGGTAGAAACCTTGCTACTGGTCGTATGGCTCAGAAAGGTGAAGCTGTTGGTGTTGTTGCTGCACAATCAATTGGAGAACCAGGTACTCAGTTAACATTGAGAACGTTCCACGTTGGGGGTACTGCTGGTAATATTTCTGAAATCTCTACTATTAGTACACGTTTCAAAGGTCGTTTAGAAATGGAAGATCTTAAAACTGTTCAAGGTGAAGATACGGATGGTAACAAAATTGATATTGTAATTTCACGTTCTACGGAAGCGAAATTGTTTGATGTTAATACCGGTATTTTACTTACAACGAATAATATTCCTTATGGTTCTACTATCTATTTCAAAGATGGAGATACTGTAAATGAAGGTGATGTGGTTTGTAAGTGGGACCCGTATAACGGTGTAATTATCTCTGAGTTTACTGGTAAGATTGCTTATGAAGATATTGACCAAGGTCAAACCTTTATGGTTGAGATTGATGAGCAAACAGGTTTCCAAGAGAAAGTTATTACGGAATCTAGAAATAAAAAATTAATCCCTACTTTATTAATTTATGGTAAGGATGGTGAGTTAATAAGATCTTATAACTTACCAGTAGGTTCGCATTTAATGGTTGATAATGGAGAAAAAATTAAAGCTGGTAAAGTTTTAGTTAAGATTCCACGTCATTCATCTAAAGCTGGGGATATTACTGGAGGTTTACCAAGAATTACTGAGTTGTTAGAAGCTCGTAATCCTTCAAATCCTGGTGTAGTTTCTGAGATTGATGGTGTTGTATCTTTTGGTAAGATTAAGAGAGGTAACCGCGAGATTGTTGTTGAATCAAAAACTGGAGATGTTCGTAAGTATCTTGTGAAATTATCTAATCAGATTCTAGTACAGGAGAATGACTTTGTTAAAGCGGGTGTTTCTCTTTCTGATGGTGCAATTACACCAGATGATATTCTTAGAATTCAAGGACCTTCAGCAGTTCAGCAATATTTAGTTAATGAGATTCAAGAGGTTTACCGTCTACAAGGTGTGAAGATTAATGATAAACACTTTGAGGTTGTAATTCGTCAGATGATGCGTAAAGTTAGAATTCAGGATCCGGGAGATACTTTATTCTTAGAGGATCAATTGGTTCATGCTAGTGACTTTATCGCTGATAATGATAAATTATACGGTATGAAAGTTGTTGAAGATGCAGGGGAATCTGATAATTTGAAAGAAGGTCAAATTGTTTCTACTCGTGAACTTAGAGATGAGAATTCTTTATTGAAACGTGAAGATAAAAACATGGTTGTTGCTAGGGATGTAATGCCAGCGACTGGTACTCCAGTTCTTCAAGGTATTACTAGAGCTTCGTTACAAACTAAATCGTTTATTTCTGCGGCTTCGTTCCAGGAGACTACGAAAGTGTTAAATGAGGCAGCAGTAGCTGGTAAGATTGATACATTAATGGGCTTGAAAGAGAACGTTATTGTTGGACATAGAATTCCTGCTGGAACGGGTATGAGAGAATATGAATCAATCATAGTTGGAACAGCTTCGGAAGGTGAAAATGATTCTTTAGATACTGATTTAAATTTCTAAGTTATGAATAATGATAAAGATCAAAATCCATTTAATATTGAATTAGATGAGAAAATAGCAGAAGGAACTTATTCTAATCTTGCTATAATTAATCATTCTGATACTGAGTTTGTGGTTGATTTTGTGAATATCATGCCTGGTGTTCCAAAAGCTCGTGTTAAATCAAGAATAATATTGACTCCTCAACATGCAAAGCGTTTATTAAGAGCGCTAGAGGATAATATAGGAAGGTTTGAAGCAACTAATGGTGAGATTTCAGATTCTGATAATCCGAATATTCCAATGAATTTTGGACCTACTGGCCAAGCTTAAATTATAAGTTTCGAAATATTTAAAGCCCTTGTCATACGACAAGGGCTTTTTTTATTTAACATAGTTTGGTGTTTTTTGAAAAATAAGCTTTAATCATTTTTTGAGGATTAAAATAATTTATTTAAATTTAATATAACTATTGTTAAATTTAATTATTATGAGGTTATTTCGAAGGTTTTTACTAGGTTTCTTGATGATTTTTTATTGTGGTTCCGCTTTTTCTCAATCTGTAATTTTAGAAGAAAATTTTGATTCGGTTTTAGGCTCTGGCGGAAATGATGCTAATTGGTCAGGTAGTATTGCGGGAAGCCCAATGAGTTCTTTAGGTTCATGGACAATTCTAAAAGGATTTAAAGGATTTGAGTGTTTGAAATTGGGAACGACCACCCAGAAAGGGGAATTGACTACGCCGTTTCTTACAGGACTAAATGGAGATGCTGTCTTGACTTTTAGTGCCGGTGCTTGGAATGCTATCACCGAGAAAACGTCTATACAGTTAGATATTATTGGTGGAGGGATATTATCTGCTTCTTCGGTTTTATTAACTAAGGGTGGTTTCTCTAGCTATTCTATATCGATAATTGGAGGTACTCCACTTAGTCAGATTGTATTTAGAGGAGAGGCGTCAAATAATTCTCGTTTTTTTATCGATTCAATTAAAATAGTTTCTGATGCAGTTACATCTGTTCCTGAGATTATAACTACTCAAGTTGACGGTGTTTACGGATCTTTTATGAGTGAGGTAATTACTGTTTCAAATTCTCCTACTAGTTTTAATGTTGTTGGGCCTATTCCAACAGGAGTTTCCTTTTCAATGGGAACTTTTTCGGGCACACCTATAGAGACTGGAGTCTTTCCGATTAATGTTGTTGCATCAAATGCTTTAGGCAATAGTGTGGCTAAGTCTATTAGTATTATTATTGATAAGGCTGACCAATCTTTGATTAATACGGAGGATGTTGTTTTGGATATAAATCAAACCGTTTATAGCTTATTTGAGAAGACTAATGCTAATTTAAAGATTTCTTATAGTGTATTAGATACGACTATTGCAAATGTAAATGCTAATATTCTACAAGTGAAAGGAATTGGTGTTACGAAAATCATAGCCTCTCAAAAGGGAAATCAATATTATAAAGAATTAAAAGAAGAGTTATTATTGGTTGTTCTACAAGATACTCCAGATTGTGGTGTTGAAGATTTTGTTGGTATATCTCTGCCTTCAAGTTATTCTGATGGAACATTTATTGGTAATAATAATGTGGTATGGAATTATGTAGAGTGTCGTAATGAAAATTCAGATGTAAATGGATCAGGAATTGATGGAAGTGCTATAATGCTACGTAGATTAGGAGATGAGAGTAGGGTGTATTCTAGTAAGATTTCTACTGGTATAGGAAGTTTTTCTGCTAAATTGTATAAAGGGTTTACTGGTTCGGGCAATCGTCAAGTAGAACTTTTTATTAATGGTGAGTCAAAGGGGATGTCTATACCATTTGATGATTATAGTGAGCATCTGTTTACTGTAGATAGTATTAATATTTCTGGAGATATTGTGATTGAGTTAAGAAATGTAAAGTCTATGCAAGTAATTGTAGATGATATCGAGTGGACTTGCTATCATGGGAGTGTTGGAAAAACAATTTGGGATGGGATTAGTTGGTCCAATGGTAAACCTAATAGAAATGCAATTGCTTTAATTAAAGGTGATTTTAAATCGCAAGGGGATCTGGAAGTGCATTCGCTTGAAGTTGAGTCAGGTATAGAGTTTGTTTTGAATTCAAATGACGAGTTGATAGTGGGGGATATTACTAATAATGGGGTTATTGTTTTTTCTAATGGATCGAATGTTTTGCAAGAGAAGGGTGCAGTGAACTCTGGAAATGTTAAGGTGGAAATTGAAACTGTCCCTTTAAAGAGGTTAGATTATATGGTCTTTTCTGCTCCTGTAAATGGACAGAATTTGCATTCCTTTTCAAGCAGAACCTTGCACAATCGATTTTACAATTATGATACTTTCTCTAACTCATTTGTTAACGGAGGAATAGATTCAATTAGTTCTTTTGAAGTCGGAAGAGCTTATGGTATACGTACGCCAAATGATTTTACTGTTATACCCCAGATTTTCAAAGGTGTTTTCAAAGGACCTCTGAATAATGATGAAGTAAAAGTGACTATTAGTAGTTCTGGATTAGGATTTAATTTAATAGGAAATCCTTATCCTTCATTAATTGATCTGGATGCCTTTTTCGAAGAAAATAAGCATATTGATGCTTCGGCTTATATTTATGTGAATGCTAATGATTTTGATGAAATTAAGGGTGAGTATAAGGGTAGTAATTATGCTGTTTACAATAAGCTTGGCGCAGTATCTGCCGACAATAGTTCTTTTGTACCCACATCATTTTTAAACACTTCCGAAGGGTTTGTTGTAAAAGCAAATATTGCAAATGATATTTTGTTTACAAATGACATGAGGATTTCTAATAAAGTTGATTCGAGTTTAGTGGTCAACACGAATGGTTTGGATAGATATTGGTTGGGGTTTAAAGATATAAAGAATCAATCTTTTTCACAGGTCTTGATAGGTTATGTAGAAGGAGGAACTGATGGGGTTGATAGATTGTATGATGCTTCTATATTGACTGAGAATTCAATTGGTTTAACAACCTTATTGCATGGACACCCATATCTTATTCAAGGAAGATCTTTTCCTTTTAGCAAGAACGATAAAGTAAATCTACGATTTGTAGTAAAACAGTCCGGTGACTATGTTATTAGTTTGCTTAACACTGATGGGGTCTTTTTTGAAGGACAGGATATTTATTTGAAGGATCATTACTTGAAAAGGGTTGTGTGTATTTCTGAGGATGCTTATACTTTTTATAGCGAGGTTGGTGTTTTTGACGATAGGTTTGAGATAATTTATGAAGATAGTTTGTTGTCAATCGCTGATTTTTCGAGTGAGGATAATGAAGTCTATCTTTATGTAAAAGAACGGTATTTAAAAGTTGGTGTTAGAAACAAGGAATTGTCTAGGGTTTCATTATTGGATATACAGGGGAAGGTTATATATGATTCTGGAGTGTTAGGGCAAAGTGAATTTGAAATTAACTGTTCTACCTATGCAAAGGGTAAATATTTTGTTAGAATTGAGTTGAAGGATGCTGGTGTTCAGATAAAAAAAATCATACTATAAAATTATAATTAGATTCATTATGAAAAAAGCATCTAAGTTGTTCGTCTTTATCTTATCTATTTCGTCATTGTTTATTACAGATGTATATGGTCAATATGATGAAAGGGATAATCATCCTTATGATTTTGGACCTGGGGTTCCACCTGGAGATGACGATCCAGATCCAGCACCAATTGACGATTATATTCCTTTGTTAATTGTATGTGGATTAACTCTAGCCTATTTTGCTATTAAAATAAAAAGTAAAGATATAAACAAGGAGTAAAAGACATTTTAAAATTGTAAAACCATCCATAGAAATCGAATCTTATGGGTGGTTTTGTTTTTAGAAAGATGGTTTGCTGAAATAGAGAAGAATTAGACGTTAGAAAGTGATGATAAAGTGGTGTAAAATGAGGATGAATTTAAAATCATTCAAATAAATTTTCCAGTCTAGTCGGGATATGCTATTTTTGCTATTCCATAGATTTGGATGGATTATATAAAATCTGTATTATAAGTGGATATTCCACTGACGTAAAGTAAAATCATATGAAAGAAATTACAAAAGAGGTTTATCTAAAATGGTATGAGGATATGCTATTTTGGAGAAAGTTTGAGGATAAACTGGCTGCTTTATACATACAACAAAAGGTAAGAGGGTTCTTACACTTATACAATGGACAGGAAGCTGTGTTGGCAGGAGCTTTACACGCTATGGATTTATCGAAAGATAAAATGATTACTGCTTATAGAAACCACGTTCAACCGATAGGATTGGGTGTGGATCCTAAGAGAATCATGGCTGAGTTAATGGGGAAAGCAACTGGGACTTCTCAAGGACTTGGAGGTTCAATGCATATTTTTTCAAAGGAGCATAATTTTTATGGTGGACATGGAATTGTTGGAGGACAGATTCCAGTAGGTGCTGGTTTAGCATTTGCTGATAAATATTTCGAAACAGGTGGGGTTACTCTTACTTATTTTGGAGATGGTGCTGCACGACAAGGTTCTTTGCATGAAGCATTCAATATGGCTATGAATTGGAAATTACCAGTAGTATTCATTGTTGAGAATAATGGATATGCTATGGGTACTTCTGTTGAACGTACTGCAAATCATACTGATATTTGGAAGTTAGGATTAGGGTATGAGATGCCTTGTGGGCCAGTTGATGGTATGAATCCTGTAAAGGTTGCAGAAGCGATGTATGAGGCGATAGAAAGAGCTAGAAGAGGTGATGGACCTACATTTTTGGAAATGAAAACATATAGATATAGAGGTCACTCTATGTCTGATGCACAACTTTATAGATCAAAAGAGGAAGTAGAAGAGTATAAGAAAATTGACCCTATAACACAAGTTCTTGATGTTATTAAGGAAAATAATTACGCAACAGAAGAGGAAATTCAGGCAATGGATCAGCGTGTGAAAGATTTGGTGTTAGAATGTGAGAAGTTTGCAGAAGAATCTCCGTACCCAGATTTGAGCGTAATGTATGATGTGGTATATGACCAACAAGATTATCCTTTTTTACCTCATAAATTATAAATGATATTATGGCAGAAGTAATTACAATGCCTCGTTTGAGCGACACCATGACAGAAGGTGTTGTTGCGACATGGCTTAAAAAAGTAGGAGATAAGATTTCTGAAGGCGACATTTTAGCTGAAATAGAAACTGATAAAGCGACAATGGAATTTGAATCTTTTCATTCGGGTACATTGTTATATATCGGATTAGAAGAAGGGGAGGCAGCTCCGGTAGATTCATTACTTGCTATAATTGGAAATGAAGGAGAAGATATTTCTGCCCTTATCAATGGAGTAAGTGTTGAGAAGTCTTCTGAAAAAGAAGATGTGAAATCTGAGGTAGAAGTTGTTGCTAAAAATGATTCTAATCAAGAAGTTAGTATTCCTAAAGACGTGAAGATTGTTACAATGCCACGTTTAAGTGATACTATGACTGAAGGTACAGTTGCTACTTGGATTAAAAAGGTTGGAGATAAAGTTGAGGAAGGGGATATTCTTGCAGAAATTGAAACTGATAAAGCGACAATGGAGTTTGAGTCTTTTCAATCTGGGACACTTCTTTATATTGGTATTAACGAAGGGGAGTCGGCTCCAGTAGATAGTATATTAGCTATTGTTGGACCTGAAGGAACTAATGTAGATGGATTGGTAGCGTCTGTTAAGGCTGGAAAAAATCCATTGGAGGAAAGAGAAATACAAGTAGAAAGAAAACAAGAGTCAGTACAGGAGAAAGTTATCGAGACAATGCCTCAAACTGTTACTGTATCTGAAAACACAGTTACAGGTAGAGTATTTGTATCACCATTGGCTAGAAAAATTGCAACTGATAAAGGTGTGAATTTGGCTGATGTTAGTGGAACCGGAGAAAATGGAAGAATAGTAAAACGCGATGTAGAAAATTACGTTCCTTCTGTGAAAGTACCTTCTGTTGTGTCAAATACAAATGTATCTTCTGTTAAAACATTTGCTCCAGCGGGTGAAGTTAATATTGAGGAAGTGAAGAATTCACAGATGCGTAAAACAATTGCACGTCGTTTAGCTGAATCTAAGTTTACGGCTCCGCATTATTATTTGACTATTGAAATTTCAATGGATGAAGCAATGGCTTCTAGAAAAATAATCAATACGTTACCTGATACTAAAGTTTCATTTAATGATATGGTTGTGAAAGCGTGTGCAATGGCATTGAAAAAACATCCACAAGTTAATACGCAATGGAAAGATGATGTTACAGTTATCAATCATCACGTAAATATTGGAGTTGCTGTTGCTGTAGAAGACGGATTAGTGGTTCCTGTTTTACCTTTTACTGATCAGATGAGTTTAACTCAAATCGGAGAGAAAGTGAAGGAATTGGCAGTTAAAGCGAAAACGAAGAAACTTCAACCTGCTGAAATGGATGGAAGTACTTTTACAGTTTCGAATTTAGGAATGTTTGGAATTCAATCTTTCACTTCAATCATCAATCAGCCTAACTCAGCAATTCTTTCAGTTGGTGCTATAGAGGAGAAACCAGTCGTTAAGAATGGTCAGATTGTTGTTGGAAACACTATGACTGTCACACTGGCTTGCGATCATAGAACGGTTGATGGGGCTACAGGAGCTCAGTTCTTGCAAACATTGAGAAGTTATATAGAAAATCCAGTTACTATGCTTGCATAGAGGGTACATGAATAAAGCTTAAAAACCCGTTTTGTATATCAAAGCGGGTTTTTTTGTATTTTTACTTCAAAATTTAGATATGAAATTTTATGTAGGTGTAGTGTTTTTCATTCTACTGTCTTGCTCTTCTAATTCTACTGTTTTAAATAGAACTAATGAAGTTGATTTAAATGCAATTAAAGAAACTTTATTCTATTTGTCGTCTGATGAATTACAAGGACGTAAGTCGGGAGAAGCTGGTAATGTATTGGCCTCAGAGTTTCTAATCAACAAGATGGAAGACTATCAGGTAAAACCTTTGTTTGCTTCATTTAAAGATACGTTAACTAATTTTCCGAATACATGGAATGTTGTAGGTTTGCTTCCGGGAACTGATAAGATTCTAAAAGATGAATATATTGTTCTGGGGGCTCATTACGATCATATTGGATTGAAAAAACAAATGAATGATAATGAAGATATTATTGCAAATGGTGCGAATGATAATGCTTCTGGAGTGGCAATATTGACAGAAATAACTCGTTATTTGTCAAAAAGTGAGCTTAAAAGAAGTGTGATAATTGCTTATTTTACGGCAGAGGAAGATGGTTTGTTAGGTTCAGAGCATTTAGCTGAAAAATTAAAGTCAGAGGGGTATAATGTTGGATTAATGTTGAATTTTGAAATGTTAGGAGTAGGGATGGACCGTAATTATCTGGCTTATTT
Organism: Myroides guanonis; assembly: GCF_900114085.1. Taxonomy (GTDB): domain Bacteria; phylum Bacteroidota; class Bacteroidia; order Flavobacteriales; family Flavobacteriaceae; genus Flavobacterium; species Flavobacterium guanonis. Next base: position 77,094 of record NZ_FORU01000002.1, on the reverse strand, counting down.
AACGGGATATGATAAGTCGAATCTGGCAGATATAATTCATTCAAAAAAAATAAATCTAATTGGTTATTTTGAAGGTGAGTCAGAAAGGTCTTTATTTAAACGTTCTGATAATTATCCGTTTTATTTGGAGTTTGGAACTCCATCGCATACATTTAGCTCCTTCGATTTTGAGAATTATCCATATTATCATCATGTTAAGGATGAATATAAGGAAATGGATTTAAAACACATAGAAGCATTTACTAAAGATATAGCACCAGTGGTTCAAGAATTGATAAATGCACCATTGGGATTAATTAAAAATAATAAATGAAAAATATAATAGTTACTGGGACTAGTAGAGGTATTGGATTGGAAATAGCTCTTCAGTTTGCAAAAGAAGGAAATAAAGTTTTGGCTGTTTCTAGAAATATAGCTAAAGAACTAGAATCAGTTAAAGATGTGGTTTGTATTCAAGCTGATATTACTAATGAGGGAGATTTGGCGAAAATAGAAAGATACATTCAAGAGTCATGGGGTAAAGTAGATGTTCTTGTTAATAATGCGGGAGCGATTGTGAATAAACCGTTTGAAGAAATTACAACCGCTGAGTTCGAATACGTTTATAAAGTGAATGTTTTTGCTGTTGCAGCTTTAACGAGAATTTGCATACCGTTTATGAGTGTTGGTAGTCATGTAGTGACAGTAAGTAGTATTGGAGGGATTCAAGGTAGTGTAAAATTTCCTGGTCTAGCAGCATATAGTTCAAGTAAAGGTGCAGTTATTATTTTGACAGAATTATTGGCAGAAGAGTTTAAAGAAAGAGGAATTTCGTTTAATTCAGTTGCTTTAGGGGCTGTTCAAACAGAAATGTTAGAAGAAGCTTTTCCGGGTTATAAGGCACCGTTAGAACCTGCTGAAATGGCTCGTTTTCTGGTTGATTTTGCCTTGAATGGGCAACGATATTTTAATGGTAAAACATTACAGGCATCGAGTACCACTCCATAATGTTTAAGATTTGGAAGAGATATTAAAAAAGTATATTCCTGCTGGAGCTGTGAGACCTGTTTTTGAACTTATAAAAATGAGTTCGGTTCATCTTAAAATAGTGAATGAAAGAGTGACTCGTCATGGAGATTATAGAAAGAATTTGCATGGTCAGCATGAGATAACCGTCAACGCAACTTTGAATCCTTATCAGTTTTTAATGACTTTGATTCATGAGATTGCTCATTTGGTTGCTTTTGAGAAGTATGGAACTAGGATTAAACCTCATGGGGTAGAATGGAAAATGACCTTTCAACATTTGATGGTGCCTTTTATTAGACCCGAGATTTTCCCTAATGATATCTTACCTTTGTTAGCTCGACATTTTAGGAATCCATCAGCAAGTAGTGATACCGATGCAGCTTTGTCGATTGCTATGAAGCGTTATAGTGAAAGAGATCAGGAACTTTGTTTTGTTTTTGAAGTTCCTCAAGGAAGTCATTTCAGGATTCGCACAGGACAAATATTTAAGAAGGGACCATTGAGAATAAAAAGATTTGAGTGTTTAGAGATTAAAACACAACGATTATATACGTTTAAAGCAAATGCTGAGGTAGAGCTTTTAACTCAATATGTTATTAAAAAATAAAAGTATGAACAGTAATTATTATGCTGTAATAATGGCCGGTGGAGTTGGTTCACGATTTTGGCCAGTAAGTACACCAGAATTTCCAAAACAGTTTCACGACATGTTAGGTTCGGGAGAGACTTTAATTCAGAAAACATTTTCGAGACTGTCGCAGTTGATTCCAAAGGAAAATATCCTTGTATTGACACATGAGAAATATAATGATATAGTAATGGAGCAATTGCCATCTGTGTCTCAAGAGCAGATAATATTGGAACCGGCTATGCGTAATACTGCGCCGTGTATTCTGTATGCTTCAATGAAAATACAAAAAATGAATCCTAATGCTTTGATGGTTGTTGCACCTAGCGATCATTGGATAGAAGATGAAATGCAATTTGTAGCTAATTTGCAGAGAGCTTTTGATGTTTGTGAGAGAGAGAATATCTTAATGACTTTAGGTATATTACCTACTTATCCTAATACTGGTTTTGGCTATATTGAATTTGATAAGTTAGATTCAAGACAGGTTAAAGAAGTTGTGCAGTTTAGAGAAAAACCGGACTATGTCACAGCAAGGAAGTTTATTCAGAGTAGACATTTTTTATGGAATTCCGGGATATTCGTGTGGAGTGTAAGAGCTATTTTAGAAGCATTTACAAAGTTTCAGCCTAGTATGATTGCACAATTTAATAGTGGTATTGAAACGTATAACACTAAAGGGGAGCAAGATTTTATAAATACGTTTTATCCTGAAGTAGATAGTATATCTATTGATTATGCTGTTATGGAGAAAGCAAAGAATGTGTTTGTTCTGCCTGCTACTTTTGATTGGAACGATTTGGGAACTTGGGGTTCACTTTATGACAAGTTACCTAAGGATGGAGATGATAATGCAATTGTAAATGCAAAGGTTTTTTCTGAAAATGCAACTAATAATATTATTCGTACTGAGCCTGGAAAGACAGTTGTTGTTGATGGTTTAGATGACTATATTATAGTGGATAGAAAAGATGTTTTGTTGATTTATCCGAAGAAGAAAGAACAGGATATAAAAGTTGTGAGTCAGCGTGTTGTAGATGAACAGTAATTTTATGTAACTAAATAAAAAAAGGGTCGTTGTGATTAAATCGCAACGACCCTTTTTTATAAATGTAAATTAACATCTACTCTTTTGAATAGATGTTAATTTAAACAGTGACTTAGTTTTCTAAGTATGCTTCTATTGGTGCACAAGAACACATTAAGTTTCTGTCACCGTATGCATCGTCAATACGACGTACAGTAGCCCAGAATTTGTTCTCTGCAACATATTCTAATGGATATGCAGCTCTTTGTCTAGAATAAGGGAAGTCCCATGTATCTGCTGTTAGCATAGCTAAAGTATGAGGTGCATTTTTCAATTCGTTTACTGGGTTTTCTATAGTTGCATTTTCAATTTCTTGACGAATAGCAATCATAGCATCACAGAAACGGTCTATTTCTTCAATGCCTTCACTCTCTGTAGGTTCAATCATTAATGTACCAGCAACAGGGAAAGAAACAGTAGGAGCGTGGAAACCGTAATCGATTAAACGTTTAGCGATGTCGGTTACTTCAATACCTTTTTCTTTAAACATTCTACAGTCAACAATCATTTCGTGCGCCGCTCTTCCTTGCTCTCCAGTATATAAGATAGTGTAGTGCTCTTCTAAGCGTGCTTTCATGTAGTTTGCGTTTAAAATAGCATGTTGTGTAACGCTTTTTAAACCTTCAGTTCCTAACATAGTAATGTATCCGTAAGAAATCAAACAAACCAATGCAGATCCGAAGGGTGCTGCTGAAATTGCTGTGATTGCTTCTGAACCTCCCGTTGGGATAATTGGGTTTGTAGGTAGGAAAGGAACCAAGTGTTCTGCAACACAAATTGGACCAACTCCAGGACCTCCACCTCCGTGAGGAATTGCAAAAGTTTTATGTAAGTTCAAGTGGCAAACATCTGCTCCAATTTTAGCAGGGTTTGTAATAGCTACTTGAGCATTCATATTTGCACCATCCATATACACTTGACCACCATTGTCATGAATGATTTGAGTGATTTCCATAATTGCAGATTCATAAACTCCATGTGTAGAAGGATATGTAACCATTAAACATGAAAGATTGTCCTTGTATTGTTCTGCTTTAGCTCTTAAATCAGCTACATCAATATTTCCTTCTTCAGTAGTTTTAGTTACAACAACCTTCATTCCAGCCATTGCTGCTGATGCAGGGTTTGTTCCGTGTGCTGATGCAGGAATCAAAGCAATGTTTCTTTGTGAATCACCTCTTGAAAGGTGGTATGCACGAATTGCCATTAAACCGGCGTATTCTCCTTGAGCTCCCGAGTTAGGTTGTAATGTAGTTCCTGCAAATCCTGTGATAACGCTTAATTTGTTTTCTAGGGATTTTAGCATTTCCATATATCCAACAGCTTGTTCAACTGGTGCAAAAGGGTGAATGTTGTTCCATTGAGGGTTGCTTAATGGAAGCATTTCTGCTGCTGCATTTAATTTCATTGTACAAGAACCTAAAGAAATCATAGATTGGTTTAATGCCAAGTCTTTACGCTCTAGTTTCTTAATATAACGCATTAATTGAGTTTCTGAATGATGACTGTTGAATACATCGTGTTCAAGAAACAAAGAAGTACGTTTTAATTTTTCAGGGTATGAAATAGTAGCTTCATCTAACACAGTTACTTCAGTAGCTGTTTTTCCTGCCGCTTTAGCAAAAATGTTTAAGATAGCATTGATGTCTTTTAATTCTACAGTTTCATTTAAAGCTATAGAAACCGTGTCAGCATCTACATAGTAGAAGTTGATATTGTTTTCTTCTGCAATCGCCTTAATGTTGCTGCTGTTTGCTTTTACTACAATCGTATCAAAGAAAGCACTGTTGGTTTGTTCGAAACCTAAAGCTTTTAATTGATTTGATAAAGTAACTGCTTTTGCATGAACTTGGTTAGCGATAAAACGCAATCCTTTTGGACCGTGATAAACAGCGTAGAAACTAGCCATTACTGCTAACAATACTTGGGCTGTACAGATGTTTGATGTCGCTTTTTCACGTTTAATATGTTGCTCACGAGTTTGTAGAGCCATACGCAATGCGCGGTTTCCATTCATATCAATTGAAACTCCAATGATACGACCTGGCATACTGCGTTTGTATTCTTCTTTAGTTGCAAAGTAAGCTGCATGTGGTCCACCATATCCTAGTGGAATTCCAAAACGTTGTGTAGTTCCAACAACAACGTCTGCACCCATGTCTCCTGGAGGAGTTAGAGATACTAGCGATAGAATGTCAGCTGCTACTGCAACTTTTATATCTTTTGTTTTTGCTGTATTGATAAAAGAGGCATAGTCGTGAACTTGTCCGTATTTACCTGGGTATTGTAATATAGCACCAAAGAAATCATCTCCGAATTCAAATGTTTCGTGGTTTCCAACAACTAGTTCAACACCAATTGGAGTAGATCGTGTTTGGAGAATAGACAAAGTCTGTGGCAAAATTTCTTCAGAAACGAAGAACTTATTTGCGTTATTTTTTTTCTGGTCTCTTGTTCTAACGTCGAACAACAAAGCCATAGCCTCTGCTGCTGCAGTTCCTTCATCAAGTAAAGAGGCATTGGCAATTTCCATTCCTGTCAATTCAATAACTGTTGTTTGGAAATTTAATAATGCTTCAAGACGTCCTTGTGCAATTTCTGCTTGGTAAGGAGTGTAAGCAGTGTACCAACCTGGATTTTCAAAAACATTTCTGATAATCGCTGCAGGAGACACTGGTTCGTGGTAACCTAATCCAATAAAAGAACGGAATACTTTGTTTTTATTACCCATTTCTTGAACGTGAGCTAAATACTCATATTCAGTCATAGCAGGCTCTAATTGTAACTCCTCTTTTAAGCGAATAGCGTTTGGAAAGGTTTCGTCGATTAGTTGTTCTATGTTCTTGACTTTTACAGTTTTGAACATTTGTTCTAAATCGGATGGTCTAGGACCAATGTGTCTTAAAGCAAATGCATTTGTTTTCATTCTTCTAATAAATAAAAGTTGTGTTTAAACCGACAAAAATAACTATAAATCTGATAATTGTCTCGATTAATAAAGCTAATTTTGAAAACAGCACTTTTGGAAGAGAAATTCTAAACAAAATGATTAAAAATGCATTAAAAAGACTGGTTTATTTATATCTTAATGGTAGCGTGCATGTTGCTGTTGCAGTTTTTGCATTGGTACAAATGACTTTTTATTTTTCTAAAATTCCTTTTGATCCTATTGTATCTCTTTTGGCTTTCTCAGGAACTCTTTTTTCTTATAATTTCATAAAATATGCTGATGTAGTTTATCGAAACCGTAATACACTTTCTAGTGATATGAAATGGGTGATAGGTATAAGTGTAATCGCAATGATTACGGGTATAATTTGCTTTTTCATGTTAGAACCTTTAACACAATTGGTGACAATTGGTTTTTTGCTATTATCTGTTTTATATGCTATCCCGATTAATCCTAAGATCCCGAATTTACGCAATTGGGCAGGTGTTAAAATATATATAGTTTCACTTTGCTGGGCTGGGGTAAGCTTGATATTGCCGATAGTTAACGCAGGTGTAGATATGACTTTCGATATTGGAATTAAGTTTATTCAACGATTTCTCCTCGTGCTTATATTGATTCTTATTTTTGAAATTGTTGATTTACAATTTGACGATAAGAGGTTAAAAACAGTACCACAAACTTTGGGGGTTGAAAAGACTAAAAAATTGATTTTATTATTATTGATTCCATTTTATGTATTGGAGTTTTTTAAAGTTGGTTTCGAATCAATTCAAGCTTGGAATAATCTAGTTATTGTTACTTTGGTATGGTATTTTACTCGAGAGGCTTCTCCAAAAAAGTCTAAGTACTTCACGCTTTTTTGGGTTGAAAGCGTTCCAATAATATGGTGGTTGTTGGTTGTTGGAGAAAATTGGTTTAGTTAAATATAATTTTGAATAAATAACAATGATTAAGTAGGTCGATTTATTACCTCTTTACAAATATTGTATATTTGTGAGATATTAAAAAACACAATATGATACAATTAATTAAAGATATTAATAAAGCAGAAAATCTTGTATTTGTAATAGGTAAGGAGAATAGTAATGTTGAGGTTCCAGTTTTGCTACAAGAGTTTGTAAAAGTTTTTGTTGATAGTAAAAAAGAAGAAGGCTTTTCTAAAATTGGAGAGCAGTATTTCTTTTTTGTAAAAGAGAATAGTGATTTAGAAAAAATGCGTTTAGCTGGTTTTAATATCAGAAAACAATTAGAAACTAAGGCTACAAACTTAAATGTGATTGGAGAAGGAAAAGCTACTTTAGCTTTGGTAGAAGGTTTTGAGTTGTCAAATTACCAATTTTTAAAGTATTTTAAAGATGGTGAAGAGAAGAAATATATTTTAAACACTATAGGTGTGCAAGGTGATTTCACAGAAAAAGAAGTGGCTGATTTAAACAATACAATTAAAGCTGTTTATTGGGCTCGTACAATGGTAAACGAACCAGTAAACTTTTTAAATGCTACTCAATTAGCTAGAGAGATTGAAGTTTTGGGAAAAGAAGCGAATTTCTCAGTAAAGGTTTTGGAGAGAAAGCAAATAGAGGAGATGAAGATGGGAGGTTTGTTGGCTGTTAATAGAGGTTCTGTAGAACAACCTACTTTTACTATCATGGAGTATAAACCAGAGAACCCAATCAATAAGAAGCCTATTGTATTAGTAGGAAAAGGAGTGGTATATGATACGGGAGGGTTGAGTTTAAAACCGACAGCAGGGTCAATGGATTCAATGAAAAGCGATATGGGTGGAGCAGCATGTATGGCTGGAACTATTTATGCAGCTGCATTGAATCATTTAAATGTACATGTAATAGGTTTGATACCTGCAACGGATAATAGACCAGGTGGAGATGCGTATGCGCCAGGTGATGTAATTACCATGTATGATGGGACTACAATTGAAGTGTTGAATACTGATGCAGAAGGACGTATGATATTGGCGGATGCAATTGCTTATGCAAATCAATACGAACCTGAGGTAATTATTGATGCTGCAACGTTAACTGGAGCTGCCCTAGTAGTTGCTGGTGATACTGCTTCTTGTATTATGGGTAATAATGAAGAGGTGATTAAAGCGATAGTAGCTTCGGGATATAACGTGCATGAGCGTTTGGCACAATTACCTTTCTGGGATGACTATAAAGATTTGTTGAAATCTTCTATAGCTGATATGAAAAATATTGGAGGTCGTTTTGCAGGAACTATCACAGCAGGTAAGTTCTTAGAGCATTTTGCAAAACATCCATATGTGCATATTGATATTGCAGGACCAGCTTGGATGGAATCTCCTAGAGATTATAAAGGTAATGGAGGAACTGGAACAGGGGTAAGAACCTTGGTTGATTTTTTAGTGAATTATAAAGGTTAATTTACCTAAGGTTATATATTGAAAAAAGCGAGAACGGGAGTTCTCGCTTTTTTTATGCATAGGCCTTAAAGTGCTAATAAAAGTTATAATATACATTAACTCTTGGTAGCCATTTAGCCTCTCTATAATACGCTGAAATAAAGTCACCATTGGTTTCTGTAATCTCATAATTATCATAGTATACTGAATTGTACGTATTGTTATGTATAATTGATTTAATGGCTTTCTTACCTTTATACACATATTCAAAATTATACAATAATTCAGAGGATGCGTAACCTTCAGTATCTTTCCCTTTTATTTGACGCAATTCGTCGTAGAATGATAGGTTTATATTGGAGTTGACAAAAGGGTGTTGTTGGTTGTATAACTCAATGTTGAATTTAATGCCACACCCTGATGAAGTGGTTTTGCAATGAAAAAAAGAAAGCAAATTACCTTGTTCGTCATAATATATGTTATCTGTATAATACACCCAAGAATCTTCTTTATCCATAATTTTAACTTGATCGACTAATCCAAGCTCATTATATTTAAAATGGGTATTCAAATTAGTCTCTTCAATAGCTATTATCAGATTTAAATCATTATATCTGAATTTCTGAATTTCTTGAAGGGATCCTGTTTCGGTAACTATTCTGTCTATTAAAGAATCCTTCTTATAATGTATGGTTTGAGTTTTATTAATCTTTGCAATTCCTTTATTTACAGTTCCATCTGGTAAAAATTGTTCATCGTAATATTCAATATCAGTTTTAATATTAGTTACAAAAGCATTTCGATTATATTTTATGAATGTGTTTTGCTTATACGTATTTTTATTATAGGGATTTTCGGTAACGATTTCCTTTACCAAAATCTTATCATTTCTTCTATCTGGAATAGTATCATCCAAATTACAAGAGATTGATAATAGAGTAAGTAGTCCTAGTCCGTATTTTATGAGATTCATAGCTTAGTAGTTTTTTAGTGAAAACAACCTAATTCTTTCAAATTATAAAATAGATAATGGTTGCGTAGTAGTAAATATTTTTTTTTAAATAGTTCACAACACTGATAGTAAAAAAATTAAGAGCGAAAAGTTCCTATTCTTTTGTGTTTAGAATTTAAAGGGTTAATAAAATTTATAGTACACATGAACTTTTGGTAGCCACTTAGCATCTCTATAATACGCTGAAATAAAATTACGATTGACTTCCATAACCTCATAATTATCATAGTATATTGGCGAGTACGTATCGTTATGAGTAATTTTTTTTATGGCCTTCTTACCTTTGTAGACATATTCAAAATTAGATAATAAATTAGGAGATGAGAAACTTATTCCTTTCCATCCTTTTGTTTGGCGTAATTCGTCGTAGAACGATAGATTTATATTGGTGTTCACAAAAGCGTGTTGTAGGTCGTACAACTCAATGTCGAATCTATAGTTATAGTCTTCGAAAGGGGGAATACTGTGGATAAGATAGAGTAGGTTCCCCTCCTCGTCATACGTTATTTTTTCGATAGAATTTGTCCAAGAATCTCTTTTGTCTATAGTTGTAATTTCAATTACTAATCCAAGCTCATTATATTTAAAATGGGTATTCAAATTAGTTTCTTCAATAGTGACTATCTGATTTAAATCGTTATACACGAACTCTTTCGTCTCTTGTAGAGAGCCTGTCTGGATTACTATCTTATCTATTAAAGAATCTTTCTTATAATGTATGGTCTGAGTTTTATTAACTTTAAAAATGCCTCTATTAATCTGCCCGTTGGGTAAAAGTTGTTCGTCGTAATACTCAACCTTTGCTGTAATCTTTGTAACAAACGCATTTTTATTGTATTCTATAAGAGTGTTTTCTTTATAATTTTTTTTGTTAGGAAGATCTGCTATTACGATTTCCTTTACCAACACCCTATCTTTTCTCAGATCCATACCATCATCTGAATTACATGAGATAGTAAGTAATAGAAGTAGTCCTAGTCCAATTTTTATGATATTCATTATATTGTGATTTTTGGCAAAAATAGGTATTTAATATAAAATTACAAAATGTAAAGCTTGTTTGTCTTTTTGTAAAGTTTGCTTTACATTTGTGTTCTATAATAAAAAACTTATAATTATGTTGAAATTAAAATTACTTCCTCGAAAGTTGCGTTGGATACCTTATTTTATATTGGTATTGGGAATTTGTTCTGCTGGTTTGAAAATGGTAGAAAGAGTAGACTCTAAAATATTATCACATTTAGTGTTTTCTATTTTAAATATAGGATTGCTATTGATGTTTCTTACAAAACGAAAACTTGAAGACGAAATGTTTATTCAAATTAGATTGAACAATGCTTTAGGAGGGTTGATATTTGGAGTGACATATAGTTTTGTGAATATGGTGTTTGTTTGGTTGGATTGGCTTGATTCTTATCCTACGGCAGAACAAAATTTATTTGTAGTATTGCTTACTACGAATCTAATGTTTTGGTTTGAGTGCTATGTTAACGAAAATAAAGGAAATGAAGAATAACATAAAAATTGAGCGAACAAAGCTTGGATTAACACAACAGGAATTAGCTGATTTATTACTAGTTTCAAGACAGACTATTAACTCTATCGAAACGAATCGTTATATTCCTTCGACTGTTTTAGCTTTAAAATTAGCAAAGTGCTTGAATTTGAATGTAGAGCTTTTGTTTTTTTTGGAGGAAACAGATTAAGAGAAAACTCTCTAAAGATTTATATATAGATGGATTTGATTAAAAGCTTACTATCTTTGACCTAAAAATGGGTAGCCAAGTTCATATACGTTGTTCAAAATGTGGTGTGTTTAATGTAAATAATGATCATTGCGAAGCTTGTGGTAGTTTACTGTCTGTAGTAAAGCAAAGAGAGATTGTTAGAGCGAAAAGAGATAAAGAGGTTTTGAAAGCTGAGTTAGAAAAGAAACCATCAAGTTTTGAGTTATATATCCAAAAAATGAGAAATCATAGATTTTGGATAGTACGTATCTTTTTTGAGTTAATATATACAACTTGGGTGGTCGCTATGACAATTGGAGCATTCATCGCATGGTTAGTAGCTATGATTGTTGCATGAGAATCTTGTGTAACCGATATTTTTTGACGCTTCTTCTCTTTGGACTGCTCATAAATGTAAGTCAGAAAACGGGTGTGGTATTGCCTTCTTTTATTAGAAATTACTTTAATGACTTATTAATACTTCCTATAGTATTGTGGATTGTTCTTGCATTCATTAGGGAGATTAAGGGAAAAGAGTTTTCTGTTTCATGGGTTGTTGCAATAGCGCTTGCTACTTATTATAGCTTGTTCTTTGAATGGTATCTACCCCAATTTTATTCTCGTTATACCGCGGATGTTTACGATGTATTTTGTTATTTCTTTGGTGCATTCACGTTTCTGTTATTTCAATCTAAAATTAAAAGTACCTGAAGTTGAGAGTTTTTTATTCGCTTTTATTAAATAAGATAACGAGCGTTACAGATGATAAGACTAAGAGAAGCCCCAAGGTACTATACATATCAAAGTGTTCTGCAAAAAAGAAAGAACCTATTAACACTGCAATAACAGGTTCCATAGAACCTAAAATGGAAGTGATAGTAGAACCCGCATATTTAACTGCCAAAACAAGCGTTAGGTCAGAAATAAACGTTGCAAAGAACCCCAGAAAAATAAGATTTATCCAGTCACTTGTAAGATTTATGGGTTCAATACCGGTAGTTAATAAAGCATAAACGAAGAAAATAATACAACCAAAGAATAAGACATAAAAGGTGAGTGTTTCAACAGGAATTAGGGATACTCTAGATTTGTTGAGTCCCACAATATATAGACCATATGTAAAGACAGTAATAGCAGAAAGAATTAATCCAGTTGCTAATCCTTTTGAGGTCTCTCCATGCCAGCACATAAACCCCACGCCTAGTAGTGATAGTAAAGCGGCTATGAGTAATATTGCAGATTTCTTCTCTTTAAAAAAACTAATCATTATAAAGCTAACAAAGATTGGATATAAGAAATGAATGGTTGTAGCTAAACCACTTGCGATGTACTCATAAGAATCTACCAAGAATTTTGCGGTTGCAGCGTAAAGCAAGGCTAATAAAAAAATCATTCCAATATCTTTTAGATTGATGTTTAAACTGATTTTCTTAAAAGAGCAAACCGCTCCCATGGTTACCGAAGAGAATAGAAACCTATAGAATAAGATAGTAGGTACACCAATAGCTAGAATTCCTTCTGGGCGTAAGCTAGGAACCATTAAAGGGAGTGAAAAGAGCGGTACGAGTCCAAATGTACCCGATGATATTAGTGCAAATAGAATTCCTTTAATGCTGTTTTTAGATTGTGCCATAACAAATTAGTAAGAAGCTACAAAGGTAGAAGTTCTTCGTAATCTATTAATTCAAATATCTTTTTTGAATTAATAGAGGTGTTTAGTTGTGATTCATATCGGTATGTTTTATTTTGGCTTCTATAAAAATCATATTATTAAAATTTATGAAGAAAAGTTTACATTTTTCTAAATACAGTCGAGTGATTGTGGTTGGGCTTTTCTGTGTTTCTAGCACTTTTTTATGTGCACAAACAAAAGATAAAGTAGTAGACCAAATTATTGAGGAAGCAACAGAACACTCCCAGTTAGAAAACTACGCCTTTGAGTTGATAGATGTTATAGGTCCTCGTTTGGTTGGAACACCTCAAATGAAACAAGCGCATGATTGGGTTAAAAACTCTTATATAGGATTGGGCTTTGAAGCGCGTAACGAAGCGTATGGGACTTGGAAAGCATGGGATCGAGGAGTGACAACCATTGCGATGACAAGTCCTAGGATTCAGTCTTTAGAAGGCAGACAACTAGCTTGGAGTCCTGCAACTGTTAAAAAAGGAATAGAAGCCGAGGTAGTAGTTTTACCAGAAGCTACAACCGCTGCGGAATTTAAAGAACTTTTGAAACAAGTAAAAGGTAAGTTTGTATTGATTTCAAAAAATACCATATCGGGTCGTCCTGATCATCAGTGGAAAGAATATGCAACTCCAGAGTCTTATGAGAAGTACAAAAAGGAACAAGCTGAGGTTGATGGAGCTTGGGCAAAACGAATCTCTAATACGGGGCATAGTTTAAAAGAACTCCCGAAGGTGTTGGAGAGTGCAGGTGCTGTAGGAGTATTAATGTCGTATTGGACAGGTATTATGGGAGCAAATCGTGTGTTTGGGGCTGAAACTACTAGAATACCTACCGTTGACTTATCAGTAGAAGATTACGGATTGTTGTATCGATTGGCAGAAAAGGGACAAAAACCAAGAATACACGTACAAGCCGATTCTAAAGATTTGGGAACTACAGAGACTTATAATACAATAGCTGAATTGAAAGGATCGGAGAAAGCAGATGAATATGTGGTTTTGTCTGCACATTTGGATAGTTGGGATGGAGCTACTGGAGCTACTGATAATGGGACTGGAATTATAACCATAATGGAAGCAGCACGCATTTTGAAAAAGGTATTACCTAATCCCAAAAGAACTATTTTAATTGGAAATTGGGGGAGTGAGGAGCAAGGTTTGAACGGCTCTAGAGCGTTTGTAGCAGATCATCCAGAATTACACGATAAAATACAAGTAGTTTTGAACCAAGATAGTGGGACAGGGAGAATAGTGAATTTATCGGGTCAAGGTTTTTTAAATTCATACGCTTTTCTAGGGGATTGGCTACAAGCTGTTCCTGAAGCTTATAAGAGTGATTTAAAAACAACTTTTCTAGGTAGTCCTTCTTCTTCAGGGTCTGACCATTCGTCGTTTGTGAGTGTTGGAATTCCAGCATTTATGCTTGGGTCATTGAATTGGGGATATGGAGGATATACTTGGCATACTAATAGAGATACTTATGATAAAATAGTATTTGATGATATTCGAAGTAATGCAATATTGATAGCTATTCTAGCCTACAAAGCTAGTGAAGCGGATGAAATGGTATCGCGAGAAAAAATAGAACTTCCTTTGCAGAAAAATGGGGATAGAGAATCTTGGCCAGAAGTGAAGCAGCCACAAAGAATAGCGCCTAAGTAGAGATAGGGTGTGAAAAGACAAAAGCTTCCGGAAGGAAGCTTTTGTGTGTTATTCGGTAATGGTGATTGTCTTATATTCATAGGTTATAATACTCTCGACACCTGTACCTACAAGTGTTTTGATAACTCTCGTGGGATACTCATTAGTATTATAGGTATAATCGTAGGTAAAAGAAGTAATATCACCTTGAGAGTAGTTGTGTGTTATTTTATTGATATTATGATTGTTCTCTTGATTGAACATGGTTGTAGACAATATGTCATATTGATTCATCAAATCCATTTTTACATTTGCGTTTTTAAATGGAGTGTTTTTGTTGTCATACTCAAATGTTGTAAAAGTACCAGTAGATTTACCTCTGTCTAATATTTCGCTTTTAGTAATAGATTTGGCATTATTGTAACTAAACGAGTAGTAAGTATCATTGTTTTCTTGATATGGTATTATGGATGTAATTAAACCAACTTTATTATATTTAAGAAAATAAGGGGAATTACCTTTTATAGAAGTTATTCTATTATCATTGTCGTATTTAATATTCGTAGTGCTAGATTTTCCTTCATAAAGACTTTGAAATTCAACTAGTTTTCCTTCATCATAAATATGAGTTATTGATTCAGTTTTCGAATTAAAGAAGGTTATGTTTACTTTTGAGATAATAGTGCTATTCTCATCAGTGTATTCAAATGTATAATGATTTGCTACGTCTCCATTCTTAGGATATAGTATAGACATAGAAGTGGGAACAATTAGTTCTGTATTCTTTGGATCTTTTTTGCTGTCTTTATTGTCATCACTTGTGCAGGATGTAAATAATGTTAAGAACCCCATAATTAAAATGGGTTTTATAAATTTTATCATGATTTATAGAATTAATTTATTGCGATTTAAAAATAAATAATATCCGATTGTATGTGTTTCGTAATCACGTGATTTCTCTTCAAATGTTTGTTTTTTGGATTTGTTGTAATTATGGAAATGTTGTACTTCTGAGTTTTAGAATTTTACTTCTTAATTCCATTATTGAGTAATTGTAATGGTTTTATATTCATAGGTTATAATACTCTCAACACCTGTACCTACTTCTGTCTTGATAACTTTAGAAGGATATCCATCATTATTATAAGTATACTCAAAAGTGTAAATCATTTTTTCATCTTCACTAAGAGATGTTGTTATTTTTGATATGTTGTGGTAGTTTTTTTGGTTGAACATAGTTAGAGACAATAAGTCATATTGGCCTAAGTCAAATTTTATGTTGGTGTTTTTGAAAGGAGGGAATTTATCGTCATACTCAAATGATGAAGAATATCCGATAGGTTCTCCGAAGTAAAGCATTTCACTTTTAACGATCGATTTTGAACTATTATATATAAAAGAAAAATAAACAGGGCTATTCTCTTCTTCTGGATTAATAAATGATATTAAACCATCTTCGTTGTATTCTAAATATAAAGAAGTTTCATCCTCTCCGGAAGATATAATTGAAGTTACTTTATGATCTGTGTTATAATTGAAATCCATACTGTTCGATTCGCCATCAATAGAACTTTGGATTTTAGTAAGTAAGTTGTTCTCATAAATAAGTGTTCCTCTTTCTATAGAGTTGTCACTATAATTTATTGTCATCTTAGAGAGGTAATTAGTATTATCAATATATTCAAATTGATAATACTCTGATGAGTTTTGTTCGGTTGGATAAGTAATAGACATAGAGCTAGGGACAATTAGTTCTGTTGTCTCTGGGGCTTTTTTATCGACTTCATTATCATCACTTGTACACGATGTAAATAGGGCTAAAAATCCCATAATTAAAATGGGTTTGAAAAATTCTCTCATAATTTATTAATTGGATTAACTTTTAACGATTTTAAGATAAGTATGTGTTTCATATTTATAAGGTCTATCTTCTAGTAATTTTCTGATTAGGTTGTTTTTTCTTTACTTCAGTTTGTTCAGGAATCATAATTGGCATTTTGGATTTTTCGAAATTTCCTGTTTTATCGTATCTGAAATTAGTTTTGTAGATATGGCTAATATTAGATTCAATAATTTGATTGTTGGTAATAAAATAAAAAATATTTGTTATGGTTGAAATCAATAGAGTAATGGCTTATTAGACCTATATTTTTAATTATTGTTTTTTTCGATCATTTAATTGCTTTAGTATCTGTTTTAAAGAGAACTTTGTCTGATGTTTTTGAATCATAGGAAGAGAGGTAGAAGAAAAATTAGAATTGTTAATGAAAAGTATGGAGTTCAGTAAGTGGATTTTCTAAAAAAACATATTTTAACAAAGTTATCTTAAAATATTAAATATCCAAATTAAGTGTAAAAATAATAGAGGTAATTTATCTCTGTTCTTTAGTGTTTTGAATATTTTTGCTGTTTTAGATAGAAGTATCATTAATTAAGTAGGGATGAAACGAAAGATATTTATACTTAATAGTCACGAGTTGATGTTTTAAATAATTGATTTATATTTGCAAAAATTAATATAAAAACATGAAGAGAATTTTACTATCTATTTTGGCTTTTGGAGCCTTTATCTTGACTGTACAAGGACAAACAGTATCGACGACTTTAGATAATACCAACTCGGAAAAGGACGAGTATTTTAGGATTGGAGTTAAAGGTGGTCTTAATTTTTCAAATTTAATTAATGATAAAGATGGGAAAACAAAGATAAGTTTTCACGCAGGATTGTCTGCAGAATTTTTTGTTATTGATAAGTTCTCTATACAGCCTGAATTACTTTATTCAAGGCAAGGAGCTAAAGCTAACTTAAAGGATTATGTATGGGGAGTTGGGTATTCGGAAATAGAAGCAGATTTGAAATTAGATTATATCAATATCCCTGTAATGTTTAAGTATTATCCTACTGAAGGACTAAGTCTTCAATTTGGTCCCCAAATTGGGTTTTTAGTGAATGCTGTTGGGGATTCAACAACTTCTATTTTTGGCTCGAAGTACGACAGTTCAGAGGATGTCAAAGATAAGATTGAGGCTGTAGACTTAGGAATGAATATAGGGGTTGGTTATGAGTTTTCAGAGGGAGTTTTCTTTGATATTCGCTATAATTTAGGTCTTAAAAAAGTCAATAAGGAACTTACGCCAGAAGAAAGCAATGTCCAGAATGGCGTTTTTCAACTCTCTGTTGGACTTCGATTTTAATGATAACTAAACTACGTAGTATAAAAGTATGAAAAAAATTACTTTATCTGTTTTGGCTTTCGGAGCCTTTATGTTAACTGCACAAGCGCAAACAACAGATGTAAAGAATGAGTCTAAAGATGTTAGATTTGGAGTTAAAGCTGGATTGAATGTGTCAACTTTTACAAATTTCACAGATATTTCCATGAAACCTGGTTTCCATGTAGGAGCTGTTGCAGAAATTTTTATTAATAAAAAACTCTCTATTCAGCCTGAGTTGATATATTCAAAGCAAGGATTCGAATATTCAGGATTTAATGTAGGGAGTTATGTTCCTGTTTACACAGAATATACTTGGAGACAGGATTATATAAATGTGCCAATTATGGTGAAGTATTACATTGTAAAAGGTTTTAATGTGCAAGGTGGTATGCAATTTGGTTTTTTGGTAAATTCAGAGATGGAACAAAGAGGGTTAGAGTTAGATACAAAGAGTTTAGTTAATTCTTTTGATTTTGGTTTGAATTTTGGGGTAGGTTATGAATTACCGATAGGGGTGTTCTTTGATATGAGGTATAATATGGGGTTAACAAATGTTTTCAATAAAGATTTCGACGCGTTTTACAAATATACTAGTGGGAATTATTCTGAAGATGTTAAGTCAGAGAACAGCGTCTTCCAACTATCTGTTGGTTATAAATTCTAATTCAGAGATGTTATAAAGTAAAAGGGATATAGTTCTAACTATATCCCTTTCTTGTCTTATTTCAACAGTCCTGCTCTTTTAAGCAAAGCCTCTGGAGTAGGTTCGTGACCTCTAAACTTTTTATATAATGTCATAGGGTGGTCTGTCCCCCCTTGAGATAATATGTTTTCTTTGAATTTGTTAGCGATCTCTTTATTGAAGATTCCATTTTCTTTAAAGTAAGCAAAGGTGTCCGCATCTAAAACTTCTGCCCATTTATAGCTGTAGTATCCCGCCGCATATCCACCTTGAAATATATGTGAGAAAGCAGTGGACATAGCATTTTCTTTTACATCTGGATACAATTGGGTGGATTCAAACTGACTCAATTCAAACTCTTTTAAGTTATTTATGTTTTGTGGGTCGTGAGCGTGCCATCCCATGTCTAACATCCCAAAGCTTAATTGTCTTAGTGTGGCCATTCCTTCTTGAAAATTAGCACTTTCTTTAATCTTATCAACTAATTCCATAGGAATAGTTTCTCCTGTTTGGTAGTGTTTTGCAAAAAGCTCTAGAGCTTCTTTTTCATAACACCAATTTTCCATAACCTGACTTGGTAGTTCTACAAAATCCCAGAAAACATTTGTTCCAGATAAACTAGGATATTGAGTGTTGGCTAACATTCCATGTAAAGCGTGACCGAACTCGTGAAACAAAGTGGTTACTTCATTGAAGGTTAATAAAGAGGGTTTAGAGGCCGTTGGTTTGGTAAAGTTGCAGACAATAGAAATATGTGGACGTTCGTCTTTACCTTCTTTTTTGTATTGTGATTTGAAAGATGTCATCCATGCGCCATTTCGCTTTCCTTTTCTCGGAAAGAAATCTGCGTAAAAAATAGAATTAAAAGCACCATTTTCATCGGTTACTTCATACGTTTTTACATCCTCATGGTATTTTTCTATGTTTTGAACTTCTGTGAAGTTTAGACCAAATAATCGGTGTGAAACTTCAAAAGCACCTTCTAATACATTTTCTAATTGAAAATATGGTTTTAGGATTTCATCGTCTAAGTTAAAGCGTTGTTGTTTTAATTTTTCAGAGTAATAAGCACCATCCCATTTTTCCAAATGGTCTAGGTTGTCTACCTCTTTTGCAAAAGCAGTTAATTCTTCAAATTCTAATAAGGCTGCTGGTTTAGCTTTTTCCAATAGCTCTTCCAAAAATGAAAATACTTTCTCAGGAGATTGTGCCATGCGCTCTTCTAATACGAAGTGAGCATGTGTTAAATATCCCAATAAGTTGGCGCGTTCGTATCTTAGTTTTACGATGTTTAAAACGTTACTCTCGTTATTGTATTCATTGTCTTGAAACGCTTTCTTTCCTGCTGCAATAGCTAACTCTTTTCGAAGTTCGCGGTTCTCTGCATAGGTCATGAATGGAATATAGCTAGGATAATCTAATGTGAATATCCAACCTTCTTTATTTTCATTTTCAGCAAGTGTTTTAGCTTCCTCAATAGCACCTTCAGGTAGTCCTTTTAAATCAGATTCATTAGTAAGGTGCAGTTGATAATTATGAGTTTCTGCTAATACATTTTCTCCAAATTTCAAAGAAGTCGTGGCTAGTTCGGTATCAATAGATCTAAGTCGTTCTTTCTGTTCAGGTGATAATAAAGCTCCATTTCTAACAAAGCTTTTATAATTTTTAGTAAGAAGTGTCTTCTGTTCAGTGCTTAAATCTAATGTGTCTATTTGTTCATAAACAGCTTTCACACGTTGAAATAGCTCTTCGTCTAAAGAAATGTCGTTGCTAAAAGCAGAAAGCATAGGTGCTATTTCTTGTGCAATTTTCTGCATTTCGTCGCTTGTTTCCGCTGAATTGAGGTTGAAGAAAATATTAGATATACGATCTAGCTCCATTCCGGAATACGCCAGTGCTTCCAAGGTGTTTTTAAAAGTAGGAACTTCTGTCGTATTAGTGATAGTTTTGATTTCTGCTTTTGCATCGATAATAGCTTGTTCAAAAGCAGGCTTATATTCTGATAGTTGTATTTGTTTAAAAGGCGCAGTGCCATGTGGGGTGTTGAATTCTGAATTTAATATAGACATCTTGTAATGTAATTTTAAAAATATAAAGATATGAAAAAGGCTGTCATTTTTGTGACAGCCCTTTGTGTATTGTGTGTGTTTTAGTTTTTCAGAGCCTCTGCTGCTTTTAAAACAACTTCTTTCAATCCATTTTTATAATCAATCATTTTTTGTTGCAAGTCTTTGTTTTGACTTCCCAATATTTGAATCGCTAGTAATCCTGCGTTCTTCGATCCATTTAATGCTACAGTAGCTACAGGAACTCCACCTGGCATTTGTAAAATAGACAATACGCTATCCCACCCATCAATAGAGTTACTAGACTTTACAGGAACTCCAATTACAGGTAGAGGAGACATAGAGGCAACCATTCCCGGTAAATGCGCAGCTCCACCTGCACCTGCTATGATTACTTGAATTCCTCTTGTATGTGCATTAGAAGAAAAATCTACTAACTTTTCAGGGGTTCTGTGTGCAGATACAATATCTACTTCCACTTCAATTCCAAATTCTTTAATGATATCAATGGCATCTTGCATTACGGGCATATCTGAGATACTACCCATTACTACGGCTATTTTCATATTCTTATTTGCTAATTACTTGAATCGTTTCTTTTACTTGTTGAGCAATTTTTCGAGCTTCATTCATGTCGGGATTTACGATGGTAACATGTCCCATTTTTCGAAACGGACGTGTTTCTCTTTTTCCATAGATATGAGGTGTAACGCCATCTATTTTTAAAATGTGTTCCATATTTTCGTAGTGCACCTGACCCGAATAGCCTTCTGCCCCTACAAGGTTTACCATAATTCCCGCTACTTTACTGTCGGTATTTCCAAGAGGTAAGTCTAGAATAGCTCTAATGTGTTGTTCGAATTGAGAGGTATAACTCGCCTCAATAGAATAATGACCAGAATTATGTGGACGAGGAGCTACTTCATTAACAAGTATTTCATCATCTTTAGTTTGAAACATTTCAACAGCTAACAATCCAACATGGTTGAATTTTTCTGATACTTTAAGTGCGATGGATCTCGCTTTATCTGCGACATTTTTTTCAATACGAGCTGGACAAATGACATATTCTACTTGATTTGCTTCTGGATGAAATTCCATTTCTACTACTGGGTAGGTTCTTATTTCACCTGATGCACTGCGCGCAACAATAACAGCTAATTCGTTTTTAAAAGGAATCATTTCCTCTGCAATACAAGGAGTGTTTGGCAATGCGTCTAGGTCGCTTAAACTGCGAACCACCTTTACGCCATTTCCATCATAACCAAACTGAGCTGCTTTCCATATAAACGGAAAGGTAAAACCAGTACCAGCTGCTTGCTTTTTTAACTCGTCTATAGACTCAAAACGTTGATAAGGAGCGGTAGGTATTTGATTTTGATTGTAAAAATCTTTCTGTTTTCCTTTATGTTGAATTAAACGTAGGGTTTTTGGAGAAGGATATACTTTGTGTCCTTCTTCTTCTAACTTTTCTAAAGCGTCTAGATTTACGTTTTCAATTTCAATAGTCAGTAAATCAGTTTTTTTACCGAATTGATATACTGTATCAAAATCCATTAAATCCCCTTGTATAAACTCAAAAGCACCATATTGTGCGGGTGCTTCCTCACTAGGGTCTAAAATAAGCGTTGCGATATCAAACTTTCTAGTGTCAGACAAAAGCATTTTTCCAAGCTGTCCACCACCTAATATTCCCAAACGGAAATCAGAAGAAAAATAGTTCATTATTTTGTGTATTTGTGCAAAGATAATTGAAAAATAGTAGAGAAGCGCGATTTATTTAAACCTTCAAGGTTTCAAAACCTTAAAAGTCTTTGCTGTATGTTAAGTCTTACTCTATGCTTTTAGAGATAAGTAATATAAAGTTGCTTTTAACGGGTTTTTCGTCTAGTAATGCGGGTTGCCATTTTCCAGCATTTATTAAGGTTTCGATGAGAATTTTATCTGCAATACCACCTAATTCTCCTTTTGTAATTTTAATATCCGTTAAACTACCGTCTACTTCAACGTTAAAAGATAGAAATGTTTTAATTGTTTTTATCTCTTTATCGAGGTTCATAGCTTTTGTATCCAATGTGTTATTGAGTTGTTTATAAAAGACCATCATACCACCTGGGTAATTTGCTTTAGTATCTACTTTAGTGACTATTTTTTCAAGCTGACTGTTGCTTTCTTGAGCTTGTGTAGAAGCTGTTATAATAGTCGATAAAGCTATACTTGCTAGTATAGTGTAGAAGTGTTTTTTAATGATTGTCATAGTTGAGGTGTTTAATATATGAAAAGTATCGTTTGTCTAGTTTAGATAAAATGAATTAGTTAAATGTATCAAATAATTTCTGTTTTCAAAAGCTTGGAGGGATTGTTGAAAAATTGGAACCTTTGTGATTTTTTGTTTGATTTTTTGAGTTTCGGAGAGCGAAAATTGTTTTAGGTGTGTCTATATACTGACTATATTCCATCTATACTCCATCTATAGAAAAGGCTTATTCTATAGATGGAGTATAGATACACTATAGATGCACTATAGATAGAGTGCAAGGAAAATACTTATAGCTTTAAAGCTAAGAATTATAATATCGACTTTTTTGTTAAACTCAGAAAGCTCTGTGGTCATTAGTGTCCCTTTAACAGTC
The DNA here is from genome assembly GCF_900114085.1 of Myroides guanonis. Taxonomy (GTDB): domain Bacteria; phylum Bacteroidota; class Bacteroidia; order Flavobacteriales; family Flavobacteriaceae; genus Flavobacterium; species Flavobacterium guanonis. The sequence continues at coordinate 54,372 of NZ_FORU01000002.1, read as the reverse complement.
ACATTCCAATTACGTACTTTTATCTATCTTGTTTATCTGTCCGACGACGATATTGTACATGTAGTTTTACGGATTTTCCTTTTAAAGGGAAGTCTTTAGTTAAAGCACTAGGGTAGAAACCTTTTGAGATGTATTTTCCATCGATTGGCTGTTGTTCTTTTTGAATTATCCTTGGTTTTTAGAAGGTAGTTTGGTCCATTTTGTAAAAATTTATTTTTTTTAGATTGATTATGTTAAAATTTCAAATAGGTAATTGTCTTGAAATAGGCGTGATTCCTAAGAATATGTTATTAGTCTTTAATTTTAACACTCTGTATAGTATTTCTACGTATTGCGAATTAGGATTTAATTTCTCATTTTTGAGATACAAAATTTTAAAAAAAAATATTATGAAAAACAATGGAGAAATTATCACGTTAGCTGAAGCTATTGAATTTACACATGAGTATCAGGAAAGCTTTCCAAGTGGAAATATAGCTTATGCTGTTAGCAAGGATAAATTATTAGATATTATACAGCAAGTGGGGTGTGAGGGAGTAAGGATTTATAATGGAATTGACGCTGAAAACGGCAATAGTAATTTAGTGTTAGTGGGAATCGATGATGATGGAGAGGATATGACACAGGGTGTTATACTAGAACGTTTAAATGTCTGTCCTTCTTATTGTCCTGTTAATAGTGCTTTAATTAGGTCATACAATATTGTATAAGGTTCTGTATCTTATTGCATTATATTCTGGTATTATCCCAATTTGTTTGTATTTGTTGAGGAAAGGAACGAAGTTAAATTTAGGGAAAGAGATAGTTTTTCCATTTATAACTTTGACTTTTATCGCTACGATTTATGAACAAATTGGGGTGATTTATTCGATAATAGGTTCTAGTTATTGGTTTCAAATTTATGCAGTATTAGAATTTACAGCTTTGTTTTATTATTATAGAGAATTGAACTTTATTAAAAAGAAGCAAGAGTTTGAAATTTTCTTTGCTGTTTTTTTTGTGTTTTTTTATTTGATTTCTTGGATGTTTTTTCGAACTGAAAATATTTTTTTATCCTTGTTTATAAGTCAGATACCGATAGTTTTATTGGTTATAGTTTCTTCTTTTTCTTGGTTTAAAAAACTGTTTTTGAATAAGGAAATAAAAGATTTATGGAAGAATGCTGATTTTTATTTTGTGTCGGGTTACTTGATTTATTGTGCAAGTACTTTTTTTCTGTTTTCTCTGAGCGGTTTTCTTGTCGAGACATCTTTGTATTTTTATGATTATTGGTTGGTGAATGTTTTAGCTACTTTGTTTTTAAGAATTATGTTAAGTATTGGAGTATGGAGAATGAAAATGACTTAAAGTGGGTTTTTTGGTTGGGCACCTTATTTATGGCCTTTATGGCTCTATCTATTGTGTTGTTAGCTGTATTTTATCAACGGAGATTTTATATAGTTAAGCAGCATGAAGCAGAAGTTGGATTGAAAGCCACTTTAGAGGCTGAAAAAACGGAGAGAAATAGGGTGGCTGCTGATTTACATGATGGTATAAGTGGAGATATTAGTGCTATTCTTAATTTAGTTGGGGTATTAGAATTAAAAAATCGACAGATAGAGAATGTACAGTTACTTTGTGAAATTAAGACTGCTTTAGGGATTACAATTGATGAGGTTCAAAGGGTTAGTTATAACTTGATGCCTCCTTTGTTGGAAACTGAAGATTTACAAGCGGTTTTGAAAGATTTTTTTAATAGGGTAGAGAAAACATATAAAGTGAGAGTAGAAGCTAGGTATTTTTCAGAAGGATTGCTGTTAACAACTTCAGAATCTTATGAGCTATATAGATGTATACAAGAGTTGACAGAAAATGTTTTAAAACATGGAAAGGCTTCAAGTATAAAGTTTAGTGTTGATTGTATTGAAGGAGAATATGTTTTTCGTTTTTTAGATGATGGGTGTTCTTACGATTTTTTTAAAGCATCAAAAACAGCAAAAGGTATGGGAATTAGGAATATAAAAGCGAGATTATCTAATTTGAAAGCTATTTTAGTTCAATTACCAAGTGATAGTGGTAATTGTATTTTTATAAGAAAAAAGATAAAAGGATGATACAAATAGCCTTAGCAGATGATCATACTTTATTTAGAAAAAGTTTAAAGTTTCTTATTGACCATTTTGATAATATGGAAGTGGTGTTGGAAGCTGAGAATGGATTACAACTGTTGAGAAAAGTAGGGAAGTTAAATGTAGATGTAGTACTTCTAGATTTACAAATGCCTGTAATGGATGGGTTTGAAACAGGGATGTATTTAAGGGAGTTTTATCCTGATATAAAAATAGTCGTTTTGACTTTGTTGAATGATAAGGATTCTATACAAAAGATTATGCACCTAGGTGCTGATGGTTACCTGACAAAAAAAATTGACCCTCATATATTAAAAAAAGCTTTAGAGAGTATATTTGTTAATGGCTTTTATTTAGATAAGGATGTTGCTCATGTTTTAGCTAATCTTACTGATGATGAATTGGTGAAAGATTTTACTTTACGTGAGGTTCAGATTATTCGATTGTCTGCACAGGAATTTAGTGCTAAGGAAATTGCCGTAGAGTTGGGGATAAGTATCAGGACGGTTGAGGCCTTTCGAGGGAATTTAATCTGTAAGACTAATTCAAAAAATTTTGTTGGTGTGGTATTGTATGCTTTAAGACATAGAATCATAGAGTTCTAGCTTTTGGTTTCTTGTTATTAATGTGAGAAATTTATTATAGTTACAATTGAAGAATTTATGTGTATAATTTTGTGGAATGTTGGTTGAAAAAAAGTAATAACACTTTATTTACTTATATAATAAGGGCTTTTTTAATTTAAATGATTAAGTTTTGTTTGAATTTTCGTGCTCTGATTTGGAATGCTGGACTACTGCTTGCGTATTGTTGTTCTATGGTTTCGTTTGCTAGTTTTGTGAGTTCCGAAAAGTCATATGATAAGTTTAAGATTATATCTATTGCGTGACATTTGGAAGCTACTTTGGTATTGTCAATAAGCCAACTGAGTGCGGTTTCCATTAAGGTCTCTTTTTGTTTTCGGTTTAATTCAATGATTTTTGATTGTGTCAATAGCGATGCAATTTTACCTAAAGAGCGTTTGGTGCTTTCATTTTTTATCTCAGGAAATTGTGTGCAGAAGCGAGCTAATTGCGGTAGAATTATTGAAAGGTTGTCTACTAAGAGAAACTCTATTATCCAAGCTGCTTTGTGTTGATTGGGGTGTTGATTGTTAAGACCTATATCAAATAAGGTAGGAATGTATTCAGGATTATTGAGAATCCATGTATATAATGTTTGTCTAGATTTAAGAAGAGCCGTACAAGAATTGATTTGTTGAATAAGGAATTTGGTGTGCATTTTTTACGGATAATAGAATTTATAGCAAAGAAAAAGCATAATATACTAATTCCAAGCAAAGAAACTAAAAACAAGCAGAGTTTTTGTATATTTGCAAATTACGATTATTCTGATATGGAAATACAGGTTTTAGACAAAACATTTATCCCTTTTATAGACGCCGAAAAAATCGATGTAAGATTGAAGGCTTTGGCGGCTCAGATAGAGTCGGATATGAATGGAGAGGTGCCTGTTTTTATAGGTGTTTTAAACGGTTCATTTATGGTTTTATCTGATTTGGTAAAGCATTATAAGGGGGCTTGTGAAATGAGTTTTGTAAAGATGGCCTCTTATATTGGAACTCAGTCTACTAATAAGGTTACTCAGCTTTTAGGGCTAGATGTCGATGTTACCGACCGAGTTGTTATATTGGTTGAGGATATTGTAGATACTGGAAATACCTTGGTGACTTTAAAAGATATTTTTGATCAGCATAAGCCTAAGAATGTGAAGATTTTTACACTTTGTTTGAAGCCTGAGGCTTATACAAAAGATATTCCTCTTGACTATGTAGGTTTTGAGATTGAGAATAAATTTATTGTTGGTTATGGTATGGACTACGATAAGCATGGTCGAAATTTATCAGAAATTTATCAAATTAAATAATAAAAAAATATACAATATAGAATATGATTTCAATAGTTTTATTTGGAAAACCGGGTGCAGGAAAAGGAACGCAGGCTGCTTTTTTAAAGGAAAAGTATAATCTAAAACACATCTCAACTGGAGATGTTTTTCGTTTTAATTTACAAAATGATACTGCCTTAGGAAAAGAAGCAAAAGTGTATATCGACAAAGGAGAATTGGTTCCAGATGAGATTACCATCAATATGTTGAAAGATGAGGTGGAGAAGAACATGGATGCTGCGGGCTTTTTATTTGATGGTTTCCCTAGAACTATTAAACAAGCAGAAGAGCTTGAAACTTTATTAACTTCAAAGGGGTTGAAATTAACAGCTACTATTGCTTTAGAGGCTGATGATGAGGTTTTGGTGAAGCGTATTTTAGAGCGTGGAAAAACAAGCGGAAGATCTGATGATCAAGATGAAGATAAGATTAGAAATCGTTATGAGGAATATAATGAAAAAACCGCTCCTCTAATTGATTACTATAAGAATAAAGGTAATTATTACGCTATCAATGGTATCGGTTCTATACAAGATATTACTGCTCGTTTGAGTACTATTATTGATACTTTGGTTTAGTAATTGTGAATTGCTGTGGTGTAAACGGCTTTATTTACACATTAAGAATTTTTGCAATCTGAGATTGTACGCTAAAAATAGAAAGAGATGACAGAAGGGAACTTTGTCGATTATGTGAAAATCTATGTTGCTTCAGGAAAAGGAGGGAAAGGATCTACGCATTTACATCGTGAGAAATTTATTGAAAAGGGAGGTCCTGATGGTGGAGATGGTGGCCGAGGAGGTCACGTATATGTTGTAGGAAATGAAGGTTTGTGGACGTTGTATCATTTGAAATTTGCACGCCATATTAAGGCTGGGCATGGAGGTGATGGAGCAAGTTCTAGAAGTACTGGTGCTGATGGAGAAGACAAAGTGATTGAAGTACCACTGGGTACTGTTGTTAAAGACAAAGAGACTGGTGAGGTTCTTTTTGAAATTACGGAGCATGGTGAGAAACGGATTTTGGCAGAAGGTGGAAAAGGAGGTTTAGGTAACTGGCACTTTAGAAGTTCTACTAATCAAACACCTCGTTATGCACAACCAGGAATTTCTAGTCAAGAACTAGATATTATTCTTGAATTAAAAGTATTAGCCGATGTTGGTTTGGTTGGATTTCCTAATGCTGGTAAGTCTACACTTTTATCTGTGTTAACTTCTGCAAAACCTAAAATTGGTGATTATCCGTTTACGACATTGAAGCCGAATCTTGGAATTGTTGCTTATAGAGATTTTCAGTCATTTGTTATGGCTGATATTCCAGGGATTATTGAAGGAGCTGCTGAAGGGAAAGGCTTGGGGCATTATTTTTTAAGGCATATTGAAAGGAATTCTACTTTGTTGTTTTTAATTCCTGCAGATGCAGATGATATTAAAAAGGAGTATGATATTCTTCTTGATGAACTTAGAAGATATAATCCCGAAATGTTAGATAAGGACAGGTTGGTTGTGATTTCTAAAGTAGATATGCTGGATGAGGAATTGAAAGGAGAGATGAAGGTTCAGTTGGATAAAGACTTCGATGGAATACCATATTTGTTTATATCAGCAGTAGCGCAACAGGGCTTGGTTGAATTAAAAGATAAGCTTTGGGAAATGTTAAACGTTTCTTCAAAATAATAACAAAAGTCTTTCGGAAACGAAAGACTTTTTTTGTAAAAAGGTATTTGTCAATGGGTGGTTTGTCTAATTTATTCAATTTTTTTTATATCTTTACCATCGTTCAAAAATAGAAAAGGGAGGAGAAAAGATATTTTATTTATGCTATTACTAATTGTATTTGTTTTTGTTTTTGCCTTTTTAACGTTACTGTTGGGCAAGTTTGTGCATTCCAAGTTTTTTAAGTTTATTAGTATTGTCCCCTTTTTACTTTTTCTGTTTTTTACTTCCTTTATTCCTTTACTAAAAGACGGTACAAAAAACATTTTTTATCGAACTGAGTGGATGCCTTCTATTGGTGTTTCTTTAGATTTTAAACTAGATGGTTTGTCTTTGCTTTTTAGCCTGATGATAACGGGTATTGGAACGCTTATTTATATTTACACGTCGTCCTATCTTAGAGGGCATCCATATCTAAACAGATTTTATACGTATTTAGGTCTCTTTATGGGAGCTATGCTAGGCTTGGTGCTTTCTGATAATATCATCACACTTTTTATATTTTGGGAATTAACGAGTGTCACTTCTTATTTTTTAATAGGGTTTAATAATGAAGATGAATCTGCTAGAAAGAGTGCTTTGTGGGCATTTTCTATCACGGGGCTGGGAGGGTTCTTTTTATTGGCCTCTCTTGTTGTTATTGGTAGCATAACAGGAGAAACATCTATTCATGAGATTTTATCGCATTCGAATAGTATTCAAGGGCATGAGGCTTTTGGTTTAATACTTGTTTTTTTCTTACTTGGTGCTTTTACTAAATCAGCACAGTTTCCATTTCATTTTTGGCTTCCCGGAGCTATGAAGGCTCCAACTCCTGTGTCAGCCTATTTGCATTCTGCTACTATGGTAAAAGCAGGTATTTATCTGTTGGCTCGTTTTACTCCTATTCTCAATGATGGGGATTTATGGAGTAAGTCATTGCTTTTAGTAGGAGGTGTGACTATGGTTTATGGTGCTTTTCATTGTGTTTTTAGAAAAGATTTGAAAGGAATATTAGCTTACTCAACTATTTCTGCATTGGGGATGTTAGTTTTTTTGTTGGGAATTGGAACAGAACTTGCCATATATGCCTCAAGTGTGTTTATAGTTGTACATGCCTTATATAAAGCAAGTTTATTCTTGATTACTGGTGCTATTGACCATGCTGTTCACAATAGAGATATTACTATTCTGTCGGGTTTTGGTGAAAAAATGCCAATACTTGCTACTGCCGGCTTTATTAGTGCTTTGTCTTGTGCAGGAATTCCGTTGACTTTTGGTTTTATTGGTAAGGAATTAATTTATGAGAGTACTTTAGAGGGGGGCGTTACATATTTAGCTATAGGATTAACCGTTATAGCTGTTGTTACAAATATATTTTTAACATGTTCTGGTTTGTTAGCGGGTATTAAACCTTTTATTGGAGAATTACCTAAGAAATTCTCAAAGGTTGGTAAGCTTGAATTAGGCATTGCTTTGCCTCCTTTTATTTTAGCTGTATTGAGTTTGGTTTTTGGGGTTTTTCCGAATTGGATTAATCAAGGTATTATCAATAGTGTAACTAGATCTATTTATGGCGATTTTATCAATTTGGACCTAAAGATTTGGCATGGAGTAACTACTGCTTTGTTATTAAGTGGTCTTACGATATTATTAGGGGTTGCAGTATATTTTATAGTGAGACAATCTCATAATAGTATGCGATTTATTGAGCGATTCGAAGTTTTTGCTCCGCAGCATATGATTGAAAAGCTTATTGAGAAAATTAGGGTTTTTGCTTATAGGTATACAGGACTTACTCAGAATAGTTATTTGCGTATATATCTAATCGTAATCGTATTGTTTTTTATTGGTTTGGTTGGTTATAAATTGTTTGCAGATGTTCCTCTACAGGTGAATACGGAAGACTTATCTGCATTTAGAAGTTATGAACTTATCGTTTTTATAATAACGGTTATTGCTATATTATTTACGATATCTACTTCTTCTAGGTTGACGGCCATTGCTTCTATTGGAGTTGTGGGATATTGTATTTGTTTGATTTTTGTTTTTTATGGAGCTCCTGATTTAGCGATGACTCAATTTGCTATTGATACACTTACGGTAGTACTATTCGTTTTGGTATTGTTTAAGTTGCCGTCATTTTTGAAATTGAGCAATAGGAGAATTCAAGCTCGGGACGCTATAGTTTCTATAGCTTTTGGAACTTTGATTTCCTTAATTACGCTTCAGGCATTAGTGTCTCCCGCTGATAAAGAGATTAGTCGTTTTTATGCTGAGAATGCATATACACTTGCGAAGGGAAAGAATGTTGTTAATGTGATTTTGGTTGATTTTCGAGGGTTTGATACTTTGATTGAAACTATGGTGTTGTCTATTGCAGCTTTAGGTGTTTTTAGTTTATTAAAATATAATACAAAAGATGAAGAAAGTTCAGAATAGTGAAACAAGACACTTAGATTCAACGATATTGAGGACGGCGACTAATTATTTGTTGCCATTAATTATTATGTTTTCGATTTTCGTGTTACTTCGTGGACATTATTTGTCTGGTGGTGGTTTTGTAGGTGGATTAATTGCGTCGATAGCTTTTGTTCTTCATTCTTATGCTTATAGTCCTAAAGAGACATTGGCTCTTTTTCGTTTTTCGCCTTTACGTTTGATTCCTACGGGATTGTCGCTTTCGATTTTAAGTGCTTTACTACCTATTCTTTTGGGACTTCCTATTATGACTGGGGTTTGGTTTGCAGAAGATGTAGTGGTTATTGGTTCAGTGGGTAGTGCATTGTTTTTTGATATAGGAGTCTATTTCGTAGTGATTGGTGTTGTATTGACGATACTTTTTACAATTGCAGAGAATGTTTAATTCAAATATGATTTAAAACATGGAATTATTATTAGTGCTTTTGGTTGGAATTTTATATTCGGCTGGAATTTATATGATGTTTAGAAGGAGTATGGTAAAACTTTTATTGGGTCTTATGCTGTTAGGAAATGGTGCTAATTTATTAATTTTCTTAATGGGGGAATTGACCAAGGGTAAAGCTCCTATTATTGATAATGATCAAATACATTTCATTGATGCTTATGCGGATCCTGTTCCTCAGGCACTTATTTTGACAGCTATTGTCATAAGTTTTGGATTGACAGCTTTTGCTATTGTATTGTTGAATAAGGTTTATAGTACTACAGGAACGGATGATTTAGATTCTCTTAATATTCAAGATTTAGATATATGAGTACCAATTTCATATTAGCTCCCATTTTTGTTCATATGATTACTGCTGTAGTCTTATTATTTTTTTGGAAGAATGTAGAGCTGAAAAAGATTATTAGTGTTGTAGGTAATAGTGTTGCATTCATAGCGTGTCTAAAGTTGTTTTTTATGACTTGGAATGAGGGTACGCTCACTTTGCAGATGGGAGGCTGGGAAGCACCGTTCGGTATTACTTTTGTTTCTGATATGTTAAGTGCTGTGATGGTTATGCTGACTGCTACGGTTTCTTTGGCTGTTGGTATTTTCTCAACTGCTGCTATTAATAGGAATAGAATTAGATATGGTTATTTTTTTATATTTCACTTCTTGATAATGGGACTGTTAGGAGCTTTTTTAACAGGTGACATTTTTAATCTATACGTTTGGTTTGAGATTGTTATTATTTCTTCTTTTGTATTGCTTACACTTGGTGGTAAGAAGCGACAGATGGAGGGGGCAGTAAAGTATATGACAGTGAATATGTTAGCTTCTATAATATTTCTAACTGCCATCGGTATTTTATATGGAATTACAGGAAGTTTGAATATTGCTGACTTGGCTGAGAAAGTTGCGATTGTTGAGAATAGAGGATTGGTGACTGTAACAGCTTTGATGTTTTTCATTGGATTTGGTATTAAATCTGCTATATTTCCACTTTATTTTTGGTTACCTGCGTCTTATCATACACCTCCTTCTGCTATCGGAGCTATTTTTGGGGGGTTGCTTACCAAGATGGGAGTTTATTCTTTATTCAGAGTTTTTACGGTAATTTTTGTTCCTGATGATTTTTTGTTACAAGTTTTTGTAATTATTGCAATATTTACTATGGTCAGTGGTGCTTTAGGAGTTATTAACAAGAGGAATATACGGAGGATTTTATCGTATTTAATAGTATGTCATATAGGATATTTGATTGCAGGTATGGGACTTTATACGGAGTTAGCGTTTGTTGGGGTGATTTTCTATTTGATTCACGATGTTATTGTTAAGAGTAATTTATTTATGATGAGTGGTCTTATTCAGAAAATTCGAGAGTCTCAGGATATATATCGTTTAGGAGGTTTCTATAAGGATTATCCAAAGTTGTCTTTGGTTTTTGCTGTGATCCTTTTTTCTTTAGTGGGGATTCCACCTCTATCAGGATTTTGGCCAAAAATTATGTTGTTTCAGGAAGCATTTAGGCTTAAGGAATATGCTTTGTTAGGTGGTCTAATTTTTGCTAGTTTTATTACACTATTTGTAGTTGCACGAATATGGTCGGAAGTGTTCTGGAAGGATTTACCAAAACCAAATGCGGAAGAGATTGATCATTTTGTACCGTATTCTCGATCTGGAAAAATAGCTTTGATTTTACCAGTAGTAGCCTTGGCTTGTGTATCTTTATACATAGGATTGAATGCTCCTGCTATTATGGAAGTGTCAGAACGTGTGGCTCATGAAATGATGAATCCTAATTTGTATATAGAATCCGTTTTAGGTAAACAATAAAAGAGGTTAGAAATGTTAAAGTACTTTTTATTAAATTTATTGTTGACGTTTGTTTGGGTAGCCTTAACAGGGCAGCTTAACTACACCAATTTTGCTTTTGGGTTAATTTTAGGTTTCTTTATTTTGTGGATGCTGACTAGGAATTCTAAACCTCAGGATAAAGAATATTTTTATAGGGTTCCCAAAATATTGGTGTTTATATTGAATTTTTTATATGATATGTTAGAAGCGAATTTGAGAGTTGCTATTGATGTTGTAACTCCTAATTTACATGCTACTCCTGGGATTATAAAATATGATATTGATGCAAAGACTGATTTTGAAATAACAATGCTGACCAATATTATTGCATTGACACCAGGGACTATGGTTATTGATATTGCAGATGATAAAAGTCATATTTTTATACATACGATGTATTTGAAAGATAAAGAAAAGTTTATTAATCGTATGAAGGAACGAACAGAAAAAAAACTATTAGAATTATTACGATGACAGTTGAAAGTTATTTGATAACATTTGTTATGCCTATTATCTGCCTTTCGTTGATTTTTATATTTCTTCGATTTTTAAAAGGTCCTGCTGTAGTAGATAGGGTTGTTGCTCTAGATTTGTTAATTACAGTTGGAGTTGGGTTTATAGGGCTATTTAGTTTGATCGCTAATAATGCAATTTTTCTAGATGTCGCTATGATATTGGCTTTGATTGCTTTTTTAAGCACTGTTGCATTTTCATTCTATTTAGATAAAAGAGATAAAGATGACTGATACATTTATAATGGTTTTAAGTACTATAGGTGCTGTTTTTATACTTATTGCTTCTATTGGTATTCTGAGGATGCCTGATTTCTACACACGTCTTTCAATAACTATTAAGGCTGGGACTTTAGGTATTGGTTGTATTTTGGGTGCTGCAGCAATTCATTTTTCAGAGTTTTCAATTACTACTAAAGTGTTTGCAATAATTTTCTTCTTATTTATTACATCTCCTGTAGCTGCATTTCTTATTGCTAGAACTTCTTATGTTACTGGTATTAAGCTTTGGAGTGGTACTGTAATGGATGAGTTAAAGGGTAGGTATTCTACGCCAAAAGTTAGTTCGAAAGAATCTACTACTTCTTCTAATAAGAACATTGAGTAAATGTGAAATAGGGTTGATTTTAAAACAGTTTTTATATTAGAGATGGGGAATACTATCACTACATAAAGTCAATTTTATAAAAATAACTTATATTCGCAACTTGATAACATACTTAAAACAATTATGAAAAAAATTATTTTATTTATTACTGCATTCATTTTTGCTTTACCTGTTCAGGTAAAGGCAGATGAGGGGATGTGGTTCTTAATGTTCATAGAGCGTTTGAATCAACGCGATATGGAGAAAATGGGTTTACAACTTACAGCTGAGGAAATCTATAGTATTAATAATAGCTCGTTGAAGGATGCTATTGTTCAGTTCAATGGTGGGTGTACGGCAGAAATTGTTTCAGAACAAGGGTTGGTCTTTACAAATCACCACTGTGGTTATGATAAAATCGCGGAATTATCTACTCCTGAGGATGATATTCTTACAAACGGTTTTTGGGCGGCTACTAAGGCTGATGAGCGCAAACCAAAAGATTTATCAGTTCGTTTCTTCGTTCGTATGGATGATGTCTCAAAACGTATTTTAGGAGTTGTTACTGATTCCATGAATGAATTAGAAAGAGAAAAAGCAATTAATCAAGAAATTGCTAAGATTCAAAAAGAGAACGATGAGGGTGGGAAATATACGGTTTCTGTAAAGTCATTTTTTCAAGGTAATGAATATTACTATTTTGTTTATCAAGATTATACAGATGTACGCTTAGTTGGTACACCTCCAAATAGTATTGGTAAATTCGGAGGAGATACTGATAACTGGGAATGGCCACGACATACTGGAGATTTTTCAGTTTTTAGAGTTTATACTGATAGAGAAGGAAATCCTGCGGAATATTCTGCTGACAATATTCCAATGAAGCCAAAACATCATTTGCCAGTGTCTATTGCGGGTATTAAAGAGGGAGATTTCTCTATGATTTTGGGGTATCCAGGGCGTACGAATCGTTGGATGCCGGCTGAGGGGATTGAGCAAAATGTAATGTTTGCATATCCAGCTTGGGTTGAGGGGTCTAAATTAGGTATGGATGTAATGAAGAAGTATATGGATCAAGAGGTTTCTGTGAGACTTCATTATGCTTCCAAATATGCAGGTGTAGCTAATTATTGGAAAAATCGTCAAGGTATGATTGATGCCTTGAAAGAACATAAGACTGCTGCGGCTAAACGTAAGTCAGAGGCTGAATTTAACGTTTGGGCTAATAAGAAAGCTAATAAAAAGAAATATGGTTCAGTAATAGCTGACATCAATGCTTATTATGCGGCTACTAATGAGAAAGCTAGACATGATAATTATTTAATGACTCTTTTACGCACTTCTACTATGGCAGCAGCACCTTCGCGTTTGGTTGAAGGATTGAAAGTATATGCAGCTGGTTCAGATGAAGAAAGAGCGCGTTTATTGCCTCAGTTGCAAGAATTTGTAGATGCTGTTTATGGAGAATATTATGAACCTTTGGAACGTGATATGTTGGCTAAGCAATTGGAATTGTATGCTTCAAAATCTGAAGGATATGGGATTGCTCCTTATATTGCTGAAATAGCTAAAGAATACAATGGTAATTTTGAAGCGTTTGTAAACAAAGCTTTCGATTCAAGTGTTATGGCTAATAAAGATAAGGTTGAATCTTTCTTGAAAAACCCTGATGCATCTCTTTTGGAGAATGATTTATTAGTTACTGTTTCTAAATCTATCTTAGATAAATACAGAGATGTTCCTGAAAATATTAAGTCTTTAGAGGATAAGTATCAAAAAGGATATAGATTGTTGGTTGATGGACTTCGCAAAGTGAATCCAGATAAAAAATATTACCCTGATGCGAACTCAACATTGCGCTTGACTTACGGTAAAGTAATAGATTTACCTAGAGGTAATAAAGTGAACGACGCTGATGAAAATTGGTATACTACTCTTGCTGGTACTATTGCAAAACATATTCCTGGTGATGAAGAATTTGAAGTTCCTCAAAAGTTAATTGATTTGTATAATGCTAAAGATTATGGTGTTTATGCAGATAAGAAAGGACACTTACCTGTTAATTTTTTGACTGACCATGATATTACAGGAGGGAACTCTGGTTCACCTGTTTTGAATGCTAAAGGAGAATTGATTGGTATTGCATTTGACGGTAATATTGAAGCTATGGCTGGTGACGTTATTTACGATGCTAAGTTGCAAAGAACTATCAGTGTTGATATTCGTTATGTGTTATTCGTAATTGAAAAATATGCTGGAGCAAAACACATTATCGATGAAATGACTATTGTTAAGTAGTAAATTTATTTATTAAATATTGAAAAGTCGGCTTTTAGTAGCCGACTTTTTTTATATGATTCTGTTTCGGTTATTGACAGTAGAGAGGAATAGAATAAAATTGTATTTTTACAAAATCAAGATTAAAATATTTTAAGTTATTATGCGTATACATTTTATCGCAATTGGTGGAAGCGCCATGCATAACCTCGCTTTGGCGTTATATGATAAGGGAGAGGAAGTAACAGGAAGTGATGATGCTATCTTTGAGCCATCGAAGTCAAGATTAAATAAAAAAGGATTGTTACCTGAGGAGGAGGGATGGTTTTCAGAGAAAATCACTTCTGATATTGATGTAGTCATTTTAGGTATGCATGCGAAGGCTAATAACCCTGAACTACTAAAGGCAAAAGAACTTGGATTGAAGATATTGTCATATCCAGAGTTTATTTATGAGCATTCCAAAAATAAAACTCGAGTAGTTATTGGTGGATCGCACGGTAAGACTACGATTACTTCCATGATACTTCATGTTATGAGCTATCATGATGTTGAAGTAGATTATTTAGTAGGTGCGCAATTAGAAGGGTTTGACCGTATGGTCCATCTAACTTCACAAAATGATTTTATGTTGATAGAGGGGGATGAGTATTTGTCATCAGCTCTAGACCCTAGACCCAAATTTCATTTGTACAAACCCAATATTGCGCTGATTAGTGGTATTGCATGGGATCATATAAATGTGTTTCCGACTTTTGAAAGTTATAAGGAGCAGTTCAGTATTTTTGTTGATAAAATTGTAAATGGTGGTATATTAATTTACAATGAATTAGATGAACATGTTGTTGATATTGTAAGTAATACTTTTAATCCTATTCGCAAAATAGCTTATGGATTGCCTGGGTATTCTATTCAAGATGGAATTACGTTACTTGAAACTAATGAAGGACCAATGCCTTTAGAAGTGTTTGGTGAACATAATTTAAGTAATATTAATGGTGCAAAATGGGTGTGTCAGAATATGGGGATAGATGAAGATGATTTCTATGAGGCTATTGCTACTTTTAAAGGGGCTTCTAAACGATTGGAGCGAATTGCAAAAGAATCAGAAGCTATTATATTTAAAGACTTTGCACATTCGCCGAGCAAAGTAATCGCTACTACAACAGCTGTTAAGAAGCAATATCCAGATAAAAAGCTAATTGCTTGTTTGGAATTACATAGTTATAGTAGTTTGAATGCAACGTTTTTAAAAGAGTATAAAGGAGCCTTAGAATATGCAGATGAAGCCGTTGTTTTTTATTCTAAAAAAGCATTGGAGTTGAAGGGGTTAGAGATTATTAGTGAGGGAGAAATGATTGATGCGTTTGACAAGTCAAATTTGAAGTGTTATACAGACTCTGCTGAATTTAAAAAGTATTTAGATGGTTTGACAATTAAAGACAGCGTTTTACTTTTTATGAGTTCAGGAAATTATGGAGGAATAGATTTAGAGTCTTTTTTTACTTATTTAGGTGAATAAGATCTTTAGGTGATGTGTTGAAAGTTAAAAAAGATAAGGGTATGTTGCTGAAAACCAATATTAAAATTTAACTTTAAGTAATTTTAAATTAAAATATTGAGTATTATGGGATTACTGAAAACCTCTATCACACAATGGGCAGATGATGACAAGCCAAGAGAGAAGTTAATATTAAAGGGAAAAGCTTCACTTAGTGATGCAGAACTTTTGGCTATATTAATAGGGTCTGGAAATAGGAATGAAACTGCTGTATCTTTAAGTCAGCGAATATTATTACAATGTCAAAATAATTTAGGACTTTTAAGCAAGCAAAGTCTTCAGCAGTTAATGACATTTAACGGAATTGGAGAAGCGAAAGCTGTATCAATTGTTGCGGCTTTAGAATTGGGTAGAAGAAGACGTATGGAAGAAGCTATATTGCTTCCTGTAATACGTTCGAGCCAAGATGTATTCGATTTAATGCAACCTCATATCGGCGATTTAGGACATGAGGAATTCTGGGTTATATTTCTCAATAACTCCAATAAAGTTGTTCATAAAAGACGACTTAGTATGGGAGGTATAACAGGAACAATTGTTGATATTCGTATCCTTTTTAAAATTGCTCTTGAATATGAGTCCGTTGGTATAATATTGTGTCATAACCATCCGTCTGGAAAATTGAAAGCTAGTGATGAAGATAAATCACTTACAAAAAATGTTCAAAGTGCTGCTGAAATACTTGATATTAATTTACTAGATCATGTAATTATTACAGATCAGGGTTTTCTTAGTTTCGCTGAAGAGGAATTAATATAAAGGATATGTTGCTTGAGTTTTGAATAGATTACCAAATTAATGATTTTATGTATATAATAAATAAGGAAGTTAAAACAGATATTTTTTTTGATTTAGATCATACTTTGTGGGATTTTGAAATTAATTCTGCAAAAGCTTTTGAGAGTGTCTTTAATAACCATGATGTTTCATTTTCATTAGAAGAATTTCTGCATTATTACGTTGGTATTAACGAGGCTTATTGGTATCGTTATAGTCTTAATTTAATTACTCAAGAAGAATTGAGGCTTGGTAGATTAAGTGAAACTTTTAAAAAATTAAATTTTAGAGCTGATTTGGATTTAATAGAAAGGTTTTCAAATTGCTATCTTGAGGAATTACCAAAAAACAACTATTTATTTGAAGGAGCTTTGGAATTGTTGGACTATTTGAAAGATAGATATGCCTTACATATATTGACAAATGGTTTTCAAGAGGTTCAGTTTAAAAAAATTGAAAATTCCAAAATTGATTCTTATTTTCAGACTATAACTAACTCCGAAATGGCAGGGGTAAAAAAACCTGACCCTCTAATTTTTAAATATGCATTGAAACAAGCTGGTGCGACTCCTGAGCAAAGTGTTATGATTGGCGATAATTTAATTGCTGATATTAAGGGGGCTTTGGATGTTGGTATTGATGCTATTCATTTTAATCCTTTAATGAGTTCAGTGGATTCTTCCTCGACTCTTAGAGTGAGTCATTTATTAGATATAAAAAATATTCTATAGACTTCTTGAATGTTTTTTAAATAACAATGTTCCTTAATAGTTGTATTTTAAACTCCACCTATTTTTCAGGAAATCTCTTATTCCTTTTTCACGAGGATTTTGACCAGGTTCATAAAAAACGGTACCACTAATTTCATATGGAAGGAATTCTTGTTCAACAAAGTTGTTTGTGTAGTCGTGTGAATATTTGTAGTCTTCTCCGTACCCCAATTCTTTCATTAATTTTGTAGGAGCATTTCTTAGATGTATAGGTACTGAAAGGTCTCCTGTTTGTCTGACTATTTGTTGTGCTTTTCCTATGGCTAAATAGCTTGTATTACTTTTAGGGGAGGTTGCTAGGTATACAGCACATTGACTAAGTAAAATACGGCTTTCTGGGTGTCCTATTACTGAAACGGCTTGAAAAGTATTGGTCGCCATTATAAGTGCTGTAGGATTGGCGTTTCCTATGTCTTCCGAAGCGGATATTACAAGTCTTCTGGCGATAAACTTTACATCTTCTCCTCCTTCTATCATTCGGGCTAACCAATACACGGCTCCATTTGGGTCACTTCCTCGTATGGATTTTATAAATGCAGAAATAATATCGTAATGTTGTTCTCCGGTTTTGTCGTATAAGACTGTGTTTTTTTGAACGGTTTTCATTACCAAGTCATTCGTAATCTCACTTAATCCTTCTGGCATTGCATTGATGATGAGTTCGAAAGTATTGAGTAATTTTCTTCCATCACCTCCTGAAACTCTAAAAAGCGCTTCTGTTTCAGTTAGAATAATATTTCTTTTTTGAATTCTTAGGTCTTTTTTCATAGCTCTCTCCAGAAGTGCTTGTAAATCATCTTTTGTGAATGGATTGAGTGTATATACTTGACATCGCGAAAGCAAGGCTGGAATTACTTCAAAGCTAGGATTTTCTGTTGTTGCTCCAATGAGTGTTACCCATCCTTTTTCTACGGCTGCTAATAGAGAATCTTGTTGTGATTTGCTGAATCGATGTATTTCGTCTATAAAGAGAATAGGGTTTCTTGCTGTAAAGAGTCCTGAATTTGTCTTTGCTTTATCTATAATTTCTCTAATGTCTTTAACCCCAGAATTTATGGCGCTTAAAGCATAGAATGGTCTTTCGCTTTCTTTTGCAATAATTTCTGCTAGGGTGGTTTTACCAGTTCCTGGAGGTCCCCAAAATATTAATGAAGGAATAAAACCTGTTTGTAGTTGACGGGTTAATATTCCATTTATACCAACTAAGTGTTCTTGACTGATATATTCTGATAGTGTTTTGGGTCTAATTCTTTCGGCTAGAGGTGCTTCCATTATATTTGTTATATGTCTCAAAAATACAACCTATAGCGTGTATTTAAAAATTAGTTTGTAAAATATGTTGTCTTGTTTGTGTTTTAGGATAGTAGGTTTTGGTTTGTGGATTATTTCATTGTAATTCTGTTTTTTAGATTCTAATTTTTATCTTTAGCTTTTCATGTGAATGAGTACTTTTAAATTTTATGGATTCTAAACCTTCCCCAATTTCAGCTGATATAGTTCTATTACCTATAGTTTTTCTAATGGTGATATGGTTGGTGTATTGGATGGATTGGAAAGATTATTTACAATTGTATCAATATGGTGTTTATCCTAGGAGTTTAAAGGGATTACGTGGTGTTATTTTTAGTCCTTTTATACATGGTGGACTTCGTCATTTGTATAATAACTCTGTGGCGTTATTGGCCTTGCTTTTAATGTTACAGTATTTTTATAAGGGATTGGTATGGAAGGTTCTTGGTTGGGGTATATTATTATCTGGTTTAGGTACTTGGTTGATTGCTCGTGAGAGTTATCATATTGGTGCTAGTGGTCTTATATATGTTTTAGTGAGTTTTATGTTTTTTAAGGGATTACTCAGTAGATATTATAGGTTGGTTTCTTTGTCTTTGCTTATCGTAGTTTTCTATGGGAGTATGGTTTGGTATATGTTCCCTGATATCGAAGATGGAATTTCTTGGGAGGGACATTTGAGTGGTTTTGTGACTGGATTGATTTTAACGTTGTTTCTTAAAACACCTACTTATGCTCAAAGAGTTTATAAGTTTGAATGGCAACGACCTGATTATAATTCGGAAGAGGATCCTTTTATGAAATGCTTTGACGAAGATGGTAATTTTATTATTATTCCTAAGGAGTTGGATGATGAGCATTGGAAGAGCAATAGTACGAATCCATATAGGGTAACTTTACCTGTTGTTTATAGTACAACTTATACTTGTAATAGTTTTACTAAGTAAAGCCGGTTGTTTTTCTTTTTGTGGTATCTATCGATGCTGTAAGTTTTTATTTTTTTATCGGGTCATCAGTTGTAGTGTTTTTGTGGATATTACTTTTTACTTAATTGCTTTACCTTTTTGTATCTTTAGATAGTGTTCAGAAAATAGTTTTGAATTTCTGTAACCTCAGTATTGTTTTTGTACTCTATGTATATATAGTCTGGGTTTAAAGTAAATAGTAATATGGGGGATATACAAATGGACGATATAGAAATTGTCCAAAAAATACTTAATGGTGAAAAGCAGTTCTATGAGTTAATAGTGAGGCGTTTTAATCCGGTCTTGTATCGAATTGGGCGTGCTTATAATCTTTGTCATGAAGATACTCAGGATGTAATGCAGGAATCCTTTGTGGATGCTTATAGAGGGCTGGGGGGATTTAGGAATGAATCAAGTTTTAAAACTTGGATTAGTAGAATAATGATTAATAGGTGTTTCCATCATTTTCAGAAGAACAGAGTAACTGATGGCCTAATGATTTCTATAAATGACAATAATGAAGTGATGCGTAAGGATTCAGAAAACGAAGCAGATAAAGGGGTTATGCAAAGAGAGTTAGCAAATATGTTGGAGGATTCGATGAGTAGAATTCCACTTGAGTATAGAATGGTTTTTATTCTTAGGGAAGTTAATGGTATGAATACAGATGAGACAGCAGAATTACTCGATATTACTCCTGGTAATGTAAAAGTTCGTTTGAATAGATCAAAAGCGCTGTTACGTAAAGAAATTGAGAAATCGTTTGATGAACAAGCTTTGTTTGAGTTTCATTTGCGTTATTGTGATGAAATAGTGAATAATGTTATGCGTCTGATTAATTTAAAGAGTTTATTATGAAAAAAGTAATGGATTTCGAAGGGACTGATACTGTTGCTGAATTGAAGCAGAAGGTCGATTTTAGTGATGAGGAAAAAGTAAATAGAATTTCTGGGCTTTTTAGTGAGATTATGGAGACTTTAGGATTAGATCTTTCGGATGATAGTTTGAAAAATACTCCGAATCGAGTAGCTAAGATGTATGTGAAGGAAGCTTTTAGTGGTCTTAATCCTAAGAATAAGCCTGCGATTAGTTTGTTTGATAATAAGTACGGGTATCGACAGACGCTGGTTGAGAAGGATATTACTTTGTATTCTCATTGTGAGCATCATTTTGTGCCTATAATAGGTAAGGTGCATGTGGCTTATGTTCCTTATGATTCTGTGATAGGTCTTTCTAAGATTAATCGTTTGGTTGATTATTTTGCAAAAAGACCGCAGGTTCAAGAGCGATTAAGTGTTCAAATAGGCGAGGGGCTGATAGAAGCATTAGGGCATCAAGATGTTGCGGTTTATATAGAGGCAAATCATTTGTGTGTGGCCTCAAGGGGAATTCGTGATACTAATAGTTATACGGTCACCGAGTTTTTTTCAGGAGTTTTTGAAGATGAACGTATGCAACAGAGGTTTTTAGAAAGTATTAAATAATATTTTTAGGTATGGAAAGAGTAGCGAGAATAAAGAGTATGGAGGCCATTACAATAGATGTGATTCGCTTTCGATTAGAGAAACCAGATTCAATCCAGTATAAACCTGGTCAGGCTGTAGATGTTTCTATTAAGCGGAAAGGTTGGGAGAATGAGTTAAGAGCATTTACTTTTACTTCTTTAACCACTGATGATTATCTTGAGTTTTGTATAAAAACATATCCAGACCACCATGGCGTAACAGAACAATTAAGGGCACTAACTACTGCGGATAGTTTTATTTTACATGATGTGTTTGGAACTATTGAATATAAAGGACCTGGATTGTTTATTGCCGGAGGTGCAGGGATAACCCCTTTTATCGCTATTTTTAAAGAGTTAGAGCGCACTGGGCAAGTAGGAGGGAACAAGTTGTTATTTGCTAATAAAACAAAGGCAGATATTATCTTGAACGATTATTTTAAAAGGTTGTTAGGAGGGCAATTTATAAATGTTTTATCTAGTGAAGAGGTTGAAGGGTATGAGCACGGTTATGTCACTGAAGCTTTAATTCGAAAATATGCTGATGCGGGGTTGAAGTATTTCTATTTATGTGGTCCTGACCCTATGATGAATGCGGTTGAAGCTAGCTTGCATATTATGGGAGTTGCAGAAGAATATATTGTACGTGAACAGTTTTAACAAATCGCTACACAAAACAAAGACGCCTTACTTGTGATTTCATCGAAAGTAAGGCGTTTTTTTAAGTATAATTTTAGTAATAGAAGCTTATCGTCTCTGTCTTAGTGTTTCGTATAAAAAAGCACCGCAAGCTACTGAAACGTTTAATGAGGCTATTGAACTGTGTATTGGTAGTTTTGCAGTTTCGTCTATAATTTTTAAAACTGAGGGGTTTATTCCTCTGTCTTCGCTACCCATAATAATAGCTAAAGGTTGGTTGCATTCTACATCATAGATTTCTTTCGAAGCTTTCTCAGATGCTCCTAATGTAGTAACTCCTGAGCTTTGTAAATAGAATACAGCATCTTTAATGTGGTCAACTTTACAGATAGGAATGTTGAATACTGCTCCTGCGGATGTTTTTACCGTATCCCCGTTTACTGGTGCAGCACCATTCTTAGAGATTATTATACCGTCTACTCCACAACAAGCTGCTGTTCTTATAATAGCACCAAAGTTTCTAGCATCTGATATTTGATCTAATATTAAGAATAATGGTTTTTCTTTGGTTTCTATTGTTTTCTCTACAAGTTCTTCTAAACTAACAAAAGAAATAGGGGATATGGAAGCTACTGCTCCTTGATGGTTTTTACTTGTTAGTCTGTTTAGTTTTTCAATAGGGACATAAGAGAAATTAATGTTATTTTTTCTCATTGATTTGAGTAGATCACTCATTAAATCGCCTTGAGCTTCTTTCTGAATGAATACTTTGTCGATATCCTTTCCTGCTTCAATGGCTTCGATAATTGCTCGAATACCAAATATTTGATTGTCTTGTTCCATGGTGCAAAGATATATTTTTAGATTGAGTAAGTGAATTTGTTTAAAAAAAAGTTGACATACTTATATGTATTGTTGTGTTTTCGAAACTCATTTTTTCTTTTGGGGTTTTTCCGTTTGCAAAAGCTAGCTTAAAATGACTGTTTTTGGTGAGTATTCCCATGCCAAAACCAAATGAATATAAATGGTTGGATTGTTCTGATTGAGGGTCTTTTGTGTAGGCATAATCTAGAATAGAGTTAAAAGACAAGTTGGAGCTTATTTGTATTCTGTATTCTGTGTTTATAATAGAAAAAGCTTTTGCAGTTAGACTGTTTTCTTGGAATCCTCTTAAGGTTTGGGTTCCTCCAAATCTTTTTAGTTCGTTAAAATAATAATTGTCACTTAACAGAAAGTAGGTGTTCCATTTTATATAGAATAGATTGGTTGGTGTTACTTCGAAGTTTTTAGATGCTATGAATTCTATAAAAGATTGGTTGTTATTATCTGTTTCGGAATTTCGTTTCCCGGTACCTAGTTTTAGATATATTTGATGATCTATAGGGAATAGTATGCGTTGTTTGTTTAGTTGACTATACTCATAGTTAATGGTAAAGTATTTACTGTCGTAGTTTTTGAGTATTGGTGATTCTTCGTTGGTGGCGGAGTTTATAGTTTGGTAACCAAGAAAGATTTTGTTTTGGTGATTTAGATAATAACCTAGGCCGAGTTCTAATTCTGTGTTTTGATAGGTGCTGTCTTGTTTTTGGATTTCAAAGCTTCCCTTTAGAGCGATAGAAGTTTTGAAGAGATATGGAATTTCTGCTTTAAAGTTAAAGTCTGATTGTTTTTTTCCATTGTTCTTCCAAAGCAATTCAAAAAGTTCTGCTCTATTTAAAATATTGTTTAGTTTTAGGTCTAAGTAGCCGTTTAGTTTTAGTTTGCCATCTTCGTCGTTATTAAATCCTACATATCCATCAAACTGATTAGTGTTCTTTTTGTTTAGATAGAGATATACATAGGTGCTATCTGTAGTGAATAATGTTTCGGTGGGTTTGTTGGTTTTAATGAAGTTGAAACTTGAAATTTTGTCATTTATTTTACTTATAGTTGTTTCTGAGTAGGTTTGATTAATCTCCTTCTTTAAACTTGTTTGGATTATTGCGATTGGGATTTTGTCATTACTTACTATTTCAATTTTGTTAAGTGTCCTTCTTTTGTTTAGTTCTATATGTAAATCACAGTATAAGGTGTCTTTGTGTATTTCGTGGTTGATAAATTGTAGTACGCTTGTTCCGTATCCGTTTTGTTCTAATTTGTCTAAAAATTGGTTTATTCTAGATTTAGTTTCTTGAAATGGAATGGTTAGGTTGTTTGTTTCTGTATTTGTGATTTTTTTAGATAGACTATCTAGGTTGGTTGTGTTTATAACTAGAGTTGTGGTTTTTGGACCTAATTGATATGTGTAAATTGTTATGCTGTCTTTTTTATTATTTTCTTTAGTATAAGCTAAATAACCCAAGTCATTTAATTTAGCTTCAAAAATATTTATTGTATTGTTTATGGAATTATAGTTAGTGTGTAGTGAGAGATAGCTTGTTGATTGGATGATATTGTCTTCTTCTTTATTTTGGCTCTCGATTTTTAAAACTATATTTTTTTGGCCTAAACATATTATGGAGTTGAATGTTATAAGAAGTATTGAGAGGATTGCTTTCAAGGCTTAATGTTTTAAGCGGTTAGGTGTTTTTGTCGGATTCTTTTTCATAATAATCACAAATATATAGTTTTATATATTGTAGTTGTTTGTTTGATTTTAAAAATGAGGCTGTCTTTTATATTAGAAAATACAGATGTTTTAGTGTGTGTTTTAGTGTGTTTTATGATTAGGGCTTTGTTTGAAAGTTGTATGATGTTTTTTTTAGATGCGATTGAAAATTAATGAATTGGGTGTTGGAAAAACAAAATAATCTTTCTACATTTGCAACCCCATATAAAGTGGGGAATTAATATATAGTAGAATTTATTAATAAACATTATGCCAACAATTCAACAATTAGTAAGAACAGGGAGAACCCAATTGACTAAGAAGAGTAAATCGGTTGCCTTGGATTCTTGTCCTCAAAGAAGAGGGGTTTGTACGCGTGTTTATACCACTACGCCAAAAAAACCTAACTCTGCAATGCGTAAAGTTGCAAGGGTGCGTTTAACAAATGGTAATGAGGTAAATGCTTACATCCCAGGAGAAGGACACAATCTGCAAGAGCACTCGATAGTATTAGTTAGAGGTGGAAGAGTAAAAGATTTGCCAGGTGTTAGATATCACATCGTACGTGGAGCTTTAGATACTGCCGGAGTTAACGGTAGATCACAAAGAAGATCTAAATACGGAGCGAAACGCCCTAAAGACAAAAAGTAATCGTTTAAACGTTTAAGAAAAAGACATGAGAAAAAGACAGGCTAAAAAGAGACCTCTTTTACCGGATCCGAAATTTAATGATCAGTTAGTGACGCGTTTCGTTAACAATTTAATGTGGGATGGTAAAAAGTCAACAGCTTTTAAAGTGTTCTATGATGCTTTGGAAATTGTAGAAGAAAAGAAGCAAGACGAAGAAAAAACTTCTTTGGAGATTTGGAAAGATGCTTTAACTAATGTTATGCCGCACGTAGAAGTTCGTTCTCGTCGTGTAGGTGGTGCAACATTCCAGATTCCAATGCAGATTCGTCCGGATAGAAAAATTTCTATGGCGATGAAATGGATGATTCTTTATGCTAGAAGACGTAATGAGAAATCTATGCCTGCTAAATTGGCTGCAGAGATTTTGGCTGGAGCTAAAGAAGAGGGTGCGGCTGTGAAAAAGAAAATGGATACTCATAAAATGGCTGAGGCGAATAAAGCATTCTCTCACTTTAGATTCTAATCCGAAAAGAAATATATTACCATGGCTAGAGATTTAAGATATACAAGAAATATTGGTATTGCTGCTCATATCGATGCTGGTAAAACAACTACTACAGAACGTATTTTGTTTTATACAGGTGTGAACCATAAGATGGGAGAAACTCATGAGGGTTCTTCTACTATGGACTGGATGGAGCAAGAAGCTGAGCGTGGAATTACTATTCAATCAGCAGCGACTACTTGTAAGTGGAATTTTCCTACTAAACAAGGAGAGAAGATTAGCGAGTCAATGGAGTATCACTTTAATATTATTGATACCCCGGGACACGTTGATTTTACAGTTGAAGTGAATCGTTCTTTACGTGTATTAGATGGGTTGGTTTTCTTGTTTAGTGCAGTTGATGGTGTTGAGCCACAGTCTGAAACTAACTGGAGATTAGCTGATAATTACAAAGTTCCTCGTATGGGATTTGTAAATAAAATGGACCGTCAAGGTGCAAACTTTTTAGCAGTTTGTCAGCAGGTTAAAGATATGTTGAAGTCTAACGCAGTGCCGATTGTTTTGCCAATTGGTGATGAGGCTGACTTTAGAGGTATTGTTGACTTGGTGAAAAACCGTGCAATCGTATGGCATGATGAGAATCATGGGTCTACTTTTGATATTGTTGAGATTCCGGTAGATATGTTGGATGATGTTAAGCAGTATAGAGGGCAGTTGATTGAAGAGATCGCTGCTTATGATGAGAATTTGCTAGAGAAATATATGGAGGATGAGAATTCAATAACTGAAGAGGAGATACACGTTGCTTTACGTGCTGCTACTTTAGATATGAGTATCATTCCTATGTCTTGTGGTTCTTCGTTTAAAAACAAGGGTGTTCAATTTATGTTGGATGCAGTATGTCGTTACTTACCTTCTCCAATGGATAAGGAAGGTATTGAGGGGATTAATCCTGATACTGAAGAGCCTGTTGTTCGTAAGCCATCAGTAACTGAACCGTTCTCAGCATTGGCGTTTAAAATAGCAACTGACCCTTATGTTGGTCGTTTAGCTTTCTTTAGAACATATTCTGGGCATTTAGATGCTGGTTCTTATGTGTTGAATACTCGTTCTGGAAATAAAGAGCGTATTTCGCGTATTTATCAAATGCATGCTAATAAACAAAATCCAGTTGAATATATTGAGGCTGGAGATATTGGAGCTGCTGTTGGATTTAAAGACATCAAAACAGGGGATACGCTTTGTGATGAAAAACATCCAATTGTTTTGGAGAGTATGAACTTCCCAGATCCTGTTATTGGTATCGCTATTGAGCCAAAAACAAAAGCGGATGTTGATAGAATGGGTATGGCTTTGGCTAAATTATCTGAAGAGGATCCTACTTTTACAGTTAAGACAGATAAGGCTTCTGGACAAACAGTTATCTCAGGAATGGGAGAGCTTCATTTAGATGTTATTATCGACCGTATGAGACGTGAGTTCAAGGTAGAGGTGAATCAAGGTGAGCCACAAGTTGAATATAAAGAAGCGTTGACTCGTGTTGCTGATCATAGAGAGGTTTACAAGAAGCAATCTGGAGGTCGTGGTAAATTTGCGGACATTGTGTTTAAAATTGGACCGGCTGATGATATTGATGGTAAAGCAGCTGTTGGATTGCAGTTTGTTAACGAGGTTAAAGGAGGAAACGTTCCTAGAGAATATATTCCTTCTGTTGAGAAAGGATTTAAAGAGGCTATGAAACAAGGTCCTTTGGCTGGGTTCGAAATGGATTCAATGAAGGTTACTTTGTTAGATGGATCATTCCACGCGGTTGACTCTGATGCACTTTCTTTTGAATTGGCTGCTAAAATGGGTTATAGAGACTCAGCGAAAGCTGCAGGAGCTGTTATCCTTGAGCCAATTATGAAATTGGAGGTATTAACTCCAGAAGAAAACATGGGAGATATCGTTGGGGATTTAAATCGTCGTCGTGGACAAATCAACAGCATGGATGATAGAAATGGAGCTAAGGTGGTTAAAGCTTCTGTTCCGTTATCAGAAATGTTCGGATATGTTACTACATTGAGAACGTTGTCATCAGGTAGAGCTACTTCAACAATGGAGTTCTCTCACTATGCTGAAACACCTTCAAATATCTCTGAAGCAGTAATTGCAAAAGCAAAAGGAAACGCTTAATCTTTAAGAAAATGAGTCAAAAAATTAGAATAAAATTAAAATCTTACGATCATATGTTGGTTGATAAATCAGCAGAGAAGATTGTTAAGACTGTAAAAAGTACAGGAGCTGTGGTAACTGGACCGATTCCATTACCTACACATAAAAAGATATTCACGGTTTTACGTTCACCTCACGTGAATAAAAAAGCTAGAGAGCAATTTGAAGTTAGTTCATACAAAAGATTGCTAGATATCTATTCTTCATCTTCTAAAACAATTGATGCTTTAATGAAATTAGAGCTTCCAAGTGGTGTAGAAGTTGAGATAAAAGTGTGATAAATACATACTAGAGTTTTAAATCAAGTATCAGGGTTTGACCTGATACTTTGATTTTTTCAATAAAAATGAATAAAATCAATAATTAATAATTAATATTTATGTCTGGGTTAATTGGAAAAAAAATCGGCATGACTAGTATTTTTGACGAAAATGGAAAAAACATTCCATGTACAGTAGTTGAAGTAGGTCCATGTGTCGTTACCCAAGTCAGAACCACTGAGGTTGACGGGTATGAAGCGTTGCAACTAGGTTTCGATGACAAGACGGATAAACACGCTATTAAAGCTGAGTTAGGTCACTTTAAAAAAGCGGGAACATCTGCCAAAAGAAAAGTCGTTGAGATCAAAGAATTTGAAACGGAGTATAAGTTAGGTGATGTTATCACTGTTGACTTGTTCCAAGAAGGAGACTTTGTAGATGTTCAAGGTGTTTCTAAAGGAAAAGGTTTTCAAGGGGTTGTTAAGCGTCACGGATTTGGTGGGGTTGGTCAAACAACTCACGGTCAAAAGAATCGTTTAAGAGCACCAGGTTCAATTGGAGCTTCTTCTTATCCTTCAAGAGTATTCAAAGGAATGCGAATGGCAGGAAGAATGGGAGGAGATAATGTAACAGTTCAAAACCTTAGAGTTTTAAAAGTAGTAGCTGAAAAGAATCTACTTATTGTTAAAGGAGCGATTCCTGGACACAAAAACTCTTATGTAATCATTCAGAAGTAATGGAAGTAAAAGTTTTAGATATCACAGGTAAAGATACTGGAAGAAAAGTTGAACTTTTGGATTCAGTATTTGGTATAGAGCCAAACAAGCATGCAGTATATCTTGATGTTAAGCAGTATTTAGCTAATCAAAGACAAGGTACTAGTAAAGCGAAAGAAAGAGCTGAGATTGCGGGAAGTACTCGTAAGATTAAAAAACAAAAGGGGACTGGTACTGCTCGTGCAGGAAGTATTAAAAATCCTTTGTTTAGAGGAGGAGGAACAATTTTTGGACCTAGACCTAGAAGTCATTCTTTTAAATTGAATAAAAACTTGAAACGTCTGGCTAGAAAATCAGCGTTTTCAATAAAGGTTCAAGAATCGAATGTGATAGTGGTTGAAGATTTTAATTTTGATACACCAAGCACGAAAAAGTTTATTAACGTTTTGGGTGCTTTGGGGTTAGAGAATAAAAAATCTTTATTTGTATTGGGTGATTCAAATAAAAATGTATATTTGTCCTCACGCAATTTAGAGAAGACTTCTGTAGTAACTAACTCAGAATTAAGCACTTACGCTATTTTAAATACGTCTAGCTTGATCTTAACAGAGGGTTCTTTGGAAGGAATTGTGGAAAATTTAAGTAAACAATAGGAATATGAGTATTATAATTAAGCCTATAATTACCGAAAAAATAACTAAAGACGGAGAAATTTTCAACCGTTTTGGTTTCGTGGTAGATAGAAGAGCGAACAAAATTCAGATCAAAGGAGCTGTAGAAGCGACTTATGGAGTGAGTGTTGTTAACGTTTGTACTATGAATTACCCTGCTAAAAGATCGGTTAAGTTCACTAAAGGTGGAATGATAAACGGTAAAACTAATGCTTATAAGAAAGCAATAGTTGAAGTAAAAGAAGGAGAGACAATAGACTTTTATTCAAATATCTAATAAATAATGTCAGTTAGAAAATTAAAACCTATTACCCCAGGTCAGCGTTTTAGAGTTGTGAATAGTTTTGACGCTATTACAACTGATAAGCCGGAGCGTAGTTTACTTGCACCGCAAAAAAAATCTGGAGGTAGAAATAGTCAAGGAAAAATGACCATGCGCTATACTGGTGGTGGTCATAAACAAAGATACCGTATCATTGATTTCAAAAGAACAAAAGTGGGAGTTCCTGCTGCAGTGAAATCAATTGAGTATGATCCAAATCGTACTGCATTCATCGCTTTGTTGGCGTATGTGGATGGTGCGAAAACATATGTGATTGCTCAAAGCGGTATGAAAGTTGGGCAAACAGTAGTTTCTGGCCCAAATGCAATGCCTGAAGTTGGTAATGCAATGCCTTTAAGTAAAATTCCTTTGGGAACTGTGATTTCATGTATTGAATTACGTCCTGGACAAGGGGCTGTGATTGCTCGTTCTGCTGGAACTTTTGCTCAATTGGTTGCTAGAGATGGTAAATATGCTACTATCAAGATGCCTTCTGGAGAGATTCGTTTGATTCTTTTGGAGTGTATGGCAACTATTGGAGCTGTTTCTAATCATGATCATCAGTTGATCGTATCTGGTAAAGCAGGTAGATCTAGATGGTTAGGTAGAAGACCTAGAACAAGAGCTGTAGCTATGAACCCGGTAGATCATCCAATGGGAGGTGGTGAAGGTCGTTCTTCTGGAGGACACCCACGCTCAAGAAATGGTATACCTGCAAAAGGATACAGAACTCGTTCTAAAGTTAAGTCGAGTAACAAGTATATCGTAGAACGTAGAAAGAAATAAAAAGTAAGACATGGCACGTTCATTAAAAAAAGGACCTTTTGTTCACTATAAATTAGAGAAAAAAGTTCAACAAAATATTGAAGGCGGAAACAAAGGTGTGGTTAAGACTTGGTCTAGAGCATCTATGATTACTCCTGACTTTGTTGGGCAAACTATCGCAGTGCATAATGGTCGCCAATTTGTTCCTGTTTACGTAACAGAGAATATGGTAGGACATAAATTAGGGGAATTTTCACCAACTAGATCTTTTAGAGGTCATGCTGGTGCAAAGAATAAAGGTAAAAAATAATAAGAAGCTATGGGAGTTCGTAAAAGAGAGAGAGCCGAGCAAATTAAAGAAGCTAACAAGCAAGTTGCTTTTGCTAAGCTGAATAATTGCCCTACTTCGCCTAGAAAGATGCGCTTAGTTGCTGATCTTGTTAGAGGACAAAAAGTAGAAAAAGCTCTAAATATATTAAGATTCAGTTCAAAAGAAGCTTCACGTAAATTAGAGAAGTTACTTTTGTCTGCTATTGCAAACTGGCAAGCAAAGAACAGTGAAGCCGATTTAGAGGCAGCTGAGTTGGTTGTTAAGGAAATCAGAGTGGATGGTGGTATGATGTTAAAAAGACTTCGTCCAGCTCCACAAGGAAGAGCACACAGAATTAGAAAGCGTTCTAATCACGTTACAGTCGTGTTAGGATCAAATAATAACACACAAAGCAATTAATAAACAGTATGGGACAAAAAACTAATCCAATCGGGAATCGCCTTGGTATTATTAGAGGATGGGACTCAAACTGGTATGGTGGAAATGATTACGGTGATAAAATCGCTGAAGATCACAAAATCAGAAAGTATATCCATGCTCGTTTATCAAAAGCTAGTGTATCAAAAGTAATCATTGAGAGAACTTTAAAACTTGTAACCGTTACTATCACTACTGCTAGACCTGGTATTATTATCGGAAAAGGTGGTCAAGAGGTAGACAAGTTGAAAGAGGAATTGAAAAAGATTACTGATAAGGAGGTTCAAATCAATATTTTTGAAATTAAAAGACCTGAGCTTGACGCTTTCCTAGTGGCTGCTAGTATTGCTCGTCAAATCGAAAACAGGATTTCTTACCGTCGCGCAATCCGTATGGCTATTGGAGCAGCGATGAGAATGAATGCGGAGGGAATCAAAGTTATGATTTCTGGTCGTTTGAATGGTGCTGAAATGGCTCGTTCAGAGAATTTCAAAGATGGTAGAATTCCTTTGTCTACTTTTAGAGCGGATATTGATTATGCACTTGCGGAAGCTCATACTACTTATGGTAGAATGGGAATCAAAGTGTGGATCATGAAGGGTGAGGTTTACGGTAAGAGAGATCTTTCTCCGTTAGCTGGTATGGATAAAAAACAATCCAAATCATCAGGATCAGGAAAGCCGGCAAGACCTAACCAACAACGCAAAAGAAAGTAATTTTTAAAGTAAAGAAAAATGTTACAGCCTAAAAGAACAAAATACCGTAAGGTACAAAAAGGTCAAATGAAAGGGATTTCCCAAAGAGGGCATGAACTTTCTAATGGAATGTTTGGAATTAAATCTTTAGATTCGTCGTTCATTACTTCTCGTCAAATTGAAGCTGCACGTATTGCAGCTACTCGTTTTATGAAACGTGAGGGACAGTTATGGATTAAAATATTTCCAGATAAACCTATTACAAAGAAGCCTCTCGAAGTGCGTATGGGTAAGGGTAAAGGTGCAGTTGAATACTGGGTTGCAGTTGTTAAGCCAGGAAGAATTATGTTTGAAGTAGGTGGTGTTCCACTTTCTGTTGCAAAAGAAGCTTTGCGTCTTGCTGCACAAAAACTTCCTGTTAAAACTAAGTTTATCGTTGCTAGAGATTTCGAAGCATAATCAAAAATTATCATGAAACAAACAGAAATAGTAAAACTATCTGTAGCTGAGTTACAAGAGCAACTTGTTCAACTTACAAGTGCATATAATGACCTAACATCAGCTCATGCAATCTCTCCAATAGAGAATCCACTTCAAATTAGAGGTGCAAGAAGAACTATTGCAAGAGTTAAAACTGAGTTGAGTAAAAGAGAGTTACAATAATTGTATTCTGCTGAAAGATGGAAAAAAGAAATTTAAGAAAAGAAAGAGTTGGTGTTGTTACAAGTAATAAAATGGAGAAATCCATCGTTGTTGCTGAAACAAAAAGAGTAAAACACCCACTATACGGTAAGTTCGTGAAGCAAACTAAGAAATATGTTGCTCATGACGAAACAAACGACTGTAACATTGGAGATACTGTTAGAATTATGGAGACACGTCCATTATCTAAAAGTAAATGTTGGAGATTAGTTGAAATTATTGAAAGAGCGAAATAATTATGGTACAACAAGAATCAAGACTTAAAGTAGCAGATAACACGGGGGCAAAAGAAGTTTTGACTATCCGTGTACTTGGGGGAACGAAACGTCGTTATGCCTCAGTTGGAGATAAAATTGTAGTTACGATTAAGGAATCAGCTCCTAACTCAAGTGTTAAAAAAGGGGCTGTTTCAACTGCAGTTGTTATACGTACCAAAAAAGAAGTGAGAAGAGCCGACGGTTCTTACATCAGATTTGACGACAACGCATGTGTGTTGTTGAATGCTGCTGGGGAAATGAGAGGTACTCGTGTTTTTGGTCCAGTTGCAAGAGAACTTCGTGAAAAACAATTCATGAAAATTGTATCATTAGCACCTGAGGTGTTGTAATTCGTTCAAAGATGATAAAGCTAAAGATAAAATCAGGAGATACAGTAAAAGTTATTGCTGGAGACCACAAAGGGGTTGATGGTAAAGTTTTACGTGTATTACGTGAGAAAAACAAAGCTATTGTTGAAGGGGTGAATATTGTTTCAAAACACGTTAAGCCTAGTGCTAACAACCCTCAAGGTGGAATTGTTAAGAAAGAAGCGCCTATCCATATATCAAACATTGCTTTGATTGACCCTAAATCAAAAGAGGCTACAAAAGTTTCTTACAAAGTTGAGGACGGGAAAAAGGTTAGGGTTTCTAAAAAATCAAATCAAGTATTATAGTTATGGCTTATTTACCAAGACTTAAAGAAGAATATAGAAGTAGAGTTATCTCTGCTCTTACAGAAGAATTCGGGTACAAGAATATTATGCAAGTTCCTAAACTTGAAAAGATTGTTGTAAGCCGTGGAGTTGGAGCTGCTGTATCTGATAAAAAATTAGTTGACTACGCTGTAGAAGAACTAACAAAAATTACTGGACAAAAAGCAGTTGCTACTATATCTAAGAAAGACGTTGCTTCTTTTAAATTAAGAAAAGGAATGCCAATTGGTGCAAAAGTAACGTTACGTGGTGAAAAAATGTATGAATTTTTAGACCGTTTGGTTACTTCAGCATTGCCACGAGTTAGAGACTTTTCAGGTATCAAATCTGATGGTTTCGATGGAAGAGGAAATTATAACTTAGGAGTAACTGAGCAAATTATTTTCCCTGAAATCAACATCGATAAAGTAAACAAAATCGCTGGTTTTGACATTACCTTCGTTACATCTGCAGAAACAGATAAAGAGGCTAAGTCATTGCTTGCTGAATTAGGGTTACCTTTTAAAAAGAATTAAGTATGGCTAAAGAATCAATGAAAGCCCGTGAGGTTAAGAGACAAGCGTTAGTTGCTAAGTATGCTGATAAGAGAAAAGCTCTAATCGAAGCTGGTGATTATGAAGGTTTGCAAAAATTACCTAAAAATGCTTCTCCAGTACGTTTGCACAACAGATGCAAATTAACAGGAAGACCAAGAGGGTATATGCGTCAATTCGGTCTATCGCGTGTTACTTTCCGTGAGATGGCTAACCAAGGATTGATACCTGGAGTTAAAAAGGCAAGTTGGTAATTAAGATTAAAGGGAAAAAAAATGTATACAGATCCAATAGCAGATTTTCTTACTAGAGTTAGAAATGCAGTGCGTGCTAACCACAAAGTGGTAGAAATCCCTGCTTCTAAGTTTAAAAAAGAAATCACGAAAATATTATTCGATCAAGGATATATCTTAAGTTATAAATTTGATGATTCTACTGTTCAAGGTAGCATCAAAATAGCTTTGAAATATGATAAAGACACAAAGGAGTCAGTTATCAGAGATATCCAAAGAATTAGTAAACCAGGTTTGCGTAAATATGCTTCATCGGCAGATCTTCCTAGGATCTTAAATGGTTTAGGGATCGCTATTATTTCAACATCACAAGGATTGATGACTGGAAAAAAAGCGAAACAACTGAATATAGGTGGTGAAGTAGTTTGTTACGTATACTAATTAAAAAGAGACTTAGAAATGTCAAGAATAGGTAAAAGTCCAATAACAATCCCTGCTGATGTAACAGTTACTGTTAACGAAGGAGTGGTTGTTGTAAAAGGAAAATTAGGCGAGCTTACTCAAATAGTCCAAGACGTTACTGTTAAAGTAGAAGAGGGACAGGTAATAGTAGAGCGTGAGTCAGATGCAAAAGATCTAAGAAGTAAGCATGGTTTATACAGAAGCTTAATCAACAATATGATTGTTGGAGTTTCAGAAGGGTTTACTTTAACTTTGGAGTTAGTTGGTGTGGGTTACCGTGCTTCTAACCAAGGGCAAAAATTAGATTTAGCTTTAGGTTTTTCACATAATATTCTTATTGATGTTGCTCCTGAAGTAATGGTTGAAACCATATCTGAGAAAGGTAAGAATCCATTAGTAAAATTAACCTCTGCAGATAAGCAGCTTGTAGGACAAGTTGCAGCTAAAATTCGTTCATTCCGCAAGCCAGAACCTTACAAAGGTAAAGGGATTAAATTTGTAGGTGAAGAATTGAGAAGAAAAGCAGGTAAATCAGCTTAAAATTTAAGACTATGTCATTAACAAAATCTGAAAGAAGACAACGTATAAAGTTCAGAGTCAGAAAGATTGTAAGCGGAACTGCTGCTAGACCAAGACTTTCTGTATTCAGAAGTAATAAAGAAATCTATGCACAAATCATAGATGATGTGAACGGAGTAACTCTAACAGCTGCATCTTCAAGAGAAGCTGGTATAACAAGAGGTACCAATATTGAAACTGCTGCATCGGTTGGAAAACTAATTGCAGAGAAGGCTTTGAAGGCTGGGATTGAAACTGTATCTTTTGATAGAAATGGTTACTTATATCACGGACGTGTTAAATCATTAGCAGAAGGTGCTAGAGAAGCTGGATTAAAATTCTAATTAGTTATGTATCAAAATTATAAAAACGTAGAATTTGTGAAACCAAGTGGTCTTGATTTAAAAGACCGTTTGGTTAGTGTAAATCGTGTTACTAAAGTTACTAAAGGAGGAAGAGCATTTGGTTTTTCTGCTGTAGTAGTAGTAGGTGACGAGAACGGTGTAGTGGGTCATGGTTTAGGTAAATCTAAGGATGTTTCTGAATCTATTGCAAAAGCTGTAGAGGATGCTAAGAAAAACTTGATTAGAGTTCCTTTGAATGGGCATACAATTCCGCATGAACAAAAAGGAAAATTCAGTGGTGCACGTGTATTTTTAATGCCTGCATCTTTGGGTACCGGTGTAATTGCTGGTGGTTCTGTGAGAGCTGTAGTAGAGTCTGTTGGAATTAGTGACGTTTTGTCAAAATCACAAGGTTCTTCGAACCCTCACAATGTGGTTAAAGCTACTTTCGATGCTTTGTTACGTTTAAGAAGTGCTTCTACAGTTGCAAAACAAAGAGGGATTTCTTTAGAAAAAGTATTTAAAGGTTAATTTTGAGTATTATGTCAAAAATTAAAGTAAAACAAGTAAGAAGCCAAATTAACTGTCCTCTTCCACAGAAGAGAACGTTAGAGGCTTTAGGACTTCGCAAATTAGGTCAGGTAGTTGAGCATGATGCTACAGGAGCTATTTTGGGAATGGTAAATAAAGTGCAACACTTAGTTTCTGTAGAAGAAATTAAATAATTTTGTAAAGTATGAATTTAAGTAATTTACAACCAGCAAGCGGTTCAGTACACCACCAAAGCAAAAGAGTTGGTCGTGGTGAAGGTTCTGGAAAAGGAGGAACTTCTACAAGAGGACACAAGGGAGCTAAATCGAGATCTGGATATTCTAGGAAACTAGGGTTTGAAGGTGGGCAGATGCCTCTTCAAAGACGTGTTCCTAAGTATGGTTTTAAAAACATTAACAGAATAGAGTATGAAGTTGTCAACTTGGAGAAGTTACAAATACTAGTAGATACTGGTGTTGTTACTGATACAATTGACTTTGCTCAGTTTGTTGATTTAGGATTAGCTTCTAAGAATAGTGTGGTTAAGGTTTTAGGTCGTGGAGAAATTAAGGCTAAATTAAAAGTATCTGCTCACAAATTTTCAGCATCAGCTAAAGAAGCTATAGAAGCTGCTGGAGGTGAAGTTGTAATCCTATAAATCTTAACGAGCAAGATGAAAAAGTTTTTTGAAACACTAGCCAATATTTGGAAAATTGAAGAATTAAAGAATAAAGTTTTAATTACTTTAGGGTTGTTAGTTGTGTACCGTTTCGGTACACAAGTAACGCTTCCAGGTATTGATGCGACGAAATTACAAGCTTTAACAGATCAAACGGACCAAGGAATTGGTTGGTTGATTAACGTATTTACAGGTGGTGCATTTGCACAAGCATCTGTATTTGCATTAGGTATCATGCCTTATATTTCTGCTTCTATCGTAGTTCAGTTAATGGGAATTGCGGTTCCGTATTTGCAAAAGCTACAAAGCGATGGAGAAAGCGGTAGAAAGAAAATGAATCAAATTACTCGATGGTTAACTATCGGGATAACCTTGTTACAGGGGCCAAGTTATATTTATAACTTATATGTACAGCTTCCTCCTGATGCGTTTTTGTTAGGTTTCAGTTCTTTCTCATTCTTGTTTTCTTCAGTAATTATATTAGTTACCGGAACAATTTTTGCAATGTGGTTAGGT
This sequence comes from Myroides guanonis, assembly GCF_900114085.1. Taxonomy (GTDB): domain Bacteria; phylum Bacteroidota; class Bacteroidia; order Flavobacteriales; family Flavobacteriaceae; genus Flavobacterium; species Flavobacterium guanonis. The sequence goes on along the minus strand of NZ_FORU01000002.1, from coordinate 17,334 downwards.
GAAAAGATCACTGATAAAGGTATTGGAAACGGAATTTCATTGTTAATTATGGTTGGTATTATTGCGAGACTACCTATGTCTTTCATTCAAGAATTCCAATCTAGAACAACTGATAACAATGGAGGAGTAATGTTAATGGTTATCGAAGTAATTATTTGGTTGTTAATCATTGTTGCTTGTATATTTTTAACACTAGCAATACGAAGAATTCCAGTTCAATATGCAAGAAGAAGTGCTTCAGGGACCTACGATCAATCCATGTTAGGTGGAAATCGACAATGGATTCCATTGAAGTTAAATGCTTCTGGAGTAATGCCGATTATTTTCGCTCAAGCGATTATGTTTGTGCCTGCTGCAGTAGCTGGATTATCTACATCTGATACTGCTCAATCGATCAGTTCAACATTTCACAATGTATTCGGATGGCAGTATAATTTACTTTTTGCTTTGTTAATCGTAATTTTTACGTACTTTTACACCGCAATTACAGTACCTACCAATAAGATGGCAGATGATTTGAAGCGTAGTGGAGGTTTTATTCCTGGGATTCGTCCTGGAAGTGACACTTCTGAATACTTGGATAAGATAATGTCATTGATCACTTTTCCTGGGTCTTTGTTTCTTGCATTGATTGCTGTGTTCCCAGCTATCGTTGTGAGTTTATTAGGCGTTCAGCAAGGTTGGGCAATGTTCTATGGCGGAACATCCCTATTGATTATGGTGAGTGTTGCAATCGATACAATCCAACAAGTAAATGCATATTTGTTGAATAAACAATACGACAGTATGATGACAAGTGGTAAAAATAGAAAAGCATTAGCTTAGTTTTTATGGCAAAACAATCAGCAATAGAGCAAGACGGAGCAATTATTGAAGCATTATCAAATGCTATGTTTCGTGTAGAATTAGAAAATGGACATATCGTGATTGCTCATATTTCAGGTAAAATGCGTATGCATTACATTAAGTTGTTACCTGGGGACCGAGTTAAATTGGAAATGAGCCCTTATGATTTGACCAAAGCAAGAATTACTTATAGATACTAAAGCTATTAAAATGAAAGTAAGAGCATCAGTTAAAAAAAGAAGTGCCGAGTGCATTATAGTACGTAGAAAAGGAATACTTTACGTTGTTAATAAAAAGAATCCTAGATTTAAACAAAGACAAGGATAATTATGGCAAGAATCGCAGGGGTAGACATACCTAAACACAAAAGAGGAGTTATTGCTTTGACTTATATCTTCGGAGTAGGTGCAAGCAGAGCTAAAGCAGTGCTTGAGAAAGCTAATGTTAGCGAAGATAAAAAAGTTCAAGACTGGAATGATGAGGAAATTGGAGCTATTCGTGAAGCTGTTTCTTTCTATAAGATAGAAGGAGAATTGCGTTCTGAAGTTTCATTAAACATTAAACGTTTAATGGATATCGGATGCTACAGAGGAATCCGTCATAGATCAGGTCTTCCATTAAGAGGTCAAAGAACTAAGAACAACTCTAGAACTAGAAAAGGTAAAAGAAAAACTGTTGCTAACAAGAAAAAAGCAACTAAATAATTAGTTATAATATGGCTAAAGCGAATACAAAAAAACGTAAAGTACTTGTTGAATCAACAGGTGAAGCTCATATTAGCGCGACGTTTAACAATATTATTATTTCTCTTACGAATAAGAAAGGTGAAGTAATTTCTTGGTCATCTGCTGGTAAAATGGGTTTTAGAGGTTCTAAAAAGAACACTCCATATGCTGCGCAAATGGCTGCTGAAGATTGTAGTAAAGTTGCAATTGAGGCAGGTCTTAAAAAAGTAAAAGTTTACGTTAAAGGACCTGGTAATGGTAGAGAATCTGCTATTAGATCACTTCATAACGGAGGGATTGAAGTAACAGAAATTATTGACATTACTCCAATGCCGCATAATGGGTGTCGTCCTCCAAAACGAAGAAGAGTTTAATTATAATATAGTATAACATAAGGTAGGAATAGATTATCGGAGGAAAGAGACCTGAATTCATAATCCCTACCTTTTTAATTTTTTTAGAAAATGGCAAGATATACTGGTCCACAAACTAAAATTGCTCGTAAATTTGGCGAAGCAATTTTCGGAGAAGATAAATCTTTTGAAAAAAGAAATTATCCTCCAGGTCAACATGGTTTAGCAAAAAGAAGAGGTAAAAAATCTGAGTATGCTATTCAGTTGATGGAAAAACAAAAAGCTAAATATACTTACGGTATTTTAGAAAAACAATTCAGAAACATATACAAAAAAGCAGCTGCAGCTCGTGGAGTTACAGGTGAGGTTTTGATTCAACTTTGTGAAGCAAGATTGGATAATGTTGTGTACAGAATGGGTATTGCTCCATCAAGAAGAGCAGCTCGTCAGATAGTTTCTCACAGACATATTACTGTTAATGGGGAATTAGTAAATATACCTTCATACCAATTAAAAGCAGGTGATAAAGTTGCTGTTCGTGAAAAATCAAAATCTCTAGAAGTTATTGTGAATTCGTTATCTAATTCTAGTGCTGTTTATGAATGGATCACTTGGAATGGAGAAACTATGGAAGGTAATTTTGTTGCTATTCCACAAAGACTTCAAGTTCCAGAGAACATCAAAGAACAGTTAATCGTAGAGTTGTATAACAAATAATAATTGACATTCAGTCGAAACAAATATGGCAATATTTAATTTTCAAAAGCCCGATAAAGTTATCATGATTGATTCGACCGATTTTAAGGGTAAATTCGAATTTAGACCTTTAGAACCGGGATATGGATTGACAATAGGTAATGCATTAAGAAGAGTACTTCTGTCTTCGTTAGAAGGTTTTGCAATTACATCAGTTCGTATCGAAGGTGTTGATCATGAGTTTTCTACTATTTCTGGTGTTGTTGAGGATGTTACGGAAATTATCCTTAATCTTAAACAAGTTCGTTTTAAACGCCAAATAGAAGATTTAGAAAATGAAACTGTTTCAATTAATTTTTCTGGTAAGGAACAATTAACAGCAGGAGATTTTCAAAAATCTATTTCTGGTTTCCAAGTTCTTAATCCTGATTTAGTTGTATGTAATTTAGATAGTGGAGTTACTATCAATATGGACATTACTATTGAAAAAGGAAGAGGATATGTACCAGCAGAGGAGAATAGAAAACCTAATGCACCTATAGGAACTATCTTTACAGATTCGATTTATACTCCTGTGAAGAACGTTAAATATGCTATTGAAAACTTTCGTGTAGAGCAGAAAACTGACTACGAGAAGTTGGTTTTTGATATCGTAACTGACGGGTCAATTCATCCAAAAGACGCACTTACTGAGGCAGCAAAAACTTTGATACATCATTTTATGCTGTTCTCTGACGAGAGAATTACTTTAGAGGCCGATGAAATAGCTCAAACTGAAACATATGATGAGGAATCTCTACATATGAGACAGCTTCTTAAAACAAAATTGGTTGATTTAGACCTTTCTGTTAGAGCTTTGAATTGTTTGAAAGCGGCTGAAGTAGATTCATTGGGAGATTTAGTTTCTTACAACAAAAATGATTTAATGAAGTTTAGAAATTTCGGTAAAAAATCGCTTTCTGAATTAGAAGAACTTGTTGCGGGAAAAGGATTAAATTTCGGTATGGATCTTTCAAAATATAAATTAGATAAAGAATAATCTAGGCTTTTAAAGTCTAAATTCTAGAAAGTAATGAGACACGGAAAAAAATTCAATCACTTAAGCAGAAAATCGGCTCATAGACATTCTATGTTGTCGAATATGGCTTGTTCATTGATCGAGCATAAGCGCATCAATACTACAGTTGCTAAAGCTAAGGCTTTAAAACAATATATCGAGCCACTAATTACTAAATCAAAAACTGATGACACTCACAATCGTCGTGTTGTTTTTTCATATTTGAGAAGTAAAGAGGCAGTTACAGAACTTTTCAGAGAAGTTGCTCAGAAAGTTGGTGATCGTCCAGGAGGATATACTCGTATCATTAAGTTAGGAAACCGTTTAGGGGATAACGCTGATATGGCGATGATTGAGCTTGTAGATTTTAATGAAATTTACAACCCTAATCAAAAAGAAGTTAAAAAAGCTACTACTCGTAGAGGTAGGAGTAAAAAAGCGGATGCGGCTACTACGGAAGTAGAAGCTACTGAAACAACTTCTGAAACTGAGAACAATGCTTAATTTTTACAAATTTAAATTTGTAAAACATTAATATTTTATAAAGGACATTCTTTAAAGAGTGTCCTTTTTTTATGCTTTTTAATTACTTATTTGTTTACTTTTGCAGGTACAATACTACATATAATGGAATATAAGAATAGAGATAAGGCGGTACTAGTTCTAAATGATGGTGCTGTTTTTTATGGAAAGTCAATTGGTATTAAAGGGACTACATTTGGTGAAATCTGTTTTAATACTGGTATGACGGGATATCAAGAAGTTTTTACGGATCCTTCTTATTTTGGTCAAATAATGTTAGCTACTAATCCACATATTGGGAATTACGGTGTTAATGAAGAAGAGGTTGATTCTGATGGAATAAAAATAGCTGGTTTGGTTTGTCGTAATTTTAGTTTTACGCATTCTCGACCAAATTCAACTTCTAATCTGCTAACTTATTTTGAGAAAGCCAACATTGTTGCTATTTCTGATGTTGATACTCGCGCATTGACAGGGTATATTAGGGACAATGGAGCTATGAATGCTGTTATTTCTACTGATGGTACTCCTGTAGCTGAATTGAAAGCGCGGTTGAAGGATGTTCCTTCTATGGAGGGATTGGAATTAGCTTCTAAAGTTTCTACTAAAGAACCTTATTTCTTTGGTAATGCCAATGCGAAGTATAAAATATCAGCATTAGATTTGGGAATTAAAACTAATATTTTGAGATGTTTTGATGAGCGTGATTGTTATGTAAAAGTGTTTCCTTACGATAGTTCATTTAAAGATTTAATGTCTTTTGAGCCTGATGGTATCTTCTTGTCGAATGGTCCTGGGGATCCTGATCCATTGAAAGAGGTTAAAGGTGTGGTTTCTGAAGTCGTTGATTCTGGATTGCCAGTATTTGGTATCTGTTTGGGGCATCAGCTTATTGCTATGTCTCAAGGTGTTTCAACATATAAAATGTTTACTGGTCATAGAGGATCTAATCATCCTGTGTTGAATGTTGCGACAAATAGAGGTGAAATAACTTCTCAAAATCATGGTTTTGCTGTGAATAAAGAAGAGGTGGAGAATCATAATAGATTGGAAATTTCACATTTACATTTAAATGATGGTACGGTTGCTGGTATTCGTATGAAGGATAAAGATGTTTTCTCTGTTCAATATCATCCTGAATCTAGTCCTGGTCCACATGATTCTAGGTATTTATTCGATGAGTTTGTGGTGAATATGGAAAAATATAAATCTAAGAACTAATTAGGTTGTTTTGATTAGATCATATTGATATATAGTTAAAAGAGATTTAGGTTTTACCTAAGTCTCTTTTTTATTTATTTGGCTGTCGTGATTTTATGTTTTAATTTCCTTAAAAGCGATTTTTAAATGTTATTAAATTTGGTAAATTTGCAATATTCAAAAATTTAACAATACACTAAATAATATCATGAGTACAATTGTAAAAATTCATGCACGTCAGATTCTAGATTCTAGAGGTAATCCTACTGTGGAGGTTGATGTAATTACGGAAAACGGATATATTGGTCGTGCAGCAGTTCCCTCTGGTGCTTCTACTGGAGAGCATGAAGCAGTAGAGCTTCGTGATGGAGGAAAGGCTTTTATGGGTAAAGGAGTCTTAAAAGCAGTAGAGAATGTAAATACTATAATTGCTGAGCATGTCGTAGGTATGAATGTGTTTGAGCAAAATGCAATTGACCAAATAATGATAGAGGTTGATGGGACAGCTAATAAAGCAAAGTTAGGTGCTAATGCTATATTGGGTGTTTCTCTAGCTGTTGCTAGGGCTGCTGCAAGTGAGTTGAATTTACCGTTATATAGGTATATTGGAGGAGTTTCTGCTAATACTTTACCTGTTCCAATGATGAATATAATAAATGGAGGTTCGCATTCTGACGCTCCTATTGCATTTCAGGAATTCATGATTATGCCTGTTAAGGCTAAGAACTTCACAGAAGCAATGCAAATGGGAACTGAGATCTTTCATAATTTGAAAAAGGTTTTACATGAAAGAGGGTTAAGTACTGCAGTGGGAGATGAGGGAGGTTTTGCTCCTTCTTTGGAGGGTACAGAAGATGCTTTGGATTCTATAAAAACGGCTGTTGAGAACGCAGGTTATACTTTTGGTGATGAAATTTTAATAGCTTTAGATTGTGCTGCTTCTGAGTTTTATGTAAACGGAAAATATGATTATACCAAATTTGAAGGGGCAGAGGGTAAAATTAGAACATCTGAAGAGCAAGCTGATTATTTAGCTGAATTGGCTTCTAAGTATCCTATTATTTCGATTGAAGATGGAATGTATGAGGATGATTGGGATGGATGGAAGTATTTAACAGATAAAATAGGAGATAAGGTTCAGTTAGTTGGTGATGATTTATTTGTTACTAATGTGGAAAGATTAAAAAGAGGAGTTCAGGAAAAGATAGGTAATTCTATTTTAATAAAGGTTAATCAAATTGGTACGTTAACGGAGACTATTGCGGCAGTTAATATGGCACATAATGCTGGATTTACTTCTGTGATGTCTCATAGATCTGGTGAAACAGAAGATAGTACGATAGCTGATTTAGCTGTGGCATTAAATTGTGGTCAGATTAAAACGGGATCTGCTTCAAGATCTGATAGAATGGCCAAGTATAATCAATTGTTAAGAATTGAAGAGGAGCTTGGTGATGTTGCTTACTATCCTCAAAATAAAGCGTTTAAAGTTGGTAAGTAATTCCTAGTTATAGATAAGTTAAAAGCTCGACAATTCTGTTGAGCTTTTTTAGTTAAAAAGCGTAATTTATTTCAATAATTTCGATTAAAGTTCGTAAATTAACCCCTTCATAGAGGTCTGAGATGTAGTGTTCAGTATTAATGACTAAAGTTTTTTTAGATTAATATAATGATCTGAAAATATGCTTTTAGGTTACGGTTTTTTAACTTGTACACAGTTATAATAATTACTATATTTCCTTTATAAATAATAAGTGATTTATTAAATTCGCAAACAACAAAATTATATAAAACAAAATCATCATATATATGTCTAAAACAGCTTACATAGAGTTAGATGGTCAGAAGCATGAGTTTCCAGTGTTAATTGGGACAGAAAATGAAGTTGCCATTGATATTTTGAAATTACGTGCCTTAACTGGTGCTATAACCTTAGATCCAGGTTATAAAAATTCGGGTTCATGCCAAAGTGCTATCACATTCCTTGACGGTGAGCAAGGAATATTAAGATATAGAGGATATTCGATAGAGCAATTGGCTGAGCATTCAAATTTTTTAGAAGTCGCTTATCTAATTATTTTTGGAGAATTACCATCAAATGATCAAATCGTAAAATTCGAGAATGACATTCGAAAATACTCAATTGTAAACGAAGAGATGAAAGGAATCATTGATGGATTTCCTAAAACGGCCCATCCAATGGGAGTTTTGTCTTCTTTGACGAGCGCGTTAACTGCTTTTAATCCAAAAGTCGTAGATGCCGAGTGTGAAAAGGATATGTATGAAGCGGTATGTAAAACTATGGCTAAATTTTTAGTGATAGCAACGTGGACTTACAGAAAAGCAAAAGGATTGCCTTTAAATTACTATGATAATACACAACCGTATGTAGATAGCTTCATGAGAATGATGTTTACTTTACCTACTGAACCATATGATTTAGATCCGGTTGTTCGTAATGCTATTGATAAGTTGTTTATTTTACATGCTGATCATGAACAAAATTGTTCAACTTCAACAGTTCGAATGGTTGGTTCGTCTCATGCTGGGTTGTTTGCTTCAATTTCTGCTGGAGTGTCAGCACTTTGGGGCCCTTTACATGGTGGAGCGAATCAAGCAGTATTAGAAATGCTTGAGGAGATTCAGAAAGATGGTGGTGATGTAACTAAGTTTATTGAGAAAGCTAAAGATAAAAATGATCCCTTCCGTCTTATGGGATTCGGACACAGAGTTTATAAAAACTTTGATCCGCGAGCTCGTATTATTAAGAAAGCAGCAAATGAAGTATTGTCTAAATTAGGTGTTGATGACCCAGTATTGGCAATAGCAAAAGAACTAGAGGCTAAAGCTCTTGAAGATAAATATTTTGTTGATAGACATTTATACCCGAATGTTGATTTCTATTCTGGAATTATTTATCGTGCATTAGGTATACCTACTGAAATGTTTACAGTAATGTTTGCTATTGGACGTTTACCAGGTTGGATAGCACAATGGAAGGAGATGAGAATTAATAAAGAACCAATTGGAAGACCACGTCAACTTTATGTTGGGGCTCCTTTAAGGGAGTTTGTTCCAATGGAGAAGAGATAATAGAATATAAAAAAAGGTCGCTTGTAAAGCGACCTTTTTTTATGCTTATCTGTTACGTATCTGGGTTATAATAAGGGTTTTTGCTATATTTGTGGAAATTCAAGATGATGTTAAAACTAAACGTAAACGATGAGACTTCACGGTTGCGGGCTGTGGTCTTAGGAACTGCCCAAAGTAACGGACCGACACCTACAATTGAAGAAGCCTATGATCCTAAATCATTGGAGCATATAATTGCGGGAACTTATCCGTTAGAAATTGATATGGTCGCTGAAATGGAGGGATTTCATAATGTTTTTAAGAAATATAATGTTGAAGTCTTTAGGCCAGAAGTAATTAAAGATTATAATCAGATTTTCACGAGAGATATTGGATTTGTAATTGATGACAAATTTGTTAAAGCAAATATTCTGCCAGATCGCGATCGTGAGTTACCTGCTATAGATTATGTCTTACAGCAAATTAATCCTCACAATATTATTTCAGCTCCTGTAAATGTTCATATTGAAGGAGGTGATGTGATGTTGTGGAATGATCATGTTTTTATAGGAACATATAAAGGAAGCGATTATAAGGATTATATAACTGCGAGAACAAATATGGAGGGGGTTGAGTTTATTAAAGAAATGTTTCCTAATAAAATAGTAAAAGAATTTGATTTGGTTAAATCTAAAATTGAGCCTAGGGATAATGCCTTGCATTTAGATTGTTGTTTTCAACCTGTAGGATCTAGTAAGGGGATTATTTATAAAAGTGGTTTTAGAGAGGAATCAGATTATATGTACTTGGTAAAGCTATTTGGTAAGGAAAATTTATTTCATATAGAACGTGAGGAGATGTATAATATGAATTCTAACATCTTTTCAATAGATACTAATGTAGTTGTTTCTGAAAGAAGTTTCAAGAGACTTAATAACTGGCTTAGGAGTAATGATTTTGTTGTTGAAGAAATTTCTTATAAAGAAATTGCTAAACAGGAAGGATTATTACGTTGTTCAACATTACCATTAATACGCGATTAAATAAAAGATGAAAATGAATCAGACTACGAATACAATTTTGATGATACGTCCAGTAGCTTTTAGAATGAATGAGCAAACGGCAGTGAATAATTATTACCAGAAGATTTTAGAGAATACGACTCCTGAAACAGTGAATGAGAAAGCGCAAACCGAGTTCGATGTTTTCGTTGAAAAATTGCGAGGTGTTGGAGTAAACGTTATAGTTGTAGAAGATACACTTGAACCAGATACTCCCGATAGTATTTTTCCGAATAATTGGATTTCATTTCATGAATCTGGAGATGTAGTTTTGTATCCGATGTTTGCTGAAAACAGAAGATTGGAACGAAGAGAGGATATTTTAGATATTTTGGAAGATGAAGGGTTTGTAGTTAATGATATAATGGACTATACTTCTGCTGAAGAGGATGATATATTTTTGGAAGGAACTGGGAATTTGCTTTTAGATAGAGCAAATGGCAAAGCTTATTGCGCTCTTTCTCCAAGGGCTGAAGAGGAGTTGGTTATTGAGTTTTGTGAAGATTTTGAAATGGATCCGATAATATTTGAGGCATTTCACACTGTTAATGGGGAGAGAAAACATATCTATCATACTAATGTTATGATGTGTTTGGGAGAAACATTTGCCGTTATTTGTATTGATTCTATAGATGATAAGCAAGAGGCTAAATTGGTACTGAAACATCTTAAAGAGTCTGGTAAAGAGATTGTATTAATTACTGAAGAACAAGTGAATAATTTTGCTGGTAATATGCTTCAAGTTCGTGGTGAAGACAATGAAAAATATTTAGTAATGAGTACTGCAGCCTATAAATCTCTTACTGCTGATCAGATAAACACATTAGAAAAACACTCAAAAATTCTTTTTAGTAGTTTGGATACGATAGAAGCATGTGGAGGAGGGAGCGCTAGGTGTATGATGGCTGAAGTATTTTTACCAAGAGAAATATAAAGAAAAAGATAAAAGCGAAGTTAAAACCCGACTTCGCTTTTTTATTTAAAATTATTGTTATTTAAAACAATTTTAAATAACAATAATTTATATATTTGCAATCGAGAATGAGTCTAAATAAATTAGTAAGCGAATAATGAGAAGAAAGACAACAATTGCTCTTGGTTTTTGTACTTTAATAACGGGTCTATTACGGGCTCAGGTTCAAGATTCAATTGCGTCTTCACCAGATAAGTTAGAGGAAATAGTAATTTCTGGACAATTTAATCCACAGTCTATCGATAAATCTATCCATAATGTTAGAGTTATTAATAGGGATCAAATTGAAAGCCAAGGAGGTAGTAATTTAGCCGATGTTTTAAATCAGGTTTTAAATATCAATATTACTCCAAATGCCTCAACAGGTAAATCTGGGGCAAAAATATTCGGATTAGATGCTCAATACTTTACTGTATTAGTTGATAATGTCCCTATAATTAATGATGAAGGGTTTGGGAACAATACGGATTTAACTCAAATAAATTTAGAAGACATTTCTAGAATTGAAATTGTTGAAGGAGCCATGGGGGTTGATTATGGTGCTAATGCAGTTTCTGGGATTATCAATATAATTACTAAGAAGAGTAGTGATTATAAATGGGAGATATCTCCATATATTCAAGAAGAGACTGTTGGGAGTGAGTATGACTTTAGTAATAAAGGAAAGCACATACAGTCGTTGAAGGTTGGTCATAAGTTCAACGACAATATTTATGCGAGCGTAAGCTTTATGCACAATGACTTTAAAGGTTTTTGGGATGACAGAAAAGGGAAAGATTATTTTGGTGAAGAAGATTTAAGAGGTCATAGTTGGTTGCCTAAGAACCAAAATAGTCTTAAAGGCTTATTGAATTATTATAATTATCATTATAGAGTTTATTATAAGTTCGAGCATTTTAATGAACGTATTAAAGATTATAATAAAGATGTTGAAAGGAACTCTAATCCAATTTTCGGTGATAGTAACCCATATGCAAATGATAAAATAGTTACGAGTAATCGTTATTTCCACATGTTAAACGCTTCTGGTAGATTAAAGGAGCTATTAGATTTTGATGTTACATTTTCATATCAAAAGCAGGATCGTGATGTGAATTCCTATAATTATTATATTAAATATGATGAGAAGACAAATCAGAAGCATTATACGACTCTAAGTCAAGACGGATTTTATTCTCGAGGAACTTTTAGTAATTTTATCAACAACGATGTTTTTGATTTTCAGGTTGGGTATCAAATAAGTGATATAAACGGTTTTTCTTCAATGGAGGGAAATTTAGTTACTAGTGAACCTATTTCTAGAAGGTTAGGGAGTTATGATGCTTATATCTCGTCAGAAATTAAATTAACTCCTCGATTAATGTTGAGACCAGGTTATAGAATAATGACATCCAATGTTGTCAATGCTCATCATGCTTATACGTTTATGGCGAAGTATGTATTTCCAAAAGGATATGAATTACGTGCTACCTTTGGTATGGCTCCTCGACTACCAAATTACGAGGAACTTTACACTTATTTTGTTGATGTCAATCATGACCTACAAGGTAATCCGAATTTAAAACCTGAGAAAGGGAAAACAGTATTTGTCAATTTAAAAAAGATTTTTACTATTGATGAAGATTTTGAGATTGAAAATAATTTTACTGCAAGATGGATGGATGTTTCAAATAAAATAGAATTGATAGAGATTAGTCGTTCTCCAAAGAGATTCGGATATGAGAATGTCGATAGATATAGAAATTTAGGACTTACATATTTGAGTCAGATAACTTGGGATAATCTGAATGTTGGATTGGGGTTTACTTATGCTGCTTATTCTACAGAGATGTTTAAAGCGCCTAAAGAAACAGATGCTTTTTTCTTTACTCCTCAATTTAATGCAAGTGTTAGTTATAAATTGAAAAAAGCGAAAACAAATTTTTCTTTGTTCTATAAATATACAGGTGCTGAATATAGGTATTTATTAATTGATGATATTAAAGGGCAGTATTATATAAAAGGAAAATCTGAAGCTTATTCATGGCTTGATTTTACAATTCGTCAACCATTTATGGATAATAAGCTTAACTTAACACTTGGGGTAAGAAACTTGTTTAATATTAAAGAATTGGAATCTTCAGTAGATCAGCCTGGTGTTCATGATACAGGAGGGGCAAGTGGAATGCTATTGTCCTATGGAACAAGTGCTTTTTTTAAAGTACAATACAATTTTAATTTTTAGTTAGATGAAAAAGGTACATTATATAGGTTTTGTTATTTTGATGTCTATACTTTGGATAAGTTGTGAGAAAGATTCAAAGTCAGGGAACGAGTATCAAAAATATTTCGTTGCTGCTTTTGCTGAAGAATCAGCTAGTTATTCTCAGATATCAGATGATTATAAAATCGAAATATTATATTCTGAAATTGCTTTGGCTGATGGAACGCTAACTGTAAAGATTAATGAAAGAAATGCTAAAGAAGGTATAGATTATACAACTATTCCTGAGATAGTTAATCAAGAAATTAAACTTCCAATTATAAAGGGTAGTAAAGGAACTGAAATTTTATTTAAAAATTTAATATACCCTTTTGACCGAGACGATAAAACAGTTCAGTTTGAAATCACATCTATTGATTATCTTGACTTCAGTTCGATACAAGGATACAGTGTCATGATGGTTAGTTTTGATGCTTCGTTAGGTGGAGTAATAGCTCCTAATATTGGTGGAGCAAGAGAACAAAATCAAGTTTATGTTGAACTAAGTTCAAAAAACACTACTGAAATTCAAAGAGATGATTGGGATTTAGCATTTTATTCTGGAGATGATAATAGAGTGAAGTTAAATGGTTCTATATATATGGCGGTAGCTGAGTTGAATTTTACGAATATTGATTTGGTTGAAAAATCAGACGTTTCGAATTTAGAAAAGGATGTTGCAATAGGAACCTTTGATCCAATAAATGTAAAATATATTGACCATCCATCTGGAGAATTAGCTCAAACTGCAATTGCAGAAGTTAGTGAAAATGATGTGGAAAATAAAGTGTATTTAGTAAATCTTGGTTTTGATATTCCAGTGGAAGAACCGTTTGTTGGGAGTGTAAATGTTTCTGGGAAATCTAGAGGATGGAAGAAAATCAGAGTACTTAAGAGAGATAATGATTATTTACTTCAATATGCAGATGTGAATGCTAGTACTCATAAAGAGGTTTTAATTACTAAGAATAATGCATATAACTTTCAGTTTTTCAGTTTTAATACGGAAGAGGTATTGAAAATAGAACCTGCGAAAAGTAAATGGGATTTGAATTTTACGGTATTTACGAATATAAATGATGCAGGATCATATGGTTATTCTGATTTTATAAGCAATAATAGATATGGTGGCGTAAAGGCTTATTTGATAGATAGTAATCAAAATAAGAATAAGTCGTATGATCAATTTGGTATTAAAGACATAAATGAATCTTTATTTGAATTTGATTTGAGAACGATTGGTAGTTCGTGGAGAGAGGTCGCTGATGGTAAAAAATTATTTAATAATGTTTATTACGTTATTAAAGACGCTAAAGGGAATTACTATAAGATGCGTATGTTGACATTTTTAAATGAAAAAGGAGAACGTGGATATCCAAAGTTCGAATATAAATTAATTAAATAGCTAGAGTTTTTAGAGAGATTGTCAAGTTTGATTTATAATGCATAAAAGCCTCGGTATATACCGAGGCTTTTTTTGCTTGAATTTGTTTTTATGTTCGTTAATATTGATATTCAATATTTCTAATGTTTGGTTGCTAAGATGATTTAATTCAGGTATAACGGTAGTGAACAAACTACTGCAAGATACTTGAGTAGATTTAAGGTTAAAATTGATTAATCATAATACTAATTGAAATAAATTCCTCAAATTGTCGTTTTTTTTAAAGATAGTTTTACTAAAATTCTAATAAATACAATCGAAACAGATGAAATCTAAATTTTTATTAATATTTCTATTTATAACTAATTTTTCATGGTCTCAAATTGCTGAACAACAGAAGATTGAGACATGGGTTAAAGTATGGGGTTTTCTAAAATATAATCACCCTCGTGTGGCTGCTGGTGTAACAGATTGGGATGGAGTTTTTGTTTCCCATCTACAAGTTCTGGATGGATTAAGAACAGAAGAAGAAATTAATAAGGCTTACTTAGAACTCTTAAATAGTTTAGGAACTGTAAAGTTGTGCGATGCTTGTAAAACTATAGTAACGCAAGAAACCTCTAATAATATTAATTATGAGGAATTATGGAAAGGTACCGAACTGAGTCCTTTAATTTTGAAAAGGCTTGATTTTATTAGAACCAATAGAAGTTTGGATAAGAATTACTATGTACAGTTTTATAAAGACACTCAGTTGCCATTATTTAAAAATGAGCGTGTAGTTTCTTTCGATCCATTACCAAATAAAGAGCGAAGATTATTAGCTTTAGCGCGATTTTGGAACGTTATAAACTATTTTTATCCTTATAAAAGTTTGATGACGGATAAATGGGATGTTGTTTTACCTCAGATGATACCTTTGTTTATTTCTTCTACAACAGATTTTGGATATCAATATGCCATTATTTTAATGACTAGGTTTTTAGAAGATAGCAATGCTTTTGTTGCTTCTGAGCTACTAAAGAAAAGAATCGGAGATTATAGACCTTCTTTTTCAATTGTTAAAATAGAAGATAAATGGATGGTAGATAGAATGGAGATAGATAGTTTGTCTAGTGTTTCTAGGGTTTTATCTGGTGATGAAATATTAGCTATTGATGGTAAGAAAATAGATGAACTTGTTGAGGATAAAGAAGGGGTGATTTCATCATCGAATGAAAGAACTAAAAACAATTCTTTAGCAACAACATTGTTAAATGGAAGTTCTGGTAATATGGAAGTAACAGTGCTTAGAAATATTGATACATTATCATTTGTGACACCTAGATATTTAGTTACTGAGTTTTTTCCCGATAGTGATTATAATGAGAATTTACCTTGGAAAATTTTGGATAGTTCTGTTGGGTATATAGATGTTGGACGTTTCTTGAAAAGAGATCAAGTACCTATGCAAAGAGATTTCAAGAATTTAAATAATCTTATAATTGACTTGCGTTCTTACGAAGTTCCTTCAGGAAATAATTTAGCGGATTATTTAGTATTGAAAAATAAGGTTTTTGCACAAATGATAGAGCCTAATTCAAAAGCTGTAGGAAGTTTTATTGAAAGAAAGAAGATGCATGAGAATAAGAATGCAAAGAACTCTTTTACTGGTAATATCTATGTTCTAGTTAATGAAAAAACTCGAGGGCAAGGTGAGTTTTTGGCGCTATTATTAAAAGGTAGCGACAGGGTTAAATTGATAGGAACCTCCACAGCAGGAGCTTTTGGATTAATTACAAAATTACAGTTGCCTGGAAAGGTTGAAGTGTTTTTTACTGGAATAGGTGTTTCAACTGCGGATAGATTAAATATTCAAAAAGTGGGTGTGGAACCTGATATAGAAATTTATAGAAATCAAACTGATATCCTTAAAGGAAGAGATACCCTTTTAGAAGAAACACTTTTATTGATTAAGCAATAATTTGATTAGGATGTAAAATCATTGAATTAGTAGATTTTAGACATTTTTTATATCGGACTAGTTAAGCGTGGAATTATTGAAGCGGAAAATATTAGGGTAAGGTTTGGTTTAGAAGGAGCGAATTTAAAATTGATGACTGAATTTCAAAATATGGTTTATTTAGGAAGTTCTGCAACAACTATTTTATTAGGGCAAATAGCTCAAGTAACTACGACAATTTAAGGTGGTTCTGGTGATATTATGTTCCTAATTACTCACCATTATTATTAACTGTGCAATTTTGGACATTTAAAACTCTTTATTATTATCGAGTTGATTTAGTGGATTCGGTCGTGCTTCAGGGGAGGGGTGTTAAATAGCTTGGTATTATGTAAAAGTGATATAGTAGCAGTGAGTGATTTTTATGAATTAATAAAGAGGTTGTAATCTTATTTTGATAGCAGAGATGTAATTGCTAAAGTAAGATTCTTTTTTAAGGCAGGACTAGATATTCCTATTTGGGTTATGTATATATAGTGCTTTTTTAACATCTAATTTTATATTTCTTTTAGGAGTCACGTTGCATCCAAATTACTCCATGTTGTAGTAGTAGTTTATTAAAAAATTTCAAACCTTTTAAATGTCTAGAAAAACTATATTTTGTGGTTTATGTAAGTGTATTAGTTGGTGATATAAATGTGGAAACTGACTTTTGTTAATCAGTATTTTGTATATAGGCAAAAACTTTAGAAAGTTATAACTGGATAAAAACCATCTTCGAAAAGAAGGAGTATTGTCGATTTTGGAGTTTTAGTTTAGTGTGTTTAAAATGAAAAGGGGATAAGACAGGTTGCTGTGCATTAAAAGAAAGATTCAAAATTATTAATTTGTAATCATGAGATTACTTGTTTTATTAAGCTGACGTTTCAATTCTTCAAAAACACACTCTTGTAGCTAGCCCTCTGCTTAATAGTCAGAGTTTTTCCGTAAGCTGTGAAGCATACAGAAAACCTCTACCTATATATAAGGGAGTGATTTTCTTAAACTTACTACCGAAGAAGCACCTCAAAGGTTCTTTTGAAGCTACAACATGATTTTTCATCAAACATAAAACCTCATTAATACACGAAATCACCCAATTTTTTCCTTAGCCATAAAAAAGAAGACCACCGGAAAACCATGCCCTATGTGCCTTTGTACATAAAAAACCGGACAACGCGCTGATAAAACGCTGAACACAAAAAAAGAAACAAAAAATAAA